>NZ_BPQO01000122.1 GCF_022179285.1 Methylobacterium hispanicum | reverse complement strand
CATACACCGATCCGCCAGGATCGGCGAAGCGGTCACAGACAACATGCTTGCCGAACAGAATGGGGCTTCCGCCGTCGCAGCACCCTGCGACAGCGAACGTCCCAAACAACCTGTGCTTGGCCGGTCTGGTGGCCTGAGCGGTGTGCCCAGAACCCGATCCCATCTCGAACTCGGCCGTTAAACACACCAGCGCCCATGGTACTGTGTCT
>NZ_BPQO01000121.1 GCF_022179285.1 Methylobacterium hispanicum | reverse complement strand
AATCATCGACAGAAGCACATCAGATCGCCGTTTCCAGCAATCCGGAGCTCCTAAAGAAGCTTTGGAACCAGCGTCTCATCTCACATCCCAGATCCGCACCAGCACAAGGCCGACACAAACCCGAGACCGCAAGGACGACGCCGCCCACGCTTCTCTTTCTCAGATCAACTTGTCAAAGAGCGCCAGGACGCACCCGGAGGCGGCACCTGGAT
>NZ_BPQO01000120.1 GCF_022179285.1 Methylobacterium hispanicum | reverse complement strand
GGTTGGATTTGAACCAACGACCTTCAGGTTATGAGCCTGACGAGCTACCGGGCTGCTCCACCCCGCGCCAGGGTGTTCTGCATCGTGTCGAGGGGGTGTGTCTGTCCTGTGCTTGGCGGGTCTGGCGGCGACCGACTCTCCCGTGTCTTGAGACACAGTACCATGGGCGCTGGTGTGTTTAACGGCCGAGTTCGAGATGGGATCGGGTTCTGGGCACACCGCT
>NZ_BPQO01000119.1 GCF_022179285.1 Methylobacterium hispanicum | reverse complement strand
GCCGGTCTGGCCGTCGAGGTAGTCATCGCCCGACTGACCGCCGAGCACGTCGTCGCCCTCGTCACCGTAGAGGCGGTCGTTGCCTGCCCCACCCTGCAGCAGGTCGTTGCCGCCCTGGCCGCCCAGGATGTCGTTGCCGTCGCCGCCGTACTGGGTGTCGTCACCCGCGCCGCCCTCGACGAGGTCGTCGCCGGCCTCGCCGTAGAGGATATCGGTGCCGTCG
>NZ_BPQO01000118.1 GCF_022179285.1 Methylobacterium hispanicum | reverse complement strand
GAGTAGAGGCTGTCCGGAATTCCAGTTTGCCACGGCCCTTGTGGTCCGCCTCTGCGGATCGGCCGTTGGTCAAAAGAATCTGACATCGTGAAGAGGGAATGTGTGCCGGTGGGGCAGCGAGAGCTGATCCACACCGGTCATGTTCGGCAAGCATACGGTGATGCGCTCCGAGAGGACGCGCATCACTGGTCTTTTTGTGACCAGCTGATCCTGACAGGTCCCC
>NZ_BPQO01000117.1 GCF_022179285.1 Methylobacterium hispanicum | reverse complement strand
GCGACCCGGGCGCCGACGCTTCTTCCGACAGTTCAGGCAGACGATCTGGCGCGAGCCGGGTGGTCCGCTGTCTTGTCGGCTGAAGGTGTCTGCTCCGAGGATCCGGCCGCTGCGGTGGCCAGGAGAGGCGGGGTTGACAGGGGATCCGGCGGGCTCTAAACGCCCTCCACCGCTGAGACGGACCTCTCCTAAGGGCAGGTCGGTAGCACGGTTCCTCCAGGCAGGCAAGCGGG
>NZ_BPQO01000116.1 GCF_022179285.1 Methylobacterium hispanicum | reverse complement strand
AAACCCCCCTCGAAACGAGGTCTCCCTTGAGGGCCGTGGAAGACGACCACGTCGATAGGCCGGAGGTGCAAGCGCGGCAACGCGCTGAGCTGACCGGTACTAATCGCCCGATAGACTTGATCGTCTCTCGTGATCCATCGCCGCATACACCGATCCGCCAGGATCGGCGAAGCGGTCACAGACAACATGCTTGCCGAACAGAATGGGGCTTCCGCCGTCGCAGCACCCTGCGACAGCGAACGTCCCAAACAACC
>NZ_BPQO01000115.1 GCF_022179285.1 Methylobacterium hispanicum | reverse complement strand
CGTTCGCAGCTCCCCAAGGCTTATCGCAGCGTACCACGTCCTTCATCGCCTCTCAGCGCCAAGGCATCCACCAGATGCTCTTAAGGCACTTGATCGCTCTCGTGATCCATGGCCGCTCCCGACCGTCGGCCGCTCGGATGAGCGGGGGACCTGTCAGGATCAGCTGGTCACAAAAAGACCAGTGATGCGCGTCCTCTCGGAGCGCATCACCGTATGCTTGCCGAACATGACCGGTGTGGATCAGCTCTCGCTGCC
>NZ_BPQO01000114.1 GCF_022179285.1 Methylobacterium hispanicum | reverse complement strand
AAACCCCCCTCGAAACGAGGTCTCCCTTGAGGGCCGTGGAAGACGACCACGTCGATAGGCCGGAAGTGCAAGCGCGGCAACGCGCTGAGCTGACCGGTACTAATCGCCCGATAGACTTGATCGTCTCTCGTGATCCATCGCCGCCATACACCGATCCGCCAGGATCGGCGAAGCGGTCACAGACAACATGCTTGCCGAACAGAATGGGGCTTCCGCCGTCGCAGCACCCTGCGACAGCGAACGTCCCAAACAACC
>NZ_BPQO01000113.1 GCF_022179285.1 Methylobacterium hispanicum | reverse complement strand
CGGCGAGGCGGGGCGCGGCTTCGCGGTGGTGGCGGCGGAAGTGAAGGAACTCGCCAACCAGACCGCGCGCGCCACCGAGGAGATCACCCAGCAGATCGGCCGGATCCAGGGGGCGACCGGGGAGGCGGTGGGCGCGATCGGCGCCATCACGGGCCGGATCCGCGAGATCTCGGGCGTGGCGACCTCGATCGCGGCGGCGGTGGAGGAGCAGGGCGCGGCGACCCAGGAGATCGTGCGCAACGTCTCGCAGGCCTCGACGGG
>NZ_BPQO01000112.1 GCF_022179285.1 Methylobacterium hispanicum | reverse complement strand
TTCGGCACCGTGCGCGGCCGCCTCGGCTACGCCTTCGACCGCACCCTCGTGTACGCCACCGGCGGCTTCGCCTACGGCTCGGGCGGCGGCCGTGACTTCGGCCTGCCGAACGCCTCGCGTGACGAGTTCCAGACCGGCTACGCGGTCGGCGGCGGCATCGAGTACGCCCTGCCCACCGACTCGTTCCTGAACTTCTTCCGCTCCTCGGCCGTGACGCTGAAGGTGGAAGGTCTCTACGTGAACCTCGACCAGGGCAACCGCAACAACGGC
>NZ_BPQO01000111.1 GCF_022179285.1 Methylobacterium hispanicum | reverse complement strand
ATGCGCGTCCTCTCGGAGCGCATCACCGTATGCTTGCCGAACATGACCGGTGTGGATCAGCTCTCGCTGCCTCACCGGCACACATTCCCTCTTCACGATGTCAGATTCTTTCGCACATCCGCCGATCATACGACCTGGCGGCGGCAAACTGGAATTCCGGACTGGCTGCTCGACACCCCTCCCCGCGCCTACAAGGCAGCGTGTGGAGAATGGTGGAGACAGACGGGATCGAACCGACGACCTCATGCTTGCAAAGCACGCGCTCTCCCAACTGAGCTATGTCCCCGAAGGTGTCAGCTGCAGTCGGTGATGGTTGCTG
>NZ_BPQO01000110.1 GCF_022179285.1 Methylobacterium hispanicum | reverse complement strand
CTGGCCGAGCGTGGCGGCCGCAGCGGGGCTGCCGGCGATGCGCAGCGGCCCGGCGATCGTGATGGCGAGGCTGGCCTGCTCGCGCCGGCCCGCCGCGTCCGTGACGCGCAGCACGATGCCCGGGTAGCTGCCGGCGCCGCTCGGCGTGCCGGCGATGCGCCCGTCCGCCTCGAGCACGAGGCCGGCCGGCAGGGTGCCGCCGGCCAGGTCGAAGGCGTAGGGGGCGCTGCCGCCGCCGGCGGAGAAGCGGGCCTCGTAGGGCTCGCCCAGCATGCCCTCGCCGGCGCCGCCGGCGAGGACGAGCGGGTCGGCCACCACG
>NZ_BPQO01000109.1 GCF_022179285.1 Methylobacterium hispanicum | reverse complement strand
GCCGAGTTCGAGATGGGATCGGGTTCTGGGCACACCGCTCAGGCCACCAGACCGGCCAAGCACAGGTTCTTTTGGGACGTTCGCTGTCGCAGGGTTCGGCGACGGCGGGAGCCCCGTTCTGTTCGGCAAGCAGGTTCGGGCGACGGTCCGCGTGTTGCGGGCCGGGCCTGGTCTTGTGTTGCGACCGCTGTGCCGATCCTGGCGGATCGGTGCCGATCCTGCTGGGATCGGGTATGGCGGCGATGGATCACGAGAGACGATCAAGTCTGTCGGGCGATTAGTACCGGTCAGCTCAGCGCGTTGCCGCGCTTGCACTTCCGGCCTATCGACGTGGTCGTCTTCCACGGCCCTCAAGGGAGACCTCGTTTCGAGGGGGGTTT
>NZ_BPQO01000108.1 GCF_022179285.1 Methylobacterium hispanicum | reverse complement strand
GACCATGACGGCGACGGCCGCCGAGACGGCCGGGCTGTCGGCGACCACCGCGAGCGCGGCCGAGGAGGCGTCCACCAACGTCAACACCGTGGCGGCGGCGGCCGAGGAACTCGGCGCCTCGGTGGCCGAGATCGGCCGGCAGGTCGACGGCTCGGCCGACCTCGCCCGGCGGGCGGTCGGCGAGGCCGACCAGGCCGCCGCGCTCGTGCAGGCCCTCAACGGCTCGGTCGCGCGCATCGGCGACGTGGTGGCGCTGATCTCCTCGATCGCCGGCCAGACCAACCTGCTCGCGCTCAACGCCACCATCGAGGCGGCGCGCGCCGGCGAGGCGGGGCGCGGCTTCGCGGTGGTGGCGGCGGAAGTGAAGGAACTCGCCAACCAGACC
>NZ_BPQO01000107.1 GCF_022179285.1 Methylobacterium hispanicum | reverse complement strand
CGGACGGGATAACCGCTGAAGGCATCTAAGCGGGAAACCCCCCTCGAAACGAGGTCTCCCTTGAGGGCCGTGGAAGACGACCACGTCGATAGGCCGGAAGTGCAAGCGCGGTAACGCGCTGAGCTGACCGGTACTAATCGCCCGATAGACTTGATCGTCTCTCGTGATCCATCGCCGCTACATCGGTCCCAGCAGGATCGGCACCGATCCGCCAGGATCGGCACAGCGGTCACAGAACAGACCAGCGCCAGCAACGGCTGTCGCTCACCCTGCTTGCCGAACAGAATGGGGCTCCCGCCGTCGCAGCACCCTGCGACAGCGAAAGTCCCAAACAACCTGTGCTTGGCCGGTCTGGTGGCCTGAGCGGTGTGCCCAGAACCCGATCCCATCTCGAACTCGGCCGTTAAACACACCAGCGCCCATGGTACTGTGTCT
>NZ_BPQO01000106.1 GCF_022179285.1 Methylobacterium hispanicum | reverse complement strand
ATCGAACCGACGACCTCATGCTTGCAAAGCACGCGCTCTCCCAACTGAGCTATGTCCCCGAAGGTGTCAGCTGCAGTCGGTGATGGTTGCTGGTGCGCACGGCACCCGATCATGGTGGGCCTGGGACGACTCGAACGTCCGACCTCACCCTTATCAGGGGTGCGCTCTAACCACCTGAGCTACAGGCCCGTGGCTGGCAGCGATGCGCATGCATCGCCTCCCGCTTGTCCGGATGAGAAAGAGAAACGAGGACGGCGGCGTCCCGCCAATGGGTCCTGACTGGACCCTGTATCTAAATGACGCCGTACGAGGAGCGGACCGGCCGAGCCGATCATCCTGCAAACAGCATCCTTAGAAAGGAGGTGATCCAGCCGCAGGTTCCCCTACGGCTACCTTGTTACGACTTCACCCCAGTCGCTGACCCTACCGTGGTCGCCTGCCTCCTTGCGG
>NZ_BPQO01000105.1 GCF_022179285.1 Methylobacterium hispanicum | reverse complement strand
GCCCCCCTGCCCCCGGGCTGCGCCGCACCCGTCCAGACCGGGTCCATCCTCTCCACCAACTGCACCTTCAACCAGGAGGGCAGCTACGGCGGCGTCGTCGCCCAGCTCACCGACGCCAACGGCATGGTCGTGCGCGACAACGCGCCCACCATCGTCGTCTCGGCACCCGCCCCCACCCTCTCGAACTATTCCTTCCCGTTCACCGGATCCGTCGGCATCGCCTACGCCGGAACGCTGCGCCTCAACGGCGGACGCGCGCCCTTCCAGCCCTCGCGCGCCTCCGGCGCCCTGCCGCCGGGCCTCGCCCTCGGCATGGTCCAGGACGCCGCGACCGGCGCGTGGTCGGTGCGCCTTGCCGGAACCCCCACCGCCACCGGCAGCTACACCTTCGACATCCTGGTCACCGACGCCAACCAGAAGCAGGTCACCTCCTCCAGGATCAACGTCTCGGTCGGCTACGGGCCCGTCTC
>NZ_BPQO01000104.1 GCF_022179285.1 Methylobacterium hispanicum | reverse complement strand
TCGTCACCCGCGCCGCCCTCGACGAGGTCGTCGCCGGCCTCGCCGTAGAGGATATCGGTGCCGTCGCCGCCCTTGAGGCTGTCGTTGCCGGCGCCGCCGTAGAGCAGGTCGTTGCCGAGCCCGCCTTCCAGCACGTCGTTGCCGGCATCGCCCAGAAGCGTGTCGGCGCCGGCCTCGCCCCGGAGAAGGTCGTTGTCGAGCCCGCCTTCCAGGACGTCGTCGCCGTCGCCTCCCAGCAGCGTGTCGTCGCCCTCGTCGCCCCAGAGCCGGTCGTTGCCGGTCTGGCCGTCGAGGTAGTCATCGCCCGACTGACCGCCGAGCACGTCGTCGCCCTCGTCACCGTAGAGGCGGTCGTTGCCTGCCCCACCCTGCAGCAGGTCGTTGCCACCCTGGCCGCCCAGGATGTCGTTGCCGTCGCCGCCGTACTGGGTGTCGTCACCCGCGCCGCCCTCGACGAGGTCGTCGCCGGCC
>NZ_BPQO01000103.1 GCF_022179285.1 Methylobacterium hispanicum | reverse complement strand
GGTATGTGTAGTCCGTGCCGAGTGTTCCGGGCAGATGTCCGCCGCCGAAATCCGCACCCGCGAGGTTGACACCGAGTTTCATCGCGCCCTCAAGACAGCGCGCAGCCGTGGACTACTCTCGGTAGGCGTGTGGTTCGGCTGCGAAGAAGCAGGGCCGACCCTGAGTCCGAAGCGTTAACGTGAACCTAACCGGCTCGTCGCCAAGCAACCTCAAGCTCAAATTTCGGTTTCGTGTGTGCGTACGATCCTCCCAGACGGTGATGCATCGCGTCCGTTCCCGGCCTCGAGCCGGGCTGTAGCCTCGGCGACCTCGGGGAGACGGCCGGCCCCGCCCCGAAGACAGGCGGCGCGCCCGGCATCCGGACGCGCCCCCGTCGTCAGCGTCCGTAGATGTCCTCGACGCGGATGATGTCGTCCTCGCCGGTATAGGAGCCGACCTGGACCTCGATCAGCTCGAGCGGGATCTTGCCCGGATTGGTCAGGCGG
>NZ_BPQO01000102.1 GCF_022179285.1 Methylobacterium hispanicum | reverse complement strand
GAGCCGTAGGCGAAGCCGCCGGTGGCGTACACGAGGGTGCGGTCGAAGGCGTAGCCGAGGCGGCCGCGCACGGTGCCGAAGTAGTCGAGGCTCGAGAGGCCGTTCGGGTTGAACACGCCCACGCCCGGCAGCAGGCCGGCGCCGGCCAGGGCGAAGCGGTTCCGCTCGCGGCCGAAGTCGACGTACTGCGCGTCGGCCTCGACGCCGAACACCACGCCCGAGCCGGGGGTCAGCTGCCAGTTGTAGCCGATCTGGCCGCCGCCGACGAAGCCGTCGGTGTTGGAGCGGTTGTTGCTGAAGCCGAGGGCGGCGGAGGTGCCGGGGGCGACCAGGCCGCTGGCGCCGTTGACCACGACGACGGTGGGGGTCTGGCGGTCGTTACCGGTGCCGAAGCCGTAGCCGGCGTTGAAACCGGCGTAGAAGCCCGTCCAGGTGAAGACCGGCACCGGCGTGAAGACCGGCGGCGGAGCGGCGCGACGCGGAAGGTCGGCGGCCGAGGCGGCAGCGGTCAGGCCGGCGAG
>NZ_BPQO01000101.1 GCF_022179285.1 Methylobacterium hispanicum | reverse complement strand
CTACATCCCGCAGCCGGAGCGCCCGATCGACCTGCCGTTCCTGATGCCGATCGAGGACGTGTTCTCGATCTCGGGCCGCGGCACGGTGGTGACGGGTCGCGTCGAGCGCGGCATCGTGAAGGTGGGCGAGACGGTCGAGATCGTCGGCATCCGGGCGACCACGACGACGACGGTGACCGGCGTCGAGATGTTCCGCAAGCTGCTCGACCAGGGCCAGGCGGGCGACAACGTGGGCGTGCTGCTGCGCGGCACGAAGCGCGAGGACGTGGAGCGCGGCCAGGTCGTGTGCAAGCCGGGTTCGGTCAAGCCGCACACCAAGTTCAAGGCCGAGGCCTACATCCTGACGAAGGAGGAGGGCGGTCGCCATACGCCGTTCTTCACCAACTACCGGCCGCAGTTCTACTTCCGCACCACCGACGTGACCGGCGTGTGCACGCTGCCCGAGGGCACCGAGATGGTGATGCCGGGCGACAACGTGACCATGGACGTCGCGCTGATCGTGCCGGTCGCCATGGAGGAGAAGCTGCG
>NZ_BPQO01000100.1 GCF_022179285.1 Methylobacterium hispanicum | reverse complement strand
GCACGAGGTCGCCACGCTCGACGCGCTCACCTACGCGGCCAACCCGGTCTCGCTGCAGCCGCTGGCCGAGGATCCGCGCCACCGCCTGATCGAGGCCGACATCTGCGACGCGGACGCCGTCCAGGCCGCTTTCGCGCAGGTCCGCCCGCAGGCCGTGATGCACCTGGCAGCCGAGAGCCACGTCGACCGCTCGATCACCGGACCGGGTGCCTTCATCCGCACCAACGTGGTCGGCACCCAGGTGATGCTGGACGCCGCACGCCGCCACTACGAGGGCCTCTCCGGCCCGGACTGGGACACCTTCCGCTTCCTGCACGTCTCCACCGACGAGGTCTACGGCTCGCTGCCCCCCGACGCCTTCTTCACCGAAGAGAGCCGCTACGACCCGCGCTCGCCCTACTCGGCGTCAAAAGCGGCCTCCGACCACCTCGCGCGCGCATGGCACGAGACCTACGGCCTGCCGGTGCTGGTGACGAACTGCTCGAACAACTACGGCCCGCGCCACTTCCCCGAGAAGCTGATCCCGCTGATGATCCTGAAC
>NZ_BPQO01000099.1 GCF_022179285.1 Methylobacterium hispanicum | reverse complement strand
GGGGGGGCGAAGTTGGCCCGCAGGCCGAGATAGCCGCCGGCCGAGCAGATCGTGTCGGCGCGCGCCATCGCGTTGTCGCCGCCCACCATCCCGGAGACGTTGGCCGAGTTCGAGTAGAGCGAGCAGGCGTTGGCGGTGACCTGGGCGTTCTTCTGCAGGTTGAAGGCGCCCGTGGCGGCGGGATCGAGGGTGAGCATGCACAGCCGCATCCGGCCCACCACGCTGACGCGCGCCTGCGCCGCGACGGTGGCGGAGCCGAGCCCGACGAGCGCGCCGAAGCCCAGGCGGATCGTCTCCTGGGCCCGCGCGGACACGCTGGTCTTCTCCGCCGGCACCGCGATCTGAAGGCCGAAGGCGCTCTCGGGCAGGGGCTTGGCGGCGTCGCGGATCGTCTGCTCGGTCACGCCCCGGACCGAGTCCGTGCTGGAGGCGGCCAGTTTCAGCGCGTTGCCGCCGGCCAGAACGCCCGCATCGACGGCCGCCTGGAGCTGGCTGCGGCGCGCCGAGACCCGGGCGTAGTCGATCCCACCGCCCACAAGCCCAACCAGGACCGTGCCGCCGAGG
>NZ_BPQO01000098.1 GCF_022179285.1 Methylobacterium hispanicum | reverse complement strand
GCCGGCCTGGGTCGGCGTGCCGGAGATCTGGCCGGTGGAGCTGGAGAGAGTGACGCCGGGCGGCAGGCTGCCGGCGGTCAGGGCGTAGGCGTAGGGGCTGGTGCCGCCGGTTGCGAAGGCGGCGATCGGGGCGATCGCGCGGTTGCGCTGGTAGGCGTCGTTGGCGCCCTGCAGCATGGCCGTCATGGCGGCGCCGACCACCACCTGGAACACCGCCGAGGTGGCGTTGCGTGGGGTCGAGGCGGAGTCGACGGCCCGGACCTGGAGGCCCGAGTAGGTGCCGGGCGTGGAGGGCGTGCCGACGAGCGCGCCATCGGGCCCGAGCGAGAGGCCCGGCGGCATGGTGCCGGCGGCCAGCGTCAGGGTGACGGGCGGGGTGCCGCCGACGATGGCGACGCCCGCGTCGGGCATCGGGCTGCCGGCGAGGCCGCGGTAGAGGCCGGTCTGGGCGGCGGGGCGGAGGCTGAGCGAGACGGGCCCGTAGCCGACCGAGACGTTGATCCTGGAGGAGGTGACCTGCTTCTGGTTGGCGTCGGTGACCAGGATGTCGAAGGTGTAGCTGCCGGTGGCGGTGGGGGTT
>NZ_BPQO01000097.1 GCF_022179285.1 Methylobacterium hispanicum | reverse complement strand
CGGCTCGATCGAGAACATGTAGTCGCCCCACCACGGGCCCGCCGCCCAGTAGGTCGCGCCCTCCCAGACCGGGTGCGCCTTCATGTAGGCCACCATGTTGGCGAGCGCGGCGAGGCTCACCGGATCCTGCGCGACCCCGAACTCGCCCAGGAACAGGCGGCTGCCCGTCGCCTCCGCCCACTGGGTGACCGCGGTCAGCCGCTCGACGCCGATGTTCGCCGAGACCACGTTGGCGTGCGTGCCCGAGCTGTCGCTGTCGAGGTACTGGTGCACCTCGAAGGCGAAGTTGCCGAGCGGGTCGCGGATGCCGGGGCCGATCACGGTGTCGTTGTCGGTGCTGACCCAGCTGTGGGCGCCCGTCCAGTAGCTGCCGGGCACGAGGATCTGCTGGCCGGCGCCCGTCGCACGGATCGCCGCGATCGCCGCGTTGGCCGAGCCGAGCCATTGCTGCGCCGTCTGCTGGTGCGGCTCGTTCATGAGGCCGAAGATGACGTTGGGGCTGCCGGCGTAGTGGCGCGCGAGGCGGCTCCACAGGTCCGCGAAGGCGCTGTCGGGCGTCTCGGCGCTGCCGACCGGATGGCCGTAGCCG
>NZ_BPQO01000096.1 GCF_022179285.1 Methylobacterium hispanicum | reverse complement strand
CGGCGCGACCTTCACGGCCTACGACCAGATCGACAAGGCCCCCGAGGAGAAGGCGCGCGGCATCACGATCTCGACCGCCCACGTCGAGTACGAGACCACCAACCGCCACTATGCCCACGTCGACTGCCCCGGCCACGCCGACTACGTGAAGAACATGATCACCGGCGCCGCCCAGATGGACGGCGCGATCCTGGTCGTGTCGGCGGCCGACGGCCCGATGCCGCAGACCCGCGAGCACATCCTGCTCGCCCGCCAGGTCGGCGTGCCGGCGCTGGTGGTGTTCCTCAACAAGGTCGACATGGTCGATGACGAGGAGCTCCTGGAGCTCGTCGAGCTGGAGGTGCGCGAGCTCCTCTCGAAGTACGACTTCCCCGGCGACGACATCCCGATCACCAAGGGCTCGGCCCTGATGGCGCTCGAGGACAAGGAGCCCAAGATCGGCCGCGACGCCGTTCTGAAGCTGATGGAGACGGTCGACGCCTACATCCCGCAGCCGGAGCGCCCGATCGACCTGCCGTTCCTGATGCCGATCGAGGACGTGTTCTCGATCTCGGGCCGCGGCACGGTGGTGACGGGTCGCGTCGAGCGCGG
>NZ_BPQO01000095.1 GCF_022179285.1 Methylobacterium hispanicum | reverse complement strand
AGGCCCTCATCCCTGTAGAGGCGGTGGACCCTCTTGTGATTCACCCGCCAACCTTCCCGGCGCAGCAGGATGTAGATCCGGAAGTACCCGTAGCGCACCCGGCTCTTGGCCAGATCACAGATGCGCATCCGCAGCGGTGCCTGATCGGGCTTGGTCGAGCGGTAGCGGACGCCCGACCGACCGACGCCGAGCGCGGCGCAGCCGCGCCGCTCGCTCACCCCGTGCGCCTCCTGAACCTGGTGCACGAGCTCGCGTCGCCGAGCAGGCGTCAGAGCTTTTTTGCGAGCACGTCCTGCAGGATGTGCTTGTCGAGGCTCAGATCGGCAACCAGCTGCTTGAGCTTGCGGTTCTCGTCCTCAAGCTGCTTCAGCCGCCGCAGCTCGCCTGTGCCCAAGCCGCCGTAGAGCTTCTTCCAGCGGTAAAACGTCTGTTCGGAGATGCCCATCCGGCGCAGCACCTCCGCGACCGGTGTCCCGGTCTCGGCCTGCTTCAGCGCGAAGGCGATCTGCTCTTCGGTGAACCTGCTCTTCTTCACGGCTCTGCTCCTCCCCTCAGGGGCTCACACAACCGGAAAACTCGCACTCACGCCGGACCAAAGCGATGGGGGGACGTCA
>NZ_BPQO01000094.1 GCF_022179285.1 Methylobacterium hispanicum | reverse complement strand
TCGAAGGCGTAGGGGGCGCTGCCGCCGCCGGCGGAGAAGCGGGCCTCGTAGGGCTCGCCCAGCATGCCCTCGCCGGCGCCGCCGGCGAGGACGAGCGGGTCGGCCACCACGATCGAGGCTTCGCCCGTGGCCGAGGTGCCCTCGGCGTCCGTCAGGCGCACCGTGAAGGGCCCGTAGCTGCCGGTGGTGGTCGGCGTGCCGGTGACGCGGCCGTCGGCGGCGAGCGACAGGCCCGGCGGCAGGCTGCCACCGACCAGGGCGAAGGCGTAGGGCGCGCTGCCGCCGGCGGCGGCGAACGCGGAGGCGTAGGCCTTGCCGCGGGTGGCGTGGGCGTCGGGTCCCGAGGCGACGGCCAGGGCCTCGGCCACCACGATCGAGAAGGGGGCGGTGTCGCGGATCTGCCCGTTGGCGTCGGTGACGCGCACCACCAGCCCGGAGCTGGTGCCGGCCAGGAGCGGCGTGCCGGAGAGCGTGCCGTCCTCGGCCAGCTCCAGGCCGAAGGGCAGGTCGCCCTGGGCGAGCGAGAACGCGTAGGGCTGGGAGCCGCCGGACGCGGCGAGCCGGGCGGCGTAGGGGGTGCCCGCCACGCCGCGCGGGGCGGAGCCGGCGATCTCGAGCGGGTCGGCCACCACCATGGCGAAGGTCGAGGTGGTGGCGCTGAAGCCGGCCGCGTCGGTGACGGTGACGGCGAGGCCCTCGTAGCGGCCGGCCTGGGTCGGCGTGCCGGAGATCTGGCCGGTGGAGCTGGAGAGAGTGACGCCGGG
>NZ_BPQO01000093.1 GCF_022179285.1 Methylobacterium hispanicum | reverse complement strand
TGCGCCAACCGCAAGGAGGCAGGCGACCACGGTAGGGTCAGCGACTGGGGTGAAGTCGTAACAAGGTAGCCGTAGGGGAACCTGCGGCTGGATCACCTCCTTTCTAAGGATGCTGTTTGTCAGGATGATCGGCTCGGCCGGTCCGCTCCTCGTACGGCGTCATTTAGATACAGGGTCCAGTCAGGACCCATTGGCGGGACGTCGCCGTCCTCGTTTCTCTTTCTCATCCGGACAAGCGGGAGGCGATGCACGCGCATCGCTGCCAGCCACGGGCCTGTAGCTCAGGTGGTTAGAGCGCACCCCTGATAAGGGTGAGGTCGGACGTTCGAGTCGTCCCAGGCCCACCACGATCGGGTGCCGTGCGCACCAGCAACCATCACCGACTGCAGCTGACACCTTCGGGGACATAGCTCAGTTGGGAGAGCGCGTGCTTTGCAAGCATGAGGTCGTCGGTTCGATCCCGTCTGTCTCCACCATTTTCTTGTGACTTGGCGCAGTGCAATCTGCGACGTCTCAGAGCATGGTGTTGAGTAGAGGCTGTCCGGAATTCCAGTTTGCCACGGCCCTTGTGGTCCGCCTCTGCGGATCGGCCGTTGGTCAAAAGAATCTGACATCGTGAAGAGGGAATGTGTGCCGGTGCGGCAGCGAGAGCTGCTGGCCACCGGTCATGTTCGGCAAGCATACGGTGATGCGCTCCGAGAGGACGCGCATCACTGGTCTTTTTGTGACCGCGCAGGTTCGCGTGTCGTCAGCCGCTGATAGCGGCTGCC
>NZ_BPQO01000092.1 GCF_022179285.1 Methylobacterium hispanicum | reverse complement strand
GATGGCGAGGCTGGAGCCGACGGAGATGCCCCAGACCGAGGAGAGCGCGCTGCGGCCGTCGCGGTCGGTGGCGCGCAGCTGCAGGCCCGGCCAGGAGCCGAGGCTGGTGGGGGCGCCGGCGACGGCGCCGCTGTCCGCGTCGAGGGCGAGGCCGGGCGGCAGGGTGCCGGAGGCGAGGCTCCAGGCGTAGGGCCCGGCGCCGCCGCTGGCCGAGAAGCGGGCGCCGTAGGGCTGGCCGATCGTGGCGAAGGTCGAGGCGGTGCCGGCGACGGCCAGCACGTCCGAGACGGTGATCGCGAAGGGCTCGGAGCTGCGGCTGCGGCCGGCCGCGTCGGTGACGCGGACCGCGATGTCGGCGAAGCGGCCGATTGCGGTGGGGGTGCCGGAGATGGCGCCACCCGTCGACAGGCTGAGGCCCGGCGGCAGGGTGCCGGCGGCGAGCGCGAAGCTGTAGGGCGCGCGCCCGCCCGAGGCGGCGAAGCTCGCCGAGTAGCTCTGGCCGAGCGTGGCGGCCGCGCCGGGGCTGCCGGCGATGCGCAGCGGGCCGGCGACCGTGATGGCGAAGCTGGTCTGCTCGCGCCGGCCCGCCGCGTCGGTGACGCGCAGGACGATGCCCGGGTAGCTGCCGGCACTGGTCGGCGTGCCGGCGATGCGGCCGTCCGCCTCGAGGGAGAGGCCGGGCGGCAGGGTGCCGCCGGCCAGATCGAAGGCGTAGGGGGCGCTGCCGCCGCCGGCGGAGAAGCGGGCCTCGTAGGGCTCGCCCAGCATGCCCTCGCCGGCGCCGCCGGCGAGGACGAGCGGGTCGGCCACCACG
>NZ_BPQO01000091.1 GCF_022179285.1 Methylobacterium hispanicum | reverse complement strand
GTCGCGGACCCATAACGTCTGGCACGGCTGAGGTGCGGCGGCGTTAGCCCTCTGAGCGGGAGGGATCTGGATGGCGCGGTTTGACCTGACGGATGCGGAGTGGGCGGTGATCGAGCCTCTGTTGCCGACGGACGTGCGCGGCAAGGAGCGGGTAGATGACCGGCGGGTGCTCAACGGGATCTTCTGGCGTCTGCGCACGGGCGCACCCTGGGCCGACATCCCAGCGCGCTACGGCCCGCATACGACGTGCGGCAACCGCTTCCGGCGCTGGCGCAAGCGCGGCATCTGGGATCGGCTTCTGGATGCGGTGTCAAAGGCTTACGACGGCGACCTGCAGATGATCGACGCCACCAGCGTGCGGGTGCACCAGCATGCCGCCTGCGCCCAAAAAAAGACGGCCGATCCGGTGGCATGGGTCGCTCGTGCGGTGGCCTGACGAGCAAGATCCACGCGCTGGTGGATGCCGAGGGCCGTCCGGTGGTGCTCAAGATCACCGAAGGCCAAGCGCATGACGGGCGCGCGGCGGCCGACATGCTGGACGGGTTGGGCGCGGGCCAGATCCTGCTGGGTGATCGGGCCTACGACAGTGCCGCGCTACGCGCCCGGATGGCGGAGCAGGGCGCGTGGGCGAACGTGAAGCCGATACCCAACCGCAAGCAGGTGCTGGCTTTCAGCCCGTTCCTGTACAAGTACCGCAATCTGGTCGAGCGCTTCTTCAGCAAGATCAAGCACTTCCGAGCCGTCGCCACCCGCTACGACAAGGACCCCGACAACTTCCTGGCCAGCGTCAAGCTCGCAGCCCTGCGGGTCCGGCTGCGAG
>NZ_BPQO01000090.1 GCF_022179285.1 Methylobacterium hispanicum | reverse complement strand
CGGGCTACACGAACCTGGTGCGTCTGCCGAAGGCGCTCGACCGCGAGGCGCTGCACGCGGCGCTGCGCGGCGTGCACATCCTGGGCATCCGCTCGCGCACCCAGCTCGACGAGGCGGCGTTCGCGGCCGCCGACCGGCTGCTGGCGGTGGGCTGCTTCTCGGTGGGCACCAACCAGGTCGATCTGCCGGCCGCGCGCGGGCGCGGCATCCCGGTCTTCAACGCGCCCTTCTCCAACACGCGCTCGGTGGCCGAACTCGTCATCGGCGAGATCGTGATGCTCTTGCGCCGCATCACGCCCCGCTCGGTGGGCGCGCATGCGGGGGAGTGGGACAAGTCGGCCATCGGCTCGGTCGAGGTGCGCGGCAAGACGCTGGGCATCGTGGGCTACGGCAACATCGGCACGCAGCTCTCGACGCTGGCGGAAGCGATGGGCATGCGGGTGATCTTCTACGACCACACCGACCGGCTGCGCCACGGCAACACCGAGCCGGTGGAGAGCCTGGGCGAGCTGCTCGCCCAGGCGGACGTGGTCTCGCTGCACGTGCCGGAGACGGAGGCGACCGCCAACATGATCGGGGCCTCCGAGATCGCGCGGATGAAGCGGGGGGCGTACCTGATCAACAACGCGCGCGGCACGGTGGTGGACCTCGACGCCCTGGCCGCGGCGCTGCGCGACGGTCATCTGGCGGGGGCGGCGGTGGACGTGTTCCCGAAGGAGCCGGGCTCGAACGCCGAGCGCTTCGTGACGCCCCTGCAGGGCCTGCCCAACGTGATCCTCACCCCGCATATCGGCGGCTCGACGGAAGAAGCGCAGGAGCGCATCGGCTCCGAGGTCGCCCGCAAGCT
>NZ_BPQO01000089.1 GCF_022179285.1 Methylobacterium hispanicum | reverse complement strand
TCAGTCTGAGAGGGGACGAGACCGCGATGGCGAACACGTCCGTCAGCGCGACACGACGATCGACGTCGGTGACCCGAACCTGCAGACCCGATGCGACCTGGACGGCCGTGGGCGTTCCGCTGATCAGGCCCGTCGTGCCGTCCCAGCGCAGGCCGGACGGCAGCGTGCCGGCGATCAGGTCGTAGACGAACGGCCCGCGTCCGCCCGTGACGCCCACCTGCGCCGTGTAGGATGAGGACAGCGTCGCCGGAGCCGGGGAAATGCCTGCCGACAACGCCGGCGCCACGTTGATGATGAAGGAGAAGGGCTGCGTCCAGCTTCGGCCGTCCGCGTCGACGACGCGGAAACTGATCCCGCCATAGCTGCCGGCCGTCGTAGGCTTCCCGGTGAGTCTGCCGGACTGCTCCAGCGTCAGCCCCGGCGGCAGGGCGCCGGTGGCGAGGGCGTAGGCATAGGGGCCGCGGCCGCCCCTCCCGGAGACCGAGCCGGCGTATTCGACCCCGATGCTGCCGGCCGGGAGGTTGGTCGAGAGGAGCAGGGTATCGGCGACGGCGATGTCGAAGCTGCCGCTTGTGGCCGTTCGCCCGTCCTGGTCGACGGCCCGCAGCTGCAGGCCGGTGGCGGTCTGCACCGTGGTCGGCGTCCCGCTGATCGCGCCCGTCGCCGCGTCGAGCCGCAGGCCGGCCGGCAGGCTGCCCGCCGCGAGGCTCCAGACGAACGGACCGCGCCCGCCCTGCGCCGCGAAGCCCGCCGCGTAGGCCCGGCCGACCTCCGCCGTTCCCGCCGGGCTGCCCGACACGACCACCGGGTCGCGCACGTCGATCGCGAAGGCGGCCGAGCTCGACGTGCGGCCCGCCCGGTCGCGCGCCACAGCCGTCAGACCCGAC
>NZ_BPQO01000088.1 GCF_022179285.1 Methylobacterium hispanicum | reverse complement strand
GGCACGGCGAGGCCCATATGGCGGAAGGCCTGCGGGGTGAGGACGCGGCCGCGGGGGGTGCGCTGCACGAAGCCCTGCTGGATCAGGTAGGGCTCGATGATGTCCTCGATGGCGTCGCGGGGCTCCGACAGGGCCGCCGCGATCGTCTCGATGCCGACCGGCCCGCCCCCGAACGAGCCCGCGATCAGGCTCAGGTACTTGCGGTCCATCACGTCGAGGCCGATGGCGTCCACGTCGAGGAGCTGCAGGGCCCGGTCGGCCAGCGCGCGCGTCACCACCGGCTCCTCGGCCACCACCGCGAAGTCGCGCACCCGCCGCAGCAGGCGGCCGGCGATGCGCGGCGTGCCGCGCGCGCGCCGCGCGATCTCGTTGGCGCCCTCCGCCGACATGCCCAGGCCCAGCACCCGCGCGCCGCGCTCGACGATCAATTGCAGCTCGTCCACGTCGTAGAAGGCCAGCCGGATCGGGATGCCGAAGCGGTCGCGCAAGGGGGTGGTGAGGAGCCCCGCGCGGGTTGTGGCGCCGACCAGGGTGAACTTGGGCAGGTCGATCTTGACCGAGCGGGCGGCCGGGCCCTCGCCGATGATCAGGTCGAGCTGGTAGTCCTCCATGGCGGGGTAGAGGATCTCCTCCACGGCCGGGTTGAGGCGGTGGATCTCGTCGATGAACAGGACGTCGCGCTCGTCGAGGTTGGTGAGCTGGGCGGCCAGATCGCCGGCCTTGGCGATGACGGGCCCGGAGGTGGAGCGGAAGTTCACGCCGAGTTCGCGGGCGACGATCTGGGCGAGCGTGGTCTTGCCCAGCCCCGGCGGGCCGACGAACAGCACGTGGTCGAGGGCCTGGCCGGTCTTGCGCGCCGCCTCGATGAAGATCTGCATGTTGGCGCGTGCCGC
>NZ_BPQO01000087.1 GCF_022179285.1 Methylobacterium hispanicum | reverse complement strand
AGAGCCTGTTTGAGGTCCTCCGCCGGCCGTCCCCATCTGTCTCGTGTCACCAATACACGATCCGTCTGGCAGGACGGAGGAGAGAGCAGATGTGGACGGACCGGCATCGGACGCGTCATGAGACGCGCCTGAAGGATGTAGTGATGCAGGCGGGCCTGGACGAGGTGGCCCGCTTCCTTGAGCGGGCGGACCCGGCGACCCGGCCGAACGCCAAGTCGGCGCGTGCGGTGATGGCGGCCATTGCTTGGCACCTGCGTACAGGCGGCGGATGGCGGGCGCTGCCCGAAGGTTTCCTGCCGTGGCGCACGGTCTACGGCTGGTTCCGACGCTGGGTGGACAAGGGTCTGTTCGAGACGCTGATGCGAGCGCTGGCACGCCGTCAGCGCCGTCGCTGCGGGCGGCGTGCCACGCCGACCCTGGCGATCATCGACACGCAGAGCGTCAAGTGCCTCAGCGTGCGAGGGCCGCGCGGCTACGACGGCGCCAAGAAGGTCGTGGGCCGTAAACGTGTGCTGATGGTCGATGCGGAAGGGCACATCCTGGCGCTGGCCGTGGTGCCGGCCGACGTGCAGGACTGCGATACGCTGCCGACGTTGGACGAGGGCAAGCCGCTCTGGCCGAGCCTGCGCTTGGCCGTGCTCGACGGCGTCTTCCGGGCCAAGCGCTGCGAGGAGTGGTGCAACGTCCACGGCATGCGCTGCGAGATCGTCAAGAAGGACCCCGATCAGAAGGGGTTCGTGGTGCTGAAGCGCCGCTGGGTCGTGGAGCGCACCTTCGGCTGGCTGGGCCACTGGGGCGGCCTGCTGCGCGAGCGCGCCGGCCGCCTTGATGTCGCGACCGGCCGTCTTGCCTGCGTCGCCTGCCTCATGGCCGCCAACGCCCTCAACAATCCAGCCTGAGGTTTCGTCCTCAAACAGGCTCT
>NZ_BPQO01000086.1 GCF_022179285.1 Methylobacterium hispanicum | reverse complement strand
CATGCCGGGCATCCGGGAGTGGTCCATGCCCTCCATGCCGCCCGAGCCGGACTTCGGCGTCACGGCGCGGTTGAGCTCGCGCCAGTCCTTGGGATCGACCACGTCGTAGCGCGCCACGCCCGCGGTGACCGCGGAGTAGCGCGGCGCGCGCACGGCGACGGCGGGATCGGCCGGGGCGACGAGCCAGTGCGGCGCGGCGGTGGGCACGCAGGCCGCCAGCGGCAAGGCCGTGAGCGCCAAGGCCGTGAGCGCCACGGCCGGCCTGAGGGAGGTGAGCATCGCTGTGATCCCGAACGGGGGCTGGCGGCCGCGCTCGGGGGCGCGGACCGGCGGACAGGGAGTGGGGCGCGGGCGCGGCTGCGCCGGCCATGCCGGGCGCGGCCCGCGCAGGCAGGATCCTGGTCAGGGCGCGGCCGGGAGCGGCGTGCGGGCGCGGGCGGGCGCTCGGCCCGCCGCGGTCAGGCGCGCTGCCGGGGCGGCCGCTCGATGCGCAGGGGACGCGGCTGGGCGACGCCGTCCTCCTGGGCCAGGCCGATGGGCTCGGAGGGGCGCAGGGTCAGCGCCTCGCCCGACCAGGGTGCGTCCGGCACGGCCGCCTGGCAGGCCAGGGGGCAGCAGGTGGCCGCGCAGCTGACCGGGCGCTTGTGGTGGCCGTGGCCGCCCGGGTGGTGCTGGCCGGCCGAGGCATGCCGCTGGCAGTCGGGGCCGTCCGCGCCGTCCGCCTGGAGGGCCGCTCCCGCGGGCGCGTCGGCGGAGGCGGCTCCGTGTCGGTGGTGGGTGTGCGGGTCGGCGGGGGCCGCGGCCTGGTCGACGGCGGCGTGATCGGCTGCGGCGTGGCGCTTCATCGTGCACGGCGCCGCCGGGGCGATGGCCACGGCCATCGCCAGCACGGCGAGCAACACTGCGCGAAGAACTGCCAAGGACCCAGAGACCCT
>NZ_BPQO01000085.1 GCF_022179285.1 Methylobacterium hispanicum | reverse complement strand
CGTTCGCAGCTCCCCAAGGCTTATCGCAGCGTACCACGTCCTTCATCGCCTCTCAGCGCCAAGGCATCCACCAGATGCTCTTAAGGCACTTGATCGCTCTCGTGATCCATGCGCCGCCCACGTGTCCGGCAGCCGCTATCAGCGGCTGACGACACGCGAACCTGCGCGGTCACAAAAAGACCAGTGATGCGCGTCCTCTCGGAGCGCATCACCGTATGCTTGCCGAACATGACCGGTGTGGATCAGCTCTCGCTGCCTCACCGGCACACATTCCCTCTTCACGATGTCAGATTCTTTTGACCAACGGCCGATCCGCAGAGGCGGACCATAGCGGCCGTGGCAAACTGGAATTCCGGACTGGCTGCTCGACACCCCTCCCCGCGCCTACAAGGCAGCGTGTGAGAATGGTGGAGACAGACGGGATCGAACCGACGACCTCATGCTTGCAAAGCACGCGCTCTCCCAACTGAGCTATGTCCCCGATGGGTGTACGTCCGAGCCGAAGGCTCGCAAGGCCGAATGGCCGTCCGCGCTGATGCGCGGGGCAGCCTGAGGCGACGGACCTCGCCGCCGGCGCTTGAGGCCACCATGACAATGGTGGGCCTGGGACGACTCGAACGTCCGACCTCACCCTTATCAGGGGTGCGCTCTAACCACCTGAGCTACAGGCCCGAGCTGGTCGTCTGATCGGCAGCCGCTCTGGTGAGCCGCGCCGCAGCGATCCGCTTGTCCGGATGAGAAAGAGAAACGAGGACGGCGACGTCCCGCCAAATGGGTCCTGACTGGACCCTGTATCTAATGATCTTCGAGGGGTTGAGCGGATGCTCAGCGGGTTGACCGAGGCCAACCACACCCGAAGAAGAATCCTTAGAAAGGAGGTGATCCAGCCGCAGGTTCCCCTACGGCTACCTTGTTACGACTTCACCCCAGTCGCTGACCCTACCGTGGTCGCCTGCCTCCTTGCGGTTGGCGCA
>NZ_BPQO01000084.1 GCF_022179285.1 Methylobacterium hispanicum | reverse complement strand
GTGCGTGCGTAGTCCCGGCTGCCTGGCAGGTGGTAGACCTTCTCGCCCGAGCGGCTGATGTTGCCCTTGATCGCGCAGTTGAGGGCCGGGTGCGAGGGCACGGGGTCGGGCTGATTCTCGCGAGTGGCGCCCCGCTGCGCTCGCCGCCAGGTCGACGGCTCTTCGAAGGTGCCGGCCCAGATCCCGCGCCGAGCCGCGCGGGCGGCCTGCTCTTGCGCGATGTAGTCGGTGCTGTAGCGCCGGTAGGCGATGGCGTGCTCCTGCGTCACCATCCAGGCATTCAGATCCTCCGGGCCCTTCCGGCAAACGGAGACGGTGCGGCCGTACTGGTCCGTATCCCGAGGCTCGCACGTAACGGTGGCGTGGCCGATGTGGCTGTCGAGCGCCAGCGCCGCAGCCTGCCCGCAACGGTAGTCCTTGCCAGCCTTGTCCTGGCAGGTCTGCGCGCTCTCCGGCGCATCGATGCCATGAAGCCGGATGCGGGTGTTCCGGATCACCAGCGTGTCACCGTCCGTGACGCTCGGCCGGCCGGTGATCGGCTCGGCGGCGAGGGCCGGGGCAGCCAATAGGCCAAGGACTGTCAGGGTGAGACGGACCGAAGAGACGCGCTTGCGCCGGCCGGCCGTCACGCGTCGGCCTTCAGGCGCACGCCGGCCCCGCCGCCGTTCTCCGGAATGAACTCGATGCCGGCAGCCTCCAGCGCTGCCACGACAGCGCGCACGTTGTTCGGCATGCCCGCGGCGGCGCCGACGCTCGCCTCCATTCGCTTCAGCGTCGGCACGGAGATCGAAGCGGCTTCGGCAAGCGTCGCCTGCCCCATCGCTAGAAGTGCGCGCGCCGCGGCGATCTGCCGGCCCGTGGGTGTATGATCCTTTTGGCTCATTGCGATCCGAACGTTTGACTAAAGTCGCGTGCTGATCCATAAGTATCACCACGCCTCCAACGGTTCAACGGATCTCCCGATGTCCCGCACCCT
>NZ_BPQO01000083.1 GCF_022179285.1 Methylobacterium hispanicum | reverse complement strand
CTGTTCGCCCGCTACGAGATCATCGACATCACCCCCGCCGTCATCGAGGCCCTGCGCACCCGCCCCCTCGACAGCCTGCTCGCCTCCTTCGGCGACCACCGCCTCTCCGTCGAGCCCGTCATCGGCGTCGGCGACTCCGTCTCCGTCTCGATCTGGGAGGCCGGATCGGGCGGCCTGTTCTCCGGACCGCTGGTCGCCGACCGCTTCTCCGCCGGATCCAAGTCCGCCCTCATCCCCGAGCAGATCGTCACCCGCGACGGCGCCATCTCGGTCCCCTATGCGGGCCGCATCCAGGTGCTCGGCCGCAGGCCCCAGGACGTCCAGGCGCTCATCGAGAACGAGCTCGCCGGCAAGGCCATCCAGCCCCAGGTGCTCGTCACCATCACCAAGCCGATCTCGCAGGCCGTCACCGTCACCGGCGAGGGCGCGGCGGGCGCGCGCATCCCGCTCTCCACCCGCGGCGACCGCCTGCTCGACATCATCGCCACCGCCGGCGGCGTGCGCTCGGCCGTCAACGAGACCTTCGTGCGCCTCTCGCGCGGGCCGGCCACCGCCACCGTGCCGCTGACCACCATCGTCTCGAACCCGCGCGAGAACATCTACATGCGCCCGGGCGACACGCTGACCCTGGTGCGCGATCCCCAGACCTTCCTGGCGGTGGGCGCGCTCGGCAGCGCCACCGAGGTGCCGTTCGGGGCGGACGGGATCACGCTGGCCCAGGCGCTGGCCAAGTCGCGGGGCCTGGCCGACTTCCTGGCCGACCCCGAGGGCACCTTCATCTTCCGCTTCGAGCCGGCCTCCGTGGTGCGCAAGCTCAACCCGGGCTCGAAGCTCTTGGGTACGCCGCTGGTGCCGGTGGTCTACCGGATCAACATGCGCGACCCCAACAGCCTGTTCACCACCCAGGCCTTCCGGATGCGCAACCGCGACCTGATCTACGTCTCCAACGCACCCTACACCGAGCTCCAGAAGGTCCTCGGCGTCTTCTC
>NZ_BPQO01000082.1 GCF_022179285.1 Methylobacterium hispanicum | reverse complement strand
GGGGTGGCGCACGACTTCAACAACCTGCTGACCATCATCCGCTCCTCGGTCGAGTTCCTGCGCCGGCCCGACCTTCCGGAGGTGCGCAAGGCGCGCTACCTCGACGCGGTGTCCGACACGGTCGATCGGGCCGCCAAGCTCACCGGCCAGCTCCTGGCCTTCGCCCGCCGCCAGGCCCTCAAGCCCGAGATCTTCGACGCGGGCGCCCGCCTGCAGGCCATCGCCGAGATGCTCGACCAGATCATGGGCGCGCGCATCCGGGTCGGGGCCGAGCTGCCCGAGAGCCCGTGCTTCGTGCGCGCCGACGCCAGCCAGTTCGAGACGGCGTTGGTCAACATGGCGGTCAACGCGCGCGACGCCATGGACGGGGAGGGCCGCCTCACCCTGCGGCTCTCGGGCGGGCGGGCGCTGCCGCCGATCCGCGGGCACGCGGCCAATGCCGGTCCGTTCGCGGCGGTGTCGGTGAGCGACACCGGCTCGGGGATCGCCGAGGCCGACCTGGCGCGGATCTTCGAGCCGTTCTTCACCACCAAGGAGGTGGGCAAGGGCACGGGTCTGGGTCTGAGCCAGGTGATCGGGTTCGCCAAGCAGTCGGGCGGGGACGTGGCGGTGGCGAGCGCGCCGGGCCTGACCACGTTCACGCTCTACCTGCCGCAGGCGTCGGCCCCGGCGGCGGTGGCGCGGGCGGAGGGCGGCGCGGTTGCGGCGTCCGGCCCGGGTCGGGGCCTCAGCGTGCTGGTGGTGGAGGACAACCTGGAGGTGGGCCGGTTCTGCACGCAGATCCTGGAGGATCTGGGCCACCGGCCGGTCTGGGCGCACAACGCGGAGGCGGCGCTGGCCGAGCTCGAGCGGGGGGAGGGGGCCGGTCCTGGGCGCTTCGACGCGGTGTTCTCGGACGTGGTGATGCCGGGCATGGGCGGGATCGAGCTGGCGCGGCGGCTGCGGGCGAGCCGGCCGGACCTGCCGGTGGTGCTGACCTCCGGCTACAGCCACGTGCTCGCCCAGGACGACGCCCACGGCTTCGAGCTCGTGCGCAAGCCCTACTCCGCCGAGGAACTCGCCCG
>NZ_BPQO01000081.1 GCF_022179285.1 Methylobacterium hispanicum | reverse complement strand
CCGCTTCCGCCCGCACCGGCGTGCCGGCGAGCGCGCCGTCC
This sequence comes from Methylobacterium hispanicum, assembly GCF_022179285.1. Lineage (GTDB taxonomy): Bacteria > Pseudomonadota > Alphaproteobacteria > Rhizobiales > Beijerinckiaceae > Methylobacterium > Methylobacterium hispanicum. The sequence goes on along the minus strand of NZ_BPQO01000081.1, from coordinate 1,238 downwards.
GGCCCGAGCGTCAGGCCCGCCGGCAGGCTGCCGCCGGCCAGCGCGAAGCCGTATGGTGCCTGACCGCCCGACACGCCGAAGCGGAAGGCGTAGGCCTCGCCCACGGTCGCCGCCCGCGGCGGCAGGCCCGACACGCTCATGCCCGCCGCCACCTCGATGGCGAACGCGGCCGAGAGCGCGCTGCGCCCGTCCACGTCCGTGGCGCGCACCCGGATCCCGCCGTAGCTGCCCGCCGCCGACGGCGTGCCGCCGATGCGCCCGTCCGCCTCGAGGCTGAGGCCCGGCGGCAGCGCGCCCTCGGCCAGCGCCAGGACGTAGGGGCCGCGTCCGCCTGCCGGCCGCACCGCGCCCCCGTAGGCCGTCCCCGTCGAGGCGGGCCCGATGTCGACGAGCACCAAGCGCAGCGGCTCGCGCACGTCGATGCCGAAGGCGGCGCCTGTGACCACCCGGCCGGCGGCGTCCGTGACCCGCACCTGGCTGGTGGCGGCCGGCGCCGCCGCGCTGGGCGTGCCCGAGATCAGGCCGGTGTCCGGGTCGAGGACGAGCCCGGCCGGCAGGGCCGAGCCGAGCAGGCTGAAGGCGTAGGGGCTCGTGCCGCCGCTCGCCGTGTAGCGGGCGCTGTAGGGCTCGCCGACCGTGGCGCTCGCCGCGGGCGTGCCGGAAAGGGTGAGCGGCGCGGTGACCACGATCGGGAAGCGCTCGGTGCGCCCGGAGCGCCCGTCCGCGTCGACCACGCGCAGGCGCAGGTCGGCGGCCGTGCCGGCCGTCGTCGGCCGCCCCGCGATCACGCCGGTGGCCGCGCTCAGCGTGAGGCCGGCCGGCAGGGTGCCCTCGACCAGCGACCACGCGTAGGGGCTGCGCCCGCCGCTGACCGAGGCGTAGCCCGAGTAGTCGGCGCCCACCAGCGCATCCGGCCCCGGGGTGCCGGAGACGACGAGGGGAGCGGAGATGCGCAGGTCGAAGGGCGCGGCGGTGGCCGCGGCGCCGGAGGCGTCGCGCACCCGCACGGTGAGGGACGGGGCGAAGCCGGGGGCGCTCGGCGTGCCGGAGATCAGGCCGGTGGCCGCGTCGAGGGAGAGCCCGGCCGGGAGCTGGCCGTTGATCAGGGCGAAGAGCGTCTCGCCCGAGCCGCCGCTGGCCGTGTAGCGGGCGCCGTAGGGCTCGCCCACCGTGCCGAAGCTCTCGGGCGTGCCGGCGATGGCGAGGCTGGAGCCGACGGAGATGCCCCAGACCGAGGA
>NZ_BPQO01000080.1 GCF_022179285.1 Methylobacterium hispanicum | reverse complement strand
GCCGCCGCTGGCCGTGTAGCGGGCGCCGTAGGGCTCGCCCACCGTGCCGAAGCTCTCGGGCGTGCCGGCGATGGCGAGGCTGGAGCCGACGGAGATGCCCCAGACCGAGGAGAGCGCGCTGCGGCCGTCGCGGTCGGTGGCGCGCAGCTGCAGGCCCGGCCAGGAGCCGAGGCTGGTGGGCGCGCCGGCGACGGCGCCGCTGGCGGCGTCGAGGGCGAGGCCCGGCGGCAGGGTGCCGGAGGCGAGGCTCCAGGCGTAGGGCGCGGCGCCGCCGCTGGCCGTGAAGCGGGCCTCGTAGGGCTGGCCGATCGTGGCGAAGGTCGAGGCGGTGCCGGCGACCGCCAGCACGTCCGAGACGGTGATGGCGAAGGGCTCGGAGCCGCGGCTGCGGCCGGCCGCGTCGGAGACGCGCACGACCAGACCCGAGGCGGTGCCGACGGCGGTGGGGGTGCCGGAGATGGCGCCGCCCGGCGAGAGGCTGAGGCCCGGCGGCAGGGTGCCGGCGGCGAGCGCGAAGGTGTAGGGCGCGCGCCCGCCCGAGGCGGCAAAGCTCGCCGAGTAGCTCTGGCCGAGCGTGGCGGCCGCAGCGGGGCTGCCGGCGATGCGCAGCGGCCCGGCGATCGTGATGGCGAGGCTGGCCTGCTCGCGCCGGCCCGCCGCGTCCGTGACGCGCAGGACGATGCCCGGGTAGCTGCCGGCACTGGTCGGCGTGCCGGCGATGCGCCCGTCCGCCTCGAGGGCGAGGCCGGGCGGGAGCGCGCCGCCGGCCAGGTCGAAGGCGTAGGGGGCGCTGCCGCCGCTGGCGGAGAAGCGGGCCTCGTAGGGCTCGCCCAGCATGCCCTCGCCGGCGCTGCCGGCGAGGACGAGCGGCTCGGCCACCACGATCGAGGCCTCGCCGGTGGCCGAGCTGCCCTCGGCGTCCGTCAGGCGGACCGTGAAGGGCCCGTAGCTGCCGGTGGCGGACGGCGTGCCGGTGAGCGTGCCGTCGGCGGCGAGCGTCAGGCCCGGCGGCAGAGAGCCGGAGACCAGGGCGAAGGCGTAGGGCGCGGTGCCGCCGGCTGCGGCGAACGCGGAAGCGTAGGCCTTGCCGCGGGTGGCGTGGGCGTCCGGTCCCGAGGCGACGGCGAGGGCCTCGGCCACCACGATCGAGAAGGGGGCGGTGTCGCGGATCTGCCCGTTGGCGTCGGTGAGGCGCACCACCAGCCCGGAGCTGGTGCCGGCGACGAGCGGCGTGCCGGAGAGCGCGCCGTCCTCGGCCAGCTCGAGGCCGAAGGGCAGGTCGCCCTGGGCGAGCGAGAAGCT
>NZ_BPQO01000079.1 GCF_022179285.1 Methylobacterium hispanicum | reverse complement strand
GTCGATCCGGAGCACTCCACCTTCCAGGCCACGGCCCAGCGCGTGGCCGAGCCCGGCCTGTTCGCCCGCGCCTGCGTGATCGCGGCGGCCGAGTCCCGCTTCATCGTCGCCGAGCAGCTCGCCCAGGCCGGGCTGTCGGCCGACATCATCCTCGAGCCGCAGGGCCGCGACTCCGCCGCCGCCGTCGCGGTCGCGGCGCTGCACGCCGCCACGCTCGACCCGCAGGCCGTCGTGCTCATCATGGCCGCCGACCACGTCATCGGCGACGCCGCAGCCTTCCGCGCCGCCGTGGCCACGGCCGCCGAGGGCGCGCACGCCGGCGCCGTGATGACGCTGGGCATCGAGCCGACCCGGCCGGCCACCGACTACGGCTACATCCGCCGCGGCAGCCCGCTGCCGGGCCAGACGGGCGGCGCCTGCGCGGTCGAGCGCTTCGTCGAGAAGCCGGACCAGGCCGGCGCCGAGCGCCTCATCGCCGAGGGCGCGCTCTGGAACTCCGGCTACTTCCTGTTCCGCGCCGACGTGATGCTGGCCGAACTCGAGACCTTCGCGCCCGCCGTGCTCTCGGGCGCGCGCGCCGCGCTGGAGGCGGCGGCCACCGACCTCGACTTCACGCGCCTCGACGCCGAGGCCTTCGGGCAGGTGCCGAAGATCTCGATCGACTACGCGGTGATGGAGCGCACCGGGCGGGCGGGCGTGCTGCCGGTGGCCTTCCCGTGGTCGGATGTCGGCACCTGGGACGCGGTCTGGGGGGTGCTCGCGCACGATGCGGACGGCAACGCGCTGCGGGGCCGGGTCGAGCTGATCGGCACGAAGAACAGCCTGGTGCACAGCGCGGGCGAGGGCCTGACGACCGTGGTGGGGCTGGAGGACGTGGTGGTGGTGACCACGCCCGACGCGGTTCTGGTGAGCTCGAAGGCCGAGGCGGGGCGGGTGAAGGAGCTGGTGGGCCAGCTGCGCACCAAGGCGCATCCGGAGGCGGACGCGCACCTGCGCATGTACCGGCCCTGGGGCTGGTACCAGCGCATCGACATCGGCGCGCGCTTCCAGGTGAAGCGGATCATGGTGACGCCGGGCGGGCGGCTGAGCCTGCAGAAGCACTACCACCGGGCCGAGCACTGGGTGGTGGTCAAGGGCACGGCCGAGGTGACGGTGGACGAGCGCGTGGTGCTGGTCCACGAAAACGAGGCGGTCTACCTGCCGATCGGCTCGATGCACCGCCTGACCAATCCGGGCAAGATCCCGCTCGAGCTGATCGAGGTCCAGGTCGGCTCCTATACCGGCGAGGACGACATCATCCGCGTCGAGGACATCTACGGACGCTGACG
>NZ_BPQO01000078.1 GCF_022179285.1 Methylobacterium hispanicum | reverse complement strand
GCCCTAGATGGTCTGGTTGTAGGCGCCGACCTCTGGGTTCTGGCGCAGGACGGCGTCGACGGCCTCGAACATGGCGCGCAGGCGCGCCTCCGAGACCGGGCTCTCGACGACCACCACCAGCTCGGGCTTGTTGGAGGAGGCGCGCACCAAACCCCAGGTGCCGTCCTCGGCCGTCACCCGCACGCCGTTGACGGTGACGAGGTCCACGATCCTCTGCCCCGCCACCGGCTCGCCCGCCGCCTGCAGCGCCCGGAAGCGCGCGGTCACCTTGTCCACCACGCCGTACTTCGCCTCGTCGGCGCAGTGGGGCGACATGGTCGGCGAGCCCCAGGTCTGCGGCAGCGCCCGGTAGAGCTCGGCCATGGAGCGGCCGGGGTTGCGGTCGAGCATCTCCAGCACCGCGATCGCGGTGAGCAGCCCGTCGTCGTAGCCCCGCCCGATCGGTTCGTTGAAGAAGAAGTGGCCCGACTTCTCGAACCCGGCCAGCGCGGAGAGTTCGTTGACCCGCCGCTTGATGTAGGAGTGGCCCGTCTTCCAGTAGTCGGTCCGCGCCCCGACCCGCTGCAGCTCGGGGTCGCTGGCGTAGAGGCCGGTGGACTTCACGTCCACCACGAAGGTCGCGTCCGGATGCAGCCGGCCGAGGTCGCGCGCCAGCATCACGCCGATCTTGTCGGCGAAGATCTCGTGGCCCTCCTCGTCGACCACGCCGCAGCGGTCGCCGTCGCCGTCGAAGCCGAGCCCGACATCGGCGCCGGTCTCCTTCACGGCCTCGGCGATGGCGTGCAGCATGGCCATGTCCTCGGGGTTGGGGTTGTAGCGCGGGAAGGTCCAGTCGGGGGCGACATCCAGCGGCACCACCTCGACGCCGAGGGACTCGAGCAGGCGGGGCGCGAAGGCGCCGGCGGTGCCGTTGCCGCAGGCGGCGACCACCTTGAGCTTGCGGGTGAGGGGCTTGGCGCGGCTCTTCAGGTCGGCCAGGTAGGTCTCGGCGAAGTCGGGCACGTATTCGTAGGCGCCGCCGCTGCGGTACTGGAAGGCGCCGGTGAGCACGATCTCTTTCAGCCGGCCCATCTCGTCGGGGCCGAAGGTCATGGGGCGCTCGGCGCCCATCTTCACGCCGGTCCAGCCGTTGTCGTTGTGGGAGGCGGTGACCATGGCCACGCAGGGGCAGTCGAGGGCGAACTGTCCGAAATAGGCCATGGGGGAGAGGGCCAGCCCGATGTCCTTCACGCGCAGGCCGGCGGCCTGCATGCCGGCGATGAGGGCGAGCTTGATGGAGGAGGAGTAGGCGCGGAAGTCGTGGCCGGTGACGATGTCGGGGCGCACGCCGCGCTCGTGCACGAGGGTGCCGATCCCCAGCCCGAGCGCCTGGACGCCCATCAGGTTGATCTCGTCGGGAAACAGCCAGCGCGCGTCGTACTCGCGAAAGCCGGT
>NZ_BPQO01000077.1 GCF_022179285.1 Methylobacterium hispanicum | reverse complement strand
CACGTCTTCGACACCCCCGACGACCGCATCATCTGGGACGTCGGACACCAGGCCTACCCCCACAAGATCCTCACCGGCCGCCGCGACCGCATCCGGACGCTGCGCCAGGGCGGTGGCCTGTCGGGCTTCACCAAGCGCTCGGAGAGCGTCTACGACCCCTTCGGCGCGGCCCACTCCTCCACCTCGATCTCCGCCGGCCTCGGCATGGCGGTTGCCCGCGACCTCGACGTCGCGGAGGCCAAGGCCGCCGGCCGCGAGGCTCCGAAGCGGCGCAACGTCATCGCGGTGATCGGCGACGGCTCGATGTCGGCCGGCATGGCCTACGAGGCCATGAACAATGCCGGCGCGCTGCACTCGCGCCTCATCGTCATCCTCAACGACAACGACATGTCGATCGCGCCCCCCGTGGGCGCCATGTCGGCCTACTTCGCCAGGCTCGCCTCGGGCGGCACCTACCGCAGCTTGCGCGAGACCGCCAAGCAGCTCGGCCAGCTCCTGCCGAAGGCCCTCTACCAGCGCGCGGCGGCCGCCGAGGAGTACGCCCGCTCGCTGGTGGTGGGCGGCGGCACGATGTTCGAGGAGATGGGCTTCCACTACGTCGGCCCCGTGGACGGGCACAACCTCGACCACCTGCTGCCCATCCTCAAGAACGTGCGCGACGCCGAGCACGGCCCGATCCTGCTCCACGTCGTCACCCAGAAGGGCAAGGGCTACGCGCCGGCCGAGGCCTCCGCCGACCGCTACCACGGCGTGGTCAAGTTCGACGTGCTCTCCGGCGTGCAGGCCAAGGCCAAGCCGAACGCCCCGGCCTACACCCGCGTGTTCGGCGAGAGCCTGATCAAGGCGGCCGACGCCGACCCGAAGGTGGTGGCGATCACCGCGGCGATGCCCGGCGGCACCGGCATCGACCTGTTCGGCAAGGCCCATCCCGACCGCACCTTCGACGTCGGCATCGCCGAGCAGCACGCGGTCACCTTCGCGGGCGGGCTGGCGACGGAAGGCTACAAGCCGTTCGTGGCGATCTACTCGACCTTCCTGCAGCGGGCCTACGATCAGGTCGTGCACGACGTGGCGCTGCAGAACTTAGCTGTACGCTTCTGCCTGGACCGGGCGGGGCTCGTCGGCGCGGACGGCGCCACGCATGCGGGCGCCTTCGACCTGGCCTATCTCTGCTGCCTGCCGAACATGACGGTGATGGCGGCCGCCGACGAGGCCGAGCTGGTGCACATGGTGGCGACCCAGCACGCGCACGATGCGGGCCCGATCGCTCTGCGCTACCCGCGCGGCGAGGGCGTGGGGGTGGAGCTGCCCGAGCGGGGCGAGCCCTTGGCGATCGGGCGCGGGCGGATCGTGCGGCGGCCCGAGGGTGCGCGGGTGGCGCTCCTGTCGCTGGGCACGCGTCTGGCGGAAGCCCTGAAGGCGGCCGACCAGCTGGACGAGGCGGGCATCGCCGTGACGGTTGCGGATGCGCGCTTCGCCAAGCCGCTGGACGAGGGCATGATCCTGGATCTGGCGGCGAGCCACGAGGTTCTGATCACGCTGGAGGAGGGCTCGCGCGGGGGCTTCGG
>NZ_BPQO01000075.1 GCF_022179285.1 Methylobacterium hispanicum | reverse complement strand
AACCCCCACCGCCACCGGCAGCTACACCTTCGACATCCTGGTCACCGACGCCAACCAGAAGCAGGTCACCTCCTCCAGGATCAACGTCTCGGTCGGCTACGGGCCCGTCTCCCTCAGCCTGCGCCCCGCCGCCCAGACCGGCCTCTACCGCGGCCTCGCCGGCAGCCCGATGCCCGACGCGGGCGTCGCCATCGTCGGCGGCACCCCGCCGATCAGCCTCTCGCTCGCCGCCGGCACCATGCCGCCGGGCCTCTCGCTCGGGCCCGACGGCGCGCTCGTCGGCACGCCCTCCACGCCCGGCACCTACTCGGGCCTCCAGGTCCGCGCCGTCGATTCCGCCTCCACGCCGCGCACCGCCACCTCGGCGGTCTTCCAGGTGGTGGTCGGCGCCGCCATGACGGCCATGCTGCAGGGCGCCAACGACGCCTACCAGCGCAACCGCGCGATCGCGCCGATCGCCGCCTTCGCCACCGGCGGCACCAGCCCCTACGCCTACGCCCTGACCGCCGGCAGCCTGCCGCCCGGCGTCACTCTCTCCAGCTCCACCGGCCAGATCTCCGGCACGCCGACCCAGGCCGGCCGCTACGAGGGCCTCGCCGTCACCGTCACCGACGCGGCCGGCTTCAGCGCCTCCACCTCGACCTTCGCCATGGTGGTGGCCGATCCGCTCGAGATCGCCGGCTCCGCCCCGCGCGGCGTGGCGGGCACCCCCTACGCCGCCCGGTTCACCGCGTCCGGCGGCTCCCAGCCCTACAGCTTCTCGCTCGCCCAGGGCGACCTGCCCTTCGGCCTCGAGCTGGCCGAGGACGGCGCGCTCTCCGGCACGCCGCTCGTCGCCGGCACCAGCTCCGGGCTGGTGGTGCGCGTCACCGACGCCAACGGCCAGATCCGCGACACCGCCCCCTTCTCGATCGTGGTGGCCGAGGCCCTGGCCGTCGCCTCGGGCCCCGACGCCCACGCCACCCGCGGCAAGGCCTACGCCTCCGCGTTCGCCGCCGCCGGCGGCACCGCGCCCTACGCCTTCGTCCTGGTTTCCGGCTCTCTGCCCACGGGCCTGTCGCTCGCCACGGACGGCCGCGTCACCGGCACGCCGACCGCCACCGGCAGCTACGGCCCCTTCACGGTCCGCCTGACCGATGCCGAGGGCACCTCGGCCACGGGCGAGGCCTCGATCGTGGTGGCCGAGCCGCTCGCCCTCGCCGGCAGCGCCGGCGATGGCATGCTGGGCGAGCCCTACGAGGCCCGCTTCTCCGCCAGCGGCGGCAGCGCCCCCTACGCCTTCGAGCTGGCCGGCGGCACCCTGCCGCCCGGCCTCGCCCTCGAGGCGGACGGGCGCATCGCCGGCACGCCGAGCGGCGCCGGCAGCTACCCGGGCATCGTCCTGCGCGTCACGGACGCGGCGGGCCGGCGCGAGCAGACCAGCTTCGCCATCACGGTCGCGGGGCCGCTGCGCATCGCCGGCAGCCCCGCTGCGACCGCCACGCTCGGCCAGAGCTACTCGGCGAGCTTTGCCGCCTCGGGCGGGCGCGCGCCCTACACCTTCGCGCTCGCCGCCGGCACCCTGCCGCCGGGCCTCAGCCTGTCGCCGGGCGGCGCCATCTCCGGCACCCCCACCGCCGTCGGCAACGCCTCGGGTCTGGTCGTGCGCGTCACCGACGCGGCCGGCCGCAGCCGCAGCTCCGAGCCCTTCGCCATCACCGTCACGGACGTCCTGGCCGTGGCCGGCACCGCCTCGACCTTCGCCACGATCGGCCAGCCCTACGGCGCCCGCTTCTCGGCCAGCGGCGGCGCCGCGCCCTACGCCTGGAGCCTCGCCTCCGGCACCCTGCCGCCCGGCCTCGCCCTCGACGCCGCCAGCGGCGCCGTCGCCGGCTCGCCCACCAGCCTCGGCTCCTGGCCGGGCCTGCAGCTGCGCGTCGCCGACCGAGACGGCCGCACGGCCCTGTCCTCGGTCTGGGGCATCTCCGTCGGCTCCAGCCTCGCCATCGCCGGCACGCCCGAGAGCTTCGGCACGGTGGGCGAGCCCTACGGCGCCCGCTACACGGCCAGCGGCGGC
>NZ_BPQO01000074.1 GCF_022179285.1 Methylobacterium hispanicum | reverse complement strand
GACCGAGGCAGTCGGCTATGGGGATTGAGCGATCCGGCCTGATGGCGCGGGCGAGCGCGATGGCCGGCGAGGGGCTCGGCGGAGATGGCGGGGTGATCCGCCGGGACAGGCCGACGGCCAGCACGGGGTGGTCGGAGCGATGGCCGGCGGGTCTCGGTCTGGATCGGGCGGCCGGAAGTGCGGGTCGAGGCGGTCGGGGCGCAACGCTCCTCCGGCCGCGGCTCGAAGGCCGGCGGCATGATGGTGGCTGACGACGTGCCGGGTCACGGTGCTCTCATCCCGGTCAGGGCGGACGCGGTCGGCGGACCGCGCGGTTGCAGGAAGCGGCCGAAGGTCTCGACGACCGTCATGCGGCCGCCGCAGCACCGGCAGGGTGAGCGCCAGTCGGGCGGCGCCGTGGGCTCGGGCGGGATGACCGGCGGCGGGACGGCGAGCAGCGCTCGGATACGGGTGAGGTTGGCCCGGCGGCCGGCGCTGGCGAGCAGACCGTAGTGGCGGATGCGGTGGAAGCCCTTGGGTAGGACGTGCAGCAGGAAGCGCCGGATAAACTCGTGCGGGCCCAGCGTCAGGGTGCCGTAGCGCTCAGGCCCGTCGCGACGGTAGTCCTTGATGCGGAAGGTGACGCCGGCCTCATCGAAGCTCATCAGCCGGCTGTTCGAGATCGCCACACGGTGGGTGTAGCGCGACAGGTAGGCCAGCACCGCCGCGGGACCGGCGAACGGGGCTTTGGCGTAGACGACCCAGCGCTTCGTCCGGGCCGGGGACAGATGGCGCAGGAAGGCGCGGCGCTCGGCCAGGGGCGCTAGGCCGCCAAAGAAGACGAGCCGTCCGGCCGCGTGCAGCGCGCTCAGCCCGACCAGGAACAGGCGGCGGAACAGCTTGCCCAGCACCCGCACCGGCAGGAGGAAGGCCGGCCGCGACGACACCCACCGTGCACCATCAGGCGAGAGGCCGCCGCCGGGCACGATCATGTGGACGTGGGGATGATGCGTCAGCGCCGAGCCCCAGGTGTGCAGCACGGCGGTCAGGCCGATGCGGGCGCCGAGGTGCCTGGGATCGGCAGCGATGGTCAGCATCGTCTCCGACGCCGCGCGGAACAGCAGGTCGTAGACGGCGGCCTTGTTCTGGAGGGCGATGTCGGCGACCTGCGTCGGCAGGGTGAACACGACGTGGAAGTAGCCCACCGGCAGCAGGTCGGCCTCGCGCTCGGCCAGCCATGTGCGGGCCGCCGCCCCTTGGCATTTGGGGCAGTGCCGGTTGCGGCAGGAGTTGTAGGCGATCCGCCGGTGGCCGCAGTCGCCGCAGCCCTCGACGTGGCCGCCGAGCGCGGCGGTGCGGCAGTGCTCGATCGCCGCCATGACCTTGAGCTGCCGCAGGCTCAGGTGGCCGGCCTGGGCCGCCCGGTAGGCCGGCCCAGCAGCGCGGAAGACGTCGGCGACCTCGATCGCGGCGCGCACCGTCTCAGCCGGGCGCGATCTCTCCCGTCTTGAACAGACCCAGCTTGTCCAGCGGACTGGTCACGGTGCGTACCGTGCGGGTGGCGACCTTGGTGTAGAACGCCGTGTTCTCCAGCTTGGCGTGCCCGAGCAAGACCTGGATCACCCGGATGTCGATGCCGTCCTCCAAGAGGTGGGTGGCGAAGCTGTGGCGCAGGGTGTGCGGGCCGACCCGCTTGGCGATATCGGCCGCCCGGGCCGCCTCGACCACGATGCGGTGGAGGTGGCGGGTGCTGATCGGCTTCATCGGATGCTGGCCCGGGAACAGCCAGCCGTCACGCTGCATGACGCCCTGCTGGCGTCCGACCTTCCACCACTGGCGCAGCAGGGTGAGCAGGTCCGCCGGGAGCAGCGCGTTGCGGTATCGTCCGCCCTTGCCGCGCTCGACCCGGATGAGCATGCGCGCGCTGTCGATGTCGATGACTTTGAGCGCTGCGACCTCGGCCACGCGCAGGCCGGCGCCGTAGGCCACCGACAGAGCAGCCTGATGCTTGAGGCAGGTGGTGGCGTCGAGCAGCCGGGTGACCTCGTCGCGGCTGAGCACCACCGGCAGCGTGAGCGGATAGGCGAGCCGGACGAGCCGCCGCGCGAGGTCGGGCCGGTCGAGGGTGTGGGTGAAGAAGAAGCGCAATGCCGAGACGATGGCGTTGAGGGTCGGCACCGGCACGCCGGCCTCGCGCTGCTCGACCTGGAAGCGGCGCAGGTCCT
>NZ_BPQO01000073.1 GCF_022179285.1 Methylobacterium hispanicum | reverse complement strand
GCGCGCGCATGGCACGAGACCTACGGCCTGCCGGTGCTGGTGACGAACTGCTCGAACAACTACGGCCCGCGCCACTTCCCCGAGAAGCTGATCCCGCTGATGATCCTGAACGCGCTGGAGGGTCGGCCGCTGCCGGTCTACGGCGACGGCCTGAACGAGCGCGACTGGATCCACGTAGAGGATCACGCCAGGGGTCTGGTGGCGGTGCTGGAGCGGGGGCGGATCGGCGAGACCTACCTGCTGGGGGGACGCGCCGTGCGCAACAACCTCGCGGTGGTCGAGGCCCTGTGCGCGTCCTTCGACCGGCTGCGGCCGGAGGGTGCGCCGCACGCGCGGCTGATCACGTTCGTGGCCGATCGTCCGGGCCACGACCGGCGCTACGCGATCGATCCGTCCAAGGCGGAGGCCGAGCTCGGCTGGCGGCCGACCAAGGTGTTCGAAGAAGCGCTGGAGGAGACGGTCCGCTGGTACCTCGCCAACGAGGCCTGGTGGCGCCCGATCCGCGAGGGCCGCTACACCGGCGAGCGCCTCGGCCTCCAGAAGGCCAGCTGAAGCATGAGTGCGCGCTTGGACATCCTCCTCCTCGGCGGCGCCGGCCAGGTCGGCACGGAACTCCGGGCGCTCGGCTGGCCCGAGGACGTGCGCCTGCACGCGCCCGGCCGCGACGCCCTCGACATCACCGATGAGAGCGCTCTCGCGGCGGCCTTCGCGGAGCGGGCCTACGGCGCGGTGATCAACACGGCCGCCTACACGGCGGTGGACAAGGCCGAGAGCGCGGTGGCCGAGGCCTGGCGGCTCAACGCGCTGGCGCCCGCCTACCTCGCCGCGGAGACGGCGCGGGCCGGGATCCCGCTCGTCCACGTCTCGACCGACTACGTCTTCGACGGGGAGACCCCCGGCCCCTACTGGCCGGACGACCCGATCGACCCGCAGAGCGTCTACGGTGCCAGCAAGGCGGCCGGCGAACTGGCCGTGCGCACCGCCAACCCGCGCCACGCCATCCTGCGCACCGCCTGGGTGGTGAGCCCGCACCGGGCGAACTTCGTGAAGACCATGCTTCGGCTCTCCGCCGAGCGCGACGGCCTCAACGTCGTCGCCGACCAGCACGGCTGCCCGACCTCGGCCGCCGACCTCGCCGCGGCGCTGAAGACCGTGACCCTGCGCCTCGTCGCGGATGCGTCGGCGCCGACCGGCACGTTCCACTGCGTCAACGCGGGCGAGACCACGTGGCACGGCTTCGCCGAGGCCATCGTGGCGGGTGCGGCCCGGCGCGGCGGCCGGAGCGTGCCCGTGTCGGGCATCCCGACCTCGGCCTACCCGACACCGGCGCGGCGACCCGCCAACTCGGTCCTCTCGACCGAGACGCTGGCCCAGGCCTACGGCATCACCATGCGCCCCTGGCAGGCGGCGCTCGACGACATTCTCGACCGGCTCGTCGGCCCGGTCGGCACCGGAGTTTGAGGATGAAGGGGATCGTTCTGGCCGGAGGTTCCGGCACGCGGCTGCACCCGGCGACGCTGTCGATCAACAAGCAGCTCCTGCCGGTCTACGACAAGCCGATGATCTACTACCCCGTGTCGGTGCTGATGCTCGCCGGAATCCGGAACATCCTGATCATCTCGAGCCCTGAGCACCTCGGCAACTACCAGCGCCTGTTCGGCACCGGCGAGCAGTTCGGCCTGACCTTCTCCTACGCCGTGCAGCCCCGGCCCGAGGGCCTCGCCCAGGCCTTCATCATCGGGCGCGACTTCGTCGGCGCGGACGACGTCGCGCTAATCCTGGGCGACAACCTGTTCTTCGGCGCGGGCATGGGCGAGATGCTGGAGCGCGCCGCCGCCCGCAAGGCCGGCGCGACCGTGTTCGCCTACCATGTCGAGAACCCGCAGGCCTACGGCGTGGTCACCCTCGATCGGGCGGGCCGGCCGCTGCGCCTCGTCGAGAAGCCATCGGAGCCCGAATCCACCTGGGCGGTCACGGGCCTGTACTTCTACGACAACCAAGTGCTCGACATCGCCGCCGACGTGAAGCCCTCGCCCCGCGGCGAGCTGGAGATCACGAGCGTCAACGAGGCCTATCTGGAGCGCGGCCAGCTCCACGTCGAGCGGATGAGCCGGGGCTACGCCTGGCTCGACACCGGCACACACGACAGCCTGCTCGAGGCCTCCGAGTTCGTGCGCACGATCCAGCACCGGCAGGGCCTGCAGGTGGCCTGCCTGGAGGAGATCGCCTACCTGCAGGGCTTCATCGGGCGCGAGCAGCTGGTGGCGCGGGGCGAGCTCTTCGCCAAGACGAATTACGGCCAGAACCTGCT
>NZ_BPQO01000072.1 GCF_022179285.1 Methylobacterium hispanicum | reverse complement strand
TGGGTATCGGCGTGGAAAAAGGACCCGGCTGAGGGGCTGATCGGCGTCCAATAGGGACCCACCCCGCCCCCGTGCATCTCTTGCTCCCTACCGCTCACGGTCAGGGAGCCAGCCGGGGATGTTGATCGTGGAGACCATCGCCAAGATCCGGCGCCTGTTCCGCGAGCACCGGAGCATCCGGGAGATCTCGCGCGAGCTGCGCCTATCCCGCAAGGTCGTGCGCAAGGCGCTGCGCTCGGACAAGACCGCCTTCGCCTACAAGCGTCAGCACCAGCCCCGACCGCAGCTCGATGGGCACATCGCGCGCCTGGACGCCCTGCTGGCCGAGGAGCTGGCCAAGCCTAAACGCGAGCGCCTCAGCCTCACACGCCTGTTCGAGGGGCTGCGGGCGGAGGGCTATGCCGGCGGCTACGACGCGGTGCGCCGCTACGCGCAACGCTGGTTCACGGAGCATGCCGCCACCGCCGCGGGCGTGTTCGTGCCGCTCGCCTTCGCCCCGGGTGAGGCCTACCAGTTCGACTGGAGCCATGAGACCGTCCGGCTCGCCGGCGTCACCACGCAGGTCAAGGTCGCCCATATCCGGCTCTGCCACAGCCGGCGCTTCCTGCTGCGAGCCTATCCGCGTGAGACGCAGGAGATGGTCTTCGACGCCCACGAGCACGCCTTCCGCTTCTTCGGCGGCTCCTGTCGGCGCGGCATCTACGACAACATGCGCACGGCCGTCTCGGCGATCTTCGTGGGTCGCCAGCGCACCTTCAACCGCCGCTTCCTGCAGCTCTGCTCACATCACTTGATCGAGCCCACCGCCTGCAATCCCAGCGCGGGCTGGGAGAAGGGGCAGGTCGAGAACCAGGTGCGCACCGCGCGCAACCGCTTCTTCAAGCCGGTCCTGCGCTTCGAGACGCTGGCTGACCTCAACCACTGGCTGGAGGAGCAGTGTCGGCTCTGGGCGGCCACCGCAGCCCATCCGGTGCAGCGCGACCGCACCGTCCAGGCCGTCTTCGAGACCGAGGATCAGCCGGCTCTGATCCCCTACCGCGGCGCGTTCGACGGCTTCCACGAGGTCGAGGTCGTCGCCTCCAAGACCTGCCTCGTGCGCTACGACTACAACCGCTACTCGGTGGCCGCCCGGGTGGCCGGGCGACACGTGCAACTGCGTGCCTATGCCGACCGGATCGCCGTCTTCCTCAACGGTGAGATCGTGGCCGAGCATCGGCGCTGCTTCGGCCGCTACCAGACCATCTTCAACGCCTGGCACTACCTGCCCGTGCTGGCCCGCAAGCCCGGAGCGTTGCGCAACGGCGAGCCCTTCCGTGACTGGGATCTGCCCTGCGGCTTGGCTCAGATCCGCGAGCGGTTGCGCGCGCATGCCGACGGCGACCGGCAGTTCGTCGCGATCCTCTCGGCGGTGCCGGAGGCAGGCTTGGAGGCGGTCGAGGCTGCATGCATCGCGGCCTTGTCCGCGCGTCTGTTCAGCGCCGATGCGGTGCTCAACCTGCTCGCGCGTGGCCGCGAGAGCCTTCCGCCTACGTCGGTGCCGACGCCCGCCGGCCTGACGCTCGGGATCGAGCCTGCGGCCGATTGCGCACGCTACGACGGCCTGCGCGCTTTGGAGGCGATCTGATGGAGCGGCACACCGTCGTCGAGCTGATGGTCAAGCTCAAGCTGCGCGGCATGCGCGCCGCCTACGACGAGATCATCACGCAGGCCGGCAAGCGCGGGCATGCGCCGGAGCGGGTCGTGGGGGATCTGCTGGCCGCGCAACTGGCTGACATGGAAAGCCGGGCCACGGCCTACCGCATGGGCAATGCCAAGTTCCCAGTCCTGAAGACGCTGGCCGAGTTCGACCTAGCCGCCTCGCCCGTGAACACGGCGATGGTGCGCGATCTGCACCAGGGCAACTTCCTCACCGACAACCGCAACGCTGTGCTGATTGGCGGCACGGGGTCGGGCAAGACGCATCTGGCCATCGCGATCGGGGCGAACTGCGTGCGGGAACGCGAGGCGCGGGTGCGTTTCTTCAACACAGTCGATCTGGTCAACCAGCTTGAGGCGGAGGCGCGGGCGGGCAAGGCCGGTCGGCTGGCCTCGCAGCTGGCACGGATGGACCTCGTGATCCTGGACGAGCTTGGCTACCTGCCGTTTCCGCGTGCGGGCGGGCAGATGCTGTTTCATCTGATCAGCCGGCTCTACGAGCGGACCTCGGTGATCGTGACGACGAACCTGCCGTTTGGCGAGTGGCCGAGCGTGTTCGGGGACGCGAAGATGACGACGGCGCTGCTCGACCGCCTGACGCACCACTGCGACATCCTGGAGACGGGCAACGCCAGCTGGCGGCTGAAAACCCGCAGCTGAATGCCGTTCATGTCGTGGGGCCAGGCTCAATCCGGCGTCAGGCTGGATACGAGGCCGATGCCGCTTCGCTGACCCGACCGGCTGCGCGACATCGGCCTCTGCGTTGGCGCTCATGCGCGGCGGCCGGTGGGTCCCTTTTGGACGCCGATCCTGGGTCCCTTTTGGACGCCGATTGACA
>NZ_BPQO01000071.1 GCF_022179285.1 Methylobacterium hispanicum | reverse complement strand
GGGAGCGCCTCCGCCACCGGCCGGCTTCAGATCGGAACGGTGGCCGGCTTCGCCTCGGAATGACGGCCGGCTTCAAATCGGAATCCCCGGCCGGCTTCGTCGGAATACGCACGTATAGTCGCCCGAGCCTTGAAGGATGCGGCCGACCATGGGCACCTTCATCCAGATCGCGATCGCCTGCATCGTGTTCGCGATGCTGCGGGTTTTCCTGTCCCTGGTGCTGAACCTGGGAATGATGGAGCGCGCCGCCGCCGGCTTCTACGCGCCCCTGCCCTACAACATCATCATGACCGTACTGAACGCGTTGAAGAGCTTCCTGGCCGCTCTCGTCGCCGTTCTCTGCTCCCGAGTCGTGGGCGACGTCGCCACGGCCACGACGCTAACGCTGACCGCATTCGCTTTCTTTGCCGGCGTGATCCGCGTCGGGCTCGGCCGGGAAGCTGCGCTGGCACCCGGGATCTCCTTCATCGCGGCACTGATATCCACGGGGGTGACGTACGGCGCGATCGTGTTGGGTGCGCGGCTCGCGATCTCGTAGGCGGGGAGGGCGAACCACCGCCCTCCCCGTCCAGGGCAGTCACTACGCCCGATGAGAAGAGCGATCAGCCTGCGCGAAGGTCGCGGGACCGAAAGAGTTGCCTGAGGGTCGGCGGCCTCGCCGGCTTGTCCTCGATGCAGCTCGGGAAGCCCGGTTCGCCTTTGACCGAGTCGGCGAGACCCGTGATGGCGTCTGTCAGGAGAGCCCCGACGATGCGAATGCGGGGTCAGGGGGTGGGCGCGGACGCCATAGGCCCGGTCTCGCCGTACTCGACCTGGATCAGCCGCTCGAGTTCCTTGCGCATTTGCGGCGAGGCGTCGACGATCTCGGGCAGGTCGACGCCTTTCAGGCGGTCGGCGAGGGCGGTGAGTTCGGCAATACCCTCCGGCCCGCTGCGGAGTAGCGATGCCACCTTGGCCGCCCCGATGCTCGGTCCATCCGAACCATAGACCGTGACGGGTTCGGGCCAGCCTGGCATCCAACGCTTCACGAAGGAGTCCCAGGATGGACCACGCTCGCCATGCACGGCGAAAGCGATGCCGTGCTCGCGGCAGACGTCCTCAACGTCGTCCATCGTCGCGCCGAGCTTGTCGCTTCCATAGATCCAGAGCGGCTTTCCCTGCTCGATCGTCTCCTGAAGCAGGCACATGAAGTCGCCATCCTCGAACACGCCCTCCTCCCATCCGGGCTTCGCGTTCTCGGCGACGACCGCGGCCGTCAAGGCAGTCACTGCCGCGGCGGAAGGAATGGTGCCGACGATCATGATGCTGGTGTCCGCTCTGTCGCCCATGTCCCCGTTGCCTTGCATGTGTTCCCGATCGCGAGGCTCGCATCCGCTTGCGAAAGGGACAACCGCAGGGGCCGGAACGCCGGACAAGCAGAGCCGTTGAGCTTCACGGACCGGCGATCGGCCGGCTTCGTCGGAGACTTCGGAATGCCTCGGCTCGCCATCGTCATAGCCGCCTGCCTCGGATCCGGCGCCGCTGCCGCGGGTCCCCTCCCCTTCGAGGTGGCGCAACGAGGTCCGCTGGACGTGCCGCCGGCCTATCTGGACAGAGGGCCGGTTGGACCGGATCTGCATCCCGGCGCGGAGTACTACGCGACGGGATGCCAGTGGGTGCGTCGCGAACTCCTCGACGAGCGCGGCGAGATCCGAGTGTTCCGCGTCCCCGCCTGCCTCTGAGACCGATCGGTCAGGCGTCGGTCGCCACCCTGAACCGCCACGCGTTGGCGTAACGGGCGTTCGGCACGTCCGCGGGGGTGGGAAGGCGTAGGCTGACGTCCAGAGCGAGCTCTTCGATGGCCAGAAGGCCTGCGACGGCCAGCCTCGCTGACGTCGTGCGAAGCCATGTCTCGCCTGTCGATAGAGAAACGGCCCCCGAAGCTCGGGCCATCCTCAGAAGGCCGCCGCTCCGAAATTTCGAAATTCCTGATGGGCTCCAGGGGACGCGGCCGTCGTCTCGCATCGCCATCCTTCCTCCGCTCGGCCTTGATACGGCTGAAGGAATGATGATGCCCATCGATGCAATAGCAAAGCCCGATCGCTTGAAAGGATCCAAGCGCGGGGCCCCGGATTACGTTCCTTCGAAAGCGGTTGCACCGAAGCAATCGCCCCTCTAATCTCCGCTCGGAGATGGGGTGGTCCGATGTCGGTTTTCCGTCGCGCGATGGCGCTTGCCCTTTCAGTCGTGATGGCCCTCGGCCACCCGGCCGAGCTGCTGGCCGCCTCCTACGTCTTCCGCCAGCCCTCCGCCGCCGGCACCTACCCCGTTCCCGTCATCACCAACAACGTCGTCAACTCGAGCACCTACTACAAGGTCGACGGGCGCACCTACTCCATCTCCTGGCAGGGCTCCGGCGGACGCTCGCCCTACCGCATCGAGATGGTCGGCGCCCCCCTGCCCCCGGGCTGCGCCGCACCCGTCCAGACCGGGTCCATCCTCTCCACCAACTGCACCTTCAACCAGGAGGGCAGCTACGGCGGCGTCGTCGCCCAGCTCACC
>NZ_BPQO01000070.1 GCF_022179285.1 Methylobacterium hispanicum | reverse complement strand
TGCGGATTCCGACGGAAGCCGGCCACCCATTCCGACGCGAAGCCGGCCAACGTTCCGATTTGATGTCGGCCACTCGGTAGCCGGCATCGGCTATGGCGCATCCCCGCGGGTCAGCAACCGCGGCATCCCAGTCCTCGACCACGAGGAGGATGGGATGCCGGCCAGGAGAGAGCTGACCATGCGACAGATCAAACAGATGCTGCGGCTCGCCCACGACGGGGTGAGCGCGCGTGAGATCGGGCGAACGCTGGGCATCGCCCGCTCGACCGTGCAGGACAACCTCGGCCGAGCCACCGCCGCCGGCCTGACCTGGCCGCTCGACGCCGAGGTCACGGACGCGGTGCTGGAGCAGCGCCTGTTCGCCCGGGCCGGCGTGAAGCAGGGCATGCGCCGCCTGCCCGAGCCGGACTGGCCCTGCGTCATCCGGGAGATGCGCCGGTCCGGGGTCAACCTGACCGTGCTCTGGGAGGAGTACCGGGAGACCCATCCAGACGGCTACGGCTACTCCCGGTTCTGCGATCTCTACAGGGAGTTCGAGCGCCGGCTCACCCCGGTGATGCGCCAGCACCATGCCGCCGGCGACAAGGTCTTCGTCGATTACTCCGGCAAGAAGATCGAGATCGTCGATCCCACCACTGGCATCGTGCGCGAGGCCGAGATCTTCGTGGCGGTGCTGGGCGCGTCGAGCCTGACCTACGCCGAGGCGACCTGGACCCAGACGCTGCCCGACTGGATCGGCGCGCATGTCCGCCTGTTCCGCTTCCTCGGCGGCGTCCCCCGCCTCGTCGTGCCCGACAACCTCAAGAGCGCCGTTCACAAAGCCTCGTTCTACGATCCAGAGATCAACCGCTCCTATGGGATGATGGCCGACCATTACGGCGTCGGCATCCTGCCGGCCCGGCCACGCAAGCCCCGCGACAAGGCCAAGGTCGAGGCCGGCGTGCGCTTGGCCCAAACCTACATCCTGGGGCGGCTTCGGCGACAGACGTTCTTCTCGCTCGCCGAATGCAACGCCGCCATCGCCACGATGGTCGAGCGTATCAATGCCCACCCGATGCGCAGGCTCGGCACGACCCGACGCGCCCTGTTCGAGGCGATCGAGCGAGCGGCGCTCCGTCCCCTGCCGGCGGAGGACTACGCCTTCTCCGAATGGCGGCTGGCCCGGGTCAACCTCAACTACCACGTCGAGGCGGCCGGCTTCCTGTACTCGGTGCCCCACGCCCTGATCCGCGAGCAGGTCGACCTCCGCATCACGGCGCGCACCATCGAGGTGTTCCACCGCGGTCAGCGCGTCGCCGCCCATGAGCGCCGTTATGCCGGCCGGCGACACGGCACCGATCCCGAGCACATGCCGAGCGCGCATCGGCGCTACGCCGAGTGGAGCCCCGAGCGCTTCCGGCGCTGGGCACGCGGTATCGGCCCGGAGACCGAGGGGCTCGTCGTCGCCATCCTCCACGACCGTCCGCATCCAGAGCAGGGCTTCCGTACCTGCTTAGGCATCCTGCGCCTCTATCGCGGGCTCGACCCCGGCCGGGCGGAGGCCGCCTCGGCCCGCGCGGTCGCCATCGGCGCACTCACCTACAAGAGCATCGCCTCGATCCTCAGCCTGGGCCTCGACCGCACCGCGCCGTCTGCCGAGGCCGCTCCCGTCCTGCTCCACCCCAACCTGCGCGGCCCGCGCTACTTCCACTGACGGAGACGACGATGCTCACTCATCCCACCCTCGATCTCCTGCGCGAACTCGGCCTGACCGGCATGGCCTCTGGCTACAGAGCGCTCGACGCCAACCCGGAAGCCGGCGCGCTCTCGCACGCCGAGTGGCTCGGGCTCCTGCTCGAACACGAGGCCACCGCCCGCCGGCAGAAGCGCTTCGAGACCCGCGCACGGGCCGCCCGCCTGCGCCACCCTGCCAGCATCGAGGATGTCGACTACCGCAGCCATCGTGGCCTCGACCGCGCGCTGTTCCTCAAGCTCGCCACCGGCGACTGGATCCGGACCCGGCGCAACCTCGTCATCACCGGCCCCTGCGGCGTCGGAAAGAGTTGGCTGGCCTGCGCGCTGGGACACAAGGCTTGCCGGGACGACCTCTCGGTTCTGTACTATCGGGTCCCGCGCCTGTTTGCGGCCTTGAGCCTCGCCCGCGGCGATGGCCGATACGGCAGGCTGCTGCGCCAGATCGCCCGTGTGAACCTGCTGATCCTCGACGACTGGGGCCCCGAACCGCTCCTACCCGAGCAGGCGCGGGACCTCCTCGAGATCATCGAGGATCGCTACGACACTGGCGCGACCCTGATCACCAGCCAGGTACCGGTCGACCGCTGGTACGAGATCATCGGCATTCCGACGCTCGCCGATGCCGTCCTCGACCGGCTGCTTCACAACGCGCACCGGATCGAGCTCGCCGGCGAGAGCCTGCGCAAACGAAAGGCGGCCGAGCAAGCCGCTTGACCGCCTGAACCAACCTCGTGATCTTCCACCCAGACCCGCGGGAGCGCCTCCGCCACCGGCCGGCTTCAGATCGGAACGGTGGCCGGCTTCGCCTCGGAATGACGGCCGGCTTCAAATCGGAATCCCCGGCCGGCTTCGTCGGAATACGCA
>NZ_BPQO01000068.1 GCF_022179285.1 Methylobacterium hispanicum | reverse complement strand
ATCTGCTCTTCGGTGAACCTGCTCTTCTTCACGGCTCTGCTCCTCCCCTCAGGGGCTCACACAACCGGAAAACTCGCACTCACGCCGGACCAAAGCGATGGGGGGACGTCAAAATCACCCTGCGTGCCCTCCACGCCAGAAACCCGCACTTCGACGACGCAGGGCGCCGCGACCTGTTCAACCGCTTCTTCGATCTTATGACGGTCCAGAAAGCGGTCCCGCATCTTCTGGTCGGCGGCTTGGCGATCCTTCTACAAGCCGGGATCGGCCTCGTCCTGACAAGTTTCTATCATCCGTTCTTTCTCGCCTTCAATCTCGTCGCCGCCGCCGTCCTGCTCGGCATCGGGTTCATCTGGGCGGGGCCGGCGGTCCGGTCCGGCGCGGCGCTGAGCCATGCGAAGCACGAGACGGCGCGTTGGCTGGAGAGCGTCGGCACCTCGAACGGCTTCTACAAGCACGGTGGTCGGCTATCGGCCGCGATGGCGCGTTCCGACGCGATGACCGCCGCCTACCTGCGGGCGCATCGCCGCCACTTCCGCCACACCTTCGCGCAGACCATCGGATTCCTCGTGGTCTACGCGGTCGCCAGTGCCGCCCTGCTGGCCATGGGCGGATGGCTCATCCTGCAGGGGCAATTGTCGCTCGGGCAACTCGTGGCGGCGGAACTCGTCTTGTCGGGGGCCTTCTACGGCATCTCGCAACTAGTGCAGTGACGCGGACAGAGGATTCACGCGTCCGATGAGACGTGCGAGTCTGGGCCATGGCTCAGACGGTCTGTGTGCTTCTCGATGCGAGCGATGCGGCACGACTGGTTGCGATCGCCAGCGACCGCTCCCGCCCGCTCAAACATACCCAGCGTGCCCGCATCGTCCTGCTCTCGGCCGAGCGCTTTTGTGTCCAGGACGTCGCCCGGCGGGCGGGCGTCAGCCGCCCGGCCGTGTGGCGCTGGCAGCGGCGCTACGCCGAGGCTGGCGTCGAAGGTCTGCTGCGCGACAAGACGCGCCCGCCCGGCACGCCGCCCCATTCAACCGAGACGGTGGCCGAGGTACTGGCGCTGACCTGCTCGGAGCCGCCGGGCGAGGTCACCCACTGGACCGGCCGGGCCGTGGCCCGCGCGGTCGGGATCTCGTTGCGTGCCGTGCAGCGGATCTGGGAGGCTCACCGCCTCCAGCCGCATCGGCTGCGCACGTTCAAGCGCTCGCGCGACCCCGCTTTCGCCGCCAAGGTCGAAGATGTCGTCGGCCTCTACATGGCCCCACCCGCCCACGCGGTGGTGCTGTCCATCGACGAGAAGAGCCAGATCCAGGCGCTGGAGCGGACGCGCCCCGACCGTCCGCCTGCCCCCGGCCATCCTGCCGCCCAGACCCACGACTATACCCGTCACGGCACCACGACGCTCTTTGCGGCCCTCGACGTCCTGGCGGGCACCGTGCTCGGCCGCTGCATGCAGCGCCACCGGAACGGTGAGTTCATCCGGTTCCTCAACGCCGTCGAATCTGCTGTCCCGTCCGGCAAGGCGATCCACGCGATCCTCGACAACGTCGCTACCCACAAACATCCGAAGGTGCGCGCCTGGCTCGCCCGGCACCCGCGCTGGACGTTCCACTTCACCCCGACTTCGGCCTCGTGGCTCAACGCGGTCGAGGGCTTCTTCTCAGCGCTGACCCGTCGTCGGCTGCGGCGAGGCTCCTTCACCGGCGTCGTCGATCTGCAGGCGGCGATCAAACGCTACATCGCCGAGCACAACCAGCGCGCCAGACCCTTCGTCTGGACAAAGCCCGCCACCGATATCCTCGAAGCCGTCGGCCGATCCCCTGAACCATCCGTCTGAGTCAGTGCACTAGGCTCGCATGCGAGGACCTTCTACGACCTCGTCGCGGCGCTCCACGAACTGTCGCTGTTCGACGGGATCGAGCAGGCGGACGGGGATGGGTGGACCGGCCCTGGCCCCGCCAATGGCAGCCTGCGCCTGCGCGATGTTGAGGTCGAAGGCTGCCGCTTCGACTTCGCGGTCGAGAGCGGTGAGATCCTCGCCGTGGCCGCCGACGAGGGGATCGAGCGGACGGTCGCGGCGCTCCTCGCGCGGAGGGTTCGGCCGCAGCGTGGGTGGGTGATGGTCGGCGGAGCCGACATCGCGGCGTTCAATCCGGAGAAGCTGCGGTCGGAGATCCTTGTCCTGGATCGGCCGACGCTCGCCGAGACGACCATCCGCGAGTACCTGTCGCTGGTCGAGGGTCAGGATCCGGCCACGATCCACGATTGCCTGGAGCGTGTTGGCTTGGTCGAGCGCATCCGGCGCTTGCCCTACGGCCTCGATACGCCGCTGTCCGCGTCCGGCTCGCCGCTTTCGGCGGGTGAGGCCGTCGCGCTGAAGCTGGCCGCCACCCTTCTGCAACCGCCGAAGCTCGTCGTCCTGTCGACGCTGTTCGACCTGCTTCCACCGGATCGCGTCGCGGCGGCGCTCGCAAGGTTCCGGGAGGCGGGCACGACGGTGCTGCATGTCACCCGGCGCCCCCCACAACCGATCTACGATGACCAGATC
This sequence comes from Methylobacterium hispanicum, assembly GCF_022179285.1. GTDB lineage: Bacteria > Pseudomonadota > Alphaproteobacteria > Rhizobiales > Beijerinckiaceae > Methylobacterium > Methylobacterium hispanicum. The sequence goes on along the minus strand of NZ_BPQO01000068.1, from coordinate 1,351 downwards.
CGGCTGGGCTTGCACGGCTATGTGCGCGCCACCGAGCGTGAGGACCGGCTCGACAATGCCAAGCTGCGTGAGAGGACCCATGCTGTCGCGGCCTGAACATATCCAAAGCTTCCCGACCCTGACCTCGATCCGGCCTCCCCGCGCGGCGGCCGTCCTGGCCTGGATCATCGGCATCGGGATCTGCCTCGCGGTCCTGGTCCTTCTGTATGTTCCCTGGGTGCAGACCTCGGCCGGGACGGGGCGCGTTATCGCCCCGAACCCCGCCGACCGCGTGCAGACGGTCACGGCCCTGGTCCAGGGTCGTGTGGAGCATTGGTACGTCGAGGATGGTCAACGGGTTCGCGCGGGGGACCCTATCGCCCGTCTCGTCGACAACGATCCGTTCCTGCTGAAGCGGCTCGCGGCCGAGCGGGAGCAGATCGAGGCCGAGATCGCTGCGGCGGAGCAGGCGGTGAAGGTTGCGGAGAGCCAGGTCAGCCAGACGCGCGAGGCCGCCGACAAGGGCTTCGTGACGCGGCGCAACTTCGAGGCCGCGCAGATCCGCGTGGCGGAGCAGCGCGCGAAGCTGGCCGAGGCCAAGGCCAAGCTCAGCCGACTCGAAGTGACCGTGAACCGCCAATCGGCGCAGCTCGTTCGGGCGCCGCGGGACGGCCGGATCCTGCACATCAACGCGGCGGCCGCCGGCACGCTGGTCAACGCGGGGGAAACTCTGGCCACCCTCGCGCCGCTCGCGCCGGTCCGCGTCGTCGAGCTGATGGTCGACGGGCGCGACGTCGCCCTGATCCGGCCCGGCCAGAGCGTGCGCCTCGCCTTCGAGGGCTGGCCGGCCATCCAGTTTAGCGGCTGGCCGTCGGTGGCCCACGGCATGTTCGATGGGCGGGTGCGTGCCGTCGATCCCTCGGCGCAACAGAGCGGCCTGTTTCGCGTGCTGGTCGATCAGGACCCCGACCGGTCCGCGTGGCCCGACGCCGATTTCATCCCACTGGGGGCAAAGGTGCGGGGCTGGATCCGGATGGAGACCGTCTCTGTCGGCTACGAGCTCTGGCGCGTGCTCAACAACCTCCCGCTGGAGTTTCCGAAAACACGCTCAGATCCAATCTGAAAGATCGAGTGGGGGTCGACGATCGAGAGGAAGACGACCGCCTTTCCGGTTCTCTTCTCTGAAGCAGACCGGCGGCTTACGTGAAGAGTTTCGGGCGCCGGCAGGCGTACGAAAGTCTCCGAGGAACGAACCCGCGGGGACCGAGGCAGTCGGCTATGGGGATTGAGCGATCCGGCCTGATGGCGCGGGCGAGCGCGATGGCCGGCGAGGGGCTCGGCGGAGATGGCGGGGTGATCCGCCGGGACAGGC
>NZ_BPQO01000067.1 GCF_022179285.1 Methylobacterium hispanicum | reverse complement strand
TGGGCCATGATCCAGAGCGAGCCGACCAGCACCAGGGCGACGATGAGCAGGCCGAAGGCCAGGGCCATGACGTTGTTGGTCTGGTCCGGCCCGCTGCCGAGATGCAGGAAGAAGACGAGGTGCACGCCCATCTGCGCGACCGCCAGCACCATCAGCACGACCGGGATCGCCGGCTCCCAGATCAGGCCGGTGTTGGCCAGCCCGAACGAGGCGAGCGTGAGCCCGCAGGCCAGCGCGAAGCCGACGAGGTAGCTGTGCAGGGGGTCGTCCGCCTCGTCGGCGCCCGGCGCCTTGTCGGTGTGGCCGCTCGCGGCCGCTGGGTCCTGGCTCATGGCGTCTCGTGATGCCTCGGGATCGGGGGAGGCGGCCGCAGCGGCGCCCGCGGCGGCACCCGCGGCCCGGCCGCGCCCGGCGGCCGGGAGCCGCAGGACCGGCCGCAACACCAGCCGCAGCAGGACGGCGAGGCCGAGAAGGACCGGCGCGGCGAACCGGAAGGCCGACGACGCGCGGCCCATCAGCGGCTTCCCAGCAGGTAGACGGTGGTGAACACGCCGATCCAGACGATGTCGATGGCGTGCCAGAACAGGCTGAAGCAGAGCAGCCGCCGCCGGACCATCGCCCGGAAGCCCAGGGTCGCCGCCTGCAGCATCATGATCCCGAGCCAGAACAGGCCGACGGCGACGTGGAGCCCGTGCAGGCCGACCAGCATGAAGACGGCGGACAGGAAGGCGCTGCGGCCCGGGCCCGCATCCCGCCCGATCAGGCCCGCGAACTCGCGGACCTCCAGCCCGAGGAAGGCGAGGCCGAGCAGGAGCGTGGCGCCTGCCCAGAGCTGGAAGTCGCGCCCCGGCGCCCGCCGGGCCGCGCGCATCATCAGCCCGCAGGTCAGGCTCGATCCGAGCAGCAGCGCGGTCTCGATGAAGGCGCTGCGCTGGTCGAACAGGTCGCGCCCCGCCGGGCCGCCATCGGTCGCCTGCGACAGCACCGCGTGGGCCGCGAAGACGGTGGCGAACATCACGATGTCGCTGAGCAGGTACAGCCAGAAGCCGAACCCGACGACGATCCGGGTCGGGGCCGGGCCGCGCTCGGACACCGGAACCGGATCGGACCCCGTCGACCCGCGCTGCGGCGCGGCCGGATCCCGCACGGAGGCCGCGACGCTCACGACGCGCTCCGTGCGGAGGCCAGCGCCGCCTCGTAGGCCCGGAGCGCCCGGTCGGGGACCGCCTGCTCGGTCTCGGTGCGCCACGCATGGACGAGGATCACGGCGACGGCGCCGGCGAGGCCGCCGATCGCGAGCCACCAGATGTGCCAGATCGTGGCGAAGCCGAGGAGGACGGCGAAGAAGGCCGTCACGAAGCCCGCCATGCTGTTGCGGGGCAGCTCCACCGCCTCGGCCGCCTCGGCCGCCTCGGGCTCGGCGGCGCCCTGGCGCGTCCCGGCCTCCTTCATGTCCCAGTAGGCGTCCATGCCGTGCACCCGCGGCAGGCGCGAGAAGTTCCAGGGTGGCGGGGGCGAGGCGGTCGCCCATTCCAGGGTGCGTCCGTTCCAGGGGTCGCCGGTCGCGTCGCGCAGCGCCTCGCGCCGACGGATGCTGACGACGAGCTGGACCACCGTGAGGACGATGCCGAGGAGGATCACGCCGGCGCCGGCCATCGCCACGTACAGCCACGGCGCCCAGGCGGGATCGGTGGTGTGCTGCATCCGCCGGGTCATGCCCATCAGGCCGAGCACGTAGAGCGGCATGAAGGCGAGGTAGAACCCGATCAGCCAGCACCAGAACACCGCCCGGCCGAGGCCGTCGTGGAGCCGGAAGCCGAAGGCCTTGGGGAACCAGTAGGTGTAGCCCGCAAACGCCCCGAACAGGACGCCGCCGATGATCACGTTGTGGAAGTGGGCGACGAGGAACAGCGAGTTGTGCAGCACGAAGTCGATCGGGGGCACGGCCAGCAGCACGCCGGTCATGCCGCCGATGACGAAGGTCACCATGAAGCCCAGGGCCCACAGCATCGGCACCTCGAAGCGGATGCGCCCGCCATAGAGCGTGAACAGCCAGTTGAAGACCTTCACGCCGGTCGGCACCGCGATGATCATCGTGGTGATGCCGAAGAACGCGTTCACGTCGGCGCCCGCGCCCATGGTGAAGAAGTGGTGCAGCCAGACCATGAAGGAGAGGATGCAGATCCCCATGGTGGCCATGACCATCGATCTGTAGCCGAACAGGGGCTTGCCCGAGAACGTGGCGATGATCTCGGAGAACACGCCGAAGGCCGGCAGGATCAGGATGTAGACCTCCGGATGTCCCCAGGCCCAGATGAGGTTGATGTACATCATCGGGTTGCCGCCGCCGTCGTTGGTGAAGAAGTGGAAGCCGAGATAGCGGTCCAGCATCAGCATCCCGAGGGTGGCGGTGAGGATCGGGAAGGCTGCGACGATGAGCAGGTTCGAGGCGAGCGCGGTCCAGCAGAACACGGGCATCCGGCTGTAGCCCATGCCGGGCGCGCGCAGCTTGAGGATCGTGGTGGTGAGGTTGATGCCCGACAGGAGCGTGCCGACGCCCGAGATCTGCAGCGCGACGAGGTAGTAGTCGACCCCGACATCCGGCGAGTAGGCGAGTTCGGAGAGCGGCGGGTAGGCGAGCCAGCCGGTCCGGGCGAACGCGCCGATCACGAGCGACATGTTGACGAGCAGGACGCCCGAGGCCGTCAGCCAGAAGCCGACCGAGTTGAGCGTCGGGAAGGCGACGTCCCGCACCCCGAGCTGGAGCGGCAGCACGAAGTTCATCAGCCCGATGGTGAAGGTCATGGCCACGAAGAAGATCATGATCACGCCGTGGGCGGAGAAGATCTGGTCGTAGTGCTCGGGCGGCAGGTAGCCGGGCGCGCCCCCCGTCGCCAGCGCGAGCTGCGAGCGCATCATGATCGCGTCGGTGAAGCCGCGCAGCAGCATCACCAGGGCGAGGAGCACGTACATCACGCCGATCCGCTTGTGATCGACGCTGGTGATCCACTCGCGCCACAGATAGGGCCACCAGCCCTTCAGGGTCACGAGCGCCAGGACGCCGAGGATCACGACGACGACGAAGCCGCCCGCGAAGAGGGGGATCGGTTGGCCGAGCGGCAGCGCGCTCCAGGACAGCTTGCCGAGCATCACTTGTCTCCGCGCAGGTCCGCGGCCTGGCGCGGCGGCGCGCAGAGCAGGGCGGCGGACCGGGACATCCACGTCTTCAGGACCTGATCGAACAGGTTCGGCGCGACGCTCGCGAACGTGCGCGGCGGCTCCGCCTGGCTGGGCTTGGCCAGGGCCTCGTAGCCCGCGCGGTCGAGCCTGCCGTCCCCGGCCCGGACGCCGGCGACCCAGGCCTCGAAGGCGGCGGGCTCCTGGGCGAGGACGTCGAAGTGCATGCCCGAGAAGCCGCCGCCGCTGAACTGGGCCGAGAGGCCCCGATAGGTTCCCGGGCGGTCCGCCTGCAGGTGGAGGCGGGTCTCCATGCCCGCCATGGTGTAGATCTGGCTGCCGAGCTGGGGCACGAAGAAGGAGTTCATCACGCTGGCCGAGGTGAGGCGGAAGCTCAGCGGCGTGCCGGCCGGGACCACGAGGCGGTTGACCGTCGCGATGCCCTGCTCGGGGTAGAGGAACAGCCACTTCCAATCGAGCGAGACGACCTCGACCGCGAGGGGCTTTCGCGGGGCGGCGAGCGGGCGGGCGGGATCGAGGTCGTGGGTTGCGACCCAGGTCATGCCGCCGAGGAACAGGATGACGAGGGCGGGGATCGACCAGACCATGAACTCGATGCGGCCCGAGTAGGACCAGTCCGGCCTGTATCGGGCGCGCGCGTTCCGGCTGCGGAACCACCATGCGAAGGCGAGCGTGGCCAGGATGACCGGCACGACGATGGCCAGCATCACCGCGGTGGCGTTGAGCAGGATGGTGCGCTGCTGCAGGCCGATCGGCCCCTGCGGATCGAGCACGCCGGCGCAGCCGGAGAGGCAGAGGGCGAGGCCTAGCGTCGATCCGAGCGCGGCCGGCCTCCGGCCCCGGCTCGGAAGTCCGGCCCAGGCCGGTGCGTCCCCCCTCATCCGCAGACCTTTTCCCCTGATCCC
>NZ_BPQO01000066.1 GCF_022179285.1 Methylobacterium hispanicum | reverse complement strand
TCGTCACCCGCGCCGCCCTCGACGAGGTCGTCGCCGGCCTCGCCGTAGAGGATATCGGTGCCGTCGCCGCCCTTGAGGCTGTCGTTGCCGGCGCCGCCGTAGAGCAGGTCGCCGCCCGTGCCGCCCGTCCTGATCTCGCCAAAGACAGCGCCCAGGAAGGCCTCGAGCACGTCCATCTGCGGGCGATCGACCACGCTGCCGGTGCCGAGCCCGGTCGGCTCGATCGAGAACATGTAGTCGCCCCACCACGGGCCCGCCGCCCAGTAGGTCGCGCCCTCCCAGACCGGGTGCGCCTTCATGTAGGCCACCATGTTGGCGAGCGCGGCCAGGCTCACCGGATCCTGCGCGACCCCGAACTCGCCCAGGAACAGGCGGCTGCCCGTCGCCTCCGCCCACTGGGTGACCGCGGTCAGCCGCTCGACGCCGATGGTCGCCGAGACCACGTTGGCGTGCGTGCCCGAGCTGTCGCTGTCGAGGTACTGGTGCACCTCGAAGGCGAAGTTGCCGAGCGGATCGCGGATGCCGGGGCCGATCACGGTGTCGTTGTCGGTGCTGACCCAGCTGTGGGCGCCCGTCCAGTAGCTGCCGGGCACGAGGATCTGCTGGCCGGCGCCGCCCGCACGGATCGCCGCGATCGCCGCGTTGGCCGAGCCGAGCCATTGCTGCGCCGTCTGCTGGTGCGGCTCGTTCATCAGGCCGAAGATGACGTTGGGGCTGCCGGCGTAGTGGCGCGCGAGGCGGCTCCACAGGTCCGCGAAGGCGCTGTCGGGCGTCTCGGCGCTGCCGACCGGATGGCCGTAGCCGGAGCCGAAATTGTGCGGCTCCAGGATCACCTGCAGGCCCCGGCTCGCCGCGTACGCGACGACGCCGTCCATCTGCCCGAGCTCGCTCGTGCTCAGCGGGCCGTTCGCGGTGAGCTGCACCCGCTCCCAGAGGAACGGCAGCCGGACGACCGACATGCCTTTGCCGGCGTAGTAATCGATCTCCTGCCGGGTCGGGTATGTGTAGTCCGTGCCGAGTGTTCCGGGCAGATGTCCGCCGCCGAAATCCGCACCCGCGAGGTTGACACCGAGTTTCATCGCGCCCTCAAGACAGCGCGCAGCCGTGGTCTATTGTCGATGCTAAACTGATTCGGCCGCGCAGAAGCAGGGCCGACCCTGAGTCCGAAGCGTTAACACAAACCTAACCATATCAACATGAATTAACCTCAAGCTTTTGATTGGGTGGGGATCTCGTCCGTGAAGCGGCTGGGCGCTCGATCCCGCAGCGATGGCCGCCCTCTTCTCGGTTAATATTCAGGCATCGCGCGGCCGCCCGTGTAGGACTGCGTCAGGTCGGATGCGGAAAGTCCGCTTCCGGCCAGAACGGCAGAGTCCGTTCCCCACCCCATCCGGACCTTCGAGGGCAGCGCTTCGAATGTCCGCAAGGGGTCAGGACTTCACTTTAGGCGATCGCCAATCTGCCTGCTTCCTCACCTGAACGCGCAAGCTCGCACCGTAGGCGTGCTGCCCCGTCAAGTTTGAGGTGAACCCTCAAGGCTGCGCGCAAAGTGCCTCGGCCTCGCGCTGGTGGGTCACGCCATCATAGCCGGGGCAGCCGGTGAGCGCGCCGTCCCGGATCTCGCGCACAACGAACAGAAGCAGCAGGCCGACCAGCAGCATCAGCACGGCCCAGGTGCCGAGTTCTGACGGGCGCTCGCCGGGCAGCAGCGCGTCGATGATCCGGCTTAGCCGATGCCATCGCTGGCGCAGGCGCGAAGGTGAGCGGCGGCTCTCGGGCATGAGCTCTGATCTGGGACGTGAGGGGGTACGACAGGGCTCAGCCGAGCCAGCCGCTGACCACCAGGGCGAACAGGTAGAAGACCAGGACGAGCGCTACGCACACCGCGAAGCCTTCCGGGGGAAGCTCGCGCCTCACGGCGGTGGCGCCGTTCGCCGACGGGGCGCCTTGGCTGCCGGATTAGCTCCGTCACCGAAACGGCCTTCCCCGAGATCGTCCAGATGCGGGATCGAGCCGCGTTGGACATCACCGTGCGCACCAGAGTGATATCCAACGCACAGGTGCAGGCCCGCATGGGTCGGGCCGGATCCGATGGGCGCGTTGGGTATCACGAGGCGCCGAATGCCGTTCTCCGGACAATGGTTTGGGCCCGTGTTGGATATCACGGACGGCGCAGCGATCGTGGCCGACCAAAGCGCTCAGACCGAGTGCGGGTAAGTATCGAATCGCGTGCGATGGCGCACATGGTGCTTTACGAGGCCTCGGTTCAGCGTTACACAAGCACCAGTTCGCCGAACACAATTGCCAATTCTGTCTTTATTTGATCCATAACGCTTTTTTGGCTTGCGCAGACCTGTCGGGCTGCGGTACAAGCGCGGCTGTTGCATCCCGCCACAGAGCGCGCCAAGCGGCTCCGAGGGCGGCGCCGAACACAATTGGCAATTCTGACCACCCAGGCACCGGCTCCGCCGCGTGCGAGGACGTGCCGCCATGACCCGCAGCCCAGCCCCTGCCGGCTCGTCCCGGTGCCCGGCCAAGCGCTCGCCCGCGCTCTCCGGCATGTCGCTCCACACGGCTCAGGGCCGGCGCAAGTACCTCACCCCCGACGAGCGCACCCGCTTCCTCGCGGCGGCCAGCCGTCAGCCGCCCGAGACGCTCACCCTGTGCCTGATCCTGGCCTGGACCGGCTGCCGCATCTCGGAGGCGCTGGCCCTGACCCATGCCGACCTCGACCAGCAAGGCGGCATCGTCAGCCTGCACTGCCTCAAGAAGCGTCGGCAGGGTGTGGTGCGCGACGTGCCGGTGCCCAACGGCATCATCGCCATCCTCGATCTCGTGCACGACCTCCAGCCTTCCGAGCAGCGGCTCTGGTCGTTCGGGCGCAGCACCGCTTGGCAGCGGGTCAAAACCGTGATGCGCGAGGCGGGCGTGAGCGCCTCGGCCGCCTCGCCCAAGGGCCTGCGTCACGGCTTCGGCGTGCACGCGCTGCACTCGGGCGTGCCGCTCACCCTTCTGCAGCGCTGGCTCGGCCATGCCAGCCTGTCGACCACTGCCATCTACGCCGACGTGCTCGGCGCCGAGGAACGCGAGATCGCTGCCCGCATGTGGTAGCCGGCGCGGCTGGGCCTGTCCCGTCCCGCCTCGCGACAGCCCCGTCGGGGGCGACGCGGCGGTGATCCTCGAGCACCGCTTCGCCCACATCCCGCAGGACGCACGCCGCGGCCGCGCCTGGGTCGCCAGCCTCGCGCCTCTCTTCACGGCAAGCCTGGCTCCGGACGAGGCCGTGCCCATCGATGCCTTCCTGCGCTATCAGCATCTCGGTTCGTGCGTGCTCGCGGCCGACAAGGGCCCGTCCCAGGTGCTGCAGCGGACCCCGGAGCAGGCTAGGGCTCAAGCGCTCGACCATCTCGTCCTCTGGACCCCGCTCCACGGCCGCGCCCGCCGTGTCGACGGAGATCAGGTCGACAGCGTCGGGCCGGGCGAGATCCTCGTCCTCGACCTGTCGCATCCCGTGCAGATCGAGATGGAGGCCCTCGCCGCGCGGGCCCTCCTCGTCCCGCACCGCCTCGTTGACGACGGACGCGAGCCGCCCGACCGTCACGGGGGCATTGACTTGCGCCGTGATCGTCACCTGGACGCCTTGGTCGCCGGTCATCTCTGCAGGCTCGGCGACTGCCTGCCGGATCTCACCGCCACCCAGGTCCAAACCGTCGCTTCGGCCACGCTGACGCTCTGCCGCGTTCTGCTGCAGGGGCAGACGTCCGGAAGCGCCTCGGGCTTGCCCGGGAAGCGGGATGATCTCGGTCTTGAGGTGCGCCGCTACATCGAGAGCAATCTCGCCACGGTCGATGCGTCGACGCTGATGAGCCGCTTCGGCCTCTCGCGCACGCCGCTCTATCGGCTGTTCTCCGAATGCGGCGGTCTCTACGCCTACATTCGCCAGCGCCGGCTCGCCGAGGCGATGCGGCGGCTGCGGCAGGTACCCGCGGGCCGGCGACCGGAGCTGGCCCGGCTCGCTCACGCCTGCGGCTTCCACAACCAGACGGTCTTCGCCCGCGCCTTTCGGCGCCGCTACGGCCTCAACCCCAGCGAGGTCGCGATCGGTGAGGTCGTACCCGCTGGCGCGAACGCTGCCGATCCAACCTTGCTCGCCTGGCTGCGCGAGCTGTGACCACGGCCGGGACGGAACGTCAGCAGATCAGGACGGAGCATCAGCACCGCACTGGCGGAAGGCCGAAATCCTCGTCGCTCGGCTGAGGGGCCACCCCGGAGACTGGCCCGGTCCGCGCAGATCCCCCGCGCGGCTCACCGGGACACCTCGCCCATGCCGTCCGCCGTCACCCTCTCGGCCGCAACCCGCCAGAACCTGCTCTCGCTGCAGGACACGGCCGCCCTCGCCTCGACCAACCAGAACCGCCTCTCCACCGGCAAGAAGGTCAACACAGCGCTCGACAACCCGGTGAACTTTTTCACCGCCTCGAGCCTCACCGATCGGGCCGCCGCCCTGTCGGGCCTGCTCGGCGGCATCTCAAACGGCATCCAGACCATCCAGGCCGCCGCCAAGGGCGTCGACACGCTCACCGCGCTGGTCAAGCAGATGCAGTCGGTGGTGAGCCAGGCCCAATCGAACGCCACCACCAACCTGCCCAAGCTCCAGGGCACTCAGGCTGTCAATCGGCGTCCAAAAGGGACCCAGGATCGGCGTCCAAAAGGGACCCACCGGCCGCCGCGCATGAGCGCCAACGCAGAGGCCGATGTCGCGCAGCCGGTCGGGTCAGC
>NZ_BPQO01000065.1 GCF_022179285.1 Methylobacterium hispanicum | reverse complement strand
ACCGCCCACTCCGCATCCGTCAGGTCAAACCGCGCCATCCAGATCCCTCCCGCTCAGAGGGCTAACGCCGCCGCACCTCAGCCGTGCCAGACGTTATGGGTCCGCGACCTAATGCGGTCGTTTCCTCCCAGGCTCCGCCCGCCCGGCTCACCGCCCCGGCGGCCCTATTTGTTGAAGAGCTTATGATCGGACTCAATTTGGCTGCTCTGCACGACAGCCTCTCGATTGCGATAGAGGTTCGCTCAGCACCATGTGGCGTCTCAAATCTCCCTGCCATGTGTTCCATCTAGGTTTGGAAAAAACCATTCCAGATATGACACTTCACTTGCGTACCATATTATCTCAACTAGTGATCGCAACTTACTCGGGAAAAAACTCGGCGATATCGCAATTATACAACAGAGAAAAACCGGTAAAATTTGACATATCTGATGGCGGCCCGGGCATACGCGCGTGTTGGACAATGACCATTTGGCCGGACATCGGCCACAGTCCTCCGCCGATTGTCCCCAACATAGGATTTCCTACCATGGCTCTGCTCAACATCGGCTCCCTGCTGAATGGCACGGCTCAGAACAGCGTTCTCGACCTTGGCGTAGTCGCAAATCTGCCTGGGGTGGTATCCCTTGACGGCGCCGTCGATGTGCTTACCCCAGCCGGCACAGCCCTCAACGTCGATGCCGACCTTCAGCTGCTCAGCGGCACCGATGTGGGCGACGTGCTGGACGCGGTTCTCGGAGGTGGTTTGATCTTCGGGCAGGACGGCAACGACACCCTGAACGGCAACGCCGGCAACGATGTCATGGACGGCGGCAGCGGCGATGACACACTTTTCGGCGGCCTCGGCAACGACACCCTGCTCGGAGCAGGAGGGAATGACTTCATCGATGGGGGGAGCGGAGACGACTTGATCTTTGGTGGCCGCGGCTCGGATACAATCGTCGGAAACGGCGGACGAGACACAGTTTTTGGCGGACAGGATACCGACTTGATCAACTATACGGCCTCGCCAGATGGAGCGATTTTGCTCGGAAACATGGGGAATGATTTGATCTATGGTGGGTCCGGCGCCGACACCATCTTTGGCGGCCAGGACGAAGACAGGATCTTCGGCGGCGGCGGAGATGATATAATAAACGGTGACCTCGGCAACGACATCATTACGGGAGGTTCTGGCGCGGACCGGTTCGTGTTCAACAACCCGATTAACGGGCTTTTGAGCGGATCTGATCGCATCACCGACTTCAACGCTGGGGCAGGCGACCGGCTTGCGCTGAACGGGCAGAGCTACTTTCTCAGCAGCGACGCGAATGGCAACGCTGTCCTCACGCTCTCCGGAGGCGGCAACGTAACCCTCGAGGGCGTCGCAGCAGGCTCAGTCCAGAGCAGTTGGTTTGCCTAGTCTCCAACTACTCAGAAGCTAAGGCCGATCTCAGTTCGCACGCCGACAGGGACTCGGCGATGGTCGGAACGTTGCTGACCGACCTGTCTTCATGCGCTGTATCGACCCAAAAGTCGATTTCCCGCGGGCCTTCCTGCCATTGCGCCATAGGTAGGGAGATCCGCGGGAGGCTCAGCCTCCGAAGCCCCGCCGTGGCGGGTTTTTTCGTCGTCGCTGGTCTGGATGGTCGGCCGACACATTATCACGAGTATCGGCCTTTGGCTCGGGACCAGGCTCGATTGCGCAGTGAACAAGCCGCTTGTTACAGATGCATGAAGGGTCGGCCCATCGCCAAGCCCACTTCCGGCGCGTGTCGCCTGATGGCCCCCTCCGGCGCCGGCATCTGCTGGACATTTCAGCCCGCGCGGCCTCGCCGCGGCGGGTTTTTTCATGTGCACGCGGCCTTCAGGAGAAATAGCCCGGTGCAGCCGGGATAGATTGGCACTTAACAGAGATGTGATGGTCGCGTACCGTCCTCCCAAATTCTAGCCTCTCGGTCTGTGAGGAGATGTTCATGGCGCTCGAGCTTTTTGGAACCTCTGGACCAGATCTCTTTGAGAGCGGCGAAGAAGAGGAGAGGATTAACATACAGGGGAACGGCGGCGATGACGTTTTCAACATCAAAGGCGACGACGACGGCATCAATGAGTTTAGCGTCACGGCGGGTAGTGGCAACGATGCGCTAAACGTCGATTACAGCAACGGCACGTTCGACGCGGGTGCCGGTACAGACACGCTCGACCTTATCGAGGGGCGTGTGACGTTTCTCGGCGGTTCAGGGGTGGATACCCTTAGAGTCAGGGGCAAAACCGTTTGGCCTGAGCGTGGCAGATGAGGGCGCAGGCGAGCGTCGTGAAGGCGAGGTGCAGTTCGGCGCGGCGCTCGTAACGGATAGCGAGGCGGCGGAAGCGGGCCAGCCACGCCAGGGTGCGCTCCACGATCCAGCGGTAGCGTCCCAGGCGCTCGCGGCTCTTGATGCCGCGCCGGGCTATCCGAGGCGTGATGCTGCGGGCCCGGCACTCGCGCCGACAGCGGCGATGATCGTAGCCCTTGTCAGCGTGCAGCTTGTCTGGTCTGCGTCGCGGGCGACCGCGCCGACCTGTGCGCACGCCCGGCACCGCATCCAGCGTGGCGGCCAGCATGCGGCTGTCGTGGCAGTTGGCCCCGGTGAGCCTCAGGCCGAGCGGTGTGCCGTTGGCGTCCACGACAAGGTGGCGCTTCGTCCCCGGCTTGCCCCGGTCCGTCGGGTTCGGGCCCGTCGCGAAACCCCTTTTTTTGCGGGCAGGCTGGCGCTGTCGAGAGCGGCCCGCGACCAGTCGAGTGCGTCCGCGTCCTGAAGCCGCTCCAGCATCACGCGGTGGAGCGCGGCCCAGACGCCGGCTGCCTGCCATGCGGCCAGCCGACGCCAGCTCGTCTTGCCGCTGCAACCGATCTCCGCGCGCGGCAGGTGCTTCCACTGCATGCCGGTGCGCAGGACCAAGAGAATGCCGGCCAACGCCGCCCGGTCCGAGGCACGAGGGCGGCCACCTTGCGGCTTCTCAGGTTCAGGCGGCAGAAGCGGCTCGATCACCGCCCAGAGGTCGTCAGGTACGAGAGCGTCCATGCCCTCTCAACCCGCCCAAGCCAGTTTTGTCCCACGCTCTTATCCAGGCAGTCGAGCATGTTCGCGTGCGCCCTCTGCCAGTGCTCGCCGTAGAAGCCGGGGCATGCCGACTTGCCCAGGCTCAGACGATCCGAGCCGGAGCGCCACGTGTAGAGTAAAGAGATCGGAATGGCGGGGCGAGGTGCGCTTACATCGGCGCGGCATAGGGGAGGGCAGGTCGGCCAGCTATCGCGCGGAGGTCACATCCGCTCCGCTGCTTACTATGGGCTTGCCGACGCTATATTACGGTAACCAATTGTAGGACTAAGCAATGGTGCCGCAAGAGGGATTCGAACCCCCGACCCCCTCATTACGAATGAGGTGCTCTACCAGCTGAGCTATTGCGGCGGCAGCGGTCACGCGATGGCGATCCGTGCGGTGGTAGGCTCTTAGCCGCCCCGACTCCGCTTGGCAAGACGGTCGGTGCCGGTTGGGAGAGGTGATGCTGCGCTGCAACACCTGTGACGCGCAGGGTGCCCATGCCCGGGTCAGTCTTGACCGGGGCCGGGGGCGCCGGAAGTCTACTGGTTCTGCCTTCGGGAGCCCACGATGCCGCTGCTCGCCCGTCTGCGTGCTTACGCCGCCGAGGCCTTCGGGACGGCCGGGGGAGGGGAGTCCGTGGACGACACGCACCTCGCCGCCACCGCGCTCCTCGTTCACATTGCTCGGGTAGATGGCGTTCTGGCCCCTGCGGAAACCGAGCGCCTCGCCCGCCTCGTGCAGAGGCGCGACGCCGCCGATGCGGAAGCCGCGCGCGCTCTGATCGCCCGGGCGATCGCCTTCGATGCGGAGACGCGCGACGTGGCCGACCTCGTGGAGATGATGCCCCACGGGATGGACGAGGCCGAGCGCACGCGCCTCGTGGCCATGGCCTGGGCTGTGGCGGCCGCGGACGGCGCGGTCGGGGAGTTCGAGGAGGCACTGGTCTGGCGCCTCGGCGCGCTGCTCGGGCTCGAAGAGGCGGCGGTCAGGTGGGCGCGCGCTTGCCGGGAGCCGGACGGCGCGAATGCGGGCGGGGCGCGATGATCGCGAGTCTCTGTCTTATCCTGCTGGCGCAGCTCGCCGGCGAGGCGCTCGCCCGCGGGGCGGGCCTGCCAGTGCCGGGGCCGGTTATCGGCATGGCGCTGCTCCTCGCCTTCCTCGTCATACGGGATCGGGGCCCGCGCCCGCTTCGGCGGCTCATGCCAAAGCCCCTGCTCGACGGGACGCTCGAGGGAACTGGTCGAGGGCTGCTCGCCAACCTCTCGCTGATGTTCGTGCCGGCCGGCGCCGGTATCGTCGGCCGGCTCGACGTCGTACAGTCGCAGGGCCTCAAGCTCGCCCTGGTCATCGTGGTCTCCACCGGCGCGGCGCTGGCCGCGACGGTTCTGATCTTCATCGGCGTGCAGCGCCTGCTCGACCGGATGACCACGCGGTGAACGGGGATTTTGCCCTTTGGGTTTATCTCTCACGCACGCCGCTGCTCTGGCTGACAGTGACGCTCGTCGCTTATCTCGTGGCCGACCGGATCTCAGCCGCGACCGGACGCCATCCGGTAGCAAACCCGGTACTCATCGCCATCGCGATCACGGCCTGCGTACTGAAGCTCACTGAGACGCCGTACCCGACCTACTTCGCGGGCGCGCAGTTCGTGCACTTCCTGCTCGGACCCGCCACCGTGGTGCTGGCCCTACCACTCTACGAGCACCGTGCCACGGTGCTTCGCGCGGCCCTGCCGATGCTGGCGGCCCTCTGCGCGGGCTGCGCCACAGCCCTCGTCACGGCGGTCGGTCTCGCGCGTCTGCTGGGCATTCCGGAGCCGGTCATCGTCTCTCTCAGCCCGAAATCCGTGACCTCCGGCGTAGCCATGGGCATCTCGGAGGCGCTCGGCGGCGACCCGACGCTGACCGCCGTGCTGGTGATGACCACCGGCATCGTCGGCGCCATCTTGGTCACCCCGCTGATGCAGATCATGCGCATCCGGGACATGCGCGCTCGTGGCTTCGCGGCTGGCCTCGCCGCCCACGGCGTCGGCACCGCCCGAGCCTTCCAGGTCAGCGAGGTCGCCGGCACCTTCGCGGGCATCGCCATGGGACTCAATGCTTTCCTGACGGCGATCGCCGTCCCGCTGGCCCTTCACCTCCTCACGTAACGGGATACCCAAGGGCCTCGAGGCCCTTGGGCCGGGATTTGGGCCGCCGCCCCGATATGACCCTGCCACCCAGCAGAGGTCCGCCGTGGAACCGTCGAGGCCCCCGGTTCCCAGCAACCCGGTCTCAGGTCTCCAATCGGTTCGCCACGTCCTCAGCGAGCGATAGGCTCGCTGTGAGGCCGGGGCTCTCAATGCCGAACAGGTGCACGAGACCGGGCAGGCCATGCTCGCTCGGGCCATCGATGCGGAAATCCTGGGTGGCCTCGCCGGGGCCTGACAGTTTTGGGCGGATGCCCGCATAGTCCGGCACCAGGGCACCGTCTGGCAGGCCGGGCCAGTAGCGCCGAATCGCCGCGTAGAACACTGCGCCGCGCTCCGGGTTCACTCGGTAGTCGAGCCTGTCGGTCCACTCGACATCGGGCCCGAAACGCATCCGCCCGGCGAGGTCCAGAGTCAGATGGATGCCGAGTCCGCCCTCGACGGGGGCCGGGTAGATCAGGCGGCCGAAGGCCGGCCGGCCCGAGCAGCCGAAATAGTTGCCGCGGGCCAGCACAAGGCGCGGCACGCGCGCCGCCGGGTAGTCTTCGGTGGCGCTGGCAAGCGCCTGCGCGCCGAAGCTCGCGGCGTTGACGATCGCATCGAACGGGTAGGTGCCGGGGTCCGCGCCGCCGAAATGGGCGACCCATCCCGCCCGTGCGCGCGCGAGCCGCTCCACCGGTGTGCCAAGCGCGAGCGCGCCACCGTTGTCCTTGATCTCGCCGAGCAGCGCCAGCATCAATCCGTGACTGTCAACGATGCCGGTGGAGCCCGAGAGCAGGGCCGCGGTGCAGGCGAGGTTCGGTTCGAGCCGCCGTGCCTCCTCCGCATCGAGTAGGGCGAGATCCTCGACGCCGTTCGCCGCTCCCTGGTCGCGGATCGCCGCGACCTTTGCGGCCTCCGCCTCGCTGGTGGCCACGACGAGCTTACCGCAGGCCCGGTGCGCGACGCCCCGGCTCGCGCAGAATGCGTAGAGCATCCGCCGGCCGACCACGCAATGGCGGGCGCGCAGCGATCCGGTCGGATAGTACAGGCCCGCGTGGATCACCTCAGAATTGCGCGAGGATATGCCTGATCCGAAAGCGCCTGCCGACTCTGCCACGATCACGTCGTGACCGCGAAGCACCATCGCCCGTGCGACCGCGAGGCCTATGATCCCAGCTCCGACGACGAGAATATCCATCTTGGCTTAACCTGTCTCGATCACCGTGCGCGGATGACAAGAAGCCTAAGGTTGTGCCGCCTCGTGCTCGCGGGCGAGGCGTAGCAGGTTCTGGCCGTAATTCGTCTTGGCGAAGAGCTCGCCCCGCGCCACCAGCTGCTCGCGCCCGATGAAGCCCTGCAGGTAGGCGATCTCCTCCAGGCAGGCCACCTGC
>NZ_BPQO01000064.1 GCF_022179285.1 Methylobacterium hispanicum | reverse complement strand
TCTGCTCTTCGGTGAACCTGCTCTTCTTCACGGCTCTGCTCCTCCCCTCAGGGGCTCACACAACCGGAAAACTCGCACTCACGCCGGACCAAAGCGATGGGGGGACGTCAGCCGCTTCATTGCGGAAGCGCTTCGTATAATTCGAGCTGATACGGCTGCCACTAAGCGGCGTCGGCAAGCTCTGGCTTGCTTGTCCTCTGTCCCCGCGAGAGGAACCGCATCACAACCACGAAGAAAATCGGAACCATGAACACGGCGAGCACAGTCGCGGTAATCATGCCGCCTAGTACACCTGTGCCAAGGGCCTGTTGACTCTTAGCGCTCGCGCCGGAGGCGATCACCAGCGGCACCACGCCGAGGATGAAGGCCAGCGACGTCATCACGATCGGCCGGAAGCGTAGTTCCGCCGCCTCGAGCGTCGCCGCGATCAACGGCTTGCCTTGCGCGCGCAGGTCCTTGGCGAACTCGATGATCAGGATCGCGTTCTTGGCTGACAGACCGATGATGGTGATCAGGCCCACCGTGAAGTAGACGTCGTTCGGCAGCCCGCGCAGGTAGGCGGCCGCCACAGAGCCGACGATGCCGAGCGGCACCACCAGCATGACGGCGAACGGGATCGACCAGCTCTCGTAGAGTGCGGCGAGACACAGGAACACGAACAGGATCGAGAGCCCGAGCAGGAATGCGGCCTGGGAGCCGGCAAGCTTCTCCTGCAGCGACTGACCCGTCCACTCGTAGCCGAAGCCGCCCGGCAGTTCGCTCGTCAACCGTTCCATCTCGGCGAGCGCGTCGCCGCTGGTGTAGCCCTGTGCCGGGCTGCCAGTAATGCGAACGGCCGGGTAGCCATTGAAGCCGATCACCTGGGTTGGACCGACAACCCAGGTGACCCGAGCAAACGAGGCGAACGGCACCATGGCACCGCTGCTGTTGCGGGCGCTATACGTCAGCAGATCCTCCGGCCTGACCCGCTTATCCTCACGTGCCTGGACGACCACGCGCTGCATACGGCCGCGATTGAGGAAGTCGTTGACGTAGCTGGATCCGAGCTGTGCCGAGAGCGTGGTGTTGATATCGGCAAACGTCACACCGAGGGCGGCTGCCTTCTCGCGGTCGATGTCGAGCCGGATCTGTGGGGCTGGCGGCAGACCCTCGACTGTCACCTCGCGCAGGATCGGCGAGCGGCTAGCGGCCGCCAAAAGCTGATCCTTGGCAGCCATCAGCGCCTCGTAGCCACGCTGCGAGCGGTCCTGCAGACGGAAGCTGAAGCCGCTCGTCGTGCCGAGATTGGCGATCGGCGGTGGGGCGAGCGCGGACACCTCCGCGTCACGCAAGCCTACGAAAGTCTCATTGCTCCGGTCGATGATGGCCGCGGAACTCTGATCGGCATCGCGCTCCGACCAGTCCTTCAGGGTGACGAAGGCCTGTGCCGTCATCGCGCCTTGACCGAAAAAGCTGAAGCCCGTGATGAACGTGAGCTTGTCGACGCCCGGCGTTCCGGCGAGCTGTTCCTCCACCGAGCGGACAACATCGAGCGTCCGATTCGCACTCGCGTCCGAAGGTGCCAGAACGTCGGCCATGACGAAGCCCTGGTCGTCGATTGGCACGAAGCCCGCAGGCAGCCGCCAAAGGGCGTAGCCGAGGCCGCCCAGCAATGCCAAGTAGAGCAGCATGAAGCGGCCCGAGCGCGCCACCATCCAGCGCGTCGTGGTGCCGTAGCGGCGCGTCAGCCAGTCCAGGCTGCGGTTGAACCAGCCGAAAACGCCCTCCTTGGCGTGACCGTGCCCCTTAGCGATCGGCTTCAGCATCGTGGCACACAGAGCCGGGGTGAGCGACAGCGCCAAGAAGGCGGAGAAGCCGATCGACACGACCATGGCGGCCGAGAACTGCTGGTACATGATGCCGACCGAGCCGGGAAAGAACGCCATCGGCACGAACACCGCCATCAAGACGAGCGTGATGCCGATCACGGCGCCCGTGATCTGACCCATGGCCTTCTCGGTGGCCGCTCTCGGCGAGAGGCCCTCCTCGGCCATGATGCGCTCGACGTTCTCGACCACCACGATGGCGTCATCCACGAGGATGCCGATGGCCAGCACCATGCCGAACATGGTGAGCACGTTGATCGAGAAGCCCATCAGGAGAAGGGAGACGCAGGTGCCGAGCAGCGCGATCGGCACCACGATGGTCGGGATCAGCGTGTAGCGGAAGTTCTGCAGGAACAGGAACATGACGACGAAGACGAGCACCACCGCCTCGGCGAGCGTCAGCAGCACCTTCTTGACCGACGCCGTGATCACCGGCGTGACATCGTAGGAGATCTCGTACTTGAGGCCCGGCGGGAAGAAGCGGGCGAGCTGCTCCATCTTGGCCTTCACCGCCTTGCCGGTGGCGAGCGCATTGCCGGTCGGCGCGAGCTGCACGGCGATGGCGGCCGCGGGCTTGCCGTTCAGGCGGGTTGAGAAGGCGTAGGATAGGCCGCCGACTTCCAGTCGTGCGACGTCGCGCAGGCGCACGGTGGAGCCGTTCGGGTTGGCGCGCAGCACGATTGAGCCGAAATCCTCGGGCGACTCGAGCTGGCCCTTCACCAGCACCATGTTCTGCGTGCGCTGAGCTCTCGGGCTCGGTTGCACGCCGAGCAAGCCCGAGGCGACCTGCGCGTTCTGCGCCTTGATCGCGTCCTCGACATCCTGCGCGGTCAGGTTGACGCCGAGCATCTTGTCCGGATCGAGCCAGACCCGCATCGCACGTTCGGTCGAGAACAGGCGCGCCCGGCCGACACCAAGGAGACGCCGCAGCTCCGGCAGCACGTTGCGGGTGGCGACATCGCCAAGGCCGACCTCGTCGAGGCTGCCGTCGCTGGAGGTGAGCGTCACGAACTGTAGGATGGCGCTGCTCGCCTCGACGATGAGGATGCCTTGCTCGCGGACCGCCTCCGGCAGGCGTGGTTCGATGCGCTTGATACGGTTCTGGACATCGACGGCGGCCAGCGCGATGTCGGTTCCGGGCTGGAAGTTGACGATGATCTCGACCTCGCCGGTGGTGTCGCTCGTCGACTCGTAGTTGAGGACGTTGGCGGCCCCATTCAGCTCCTCCTCGATCAGCCGGGTGACACTGAAGTAGAGGTTCTGGGTCGAGGCTCCGGGGTAGACGGTCGAGATCGAGATCGAGGGTGGCGCGATCACCGGATACTGCGCGACCGGTAGGAACGGCAGCGCGAGCAGTCCGCCTAGGCAGATGAAGATCGCCACCACCCAGGCGAAGATCGGACGCGCGATGAAGAAGCCGGGCATGGCGGCAGGCCTCCGGAGGGAGCGGGGCGCTTGGAAAGGGATCAGTTCGGTCGGGCTTGCGCCGCCGCCTGCTTGGCTGGCAACCACGGCACGGGTTGCACCACACTGCCGGGCGTGAACTTCTGGAAGCCCTCGACGACGACGCGATAGCCGGGCTTCAGCCCGTCCTCGACCACGATCTCGTTGCCGAGCGTGCGGCCGACACGCACCGGCTGCAGTACGGCGCGGCCCTCGTCGTTGACGACGTAGACCTCGCTGCCGCCGGCATTGTTGCGCTGGATCGCCTGCTGCGGCAGCACGATGGCATCGGCGTCGATACCCTCCTCGATTTGCACGCGCATGTAGGTGCCCGGCAAGAGTTCCGCGTTTGGGTTCGGGAATTCGCCGCGCAGGATTACTTGGCCAGTGCCGGGGTCGACCGTGACATCGGAGAAGAGAAGCCGCCCGGAATGTGGGTAGAGGGTGCCATCGTCGAATACGAGGCGCACCTCGGCGGCGTTGGGCGACACCTTCTGCAGCCGGCCGTCGCTGAGATCGCGCTTGAGCTGGTTCAGCTCGGTCACGGACTGCGTGAAGTCGGCGTAGATGGGATCGAGCTGCTGGATGGTGGCGAGGTGTGTGGCCTCGTTCTGGCCGACGAGGGCGCCCTCCGTCACGAGCGCCCGCCCGATCCGCCCGGTGATCGGCGCTCGCAGGGTTGCGAAGTCAAGGTTGAGCTGGGCACGCTGGACGGCGGCCTTCTGAGCTGCGACGTCCGCTTCGGCCTGCTTTTCTGCCGCCAGTGCTAGATCGTACTGCGCCTGGGTTGTGGTCTGCCCGCTGAGGAGCTGCCGCAGGCGATCCTCCTGACGATTTGCCTGGAACAGTGTCGCGTCGGCCCTGGCCAGCGCCGCCTTGGCGGCGTCGAGTTCGACCTCAAATGGCTTGGGATCGATGTGATATAGGACGGTCCCTTCCTTGACGAGACTACCCTGCTCGAAGGTTTGCTTGACGATGATACCGGACACGCGCGGCCGTACCTCGGCGATGCGCATCGGCGTGATCCGACCCGGCAATTCCTTGACCAGGGTTACGGCCTTCGGCTCCGCGACGATGATGCTGACTGCGGGAGCCGTCGCTGCTGTGTGAGCGGAGGAGGCGGCCTGTTTGTCCTGGCAGCCTATCAATGCGATGAACAGAACCAGGATCGCCGCAGTGCCCGTAAGTTGACTCCGCGTGCGCGCACCTACGCGTTCATGCCCAGGTATCGGCTCGCTTCCAATGCGGAACAGCATCGGACAATCCTCTGGTCTGGCACTGATGAGGCGCGCTCCGAGAGCATCCGACATCGCAATCTCACATGAGACTACCAGAGGAGCCCGGATCTCCGTATAAATAGGTTCGTGATCTACGCTCGCCGTTTCAAGCGCGCGGATGAGAAAAGTCGATTGACTTCCTCAATGAGCCGCATTGGCGAAACGCGCCTTGCTCGTATTAGGTTTGTCACTTAACTGCACAGCATCCCCGGTCCGGGCCCCTCTGGCGAGAGCTGCCGGCGATCTCGCGATGTCGGACCATCTTCGACAGCGTAGGCCGACCGCAGCCGACTACCTTGAGCTACATCAACAGGTCTGGGCAGACGTCCTCATACAGTCAGGTTTCGTTGCAGACCGCGACCAGACTTTGAGTGGGGTGAAATGCTGCACGAGGATCTGCGCTCACCCTGTACCGAGGAAGCCGCCGTATTCCACGCCTTCTCGCGCATCGTCGCGGAGGCGCGCAGTGCATTCGTCGTTCTCGACGCCGCACCCACTAGACGCACACTGCTCCTACTCGATGCGACCGGGGCCTATCGCCGCCAGATGACGCGCGATCTCATCTCCGCACCCGGCACGCACGCCTCGGGTAGGATCGTCACCCCTCTCATGCGTCTGCGGGATCCCGCCTACACCCATGTCATTGTCGTAACCCTGCCCGAGACCACGCCCGTCTCGGAGGCGGCCGCGCTCCGGGAGGATTTGCGCCGGGCACAGATCGAACCGTATGCTTGGGTGATCAACCGAAGCCTCTGGCAATCGGCAAGCATGATCCGCTGCTGCGCACCTATCACCTGCTAGAGCACCTGCGGCGGGACAGCGGGCTGTTCCGCCGGAACGAGGACGCGATCCTGGCCGCGACCAACCTCGTGGTGTTCGTCTTCACGATGACGGGCATCGTCTACGCCACGCAGCACGATCACAACCCGGCCATCCAGACGCCGGTCGACGCGCTGTACTTCACCGTTACCTCGCTCACAACGACGGGCTATGGCGACATCACACTGCCGGGCTCCTCGGGACGATTGCTCTCGGTCTTCGTGATGATCTGCGGCGTGACGCTGTTCTTCCGCCTCGCCCAGGTGGTGTTCCGACCCTACAAGGTGCGCTTCCCCTGCGACGCCTGCGGGCTGCAGCGCCACGAGCCAGACGCCGTGCACTGCAAGGCTTGCGGCAACCTCCTGAATATCCCCGACGAGGGGGCGGACTGACGGCGCGAGCGCAGCAAACCTTCGAGTCGGGTGCAGGCCCCAATGTCCTCAAGGGACGATAGCCATAGGGGCCACGACGCGCCGCTCCAGCGCCGCGACGATCGTCGACGACAATAACTCCGCCGCCGCCGACACGTGGCCCGGCGCTTGGTAGAGGACGATCTCCGTATCGGGGAGCTTAGGCAGTTGAAGGCGGCCCGAAACCGACACCATGTCCGCAGGGACCATTTCCGTCGGCAACACCGTCACCCCGAGCCCGGCTTGCACGGCGGCCTGCAATCCGGCCAAGCTCGGGCTGGTGTAGACGATGCGCCAATCGCGTCCGGCGACATCGAGGGCCGACAGCGCGCGCTTGCGATAGACGTCCGGCGCCGGCGAGAGGACGAGCGGGATCGGGTCACCGGCTTCCGCAACGAGACGCGGTGACGCGACCCAATCGAGCACCTCCCGCCAGACCCGCGTCCCGCCGCTCGGACCCTGGGGCTCGCGCTTGAACAGGATCAGGTCGTACTTCCCCTTCGAGAAGTCGTCGAGCAGGTTGACGGTGAAGTCGCAATTCACCTGGAGCGCGACCTGCGGATGGGCGCGAGCAAAACACGCCAAAACCTCCGACAGGTGCGTGGTCGCGAAATCCTCGGGCGTGCCCAGCCTGACGAGGCCCGTCAATTCCGGCGTGACGATCCGGGAAAGGGCCTCTGCACCGAGCTTGAGCATCTGCCGTGCATAGGTGAGCAGAACCTCGCCTTCGGGCGTCAGCTTGAGCTCCCGGCCGTCCCGGTCGAATAGGCGACGGGAGATGCCGTCCTCCAGACGCTTGATCTGCAGCGACACGGTCGACTGCGTCAGGCCCAGTCTACTGGCCGCGCGCGTGAAGCTCCCGTTGTCGACGATGGCGACGAACGTGCGCAGCAGGTCGAGGTCGAAAGGCAATGGCGGGCCCGGCATCGCCGTCACATCAGCTCACCTGGGTCGGATCTCAAGCTCCGGCCTCAAGCCTCCGCGAAATCCTCACTGATCGTAATGGCGCGATGTGACGGAACACACATTGCCCTTTGACCAGGTGTCTATCTCGGGGATTAAATTTCGATCGGCATACGCGGAGCATTCATCCTCATTTGTTTTCGCAATGAGCGTCATTGAACCCGCGAAATTGTACTGCGAACCAAGTGTCTCCAAATCATTTGCGTGGATGAAGCGGACCTGTCTGGAAAACTGTGGTGGCCAGGCCGACCTCGATCCACGGACAGGTCGTCACAACCGTAAATTTGATTGGAGACAAGCGATGAAGGCGTCGAAGAAGTTATCCATCGTGACGGTCGCGGCCGCGCTCTGTGTCGCGCCGCTCTCCGCCGCATTCGCCGACCTGCGTGTAGGCTCTCCGACGCGGCCCCTCCCGCAGACGACCTGGGATGGGCTCTCGACCGGCTCGATCCTCTCGGGGGAGATGCTGACCCGCGCGGTCGGCGGCTGCCGCAGAAGCTCAGCCCAGGAAGGCAACGCCGACCAGCAGCACTTCCCGGTGCAGCAGTACGGGCAGACGTCGGGCGGCTATCGCTGCTGAAGCGGGCGCATCACCTCGACGCGACAGCCGTCCGGCTGTCCAGCAATCGCCGACATCAACATGGTCCGCCGTGCCACCCGGGCATGGCTGACCGCGCGTGCGATCCTCGCCCTGGAGGGCATCTCACCGGCATCCGCCACACGCCCTCCGGTGGACCGCCAGTCGCTTCGATCTAACCCCATGAGGTTCGAGCCCGGCATGAGCCGGGTGTTCCGGGTCGGCTCCGCGCTCCCGCATGACGACGGTTTTTCCGTTTCTCCACGGCCGGGCCCGGCAACATGGCGGCGCCATGGCCTCCCTGCACGCACTCGATCCGATCTGGAAGGTCCTCGACCCGTGGATGCGATCAAACACACGCCCCTGACGTTCGCGGAAGCCTGCAGGCTCATCGCGCGCCTCCTGAAACCGGAGGCGGGCTTCGTCTGGACGGCCGTCGTCTATGGGGCCGCCGTGGCGCTCCTGGGCCTTGCCGTGCCGGTGTCGGTGCAGCTCCTGATCAACTCGGT
This sequence comes from Methylobacterium hispanicum, assembly GCF_022179285.1. Classification (GTDB taxonomy): domain Bacteria; phylum Pseudomonadota; class Alphaproteobacteria; order Rhizobiales; family Beijerinckiaceae; genus Methylobacterium; species Methylobacterium hispanicum. The sequence goes on along the minus strand of NZ_BPQO01000064.1, from coordinate 258 downwards.
GGCCAACACGGCGCTGCCGGCGCCCCTGTTCGTCCTGTCCGGGCTTCTGCTCGGGCTTCTGCTCGCCGCCGCCATGCTCAGCGCCGCGCGGATATACGTCCTGGCGCTGTTCGAGCGGCGCGTGTTCGCGAGGATTGTCGCGGAAATAGGCCCTCATCCCTGTAGAGGCGGTGGACCCTCTTGTGATTCACCCGCCAACCTTCCCGGCGCAGCAGGATGTAGATCCGGAAGTACCCGTAGCGCACCCGGCTCTTGGCC
>NZ_BPQO01000063.1 GCF_022179285.1 Methylobacterium hispanicum | reverse complement strand
CGGTCCGTCCACATCTGCTCTCTCCTCCGTCCTGCCAGACGGATCGTGTATTGGTGACACGAGACAGATGGGGACGGCCGGCGGAGGACCTCAAACAGGCTCTGAGGTGACGGGCACTGGTAGCCGCGTTGCCACCATGTTGCACCACTATCGGTGGGAGAGCGCCAGTTGATCATGAGTGTGATGCCCCATGAGCGATAATGACATGACGATGCACGCCCGGCGGCGCTTTCTCGTCCGGAGCGCCGCGGCGGTGGGAGCAGTGGCCGCCAGCGGAGCCCGCGCGGAGCAGGCGACGCCGCCCGGCATCCCGGACTGGATGAAGGCGCCCGGCGCCGATACCGGCAGCCAGCCCTACGGCACGCCATCGCGCTTCGAGGCGGGGATCATCCGCAACATCCCCAAGGGCCTCAAGCAGTACACCTCGGCCTCCACCCGCACCCCGCTGCAGGATCTCGACGGCATCCTCACGCCGAACGGGCTGTTCTACGAGCGCCACCACGGCGGCATCCCGGACATCGACCCCGCCCAGCACCGGCTCATGATCCACGGGCTTGTGGAGCGCCCCCTCGTTCTCACCATGGAGGACGTCCGCCGCTTCCCGAGCGAGTCGCACATCTACTTCCTCGAATGCTCGGGCAATCCGGGCTTCGAGGCGATCAAGGGCAAGACGGCCTCGGACCTCGTCGGGCTCATCAGTTGCGCCGAGTGGACGGGCGTGCGCCTTGCGACCGTGCTGCGGGAGGCCGGGCTGAAGCCCGATGCAAAATGGGTCGTCGCCGAGGGCGCCGACGCGGCCGCGATGACCCGCAGCATCCCCATTGCGAAGTGCCTCGATGACGCGCTGCTGGTCTACAGCCAGAACGGGGAGCGCCTGCGCCCGCAGCAGGGCTATCCCCTGCGCGTGTTCCTGCCCGGCTTCGAGGGCAACATGAGCGTGAAGTGGCTGCGCCGCCTCAACGTCGCGGCCGAGCCCGGCTACACCCGCGAAGAAACATCCAAGTACACCGACTTGATGCCGGACGGCACGGCTCGCCAGTTCACCTTCGTCATGGAGGCGAAGTCGATCATCACCCGGCCCTCCGGCACGCAGCGGATCACCCCCGGTTTTAACGAGATCACCGGCCTCGCATGGACGGGGCGCGGCCGGATCCGCGGAGTGCAGGTCACGACGGACGGTGGCAAGAGCTGGCGGGAGGCGGCGTTGCAGGAGCCGGTCCTGAACCGGGCGCTGACCCGCTTCCGCCTGCCCTGGACTTGGGACGGCCAGCAGACGACCATCGCGAGCCGCGCCATCGACGAGACCGGCTACGTCCAGCCGAGCTTCGAGGATCTGACGGCAGTCCGCGGCCTCAAGTCGTTCTACCATAACAACGCGGTGGTGCCGTGGCGCATCGCGGCGGATGGGGAGGTCGCCAATGGCTACGCGTAAAGTCCGGGCGCTCGCTGTCGCGTTCCTCGTGTTCGGCATCCGCGGCGCGGCTCACGGCGCAGACCACTTCGGAATCGGCCGCCCGGCGACCGAGGCAGAGATCGCCGCCTGGAACATCGACATCGACCGCGACGGCCGGAAACTTCCGCCAGGATCCGGCAGCGTCGCCCATGGCCGCGCGGTGTTCGAGGCACAATGCGCCTCCTGCCACGGCAGCGGGGGCGAGGGTGGCACGGGGGAAAGGCTCGCCGGCGGCCTGGGCACGCTCGCCTCCGCCAAGCCTGTGAAGACGGTCGGCAGCTTCTGGCCCTACGCGCCGACTCTGTTCGACTACATCCGCAGGGCGATGCCGATGAACGCCCCGCAATCGCTCAGCGACGACGACGTTTATGCGGTCTCGGGCTACGTCCTGCACCTGAACGGGCTCGCGCCCGAGGACGCCGTGTTCGATGCCCGATCGCTCTCGGCCGTCCAGATGCCGAACCGGGACGGCTTCGTCTCGGACCCGAGGCCAGATGTGAAGCCCTGACTAGCGGTCCGTGCCGAAACCGGGCGGCGGGCGGGAGCCGAGGTGCCCGCGTAGCGTCCGACCCTCGTAATCCTCCCGGAACAGGCCACGGCGCCGCAGCTCCGGCAGGACGAGTTCGATGAAGTCGTCGAGGCCTCCCGGCAACGTCGCCGGCATGATGTTGAACCCGTCGGCACCTCCTGCCCGAAAGCGAGCTTCCATCTCATCGACGATCTGGGCGGGGGTCCCCACGATCTGCGAATGCCCGCGTGCCCCGGCGATTCGCAGATAGAGCTGGCGAAGGCTCAACCCCTCCCGGCGGGCGAGGTCGAACATCAACTGCTGACGGGATTTGGCCCCGTTGGCCTCCGGCAACTCGGGCACCGGCCCGTCCGGGTCGAAGCCGGAGAGATCGAAGCCGCCGATCATACGCTCCAGCAGCGCCAGCCCGACCACCGGATCGATCAGGTCCTGCAAGTCCTCGAATTTGGCACGGGCCTCGGCCTCCGTGCGCCCGACCACCGGGAACAGCCCCGGCATCACCTTCAGGTCGTCGGGCGCGCGGCCGAAACCGGCCATCCGGGCCTTCAAATCCCCATAGAACGCCACGGCCTCGTCGAGCGTCTGGTTGGCCGTGAAGACGATCTCGGCGGTGCGGGCCGCGAGGTCCTTGCCCGGACCCGACGAGCCGGCCTGGACGAGAACCGGCTGGCCCTGCGGCGAGCGCGAGATGTTGAGGGGGCCGCGGACCTCGAAATGCTTGCCCCGGTGGTCCAGCGGCCGGAAGCCGTCCGGCTTCGAGAACTGGCCGCTCGCGCGGTCGATCAGCACCGCGTCGTCGTCCCAGGTGTTCCAGAGGCCGAGCACCACGTCGACGAATTCCTCGGCACGCTCGTAGCGGTCGGCATGCTGCGCGATCCGATCGTTTCCGAAGTTGGCGGCCTCCGCGTCGGTTGCCGAGGTGACGAGGTTCCAGCCCGCCCGGCCGCCACTCAGATGGTCGAGCGAGGCGAAGCGGCGGGCGACGTTGTAGGGCTCGTTGAAACTCGTGGAGGTCGTGGCCACGAGGCCGATCCGGCGGGTGACGGCGGCGAGCGCCGAGAGCAGCGTCACCGGCTCGAAATGAGTGGAACGCGCCGTTCGCTCGCTGGACCGGAGGTTGGTGTCGCGAATGCCGGTTCCGTCCTCGAGGAACACGAGGTCGAACTTGGCGGCTTCCGCCTTCTGCGCCCAGCCGACATAGCGTGAGAGGGTGATCCCGCCATCCGCCTCGCTCGACGGATGCCGCCAGCCGGCGATGTGGTGGCCCGTCGCGTAGAAGAAGGCACCGAGGCTCAGGGTACTTTGGGTCATGAACAGTCTGATCAGAATGACGGTTTGCGGAAATGCGCCGGGCTTGGATCGGATGCCTGCGTCAGCGGACGACGCCCCAGCGCCGCACCGTCACTCGCTCCAGGGTGGCGAACACGACGTTCTCCACGAAGAGGCCAATGAGGATCACGACGAGCAGGCCTGCGAAGACCCGATCGGTGTAGAGCTCGTTGCGGTTCTGATAGATGTACCAGCCGAGGCCACCCTTGCCGGAAGCCGCGCCGAATACGAGTTCGGCGGCGATCAGGGTGCGCCACGCAAAGGCCCAGCCGATCTTGAGGCCGGACAGGATCGCCGGCAGCGCCGCCGGGATCAGGATCTGCCAGACGTAGGCCAGCCCGGTCAGTCCGTAATTGCGGCCCGCCATCCGCAGGGTCTCGGGCACGCCCTGGAACCCGGCGAAGGTGTTGAGTGCCAGCGGCCAGAGGACCGCGTGGACCAGCACGAAGACGAGGCTGCCGTTGCCGAGCCCGAACCAGAGCAGCGCCAGCGGCAGCAGCGCGATGGCCGGGAGCGGATTGAACATCGCCGTCAGGGTCGAGAGCAGGTCGCGGCCGAACTGCGTCGAGACCGCAAGCGTCGTCAGCCCGAAGGCGAGGAGAGCGCCGATCGCGTAGCCCTGTGCCAGCACGGCGAGGGAAATGCGCACGCGCTCGATCAGCTCGCCGTCGGCCAGTCCCTCGGCGAGGGCGGAGAGGGTCGCGGTGAAGCTTGGCAGCAGGAGATCGTTGTCCTTGGCCCGCGCCAGTCCCTCCCAGGCCGCTGCCAGGATCGCGAGGATCAGCGCCTTGCGCAGCCAGCCCTGCTGCCACAGGCGCGCGCCAACTGGCAGGGCGCGGGTGACGGGCGCCTCCACGAAGGGCGGCAGAACCTGGTCGACCTCTGGCCGGATTGGCGGAAGTGTGCGCGACGTCGTGGCGAACGCGGTCATGCGGCGCTCCCGTCAGCCTCGAACAGGCGCTCGTGGAGGCGCAGGGCGGCGGCCTGGAAGTCGCGGCTCCCGAGGCTCGTGAGATCGAAGGCGTGGCTGTTGATCTCGCTGCGCACCCGCCCCGGATGGGGCGAAAGCAGCGCCACCCGGTTCCCGACGACCAGCGCCTCCTCGATGGAGTGGGTCACGAACAGCAGGGTGAAGCGGACCTCGTCCCAGAGGGCCAGTAATTCCTCCTGCATCCGGCGCCGGGTCAGCGCGTCCAGAGCCGCGAAGGGTTCGTCCATCAGCAGCACCCGGGGCTGCATGGCGAGCGCCCGGGCGATGGCCACGCGCTGCTTCATGCCCCCCGAGAGCTGATGCGGATAGCTGTCGGCGAAGGGGGTGAGGCCGACCTTATCGATGACCTGGCGCGCCCGCTGCGCGGCCTCGCGCCGGCCGAGGCGGCGGGAGGCGCGTAAGGGGAAGGTGACGTTCTGCAGCACCGTCTTCCACGGCGGCAACTGGTCGAACTCCTGGAACACGACGATGCGGTCCGGCCCCGGGCCCCGCACCGGCACGCCATCTAGGGTGATATCGCCCTCCACCGGCGAGATGAAACCCGCCACCGCTTTGAGCAGGGTGGACTTCCCACAGCCCGATGGGCCGAGCAACACGAAGCGGTCCGCTTCGTACACGTCGAGGTTGACGCGATGCGTGGCGCGCACGACCCGCGCCGGAGTGCGGTATTCGAGGCTGACGCCCGAGATGCGCAGGAGTGGGTCCGGCAGGGCGGGAGCCGCCATGGCCGGGCCGCTCCAAGCCGCCGTCTCCGGCTCCGGCGGCACGGCGCGGACGCTTGTTTCCGAGAGGGTCATGCGCCTGCTCAGCTGCCGGTGGCAGTGCGCGGACTGGCGAAGAAGTAGTCCGACAGGCTCTTCGGCTCGGTCTTGATCGCTCCGACCCGGTGCATGAACTGGCCGAGGCCGAGGGTGTTCTGCGGCTCGATCTTGAAGCTGACCTGCGGATTCCTGATCACTTTGAGCAGCAATTCCCGGTCGAGCTTGCTGTTCGTCGCCTTGAGGTAGATGTCGGCGGCCTTCTCGGGGTTGGCCGTGACGAACTTTGCCGCCTCTTCAAGGGCCTCGACGAAGGCCGCGTAGGTCTTCGGGCTCTCCGTGTAGAAGCGCTCGGTCGCGTACAGCACCGTCGAGGAGGACGGGCCACCTTGGACGTCGTAGGAGTTCAGAACGACGTGGGCGTTCGGGTTCTCGGCGAGTTCCTGATCTTGAAAGGGCGGATTGGCGAAGTGGCCGGTCACCTCAGTGCCGCCCTTGACGATCGCCGCCGTCGCCTCGGGGTGCGGGATGGCGACGGTCAACTTGTCGAGCTTGGCGAAGTCCTTGTCGCCCCAGAGCTTGGCCGACGCCCATTGCAAGATGCGCGACTGGACCGATACGCCGACCGCCGGCACGGCAATGCGGTCGGCATCGGTGAAGTCCGCGATGGTCTTCACCCCCGGACGGTTGCTGACGAGGTAGTAGGGAAAGTTTCCGAGTGAGGCGACGCCCTTCACGCCCTGCCGCCCGCGGGTGCGGTCCCACAGGGTGAAGAGCGGCCCCACGCCCGCGCCGCCGATATCGACCGCGCCGGAGAGCAGCGCATCGTTGACGGCCGAGCCGCCGGAGAGCTGAACGTACTCGACCGTAATATCGAGACCGGATTCCTTGCCGTGCTTCTCGACGAGCTTCTGGTCCTCGATGACATTAAGGAGCAGGTAGACGACGCCGAACTGCTTGGCGATGCGCAGCTGGCCCTCCACTGCGGCTGCCGGTCCGGCCAGCAAGCCGGTCAGCGCGATGCCGCCGATCAGTGCGGCGGCCCGCCCATACGACACGAAGTTTCGTCGCAACAGAAGCATGCAGATTCTCTCTGGCCTCGCCGTGCCGCAACAACGCATGGCGATCACAAAAGCGAGATTGAGATTTGACTTGTGAATGCTGTGCGGTCAATGAGAGGAAATATTACATTTCATCGACAAGGAGGTATTATCTTTTGCTGCGCGGATGATTTATAGACGAATTTTTGGTGTCGCCATGAGCATCGGCCGATAAGTCGGAGAGGACGGGCGAGCCCGCCCCGCCACGGTCGTGCGGCAGCGACTTCGCGGAGCGCTTGTGGGACAGGCCTCAGGCAGCCTTGCCCGTCTGCGTGTCGCGAGCCCGGCTGCGTCTCCCGCCGGTGCTGACCGGAGCGACGCCCTGGATCGTCACCCGCCGCACCACGCGGGGCTCGTCGTCATAGTCGTCCACGGCCCGGTGCACCGTCGCGCGGTTGTCCCAGATCGCCACGTCACCCTGCCGCCAGGACCAACGGACGGTGTTCTCGGGCCGCGTCGCGTGATCGTGGAAGATCGCGAGCAGGTGCTGAGAATCCGAGGTCGTCAGGCCGAGAATGCGCTGGATGAAATGGCCGACGATCAGCGAGCGCTCGCCACTTTCCGGATGGACATGAACCAATGGGTGCTCGGTCTCGTAGACGGTGCGGGTGAAGACCTCGTCGTACCGCCGCCGTCCGGCATCGGACACGTTCACTCGTCCGCCCACGTAGTCGTAGACGTTCGAGTGCACGGCCCAGAGCCGGTCCGCGAGATCACGCAGGGCTTCCGGTAACTCGGCATAGGCCGCTTCCGTGTTGGCCCAGAGCGTATCGCCGCCATAGGCGGGAAGCGTCACCGCGCGGAGGATCGAGATCGCCGGATAGTTCGGCACGAAGGTCACGTCGGTGTGCCAGGAGCTGGCACGCTCGCCCCGGCTGCCGTCGATGTCGAGGGTTCCCGCCGTGCCGTCGAGGGAGGGCACGGTCGGGTGCGGGACGAGATCTCCGAGAAGCCGCCCGAAGGCTTCGTGACCAGCCTCGTCCAGGGTCTGATCGCGGAAGAAGACCACCTTGTGCCGGATCAGCGCCTGCCGGATCGCAGCGACCGTCGCGGCGTCGAGGTCGCCGGAGAGCGCGACGCCGCGGATCTCGGCACCGATGCGCCCGGCGACGCGGCGGATGTCCAGTAGGCCGGCGCCAGCGTCAGGGTCAGGCGCTCCTGCATGTACTTCGTCAGGGCGTAGACCGAGGCGAGCGCCGGGCGCTTGGTCTCCGGCGTCGGCACCGGGCGCATCGGACGGCCCTCCGCATCAAGCGGGTCCCAGGGCTCGCCGGGCTTGCGGGGTTTGCGCACCGCATCCTCGATCGTGGCGCCGCCATGCGTGCGATAGAGCCCCTCGCCGTAGATGCTCATGGAGGAGGCGACGACGACGCGCTTGACCGGTGCCTCGATCAGCGCCTGGAACAGGGTCGCGGTGCCGCAATCGTTGACCGAGACGTAGCGCTCGACGGCGTACATGCTCTGGCCGACACCGACCTCCGCCGCGAGGTGGACCACGTGGGTCGCCCCGGCGAGCGCGCGTGCCACGGCGCCGGCGTCCCGGACGTCGCCCGCCACGAAGTCCACCGCGGGATCGAGCCCCCGGGGGACGGCCCCGGCACCGTGCACCTGCTCGATCAGGCTGTCGAGAACCCGAACCCGGTATCCGCGGGCCAGCAGCGCGCTTGCGAGATGCCGGCCGATGAAGCCCGCGCCTCCCGTGATGAGGGCTAGATCTTTCATGAGCAGCCGCACGACCCCGTCAGTTGCGACAGAAACGCCGAATATTTATCAAATGATACACCGGCAACCGGCACCAACCTATGATGCGATCGCAAGAATTCGCATTCGATAGTCCCGTCTGGCCTACCCAGCTTTCGGGATAGCTCCGGGGAAGGATCTTTGTTCCTCGATTTTAATCCGCGCCTCTGCCGTCGATCGTGGCCGCCGGGCGGCCGGAGCGCTCTTGCGCCGAAATGGACGCCGGTTCGGCGCAAGAGAGCGCGTCAGGACAAGAGGTTGGCGCCGTACCCCTCTCCAGAGCCGCCACCACGGGCCGCGCACCGCGGGCCGATATCAACGTTCTGCGCGAAAGATATCGCCCCACCCGGTAGCACGATGGGCATGTCTGGCCTTCCGTCACACCGCGACCATGCCGGGGCGCCGCCCGCCGGATACCCCGCGGCGCAACCGGATCACGATCGATGCGGGCAGCTTCTCGGGGTCTGGCCGGCGGGATCAGGGGAAAAGGTCTGCGGATGAGGGGGGACGCACCGGCCTGGGCCGGACTTCCGAGCCGGGGCCGGAGGCCGGCCGCGCTCGGATCGACGCTAGGCCTCGCCCTC
>NZ_BPQO01000062.1 GCF_022179285.1 Methylobacterium hispanicum | reverse complement strand
GACCCGCTCCGGCGGTCATCCGGATCAGGCTCCCTGCCAACGCCGCGGCGGGATGCAGGACCCGCCGCGGCGCCGGGGCGGCGCGTGGGCAGGTTTGTGCATGCTTTGTTCCCGCATGTCAAGACTTCTGTCATAGGAGAGGTGCAGGGTCCGCGCCGCCCCTCCCCCGCAGAGGCAGGGCGATCGCATATGCCGGGCGAGCCTAACCCCGGTCAGGCGCGGGTCCCCTCTCCCATAGGGAGAGGTCTGCTTTCGCAGAAAGCCGGGTGAGGGGTATGACGCCGCCGGAAAGGACGCGGCGCTGAACGCGCGTCGACGGCGTGCTCGGTCCTGATACGTCATACCCCTCACCCCAGCCCTCTCCCTATGGGAGAGGGGGCGCGGCGCGGTTCCAGTGGCGATCTCGGAGACGACCCCCGCCATCTGCGATCGCCCTGCCCGCAAAGGGGGAGGAAGCGGCGCGCGCGCCCTCTCCGGTCGAGCCCGGCGCCTCTCACATCCGCGCGGTGATCGTCGCCAGCACGGTCAGCGGCGCGCCGGGCAGGTTGTTGGTCGGGTTGAACGGCTGCTCGATGTAGCGCGCATCCGTGAGGTTGCGCGCGTTGATCGCGAAGCGGTAGCGCTCGAAATCGTAGAACAGCGCCGCGTCGAGGCGGGTATAGGCGCCGACGAAGAAGCTGTTGTTGAGGTCGCCCGCCCGCCTGCCCACGTGGGTGACGCCCGCGCCGAAGCCGAGGCCGCGCCACGCCCCCGCCTGAATCTGGTAGGTCGACCAGACGCTGCCGCTGAATTCGGGCGCGCCGATGAGCCGGTTGCCGACCGTGAAGGTCGTGTCCTTCGCGATCCGGGCGTCGAGATAGCCGAGGCCGCCGATGATCTTCCAGCCCGGCAGGATCTCACCCGCGATGTCGAGCTCCAGACCCTCGGAGTGCTGCGCGCCGGTGATCACCGAGAAGCCGGAATTGACCGGATCGGTCGCCGCGACGTTCTGCCGGGTGATGCTGAAGGCGGCGGCGCTCACCGTGAGGAGCGAGGGGATCAGGTCGTAGCGCGCCCCGACCTCGTACTGCACCCCGGTCTCGGGGGGCGGGTTCGAGACGTTCAGCACGCTGTCCGTCTGCGGCTTGAACGAGGTCGTGTAGCTCGCGTAGAGCGTCAGCGGCTCGACCGGCCGGTAGAGCAGGCCGACCCGCGGCGAGAAGCCGAGCAGCGCCTGGTCCGGCGGGACGGTGCGGGTGGTCGGCAACCGGTTGAAATAGAACTGGCTCCCGGCATCGATGCGCGTGCCGAGCAGGAGCTGCACGCCGGCGCCGAGATCGATCTGGTCCTGGAGATAGATCCCGTACAGCTCGGTGCTCTGCCGGATGTCGCTCTGGAAGCCGAAGGCGCCGAACGTGCCGCCGGGGACCGGGAAGAGGAAGCTGGTGGGGCTGAAGGTGGATTGCTGCGCGTAGGAGCTGCGGAAGCCGCGGGTGTACTCGAAACCCGCCAGAAGCGTGTTGCGGAGGCCGAACAGGTCGAACTTCGCCACCGCCTCGCTCTGCGTGTCGATCGCCGCGAAACCGTTCTCGACCGCCGTGCCCCGGCGCGTGACCTGGGTGTCGGCCGCCGTGAGGCCGGTGGCGCGGACCGCGAAGACGTCGAAGCCGCCGGACTGGACGTTGATGACCTGGCGCAGGGTCAGGTCCGGGGTGAGGTCGTGCTCGGCCCGGAGCGTGACGAAGTTCGATTGCGCGTTGTAGCGCGAGTTGGTCGTGCCGTAGTACCGGCGGATGTCGTCGAGCGGCACCCGGCCGTTGCGGGCGATCAGGCCCTCGTCGTACTGCGTGTCCTGCCGGGTCAGCTCCGCCAGCAGCTCGACGCGGGTGTCCGGGGCGGGCGTCCAGGAGAAGGCGGGCGCCACGAAGGTGCGGCTGTTCGAGCGGTCGCCGAAATTGCGGAAGGTCGGGTCGTCCTGCGCCGCGAAGCTGACCCGGCCGGCGAGCCCCTCGGCGCCGGGCAGCGCGCCCGACACCGTCCCCTGCAGGCGCGCGAATCCGAAGCTGCCGCCCTGCGCCGTCAGCTCGCCGGAGGGCAGGATCGTGGGCCGGCGGGTGACGACGTTGACGAGGCCGCCGGGATCGCCGCGCCCGTAGAGCACGGAGGCCGGCCCCTTCAGAACCTCGATGCGCTCGACGTCGGCGAGGTCGCGCTGGGTGGTGTTGAAGGTGTTGGCCTGGCTCAGCAGCACGCCGTCCACGGCGTAGGTCTGCGTGCGGAAGCCGCGGATGACGAAGGTGTCGGAGCGGCCCTGGATGGTGCCGCCGGACTGCACGTTGCTGACGTTCTGGACCGCGTCGGCGAGGCGGATGTCCTGCTGATCGACCAGCACCTCGCGCGGCACCACCTGGATCGACTGGGGCACGTCGCGCAGCGGCGTGTCGGTGCGGGTGGCGGTGCCCGTGCGGCTGGCCCGGTAGCCGGCGACGGGCCCCGTCGCCACCTCGCCGGGCCCCGGCCCGATCCCGACGACGGACAGTTCCGAGAGGACGACCTCGTCCTCGGCCGTCTCCGCCTGGGCCGCCGCGAGGCAGAACGGCGCGATCCCGCCGAGGAGGGCCGCCGCGCGCACCCGTCCGCCCCTGCCCGCTCCCGCCATAACCCGCGCTCCCAGCCGTTCGCGGGAGCCGTCGAGGTCCCGCCGCCCGGCCGATCAGCGCGGTACGGCCGGCGGAGGCAAGGGCGGGCCGAGGATGAAGCGTCCGGATGAATTCGTTTGCTGGACGACGTATCGCAAAATCAACATGATAGAGTTCGAATAATTATAAACTCTTCTTTCCCGATTGCTTCCCGCGAGCACAGTACAACCGGAGCGGGAATATCCGGCCGCGCCCCCGGCCGGCATGAACCGCCACGCCGTACGCTCCGGGTTCCGCGCCGCGGCCCCGGGGAATGACGGCCCGGACCGTCTGCGGCCTCCCCTCGTGCAGCTCCACCCCTGTGTCCAGGGCCCCGACCGAGCCCTCGCGGCCCTTGCGGAACGAGAACAAAACAGGTACATAAATGCCAGCCGGGGCGCGATTGCGAACGGCGCCCGACACCCGCATAAGGATGCCGCCGAGATGGCCCAGCCCGCACTGAAAGTGGTGGATACGCCCAGCATGGACAAGGACAAGTCGAAGGCGATCGACGCCGCCCTGTCCCAGATCGAGCGCGCCTTCGGCAAGGGCTCGATCATGCGGCTCGGCAAGAACCAGCAGGTGACCGAGGTCGAGACGGTCTCGACGGGCTCGCTCGGCCTCGACATCGCGCTCGGCGTCGGCGGCCTGCCGCGCGGCCGCGTGATCGAGGTCTACGGGCCGGAATCGTCCGGCAAGACCACGCTCGCGCTCCACACCATCGCCGAGGCCCAGAAGAAGGGCGGCGTCTGCGCCTTCGTGGACGCTGAGCACGCCCTCGACCCGGTCTACGCGCGCAAGCTCGGCGTCAACCTCGACGACCTGCTGATCTCACAGCCCGACACGGGCGAGCAGGCGCTCGAGATCACCGACACGCTGGTGCGCTCGGGCGCCATCGACGTGCTGGTGGTCGATTCGGTGGCGGCCCTCACGCCGCGCGCCGAGATCGAGGGCGAGATGGGCGAGAGCCAGCCCGGCCTGCAGGCCCGCCTGATGTCCCAGGCGCTGCGCAAGCTCACCGGCTCGATCTCGCGCTCGAAGTGCATGGTGATCTTCATCAACCAGATCCGGATGAAGATCGGCGTGATGTACGGCTCCCCCGAGACGACCACGGGCGGCAACGCGCTGAAGTTCTACGCCTCGGTGCGCCTCGACATCCGCCGCGTCTCGACCCTGAAGGATCGCGACGAGGCCATCGGCAACCAAGTCCGCGTCAAGGTGGTCAAGAACAAGGTCGCGCCGCCCTTCAAGCAGGTCGAGTTCGACATCATGTTCGGCGAGGGCATCTCGAAGGTCGGCGAGCTGATCGACCTCGGCGTGAAGGCCGGCATCGTCGAGAAGTCGGGCGCGTGGTTCTCCCACAACAGCCAGCGCCTCGGTCAGGGCCGCGAGAACTCGAAGGGGTTCCTGCGCGACAACCCCGAGGTGGCCAACAAGATCGAGGCGGCGATCCGCCAGAACTCCGGCCTCGTCGCCGACAAGATCCTCGAGAACGCCACGCCCACCGCCGACGACCTCGACGAGGGCGAGGCCTGAGCCAGGCGCCGGCCATAGTTCCGGCAAAGCCGGACATGAAGAAGCCCGCCGGACCGCTGGTCCGGCGGGCTTCTTCATGTGGGGGATCCCCAAGGGCATCAGGCCCTTTCGGCGCCTAAAGGCGCTGCAGGCGGGGCCTCGGGGCAAAGCCCCGAGCTTGGCCCCGAGCTTGGTAGCTTCGCCGACCAGGGCTCCGCCCTGGACCCGCCAAAGGTCTCGACCTTTGGGATCCGCGACTCAGGCGCGGTGGCCGGTGGGCTCGAACAGGAAGTCGTCGATCGCCGGGACCGTGACCGCCAGGGCACCGAAGGCGGGCTTGGAGAGGCGCCAGGGCCGGTCGCCCTTGGCCCGCACCGATTCGGAGGGGCGGAGACGGCGGCGCGTGCCGTCCTCTAGCACCTCCTCGATGCCGAGGAAGCCGTAGACCTGCAGCCGCGAGGCCGTGACCTTGGTCTCGCGATCCTCGGCCGCCACCAGCAGGCTGCCGCCCGCGTAGACCGCGTCCATCAGGCTGCGCTGCTCGCTGCGGCGGCGGATCTGGCCCTCGCGGACGCCGTCGCCGAGCACGGCGGCCGGGGTCTTCAGGGGGCGGCGGAACGGAACCACGTTGTCGGACGCCGTCGAGACGAGACCCATACGCATCACCCTGGCACGCTGAACGCATCCGGCGCGCTCACGACGGCGCCCCGCGATCCGGACATTTCGCCGAGTCGCTTTAATCATTGGTGAGCGTTACCGGTCCGTACCGTCCCAGAGCGGGGAGGGGGCGCCCGGAAACCGCGCGTTAACGGACCACAGGGACGAGAAAACGCAGCCTCATGCATTGACGACCGGCCCTGGCGCGTCTAGAAGCGCGCCACTTCGGACGGCACAGGGCTGCCGCGGACGGAATTTCACCGCTCCGCCATCGCGCCCAAAGGCTCCGGAGGCTCACATCGCCTGACGCTTCGTCAGATCCGTAGGTACGAGCGCGCCTGTACCGGTCGTGCTCCTCTGCCGACAGCGCGCCAAGGGTTTCGCGACCCCTGGCGCATATTCGTTTTGCGACGTGACGGCCAAGGTTTTAGCCGCGGCCGCCACACCAAGCCCCGCGAGGGGCGTCACGACGGGACAGGATCGCCCGGCAGGCGATCCGCAGGAAGAGGGCAGAGAATGCCGACGATCAACCAGCTGATCGCGCAGCCGCGCAAGATCCAGCGGAGCCGCAACAAGGTGCCGGCGCTGAACGCCTGCCCGCAGAAGCGCGGCGTCTGCACCCGCGTCTACACGACGACCCCGAAGAAGCCGAACTCGGCTCTGCGTAAGGTGGCCAAGGTCCGCCTGACCAACGGCTTCGAGGTCATCGGCTACATCCCGGGCGAGGGCCACAACCTTCAGGAGCACTCCGTGGTGATGATCCGCGGCGGCCGCGTGAAGGACCTTCCGGGCGTGCGCTACCACATCCTGCGCGGCGTGCTCGACACCCAGGGCGTCAAGAACCGCAAGCAGCGCCGCTCGAAGTACGGCGCCAAGCGTCCGAAGTAAGTTTTTTCGGACCAAGGCCGGACTGCTTTCCACGGCCTCACAAGGATGCTGCCGCTCCAGAGGAGAAAGGCGGCCTGCGTGAGGCGCTTAAGATCATATTTTTCGAAAGTCACAAACAATGTCCCGTCGTCACTCTGCCGAGAAGCGTGAGATCATCCCGGACCCGAAGTACGGTGACGTGGTCCTCACGAAGTTCATGAACTCGATCATGTACGAGGGCAAGAAGTCGACCGCCGAGCGGATCGTCTACGGCGCCTTCGACATCGTCGAGAACCGCGCCCGCGCCAACCCGATCGAGGTCTTCCGCGCCGCCCTCGACAACGTCGCCCCGGCGATCGAGGTCCGCTCCCGCCGCGTCGGCGGCGCGACCTACCAGGTCCCCGTCGAGGTGCGCACCGAGCGCCGCCAGGCGCTGGCGATCCGCTGGCTGATCCAGGCCGCCCGCTCGCGCAACGACCGCACCATGGTCGAGCGCCTGTCCGCGGAACTCCTCGACGCCGCCAACAACCGCGGCAACGCCGTGAAGAAGCGCGAGGACACCCACCGGATGGCCGAGGCCAACCGCGCCTTCTCGCACTACCGCTGGTAATTCGCTGAGGCGCACCCAAGGGGGTGCGCCTGTCCGCCCCTATCCGGAGAGACCCCGATGCCCCGCACGCACGCGATCGAGGACTACCGCAACTTCGGCATCATGGCCCACATCGATGCCGGCAAGACCACGACGACCGAGCGGATCCTCTACTACACCGGAAAGTCCCACAAGATCGGCGAGGTCCATGAGGGCGCCGCCACGATGGACTGGATGGAGCAGGAGCAGGAGCGCGGCATCACGATCACGTCCGCCGCGACGACGTGCTTCTGGCGCGACAAGCGCCTGAACATCATCGACACCCCCGGCCACGTCGACTTCACCATCGAGGTGGAGCGCTCGCTCCGCGTGCTCGACGGCGCCGTCTGCGTGCTCGACGGCAACCAGGGCGTGGAGCCCCAGACCGAGACGGTGTGGCGCCAGGCCGACAAGTACGACGTCCCGCGCGTCGTGTTCGTCAACAAGATGGACAAGATCGGCGCCGACTTCTTCAAGTGCGTGGCCGACATCATCGACCGCGTCGCCGGCAAGCCCGTCTGCCTGCAGCTGCCGATCGGTGCCGAGTCGAACTTCCAGGGCGTGATCGACCTCATCAAGATGAAGGCGATCGTCTGGTCGGGCGAGGCGCTGGGCGCCAACTTCAACGAGACCGAGATCCCGGCCGACCTCAAGGACCAGGCCGTCGAGTACCGCACCAAGCTGGTCGAGGCCTGTGTCGAGCTCGACGACGACGCCATGGCCGCCTACCTCGACGGCACCGAGCCGAGCGAGGACACGATGCGCCTGCTGGTGCGCAAGGCCGTGCAGCTGCGCGCCTTCCACCCGGTGCTCTGCGGCTCGGCCTTCAAGAACAAGGGCGTCCAGCCGCTCCTCGACGCCGTCGTCGACTACCTGCCCTCCCCCGCCGACCGCGGCGAGATCAAGGGCATCGACTTCAAGACCGAGGAGGAGACCGTCCGGCGTCCGCTCGACTCGGATCCCTTCTCCATGCTCGCCTTCAAGATCATGGACGACCCCCACGTCGGCACGATCACCTTCTGCCGCGTGTACTCGGGCAAGGTCGATTCGGGCGCCAACGTCATCAACTCGACCCGCGACAAGAAGGAGCGCGTCGGCCGCATGCTCCTGATGCATGCCAACAACCGTGAGGACATCAAGGAAGCCTTCGCGGGCGACATCGTCGCTCTGGCCGGCCTCAAGGACACCCGCACCGGCGACACCCTGTGCGACCCGAACAAGGCCGTGATCCTCGAGCGGATGGAGTTCCCCGAGCCCGTCATCGAGATCGCCGTCGAGCCGAAGTCGAAGGCCGACCAGGAGAAGCTCGGCATCGCGCTCCAGAAGCTCGCCGCCGAGGACCCGTCCTTCCGGGTCTCCACGGATCAGGAATCGGGCCAGACCATCCTGCGCGGGATGGGCGAGCTCCACCTGGACATCAAGGTCGACATCCTGCGCCGCACCTACAAGGTCGATGCGAATATCGGCCAGCCGCAGGTGGCGTACCGCGAGAAGCTGACCCGCCGTCAGGAGATCGACTACACGCACAAGAAGCAGACCGGCGGTACCGGTCAGTTCGCCCGCGTGAAGTTCGTGGTCGAGCCGAACGAGCCGGGCGCCGGCTTCGCCTTCGAGTCGAAGATCGTCGGCGGCGCGGTGCCGAAGGAGTACATCCCGGGCGTCGAGAAGGGCCTCAACTCGGTCCTGGGCGCGGGCGTGCTCGCGGGCTTCCCGGTGGTGGACGTGAAGGTGGAGCTGGTCGACGGCGCCTACCACGACGTCGACTCCTCGGCGCTCGCCTTCGAGATCGCCTCCCGCGCCGCCTTCCGCGAGGCGCTCCAGAAGGGCGGCTCGGTGCTGCTGGAGCCGGTGATGAAGGTCGAGGTGGTGAGCCCTGAGGACTACACCGGCTCGGTCATCGGCGACCTGAATTCCCGCCGCGGCCAGATCCAGGGCCAGGACATGCGCGGCAACGCCAACGTCATCAACGCGATGGTGCCGCTGGCCAACATGTTCGGCTACGTGAACAACCTGCGCTCCATGTCGCAGGGCCGGGCGAACTTCACCATGCAGTTCGACCACTACGAGGAAGTGCCGCGCGGCGAGGCCGACAAGGTCATTGCCAAGTACGCCTAATGGCCAAGTACGCCTGAAGCGTACCGCGAACGTCCTCATAACCAGACTCAGACGATAAGGAGGCCCCTATGGGCAAGGAAAAGTTCAGCCGTACCAAGCCGCACTGCAACATCGGCACGATCGGCCACGTAGACCACGGCAAGACCTCGCTGACGGCGGCGATCACGAAGGTTCTGGCCGAGAGCGGCGGCGCGACCTTCACGGCCTACGACCAGATCGACAAGGCCCCCGAGGAGAAGGCGCGCGGCATCACGATCTCGACCGCCCACGTCGAGTACGAGACCACCAACCGCCACTACGCCCACGTCGACTGCCCCGGCCACGCCGACTACGTGAAGAACATGATCACGGGCGCGGCCCAGATGGACGGCGCGATCCTGGTCGTGTCGGCCGCCGACGGCCCGATGCCGCAGACCCGCGAGCACATCCTGCTCGCCCGCCAGGTCGGCGTGCCGGCGCTGGTGGTGTTCCTCAACAAGGTCGACATGGTCGACGACGAGGAGCTCCTCGAGCTCGTCGAGCTGGAGGTGCGCGAGCTCCTCTCGAAGTACGACTTCCCCGGCGACGACATCCCGATCACCAAGGGCTCGGCCCTGATGGCGCTCGAGGACAAGGAGCCGAAGATCGGCCGCGACGCCGTTCTGAAGCTGATGGAGACGGTCGACAGCTACATCCCGCAGCCGGAGCGCCCGATCGACCTGCCGTTCCTGATGCCGATCGAGGACGTGTTCTCGATCTCGGGCCGCGGCACGGTGGTGACGGGTCGCGTCGAGCGCGG
>NZ_BPQO01000061.1 GCF_022179285.1 Methylobacterium hispanicum | reverse complement strand
GCCGGTCCGTCCACATCTGCTCTCTCCTCCGTCCTGCCAGACGGATCGTGTATTGGTGACACGAGACAGATGGGGACGGCCGGCGGAGGACCTCAAACAGGCTCTTAGGAGGCGCCGGGCTCGGACGCGTCGCTGAACTTCCAACCTACCCCGCCGAGTACGCCCTCGGCAGAGGCGCCGCACCCGCCTGCACGACATCCCGGGGCAGCCGGGTCGCGGGCGGACCGACCCGGATCAGACCGCCTCGAGATAGAAGGCGGCTTGGTCACCCCGTCCCTCCGCGTTCAACGCAACGGAGCGGTCTCGCCAGCGGTCAATCTCCTCGGGCGTGAACAGCGGGGCACCCTGACCCCAGCGGTAGGAGCAGGGATCGAACAATGGGATGTCGCGCCGATACTGCTCACTGCCCCAGAACTGCAGGTCGTAGGAATCGTAGGCCACCTCGGCGATGCGAAACCCCGACCGTTCCGCCAGCCGCTCGAGGCTGGCCTTGGTATGCAGGAAGAGGTGCCGCGGCGCGTCGAGCTGCACCCAATCGACGCCGTAGGTCTCGCAGGCCTCCGAATCCGCGAGCGGAAGCCGCAGCAGGCAGAGTCCTCCTGGCGCGAGTCTTCCCCGCACGGCCCGCAATGTGGCGAGAGGGTCCGGCAGATGCTCGAACACGTGATGGAGCATGATCACGTCGTAGGGACCCGCCGCCGCTCCGATCTCCGCCCGACGTACTTCCAGCCCGTTCGCGTAGACAACGTCCTGCGGCAGGAAGGGATCGACACCTTCGACCGCATCCCAGCCAGCCAGCCGCAACTGGTAGAGCAGCCGCCCGGAGCCACAGCCGACATCGAGAATGCGCGGGCGTCGTGCGAGATCGAGGCGACGCAACGAGAGGAGCGGCCGTCGCATGTCGGCGTGGGATACCGCCAAGGCTTCCGCCTCGGGCAGCGTCAGGAGCGCGCGCACGCGCTCGCCGTAGGCTCCCCGCAGGGCGGGGTCGGCGAACTCGGCGTCGAGGTCTCCGAAGCTATAATAGCCTTCACCGTAATAGTCGGCGAGGTTCTCCGGCACCGTCTCGATCTGCAGGCACCCGCAGGCCGAGCACTCCCGGTAGGTGAAAGGGTCGCGGCGGCCGAACATCATCTCTCGGGCAGCGTGGCGAGTCTCTGCCGGCCCGTCGCAGACCCGGCAGCGGAAAACGCCTTCCAACAGGGTCCGGGCCGGGACGCTCGGGAAGTGCTGCCGGAACGGATGGATGATCGCGCCGCGCCCGGCAGCGCCTTCGGCCTCGATGATCTCGCGGGGGACGTCGGCCCCGACGGCGTTTAAAAGCCGGTCCGAGTCCGGCGCGCCTTTCGTCTGGGGGTCGGCCGCCCACCACGGTTTGAAAGGATGATCCTCGCGGATCGGGATTCCGAAGGCGCGCGCGAGGGTCGGGATTTTGTACTCAAGGAATCCGATCTCCGGATGGCCCGCCTCGACATAGCGATCGAGAAAGATCCGCGGCAGGCAGACCACGATGAACAGGCAGCACCATAGAGGGCCCTCGTAACCCTGCCGATCGCGCAGATAATTCTGGAAGGCGTTCCGGTCCACGACCCGTTCCGGGTTGCGGGGATTGAGCCAGCCCCACCAGTCGGCAACCTCCGCCGCCGGACGGAAGCCTGAGAACAGAGCCTCCCCGGTCCTAAGGGAGCCGAAGAGCTCAGCAAGTGGGCGCAGCACCAGCATGTCCCACTGCACCACGACGAGCGTATCCCAGACGAGCTGGCGCCCCCGGTCGCGGTGCCACGCGGCGATCAGCTGATCGCCGTGGCGGTGCTTCCAGACAGGATCGCGCTCCTCACCGTAGACATAGAGATCGTCGAGCAGGGTCCCGAGCTGCGCGGCGATCGCGGCCGCGTCGGAGAGCGATCCACCAAAGAGTCCGTAGATGGGTGTGTCCGGGTTCAGGGCTCTCAAGTGCCGGAGCCGCGCGGCGCAGATCTCCGGCTCATGATAGAACCAGAACAGGACGGCCAGCCGAGGCCCGTCAGTCTGCGGATCTTCCGCGCCATCGCCGCGATCGCCCCCGGTGACGTCCATGCTCGGCCTCAATCCAAACTCCCTGGCGCGACGCCCCTTGTCAGTCGCTCGGGATCCGTCCCAGGCTAAGACCCGATCGCCGCGGGCCGTGAACCGCGCGACAAGGACCGAACGACATGGATCTGAATGAGGTCATTGCCGGGCATGTCAAGGCGATGGTGCAGGACGGTACTCTCACCTCCGGGGCCGGCCTGAACCGTGCCCTGCGCCTGCTCGCGATCTGGCGCTCCAAACTGATCGAGCGGGAGATCATCGCCCGGCACGGCCTCACGGTCCAGAACGGTCCCTTCGCCGGCATGGTGTTCCGCCAGGAGGCCGCGGAGGGCTGTCTCGCGGCGAAGCTGCTCGGCTGCTACGAGGCCCCCCTTCACCCCTTCCTCACGGAGGTCTCCGGATCGGCGTTCGACGCGATCATCGATATCGGCGCGGCGGAGGGCTATTACGCGGTCGGGCTCGCGCGGCGCGCCACGGGGTGTCAGGTCTACGCGCATGACATCAATCCGGTGGCCCAGGCAGCCGTGCGCGAACTCGCTGCACTCAATGGCGTGGCCGAACGCGTCGCCGTCGGCGGCGAGTTCCGCGGCGAGGATTTCGCCCGGTTCCGCGGTCGCCGCACCCTCGTCGTGGTGGATATCGAGGGTGGCGAGGACGCGCTGCTGCGGCCCGACCTCTACCACGCCCTCAGAGACATGACGCTCCTCGTCGAGTGCCACGACGTGTTCAAGCCTGGCTTGTGCGAGGCGATCGCTGACCGCTTCCGCCCGAGCCACAGCGTCCGGCGCATCGACGAGACCCTGACGCCCCCTGCCCTACCCGACTGGTTCGGTCAGACGACGCATCTCGACCGCCTGCTCAGCATGTGGGAGTGGCGCTCCGGCGCGACACCCTGGCTCGTCATGCGGCCGCGCGCGGCCTCCTGAGTTCAGCACCCACTTCCGCGGGCGCGAGAGGCCGCAGAGGCATCCAGGCCGTCGACTTCGACACGGGGCAGACCTATAGAGGCGCCACAGCACGCGGCTCGTGCCGCGGGTCGGCGAGGCCGAAGATGACAGAAGATGAGATCAGGGCTGGCCGCGAGGCCATCGTCGCGGAACACGGTCCCTGGGGATCGGCCAACATCGCGCTCCCGTACGGCCTGTTCACGATCGACAACCAACCGCGTGGCGACAACCATCGCACGCTGAAGTTTCTGCAGATCGTGTCAGACATGCTCGATCGGCCGCTGCACAGCCTGCGCGTGATCGATCTTGCCTGCGGCGAGGGGCTCTACGCGATCGAGTTCGCCCGACACGGGGCGCAGGTTCTGGGCATCGAGGGCCGGGCAGCCAATTTCGCGAAGGCGGACTTCGCACGAGCCGCTCTCGAGCTCGATAATCTGCGCTTCGTGCAGGACGATGTCCGGGCGTTCTCGGCCGAGCGGTACGGCCAGTTCGACGTGGTGCTGTGCTCCGGCATCCTCTACCACCTCGATCAGCCCGCCTGCTTCCACTTCCTGAAGGCAATCCGTGCGGTCAGCACCGCGCTGTGCATCATCGATACACGGATCGCGATGCAGCCCGAGATCGCGGTTGCCTTCGAGGGTCGAACCTACTGGGGCAGCATCTACCGCGAGCATGCCGACACGGACTCGCCGGAAACGCGGCTCGCCAATCTCGGCGCATCACTCGATAATCCGACGAGCTTCTGGTTCACCCGCCTCAGCTTGGCGAACCTGCTCACAGATCTCGGCTTCACCTCCGTTTTTGACTGTCTCGCGCCTGTGCCGCTGAATACCCGAGCCGACCGCGTGACTCTTGTCGCCCGGCCCGGCCGAGGGCAGCGCCCGTTCAACGCTGTTGCGGCGCGGCTCGATGGCCTGCGCTGGCCGGACGGAGAACAGGAATGAAAGCTGCGCGCCCGGAACCGAGTCGCCAGAATTCGCATCCAGCTTTACGGGTCCGCACATTCGTGGCCGGGGACCGGCACTGGACCGACGCGGCAGCTCTCGTGCTGCTGAGTGAGGACCGCTGTACCTCTGGTCGCGAGATGCGAGTACCGAGGACAGGGCTATAGAGCACTCTGGCGAAGCTGCAAAATCAACTGTTCATCGCAGAAGACGGTCGGGTCAAAGCGTTCCGCTACAGCTCGATACAGGCAATAGCACACAGGATCGCTCATCGTGAAGACAAGTGAGAGATGGCTGCGGAGGCGCATCGGTTCCATCGGTCGGACCGTGACGGCCCCCCTGGAGTATCTCAAGCACGGGAAGCAGGTGCCTGGAAGCGAGCGGAACCGTGACTTGAGGCTTATCAGGAAGATTTTTGACGCGGATTGGTACCGAGCGACCTACGGCGACGTCGATAAAGATCCGGCCAACTACTATCTGCGCGAAGGCGCGCGGCAGGGACATACGCCGCACCCGCTGTTCGACCCTGAGTGGTATGCACGCGACAATGCGGACCTCGCGCAGAGTGGCCGCAATCCGTTCGCCCACTTCTTGGATACCGGTTACAAACAGGGACGAAACCCGCATCCTGTTTTCGATGTCACCTGGTATCTCGAGCGCTACGGAGACGTGCGCGCCGCGGGCGTCAACCCGCTCGTTCATTACATCCGCGACGGTTCGCGGGAGGGACGTTCACCGCACCCATTGTTCGACCCGCGATGGTACGGCCAGCACAATCCCCACGTACCGCCCGAGAAGCAGCTGCTGCATTACCTTTCGGGTGCGGGGCACATGCCACACCCGCTCTTTGACGATGCCTTTTACTTGAGAGCCGTCCCGGGTCTCGACGGCATCGGCATGCCGCCGCTCGTCCACTATCTCATCCGCGGCGCCGCTCAGGGCTTCGATCCCAACCCGATGTTCGATACGGACTGGTACGTCCACAATCACGAGACTTTGGGTGAGACAGGCGAGAATCCGCTCGCACACTACGTCCGCATCGGCGCCGAGGAAGGCCGTGATCCGCACCCGGATTTCGACCGCTCCTGGTACGGCTACCGCCACCCGGACGCGGCTCGCTCCGGCCAAGACCCCTTGGCTCATTACCTCACGGCCGGCGATGGAGAGCGCGCCACGATCCGGCCGCCCGACGATGGCGTGGCTGAATGCGCCGTTCTCGACATCCCCTACGAGATCCGCCGCGCCCCCGCCCAACTGCAGGACCGGGATGTCTGCGTGTTCGTGACGTACAGCGCGGATGGCTCGATCGGCGAACATACCCGGCACTACATCGCGGCTCTCCGCGAGAGCGGCTTCCTGGTCATCCTTACCGTGGCCACGCCGGGCCTCGCGAAGCCGCTGCCCACCTTCTGCGACGCGTGCGAAGGGCTCATCATCCGGCGCAACCACGGCTGGGACTTCGCGGCCTGGGCCACAGCCTTGTCGGTCCTGCCAGATCTCTGGCGCGCGCGTTGCCTGCTCCTCGCAAACGACAGCCTCTACGGCCCTACCGATCCGAAGCAGTTCAGCACGTTGGTGAACCGCGTGCGGGCCAGCGCTGCCGACGTTGTCGCGCTCACCGATAGCCATCAGGTACGCCACCACCTGATGAGCTACTTCATCGTCATCAAGAATGCAGGCCTCACCTCACCTTACTTGCGCCGGTTCTGGAACAGCGTGCGAAGCCTGCGTGACAAGCAGGCGGTGATCGATGCCTACGAAATCACACCGGCCGCTGCTCTCCAGGAAGCCGGCCTTACATACGAGATCCTGTTCCCAACGGCGATCCGTCCAGGTCGAGCCATCAATGCCACGCTGGAGGGCTGGCGCGAGCTGCTGACGCGCGGATTTCCTTTCGTCAAGGTCCAGGCGCTCCGCGATCGACTTGCCCAAACCGATGCGCGGGGCTGGCGCCAGAGTCTTGGGACCAACCCGGCACTTGTCGAGGCCATCGAAAATCATCTTGCCCACCACGGTGGTGAAGCACGTGCTCCGCTCGGCAGGCCTGTCCCGGCTCCGCGCCGCCAGTACCGGCGTACCGCAAGGTTGAAGACCTTCTACGGTGCGGTGGAGAGTACACGGCCCACCCGCAGCACGGACCTCGCGCTGGAGGTTCCGTTCCATCATGTCCCTGACCAGGCGGACTTGCCCGATCGAGTCGCCGTGATCGCCCACATCTTCTACCCTGAACTCTGCGACGAAATCCGCTCGCATCTGGGGCACATCCCGACCCAGGTCGATCTCTTCATCTCAACAGACACGGAAGCGAAGCGGCGGGAGATCGAGACGGCTTTCTCCGCGCACCAAGGCGCTCTCACGGTCAGGGTCTTCCCGAACATCGGCCGAGACGTTGCGCCGATGCTTGTCGGCTTCAAGGACGTCTTCGGAACTTACTCGATATTTCTCCATATTCATTCCAAGAGATCTCCCCACGATAGCCGTTTTGCACCGTGGCGCACCTATCTACTGGATACGTTGGTCGGCTCCCAGGAGATCGTGCGCTCAATTCTGAAGCTGCTGGGCCGACCGGATGTCGGCATCGTTTACCCTGAACATTTCGAGCCGGTTCGCAACCTCCTGAACTGGGGTGGCAACTATGATACGGCCAAGGCACTGCTCGCCAGAGCCGGCCTCATCGTCAGCAAGGAGTTGCTGCTCGAATTTCCGTCGAGTTCGTTTTATTGGGGACGGTGCGACGCGCTACGAGGTCTCCTGAACCTCGATCTCGATTGGACAGACTTTCCAGCCGAGTCGGGCCAGATCGACGGGACCCTTGCGCACGCCATCGAGCGGGCAATCCTGTTTTTCGCTGAAGGAGAGGGCTACAGGTGGGTCAAGATCGGCCGCGCAGATCGCGTGCCACCCGCGGCGCTGATACCTGTTCACAACGCCGATGATCTTGATCAGGACCTGTTGAGGGCGTGTCGCACACTACTGAACAACCGCTTGCCGACACTCGACAAGCGAAACCTGAATCCAGAGTTAATCAACACGCTCACGCGCCGGGACACAAAATCCCGCCCGCGACTGAACTTGTTGATACCCACACTCAGCCCGGAACTTCGGTTTGGGGGCATCAACACGGCGATCCGGATCTTTGAAGAGATAGCTGCTGAACTCGGCGGCGATGTCGATCTGCGCATACTTTGTACAACCCGTGCGCTTGATCTCGAGGCGGTTTGTACTCTTCCAGGCTGGATACTTGTGGCGCCGGGAGCCCACTCAGACTTTTCTCGCGTGCTCGTCGATCTGACACATCAGGAGAGTAGCGAACTAGATTTGCGGGCGAACGACGTCTTCATTGCCACTGCTTGGTGGACTGCAGTCACCGCGTACGACTTCCAAATGCGTCAAGTCGCCTATTACAAACACGCGCCCCGCGTGATTTACCTCGTACAAGATCATGAACCAGATTTTTACGGCTGGTCGAATCAGTACGGCCTCGCTCAGGCCACCTATGCCTTCGGCGATCGCATGATTGCGCTGATCAATTCTGAAGAACTTGCTTCTTTCATGACTACCCGCTACGTACTGCCAGACGCTTACGTCGTTCGTTTCCAGCTGAATCCCACAATCGAGAGCGCCCTATCCCAGAAACCACGCGAGCGCATCCTAATCATCTACGGACGTCCCGGAACGCCGAGAAACTGCTTTGCGACGATCTGCGATGCCATAGGACGTTGGCAGCAGAGTAATCCGACCGTCGCGGCGCAATGGCAGATCGTGTCCGCGGGAGAGGATTACCCACCCGACATCGCCGGATCGGTTCAAAATCTAAGCATCCTCGGCAAGGTGTCGCTGAACGCGTACGCTGACCTGCTCTCCCGCTCATCAGTCGGCATCTCTCTGATGATGTCGCCGCACCCAAGTTATCCGCCGTTGGAAATGGCCCAGGCCGGCATTCAAACTCTCACGAACATCTATCCCTTTAAGAATCTTTCAGAGCGCGCGTCGAATATTATTTCCATCGCAAATGTCACACCCTCGGATTTGGCCAGCGCACTGGATGAAGCGATCACGAAAGCCGACAAGAACGTCGGTAAAATCATACCATTTGAAACAATCAAGCAGCTCCCTTGCGACCTGCCTGACTACACATCGAGTGTCTTGGCACAGCGGATACGACAAGAAATGTCCGAAAAAGCCGGCGCCCTACCTGAGTAAGGAGTTAGGGCTTAGAAAAATCGTATTCATCATCGAAAGAGCTTCTCGTAGCTGTTCCCGGATCTTGAAGCGAGGACAACATCGTTTGGACTGAGCTTGGTGGATGAGGGAGCAGTTGAGCGTGGTGAAGGCGAGATATCGGTCGGCGCGGTACTCGTAGCGACTAGTGAGACGGCGGAAGCGGGCGAGCCAAGCAAGCGCCCGGTTCACGATCCGGCACGATGGCGATCCAGCCGCTCGCGGCTCTCGGTGCCGTACCGGTCAATCCGAGCCGTGAAGCCGCGCACGCGGCACTCGCTCCGACGACGACGTCGATCGTAGTCCTGGTCTGCGGGCAGCTTGTCGGGTCCGCGCCGCGGGCGACTGGGTCGGCCTATCCACAAGCCCGGACCGCGTCGAGCGTGGCGGCCAGCATGCGGCTGTCGTGGCAGTAGGATCCGCTCTGCCTCAGTCCGAGCGGCGTGCCCCTGGGCGTCCACGACGCGGGGGCGCCTCGTCCCCGGCTTGCCCGAGCCCGTAGGGTTCGGACCCGTCGCGGCGCCCCTTTCGGTGGGCGGGCTGGCGCTTTCGAGAGCAGCACGCGACCGATCCAGCGCATCGGCGTCCTGAAGCTGCTCTAGCATTGCCCGATGCGGCTCGGCCCGGACCGGGCCGCCTCCCAGGCAACCAGCCGCCGCCATCGCGTCTTGCCGCTGCAACCTATCGCCACCCGTGGCAGGTGCTTCCCCTGCACGCCCGTGGGCAGGACAGGATGATGCCGGCCAACGCCGCCCGATCAGAGGCCGGCGGGCGACCACTACGCGGCTCGTCAAGTTCAGGCGCCAGAAACGGCTCGACTATCGCCCACACGTCGGCGGGCACGAGAGCGTCCATGCCCTTCCAACTCGTCTAAACATCATTTGTCCGCCATTCTCAGAGGGTCAAGTTTGCGGCCCTGCGGAAGAGCAGGATGCCGCTTTGCTTCGGGGCAGGCCGCTGGCGGCCACGACGTGCTGGCAAGCTGAGGTTTCGGGAAAGCCTACACAGTCGCTGGCCAAGCACCGGAAGCCGGTCATCTAGTCAAAGGCGCGCTCGAGGACCCGTTGAGGTGACAACAGGACAGAGCCGCGCTTGACCTCGGGTGTCAATCGGCGTCCAAAAGGGACCCAGGATCGGCGTCCAAAAGGGACCCACCGGCCGCCGCGCATGAGCGCCAACGCAGAGGCCGATGTCGCGCAGCCGGTCGGGTCAGC
>NZ_BPQO01000060.1 GCF_022179285.1 Methylobacterium hispanicum | reverse complement strand
TGGCTCCCTGACCGTGAGCGGTAGGGAGCAAGAGATGCACGGGGGCGGGGTGGGTCCCTATTGGACGCCGATCAGCCCCTCAGCCGGGTCCTTTTTCCACGCCGATACCCAACCTCGGGCATCTTCACCTTCTCCAGGACCATGCCGTGGTCGACCGCGGCTTGCGCCGCGCGCTCACCTGTGTTGCCCTGATCAAGAGGCAAGTTCGACGTTATCGTCCAGGGGATCGCTGAGATCTCTCCTCTCTGATCAGGCCAAGCCGAGCGCGTGACACATGGTTACAACCGGCAAGGCACGCTCGACCCGTTCGCATGTAGATGGGCACGAGAAGTATGTAACAGCTTGATCAAGGGCTCCACCGCATGGTCAGGCATATATGCGCTTGAAAGTGCCATGTAGGCGCGCGCGACGATCTTACGGCCAAGCTCAATGCCTTCCTCTGTCGACACGAGCCAGGAGACGAGATCAGGGATATTTCTAGATGTTTCTTCAAGAAAATGCTCTCCCGGCCTGAATATGGGATGGGGATATAATGGACGACTCACAATCAAAGTCCGGTTCCAGAACCCAAGAAGGCACGACTCATACCATGCGAGAGATCCGATTTCCTGAACATCAATATTCAGTAAAATCTTGGAGTTGCGAGCTACAACATTCTGCACCGAGACCCTCTGAGGACCCCGAGCGCGAAGAACCGCCGAGCTTCGATCCCGTTCAGGATAGTTGATAAAACAACGCAACCGTGCAAAATTCGCCGCGCCCTTTAAAAATACTTCGTCGCGAATGCTATGACCAGATCCAAAGTAACATAGATCCAGCGGCCTACTGGACCACGATTCCGCTGGACGGTACTTCTCGTTTATATCGTCCCGAACGGACATACTAAGAGCATCGGACTTATCGTTGTCGACAAAGATACTTTCTTCATCTAAAGGCAAAGGTAGATACCGTGCGAACGGGATGTCACAGCAGGCATAGAGACTGCAGTTTTGTTCATTATCGTCGATGACTGCGCGACAGGAGAAGAGCAGCGGTAGGATACGCGCTCCGGGTATGGAGTGAAGGGGTTGCGTGGGATAGAGGATTGCGGACGATACGATCCCCTTCGACAGCCAACGCTCCCCCCCTTGTCGAAAAAAGAACTCATGTGGCGCAAAAAAAATGCGATTTTGCACTTGGACATCTATAGAGTGCGTCTCGTCATGTAAGTGAACAGGTATTCCGCGCGACATCAAGGCTATGGAAGTTAGCTCAGCTCGAAGTCGAACTTTAGTGTCACTCGTGCTGTGAACATAGATTGAGATACCTTGGGACGTGGCGTGGACAAGAGCGTCAACCAGATCCTGCTCAGGTAGGGGTTCAGCACCCGAGTAGCTAGGCGAGAGGCGTCTTATCGCTGCGACAACAGACTGCTCGCTACAATAGGGCCGGCCCTCCCACAAGCCATGCGCAATAAAGTGCTCTATGGCATTCGTCTCACTCGTCAAATCGCTGTTCAATCTGAGGTATACCTCCGGACGAAAAGTCGGAAGTCTTGAAATGCCGTACCTTAAAGCTGCAGGATCGGCCAAGTCCCGGAGCGAGCCATTGATGACACTCATGTTCCGCCTGATAATTGGAAATTAATATTAGGACAGGTCCGGCCACGAAGTTCTCTGTCATAGATCGCTGGCAATCACGTACCTAGGCATCGTGCTCCACCGCCTAATCCCACGCGATAAGACCGAGCTTGCACATCCATACAAGTGCCATCGCTGCCACTTCTCGGCGATGGGGTTCGAGCTGCGATAGAAGCTGTTGGAGCGATACAGGCTCCCGTCCGATACAATCCAGCAGAGATTTACATCCCGCCAAATCCATTCGCCAGTTATCTGCGAAGCTATCTAGACGGACGTCGCGAGTACGAAGCAGACCGTCCTGAAGCGCGGCCGAAGTCATCCCTGCAGGCAGCGACAATCGAGTTTCAGGACTCAGAACAGATGTGGCGAAACTGCCAAGCTGGGCATAGGGGTCACCTTTGATCGGATTCTCAGGCCAAAGATCGGACCGGCCAAAACCGCGTTCCTCCACGCGTTTGCGACCGAGATCCGCATTCAATTGCGAAATCTGACGTGCGATCACCGGCCAATCGAAAGATATTCGAATGCGATCACGACCAGCCATGCCCATGCTACGGCGCAACTGAGCATCTACTGCAAGGCGGCCGATCCGTTCGGCGGCCTGATCGATATCAACTGCGGTATGCTGGGCGACTGAGCCGACATAATACTGATAAGCATCCTGGCCAAACACATGACGTAAACTCATCATCCTCCCCGGGAAGCCGGAGGGACCGCCCAGCGTCCGAACAAGAAAGCCTTCAATCCCATCACGAACCGTGTAACGGTAGCCGTCCCAGTCGCTTGCAACGACCGGGAGGCCAGCGGCCATCGCTTCCAACGGAGCCAGCCCGAACGTTTCCTGAATGTTATCGACCAACGACAGGAAGATATCGGATGCCGACCACAACCCGGCAACCACCTCAGGATTGTTGCCATCCAGGAAATGTACTGGCACGTCCGGTGCGTATGCGCGCGCGGCCTCCTCGTAGAGCTCCGGACCAATCGGCTCGTTTGGAAACCAACCGACCATCGCGAAGTGCAGGCGTTTCCCTGCTAAGACTGCCGCCTTGGCGATTGCCTTGAACATCGGCTGTGGGAAAGCCTTCTCGAAAAACGAGAGCCGACCGAGCCAGAGCACCAGCACATCGTCTTGGCCTACATTGAGGCGCGACCGCCACTCCTCCCTACGATCCGGCCGGTCGGCCTGATCGGCAATGGCCTGCCCATCGACGCCAAGTGGAACGAGTGGCAGATCCGGTTGCGGCCGCTTGCTGCCGCCGAAGCGGTCGGACACGTAGTCCGTGAACGCATCGAACATATTGCGCATCGCGTCTTGCACGGAGGGTGAGGTGCAGATCAAAGCGTCCCAAGGCTGGAGCGGGGCGATTGTCGATGCGGCCATGTAGTCGCGTATCGCCGGCGCCCCGATCGTATGAATTAGGCCGATTAGGCTGTAGCGACGGTCGCCGACGTAACGACGCAGCCAAGCTTGGTCTGCTAAGTCTGCTTTACCTCTGAGGATACATCCTGATCTGATAGCCGCGTGAGCATCATAGATGCTTCCGGTCCGGATCCGAGTTCGGTCCATTGGTCCCCGCAGAAGGGCATGTGAGACTTCTTCTTCATTGCCAGGGATGACCGACAACACAGTCAGCTCGTCGAAACCACCGTGCTGAACCAGCGCCTTGAACAGTCCTACATTTGCCGTATCTTTACCAAACGGATTTTTGACGGAGCCAAAATGGGGACTGGGGGTATAAATAGCAAAATTGTTACTCACTTGCCCTCTCCTACCAGTCGCAACCCGGTTAATTCCGTAAACCGCAGCTGATCAGCAGCGTAGAGGCTTCGCAAGTAAAGTCGATCTGCATCCGATAATGGTGCAAGCAATGTAGTTTCTGATCCAACGTTGGCGCGCAATGCCTTTTGGTTCTCGGGGAAGTGCGATATTTCTAGAAAGTCACATACCCTTCGCAGCACTTGGTCAGAAAAATTAGAAAGATCACTCGAGGAGATATTAAGAACTTGCCGCTCCGGGAATACATTATATACTCGCTCAAGTTGATTTGCGTAGAATCCTCGCTCCACGTAGCTGTAGACTCGATGGTGGCCTCGGATGATCGGGTCATCAACCCGGGTGCGTCCTTCGCGGATAGCCCAAGAAAATGGCCGATCGTCGTATCGGCGCCGTGTCTCCATCGCCCAGTGTGAATAGGCTCTCTCAACAGGATCACGAAAAAGAAAAATCATTTTCATGTCGGGATTGTAGTTATAGATTCTTGTAATACTATCTGGCCAATATATATAGATGGGCGTTGCTTCGCCGCGCAAACGCCCATTACCCTCCTCAAAAGAAGCGTGGTAGATATTGTAGTCAGGATTTTCCCAATCGATGTCGGCATCTCGATCGAAAAAGTGAACCTCTTTGCAATCTGCCATTTGCAACTCAGCATGTCGTCGCAGATACTCAAATAGTGCTGTCGTGCCGCCCTTCTGGACACCACCGATCAGGAACCCGACGGGGGGCGTGCCTGTCATCACAACCTCGTATTCACGTCTGGCCATCATGCCGGCCTTCATCACCGTTCCGTATAAGGCATTTTGGGTCTCACCGCGCCTCCCGATCTTTCGTAGCCGATTTCGGCGCGGCGCGAGCTCGGCGATCGCCTCAAGAGCGTGGGACAAAACCGGGGTGAGCGGGTTGGAAGGGTATCGCTGGTCTCGTACCCGACGACCACTGGGCGGTGGTTGAGCCGCTTCTGTGGCCTGAACTTGAAAAGCCGGCAGATGGTCGGTCGCGTGCCTCGGCCCGAGCTGCGCTGGCCGGCATCATGTTGGTTCTGCGCAGGGGCATGCAGTAGAAGCATCTGCCGCGTTCCGAGGTGGGCTGCAGCGGCGCACGACGACTTGGCCGCGGCTGGATGCGTGGCAGGCGGCCGGCGTATGGGCTGCCCTGCACCGGTTGATGCTGGAGCAGTTTCAGGATGCCGATGCGCTCGACTGGTCGCGGGCCGCGTTCGACAGCGCGAGCCTGCCCGCGGAAAAAGGGGCACCGCGCCGGGCCTGAACCCGACGGACGAAGGCAAGCCAGGCACGTAGCGTCACCTCGTCGTGGTTGCCAACGGCACGCCGCTCAGCCTGAGACTCACCGGAGCCCATTGACACGACAGCAGCATGCTGGCCGCTTTCCTTGGTGCGGTGCCGGGCGTCCGCCAGCCCGACACAGGCCGAACCCGGGCAATATGATCGCCCCTGTCCGCGTCGCTCCTGGGTCGAACAGCTAAGAGAGTTCCTGCGATCAAGCCGTAGGCTGCGAGATCTGCAGGAGGCCAGCCCGCCCCGCCTCGCTATGGCAGGCTATACCGCGCCCGCTGGCCAGAGTGGTCGGCCCAGGCATTGATCGTACGCCGCCGCCAATGCCATGAACCGCCGGATCACGTTGCCGACCGGGCGATCATCGGCAGCCGGGGACAGCGAGGCGGCGCCTCGTGATCCGAGCGCCACAGCGCCATCTGTCCTTGCATAGCCTGGATCCGCGTGGTCAGTGCGAGCGCTACGGTCTACCGGAGAACTAGCTGATGGACGACCCCGCCTTCGGCGCTCGGCGCTCGGCGCTCGGCGCTCGGCAAGCAGATCTGACCGAGGAGGCCCGGGCGCCATAGCGGAGCGGGCCGCGCCTCGCGACAACCGGCGGAAGGCGGCCTCAGTCCAGACCTGAGCCATTCTTGCTGGTCAGGGCTCGTAAGCGCTCCCGGTATTCCTGAAAACTCAGGTGGTGCTTCTTGAGATGGCGCTTGAGCGTCTGGTAAGGCTTGACATGGATGAAGCTGATCAGACCGTTGGGCTGGATGCTCTTGCGGACCTGCGTGGAAGCCGTCTTGTACGGATTGGACTTTGTGGATGCCGGGCTCTGTCCAAGCCCGTTGAGGGCTGAGTGAACATCCCGGATTAGCTTCGGCAGTTCAGCCGCCCGGCTTACTCGATGATCAAAGGTCAAGCCATGGATGAAGGAAAGTTAACTGCGCGCGAACACGCTGGTCATGCAGATCAGTAACGGTTCTCAACATCGACTGCCCATGTACGCGATAGCGACATAAAATTTCTGGCAGAAAAATGCCGTGCATGCCATGCTCTATGAACTTAAGCCAGAGATCATAGTCCTCCCACCCAAGATCGAGAGGCGCATAACCTCCGACACGCGCCCACGCACTACGGCGCACAAGCGCCATCGCGTCTACGTAATTGCCGACGCGAAAGAGATCGGGGTCCCATTCCGAAGCGAAACCGAAACCGCGCTCACGGCCGAAAAATTCGATCTGCGAGTATGCCACCGACGCCGCAGACGATTCAAGGGCGCGACTTAACTTCGCAATTGCTGTAGGATAGAGACAGTTATCCGCATCGAGAACAAAGACATACTTGGTCTGGGCAAGTTCAAAAGCGGTGTTTCTAGCCGCCGACAGACCGAGATTACGAGGATGCCTAATTATACAAGCCCGCCGGAAACGTTTGTGGTTTACATCTAACCAATTTGCGGCCAAGGTCGATCCTTCATCGGTAGAGGCATCGTCGACCACGATAAGATCGAGTGTTTGATGCGTCTGCTCAGAAACACTCTGCAGAGCCTCAAGTATGAACTTCTCGTAGTTGTATAAACTGATAATGACAGTGACGGATTCTGAAGTGGCAGATTTGATCATCGCATACTCCCTTAAGACCTCTAAGGGGAGCGGCACAGGACCAAATTGCTGCTTAAGCAAAGTAATCACCTCTCGGAAGATGGAGACAATGAGCGTACAGGAAAGATCTTTCGCCCTTCACGATTGCCATATTTGAGGAAGTGAAATAAAGGCTCCTGCGGTGCTTCCACGACATCAGCGTAGGCCTCCGCATACTGTATAGCACAGAACCGTGGGCCGGGGCTTCGCAACTCACGGCTGCCGTAGGCTACAAAATGGTCGATTGGATCCATCTCGTAACCCTTCAGATCAGAGTTGTATGAGCAGTACCAAGCGGCATCGAATAAGCCGGAGGACTGGACTAAAAGCCTCCTATCACAATGCTCGCGCGACCAGATCTTAACCTTTGCACTTTGAGTCAGAGAGCCCGCAATCATAGCCAACGCTGCTAATGGCGAGCGGCGCAGACGTACGAGCCTCCCTTCGGATTGAGCACGAGCCGCCTGCTCAAGCTTGAGCCGGTACTGCCATAAACGGTTGTCTTTCTCGGATCGGTTAAGCGTCTCTGCTTGCATCTGCTCCGAATGTCGCGCAAGTTCCCGCAGTTCGCATTCTGCTCTTGAACTGACTTGTTCGAGCTCTGTCTCCGCCTTTCGCAGAGCAGCTCGAACCTGTGTCAGTTCTCTCTGTGCCTCGGAAAAGTTCAACGCTGCCTCATCAGCGGCGGCCCTTGTTTCAGTAAGCCGCGATGAAATATCTTGAATCTCAGATCTGGCAGCCTCCAGGGCATCGGCATTAGCTCCATGGGACGCGATCTGTGCAGCCAAGGCTGCGCTTTCCTCCGACTTTGCCTGTGCGCTCTGTTGCTGTAGAACTTGCAGAGTATGCCCCGTCCGGCGAAGCGCTTCAGCGAGAGCACGCGTGATTCTCTCAGCGCTTGGCTTCGTCGCTCCATCCTCTATTCCGACATTCAGGCCATGGAGTAAATTTTTAAACTCAAAGCGGCCATGTGTTCCAACACTGAGGTCGACCGGGGAAGGTATTTTTTTGTCGAGAGCCAGCTGGTTGTTTTTACGCTCCAGAGCCATGACGTATTTGTTGAGATAGCGTTCCCGGATTCCGTTGAGGGCGCCCACATCGCTGAAGCCATGACCGCCCCAAGCCGGCTCTCTTTCCAATCGTCTCAAGTCTTCCACATAACGGTCAAGCTCCGGCAAATCGACGCGACCGTCAATGATCGTCTCATGTTTGTGCGAGTGATCCAGGAAGGCGTCTACCGCTGTCGCTGAAGCTTCCCCGTACGAGAAATCCATACCAATCTGAGCACTCACCCGCGCAATCGTACCCCGCCAATCGGCGAGCAAGCCATCGAAAGAGAGGAATGCACGGGGATGATTGCGCGTGGCCCTTTCAGCTTCTTTGATGTAGCGCAGCCAAAGAAGCCCCCCTCTCTCCGAGGGCCAAACACTTTCAGGAAAGACTTGCGTCTGGCGCCGCGTTAATGAAGCAGCGACCTCATCAGGCGTCCGGTATGGATGTATATAAAGATCTTGCAGGCCCATTTTTCGCATCTCATCCTGCCAAAGTGGCAGGAAAAGGCAGATGCGGGGATCTTTGATCACTACCGACGGGGATCGTGAAAATGTGTTCTGCAGGAACGCTCTGATCCGTTCACGGCCAGGTGCCGACTCACTGCTTTCGATCCATG
Source organism: Methylobacterium hispanicum (assembly GCF_022179285.1). Classification (GTDB taxonomy): domain Bacteria; phylum Pseudomonadota; class Alphaproteobacteria; order Rhizobiales; family Beijerinckiaceae; genus Methylobacterium; species Methylobacterium hispanicum. The sequence continues at coordinate 2,551 of NZ_BPQO01000060.1, read as the reverse complement.
CAGGATCGAAACCGACAGGATCGTTGACGTCCGAGTCTGCCGCATGGAGCAGCGCATCATGAATCGCCACAACCTCCTCAGGCTCCCAGTGACCCAGCTCATTGCCGGAGAAACCCGGCACAAGCCGCTCTGGCAACTCGACGCCAAGAAGGTTCAGTACGCGCGTTAATGCAGAAGTTCCGCTTCGGTGCATGCCGGCTACGATTATTGCGCGAGGCTGCGCTGACGTCATTAACCGAGATTCCCCACTAATTCGGACTTGGTTGAGCGGCCATTCAATTCATGTCCCCACCAAACAAGACTCCTTAACTGCCGCTTTTGCTTTATCATTTCACCCCGACATATTGAATTCTTGGCAAGTAGCAGAACGAGCGCGTGTACGTACCCTCCCCGTAGAGGGTGATCGGTTCGCCCCTCAGCGCCTGCACGATCAGGTTCGAGACCACGCGCCCGTCGTTGGGGTGCATGCGTGGCCCGTAGGTGTTGAAGATGCGCACCACCTTCACGGGCATGCCGTGCTGGCGTCGGTAGTCGAAGAACAGCGTCTCGGCGCAGCGCTTGCCCTCGTCGTAGCAGGAGCGGAAGCCGATCGGGTTGACCCGGCCCCAGTAGCTCTCGGGCTGCGGATGCACGTCCGGGTCGCCGTAGACCTCCGAGGTCGAGGCCTGCAGGATCTTCGCCTTCACCCGCTTGGCCAGGCGCAGCATGTTGATCGCACCCACCACGCTCGTCTTCGTGGTCTGGACCGGGTCGGCCTGGTAGTGCACCGGCGAGGCCGGGCAGGCGAGGTTGTAGATCTCGTCCACCTCCACGTAGAGCGGGAAGGTCACGTCGTGGCGCATCAGCTCGAAGCGCGGATGCCCGAGCAGGTGCGCCACGTTCCCCCGCGCCCGTGAAGAAGTTGTCCACGCACAGCACCTCGTGCCCCTGCCCCAGCAGCCGCTCGCACAGATGCGAGCCCACGAAGCCCGACTTGCCGGTAACCAGAATCCGCTTGATGGAATCGTACCGCATGAACTGATGACCCGGAGCGTGGGCGACCGGAAACGGCCCTACCGCCACATAGGCGCCTGCGCGCAACGGGTAAAGCTGGATGACGGACCTGATCTTCCCCGTCCGCGCCCCGCCCCTTCCGTTGCCGCCCGGGGCGCGATCGCGTAGCCTCGGCGGTCCAGTCCGTCCGGCGATTCGTGGGGCGATCCCGTCAACCCTGCGCGCGCGAAGAGCCGGTCGGTGAGCGAAGAGCCTGAATACCGGTCGCGCGAGACGATCACGCTGGCGACCGCCTGCTCCTACGCCCTGGTGCGCGCGGCCTTCCTGTTCGCGGAGCCCGGGAGCGCGGGGGCGAGGCTCGGCCGGGTGGCCCTGCTGCTCCTGGTGGAGCTGCCGCTCGTCACGCTGGCGGTCGCCCTCCTCGTCAACGGCCTCGTCCTGCACGTGCTGGGCGGGCGCCTCCGGGGGCGCCTCGGCCGGCGCAAGGCCGCGCAGGACGACGCGCCCGCCGCGCGCCTGAAGCCCTGGCCCTCGGGCGGCGAGACGCCGGCCCGCGAGCCGGACCGCGAGGGCTGAGGCGCCTCAGGCGAAGAGGCCCGCGCCGACCTGCTCGGGCCGGATCCCGGCGAGATCCACCGTTCCGCCCCCCGCCAGCACGAGCCGGGCGTCCCCGTCCGGGGTCCGGTCCAGCGCGTAGCCCTGTCCGCCGAGGCCGATCCGGTCCCCGCCCTCGGGCGCGAAGCCGAGGATCCGCACGCGGCCGGTGCCGGGGCCCATGACGTAGAGGTCGGCCCCGAGCCCGCCCACCAGCAGGGCGGTGCCGGCGCCCGCCACCAGCGTGTCCGCGCCCTGGCCGCCGTAGAGCGTGTCCGCGCCCGCGCCCGCGCGCAGGAGGTCGTCGCCGAGGTTGCCGTAGATCGCCGCGGCCGTGCCCGCGGCGGTGATCACGTCCTGCCCCTGGCCGCCGAACAGCGTGTCGCGCCCCGGGCCGCCGAGGATCGTGTCGTCGCCGAGGTTGCCGTAGGCGAGGTTGTCGCCCGCGCCCACCGCGATCCGGTCCTGCCCCTGCCCGCCGTACAGCACGTCGTCGCCCGCCCCGCCCGTGAGCGTGTCCTCGCCCATGTTGCCGTAGATGAAGGCGCCGACGCTACTGCTGCTCCAGTCGAGCGCGTCCTGCCCCTGGCCGCCGAAGACGGTGTCGCGCCCCCACGCGCCCGCGCTCGTGCCCGCCGCGACGCGGTCGTCGCCCTGGTTGCCGTAGATCAGGTCGTCGTCGGCGCTGCCCGTGACGGTGTCGTCGCCCGCCCCGCCCCGGTAGGTGATCCGCCCCATCGGCAGCACCGCGCGGTCGGGCCCCGGCGTGCCGACCGGGATCGCGTCCGCCACCCCGCCGGGCCCGGCCGTCCCGCCCGGGACCGCCCCGGGCGCGGTCGTCCCGCCCGTGACCGCGCCCAGGAAGGCCTCGAGCACGTCCATCTGCGGGCGATCGACCACGCTGCCGGTGCCGAGCCCGGTCGGCTCGATCGAGAACATGTAGTCGCCCCACCACGGGCCCGCC
>NZ_BPQO01000059.1 GCF_022179285.1 Methylobacterium hispanicum | reverse complement strand
GGCGACGATGAAGCGGGACTCGGCCGCCGCGATCACGCAGGCGCGGGCGAACAGGCCGGGCTCGGCCACGCGCTGGGCCGTGGCCTGGAAGGTGGAGTGCTCCGGATCGACCAGCCGGGCGAACTGCTTGGGCATGCTCGCGCGCGAGGCCGGCCACAGCCGCGTGCCGGAGCCCCCGCACAGGATCACCGGGTGGACGGCGGACGACGTCGATTCGGGCATCGTGACATTCTCCTTGTGGCGGTTGGGTCGGTCGGCCTGAAGGCCCGGGCGCTCCCCCGTCACCGGGGGGCCTTGGACCGGGGAGCGTTGGCGGCGCCGGTCAGGGCGGCGAGCGGGGCGAGCAGCCGGGAACCGATGCCGCGCGCCCGGTCCACGTCCTCGGGCAGGATGCATCCGAAGAGCTTCAGCGCGACGGCGTAGACCAGGGCGCCGACGACGATCGCGGGCGCCAGCGCGAGGGGCCCCGGGAAGGCGCGCAGCAGGGCGAAGGCGGCCAGCCCGCACAGGGCGGCGGCGCCGACGATGCGCACGACCTGCCCGAGCGGGGCCGGTGCCTGCAGGTGGCGGTGCACGTACCAGATCGAGGCCGCGGCGGTGAGCACCTGCACCGTCGTGCGCGTCGCCGCCGCCGCCATCAGGCCGTAGGCCGGGATGACGAGGAGGCCCGACGCGATGATGCTCGCCGCGCCCACGATCCCGACCACGATGTTGAAGCGGTTGCGCTCCGCCGCGTTCATGTAGATCTGCGTCACCGCCGTCAGGGCGTAGAAGGCGGCGGCGACCACCAGCATCACGGCCGGCGCCACGGCCTTGGCGAAGGCCTCGCCGTAGACGAGCGGCACGAAGACCGAGGCGATCGCGGCCAGCCCGAAGCAGGCCGGGAAGACGAGCATCGCGAGGTAGCGCATGCCGCTCCGGTAGATCCCGACCGCGGCCGCGTGCTGTTTGGCGGCGATGTTCTGCGCCAGGACCGGCAGCAGCGGCCCGGTGAGGAGGAGCGGGGCCTGGACGGCGAGGTTGGCGAGCGTCAGCCCCACCGAGAAGAAGGCCACCGCCTCGCTGCCCCAGCTCCGCTCGAGGAACAGGATCTCGGTGCGCGCCCAGGTGACGGCGGAGAGCAGGTAGGCGAGCCAGATCGCGCCGCAGTAGCGCACGAGCCGGGTGCGCAGCTCCGGCGCGACCGCGCGGCCGCCGCGCAGGTCCCGCATCAGGAAGACCGAGGGCGCGAGCCCGACGACGACCGCCGCGCTCAGCGCGCCCACGAGGCCAAGCGCGACCGAGCCCAGGACCGTGACGCCGATCTGGGCGGCCGCCGAGACGAGCATGATGCGCGCCATCCGGCCGAAATCCTGCTGCCCCCGCAGAAGGCCGACCGCGAAGGCAGAGCTGCTCTGGGCGAGGACGGCAGCGGCCACGAGCGTCCAGAAGAGCGGGGAGGTCTTGTAGCTCCCCGGCTCGATGTGGAGCGCGAAGGTCGATCCGGCCGCCCGGTGCCAGAGGGCGAGGCCGAGGAGCGCGCAGGCCGCGAGCCCGACCACGAGGATGAAGCGCTTGTAGAGGTAGAGCGCGAGGCCGTGGCCGGCGCTCGCGTCCCCGGCGCCGCGCAGCTCCGGCAGGTAGCGGGCGAGCGATCCCGGGATGCCGAGGTCGGCCACCATCAAGGTGATGCTCACCACCCAGGCGGCGTAGGTGACGACCCCGAGGTCGGCCGGGCCGAGCAGGCGCGCGACGATGATCGTGCTGAGCGCGCCGCTGATCAGGATGGAGCCGGTGGCGAGCGCGTTGGCGGCCGACTGCCGCGCGAGGCCGCCGCTCACCGGGAGACCTCGCGCGGCAGGAGCGGTCCGATGGACGGCCGCGCGGCCGCGCGGGTCGAAGGGAACACCATCGCTGACGTCGCAATCCTCGGCTGGACCGTGCTGGCGGCTCCGGGGCTCACAGGTATTCCCGCAGGAGCGCCATCTGCGGCTTGTCGCCGGCCTTGTCCGGCTCGATGCTGAAGGCGTAGTCCCCCCACCACGGCCCGCCCGCCCAGTAGGCGTAGGCCCGCCAGACGTCCGCGTTGGCCTTGAGGTAGGCGAGCATGGCGCCGGCCTCGGTCCGCCCGGCCGGCAGCGCGAAGCCGAACTCGCCCAGGAAGGCCCGGCACGCCCGCGCCCGGGCCCAGTCCGTGAAGGCGCGCAGGCGATCCTCTCCGGCTCCCGGCACGTAGGTCTGCAGGTCGGTGCCCGAACTGTTGGCGTCGAGGTACTGGTGCACCTCGAACATGAAGTTCCGGTCCTCGAAGCCCTCGAAGGCCGCGGCGTTGCCCTCGGAGACCCAGGAATGCGCGCCGGTCCAGCCGGCGCCCGGCACCATGATCAGCTGGTCCGAGCCGAGGTCGCGGATCGTGGCGACCACCCGATCGACGATCGGGCGCCATTCGGCCGGCTTGTAGGCGACCGGCTCATTCATCAGGCCGTAGGCGATCCCGGGCGCGTCCCGGAACGGGGTGGCGAGGCGTTTCCAGAAGTCGGCGAGGTCGGCGGCCTCCATCGGGCGGTCGTCGCGCTTGCCGTAATTGTGCGGGTCGAGCACCAGCACGAGGCCGTGCCGCCGGGCGCTCGCCGCGCAGCGCCGCAGCTCCGCGAGGTCCCGCTCCGCCAGCGCCCCGAACGGCTCGGGCTGCAGGCGCTCGATCCGGAAGGGCAGCCGCACGAGCCTGAGGCCGCGGCTCGCGTAGTAGGCGAAGGCCTGGTCCGGCGGGTAGATGTAGCCCTGGCCCAGCGGACGGCCGAGGTCGCCGAACTCCCCGCCCGACAGGTTGACCCCCGGATAAGTCAGCTCCGCGGACCGCGCTGGGGCGGGTGACAGGCCCGCGGCCCCGCCGACGGCGAGGCCCGAGACGGCGAGACCCGAAAGTGCTTGTCGTCGCGTGAGATTCACGTGCATCGAACCTGTGGTCTGTCCATCGTCCGGTGGCGGAGGCGCGTCTCTCCGGATCAGAGCGCGTTCGGATCCTTCACGAGCCGGATCGGCGTCTGGAGAACGATCGACGCGTCGAGGGCGAGCGACCAGCGCCGGATGTAGGCGCGGTCGCGGCTGATCCGCCGCGCGATCTTGTCGTAGGTGTCGGTGGGGCCGCGGTAGCCCGTGATCTGGGCGAGCCCGGTCAGGCCCGGCCGCACCAGGAAGCGGTCGTCGTAGTCCGAGACCATGTCGGCGAAGGTGTCGTCCATCGCGATGGCGTGCGGGCGCGGACCGACGAGCGACATGTGCCCGGCCACGACGTTGATGAGCTGGGGCATCTCGTCGAGGCTGGACCGGCGCAGGAAGCGCCCGATCTGGGTCACGCGCCGGTCGTTGGCGCTGGCCTGCTCGAAGGCCCCGCTCGATTCGAGGACCGTCATCGTGCGGAACTTCAGGATCTCGAAGGGCTGCCGGTTCAGGCCGTAGCGCTTCTGCCGGAAGAAGACGGGCCCCTTCGTCTCGGCCTTGATCAGGAGCGCGACCGCCAGGAAGAGCGGGATCAGGAAGAGGAGCGCGGTGAGCGCGACCGCGACGTCCGCCACCCGCTTCACGGCGGCGCCGTTGGCGGCGCGGGCGCGGCGGGCGATCGGCCGCTCGGCCCTGCCCCGGCGCGCGGGCGCGCGCCCCTCTTGGGTCCGGGGGAGCAGCCGGTCCTCGCGCTGGAACTTAACTGCTATTCCCTGCTGCATTCCCAAAACTCCAAATGCGGCGTGACGACGGGGACGGGATCCGCGGGCCGGCGGCGCCGGCCCGGGCGGCGGTACGGGTGCCCGGCTCGGGCACCCCGATCAGGTGCGGCGGCCGATGCCGCGCGCGGCGCGGCTGTGGGCCGGCTGGGCCGGGCGGGCGAGATCGCGGGCGACGAGCCAGAGGAACTGCCAGGAATCCACGAGGTAGCGCCGGTAGAGGCGCCGCGGCTCCGAGGCGACGCGCCAGGCCCATTCGAGGCCGATGCGACGGATCAGGACCGGCGCGCGGCGCTTGACGCCGGCGGCGAAATCGAGGGCTGCGCCCACGTTCAGCACGTAGCAGTCGCCGAGCGCGTCGTGGTAGCGGTCGGTCCAGATGTCGGATTTCGGTGCGCCCAGGCCCATGAACAGGTGCGTCGGCGCGTGCGCCCGGATGCGCGCGGCCAGCGCGTCCGAGTAGGCTGCGTCGCGCTCGAAGGCGTGCGGCGGCACGCAGAAGGCCAGCGCGTCGCGCCGGAAGCCGCGCCGCAGGAGGCGCTGCTCCAGGCGCTCGGCGACCTCGGCGGTGCTGCAGACGAAGAAGCAGCGGTGGCGGCCCGGATCGAGGACCTCGATGAGGCGCGCGAAGAGGTCGGCGCCCGTGACGCGGCCGGGCAGCCCGACGTTGCGCAGGCGGGCATAGAGGTAGACCGGCATGCCGTCGGCCGTGATCGTCCAGGCGCGGTCGTAGGCCCGGCGGAAGGCGGAGTTGCGCGCCATCTGGACGATGTGGTCGAGGTTGGCCGTGGCCAGCCGCTTCGGGCCCGAGCCCGAGGGGACCGCCTGCGTCATCTGCGCGACGAGCGCCTGCTCGTCGAGGGCCGAGAACGGCAGACCGAAGATCCGCCCCGCCTCGGCCGTCGCGCAACGGTCGGGCTGGGGGGCGTCCGGCTGGTAGGAAGCGAGTGACTGGGCCAATGTGCGCGTCCTCAAGGTGAAGGGCCTGCTCTGTGCGTGGTCGTGGTCGGGGCTCCGAGGCCGGAGGTCCCCTCAGGGCCGGGCGGCGTCCCGGCCGAGGGCCTCGGGCACGCCCGCCGGCATCCGGGCGGCGATCTCGCCGAGGGCGCCCCGGTAGTCGTGCCGCGCCAGGTACTCGGCGAGCCAGGTCCGCAGGGCGCGGGCGCGGGCCCGGGCCTCGGCCGGCGCGGCGCGGATCCGCCGGAGCTGCTCGGCCGCGTGCGCGACGTCGGGCTCGGCCCAGCGCGCCCGCCTCAGGCCCGCATAGGCCGGGTGGGGATCGTTGAACGGCACCAGCGCGTGATCGACCGGGTAACAGAGTTCCGGCGGGCAGATGTCGGTGCTGCCGGACCAGTTGGTCGCCACGACCGGGATGCCCGCGAGCGCCGCCTCGGCGAGCGTCAGGCCGAACCCCTCCGAGCGGTGCAGCGACAGGTAGGCGTCGGCCGAGGCCAGGAGCCCCTGCAGCGCGGCGCGGTCCCAGACCGCGTCGATCAGGCGGATGTTGCGCGCGCCCGCGATCGCCGCGTGGATCCGGTCGCGCTCGGCCGGGTAGCGGGCGCCGTCGCTGATCTTGAGCACCAGCTCCGCCTCTTCCGACTCGCCGAAGGCGGCGCGGAAGGCCATGATCGCCGCGACCGGGTTCTTGCGCAGGAAGGACGAGCCGAGGTTGAAGATGCTGACCACGCGGAAGCGCGCGTCCGCGCCGCGGGCGACGCTGTCGGCGACCGGGGCCGGCCGTTCGACCGGGTGCGGGACGACGACGACGGGCTTGCTCGTGTAGGCCTGCACGGCCTCCTGGCAGAACCGGCTCGGCACCATGACGGCGTCCACGAACCGGAGGGCGCCGACCCATTCCGGGGGCAGCGTCTCGAGCTCCCAGGCCCAGTAGCCGATGCTGTAGGTCCGCAGGTGCTGCGGCAGTCCCGCCCGGAGGATGCTGGGCAGGAGCATGGTCGGGTTGAGGTGGTAGATCGCTACGTCGGCCGGGGGCCCCGAATCCCGCCGCGGGTAGGCGACGCCGTCGTCGCTGTCGAAGAGCGCGGCGACGTCGGCGGTCGTGACCCCGCAGCCCGCCCGCGTCAGCGAGTCGATGCAGAGGCGCGCGGATTCGCCGAGCCCCGACGAGGAGGAGAGCAGGCCGACGACCCGCACGTTGCGCACCGCCTCCGGGAAGGGGTGGCGCATGGTGGGCATGACCCGCGGCAGGATGTGCCGCCGGACCGCCCGCGCGACCGGGCGCGCGGCGAGCCGCGCCGTGCGGATCAGGGGTGAGGATGCCATCAGGCGGCTCCCAGGAGGTAGGAGGGGGCGGCGCCGGCCGGGGCGGGGCGCTCGGCGGTCTTCGTGCCGTTCATCACGACGCCGACGATGCGGTCGGCGATGCCCGGGCAGGTGGTGAAGGCGTGCTCGACCGCGTCGCGCCGGGTCCGGCCGCCGCGCACCACCAGCACGAAGGCGTCGATCAGCTCGGAGACGACCCGCGCATCGACGGCCGTGACCACGGGCGGGACCTCGACGAGCACGTAGTCGTAGTGCTGGCGCGCCTCGGCGAGGAGCTGCCGCAGGACGGGCGAGCCGAGGATCTCGACCGGGTGGTTGGGAACCGCGCCCACGGTGCCGGGCAGCAGGTGGAAGCCCAGGCGGCTCGCCACGACGCACTCGGCGAGCGGGCGACGCTCCGTGACCGCGCGCGCCAGGCCCGGGCCGGGATCGCCCTCGGCGAGGTCGGCGAGCCCGGCCCCGTGCAGGTTGGCGTCGATGACGAGGACCCGGGCGCGCATCTCGACGAGGAGCACCGCGAGGTTCGTCGCGAGCGTGGTCTTGCCGTCCTGGGCGTTGGCCGAGACGATCCCGACGACGCGGGAGGTCTCGCGATGCAGCGCCTGGTCGATCGAGACCTTCGTGGTGCAGAGCGTTTCCAGCACGCTCGGCGAGCCGGACCCGTTCGCGATGAAGAGCGGGACGGGCAGGCGCCGGCCGCGCCCTCCTGAGCCGTCCGTCCCGTGCCGGAACGCGCGCCCGCGGGCCGGGCAGCCGGCCAGGGAGCCGAGGAACGGCTGGCCGAGATCGTGCGTGACCTGCTGGGCCCAGCGGATCCGCCGGTCGGATGCGTCCCGCAGGAAGGCGGCCGCGACCCCCGCGCCGAGCCCGCCGATCAGCCCGAGCAGCAGGATCAGCGCGGATTTCGGCCCGCTCTTGGTGAGCGGCGGCAGCGCGGTCGTGACGATGCGCGCCTCGGTCACCGGCATCGACTGCTGCTGCAGGAAGGCGCTCACGCGCGTGACGCGGTTCTGGAGCGCCTCGTAGTTGCCCTGCGCCTCCTGGGCGGCGCGCTCGAGCGCGCGCTCCCGGTCGGAGGCCGGCCCGGGGGCCGCGCCCTCCGCGTCCTGGCCCTGGAGATCCTGGATCTGCTTGTCGATGAGCGTTGCCCTGAGCGCGGAGGCGGCGACCTCCTTGCGGCGCGCCTCGATGCGCTGGTCCAGCCGCTCGCCGAGCGCGCGCAGCACGCCCGCTCCCGGTGCAGGCCCGCGCTGCTCCGCCACGAGGCGGGACAGGTCCGCGTCGCCGAGGCGATCGATCCGGGCGAGGGTGTCGGCGTCGGGGTTGCCCTGCGCGAGGGCGGCGGCGAGCTGCGTCATGCGCTCGAGATCCGCCCGGGCACGGGCCAGCGCCTCGGCGGCGCCCGGCCGCGATCCCTCGCGCTCGGCGCGCTCGGCGCTGCGCGCCGCGTTCCTGTCGCCCCCGCCGGCCCGGAAGGCCGCCAGGGCGGCGTTGGCGGCGTCCAGCCGCTCGCGAACCTCCGCGAGACGGCGCTGCATCCAGTCCGTCGTGCGCTGGCTGGCCTCCATGCGGCCGCTGAGCTGGTCTTGGATGTAGGCCTCGGCCACGGCGTTCGCGATCGCGGCCGCCTTGACCGGATCGAGGCTCGTCGCCGTGATTTCCGCCAGGATGCTGCGCCCGGCCCGCGCGACCTTGACCTTCCGGCCGAGCGCGGCCGCAGCGGCCTGCCGCTTGTCCGTCCGCACGGCGCCCTGCGGGCTCGGGTCGAAGACCGACACCAGGCGATCGATCGTGGCGCGGAGGAAGGACGGCTCCGATCCGACGAATTCGGGATCGCCCGTGAGATTGAGCCGATCGACGACGTCGAGGGCGATCTTGTCGGACTTGAGGATCTCGACCTGGCTGTCGACGACGGCGGGATCGATCGTCATCTCGGACGCGACCGTCCCCGGCGAGGGCGGCGTCAGCTTGGTGTCCAGGACGACGCTTGCCATCGAGGTGTAGGTCGGCGCGGTCAGGCTCGCGTAGGCGGCGGCGATCGCGAAGACGATCACGGCGACGAGACCCACCGTCCGGCGGCGGCGCAGCGTCGCATCGACGATGTGCGCGATCGTCCACGAGCGCGGCCGCGGCTCCGGCAACGGGCTCGGCCTCGCGCCGGTTTGGAAGGCGAAGCGGTCAGGATTGATGTTCATCGGACGTCTCAGATCCTCCGAGCGGCATGACCGGACGAGCGTGTGCGGTCCGGCCGACGGCCGGACCGCGTGAAATCTCAAAGCTTCGCCACGCGGCCAGCAAGGATTGCGGACCTGACGATGAGGCAACGATTTTCCTACCGGCGTCGCGTTCGGTCGCGATCCGGGTGCATGTCTAACGCTGTTCAAGCACTGACTAGCGAAAGCAGAGGTTGTTTCCCCTGACGATGCGCGCAGCTCGATCGAAGATCGACTAGGTTGTCGTGTGCACCTGCACAGCTGCTGTGACTGGAAACTGACGGACTCCAGCGGACAGCGCAAGTGGATGACGAACGAACCCGAGTAATGAGCCGGACTAGTCATAATCGCAGCAGAGGCGCGACGATTTTTTTTGGAACGCTTTGGTTACAAGCTGAAGTGGCGCCGGCCGCCGAACGCCTCCCGAGGGCAGGAGGCTTTTTGCTGCGGTGCAAGGCATTTGGATCCCCTGCGGCGTCGCGCGATCCGGGTTCCTGACCCTCGCCGCCGACCGCGAGCGCGCGGTTTCGGGCCGACCACCCGACCGCGAGCGGCGCTTGAGCCATGCATAAAATGCAAGTCAGATTTTCTCTTTATGCATGGCAAAACTGATTTCCAAGTTAACGTTTTTCTGCGCCATGCGCGCCATCCTGCAAGATCGTTCCGGTTGGGGCACGAGATAACCGAGGTTTGGCAGTGAGTTCACGTCTCGTTGATCGCTCCAGACGACGGTGCCGGCACCGGGTCGGCGCTCCAGGGTAGGGATTTCACTGTGCCCACGACGGCGCCAGACAGGCTGACCTGATGCGCCAGGAGGCAGGCCGCCGAGGCGGCCGATTCGGGCGTACCGCTACCGGCGGAACGGAGGGCGCAGGCGTCGTCCACGCGGATGGGTTACGGCCTTCGCGCTTACGCAGGTGCGAGGTGAAACCCAGCGACCCGGCGGCGCCGACGCCATACTCAGCAACCTGAAATTGATCCAACGCGCGCACGAGGTCGTCTTTTTCTGGACTGGACAAATCGTGCGCGTGCCACACTATAGTTGCGTGACCGGAGCGCGATCGCTGGCGGTCGCGCATGAATTGCTTCCTGACGCAGCGACGGCTTTCGAGGAAGACCGTAGCCCGTTCACCATTCCGATGGTGACCGCCCGCGATGCGCCGGGCGCTGGCGGACGCACACCACGGGGTCGAGCGGGGCGAGGCGGGAACCGGGGACGGGCCCGACGCGGACGCGGCGTTCCGGGACACCGGCGCGCCGTGCGCCGGAGCCGGGGCGGGCGCCCGTCCGGGACATGTGGCTGACTGAGGAGCCGGAAACGATGAGTGACGTCGAGAGCAATCGCCCGGTCGGCCGCCGGCCCCTTCGGACGGGTGTCCTGCGCCTCGCGCTGGCCGCCGCCGTCGGCCTCGCGCCGCAGGCCGGGCAGGCGGCCTACCGCCTCGCGCCGGGCGACAGCCTGGCGGTCGAGGCGGTATCGGTGCCGGAGATGAAGGCCACCAGCGTGATCAGCATGGACGGCCAGGTCTCGATGCCGCTCGTGGGTCAGGTGCAGGTCGCGGGCCTCACCCTGGCCGAGGCCCAGGCCAAGATCCAGGCCCTCCTGCCGACGAAGGAGTTCCGGCGCCGCACGAACGAGGGGCGCGAGTTCCCGGTGATCCTCTCGCCCTCCGAGATCACCGTCACGGTCGACGAGTACCGGCCCGTCTACCTGAACGGCGACGTCGCCCAGCCGGGCGAGCAGAAGTTCAAGCCCGGCATGACGGTCCGGCAGGCGATCTCGCTGGCCGGCGGCTTCGACCTGCTGCGCTTCAAGATGGACAACCCCTTCCTGCAGCTCTCGGAACTGCGCGAGAAGCACAACCGGGCCTGGGTGCAGTACGCGCGCCAGCAGGCGGTGATCGCCCGGCTCCGGGCCGAGCTCGACGGCAAGAAGGATGTCGATGACCGCGCGCTGAAGGACACGCCGCTCGCCCCCTCGATGACGGCGGAACTGCTCGACGTCGAGCGCGGCATCCTCAAGTCGAAGAACCAGGAGGCGTCCAAGGAGAAGGCCTACCTCACCGCGGCCTCCCAGAAGGAGGGGGACCGCGTCCGCGTGCTGACCGAGCAGGAGAGCCGCGAGAAGGAGGGCGTCCAGGCCGACGCGGACGAGTTCAAGCGCAGCCAGGACCTCTACGAGCGCGGGACGATCCCGACGAACCGGCTGACGGATTCGCGCCGCTCCCTCCTCTTGTCATCGACGCGGGCCCTGCAGACGACCGCGACGCGCGCGGCCACCGAGCGCGAGAAGGACACCTTCGACTACCGCCTGCAGCGCGTGGACGAGGCGCGCCGGCTGGAGGTGATGAAGGAACTGCAGGACGCCAACGTCCGGCTGGCCGAGATCCGCGGCACGCTCCAGAACACCAGCGAGCAGCTCCGCTACACCGGCATGGTCAAGTCGCAGCTCGTGCGCGGCCTCGACGGCGACCCGGCCCTCGTGATCGTCCGCAAGGACGGCAAGCAGGCCCAGCGCATCACCGCGTCGAACGACACCGAGCTTCAGCCCGGCGACGTGGTGGAAGTCGCCCTGCAGTTCGGCGAGGCCGCCGAGGTGCCGACCCGCTGAGGGCGCCGGGCCGCGACGACCCGCCGGCCCTGCATCCCGACACCCTGCATCCCGATACCTCCCGCACCCCACGATCGATCAAGACCGGAGAGACGACCCGCGATGTTTCCGACGCCGCAAGCTGCGCTTTTGCCCAACACGTTCGGGTTCGAGCAGGCGCCCCTGGTCAAGCCGACCGGCTTTCGCGAGTACGACGCGCGCTGGCTGTTTCCCGACGAGATCAACCTGATGGGCGTCCAGGCGCTCGGGCTGGGGATCGGCACCCTCGTGCACGAGCGCGGCGTG
>NZ_BPQO01000058.1 GCF_022179285.1 Methylobacterium hispanicum | reverse complement strand
GCCCTGGCGCAGCGTCCGGATGCGGTCGCGGCGGCCGGTGAGGATCTTGTGGGGGTAGGCCTGGTGTCCGACGTCCCAGATGATGCGGTCGTCGGGGGTGTCGAAGACGTGGTGGAGCGCGACGGTGAGCTCGACCACGCCGAGGCCGGAACCCAGATGGCCGCCGGTGACGGAGACGGCGTCGATCATCTCGGCGCGCACCGCGTCGGCGACCGCCTGCAGGCGGCTCTCGGGCAGGTGGCGCAAAGCCGCCGGCTCCTCCAGACCGTCAAGGATCGACGTCACGCTCTCGTTCTCGGCCAAGGGGAACTCTTCCGTTCTTGAAGCTGTGCCGGATCGTGCCACGTCCCTTCCCAACCGCCGTCGGCGCGGCTCACGCGATGCCCGTAACGGGGCCGTGAACTCCGGGGGGACAGCAGGCACGACCGCTGTCATGATAGTGCCAGTTACGGATGATCGCTGCTCCGATCAATGTTGGGGCGCGATTTTTCGCGATTTCGTGCCCCAGCGGCAACATGAGGACCGCCCTTGAAGTCGATTCGTTCGTGCGGAATCACGCTGTCGGCCGCCGTGTTCTGGGGCCAGCTTCTCCTGGGGCAGGCCTCGGCCGCCCCCGGTCCGGTCGATGGCAATCTCACGTTCGCGTGCGGCTTCCTCGGCGCCTGCCCGCCCCGGACCGTGCCGGGCGGGCCGGACCGGGAGGTCCACCCGTTCCGCGGCAGCCTTGGGCGCCCCTGCGGTTGGCGCGAGCGCCCGACGCCGCAGGGCCCGCGGAGGGTGCGGATGTGCGACTGAGGCGTGCCCTCGCCCTCGGGTTCCTCCTCGCGGCCGCGCCGGCCGCGGCGGAGACGGCCTGCCCCGCCTTCTTCGCGGAGGGCTGGCCGCCGGCGCTCACCAACCCGAAGCTCGCCGCGCGCACCGTGCCCCTGTGCTTCGAGGCCTTCGCGGTGCTGCACTCGGGCGCCTCGCGCACGCCCCTCTACGCCGCCGAGCGGCTGACCCGGGAGAGCGTCGCCGAGGCGCGCGCGGTCGCGCGCGACGACAGGTTTCACGAGGAGGACAGGATCCCCGAGGCCGACCGCTCGACGCTTGAGGACTACGTCCATTCGGGCTTCGACCGCGGCCATCTGGCGCCCGCGGGCGACATGCCGACGGAGACCGCCCAGGGCCAGTCCTTCAGCCTCGCCAACATCGTGCCGCAGAACCGCGCCTTCAACCGCGGCCTCTGGGCAGGCATCGAGGAGAGCGTGCGCCGCCTCGCGCGCGAGCGCGGCACCCTCTACGTGGTGACCGGCGTCGTCTTCACGGGCGGCTCGGTCGATGCGATCAAGAGCCGGGTGCTGGTGCCGACCCAGCTCTACAAGGCGATCTACGACCCGGCGCGCGGGGAGGCCGGCGCCTACCTGGCGCCGAACCGGGCCGGGGCCGCCTGGCAGGCGGTCTCGATCGCCGCCCTCAGGGGCACGGCCGGCGTGGACGTCTTCCCCGGGCTGCCGGACACCGTGAAGGGGCAGGCCATGCCGCTGCCCGAACCGCGCGAGTTCTCCCGCGGGGACGAGGCCGAGCGGCGCGGGCCCCGCGAGGAGAGCTGGCAGGACTGGCTCTGGCGCGAGGCGGGCCGGGCACTGCGCAAGGCGATCCGCGACGCCCTGCGCTCGATCTTCTGAGGAGATGCCCATGACGAAGCGCGAGTCGAAGCGCGAGTCGAAGCGCGAGGCGCGCCGCGGGGCCGAGCCCGGCTTCGTGCCCTTCGCGGACGACGCGGCGGTGCGCACGCTCGGCGCCCTCTCCTTCGAGAACGGCACCGCGCGCATCGCGCTGCACGGCTCCTGCGAGATCACCCGGGACCGCGTCGGCCTCGCGCTGGCGCGCGAACTCGCGCGCACCGCCGCGGCGATCGTGGCCGCGCTGGAGGCGCAGGACCTGCCCGAGCGCGTCGCCGAGCCGGAGGGGGACGCGGAGCGGGCGGAGCCGGTACGCAATCCCTTCACCTGACGCCCTTCGCCTGACGGGCATCCCACCCGCGCCCGACGGCCGTCCTTGCCCGCCCCGGCGCGTCCTGATACTCGGGCGTGATCATTTCCCGCGACAGGGGCCGGCGACCCGAGAGGATCGGGCGAACCGGCCCGCGCCCGTCAACCGTGTCAGCCGTGCGCCGGCACGGCGAGCGCGAACGCGCCGGCACGAACGCTTAAGAGGATACCCGCGATGGCCCGCGAATTCATCTACCACATGCGGGGTCTGACCAAGACCTACACGGGTGGCAAGAAGGTCCTGGAGAACGTCAACCTCTCGTTCTATCCGGACGCGAAGATCGGCGTGCTCGGCATCAACGGCGCCGGCAAGTCGACGCTGCTCAAGATCATGGCCGGCATCGACACGGACTGGACCGGCGAGGGCTTCGTGGCGCAGGGCGCGCGCGTCGGCTACCTGCCGCAGGAGCCGCAGCTCGATACCAGCAAGTCGGTGCGCGAGAACGTGATGGAGGGCGTGGCCGAGAAGCAGGCCATGCTCGACCGCTACAACGAGCTCGCGATGAACTACTCCGAGGAGACGGCGGACGAGATGACCGCCCTCCAGGACCAGATCGAGGCGCAGAACCTCTGGGAGCTCGACTCGAAGGTCGATCAGGCCATGGAGGCGCTGGGCTGCCCGAGCGACGAGCAGCCTGTCGCCACGCTCTCGGGCGGCGAGCGCCGCCGCGTCGCGCTCTGCAAGCTGCTGCTCTGGGAGCCGGAGCTGCTGCTCCTCGACGAGCCGACCAACCACCTCGACGCCGAGACGGTGAACTGGCTCGAGGGCCATCTGCGCCAGTACCCGGGCGCGATCCTGATCGTGACCCACGACCGCTACTTCCTCGACAACGTCACGGGCTGGATCCTGGAGCTCGACCGCGGCCGGGGCATCCCGTACGAGGGCAACTACTCGTCCTGGCTGGTGCAGAAGCAGAAGCGCCTGGAGCAGGAGGGCCGCGAGGACATGGCCCGCCAGCGCTCGATCGCCCGCGAGCAGGAGTGGATCTCGGCCTCGCCGAAGGCCCGCCAGACCAAGTCCAAGGCCCGCATCACCCGCTACGAGGAGCTGGTCGCCAAGCAGCAGCAGAAGGTCGATGCGACCGCCCAGATCGTCATCCCGATCACCGAGCGGCTCGGCCAGAACGTCATCGAGTTCAACAACCTGTCGAAGGCCTACGGCGACCGCCTGCTGATCGAGGATCTCTCCTTCAAGCTGCCGCCGGGCGGCATCGTCGGGGTGATCGGCCCGAACGGCGCCGGCAAGACCACCCTGTTCAAGATGATCACCGGCACGGAGAAGCCCGATGCCGGCGAGATCAAGGTCGGCGAGAGCGTGCATCTCGGCTACGTCGACCAGTCGCGCGACGCGCTCGATCCGAACGCCACCGTCTGGCAGGAGATCTCGGGCGGCAACGACATCCTCTACTTCAACAAGCGCGAGATCAATTCGCGCGCCTACTGCGCGGCCTTCGCCTTCAAGGGCGGCGACCAGCAGAAGAAGGTCGGCACGCTCTCGGGCGGCGAGCGCAACCGCGTCCACCTCGCCGCGACCCTGCGCAAGGGCGGCAACGTGCTGCTCCTCGACGAGCCGACCAACGACCTCGACATGGAGACCCTGCGGGCGCTGGAAGAGGGCCTGGAGGATTACGCGGGCTGCGCGGTGATCATCAGCCACGATCGCTGGTTCCTGAACCGCATCGCGACCCACATCCTGGCCTTCGAGGGCGACAGCCACGTCGAGTGGTTCGAGGGCAACTTTTCGGACTATGAGGCCGACAAGAAGCGCCGGCTCGGGCTGGACTCGATCATCCCGAAGAAGCTGAAGTACAAGAAGTTCTCGCGCTGAGGCGCTTGCGCCGTCGAGGATACGGGCCCTTCCGCCGCGAGGCGGGAGGGCTTTTTCATGCTCGCGCGGCTCTCCCTCCCCCGCAGAGCAGGGCGATCGCATATGCCGGGCGAGCCTAGCCCCGGTCAGGCGTGGGTCCCCTCTCCCATAGGGAGAGGTCTGCTTTCGCAGAAAGCCGGGTGAGGGGTATGAGGCGTCCGAACAGGGCTCGACCTGAACGCGCCTCGATGGCGTGTTCAGATCTGAAAGGTCATACCCCTCACCCCAACCCTCTCCCTATGGGAGAGGGGGCGCGGCGCGGTTCCAGTGGCGATCGAGGAGACGACCCCCGCCATATGCGATCGCCCTGCCCGCAGAGGGGGGAGGGCGATTGCGCGGCTGTTTCTATCCCCGCGCGTTCAGCGCCAGTGCCTCGGCAAGATCCCGCGCATCCGTCAGTTTCTGGCCGCGGGCGCGCATCGCCCGCAGCATCGCCCGGTTCGGGAACGGGCAGTAGGGCAGCACCGGCACGTGCTCGCCCTCGGGTATCTCACCGTCCCGTGCGATCCGGTCGAGCAAAGCCTGCAGCATCAGCAGGCCGTGCTGGTGCAGCTGCACCGAGGCGCGCGTCGCCGTCACGTTGGGCGAGAGGCGGAACCGCTCCTGCGCCAGGATCGCTCCCGCATCGATCTGCGGGGCGAGCCGGTGCAGGGTCATGCCGAAGGCGTCGGGCCCCTCGGCGAGCGCGTGGATCGTCGGCACCGGGCCGCGGTGGCGCGGCAGCAGCCCCGGATGGGCGTTGATCCCGCCGAGCCGGGCCGCCGCAATCGTCTCGGGCCTGAGAATCTGGTCGAAATGATAGGTGAGGATCAGATCCGGCGCGTGCTCGCGCAGGGCCTGGGCCACCTCAGGCCCGTTCACGTCGTCGACGGTCAGCACCGGCACGCCGTGGCGGGCGCAGAGCGCGGCGAGCGGCGTGGTCTCGCTGAGATCCTGGCTGCGTCCGAGCGCCTGGGTCAGGGGTGCGAGCGGGCGCAGCAGGTCGGGCAGCCCGAAATTGATGCCCAGATACGGCAGGATCCCGGGCCCGGAGCGCGCGAGGTGGCGCCGCACCTGGCCCACGAGGCCGCCCGCCGCCGGCCGCTCGGCGTTCGAGAGCCCCACGAAGGCGATCTCGAGCGCGTGGTCGGCCACGAACCGGCGCACGGCGCGCGCGTTCGGCAGCGCCTCCAGAACGAAGAGCGCGATGCGGGCGCGCGCCATCAGCGCCGCTTCCGGATCTGGAAGCGGAAGCCGTGCATGCCGAGGCGCCGCAGGGATTCGGGCAGGAGGCCCGCGCCGCGGGCCAGCACCGCGAGCAGCATGGGGAAGGCGACGATGTCCCGGTCGCGCTCCAGGCCCTTCGCGATGCGCCGGGCGGCCTGGTCGGCGCTCATCTCCAGCGGGCGCCAGCCCTTGTAGTCGCCGCCCATCGGGGTCTTCACGTAGCCCGGCGTCACCACGTTGATCTTCACGCCGCGGGCCCGGACCTTCTCGCGCAGCGCCAGCCCGTGGGCGAGCAGCGCCGCCTTGGCGCCGCTGTAGGCGGGCGCGTCGGGCAGCGGCGCGAAGGCCGCGAGCGAGGACATCAGGGCGATCTGCCCCCGGCCCCGGGCGAGCATCAGGCCGAGGCAGGGCAGCATCACGTTGAGGGCGCCGCCGAGATTGATGTCGGCGGTCTCGAAGGCGACCTCTTCGGTCTCGACATCGCCGGTCGGATGGCCGCCGTTGATCGCCGCGTTGACGACCGCGAGGTCGAGCGGGTGGCGCGCGTGCGCCGCCTCCAGGAAAGCGCGCACCGCGGGTCGGTCGCGCACGTCGAGGCACTCGGTCTCGACCGCGGCGCCACGGGCGCGGCAATCCTGCGCGACCGCGTCGAGGCGCGCCGGGTCGCGGGCGACGAGGACGAGGGTGGTGCCCGGGCCGGCATAGTGCCGGGCGAGCGCCGCGCCGATGCCGCTCGACGCGCCGGTGATCAGGATGCAGGGCATGGGCGCGGTGCTACCCCGCGGCGGTCCGCCGGATCAAGCTTGCAGCCAAGTCAGGGATCCCAAAGGACTGCGTCCTTTGGCGGGGGGCCGGGGCGCGCAGCCCCGGGATTGGTCTCTCCGACCCGGCAGAGCCGGGACGGGGAGATCAAATGCAGGGCTCTGCCCTGCACCCGCGAAAGGTCTCGACCTTTCGAAACCGGGACTTCAGTAGACGGGGGCGAGGCGCCCGTCCTCCTCCGCCCGCTCGCGGATGGCGCGGGCGGCGGCGAGGGTCGCGTCGGGCATGGCCGATTCCATGCGCGGCACCGAGCCGGCGACCGCGCGGGCGATCGCCTCCTGCGAGAAGAAGCCGCCGTTCACCTGGGTCCGGTTGAGGACGACGCGGCGGAAGTCGGCGACCAGATCCATGTCGGGCGCCGTCGGCTCGGTCCAGAAGCTGTCGAGGTCGCCCTGATGGGTCAGGCCCGCCATGTTGTAGATCGCGGTGCCGACCGCGTGGGTCGGGCGGCCCATCTCCAGCGACAGCATGCCGACCGTGGAGTTCACGATCACCACGCCCCGCGCGCCCGCGATCAGGGCCGGCAGGTCGCCGCCGTCGATGAAGTCGAGCCGTTCGCTGACCCCGTGGCGCCGGGCCGAGGCGCGGGCGAAGCGGCGCCAGTTCATCAGGCCGCTGTCGAGCGGGTGCAGCTTCACGAGGAGGCGGGTCGGCGCCTTCGAGGTCTCGGCGAAGGACTTGATCACCCGGTCCATGAAGCCCTCGACCCCGAGGAAGGGGGAGTGCACGCGGATCTGGTAGTCGCTGTCGAGCTGGAGCGGCAGCAGGAAGTAGTCGCACCCGACCGCGCGGTAGATCTCGTCGCAGTGGGCGGCCTCGCGCCGGGTCCGGCCGCGGCGGGCGAACTTCTTGATCCAGCCCGCATATTCCATCGCGATATGCGTGGGCCGGTGGCTGCGGAAGCGCGGGTAGAGATAGGGGAACAGCACGTTGGCGAGGTTGTAGCTCACGTCCCACAGGCTGCGGCGCGCCATGTCGCCGGACGACGGCAGGGCGCGGGCCGGCTGCGGCAGGCGGCGGGCGAGCGCGCGGACCGCCTCGGACGTGCGGGGCAGCGAGGAGTAGCCGTTCACGCCGCCGAGTTCGCAGGTGATCCAGTTCGGCCGGACATAGCCTTCCTCGAAGACGTGGACGCGCAGCCCCTCCCGCGCCGCCACTTCGCGGGCGACCACGTGGAAGGGGCGGCAATCGCCGAACAGCACGATGTCGGTGACGCCGTGCTCGGCCACGTAGGCGTCCAGATAGGCTTCCCAGCCGGTGCGAGGCCCGCGGTAATGGTCGGAGCCGCCGCCCCAGAACAGCCAGTCGCCCGAGCAGAAGTTGATCCGCCGCACGCCGTGGCCCCGCGCCCGCAGCGCACGGCCGAGATCGGAGAAGAAGGGCGAGGCGATGCCCTGCAGGAACAGGAAGGTGGCCGGACGGTCGCGGTCGGCGCCCTCGCGGACCATCGGATCGAGCGGGACCGCCCGGACCTCGGGCCGCGGCGGCAGCCGGGTGGCGGTCTCGGTTCCGACGGTCGCGGAGCCGAGGATCGCGGTGTCGGCGCTTGTGGTGTCCTGGCGAGGCTGCAGCATTCTGAGGCGCTTCTGTCCTTCACCGCGCCGGAAGCCGCGGACGTCTCCGGCAGTCGATCATGGGCTTGCACGACACCCCGGTCCTCAGCAATCCGCTGCGGGGGTCGATCCCTGTGAATCCCGGGGGCTGTGACCGCGCCGCAACGCGCGGTACCGCCCCGGTTCAGCCGGGGTATGGGGCAATCGCGGCGGCGATGTGTCCGCACCCGCTGAGGTTGCGGCCGTCCCGCGCTGCGACCGCGTTCGGGCGGGACTTGTCCCCGCTGCCCACGTTACGCACAGGATCGGCCACGCGCGCCCGAAAATGCGCTACAGGCGGGCGAGCCCCGCGGCAGCCCCGCGGGTGCGACGCGTGACGGGCCGGGGAGACAGCGCCGCGAACATGGAAGCCGCATCGACCGACTTCTTCGCGATCGGACCGACGGTCCGCCACCTGTGCGCCGAGATCGCGGCGGCGACCGGCGGCGCCTGCGTCCGCTTCGGCCGGTCCGGCGCGCGCGCGGCCGTGTGGCGGGGGGACGCGCTCTCCGCCCGGCTGGCCGCGGCCCTCGGACGGCACACGCTCGTCGTCGAGCCCGGCCCGCTCCTCAGCCCCTACGACACGCCGGCGACGGGCCTCGCCTCGCTGCGCATCCACGGTCCGGACGGTGCGCGCGTGCATCATTTCGATCCCTGGACGCGCCGGCCGGTCTCGTCCGAGGACTGCGCCGAGAAGGTCGCGTGGCTCGCCGCGCGCTTCGCCGAGAACGACCGGCGGGTGGTCTATGTCGGCATCTCGAAGTGGAAGCGCCCGGCGCTCGACGTCTTCGCCGCCGGCCCGGCGGGGCCGCCGGTCCACACCATGACGGTGGCCGACGCGGTCGCGGCCGGGCGGCGCCACGGGGCGCGGGTGCGGGCCTGGGCCACCCGGGCACCGGAGGCCCTGGAGGCGGCCTGCGCCGAGGCCGGCCTGCCGCTCGCCCGGATCGAGGACGGCTTCCTGCGCTCGGTCGGGCTCGGCGCGAGCCTGCGGCCGGGCGCCTCCATCGTGGTGGACGACGCCGGCATCTACTACGACCCGCGCCGGGACAGCCGGCTCGCGCTGATCCTGAAGGGGGCGGCCTTTCCCGCGCCGCTCGTCGCGCGGGCCCGGCGCCTGCGCGAGGCGGTCGTGGCGCGCCGCCTCAGCAAGTACAATGTCGGGCTGGACGCCGGCACGGCCGACTGGCCGACCGGCCGCCGGGTCGTGCTGGTGCCGGGGCAGGTCGAGGACGACGCCTCGGTACAGTACGGCTCGCCGACCGTGCGCTCGAACCGGGCCCTGCTGGCCGCGGCCCGCGCGCGCAACCCCGACGCCTTCCTGCTCTACAAGCCGCATCCCGACGTCGAGGCCGGCTTCCGGCCCGGCGCGATCCCGGAGGCGGAGGCGCTGGCGCTCGCCGACCGCGTCGTCGCCGGCATCAGCATCGTGGACCTGCTCGACCGGGTGCAGCACGTCGAGACCATGACCTCGCTCGCCGGCTTCGAGGCGCTGATCCGGGGGCTGACCGTCGCAACCCACGGCCGGCCGTTCTACTCGGGCTGGGGCCTCTGCGAGGATCTGGCGCCGGGGGCCGACCGCGGCCGGCGCCTCGCGCTGGACGAACTCGTCGCCGGGGCGCTCATCCTCTACCCGCGCTATCTCGACCCGGTGGCGATGAAGCCCTGCGAGCCGGAGCAGCTCCTCGACCGGCTCAGCGCCGCGCGCCAGACGGCGCCCAGGAGCGCGCTCGCGCTGGGCCGCCTCGCGCACCTGAGCATGCGGGCGCGCTACGGCCTCTTCAACCCGATCGTCCGGCGCCTGCGCGCGCGCCGCGGCATCCGCCAAGGACTCGGCAACGGACAAGGACCGGACGCGTGAGCGTCCTCGCAGGCTTCCTCGCGCCCCTGGCCTGCGCGCTCGCGCTCGCCGCGACGATCGAGGCATGGGGCGGCGCCGCGCGGGCGCCCCTCGGTCGGCGACCCGGCGACCTCGCCCTGCGGCTCGGCGCCTACGCGCTGCTCACCGTGTTCTGGTTCTGCTTCTCCTGGCGGCCCTGGCTCGCCGCCAGCAGCACCGTGACCACCGTGGCGGCGCTGGTTCTGATCAGCCGGGCCAAGCGCGCGGTGATCGGCGAGCCGCTGGTCTTCAGCGACTTCGCCCTGCTGCCGCAGGTGCCGCGCCACCCGCAGCTCTACTACATCCCGCCGGTGACGAGCCCGCGCGTCGCCGGCCCGTTCCTCATCGCGCTCGCGGGCATCGCGCTCTGGTACTGGCTCGAGCCGAGCCTGCTGCCCGCCGGGCCGGGGCGGAGCCTCGCCGCGATCGTGGCGCTGCCGCTCGCCCTGCTGGGGCTCGCCGCCGCGGCGACGCGGGGGCCGCTCGCGCAAGCTCTCGCCCGGCGCTTCCCGCGGCCGGATCTCGAGGCGGACATCGCCCGCGTCGGCCTGCCGGCGACGCTCATGGCCTACGCGCTGCGCCGCCGCACCGAGGCGGCTCCCGCCGCGGTGCCCGCCGAGCCGACGGCACCGGGCGATCCGGTGGTGGTCGTCATCCAGCTCGAATCCTTCATCGATCCGGAGCGCCTCGGCGGCCCGCGGCTTCCCGCCATGGACCTGATCCGGAGCCGCGCCGCCGAGTACGGCCGCTTGCGCGTTCCGGCGCACGGCGCCTACACGATGCGCAGCGAGCACGCCGTGCTCACCGGCGCCGCACCGGATGCGCTCGGCTTCGGCGTCTACGATCCCTACCTCGCCAACGGCGGCGACGAGCCGGCGAGCCTGCCCCGGCGGGCCGCGGCGAACGGCTACGAGACGCTCTTCGTCCACCCGTTCCACCGCAACTTCTTCCAGCGGGCGCGCGTGATGGAGCGCTTCGGCTTCCGCCGCCTCGTGATGGGCGAGGACTTCGCCGAGGCGCCCCGCACCGGTCCGTATGTGGGCGACGTGGCACTCGGCCGGCGCATCCTCGCGGAGGTGCGGGCGCGGCGCGGCCCGCTCTTCCTGTTCAGCGTGACGATGGAAAATCACGGCCCCTGGAAGCCAGGGCGGTTGCCGGGGGTGGACGACCCGCTGGCCCAGTACCTCCACCATGTCGCCAACACGGGCCGGATGATCGAGGAGCTGGTGGCCGGCTTGGGCGGGGAGCGGGCCACGCTCTGCGTGTTCGGCGACCACGCGCCCTCCCTGCCGACCTGCCGCCCCGGCTTCGGTGAGACGAGCACCGACTACGCCCTGTTCCGGTTCGGCGGGCCGGCTTGCGCGCCGCGGCGGATCGACCGGACCGCGGACGCGCTCGGCCGTCGCCTGCGCGCCACGCTTCACGCGGATATGACACCTCCGGCCGGGACGAGCCCCGCGCAAGCGTGACCGTGCCACTCTCGTGACGTATTGCGGGCCGATGCCCACCCGCACGATGGCGGCCAGCGCTGCGTGCCTGAACGCTCCGTTAAAGCGATCTCGGCCAAATGCGTTTCAGCCATGTGTGAGCAACGATCCTATGCCAGACCGACGACCGGCCGGCGGCCGGAGACCCGGATGGGAGTGTGTAATGGTGCGTAAAGCAGCGCTCGCCGCGCTGACGGCCGGCCTCCTGGCCGGATCCTCCGGCTTCCTGGCCGGCTGCTCCGTGCTGCCCGCGGCGGGTCCGACCTCGCGCGCGGTGGTGGCCGGTGCCGAGGTGGCCACCGCCGACGGGCTGTTCGCCCGCTACGAGATCATCGACATCACCCCCGCCGTCATCGAGGCCCTGCGCACCCGCCCCCTCGACAGCCTGCTCGCCTCCTTCGGCGACCACCGCCTCTCCGTC
>NZ_BPQO01000057.1 GCF_022179285.1 Methylobacterium hispanicum | reverse complement strand
GCCGGTCCGTCCACATCTGCTCTCTCCTCCGTCCTGCCAGACGGATCGTGTATTGGTGACACGAGACAGATGGGGACGGCCGGCGGAGGACCTCAAACAGGCTCTTAGGTCACGCTCCTGTACCGAGAACTTCGGCGCACCCTCGACCAAGCCTTGCCTCATATTCGCATTCCTCCCCTTCATGCCTCGACGATGTGTTGCCGGACGACGGGCGACCCGTTGCAAGGCGCCATCGGCGCCAATGCCCCGGCCATGGCTCGCCGCATGGGCCACAGGGCCTTTCCAGGCCGGCATCAAGCCTGTGGCCTCGGACTGCGACCAGCACCGTCCGGCGGGCGGAACGATCCGCCTTCAATCTGTCACTCAACTGTCGTTATGACAGCTTACTACCAATTTTGAGGGGCAGCTTTTGTTCCGGCGGTTTGTGGCGCGGCCATCCCTGGCCGGCTTGAGCCACTGAACCAAACTGGCTGGTGGCAAACATGGTCAGGGTTGGAACCGATCACCCCGCGCTGTGTTGAAGCCGCAAAGACAGCAGGCTGTCATTGTCGCAGGTAGATGACAAATCAGGGATTATCATGCGTTCTGCGCTGAGGAAGGCCTCGAAGGACATCGACCGCCTCCGCCGGGCCTGGTCGGGTCTCGCCATCGAGGTGTTTCGCCTCAACGGCGACTTGGTCGAAGGGGGGGACGCGCTGGTGCGCGACCTCGGGCTGACCAGCGCCCGCTGGCAGGTCCTGGGCGCCGTCGCCCTGTCCCCGGTCCCGCTGCCCGTCGCCCACATCGCCCGCAACATGGGCCTGGCCCGCCAGTCGGTGCAGCGCGTCGTCGACGACATGCGCGCCGACGGGTTCGTCCAACTCGAACCCAACCCCCACCACCGCCGTGCGCCGCTCGTCGCAATGACCTCGCGCGGCGCGACCGCCTACGAACAGGCCATGGCCCGCAAGGACCTCTGGGCCGACGTGCTCACCGAAGGCCTGTCGCCCGAGGCCATCGAAGCCGCCGGCACGCTCCTGCGTACGCTCCAGCAACGGATCGGCGCCTCGCACGGACACATCGCAACCATCGCCGCCACACTGAAGGAGTCCCAGGAATGAACCGCGCCGATGCCAAGCAGGGCTTTGACGCCGACGTGATCGTCGTCGGTGCCGGGCCCATCGGCCTGACGACCGGCAACGCCCTGCGCCACCACGGCGTCTCGTGCCTGCTCCTCGAAGAGCGCACCAACGTGAAGGCGTACTCGCGCGCCAACAACCTCTGGGCCCGCCCGCAGGAGCTCCTCGCCGGCATCGGCCTGCGCGACCTCCTGGCCGAGAACAGCTACGCGATCCACACGATCAACTTCTTCGTCAACGGCACCCCGACGACGCCCATCCCCATCGCCGACGTCGCCAGCCCCTACCCGGAGGTGCTCTACAGCGGGCAGGACGTGATCGAGCGGACCCTCACCGACGAGTTCGAGGCGCGCGGCGGCTTGCTCGACCGGGGCTGCACGGTCACCGGCGTCGAGCAGGACGACGACGGCGTCACGGTGGTTCTCAGGCGGGGCAAGGACGGACCGGAGGAGCGGCGCCGCTGCCGCTACCTCGTGGCGGCCGACGGCGCCAAGAGCACGATCCGGCCGATGCTGGGCCTTGACTTCGAGCCCGAGCGGCTGCCGAACTGCATGAACCGACAGGTCGACGCCAAGCTGTCCTGGCGCCGCTCGCAGAAGCCGGATCAGCTCTGGTTCTTCTACTACGAGCGGGGGTTCGCCGGCATCCTGCCTGTCTGGGGCGGCTACCACCGCCTGTTCTTCCTGGCCGACGACACCGGCGTGCCGGATCGCGACCCCACCCTCGAAGAGATGCAGGCGGTCGCCCGCGAGGTCACCGGCGACGAGACCCTGACCCTGTCGGACCCGCAGTGGCTCACGCACAGCCGGTTCCAGTACGGCGTCTCCCCGGGCTACGCGCGGGGCCGGGTCTTCCTGGCCGGCGATGCCGGGCACCTGTCGCTGCCCATCGGCGGCCAGGGCATGAACGCGGGCCTGCACGACGCCGTCGAGATCGCGTGGCGGCTGGCCATGACCCTGCGGGGCGAGGCGGCTCCGGTCATCCTCGATTCCTACGACGGCGAGCGCGGCGGCGAGCACGCCCGGCTGAGCGCCCAGCAGGCGCGCGGGTTCCGCTGGACCGTCTACCGCGGCCGGGTCACCGACACGGTGCTGGGGTTGGCCGCCAAGGCGCTGCCGAACCTGGGCTCGCTGCTGCAGGGAACGGACGACATGCAGCAGATGGGGGTCGAGTACCCGAAGAGTTCGCTGAACGAGGACAGTCTCTCCGGCTTGGCGACCTTGCTGCGGCCGGGACCGAAGCCGGGCGAGCGCGCGCCTGACGCTGAGGTGACGCATCGCGGGGAGACCACGAACCTGTTCCGGTTCCTCTACAACCCGGACGGCCACACCACCGGCTGGGCGCTCCTGTGCTTCGACGGCCGGTCGCCGGACGCGGGAACGTCGCTGCTCGAAGCCGTCCGCGCCGTCGAGGCCTGGCCCTGGATCAAGCCGCGCTTCGTCCTGGCGGGGCCGATGGCCGGCGGCGGGAAGATCCCCGTCCTGTCGGACATGGACGGCAAGGCGCACGGTGCCTACGGTCTTGAGGCCCGCCCGGCGCTGGTGCTGGTGCGCCCGGACGGGCACGTCGCCTTCCGCTGCGAAGCCGACCGGGCCGACCGGTTGGTCGCCTATTGCCGGAAGGCATTCGGCGCGGAGGTCGAACGCTCGCCGAGCGTGCTTGCCGCCGCCGAATGAGGGCGGAGGAATTGCGCGCCGAAGGTGCCGGTCCGACAAGGTCAGGGCCGGCACCTTCCGCATAGCTGAACCGCGAGCCCGCCGCTCGGCGGCAGGCCCGGGACTGGGAACCTTGACCGGCCCATCGTATCAAAGTCCGGCGGGGACAACCGGAGGATGTTGTGGCCGCCGGACCAACCATTCCATGTCGACAGCAGCTATTGGGCTTCAAGCGGTCATTCCGGTGGTTTAGGCCAAAGGTCCGCTGATGGCGCTCAGCCGAACATCCACCCTGCGTTGCAGATGCCGGCTACGAAGGGAGGAGGACCGACGAAGCGGCTTTGTCAGTCGTGGGGCGCAGGGCCGGGTAGGTGCCGCCGAGGTCGGCGAGCACCCGGCGGGAAGGCGGCGGCAGCGCGTTCATGCCTGAGGCTGAACCTGGCTCTGGCCGAGGTCCGGCTTCAGCGCGCCAGCGCGGTTCCGCGACGTGCTCGACTTTGCTGCAGGCTTGGTCCGAGGCCGATTGGACGAAGCCGCATCCGGAGCCTGTGTGCCGTTCGACCGGTCTGGCCCGGCGGCCGAGGCAGCTTTGCCCGCAAGGCGTCGAGGAGCCGGTGGCGCCGGCATGGCCTGCGTGAGAACGAAGTGGGCGACGCGGCCGAGATCGAGGTAGCGGGCCGTGAACGAAGCCGCGAGATCGGTTGCCCCGACGTCACGGATCGCGGCGACCACCGTCTCCAAGGTCAGAGTGCTGAAGCCGACCCGGCCGGGCGCTTCGGCAGGGTCAACGAGTTCGGCGGCGTAGCGCTGGCCCATGGTCTGGACGTGACCGTTCTGAGCGGGCCCAAGTAGGACGAAGTGGCCCCGGCCGTACAGACCGTGCTGCAGCATGAGCTGGCCCAGGACGTGCTCGCGACGAAGCTGTTCGAATCCCGGCCGGGCTAGGACCGCGGCCTCGGGATCGCGGAAGAGGCCGCTGTCCCGGGCGGTCTCGGCGTAGCGGGGCCGCGGCGCCGGGACGGGGCCGCCGGCGCCCTCGGTGTACTTAACCTCGATCGCCACGAAGGCGGGCTCGCCCTCCGGCGTCACGATGTCGATGAGGACATCGCAGGCGGTACCGTCGCCGAAGTAGTCCGGCCCGCGCCGGCCTGGGCTGTGCTCGAAGCGGATGCCGGTGACGGTGCCGACGAAGCCCGGGAGCAGCCTTCGGAACACCGCCGCGGCGCGGGCGGGGTCGAGCGCCAGGGGGACGAAGAGGTTCAGGGTCAGGGCCTGGCTGGACAGAAGGTTGCCCCACAGCCGAGCCTCCTCGAACAGCGCGCCGGGCTCCCTGAACAGGAGAACTTTCCTCACATGGGCGGCGATGGCCGGGGTCAGGAAGGTGGTGCCGGCCCGCGCCGCGGCTGTCGAGAGCCGGGAGGCCAGACGGACGGACTTCGGCCGGCTGATGCCGGGTGTCGTGGACGAAGCGGTCCGGCCCCCGGCCCGGCGCGGCTCCGGGCGGTGCTGCCCGGCCGGCAGACCGTGCTCCTCTCGCCAGAGCGAGGCCAGCAGGCGGCACGCGGCGGCAAAGCGGGTGTCGGTGGAGACGAACGCATCCTGCCGTTTTCGCACGTCCTCGGGCACCAGGGGCACAGGGCGCGTCGGCATCGAAGCAGACGAAGCCGTTGTTCCGATCGGTCCCGTCGGGTGAGCACCATCGGCGGCCGGGACGGGGCGCGTCGGGGCGGTCGCGGTGCGGCGGGATCGGGGCAGGCAAGTGCTTGGCATCCAGGTAAGCTCCGAACACCCGCATCAGCGCGGGCTCGGCTTCCATTCCATCCAGGCAGAGGAAGTTTAGCTTGATCGGCCGACGCGTCCGCCTGTCCCCAGCGAGATCAGCTCCGCTCCTGCTCCGGAGGGGGATGATCGTCTCTCCCTCCCTTTTGTATTTAGCCCGCAACCAGCTCAATCGATAGCTAAACAGCTGATTGGGACGAATTTTCTGCGCGGGAACCTACAGCGTTAGGCGGTCCAAAGCTGATCCGCCCGGTATGGGCGACGGAGGCGCAAACGCTTCGGTGGCGCGTTGCCCCGTTCATGATCTGACGCATTCATGCGCAGTGTAGACGAAGCGGCACGGCCGCGGATGGGCGGGTTGGTACATCCTGCGTCATCACCTGCTCCTATGAGAGCGACAGGGCGAGGCGGGCTTTTACGACCCTGCGGGGGCGGGCGTAGAATGTCAGCTTAACTCTCGCCGTGATTTTAGCTCGGGTGCACGTAGAGGCGCCACTTTCAAGCGTTGTCCTGCATCCCTGATGACGTTTCAATGTCCCGCAGCTCAACCCAGTCGCCGGCTCCTAACGTTCGCGCGCCGGCGTCGAGGGCGGTCCAGTCCACTCTCGTCGCCGGCATAGAGGCAAAGCGACAAGTTGTCGTTTCTCCGAACGCGAAGACCCTCGCAAGCTGGACGTCGATGAGCAAGTGCCCCAGCAGTCAGTAACACCTAAGGTGTCTGCCTCCGCCAACATCGATCCGCAGGAAAGAGCTGTAGCGATGGGCTGTGCCGAACGGTCAGTAGGGTTAGCGCACCAAACCAGACCAGGAATATCAGCAACGAAGGGTGGGTTTATGGTATAAAATCCTAAATCTCCATCTTTCGAACGGCCAAGGTAAGTGAGTTGGGTGGCGCCGGGCTATATGGTGGGCTGACCCGGCGGTCAGCAGAAAAGAGGCTGACATGTCCGAGATCCACCTACCTGTTCCTATCCCCCACGGCCAAGACGAAGCCGACGTAGATCTCATCCTGAAGTTGCGGGAGGCGGCCGCAGAGCGGACCGCCGATGAGCCAGACACCAAGATTCCTGACGATGTTGCCGCCGACTTGGAGCCGCATGCCGCCGCCATCAATGGCCATCTCGTAGGACTTCGCCGCCATACCGTGGCCATTGGCCTGGAGCTGTTGGCCGTCAAGAAGAAGCTCAGGGACCACCCGAAGCCCGCCTTCGGTGCCTGGCTCAAGCGCCATTTCGGTTGGGATGCCCGCACCGCCCAGCGCTACATGAAGGTGGCGGCATTCTGTCAGCAGCACCCGGAAGCGATTGGTTTGCCCGCATCGGCAGTCTGCCTGCTCGCCAGCTCTGGGACGCCGACCGAAGTCCTTGCTGCCGTGCTCGGTCAGCTCGGCAACGGGGAGCGGCTGAAGCTCGCAAAGATCGAGGCCCGCATTGATGCGGCCAAGACCCCTGACCCGATCATGGCGACGGCGATGAAGCAGGATGCGCCGTCCGGGGCGGCCAGGGCAGTGGTGCCGGTAGCTGCGCAAGGAGCGGCGGAGCTGATTCTGTCGCAGATGCGTGAGCACCGCCGCGTGCTGCGCGAGCGCCTCCTCTTGATCGACGGTGAGGAGCTGAAACGGACCCTGCTCGATCAGCTTGCTGACGGCGGCGAGCACGAAGCGTCAGCCTAAGGCTCGCCTTCATCTCAAGAATTGAGGCTGATTGCGAGGCCTCGCAATCAGCCGCCTTCCCTGCGCAGCGCCCGCGTCGTCCAGACGAAGGGCGAAGACTTCATCGGATGATAGCCATGACCATTCTCGACCGTAGCACGCGCATCCTGCTCAACAGCCTTCCGAACCACTCCGTCTACCACGAGGTGGAGATGCCGCCGATGGAGGGCCGCCTTAGCTGGCGGGAGCCGATCCTCTCCGGGCAGACCGCCGCGAAGCTCTACGACGCCACTTCGTTCCTAACTTGGCAGTACGGCCTGCACTTCAACACCCACATCAATATCGGCTTCGGCATGATGGGCCTCAGCGACCGAGCGGCCGCCGCCGCGATGGCGAGGTTCAACAAAGAGATGACGCGTTTCCTGGCGGTGCCGGACGTTGGGCGACAGCGGCGTGGCGGACGCCGACGCTGCGGCACCACGCATCACTACGTCTATGTCCTGGAGTATGGCCGTGACCGCGGCCTGCACGCCCATCTGCTCTGCGTGATACCGCCCGGGATGAAGGCGGCGGCGGAGGCTTATATCCGGCA
Source organism: Methylobacterium hispanicum (assembly GCF_022179285.1). Taxonomy (GTDB): domain Bacteria; phylum Pseudomonadota; class Alphaproteobacteria; order Rhizobiales; family Beijerinckiaceae; genus Methylobacterium; species Methylobacterium hispanicum. Next base: position 5,232 of record NZ_BPQO01000057.1, on the reverse strand, counting down.
GTGGTGGGCGCGCGAGGCCAATTTGGTGCCCGCCTGCGCCCGGTGCCGCTTCCCTGAACGTCCAATCCCTGAACGGCCGGAGTTGAAGCCGTACACGAAGGTCGCGCGTGGGGTCTGCCCCGGATTGGCGTCCGTTCGTGGCTGCGGCCGGTACGGCGTGGACACCCTGGGCAGCAAGATGCCGGAGGAGGCGGTCTTGGTCCGGCATCGGCCTCAGGTATCGCCGACGAAGGCCCACCGCCGGCAGATTTTCTGGCTGCAATACCTGTTGAAGACGACGAAGCCTGGAGCCGGTTTGAAAGATGCAGACGGCACGCCGACCGCGCTCGGCCAGATCCTTGCTCTCAAGCTGCGCGCGGCACCGGCGCCGAGCCCGGGCTGCGAGCCTCGCAAGATCTGTGTAGTCCAACTGCACGGGATCTCGAAAACTCTCAGAAGCCAGGCTCAGCGCGCGGCTGGCTTTCAGTCGAAGCTCTGGCCGGCCACGTTCCACGAAGTTTATTCGGGTTGGGAGTGGGATGCCTATGTGGCGCGGACGCGGATGGCGCCACCGACAGCCTGAGCGTCCGACAACGGGGCATCCTCGTCGTTCGCTCCCACAATCGATTGTGGGAGCGAACGAAATGGATTGTGGGAGCAAGGCCAAAAAATGACTCGTTGAGCCAGTCACTTAGTTGGCGGTATCGGGCCTGCGTTTTGCAGGCGGTTGCTCAGCGAGTATAGGCGGGTTCACCTCGGAGAGGCTCATCAGAGGCGACAGCGTTCAGGCTGGAATCGAGCCGAAGGATCGTGCCCTCAGGTCCGGAAGCAGAGACGGCCTCGATTATCGTCGGACGAAGCCAGGTCGGCAACTCCATCCGCAGCGGAGAGACTGTTCGTATGGATGGCGAATTGAAGGAGAAAGTACGGAGGAGAGGCGTACACCATCCCCTCCGCTCCGCCTCCGTCGGAGCGGAGGGGGGGATTGCTTGGGTGAGGCGGAAGAGGATCTCCGCGTATATCGACTTCTGACCAGCCTTCAACCAGCCCGCGCGCGGTTCTTAAGGGGCAGAACTGGTAGCGTTCGCCTCGGCCGCTCCCCGTTGCCGACGAAGTTGGGATCGGCAGCTTCAGGGGGCGAGGCGCCTGGGTCGCGAGCCGAGATCGGCATCACAATCGGACACGGTTCGAGCCGACAGCAAAGAAGGGGCGGCCGATGCCGCCCCTTCTGCCGTGGGTGCGATCTTCACCGCCGTCGCGAAGGGCGAGAGCAGGATGCCGATGCGGACTGATCGCTCAGTCCTCGTTGTAGCCTGGAACGTCCGCCCAGAGTTCCGCCTCCAACTCCGCCGAGGTCGGGCCGCCCGGCTCCGCCTTCGGCAGCCCTTTCAGGGCGGCCTCGGCGAAGGGGTTGCTCGGCCGTTCGGGCGCCGGCGCGCCGGGCGGGCTGATCTCGGTCGTGGTCGTCTCGGCTGCCATCGTGATGCTCCTGAACGAAGGATGCCCCGGCGCCGCGGCCGTGGGCGGGGCCATATAGGCGGGCCCGCTCCGGCGCCTCAGGCGCGGCCGGCTTCGTCGAGGAGAGCGTCAGGAGGAGGTCGTCGGGCAGGCTCGGTGCCGTGGCCCGTTCCAGAGATTGATAGAGTCAGGGTTCGAATTCTTGCTGGTGTCCGAGGCTGTCGGCCCCAGGAACCCTGGTGGACGTTGGAGGAAGGCCGTCTTGCCGCTAGGCAAGGCTTCGCCTTGCGGCGGCGAAGCCAGCTGAGCCTATGCGCTTGGAGGTCAGGAACCCCGGAGCCACGCCATCGGTCAACCGTCGGATCGAGGTGCAACCTTGTGACAGGCAGGCCGGGGTTGGGCTGTCGGCCTTTACGCACCGCTTCCCGCCCTCTCGGGCGGCCAGCGCGGACAGGACCCTTGCCGTGCGATCCGTAGCGGCTCGGGTCGTCCAGGAGGGTGGGAGCGATCCCTTCCTCCATCCTGCGGATGGGCCCTGTCCCGAGCAGCCCGTTGCCGAGCCCGTCCGCTTGTTGCCGATGCCCTTCGGCTTGCGATCCGGCGGTCCCGCGTCAGCTCTGCTGAGGATGGGGACACGGAGCCCATTGGGGGCCTGGCGTATCCCCGAGGCGGGTCAACAGATCTGCAACAGATGCGGGCGGATCATCCAGGCGGGCGGTGAAGGGTCGAGAGATCGACGTCGATGGCGATCGCGTCGATAGCCTGCTGCATCTGCTGCAGGCTGGAGCGCTTGGTGTAGCGCGCAGTCTCGCCTGCCGTAACGTGGCCCGTGACATGATCGACGACGGTGGCGTGGACGCCCGCCTCGTGCATGAAGGTCGTGGCGCTGTGCCGGAAGGAGTGGAAATCGAGGCCGGACTGGTAGAGGCCGACATCCTGCCGGTAGCGCGTGAACGCCTTGGTGTAGGCATGGCCCAGACGCCCGTCGGCGCCCCCGCCCTCCAACTGTGGGAAAAGACGCAGCTCGCCCGCGCGTCGCCGTGCCGCGACCTCGTCAAGCAGGCCGAGGCGGATCAGCTCCGCATGGACGGGAACGCGCCGCGCGGCGGACCGGTTCTTGAGCTTGCGCGCGCCCTTATCATTGATGTCGAAAAACCAGATACCCTCTTTCTGCTGCACATCGGCAACGTGCAGCTGGCAGATCTCCTCCTGGCGCAGGCCGGAGAACACGGCGATTAAGGGCAGCCAGAATTTCTCATCGCGCAGTATCAGCGAGCCTGCCGTTTTCCGTCGCTGCTCCGACAGACAGCCGGTCCAGATCGGCGTGGCGAACAGGCGCGCGAGATCCTCCTTCTCCCACATCTGCCGCTGCTCGGTGGCCTTCTTGGCCGCGCCGAAGCGAAAGCCCTTGAAGATGTTGTCCCCGACCTCGCCACCAGCCTCGGCCGCCTCCCAGAATGTTGAGAGGGCCGAGAAGTGGCGCTTGATCGTCTTGGGGGTCAGGGGCTTGCCCCTGGTTGTCCCCGTATCCTCGGCGTACAGCGCTATGATCTCAGCAACGCTCTTGCCACGGTAGCGCGGAGACTTTGAATAGAGCGCCGGCAAGCGCTCGACCTGCTGCCTGAAGCGGCTCGCATCCGTACGGGTGTAGGCCGCCGTCGCCTTGTCGCCGCAGACGTCAATGAAGAGGCGGAAGGTGGCTCTCGCCTGCGAAGCCGTCTGCCCCTCCCAGGCACCCGAGACGGTCTGCTGCTCGCAGAAGGCCGGCCAAAGTTCAGACAACGGCTTTGATATGGCTGTTTCCGCGGCGACCGGCTCGGAGGTCGATGCGGGGGGCGCGGCAGCTGGGACTGCGGGTGCCGGGGCCGATTCGGACGCCAGCGCGGCCAGCGCCATCTTCAGGCGCCGATCCTTCGGCTCGTGCTCGAAGTCGCCCGCGCAGCGCGCCTGCATCGCCTCGGCGACGTCGATGCCGGCCTTGAGTACGGCCTGGCGCACTTGGTTCCACTCGGCGACGCCGAAGGTGGCCGTCGCGATACCCTGGCGGCGCAGGAGCGAGGCCGCGATCTCGCGGGCCTCGCCGAACCCATCGCCGGCGAGCGCCTCGCGGGCGCGGGCAGCGACCTTTCCATAGAAGTCGCGCTTGGCCGCCACGAGGTGGGAGGGCAGCGGTTGGGCTCGCGCGAGCCGGACCGCATCGTCGCCCTGCAGCACGGATGCGTAGAAATCCTGCACGAGGCGGGAGAGTTCGGTGTCGGTCAGCATCGGCATCGCGCGCATGCCCGTGAACAGGCCCTCGGAGGCGAGATATAGCCGACAGGCGTTCGACCGCGCAGCCCTCGGGTCGATGGTCCCGAGGCTGCGCACAAGTTCGCGCCGGCCCAACCGCTCCCGGAGGTCGGCCGGAACGCGGCGCCGGAAGTAGAAGACCCGTCCGCGCAGGACGAGGTTGGCGAGTCCACCCACACCGCTCCTTCGCCGCCGAAGGCGGCTTGTGTAGCAGCGGTGTGTAGCAGGGGGCCCACACCGCGGGACGGCGTGACCTAAAGCTCAGCGATCAGAATGACTTAGGAAATCAGGTGGCTGGGGGACCTGGATTCGAACCAGGACTAGAGGAGTCAGAGTCCACCGTTCTACCGTTAAACTATCCCCCAATACGGCGCTCGCCAGTTCGGACGGCGGCGTCGAAGTTGATCCCGGCGTCGGCGCCGTAGGGGCCGTTCGCTCGAGTGCGGACCACTTAGGGGCAAAGCTGGCTCCGGTCAACCACCTCTGTCGGCCGGATCGAGGCCCCCGCGCCAAGCCGGTCTGAAATCCGCACCGACCGAGCCGACGTGCGTTCGGCCGTCGTTGAAGCGCGACCGTTCTCCGAAAAGCGGAGCGCCCGATCCATACTCATAGCTCGACGCGACGCAGGCGGAGCGGATCGACAGGTCTTCCGTGCCCCGGCCCGTACGGTCGAGCGGTACGGGCTTGGAATCTTCTCCACCTGAGTCGAAGGGCCCCTTCGGGATCCGTGCATCGCAACGCAGCGCGCTGCGTCATCGGTTCCCGTGGAAGACAGCAAGACAAAGACGGAGCATGAGCCCCGTCGTAATCTGCCAGCTCGCCCGACGGTTAGGACGGGTGCTAACGGGAGGCCCTAAGCGAGCGAAACGGCGGATCGGTCCAAGGTCGCGGAGGCGCCGGTTCCGCAGCGTCGGTCTGTGTCGTGGGTGAAGGGATCGAGCCGGTCGTGAGCGGCTCCTCCCAGGTGAGCTGGACCACGGCAGCCGGAACGGGGAGATTATGCAGATAGCCGCGAGTCGCAGCGGTCAAGCCGATGCCGACCAGCACCACGGCCGCAGCATCCACGAGGAGTTGACGAAGGCTCGGCATGGGCGTGTCCTAGCTGAGCGGACCGGCGTACGGTGGTATGCTTAACGATGTGTTCCGGTTCGCAACTGGCACGCCCTCCCTGCTTTCATGAATAAGACAATGGGCCCATTGGTGGCCGCGCCCTGCATGCGCCGGTCCGGGTCGGATCACGACCACCTCACTGCCGCCGATGCGGCTCCCGTCTTCATGCAAAAACGTATGCGCACCACAGCTGGCTCGCACGCCGATCACCGCGCTGTCATTGATTTTTCGCGTACTCGTCGCATCGGGTGTTGACGGGGCGGCTGGGCTTGCGTAGACAGCGCTCATCGGCGCCGGCCGCGAGAGCGACCCGGGCGCCGACGCTTCTTCCGACAGTTCAGGCAGACGATCTGGCGCGAGCCGGGTGGTCCGCTGTCTTGTCGGCTGAAGGTGTCT
>NZ_BPQO01000056.1 GCF_022179285.1 Methylobacterium hispanicum | reverse complement strand
GCCCTGGGGTGGCGAACACCCCAGGAATTCGCCCTAGCGGCGGCCCTGCAGGCCGCCGAATGAGATCCGGAAGCTCACCTTCCGGCCGGACCAAAATCCGGGGGACCCTCAGGCCAACCCTGCACTAACTTTGAACCTGGACCACCGTGTGGGGGCCGATCAGGCGCGGCCAAGGGTATCGTAGGCGACCGTTTCCGCCCCTGATCCCGACACGGTGCGCGAACGCATCCGCCCGAGGGCGTCGTAGGCGTAGGCGATCGTCCAGGCACAGCGTGGCTTGAACAAAGCGGCATCGACCGTAACTTTGGTTGACGCCGCTTTGAGATCTTTAGTCAGATTCAGAACTTCGATCTCTTCCAAACATCTCCGCTCCACCTAGACAGCATCATGGTGCCGTCTCCACTCATAAATATCTCCCTCCCAATTGTCCCAGACGAGTGGCCGATGCGAGCAACAGATTTTGTATAGTCGTTGACCCTATCCCAATATATAACAACTGGATCATATCCTCCGTCATAAGTTATGGCAATCTCAGAAAGATCGTCATTACCTGACATATAAAGACCCAGTGAGCTCTGCCCTGATGATTTGTCCAACCAGATGACAGTCGTCCCTGCCGGGACGAAACCGTCTTCCTTCCATTCGTACGCATGTATCGTTTGCTGGAACTGCGTGCCCGTAACCAAAGCGAGTCCACTCAGATAGATAAGCGTTCCTGCCTTGTTCATGATGATTGGGCCGCCGAATTTGCTGCCATCGGCTTTTCTTATGATCGGGGAAGTAAAGATCTTGGACCAAGCCGTTCCGGTCCGCTTGTAGACCCGGACCGTATCGCCGCCGAAGGCAATCGTCTCACCATCGCTGCTAATTCGAAGCGAACCACCCCCAAACTCCCGAAGTGTTGCCTCTGTCACCCAAGAAACTCCGTTCCAGCGTCGGATAGCCGTCAAGGTGTCCAAAACTCCATTGACACTCATCCTGACGTCGTGAGCAATAACCTGCCCGTCGTCGCTAATACCTATGAATCTTTGCCCCGGAAGATCCAAAAATTCAGACTCAGAATAGAGTTCATAGCCGGACGAGCCTCGCCTGTACATGTACACTTTGCCGCCGGACTTGCCTTCCTGATATGACGCGCTTGTGTTGGCAGCTGCAATAGCGAGCCATTCGCCGCCTCTCGACATGCTCAGGCTGGTGCCGAAGCCGACTGATCCGGCGGGTGCGCTCAAGGTCTGATAGGGCTGAATCCCATAGTTGGCGTAGTTGTCATTGCGCACCGCGAACGACGTATCAAACCGGTAAATTCCGGTGTCTATCTCGATTTTAACTTGATTGTTCCCACCAGGTGATTTGGCGGAATAAGCAATGGTTTTGCCGTCTTTCGACATGGCCATCACCGGATCAGAAAATCTAGGTATATTAAGGCTGCCATAAGAGTTTGGATTGAAAGCATTGCTACCGTACCACACCTCATCTAGCTGTTCGAATACCCGAAATTCGTATACTGTGAACCCCCAATACTTACCAGAACCGTCCTTGACGACGAAAGTGAGCATCTGCTTGCTGGGAGGGCCTGCGGGAGTACCTGAGATCACCACCCGATCTCCGCTGGTCGTCGCCGTAAGGCCGGCTGGAACCCACATTCCCCAAGTAAATCGCTGATTTTGCTGACAGGATCTCAATATTTCCGATATAAATCATGGTGTTGATGGCCGTGAGGGGCGCGTTTGATGGATCACCCAGAGGGTGCGGGTTCGAAGCGGGCAGATCGGGTCGAGTTCGACCGCCGGGTGCATGTGGAGTTCCGAGGTGCGCAGCTCAGTTCCGACGGCGGCCTGCTGGTGATGCGCGAGCTGGATGACGCGCTCGGGCTGTCCGATCTGGCGGCAAAAGCATTGCGCGACACCCGGCGCGGCAAGAACACGGTCCACCGGCTTGACGGGTTGTTCCGGCAATCGGTGTTCGGGCGACTGGCCGGATACGAGGATGTGAACGACGCCGACCGCCTGGCCCTCGATCCGGTGATGCGCCAGGTCGTGGGTGGAAGGGCTGTCGATGCGCAAGCGGCCTCGGCCTCGCAGATGGGACGGTTCGAGACCGAGACACTGGCACAGCCCGAGAACCGTGCCGCGCTGGCCGACCTGAATGGCCAATGGATCGACCGGTTCCATGACCGTAACGGGCTGAAGTACATCGTTCTGGACATGGACAGTTCGGTCAGCCCCACCCATGGCGATCAGGAGGGCGCGGCCTGGAACGGGCATTTCGACTGCACCTGCTATCACCCGAACTTTTTGTTCAACCAGTTCGGCATGCTGGAGCGCTGCGCCTTGCGCCATGGCAACGTCCACAGCGCCGATGGCTGGCGGGACGTTCTCGACCCCGTCATCGCCCGCTACGCGGAGCGCGACCTTTGCGGCCGGTTCTTCCGGGCTGACGCCGCCTACGCGATCCCCGCGATCTATGAGCGGCTGGAAGAAGCCCGATTCTTCTACGCCATCCGGCTGCCTGCGAACAACGTCCTGCGCGAGAAGATCGCGCATCGGCTGACGCGCCCTGTCGGGCGACCTTCGCTGACCAAGGTCAAGCGCTTCTACGAAGACTTCGAGTATCAGGCGGCATCCTGGGACAAGGAACGCCGGGTGATCGCCAAGATCGAATGGCATCCGGGCGAACTGTTCCCGCGTGTCGGCTTCATCGTCACCAACCTGCCGATGGAGCCCGACTGGGTGGTGCGGTTCTATAACCAGCGCGGCACCGCCGAGCAGCACATCAAGGAAGGTAAATATGCCTTCCACTGGACGCGGCTGTCATGCCGGAAGTTCCGCGACAATGAGGTGCGACTGCAACTGCATGCGCTGGCCTACAACCTGGCCATCTTCTTGCGCTGCATCGAGTTGCCCGAGACGATGGCCGACTGGTCGTTGACCAGCCTGCAACTGAAGCTGATCAAGATCGGGGCACGTGTCGTCCGCCATGCCCGCGCCATCACCTTCCAGCTGGCCGAGGTGGCCGTCACCGGTCCGATGGTCCGCGCCATCCTCGCCGCCATCCGCCGATTGCGAGCGCCTCCGCTATGCGCATGACCGCCATCCACGCCCAAACTGAACGAAAACGGCAGGATGGGTCTGTCCGCTGCGCTGAAAAACACCGCCACCAGGGCACAACACGGCGGCTTCGCGGGCCGATCTGCCCTGTCTCAGCGCCTTGCGCGCCCGACGACGCCGCTCGGGACGGAAAATGATTGTCCTGCGGTCGGATTCAGGCGAAACTCACGTCAGACGGCATGCGACTTGGGGAATGTATGCATCAAGGTCTTCTTCGCCACCCGGGAGGAGATGGAGAACAAGCGCATCGACGAGGTCTTCGGCAAGGAATTCCTCGACAGCAACTTCTGGCTCTACTGGCGGACGATGTTCGCCTTCGAGGAGTGGCATTCAGCGCTGGAGATGAAGCTCTACCTGCACCGCTTCATCCACCATATCGGCGGGCTGCCGGATTTCTCGGCGCTGAAATTCACCAAGTACAACCAGTATGAATCGCTGGTCCTGCCGCTGGTGAAATGGCTGCAGGACCACGGCGTCAACTTCCGCTACGGGATCGAGGTGACGGATGTCGATTTCGACATCCAGCCGGGCCGCAAACAGGCGACCCGCATCCACTGGCTGGAGAACGGCAGCGCGGGCGGCGTGGATCTCGGCCCCGACGATCTGGTGTTCATGACCATCGGCTCGCTGACCGAGAACTCGGACAGCGGCGACCATCACACGCCTGCGCGGCTGGACGAAGGCCCCGCCCCGGCCTGGGATCTGTGGCGCCGCATCGCGGCGAAGGATCCGGCTTTCGGGCGGCCCGACGTCTTCGGCGCGCACATCCCCGAAACGAAGTGGGAGTCGGCGACGGTCACCACGCTCGACGCGCGCATCCCTGAATACATCCGCAAGATCGCCAGGCGCGATCCGTTCAGCGGCAGGGTGGTCACCGGCGGCATCGTCACCGCGAAAGATTCGAGCTGGCTGCTGAGCTGGACCGTCAACCGCCAGCCGCATTTCAAGAAACAGCCGGAAGACCAGATCGTTGCCTGGGTCTATTCGCTGTTCGTCGACGTGCCGGGCGACTATGTGAAAAAGCCGATGCAGGACTGCACCGGCGAGGAAATCACGCAGGAATGGCTCTACCACATGGGCGTTCCGGTAGAGGACATTCCCGAACTCGCCGCGACCGGGGCGAAGACCGTGCCGGTGATGATGCCCTACGTGACCTCCTTCTTCATGCCGCGCCAGGCGGGCGACCGGCCCGACGTGGTGCCGGAGGGCGCCGTCAACTTCGCCTTCATCGGCCAGTTCGCCGAATCCAGGCAGCGCGACTGCATCTTCACCACCGAATACTCGGTGCGCACGCCGATGGAGGCGGTCTATACCCTGCTGGACATCGAGCGCGCCGTGCCGGAGGTGTACAACTCGACCTACGACATCCGCAAGCTGCTGGCCGCCACCGGCCGCCTGCGCGAAGGCAAGGAACTGGACCTGCCCGGCCCGGCCTTCATCCAGAAGCTGCTGCTGCGCCGGATCGAGGGCACGCAGATCGGCGAATTGCTGAAGGAATTCCATCTGGTTTCCGGCGAGTGAGCAAAGCCGCTCGCCCCCTCGCGCCATGCTGCCGGCACCCTCTCGGCCCCTTGATCGTGGGCACCTCCCGCCGTTTGGAGGCCGGGCGTAGCGCGCCCGCCCTGTGGGCACAAACCCACACAACGGCCCGATTGGGGCCCACGTCGTACACTGGAGGGTGCCCACGCCCCGCCAAAGCCGCCAGAGCCCCATGAATGCCCCCGTCGATGTCTCCTTCTTCCCGCGCGCTGCCAAGCCGCTGACCAGCTACCGGCCGTACTGGGCCAGGCGCTTCGGCACGGCGCCGTTCCTGCCGATGAGCCGCGCGGAAATGGACTTCAATACAAGATCACCGAAGACGGCAAGCAGGCGTGGTCTGCCGCGTCCTGAAAATGCACATCCGGGTAAAACCGGTTGTAATCGGCGCGCTCGAGCGCTTCGCGCCATTTGATCGCCCAGGCGGTCGGCGCCATCGTCATGTCGCGCGCCTGCCCGGACGATTCTCCTCTGGCCGACGAGATTCTGGCGGTCTGCCGCGACCGGCTTCTGCGCGCCCAGGGCGCCGGGGCCGCTGGGGCCTGACGTAGGGGCGGCGCTGCACGGGTTGTGGTGCTCAAGGCCAAAGTGGCGCGCCGCCTCCTCCGGACTACCTATTGAAAACAGCCGTGGATTGGTGAACATCCCGCTGGTCGGTCATGGCGGAGTTGCCGGTTCATGCGCGCTGTCGGTTGGGTACTGGTCGCTCTCGTCGTGGCGGCGCTCGGGGCGCTGTTGTGGTTCGCCACCCGGCCGCCGCCGCTGGTGCTTCAGGGCGAGGTTTCGGCCAATCGCGTCGATATCAGCGCCCGCGTCGCCGGCCGCGTGCTCAAGCTGAACACCGATGTCGGCCGCGACGTGAAGGCCGGCGACGTTGTCGTCGAGCTGGAAAGCCCGCAGCTTGAGGCGGCGCGGCTCGCGTCTGCCGCCTCGGTGGGCGTCGCGCGGGCCGATCTCGCCCGCATCGGCAGCACCCGGCCGGAGACCATCGACGCCCGCCGGGCGGAGCTGGCCGCCGCCGAGGCCGACGTGAAGCTTTACCAGGACGCCTACGACCGCCAGACCCAGCTCATCCGCACCGGCGCCACGCCCCAGTCCCGCGTCGACGAGGCGACGCGCAATCTGGAAGCGGCCCTGCGCAAGCGCGAAGCCGCCACCGCCGCGCTCCGCCTCGCCACCGAGGGCGCCAGCCCCGAGGAGCGGGCGCTGGCCGCCGCCCAGGTCAAGCAGGCCGAGGCGGGCCTCGCCCAGCGCGAGACCGATATCCAGGAACTCACCGTCCGCTCCCCCATTGCGGGCCAAGTGACCACCCGCGTCGCCGAGGTGGGCGGCAATTACGGCGCCGGCGCGCCGCTTCTGTCGCTCATCGACCTGTCGCGGCCCTGGTTCACCTTCAACCTGCGCGAGGACCTGCTGCACGGCCTGAAAGTGGGCGAGACCTTCAAGGTCGATATTCCCGCGCTCGGCAAGGAGGGCATCGAGGTGCGCGTCACCGTCATCAACGTCCAGGGCCAATTTGCCACCTGGCGGGCGACGCGGGCCACCGGCGGCTTCGACCTGCGCACCTTCGAGGTGCGCGCCGAGCCGGTCGCGCCGGTGGAAGGCCTGAGGCCCGGCATGAGCGTCATCGCGCAATGGTCGAACCGGGGCCGCTGACATGCGGCGAAGGGGCGACCTGACCTTCGGCTTTTCCCTGGTGTTCTGGCGCGAGGTTGGCTGGCTGCGCCGCCGGCCCCTGCTCCTGGCCATGACCACCTTCATCCCGCTGGCGGTGATGGCGGTGCTGGCCCTGTTGTTCAGCGCGGGGCTTGCCACGCGCCTGCCCATCGGCGTCATCGACCTGGACCGTTCCGACCTGTCGCGCAGCATCGTCCGCGCCGTGGACGCCACTCCCGACGTATCGGTCGCCACCGCCGTGTCGGACCTGGCCGAAGGCCGCCGCCTGCTGCTTTCCGGCCGCATCCACGGCCTGCTCTACCTCCAGAACAACCTGGAGCGCGATGTCCAGGGCGGACGCCAGCCCGAAGTGGTCTTCTTCTACAACGCCCAGACCATGACCGCGGGCAATATCGTTCTGCGCGGCATCAATGCCGCCCTGCCCACCGTGTCGTCGGGCATCCGCCTCTCGCTGCGCACCGCCCGCGGCGTGCCGGCGGGCGAGGCGCGGGCCTCGCTTCAGCCGGTGCCGGTGCAGCTCGGCGCCCTGTTCAATCCGACACTGGACTATACGTTCTTCCTCCTGGCCGCGCTCCTGCCCACCGTGCTGCAGATCGTGGTGACGACCAGCGCCGCCTATTCGGTGGGGCTGGACGTGGAGACGCCGCACCGGCTGCGGGTGCTCCGCCGTCTCGGCGACGGCCTCCTGCCGGCGGTGGCCGGCAAGCTCCTGCCCTATACGATCCTGTTTCTGGTCGTTCTCGGCCTGGCCGATGCGGTTCTGTTCGGGGTTTTGGGCCTGCCGCTTGAAGGTAGTAGAACGCTGCTGGTGGCCGGCGCGGTCCTGTTCATCCTGGCGTGCCAGTTCATCGGCGGGCTCCTGGCCCTGGTCCTGAAACCCATGGCGAGCGCGGTGAGCATGGCCACCTTGATCACCGCCCCTGCCTTGGGCTTCATGGGCATCGGCTTTCCGCGCTTCGGCATGAACCTCTTCGCCCAATGGTGGGGCGCCTTCCTGCCCGGCACCTGGTTCCTGACGCTGCGCATTGACCAGACCATCCGCGGCACGCCCCTGGACCTTTCGACCAAGCCGCTGATCATCCTCGGCTTCTTCGTGCTGGTGCCAGCCCTATTGGTTCTGCTGCGGCTGGAAATGCTGCGCCGCCGCGCCGAAGGGCCGGCGCTCCGGACGGCGGAGGCGGCGGCATGATCGGGGTCTTCCGCCACGAGCTTGGCCGCATCTTCAGCCTGCGCCCGGTCTTCTCCGTGATGATCGTGGCGCTGGGCCTCTATGCGCTGCTCTATCCCCAGCCCTATCTTGCCGAGGCGCTTCGCCTGACGCCGGTCGCGGTCGTGGACCAGGACCAGACGACGACGAGCCGCGACCTGGTGCGCCGCCTGGATGCCTCGCCGGACGTGGCGGTGGCCTCCGTCCTGCCGGATTTCCCGGCGGCCCAGCGCGCGGTGCTGGCGCGGGAAGTGTCGGGCATCCTGGTGGTGCCGGAAGGGTTCGAGCGCGAATTGCTGCGCGGCAATCCCTCCCCCGTGGCGCTCTATGCGGATGGCAGCTATTTCCTCGTCTACCAGCGCGCCGCACTCGGTGTGTCGGCCATCGCCCGCACCCTGGGGGCGGAGGTAGAGGTGCGCCGCCTGATCGGCCTCGGCGTCGATGCGCCGCTGGCCGTCGCGGCAGCCAACCCCATGCCGCTGACCACCATTCCCCTGTTCAACCCGCAGGAAGGCTATGCCACCTATGTCCTGCCGGCCGCCTTCGTGCTGATCCTCCAGCAGACCCTGCTGATCGGCGTCGGCCTGCTCGGCACCCTGCCGGGGGCAAAAACGGGCGAGCCTGAAGGACCGCCGGCCGCCAGCCCCTTCGCCACCGTCGCCGGCAAGCTCCTCGCCTACCTGGCGCTGGAGGCGGTGATCCTGCCGCTCTACCTGGTGGTGCTGCCCTATCTCTACGGCATTCCCCGCCTCGGCGGCGTTCTGCCCATGCTGCTTTTCGCGTTGCCCTTCGTGCTCGCCACCGGGGCGCTCGGCCTGATCGTGGCGACGCTGTTCCGCACGCAACTGGCCGTGCAGCTGGTGATGGCCGCCCTCGGAATGCCGTTCTTCTTCCTCTCCGGCTTTTCCTGGCCCGTCGAGGCCATGCCGCAGGCCATCCGCTGGCTGGCCAGTCCGGTGCCGAGCACCGCCGCCATCGACGGTTTCGTCGCCCTCGGCCAATTGGGCGCGACGCTATCCGATGTGCGGCCCCAGGTGCTCACGCTCCTGGTGCTGAGCGCCGTCTATGTCGCCGGCGCTGTGGCCCTGGAGGCGCGGGCGCGGCGCTGAAGCGCCTTTACGCCGCCGTTACGCGTCCCGCCCGCTTTCGCATCGTCCCTTTATGCCGCCCGAGCCTAGCCTCCGCGCCTGATCAACCGGAGGGCCTCGCATGTGGGTCGATTGTCTTTTTCTCGTCGGCGGCCTCTGCGCCTTCGGGCTGGCGGCTGCGTCGGTCACGCTCGCGGCCAGGGTCTGAGGACGCCATGACCTTCGACGCCAGCCTCAGCCTCCTCTTCGCCGCCGTCGCGTTCGGTTACCTCGTGGGCACACCGGGACGGCTCCCATGCGTTAACCCCCCGTCTTGCAGCCCAGTCGAACTAGGCGGATAAATCCGTGCCATTCGCGTGAATTGTAGCAACCGCTGGCACGATGACGGAAGCTTTGCCCATCACACCGGTTACGATTGATCTTCCGCCGGACCTTCTTGCCGCGGTCGACCGATTTATCGAGGAAGAGTTGCCATCGGCAGACCGCAGCGAGGCCATCTTGGCAGGGTTGAGGTCTTGGGCGGTGGGGACAGGCCTTATGCTGTCCTGGCGTGGTCCCAACGAGCCTTCCCCTTCCTCAAGGAAAGGGACAGTGGTTCGCCTGTCCCGAACGTCACAGCTCTGCGCTTCCTGCGGCCGGAGATCGCGCAGATCCTGGCCACTCCGGTAGACGGGCTGATAACTCACTTGCATCTGTGATATTATAAGGCGTGGAGCTGGAAACAGGCCTCCGTTGGCGTCTGCTTCCTTGGGCTGCACTACCTTGACGCCCGCCGTGCATCAGCGGCGGGCTTTTTCGGGACTTGCCGGAGGGCCAACAAGCCCCTTCTTGGCATCTCCCCATCAGCCTTCGACAGCAATCTCTTTCCGCCGTGCGTTGATCCAGGGGACCAGCGCGGTCGCGAGAATGACCGCCGAAGCTAGGACGAAAAACGCGGAGATCGGTCTCTCGATAAAGGTCATCCAGCTCCCTCGAGACAGGATGAGTACGCATCCGGCGAAGGCCGCCTTGCGGGAGTTGAGGCAAATCGTTGAGCACTGTCGGTATGGACAGCCATACGCACAGTGCCTTTGGGCGGCTTGAGATCGTTGAGACCGGACGCCGCCGTCGTTGGACGGACGAGGAGAAGCGCCGGATTGTGCTGGAGAGCATGAGCGGACCGCGTCTTGTGTCTGAGACAGCGCGGCGCCACGGGATATCCCGGTGGAAGGGCGGGGGAACCCATTAGGGCATAGGGGCCTGTTCCGTTGGTGATGCGCAGTCCACGCGCTTCGTAGTAGCGTCCGATCCATGCATATGGGCGGAAGCCCGGGATCAGCTGGAATGTCGCCGGCTCTCCCACGACGAAGGTGACTTGGACAGTCGTGCTGCGGCCGTTCTTGTCCGTGGCCTTGAAGGTGATCGGATACTCTCCCGACACCGTGGGTGTGCCGTGGAACGAACCGTCCGGCACGAACATCGAGATGCCGGGCGGGAGCGTGCCCGTCCGTGTGAAGGTGTAGGGGCCCACGCCGCCGTCCACGGTGAAGATGCCGGTATACGCCGTGTTTCTGATCATCCCCGTATTGGGCACGCGCACCGTCATGGCCCCGGCCGCGACGATGTCCGTCGCGCCGCTGACTGTCCGGCCGTCGGCGTCGGTCACCGCGATGGTGACGCGCGTCGTGCCGGAGGCGGTCAGGGTCCCCGTCAGTCGGCCTGTGGCCGCGTCGAAGCTGGTGCCCGTCACGCCCGGGATCATGGACCACGCGTAGGGCTGACGTCCGCCGTTGGCCTTCGGATCGATGCTGAAGGGCGAGCCCGTCGGGACGTCGTGCCGCGCCGCCAGCGTGAGCGTCAGCGGCTGCATGACCGTGATCGCGAAGGCCGCCGAGGTCGCGCTCCGGCCGTCGGCGTCGACGACCCTGACGCTCAGGCCCGAGGTCGTTCCCGATGACGTCGGGGTCCCGGTGATCGCTCCGGACGCGCCGTCCAGCCTCAGGCCGGCCGGAAGGGTCCCGCCCGCAAGGGTGTAGACAAACCCGGCCCGGCCACCGGTGATGTTCGGCAAGATCGTGTAGGCGGTCCCGGTCGCCGCCGTCTGCGGCGCGTAGGACAGCTCGAACCGATCCCGCACCTGGATGGTGGCCGACGTCGTGAAGGCGGTGCGTCCGTCCGCGTCGGCGGCCCTCAGCACAATGCCCGAGAAGGTCCCGGCGCTGATGGCCGTTCCCGAGACGACGCCCGAGTCCGCGTCCAAGACCAGTCCCGGTGGCAGCGCGGAGCCCGAGAAGGCGAAGACATAGGGTGCCCGGCCCCCGCTCGGAGCGACGCGGCCCGTGTAGGCGCTCCCCACCTCCACCGGACTGGGCAGCGTCGCCACCGCCCGAAGCGTGTCGGCGACGGCGATCGTGAAGCTCGCCGAGTAGCCGATCCGGCCGTCGGCGTCCGTCGCCTGGATCTGCAGCCCGGTGGCCGAGCCCAACGTTCCGGGGGTGCCGGAGAGCAGGCCCGTCCCGCTCAGCGTCAGCCCCGAGGGGAGCGTTCCGGAGGCTAGGCGGTATACGAAGGGCCCGCGGCCGCCGGTGGCGGCGAACTGCACCGGCCCGTAGATGGTGCCGACCGTACCGGTCGCCGACGGGGAGCCGGAGACCCGCACCGGATCGCGCACGTCGATCTGGAAGATCGGACCGGGCGCGCTCCGCCCGTCGGCGTCCGTGGCGGTGATCCGCAGGCCGGCTGCCGTCTCGAGCTTGGTGGGGGTTCCGGTGATGGCCCCGCTCGCGCCGTCCAGGACGAGACCCGCCGGAAGGGTGCCCGCACTCAGCTGGTAGGTGTAGGGGCCGCGGCCGCCGCTGGCCGAGACGCCCGAGGCGTAGGCCACGCCCACCGTCCCGTACGGGATTGGCGCGCCGCTTCCCGTGCCGCCCGCGAGCACGAGCGCCGGCCGCACGTCGATGGCGAACGGCTCGGTGGTCTGGCTGCGCCCGTCCGCGTCCACGACGCGCAGCACGAGGCTGGCGTAGGTGCCGACCGTGGTGGGCGTGCCGGAGATCGTCCCGGTGCCCGCCGCGAGGCTCAGGCCCGGCGGCAGCGTGCCCGACGCGAGGGTGTAGCTGTAGGGCGCCTGCCCGCCCGCGGCCGCGTAGCTCCGGCTGAAGGACTGCCCGACGGTGGCCGCCGCCGTCGAGGCGCGCAGCACCAGGACGAGCGGATCGGTGATGGAGATGGTGGTCGAGGCCTGCGCCGTGCGGCCGTCCGCGTCGCTCGCCCGGACCGTCAGGGTCGTGCGCGAGAGCGCGGACGGGGTGCCGGCGAAGCGGCCGGTCGTTCCGTCGAAGCTCAACCCGGCCGGCAGGGTGCCGGCCGTGATCGCGTAGAGGTAGGGACCCTGCCCCCCGGAAGCGGTGGCTTGGCCGCTGAAGGCCGTACCGAGGCTGCCCGGAAGCACGGAGGCGAGCGACAGAGCGAACGCCGTCCCGACGCGGATCGCGAAGCGATCCGACAGGCCGGTGCGCCCGTCCTGGTCGACCGCCCGCAGCTGCAGACCGGAGGCGGTCTGCACCGTGGTCGGCGTCCCGCTGATCGCGCCGGTCGCCGTGTCGAGCCGCAGGCCGGCCGGCAGGCTGCCCGCCGCAAGGCTCCAGACGAACGGACCGCGCCCGCCCTGCGCCGCGAAGCCCGCCGCGTAGGCCCGGCCCACCTCCGCCGTTCCCGCCGGGCTGCCCGACACGACGACCGGGTCGCGCACGTCGATCGCGAAGGCGGCCGAGCTCGACGTGCGGCCCGCCCGGTCGCGCGCCACAGCCGTCAGACCCGACACCGCTTCCGCCCGCACCGGCGTGCCGGCGAGCGCGCCGTCCGGCCCGAGCGTCAGGCCCGCCGGCAGGCTGCCGCCGGCCAGCGCGAAGCCGTATGGTGCCTGACCGCCCG
>NZ_BPQO01000055.1 GCF_022179285.1 Methylobacterium hispanicum | reverse complement strand
GGCCAAGAGCCGGGTGCGCTACGGGTACTTCCGGATCTACATCCTGCTGCGCCGGGAAGGTTGGCGGGTGAATCACAAGAGGGTCCACCGCCTCTACAGGGATGAGGGCCTCAGCCTGCGGCTCAAGCGGCCGCGCCGGCACGTCAGCGCGGCACACCGTGAGCGTCAGCCTGCTGCGCTCCGGCCGAACGAACGCTGGTCGATGGACTTCGTCTCCGACGCGCTGTTCGACGGCCGCCGGCTGCGGGCCCTGACGGTCGTCGATGCATTCACGCGCGAGGCTCTGGCGATCGAGGTCGACCAGGGCATCAAAGGCGAACAGGTCGTGGCTGTCGTCGGCCGCTTGGCGCTGCTGCGCGGAGCACCATGCGCGATTCAGGTCGATAACGGGCCTGAGTTCGTCTCGAAAGCCCTCGACCGCTGGGCCTACGAGAACGGTGTCACGTTGGACTTCTCACGGCCCGGCAAGCCGACCGACAACGCGCTGGTCGAGTCGTTCAACGGCCGGCTGCGCGACGAGTGCCTGAACGCGAACTGGTTCTTGTCGTTGGCCGACGCGAGGAGCAAGATCGAGACGTGGCGGCGGCACTACAACGAGAGCCGTCCTCACACCGCCCTGGGGTGGCGAACACCCCAGGAATTCGCCCTAGCGGCGGCCCTGCAGGCCGCCGAATGAGATCCGGAAGCTCACCTTCCGGCCGGACCAAAATCCGGGGGACCCTCATGAGATCCGGAAGCTCACCTTCCGGCCGGACCAAAATCCGGGGGACCCTCATGAGATCCGGAGGCTCACCTTTCGGCCGGACCAAAATCCGGGGGACCCTCACGAGGCCACCGTCGCGCTGGCCCATTACATCGATGGCTTCTACAATCCCCGCCGCCGTCGCTCAGCGCTGGGCTACACCAGCCCTATCCAGTTCGAGAGGGGCTTCACCCACCAAACCGCTCTCCATTAAACCGGAGCAAGTCCACTCAGTCGTTGCGGCGCTGCCGTGGAGAACCTGTCCCATAGCGCGTCCCTCCATGCGGCGTCAGTTGTACCACCACACAGCGGGACCAAACATCTAGGTCGCGAACCCATAACGGCTGGCACGGTTGAACCGCGGCGTCGTTAGCCCTCTGAGCAGGAGGGCCTTGATGGCGCGGTTTGATCTGACGGATGCGGAGTGGGCGGTGATCGAACCGCTGTTGCCGACGGACGTGCGCGGCAAGGAGCGCGTGGATGATCGGCGGGTGCTGAACGGGATCTTCTGGCGGCTGCGCACGGGCGCGCCCTGGGCCGACATCCCGGCGCGCTACGGCCCACACACGACCTGCGGCAACCGTTTTCGGCGCTGGCGCAAGCGTGGCATCTGGGATCGGCTTTTGGACGCGGTGTCAAAGGCTTACGACGGCGACCTGCAGATGATCGACGCGACCAGCGTGCGGGTTCACCAGCATGCCGCCTGCGCCCAAAAAAAGACGGCCGATCCGGTGGCATGGGTCGCTCGCGCGGCGGCCTGACGAGCAAGATCCACGCGCTGGTAGATGCCGACGGCCGTCCGGTGGCGCTCAAGATCACCGAGGGTCAAGCGCACGATGGGCGCGCGGCGGCCGACATGCTGGGCGGTCTGGGCACGGGCCAGATCCTGCTGGGGGATCGAGCCTATGACAGCGACGCGCTTCGCACTCGGATGGCGGAGCAGGGCGCCTGGGCGAACGTGAAGCCGATGCCCAACCGCAAGCGAGTACCGGCGTTCAGCCCGTTCCTGTACAAGTACCGCAACTTGGTCGAGCGCTTCTTCAGCAAGATCAAGCACTTCCGGGCCGTCGCCACCCGTTACGACAAGGATCCCGACAACTTCCTAGCCAGCGTCAAGCTCGCAGCCCTGCGGGTCTGGCTGCGAGCTTAATGAGTCCGCGACCTAGGGCGTCTCTGCAAACTCGGGGCAGGCACACGAAACCTACGAGTTCACTCCCTTCGGCGCTCGGCAGACAGAGCGAAGCCGCTGCCAAATACGCTCGAAGAAAGCAAAAAGCTGACGCGCTCGCACGAATGAGACAGTTTGCAGAGACGCCCTAGAAGCCTTTGGCTGGCCAATGGCGTTCGACGCCGACCCCCTTATGAGGCGCAGGACGCGCTGATCTTCATCTTGGCCAAGGGCTCGCCCGAAGGCCGGATACGTTTATGCGGACTGCTCAGACCAGCGGATCCAGAGCCACTTGCGGACGGGGCGGGCCATACGTTCGCCGCCGGCGGCGCAGCGGTGGGCAGTGCGGGGCGATCGTCGCAAACTGCTCGTCCGTCCGCAAAAAGTGATCCATCGGCTCCTTCAGCAGGGGGCCTCGAATCACGTCACCTCGGACGGCACTACCGTTATGGGTCCGGACGCTTGAATGTTGATGCGGCGATTCCAAGCCGCCCGCCCTTATGAGTGGGCGAACAGGGGAAGGCAACGAGCTGGAGGTGATGTCTCCCCGCCTTAAAAGGCGGGGCTTCCGTGCCCGGACGGGCACGGCGTCTCACATCCGAGACGGGCGATGTTCCGCGCGGCGTTCTGGTCGCGGTCGTGTTCCGCCCCGCAATCGCCGCACGTCCACCGCCTGATGCCGAGACCAGCAAGTCCGCGGGGGCCGGTGAGGCAGCCGCAGGACGAGCAGGCCCGGGTCGTGTTGGCTTCGTCCACCTCGGCGTAGGCCACCCCTGCGTGATCGCATTTGTAACGGAGCATACCGCGCAACATCGACCATCCGGCGTCGAGCACGCTCTTCGCCATCCGGGTCTTCGTCATCGCCGAGGCCGACACGTCGCCGACCGTGATCCTTTGGGCGCGGTCCACCAGCGCCCGCGAAAACTTGTGAAGGGTGTCCTTGCGTCTGTTGGCGATCTTGGCGTGGATCGACTTCACCTGCCGCTTGCGCCCCTTGCGCTGCGCCTCGGCGAGCTTGGGTTCGAGGTCGCGGTAGAACCTTGCCTGCTCAAGCTCCTGCCCGTCCGAGCACTTCGCCACGGACTTGAGCCCGAGATCGACGCCGACCTCATCGCGCCCTTTGCCGAGGGAGCGCGGCATCTCGCACACGAGGTTGCAGTACCACCGGCCCCGTGCGTCCTGCGAAAAGTTGCCCGACTTGATCCGACCCTCGACGGCGCGATGCTGCCACAGGCGGAATCGCTGGCCGCGCAGGAGCACCGTCTCCCCGTCGAGCGCGACGTCCTGGTTCGTGAACGGGACCCAGCCGAGGGCGCGCTTCGGCCCCCGGCTCGCGCGCCAGCGTAGCTTCGGGCGGTGGGCGGCGCGCCGCTTGAGGACGTACTCGTCGATGACTTCCTGGACGACCTGGGACGGGAGGCCGAGCAGCTTGCCGCTGCCCTTGGTCAGGTCGCGGAACTGCTTCTTCGTCGCCCAAAGCGTGCCACGGTCCGCGGACCGGGCGCTGATCTCGTTGACGTAGTTCCAGACGGTGTTCACCGCGTTGGCGAGCGCGGTCAGGCGCTTGCTGCTCGTCGCGTCCTTGACGCGGAAGCTGAAGGCTTTCAGAACCAGTTGGTCTGTCGCTGTGCTCACAGACGACGCATACGGCATAACGGCGGTTTGGTCTATGGAGCTTCGCACCGGGCGGCACGTGGTCTTCGCCCTGCACGCGCACCTCGTTTTCACGACCAAGCGTCGCGGCAAGGTGCTGACCCGCCCCCACCTCGACCGACTGCAGGTGATCTTCGCAAGCGTGTGTGCGGACTTCGAGGTGGAGTTGCGCGAGTTCAACGGCGAGCGGGACCACGTCCACCTGCTGGTGTTCTACCCGCCGAAGGTGCGGCTCTCGGAGCTGGTCAACAGCTTGAAAGGCGTGTCGAGTCGCCTGCTGAAGAAGGAATTCCCCGAGATCGCCTCGTTCTGGTCCGTGAAGAAAAGCCGGGGAGTCCTCTGGACGCCGAGCTATTTCGCCGGATCGGTCGGTGGCGCTCCGCTTTCGATTCTGAAGCAGTACATCGAGAACCAAGGTCGCTGATCGCGGCTGCCGCCGCGGGCGCGCTTACATCCTCTCCCTGAAGGGAAAGGGATTAGCGCGCGTTCCGCTAAGCCAAGACTGCACCTGTGTTGAAACGCCGTGGACGATGAAGCAACTCGACATGGCGAAGATTCCGGGAGGCGTCAGGGCAAGCTTCGTCTCCGGCGGAAAGCCTCTTCGTATGGCGGTATGCCGATCATGGCTCCGGTTCTCATGTGGTTCGAAGCAGGGGGTGTTCAGATGGAGGCGACGACCAGCACGCCAGAGAAGGCCGCGAGCAGGCCGACGATGAGGGGAAGGGTCAGCAGAGGATCGAACATCGTGGTTCTCCGCGGCGGGACGATCGCGCCATGATCCTGAGTGCCGGTGGATTGGTGGATCCGCGTGCGGCTGCGCACAAGTGCCAGCCGGCGACGAGACGAGATCTTGAAGGGATGTGCTTGCGATGCTCGCGCCAAGCCTCCTCGCGTTCACGACGCGCACGGTTGCACTCCACGCGAACGCAGTTGGGGTTTGCGGAGCAGGTCCACCTGGTCGGGAGTGGGATAGATCCGATTTCTGTGGCCGTCCGCGAACGCCATCGGGGCAGTCCAAAGATTCGCGCTCCGTTCGGCAGCGCGGGCTGGGTCGCGTTCATCCCGGCGTAGAAGCCGAGGCATTGCGCACGCTTCAGGTAACAAGATCGCTGCGGTCGACGAAAGCCGAGTAATTACACGCGACTCAGAGGTCGTTCGTAAAGCGGTGGTCATGGAAAGGGCTTCAATGGCAGCTCGCATGTTCGGCCCGATCCTATGCCCCGCAGCCGCTGGTCCAGCCATGGTCTCCTCGTCGAATCCAGGGATCGCTTGGGAACACGATTTCGCAGTCAGCCATTGGAGACGAGGGCGATGCAAACCGCCTTCGCGATGGATCGGCCTACCATCCCGCGCTTCAACGTCATCGCACCGAGGGACACTCCATGACTTTCCTGTCCGTTGGTGCGACGACACTGCCGGTCACCGGCCGAAAGCTCCGATCTAGCCATGACATTCTACCAACAGGGTGACGCTATCGCATCCGGTTCACTCCCGTTCCGCTACGAAGGGGTTGCTTACATCGACCGCTTCGCCGACGTGCTCGACGAGGCGCGCTACGTGCCGATTCCCGACGACTGGTTCGTAGCATTGTCGGATGTGGTCCGCTCGACGGCTGCGATCGAGCAGGGGCGTTACCGCGCCGTCAACTTCGCCGGCGCTGCGGCGATCACGGCGGTGCGCAACGCGCTGCCGGGCGTCGACGTGCCTTTCGTGTTCGGCGGCGATGGTGCGAGCCTGCTCGTTCGGCCGGAGGATCGTGGGACCGTGGAGGCGGTACTCTCCCAGACGGTGACCTGGGTCGGAGAGGCTCTCAACCTCGACCTGCGTGCGGCGCTGATCCCAATCTCTGCCGTGCGCGCGGCTGGGCGCGACCTGCGCGTAGCTCGATACCGTGCTTCCGTACAGGTCGATTATGCGATGTTCTCCGGCGGCGGTCTCGCCTGGGCGGAGGCGGCGATGAAACGGGGCCTGTATTCGGTTCCGCCTGCACCCAGGGGGGCAAGGCCCGACCTGACTGGCCTGTCCTGCCGCTTCGCGCCCGTCCCGGCTTCCGAGGGCATCGTCCTATCGCTCATCGTCGTGCCATGCCCGAACGTCGACCGGACAAGTCTGCACACCGTCCTCTCCGACCTGATCGAAGCCGTCGAAGCGAGCCCGGCCATGGGACGGCCTCTCCCGGAACAGGGCCCGCGCATGCGGCCGCCGTGGGCCGGACTCGGCACAGAGGCGCGCGCCGCCGGCCCATTGGCGGGCTCGCTCGCTCTCCGTAGTGCCCTGCTCTTCACGAAACGCTGCTGGTCTTTCGCTTTGTTCCGCTCAGGACTACCGGTCGGACCTTTCTCGCCGCGCGCCTACGGTCGCGAACTCGCGGCCAACGCAGATTTCCGCAAGTACGACGACGGCCTGCGCCTCACCGTGGCCTGCCCGTCCGCGACCGTCGACGCGATCGAAACGCAACTGGCGGCGGCGATGCGAGCCGGCCTCGTGCGCTACGGCCTTCATAAACAGGATTCGGCGATTGTGACCTGCATCAGTCCGTCGCCGCTCAGTGCCGATCACCTCCACTTCGTGGATGGCGCTTCCGGCGGCTATGCCCGCGCTGCCCTCCAACTGAAACGGGTTGAGGATGAACAAAGCGAACATCCCAGTCCTCGCCGGCCTTGACCTATTCAGGTGTGGATCGCCTTCGCAGCGTGATCGCGCCGGCGCCGAGGTCTGTCGACAGGACCGCGAACATCGCGTCCGCCTCATGAACCTTCACGGCGATGCGCAGTGCGCCTGTCACGGCGGTGTCGGGCAGGAGAGCTTGATCCCAGCCGTCCGCATCGGGCTCATTCTGGCGTTCGCGCGATGATGGACCAAAAAGGACGCGTAACAGGGTGGCTTGACCAAGCGAACGGAGTGGAAGGGAAACGGCAAGCACCGAAATGCGGAGATCTCTATGCATCGTGTCCTCATCGTCGGGCTCGCTCTTTGCCTTTCGGGGCCTGCCCTCGCCCAAAACACCGGCAGCGGCCAGCAAACGGGCGGACCGGCTCGGGATCGAATCAGCGCGACCGGCGGTCGCCAGAAGCCGGTTGCTACTCCCGACCCGAGGCGGCTCGGTTCTGGCAGCCATGCCGGCGGTACGCTCAACAATCGACGGCCCTCGACTGGACCGCGTGAGGCATCACCTGTGGTGAAGCGGAGCCGCTCTGTGTCCCGCTACGGATCCGGTTCGCGCGCCGGTGGCCCGCTGCCTCGCTGAAGCATCGTGTCCCAGGACCAGAACTTGAACCCACCGGATCCAATGCAAGCGCCAGCCCCCGACGCACTAACTCTTCGGGACCTCGGTCAAGTCGTTCTCGTCTTTCAAGGCGGCGGCGCACTGGGGGCCTATCAAGTCGGCGTCTACCGCGCCTTGCACGAGGCTGGAGTCGATCCCGACTGGGTCATCGGCACCTCCATCGGTGCCATCAACGGTGTGTTGATCGCCGGCAACTCACACGGGCAGCGCCTCGAACGCCTCCGCACGTTCTGGCGCCGCATCGAGCACGGTGCCCTGCGCGAACAGCTATCGGCTTGGCCTGGCTTCGGTCCAATGACCGTCCATTGGTCCACGATCATGCAGGGGGTGGCAGGATTTTTCACCCCCAACCCCTTCGCGCTGGCAAACCCTCACTGGCCGCTCGCACCTGAGTCGGTCGGCTACTACACCATGGCGGCCCTGCGTGAGACGCTTGCTGACCTCGTCGATTTGAAGCAGCTCAACGGCGGCGGCTGCAGGCTGACGGTCGGCGCTGCGCATGTGTGTACCGGCCAGATGCGCTACTTCGACAGCCGCGATGAAGTTCTGGACCTCCGTCATGTCTTGGCATCCGGAGCGTTGCCACCGTCCTTCCCACCTGTGCGTATCGGTGACGATCTGTACTGGGACGGGGGCATTCTTTCGAACACGCCCGTTGAAGCGGTGTTCGATGACAACCCGCGGCGCGATGGGATCATCTTCGTCGTGCATATGTGGAACCCGTCCGGCCCTGAACCTCGGACCATCTGGGAGGTGGTCAACCGTCAGAAGGATCTCCAATACGCCAGCCGCGCTCACAGCCACATCGCCCGTCAGAAGCAGACGCACCGGCTCCGCCACGTCATTGCGGAACTCGCCCGCCGGCTTCCCGCAGAGGTCGCGGCCGAGCCGGAGATCAAGGCACTGACGGCGTATGGCTGCCTGACCCGCATGCACGTGGTGCGGCTACTCGCACCGCGGCTTGAGGCAGAAGACCATATGCGCGACATCGATTTCAGCCCGAACGGGATACGAGCGCGTGAGGAGGCCGGTTACCTGCACGCGCGGCGTGTGCTCGCTGAGGCGCCGTGGAGACGAGAGGTCGACCCTCTTGAAGGCTTCGTACTGCATGAGGCTGAGGCAGATCAGGCTGCGGTCACCCGATGAGGCGCCTGTGAGAGGAGAATTTGTGGAACGAATGACGAACGACGCGCAGGCGCAAATCCGATCGGAAGGCGCATCGCAACGACTGGTCGCCTCAACCGTGACGCGCCTCTCGCTCGAGCTTTCGTGTGCATGTCTGTCCGATTGGAAGGCGCCCTTTGCGAGGACCGTCTTTCAAACGTCAGAGCTATCATACTCCGTATGTCGAGCCGCTAGTTGCAAGGCTAGGATTGGATGTGGCAAGCTTTTCCTGATCAAAAACAATGATTAGGTCGGGAAACTCCCAGACGGCCGCAAGCCAAAGCCGCGCCATGTCGACCCGGAAGTATTGATGCGTGAAGATGTTCCTGATACCGGCCATGCCCGCCCCATCGATTTCGCCGTGTCTAATATTCAAATCCTCAAGTGACTTCTTCACGACCTCTCTCAGCTCGGTCACAGCCTCCTTGAGGGCGCGGTACCTATCCCAATCGGTCGTCGGCATCAGCTCGAAGCCATCCTGGGTCGGATTTGAGGCGTACCGCACAGCGCCACGTGCCGCGTCCGGAAGGTCTTCGAGAAGCAGTTCGAGGTCGCGCGGCATCAGAACACCGCCACGGCATCGCGTTCCGCCGACGCTGCGAAGCGAGGATACAGATTTAGCCATTCCGCCAGATAGACCGGATGACCTAGGATCTCGGCTAGGTCGCTTTTTAGTCTTACGAAGCCCGTGAGCGACATGCAGGTATCCGATGATACTTCGATCAGGTTGTCGATGTCGCTATCGGTCCGGTTCTCGCCGCGGGCCGTAGAGCCGAAAATGGACATCCTGGTGATGCCCCGGGCGTCGAGGGCCGCTTCCGCGCGCGGAGAGCGGAGATCACTTCCACGAGGATTAGTGGGCGCTGCCGGTCCCCGGAAGCCAAATGATCTTCGACGAGCCGTCTTAAGGTCAAAGCACCCACATTCAGACGTAGAAGAACGTGAGCGTATCGAGTCGATCAATGAATTCGGCCGCTTACCAGTAGGGCATGCCAAACTCAGGTTCCCTTCACACGGGAGGCGTCGCGGTGCGGGCCGTCAGCAGCCGGTACAGATCGAGGTCACGATGAGCCGGTGGAGCTCGCCGCTCTTGCGGTCGAGGTCCGGCGTGGTCCCGCTGCGCCCGTCGAGGGTAAGGCCGGCCGGCTTCGTGGTTCCGTTCATAGTCACGTGGCGAAGCTGCGCCTTCGGCAGTGCAGCGGTTGCGACGACTCTCGGCGCGTCGATCGGCGCGGCTCGAACCGGGAGGGTGGCGATGGTGAAAAGGGCGATGACAGCAAGGGCGGAGCGGATCATGGCGGTGTTCCTCGACACGGTGCTTGGCAGAGGATGTTCAGGCGTAGGCGACGATCATCAGGCCGAAGAAGGCGGCCAGGGTGCCGATCACCGGGGCGAGTGCGTAGAGTGGGTTGGGCATCGGAGGTCTCCGCGGCGCGACGATCGCGCCATGTCCATGAGTGCCGGCGGAGCGATGGATCCGCGTGTGGCCGCGCACATGAGCCTGTCGACGGATCAATCCGGGCCTGCCATAAATCATGCGGTGCTGGTGCCCGGCGGGGACGCGGGATGGCTGTAGGCCGAACCTCGTTGCAGCTGTCTGTAGGGCGACGGACCGGGCAAACAGTCTGAAGTATCAGCATCCACGCCTGTGACGGGAGCTTGCTTCGAGCGCTGGCGATCTTAAGGATGATTCCGAAGGAACGGCCACCCGTGCCGCGTGCGGCCCAAACCCGATGCTTTCGCTTCCGCGAGAGGTCTGGCACAACCTGGTGACTGCCTGCGCTGCCCCGATCCAACCGGATTGCACACGCTCAGGCCCTCGCTGCCCGAGGCACGTGATGCTCAAGTTCTACTTCAACCTGTCTCCGAATCCGAGCAAGGTCGCGCTCCTGCTGGAGGAGCTCGGTCTGGACTATGAACCCGTGCCGGTGGATACCCGCCGCGGCCAGCAGTTCGAGCCTGCCTTCCTCGCCGTGAACCCGAATGGAAAGGTGCCCGCCATCGTCGACGGCGAGGTCACGGTCTTCGACAGCAACGCGATCCTGCTCTACCTCGCCGAGAAGGCCGGCCGCTTTCTACCCGCCGGTGCAACCGAGCGGGGACCGCTTCTGTCGTGGCTGATGTTCGTGGCCACCGGGATCGGTCCGTTTTCAGGGCAGGCCGTGCATTTCCGGCACTTCGCGCCGGAGCCGGTGCCGTATGCCCGTGAGCGCTATGCCTACGAGGCACGCCGCCACTACGGCGTGTTGGAAAGCCACTTGGCAGGTCGCCGGTACATGGTCGGCGACACCTACACCATCGTCGACATGGGCGTTTGGGGTTGGGCACGGATGCTGCCGTTCGTGCTCGGCGAGGATGCTTGGGACAAGCTGCCGAACGTGAAGCGACTTCACGACGAGATCGCCGCGCGTCCGGCTGCGCAGAGAGCGCTCGGGTTGAAGGACCGCTTCAGTTTCAAAGCCGAGATGGACGATGAGGCGCGCGCTCACATGTTCAAGCACATCGCCGAAGGGTGAAATGAAGAGTTAGGCACCGTCGTCATAGCTGGACGGTGCCACGTCGGTCGAACAGAAAATGCCGCTCACTTCATCATGCCGAGTGACGGCTCTTCCTGTCCGACCCGGAGCATCAGAGGCCAGACGCATCAAATCAACACTTCATCGATGACACGGAGTACAACGACGCGGCATCATTTTCATACTTTACGGCTACGAAGGCGAGTAACCGCGACCCAGGGCGCGGCGAACGGATGAGAAGCTTCCATGCATCGCTCGCAACTCGGAGCCTCGACAATGCGATACGCCGCAACCCTTCTCGCCCCCGTGCTCCTGTCGTCCGTCTTGGGGCCTGCCGGCGCGGCTGAGCGCCCGGTGGTCGTCGAGCTGTTCACTTCGCAGAGTTGCTCGTCGTGTCCGCCCGCCGAGGCGCTGCTCGGTCGGCTTGCTCACGAGGGTGCGGACGTGCTGCCGCTCGCGTTCCACGTGACCTACTGGAACCACCTGGATTGGCGTGACGCCTATTCCCTGCCGGCCGCGACGGCGCGTCAGAGCGCCTACGCGGCGCGGTTGCGTGGTCCGAGCTATACGCCTCAGGCCGTCGTCGATGGTCACCTGGACGTTCTCGGCTCCGACGAGGCGGCGTTGCGCGCCGCCGTCGCACGCGCACGCGCTTGGCGATCGGTCCCCGTCTTCCTGGTGCGGGATGGCGGCGGCTTGGCGGTGAAACTCGGAGCCGCGAGCGGTTCCGGATCGGTCGTGCTGGTCGGGTTCGACCCGAGTCACACGACGCGGGTTGCGCGGGGCGAGAATGCCGGTCGCACGATCGAGCAGGCCAACATCGTGCGTTCGCTGCGCGAGATCGGCCGATGGTCGGGTGCCGCGATGACGCTCAGCACTCCCCTACCGGCAGGCGAGACCGCGGCGGTGCTGGTCCAAGCACCTGACGGGACCATCCTCGGCGCCGCACGCCTTTAGTCGGACGGCGACACTCGAACCGGCCGTCGCCCGGTGATCCCCGCCGTTTCTCCACCTGACGGAGAGCTTTTCGCATCGCTCCTCGTCATTACCTCTGCTGTCGATGAGAGCGTAGGCGGGCCGGGGCAAAAATCGGCGGGAGTCGGATGGCGCTCGAAGAGGATCTCGCCCGCTTGCTGGCGGCAGCGCAAGCCGGCGACGCGGCGGCCTACCGGATTCTCCCGAAGGCATGCCTGACGGTGGTGGCGGGCATTGCCCGGCGCAGGGGGTGAGGGGCGAGGCAGTGGACGATGTCGTGCAGGACGCGCTCATGACGGTGCATCGGGCGAGAGCGGGCTATGACCCCCGCCGACCCTTCCTGCCGTGGCTGCACGCGATTGCCCGACGCCGGGGGATCGACCGATTGAGGCGGGCGGGCCGCGGTCCGCAGGAGGTCCACGATCCCCTGGCCTATTGCGCCGAGGTCGATCCCGGCCCCGCTACCGGCACGGCGCCGGGGGCGGGCGGGCGAAGCATGGCACTGGCTCGCGCAGTCGCCGCCCTGGCGGAGTGCCAACGTCAGGCGATCGAGAATCTCGGCCTGCGCGAGTTGTCGCTGGACGACACCGCGCGACTCATCGGCCGCAGCAAGGGAGCGCTGAAGGTCAACCTGCACCGAGCCATCGAGGCTCTGCGCGCCAGCCTGATCCAGGAGAAGGAGTGATGGTCACGCTCAGCCCTCACGACAAGCTTGTCGCGGACCTCGCTGAAGGATTGAAACCCGTGCGGCCGCTGCCTGCGCCGTGCGTTCGTGCCGTGTTCTGGTTCGGGGGGGCGATGCTCGTCGGACTGATCCTAGCAACACGGATGGATGCGGGCGATTTTCTGATCCGGATGCGCGCACCGAACCTGATGCTCGCCGCGCTCGGGGCCATGTCGACGGCGGTGACTGCATCCCTCGCCGCCTTCGCCACCGCCGTGCCGGGACGCTCCGGCGCTTGGGCGCTGCTGCCGCTGCCCGCCGTCGTCCTGTGGATCGGCGCGAGCGGCCTGGGCTGCCTGTACGTTCGGATTGTTCCCGGCACCGGCATCTCCGGGCCCCACGACATGACGATGTGCCTCGGTGTCCTGGTCTGTGTGTCTGTGCCGCTTTCGGCGCTGATGGTCGTCATGGTGCGCCGGGCCTGCCCGCTTCGGCCGAACCTGACGGCGGCGTTGGGGGGCCTGGCCGTCGCCGCGGTCGCCGCGACGATGCTGATGCCGTTCCACTCCTACGACGCCACCGCGACGGATCTCGCCTTGCACGCCGCCGTCCTGCTCGGCGTGATCGGACTCAACAGGATCCTGGCCGGTCCCCTGCTCGCAGGACGAGGCTGATGCTGCGAGGCCTGATGTGCGAGCGCAGGAAGTTTGTCGGCAGGAGCGGGTAGTGTGTCGGCCTGGGCGCGCGAAGTTTGTCGGCGCGCGCCCAGACCCGTCTGATCATCGAGTTCCGGCCCCGAATGCGTGAGCGGGTTTCTTTGCGCCCGAGGCCACTAGCCCGCGCCGGACAAGCGCGACCGTCTTGCGGCCGTCTACGACCCGGCCAGCGTCGAGGCGTTCGAGGGTCACTGCATCAGAGTCTATTTGCTTGGCTTAAGTATCTGGGCGTTGGCTTCCGTGACCCTGGCCCGCAGGCCATACCTCAGGGCGGACCACTCCAGTGGGGGCGGATCAGGTCGGATTAAGGAGCACGCATACCGTCTGAGCTCTGGCGAGGACTCGCACGCCTCACCCCATGCGTGAATCCTACCTCCGCGTCAGTGCACTCGGATGGGCGCCAAGCCGAATGTCCGATTCTGCGCGCGATGGCGATCCGGCATGACGTCGTCTGGCCGAAGAACGAACCCGCTGCGCGGGAGGGTGCGTGTGGTGAGGGCGCGGTAGGGTCGGGACCGTCGCGTATCGTTTGAGGCCCGTCGGAGGCGGGCCGAGCATCGCGGCTCCTTCATCCGAGGAGCCCCACGATGCACGATCTTCTCCCCGCCAGCGCGGTCAGCCCCCTGCGCCAGCGCCTGATCGATGACATGAGCCTGCGCCGGTTCTCGCACGAGACCCAGCGCAACTACATCCGCGACGTCGGCCGCCTCGCCACCTTCCTCGGGCGCCGGCCCGACACGACCACCGCGGAGGACCTGCGCCGCTTCCAGGTCGAGCAGCGCGAGGCCGGCGTGCCGGTGCCGACCCTCAACGCCATCGTCTCGGCATTGCGCTTCTTCTTCACCCACACCCTCGACCGGC
>NZ_BPQO01000054.1 GCF_022179285.1 Methylobacterium hispanicum | reverse complement strand
GCCAAAACCCGACCCAATCGTCGCACGGATGGACTTGCCGGGCAACGCACGAACACTTTGATTTAATGTGAACCTGCCTCGGCCCTCGGCGCTGTTGGAATTCGGTCACAGGTCATGCCCGCGCGGCGGCCGATAGGTGTCGAGATCGTGCCGGCGGGCTTCTGGAGGCTCGTGACTTGGGCGTCTCTGCGTGGGGTGCGATTGCCTGCGGCCTAGGCCGGCTCGCGACGATGCGGATCTCCCCAGGCGCCCGTGACGCCGGTCTTGCCTTCCGAGCTTTGGGCGGGGCCTCGATGTCAGTCCTGACCGGGGCAAGAGGGCGCCGGCCCGTGAGGCTCGGACGCCCGCCCCCTCGGCCTCCCGGGTGCCGGGTCCGAGATGGTCGCGATGCGACCTGATCCTGTCCTCGGTGCCGCGCCAGGGTGCACCACGGACCGCGCAGCCTCGTCTCACCGCCGAGCGCCGGCCGGCTCGGGGCGCTCGGTGACGGGGCGTTGGGGCGCGCGCCGGATCGAACCGGTCGTCAGGCCGTCGTCGAGCGATCGGAATGCGGGACGCAACTTCTGATACCGTTCGTTGCGCCAAGCAGGGGGGACGTTGTCCCAGGCGCCGGCAAGGGCGTGACCCGGCATCCAGGCCATCAAGGCGGCGCCCAGAAGGGCGGCATGGACAGCTCGGTTCATGGCTACGTTTCCCTCTTCTCAAGAAGCTGGCGGCTTCTCGGAAGAGTTCGGGGCCGACGCGGAAAAGGTTGCAGACCGTTCGAATCTCGAACTGCGGTCGGGCCAAGACCCCGGGGCCGCGCCCCGGGGAGACCAGCCCGGCATTGCGGTGTCCCACCGGCTCCGGGCCCGGTCTGCGCCCGGCCCGGTCGCAGCCTGACCGCAGCGGTCGGACGACACGACGAGATGGACGGCGTCGCGGCCTGCCGCCACCCGCGCGGAACCCGGCTCTCAGCGGGCAGGCTGCCGCCGCGCTTGCCCGACGTGGCCCGGAAAACCCAAGCCGAACCGATCCCGGACTCGGGGCCGGGACAGCTCATCGGGATGGCGCGGAACAGATCCTGGGCGAACCGGCATTCGTGGGCGAGACAGAACCGGACTGTCTCGACATCGGCCGGTGGCACCGGCGCAGCCGCGGCGCAACCTCGCCGCCGAACTTCCGGACGATGCAAGCGCGGCACTTGGCATGCGCGCCTGAGTTCAAGGACAGCAGGTGTCCCTTATGCAGGGGGAGCGCCAATAGGGTCCCCTGACGCCGGCTGGACGCTCCCTCCTCCGGCCGTGGCCGTGTCCGCTTTCGGCGACGGGGAGAAGTTGTTCGGCCAGCCTGACCCCGACGACCCGGACGGCGGTGATCCCGGCCGGCGGGAGAGCCTGGCCGGGACCGTGGCTAGCGGGCTCGCCAGACGAGGCGGCGCCGAGCCGTCGAGTCGTTGCCCTGACCCGTCGGCGGTCCGCAGCGAGGCCAGGGGTGGAAGATCTACTTCTCCTTCCGGATCTTGGTCTGGATCTCGCGCAGGCTCTTTTCGTTTTCCTCCTTCGTCTTCCGGGCTTCCTTCACCACCGTCTCGTCCTTCGAATGCTTGATGGCGGCCTCGGACATGTCGACCGCGCCTTGGTGGTGTGCCGCCATGCCCTTCATCCAGGCCAGGTCCGGATCGGGGTCCATCATGCCCTGCATCATCGCCTTGTTCATCTTGTCCATGGCTTCCATGGAGTCCTTCTGCAGAGGGCCCATGTTCTTCATGTCCATGCCCGACATGGACCCGCCCTGGCCGCCTTGGGCGAGCACCGGTGTCGCGCCGGAAGCCATGAGTGCCGTGGCTACGAGTGCGGTTCTCACTACCTTCATGCGAGCCTCTCTGTTCGTTTTACCCTGTGGGGGTACAACCCGGCGGCGTGATCCAGGTTCGCCGTCCGATCGCGCTTTTCTGTTGGGTTGGGTCGTAGGCCGGGCGCGAACAAGCCGGCTGCCATCCGGATGGCCGTGCCCGCCAGCCCCCGGCGTCCGGCAGCCGCGGTCCGGGGTGACGCCACGGGAACGCTGAGCTCCCGGCGAGCGCGCCCGTCGCCGAGAGGGCCACGGGCGACGGGCTTAGGGTGTCGGTGGGACTTGGCACCCCGTGTCAGTGGCGCCCTTCCCGGTGGTGGCCGCCCTCGCGGACGACCTCATGATGCTCCTCGTGATGGTCCGCCTCACCATGATGGCCGTGCGTCTGCCTGTGCTCGATCACGTGTCCATGGCGCTCCGCGCCGTGGTGGTCGCCGTGGGCGGCCCCGACTTCGTCGAGCGCCCGCGCCGGCCCTGCCGTGGACCCGAATGCGGCCGCGGCGGCCACGAGCAACCCGACCTGCAACAGTCTCGACATCCCTTCACCTCCATCGTCGTTCTGCGGCTCAAGGAGCGCGCTTGGCCCCATATACGATCCGGGGGTATTCAGGCGTTTTGTTCCTCCGCGAGCGTTCCGAGCAAGATGGAGGGGCCGGACGACAGCGGGCGGGCTGGGTCGCTGGGGTGGTCAAATGGGCAGGCGGGGCCCTGTAACCATCTGCGCGTTTCCTACGGATTGGTCCTGGCGGGCACCCCGTCCGTGCGAGGCGGCGGGACCAGGCCGGCCGCTCCGGTGGTCGACCCCTTGCCCGCTCGCGTCTCGGGTTCACCTTAGCCCCGGCGGAGGCTGCGCGGGCGGGTGGGCGCGTGTCCGGGGCCGGCACGCGCGGATCGAATGCGAGGCGAGCCGCGGTGACGTGTTTGATGGCCGGGTCAGACGCGTCTTCGCGGTGTGGCCGAGAGAGGCGTCTTGATCAGTCAGGAAGACGAGTTGCGGGCCTTGCTGTCGTCCGGCCTCGCCGGAAGCGCGGCGGACTACCGGTTGTTCCTGGAGCGGCTTGGTCCCCACCTGCGGGCCTATTTCAAGGGTAAGCTCGCGCGCTCCGGACGCGCCGCGCCGGAGGCGGAGGACCTTGTCCAGGAAACGTTGATGGCGGTTCACACGCGACGGCACACCTACGACGTTGGCCAACCGGTCACGCCCTGGCTCTACGCCATCGCGCGCTACAAGCTCATCGACCACCTCCGGCGTACGCGCGCCTCCCTCGCCGACGTGCCCGTCGAGGATGCGAGCGAGCTGGTCGCGCGCGACGACCACGCCGCCGTCGAGAGCACGCTCGACGTCGAGCGCCTGCTCGGTCGCCTTCCCGGCAAGATGCAGCAGGCGATCCGGGCCATGAAGGTCGAAGGTCTGAGCGTGGCCGAGGCCGCGACGCGCTCCGGCATGTCGGAATCGGCCATCAAGGTCAGCGTCCACCGCGGGTTGAAGGCGTTGGCCGCCTTGGCAGGGGGCAAAGGGGAATGAAGACCGACGAACTCATCGGCTTGCTCGGCGCGAGCTTCGCCAGCGAGCCTGCCAAGTCTCCCGGCATGCTGAGGCGGATCGCGCTCGGGGCCGCCATCGGGGCCGCCGGGGCGCTCTGCCTCGCCCTTCTCGCATTGGGCGTCCGGCCTGACTTGGGTGAAGGCAAGTCACTGACCTTCCTGCTGGCCAAGCTGGCCTTCGCCCTCGCCGTCGGTGGCTTGGCCCTGCGCTACCTCGGTCGCATCGCTCGCCCAGGGGGCGAGAGGAGGGTGCATCTCGGCATCGCGGCCCTGCCGTTCGCGGCGGTCATGGTCCTCGCTGCCCTCAGCCTCGCCAACGCGCCGGCGGCCCACTGGGGGACCATGCTCACCGGCCACATGTGGCTCGAATGCCTCGTCTCCATCCCGGTGATTGCTGTGGTCCCCTTCGCGACCCTGATGTGGGCGGTCCGGAGGTTCGGCGCGCCGACGGACCTCGTCCGGGCCGGGGCCCTGGTCGGGCTCGCCTCGGGAGGCGTGAGCGCGATGGGCTACGCGATTCACTGCATGGACGACACCGTACCCTTCATCGCGCTCTGGTACGGCGGCACGATTGCCCTCTGCACGCTGGCGGGCGCGCTTCTTGGTCCTCGCCTGCTGCGCTGGTAAGGCCGTCGGCTCGCCCGTAGGCACGGGCGAACCGCTCCCGGCCCGCCGCGCGCTTCAGGGGCAGGTCAGCCCGGAGGCGTCCAGTTCGGCCGTGGGTACCCGGATAGGTCACCGTGTCGCGCGGCGCGGACGCGCGGATGTGCGTCCCACGCCTCCTGCGTCAGCGCCTCCCCGTCGATCAGGAAGGCGCTCGCCCCGTCCTGCGCCACCACCGCGGGGCCGAGAGGATTGTCGAGGATATCGTAGAGACCGGCCGCCTCGTTCCAGGCGCGGACCGAGACCGAACGGCCCTCGTCCATGAGGAAGGCGCAGTGCGTCCACGCGGGATGGGGCGGCACGACGGCCCCTGCCCGCACGGGTGCGGCGGTCGCGCGCCCGGGAGGTGAGGGAAGGCCGGCGAGGAAGGCGAGCGCACGCTGTGCCAGAACCTCCTCGAACCCGCATTCCGCTACGCGCGCCTGGATGACGGCAAGGTCGAGAGGCCGGGCCTGATGGTAGGCCGCGATGTAGTCCCTGTCCTTGTCGGCAAGGCGGGCGAGCTTAGAAACGATCAGATCCTCCGGGCCGGGGGCCACCACCGTCACGGTCGCCGCGCCGTGGCCTCTCACCTCCCGCACCACCGCGCGCGAGGGCCACGAGGGCGGCAGGCGGGCGGTGCGGTCGTCGACGCCGTCGATGTAGAAACCGTGAGCCGTGTGGAAGTGCGAGCCCTCGCCGAAGATGACGGAGATCTCTTCGGATGCCTCCGCGAGGTCGTCGTCCTGGGCGGCCTCCCAGGCCCGAGCGTTGGCGGGATAGGCGTCGATCTCGGGCGACATGCACATCGTGACCGGCGCGCCGGGCCAGCCCACGAGGATGCCCTGGCTGCCGACGACCACCACGGTGCGGGCCTTGAAGTGCAACGCCAGCGAACGGGCGGTGCGCTCCAGGTCCGCGACCGTCCGGATCTCAATCGGACGGCTCACGCCGGGACGGAGGAGCCTTGGCGGCCGGCATGCGCCGCGCGTTGGGCGGCCGCGCCTTTACGTGCCAGGCGCCAGATCCGCTTTCGGACGTTCGGGTCGCGCACGAACGACACGCCCTCCCCTTCCAGGAACGGCGAGGACAGCCGAAGCCGCTGCATACCCTCGTCCCGCCGGGTGAGGAGTTGCCGGATCGTCCCCGGCGGCTGCCCGAGGATCTCGCGCCACTCGGAGACGAAGGTGCGCTCGGGGTAGTCCGCCTCAAGCCGCATGACGGCCATCTTGGCGCTATCGAGGATGCCCGGGTCGCGCGCGAGCCGACGCGCCACCAGCCGATGGATCATCAGCTTGGCACGGTCGTTCACGACTTCCCTGTTTACCTCGGGACGCACGGGATGCCTCTGGAGCCACACGCGTTTCGGACCGTGGGCATTATGCCCGACGCCCGGAGACCCGACAACGTCGGAGTTGGGGCTCGGTTCGACTTCCACAGAACTTCGGTCCCCGCGGATATGGGGTCTGGCACCGGTCTCTTTGACATCCTCCCCGCCCTGGAGGGCGGGGATTCCTACCGCGTGTCAGGCCGCGAAGGCCGGACCCGCCTCGGTGGGTTCCTGGGCCGACGCCATCACGGGCGAAGTCTCTCCGCAGGCTAACCGGGCGTGCCCCGCCCTTGCAATGTTGATCGACGCCACGTCGTCCGCGTTCGCCGCGTACCCGCACGCCACGCACCGGAACACGGCCTGGCTCGGGCGGTTCCCCGCCGCCACGTGCCCGCATTCCGGGCACGTCCGGCTCGTGTTCGGAGCCGGCACCGGCAGCAGCCAACCGCCGAGCCACTCCTGCTTGTACCCGACCTGCCGGCGGAACTCGCCCCACCCCTGGTCCAGGATCGCCTTGTTCAGCCCCGCCTTCTGACGGACGTTCACGCCCGGCTCCTCGACCGTCCCGGCCGCGCTCGCGGTCATCGCCCGCACGTCCAGGTCCTCGACGCAGACCACCGCGTGGTTCTTGCTGACGGTCGTCGAGGTCTTGTGCAGGAAGTCGGAGCGGATGCGGGCGATGCGTGCCTGGACCCGTTGTACCTTCGCCTTCGCCTTCCTCCAGTTCCTACTGAACTTGGTCTTGCGGGCCATCGCCCGCTGCGCCTTCGCGAGCGCCGCCTCGGCCTTGCGGAACGCGTTCGCCGGTTCGATGACGGTGCCGTCGGACAGCGTGGCGAAACGCGTCACGCCGACGTCGATGCCGACAAGCGTCGTCGACGGGTGGACCGGCTTCTCGACCTCGCGCTCGGTCTGGACCGAGACGTGCCACTTGCCGGCCTTCAGCGAGACGGTGACCTGCCCAATCTCGCCCTCGACAAGCCTGCTCGCGCGGTAGCGCATCCAACCGAGCTTGGGCAGGAAGACCCGCCCGTTCGGCTGGTCGAGCTCGACCTTCTGCGGGTGGCGGAAGGCGTCGTCCTTGCCCTTCCTCTTGAAGCGGGGGAACTCGGCCCGTCCCTCGAAGAAGTTGCGGTAGGCGCGGTCGAGGTCCTTGAGCGCCTGCTGCAGGACCTGGCTGTGCACCTCCTTGAGCCAGGAAGTGTCGGGTTCGGCCTTCCAGGCGGTGAGGTGCTTGCAGAGGTCGGCGTAGGAGAGGTGCTTGTCACCGGCGGCATACCGCTCCTTCTGCAGGGCGAGGGCCCTGTTGAAGACGTAGCGGCGCGCGCCGCAGGAGCGGCGCATGAGCCGTTCCTGCGCGCCGTCGGGCCGAAGGACGAACCGGTATGCCTGGACGCGAAGCACAGGCCAAGGATAGAACGAATGCGGAACGAAGGCAAGGGGATTGGATCGGTGCCCGGGCAGGCTTCTGTCGCGGCCGGCGCTATCCATCCCCGCCCTCAAGGGCGGGGCCTTCCGCGCTTCTACGGTAACGCATCGTCCGCGCGTCCCGAAGTCGTCGGTAGCGGCGCCGTGAAGGCAAACGCGAAAGACGATGGAGCATTCGATGAAGTACATCCTTGCAACCTTGGTGGCCTCCACCCTCATGACCGGCGGCGCTTGGGCGCACCCGAGGCTGACCGGCGAGGCCGTTCCCTCGGCGGGCTGGAGCGTCCTGGAAGGCCCGACGGGAGCCGCGCCCGAGGTGACGGGCAGCCTCGGCCGCGTTTGGGAGGGGCGTGATCTCCAGGGACGGGACCTGAGGAGCAGCACGCGCGGGAATGCCCAGTTCCCCGAGCGTCCCGCCGCGGCCCAGAACCTCGGCACCACTTCGGGCGGACCCGCGTTCTAATCAACGTCGGGCACGTTGCGGGAGCGGCTGTAACCCGTGGGCCCGCACCCGCGAACTTGTATTCGCCGGGCTTGTCGCGAGCCCGGCGCGTCCGGGGCTAGGCAAAGCCCCCGATCAGTGGGATCCTGGAAACGGATGTCGATCCGATCCACCATAGCGCGCCTGCTCACGGCCCTCGCCGTGCTCGGCCTGATCGCCGGGGCATCCGTCGCCCCCGCGCAGGCGCGCGCCTTCGTGGGCGACGGCGTTCAGCGGGACATGGTCGCTCAGCAAGGCGGCGTCACGACGCCACACGTCGCGCCGATGCCCGACGACATGCCGTGTTGCGATCCCGAGCCCTCGGGCCCGGACTGCCGCGACACCAAGGCCTGTCCCTTCGCGGTGGCCTGCGCCGCGAAGATCGTGCCGGGGATCCTGCCATCCCCGCCTGCCGATGGCGGCCCGGTCGCCCCGGTCCTCCTGCCCGTTCGGCAGGACCATATCCGGCCGAGTTTGGCCGCAGCCCCGCAGGCCCCCCCTCCCAAACCGCGTTCCTGAGCACGCCCGAGAGCGGTTCCGCCCCGTGCATGAGCATGCACGGCAGCCTTCGCGCACCGCCGCGCCGCGGCGGCCCGAACGGTCGGGGTCCCGCATCCAGACGCTCCGGAACAGGATCATCCCCGTGTCCACCGAACATCCCGCATCCCCGCGGCCGCGTCCTGCCCCGGCGCATCCCGCACGCCCCGAGCCACGCGCGGCCCGTCTCCCCATCCGCTCAGTCCTAAGGGTGGCGCCATGACGGGCCGGGAGGACTTTTTCGACGCTTACCAGAAGGAGCACCGGCCGGCAGGGCGAGGCGCTTGGCTCCTGCTCGGGCTCGTCCTCATCGTAGCAGCCCTAGCGGGAGCCGGCGCCGGTTACGCGCTCGCGCGCGGCGCATGGGTCATTCCCGGCGCGGTCGCGGCACGGCTTCCGGAACCGGTCGCGGCCTGGCTGCCCAAGGGCGCGCCACTCATGCCCCCGGACCTCAAGGATTATTCCTTCGAGCTCCTGGATCCCGAGACTAAATCGGGCGAGGCGACGCTCAGGGTGCGTCTGCTCGACAAGCGCGCCGGCAAGCCCGTGGCCGACGCGCTTGTCTACGCCCGCCGCCTCGACATGGCACCCGACGGGATGCCGACGATGACGGGTAAGATGAAGCCGGAGGCGAGCCCGGAGCCGGGCATCTACGCCTTCAGGGCCAACCTGGCGATGGAGGGCCGCTGGCGCCTCTCGCTGGCCGCGAAGGTACCGGGCGAGACCGGCACCGTCCAAGACCAACTCGTGCTCAGGGCCGTCGAGTGATGGACCAGACGACACCGATCCACCTGGCGCGGCGACGTGACCGCGCGCACCCGGGCGGCCAGGCGAAGGCGTGGGTCGCGGCCCTCGTTCTCCTGCCCCTCGCCGTCGGCGGCGGCGCCCTCGCCGGGCTGAAGGCCGGCGAGGCGGGATGGCCCCTGCCGGCATGGTTCCCAGCCTCGGTCTCCGGTCTGCTCGTCGGTCGCGACGCGAAGCCGGCCGCGGCCGCGGATGCGCCCGTGCTCTACTACCGCGACCCCGACGGAAAGGCGGCTTACGCGCTCGCGCCGGCGAGGACGCCCGACGGACGCGCCTACCTTCCGGTGCATGTCGGCGAGGATGTCGATTTCGAGCCGCGGCCCGCGGCGGCGAAGGAGACCGAGGCGAACGCCACCTACGCCGCGCCCCCGGCCGTGGGCCGGAAGATCCTCTACTACCGCAACCCGATGGGCCTGCCCGACACCTCGCCGGTGCCGAGGAAGGACTCGATGGGGATGGACTACCTCCCCGTCTACGAGGGCGAGGCCGAGGACGGGAACACCGTCAAGATCTCGCCCGGCAAGGTCCAGCGCACCGGCGTGCGCACTGAGCGGGCCGAACGTCGCGTCGTCAGCCGACCGGTGCGGGTCCCCGGCACCGTCACGCTCGACGAGCGGCGCGTCACCGTCGTGGCGACACGCTCGGATGCCTACGTCGACCACGTCGAGAACGTGACGACGGGCGACCGGGTGCGGAAGGGCCAGCCCCTGGTCCACGTCTACTCGCCCGAGATCAACGCGGCCGCCGCCCAGCTCATCGCAAATCCCGGCTTCGACGGGGCCCGGCGGCGGCTGCAGAACCTGAACGTCTCGGATGAGGTGATCAACGAGATGGAGCGGACCCGGAAGGTGCCGATGGCCATCACCTGGTCCGCGCCCCGGGACGGCCTCGTGCTGCAGCGCACCGCCATCGAGGGCATGAAGGCTGCGGCCGGCGACACCCTGTTCCGGATTGCCGACATCTCGGTGATGTGGGTGCTGGCCGACGTGCCCGAGTACGACCTCGGCAATGTCAAGGTCGGCCAGCCCGTCAGCGTGCGCGTGCGCTCGCTGCCCGGGCGCAGCTTCACCGGCAAGGTCGAGCTGATCTACCCGCAGGTGAACACGCAAACCCGCACCACCCGCGTGCGCATCGAGTTGCCGAACCCCGACGGGGTACTGCTGCCCGACATGTACGCCGACGTCGACATCGGGACCGGGGCGACGAAGCCCGTCGTCGCGATCCCGAACGATGCCGTCATCGACACGGGCGCGCGCCAGGTCGTGCTCGTGGACAAGGGCGAGGGTCGCTTCGAGCCGCGCGAGGTCAAGGTCGGCGCCCGCGGCGAGGGCTACACCGAGATCCGCGAGGGTGTGCAGGCCGGCGAGCAAGTCGTGACCGCGGCCAACTTCCTCATAGACGCCGAGAGCAACC
Organism: Methylobacterium hispanicum; assembly: GCF_022179285.1. Taxonomy (GTDB): domain Bacteria; phylum Pseudomonadota; class Alphaproteobacteria; order Rhizobiales; family Beijerinckiaceae; genus Methylobacterium; species Methylobacterium hispanicum. The sequence goes on along the minus strand of NZ_BPQO01000054.1, from coordinate 7,861 downwards.
TGAAGGCGGCGCTGCAGAGCATGGCCGCGCCCAAGCCCCCCGCCGAGCCCCGGGCGCAGGCCGAGGAGAAGCCAGAATGATCGCGCGCCTCATCGGCTGGTCGGCCCGCAACCTCGTCCTGGTGCTGATCGGGACCGTCTTCGTGGTGGCGGCCGGTCTCTACAGCGTGCGCACCCTGCCGCTCGACGCCATCCCGGACCTCTCGGACGTGCAGACCATCGTCTACACCGAGTACCCGGGGCAGGCGCCCCAGGTCGTCGAGGACCAGGTCACCTACCCGCTGACCACCGCCATGCTGACGGTGCCGAGGTCGAAGGTGGTGCGCGGCTTCTCCTTCTTCGGGGTCTCGTTCGTCTACGTCATCTTCGAGGACGGCACCGACCCGTACTGGGCCCGCTCGCGCGTGCTCGAATACCTGAGCGCGGCCGGCAAGCGCCTGCCGACCGGCGTGACGCCGACGCTCGGGCCCGACGCGACGGGCGTGGGCTGGGTCTACCAGTACGCCATCGTGGCCAAGCAGCAGACGCTCGCCGAGCTGCGCTCGCTTCAGGACTGGGTGGTGCGCTTCGGGGCCTCGCGCGCCGAGGGCGTGGCCGAGGTCGCGGGCGTCGGCGGCTTCGTGAAGCAGTACAACGTCGTCGTCGACCCGAACCGCCTGCGCGCCCAGGGCATCCCGCTCAGTAGGCTTCGGGAGGCGATCCGGTCGAGCAACGCGGATGTCGGCGGCCGCACGGTCGAGCTCTCCGAATTCGAGTTCATGGTGCGCGGGCGCGGCTACCTGAAGAGCGTCGCCGACATCGAGAACATCGTGCTGAAGACCGAGGCCGGCACCCCGCTGCGGGTGCGGGACATCGCCCGGGTCGAGCTCGGGCCGGACGAGCGGCGCGGCATCACCGAGCTGAACGGCGAGGGCGAGGTCGCGGGCGGCATCATCCTGCAGCGCTTCGGCGCCAATGCCCTCAACGTCATCGAGGGCGCCAAGCAGCGCCTGGCCGAGGTCGCCGCGAGCCTGCCGAAGGGCACCGAGATCCTGCCGGTCTACGACCGCTCGCAGCTGATCGAGGCGGCCATCGACACCCTGAAGCACACGCTGGTCGAGGAGAGCGTCATCGTGGCGCTCGTCTGCATCGTGTTCCTGCTGCACCTGCGCAGCGCGCTGGTGGCCATCCTGATGCTGCCGGTCGGCATCCTGATGGCGCTCGGCGCGATGCATCTCCTTGGGATCGGCGCCAACATCATGTCGCTGGGCGGCATCGCCATCGCGGTCGGGGCCATGATCGACGCCGCCATCGTCATGATCGAGAACGCCCACAAGCACCTGGAGCGGGCGCCCCCGGGCAAGCCCCGGGTCGAGATCCTGGTGGAGGCCGCGGCCGAGGTCGGCCCCTCGCTGTTCTTCTCCCTCCTGGTGATCACGGTAAGCTTCCTGCCGATCTTCACCCTGGAGAGCCAGGAGGGACGCCTGTTCGGGCCGCTCGCCTTCACCAAGACCTTCGCCATGGCGGCGGCCGCGCTCCTGTCGGTCACGCTGGTGCCGGCCCTCATGGTGCTGTTCGTGCGCGGGCGCATCATCCCCGAGCACCGCAACCCGCTGAACCGCCTCCTGATCTGGGTCTACCGCCCGGTCATCAGGGTCGTGCTCCGGGCCAAGGTGCTGACCATCCTGCTGGCGGTGGCGGCGCTCGGCCTGACCATCTGGCCGGCCCGCCAGCTCGGCTCCGAGTTCATGCCGGACCTGAACGAGGGCACCCTGATGTACATGCCCACGACCCTGCCGGGCATCTCGGTGACCCAGGCCGGGGAGCTGCTGGCGACCCAGGACCGCATAATCAAGTCCTTCCCCGAGGTGGCCTCCGTCTACGGCAAGGCGGGGCGCGCCTCGACGGCGACGGACCCCGCCCCCACCGAGATGTTCGAGACCATCATCACCCTGAAGCCGAAGGCGGAGTGGCGTCCCGGCGTGACGCTGGCGAGCCTCAAGGCCGAGATGGACAAGGCCCTGCAGTTTCCCGGTGTGTCGAATGCCTGGACGCAGCCGATCCGGGCCCGCATCGACATGCTCTCGACCGGCATCCGCACGCCGGTCGGCATCAAGATCTACGGCACCGACCTGACCGAGATGGAGAAGGTCGCCCGGCAGGTCGAGGCGGTCGTGCGCAACGTGCCGGGCACGTCGAGCGCCTACGCGGAGCGGGTCATCGGCGGCTACTTCCTCGACATCACGCCGGACCGGGAGGCGCTCGGGCGCTACGGCCTCATGGTCGGGGACGTGCAGGACATCATCGCGACGGCGCTCGGCGGCGAGAGCGTCACGAACACGGTCGAGGGCCGCGAGCGCTACACCGTCAACGTGCGCTACCCGCGCGCCTTCCGTTCAAATCCGCAATCCATCGCCACCGAAGTGCAGGTGCCGTTGCCGGCCGGCGGCACGATTCCGCTGGGCGAGGTGGCCAAGGTCCAGCTGACCCGGGGGCCGACCTCGATCCGCACCGAGAACGGACAGCTCGCGGTCTACATCTTCGTCGACCTGAGCGGGCGCGATCTCGGCGGCTACGTCGCCGAGGCCCGGAACGCGGTCAACACGGAGGTCCAGCTCCCGCAGGGCATGAGCATCCAGTGGAGCGGGCAGTTCGAGTACCTGGAGCGGGCGGAGGCCAGGCTGAAGATCGTGGTGCCCGTGACCCTGCTCGTCATCTTCCTGCTCCTCTACCTCAACTTCCGGCGCCTGACCGAGACGCTCATCGTCATGCTGTCCCTGCCCTTCGCCCTGGTCGGCGGGGTGTGGCTGATGTGGTGGATGGGCTTCAACATGTCGGTCGCGGTGGCGGTGGGATTCATCGCGCTCGCCGGCGTTGCCGCGGAGACCGGCGTGATCATGCTGGTCTACCTCGACCATGCCTGGGACGAGCGGCGGGCCGCCGCCCTGGCCGCTGGGCGGGAGACCACGCGTGCGGACCTGTACCAAGCCATCATGGTGGGGGCGGTCGAGCGGGTGCGCCCGAAGATGATGACGGTCGTCGCCATCATGGCGGGCCTGCTGCCCATCCTCTGGAGCTCCGGCGCGGGGTCGGAGATCATGCAGCGGATCGCGGTGCCCATGATCGGCGGCATGGTCTCCTCGACCGTGCTGACCCTCGTCGTGATCCCGGCCATCTACGGGCTCGTGAAGGGACGGAGGCTGACGCTTCGGCAGGAAGGGTCGGCCGCCGTGCAATCGGGGCTTCCCCGGGCCGCCGAGTGAGCGGGGCTGGACAGGCCGTCCCGGCGGCCGTGAGAAGACAGGAGTCGACTATGAGCGAACTATTCCGACCGTCCCGGCGCATCGTGGTCCTCGGCCTGGCGGCGGTCGGCGTACAGGCGGCATGGGCGGAGGATCTGCCGGAGGTCGTCGCCACGAAGGACCCGAGCTGCGGTTGCTGCGAGGCCTGGGTCAAGCACCTGCGCGACGAGGGTTTTCGCGTCCAGGTCGTGAACGCCCCCGTGAACCCGGTCAAGGCGAGGCTCGGGGTGCCGCGGGAGCTGGCCTCGTGCCACACGGCCCAGGTCGGCGGCTACGTCATCGAGGGGCACGTGCCCGCGTCGGCCATCAAGCGGCTGCTCGCGGAGAAGCCGTCCGCCACCGGCCTCGCCGTGCCCGGCATGCCGGTCGGCTCGCCCGGCATGGAGGTCGAAGGGGTGGAGCCGGCCACCTACGAGGTGGTGCTGTTCGGCCCCGGCGGGCGCACCACCTTCGCGCGGTTTCGCGGCGGGCAGGCCGTCTAGCCGGGCATGGCGGCACGCCCGCCGGGGCAAGCAGGGGGGCTTCTTGACCGAGGTCGACCGGAACGCCGCGGCTTTGACCTTCGAGGACGACGAGGACGACGGCGTGGCTTGCGGCGTCGGCCCGTGCATCGCCGTCGCCATCGTCAACAAGAGCAAGAGATGGGCCGGCTCGTGCCACTTCGGCGACGTCCGCTACGGGCGGAGGAGCCGAGGCGGTTCCTGTCGAGGGCCTCGAAGGCCGGCGACATCGACGGTCTCGTCGGGGTGAGGATTGGGTGGGGTGACGATACCGACCCCGGGACCTCGACGCAGGTTAGCCTGGGGCGCCGCGGCGGCACTGGCGGCGGTGCCGGCCTTCCGCCCCGGGGCCTACCCACCGCTCCGGCTGAATGCAGGGGCCTGCAACGTCACCGCCGGCGCGGGTCCGGCCGACATCCGGTTCGAACCGGGGCGCCCGAATGGGGCGACGCGCCGTGACGGTGGCCTTGGGACTGGGCGGTCGAAGCGCCGGTCGCCCTCGCGTTGGGACCTCGGGGAAAACGGCAGGGTCGCTTCGCTAATCCTCGATCCAAGCGAGCTGCCGCCGGTACACCTGACCCTCGCCACCACAAGACCGGCAATCGAAATCGTGCCGCTGCCCCGTCCCCTTGCAGCTCGGGCACTCCACCAAGTCATATTGCGACCAGTCGTACCGATCCGCCAGTTGCCGCTCCATGCGCCCGTCGCCGCCACAGGGTGGGCAGTCGTAGCCGTTGACCTGTCCGCTGCCGCCGCAGAGGCGGCACGGCACCTCGGCGTAGTCCGATAGGTCGACGCGCTCGGCGTGCCGTGCCTCGACCCGCCCGTCGCCCTGGCACACGGGGCAATCGAGGCCGTCCCGTCGCCCGCTTCCGTGGCAGAGAGGGCAGTCGACCTCGTCGTATGCGGTTGGGTCGATCCTGTCGGCGACGTGCCGCTCCATCGACCTCTCGCCGCCGCAGGCCGGGCACTCCTCGCCACGCCGGCGCCCGACGCCCGCGCAGACGGGACAGGGCACTTCCTGGTAGTCCCTGGCGTCGACCGCTTCCGCGTGGCGACGCTGCATGCGACGCTCGCCGCCGCAGGCCGCGCATGGGCTCCCGTTGCGCTGGCCCAGCCCGTCGCAGACCGGACAATCCACCGCTTGGTAAGCCGATACGTCGATTCGGCGGGCCTCCGCCGTGCCGATGTAGCCCTCGCCTCCGCAGGCCGGGCAATCGGAGCCGTCCCACGAGCCCGCACCCCCGCAGAGCGGGCAGGCGGTCATCGAGGCGTCCCTCAGGAACTCGTCCCGCGCCTCGACGACGGCCGCGGCGAACGTCCGTATCCGAGCCTCGGGCAGCGCCCGGGCTCCCTTCGCCGAGCTGGCGACCTTGGCCGCGAACTTGCCGTAGGACCGGCCGACGGGACCGGCCGTTGGCTTCGCGGTCGCGGCCCTGCTCGCGGTCTCTTCCAGCGCGACGATGTCCTGTTCAGCGAGGGCGACCGCGGCGCCGTGGGCCGCGGCGAACTGCGCGTTGGCAAGCAGGCCGCCGATCTCCTCGATCTGCCGGACGAGTTGCAGGACGGCGAGGCTGGCGTTCCGTTCGATGGTCCACCCGCGCACGCGCCGGTTGACGAGCATCTGCTTCACGGCCCGCACGGTCGCGAGGTCGACGTCGCGGGGCATGTACACGCCCTTGTCGAAGTCCGTGTGGTGGTTCGGGCAGAGCCAGACGAGACCGGCGGGATGATGGCTCAGGGTTTGCGCGACGGGCTCGATGTGCGCGGCCTCGCAGTTCGCGCCGTGGTTGCAGATCGCGCAGCCGCAGTTCGCCTCAAGCTTGATCTCCAGGCGAACCTTGTCGGGCATGTGCGGACGCGTCTTGCCCTCCGTAACCGGCCAAGGTTCCCGCAGGAACTTGTCGAAGGCGGCGAGTTCGGCTTCCTCGTACCAGCGCAGCCCGTCCGCGGTCTCGCACGCGAGCTTGCGCCGGATGCCGGCCTTGGCCCCGTATCGCGTGAAGTATTCGAGGAGTTCCGGCGACATCCGAAGGCGGATCGCCGCTTCGACCTCGGACAGCTTCCCTTTGCCTTCGGGCTTGGTGTTGCTCGCCATCCAGGGGGCTCAAGCGTCCGTTGTCACCGTCTTTGGCGTACCGGCCGGGGACGGCCGCCAGCCGAGGGATACGACGCGGCGGTCGCACCTCGGCCCACCGGCTCGGGCCGGGCGGGCCCTTCTAGACTTGCCGGCGCCACCCGGCAACGACGCGCCCGGACCGGCCTGCCCGATGTAAGTTCAGGCCGAACGGCATTGGACGCCCGGACAGAGGTGCCGCCGATGAAGCCGTCTGCGTACGCACCCGTCCCGCGATGAAAACGAGCGCTGCCTCGGCTTCTACCGGCCGAAGCAGGCATACGATGGGCCATGGTGACACGTGCCGTGATCATGACGCGTGAAGTGGTTGTAGAAGCCGCGCTCGTGAGCGAGATGCTCGCACTCGTGATAGGAGTAAACGCAGCCGAGAAAGACCGGGCGGTCGTGTACCCGGAGTGTCCTTCCGGCCGGTGCGAGGCCGGGGCTCGACTCGTCGTCGAACGCCGCGCCGGAGGGCGGCGGTGTCATGCGGAAGCCCACCGCACCTGCCCCGGTCGGGGCCAAGACCAGGGCGATTGCGGAGACGTAGAGAACTCGTTTGAGCATCGCGCATCCCCTCCCGCTCTTTTCGCGCAGTTGAGATCCCCCGTCCGGGAGGGGTAACGCACGGGCGGCCGAGAACGGTTGCAAACCCCCAGGGGGTAATTGGCATGGCCGGACCGCGAAGTTTCCGGATCGGGTCGAGTTTCGAGCCGATCCGGACGCGCGTGACCGCGTCTTCAAGCCTTGCGCGCACGCCTTACCCATGAAGACCTGAGCTCCCGCCGTTGATGCCAGCAGCCTGTCGGCAGTTACCCCCTCGGGGTACGTTAAGGGAGCATCAACCACGCCGTGGGAGGGTCCGGTGAAGAGGGCTGCGGGCGAGGGACCGGACGATGGGTGGAATGGATCGCATGGCGGGAACGCTCGGGCTGCTCGGCTGCGGCCTGGTCTGCGCGACGTTCGTGGCCCCGTCGCACGCGGCCGACCTGCCGCCGACCGCGCCGTTGCCGGAGCTGCGCGGAACCCTCCCCCCGGAGGCCGAGGTTTCCGGCTTTTACCTCCGCGGCGACGTCGGTTTCAGCAACCAATCCGTGGAACGGCTCTCCAACAGCCTGGACGCGCTCGGCACCATCGAGAAGGTCAATCTCGGCTTCGCGGGCGCCCCGCTCGCGGGCGCCGGCGTCGGCTACCGCTTCGGCCGGTGGTTCCGGACCGACGTCACGGGCGAGTATCGCAGCGCCGCCGCGTTCACCGGGCTTGAACGCTATCGCGACGCGAGCCTGCCGCTCGGGTACGGCACCGACGAGTACACCGCGTCGAAGCGTGAATTGGCCGTGCTCCTCAACGGTTACGTCGATCTCGGGAATTGGTACGGCCTCACGCCGTTCCTGGGCGCCGGCGTCGGCGCGGTGCGGATCACGCTCGACAATTTCAAGGACACGAACGTCGTCACTCAGGGCCTCGCCTACGCGAAAGCAGGCTCGAAGACGAACCTTGCTTGGGCGTTGCACGCGGGTGTCGGCTACGAGGTGAGCCCGAGCTTCACGGTCGAGCTCGCATACCGCTACCTCAATCTCGGCGACGGAAAGACCGGCACGGTCTACAACTATGCCGGCCAGTGTGGGTCCTGCGAGGCGCTGACCTTCAAGAACGTCGATTCGCATGACGTGAAGCTCGGCTTGCGCTGGGCACCCTGGGCCGCGGTCGCCCCGACCGAGCAGGCGCCGCTGGTGCGCCGGTACTGAGCTCGCGTGGCCGTCCGCGCGGGACTCGCGCCGGCGGCGGGCTCCCCGAGCCGCGACGGCCGCCCCCGCGCGGGCAGGATGGGGCGGGTGCACGGCCGAGGCGATTGGCTTGTGGCCCGAAACCGCCGGTAAACAGCTTCAGACGCTCTACCAAAAGCTTAAGTACGGGTACGTTGCCGATATTGCCCGCCTGTGTAAGGATCGGAACCGGTTCGAG
>NZ_BPQO01000053.1 GCF_022179285.1 Methylobacterium hispanicum | reverse complement strand
ATCACCGCCCACTCCGCATCCGTCAGGTCAAACCGCGCCATCCAGATCCCTCCCGCTCAGAGGGCTAACGCCGCCGCACCTCAGCCGTGCCAGACGTTATGGGTCCGCGACCTAGCCCCGATGGCCGTTGCAACGCGCCCGTGCAGATGGGTTGCCAAGGTAGCAGGCAGTAGGCTCTCCTCGTTGGATGGCTTCACATCGAAGCACATTCCTGCCCTCTATGAACCGCAACTCCATTGGAGCTGTTCACACTTGGCCTCGAGTATTACGCGAAAGGTTCTTGATTTATCCATTCCGGTCGGGCTTCTAGCAATAGCACATCTGCCCTCGAAATAGCTTATCGCGTCTTCAGAGAGCCGCACAGAGCGCGTCGGCGACTTGCTCGGGCTCGGGGATAACGCGCTCCACGATGAACGGGGCACCTGTGTTCGGCACGTTGTGGGTGCCCTGCGCGAAATGGTAAGTGCTGTCGTTACCAGTGAGGTCGTCAATCAGGAAGAAGTTCGCGTTCAGTCGTTCTGGCGCGAGCAGTTTGAATCGCACTGGTGCGGGCGCAAACAGGCTGACATGGTGGGCCGAGCCGATCACCCCGTAGATCGTCGCCCCGCTGGCGTAGAGGCGGAGGTGTTCGGCAAGCGTCAGGTCTTGCGGGTGAATGATGGCAAAGCCGCGCCGCTGCAGAGCCGCCTCCAGCTCGGCCTCGTTCTGCCAGCGCGCCACCCCCGCCGCGAGCCCGGATTTGGTCAGGTAGACCGGCCGGTCTAGGCGGGGCGGGGGCGGAGCCGCCTCCATCAGGCGCGCCCCAAGTTGCCGGCAGAAGCGCACGAAGTCCGGGTAGCCCTGTGCCTGGGGTCGGAAGGCCGGCTCGGTGACCAGGATGGTGTCAATCCGGAACGGCGCGTCGGCGTGCACGATTGCATCCCGCCGCAGACCGAGCGCGCCGAAGAGTTCGCGGACGTGACGCAGGGCGAACCACTGGTCCGGATCGCCGTCGCCGTGCATGACGATCCTCTGATCGGGCCTGAAGCCCTCGGTGAAGGGCCAGAACCGCGCCAGCGTCTCGATCAGGAAGTGCCCGAAATGGTGCACGAAGCGACCGCCATAGATGTACTCGCTGTCCGACGGGAGCTGCGCCTCGATCGCCGCGTAGCGCGTCGTGCTCTCGGGGATCTGGCGCAGCGGTACCATGTCGGCGAAGCCGCGCTCGACCGCGAGCTCGACCGGAGCGTCCTGCGCGTCGAACAGGCCCCAGTTTCCCTCCTCGCGGTGGGGCAGGTAGTAGGCCGGCCCCACACGCTTCATCACCGGCTGGCCCGTCAGGATGCGGCAGGCGCCGCGCATATGCTCCTTCGTGCGCGGCAGCAGCAGCGACGACGCTTCGCCAGGGGGACGTATCTCGCTGTCCATGACTGTTCCGGGGGGCATTGCAACCGCTGCCTACTCGAAGGGCTGAGGCAAGGCCATAGGCCGACGAACAGGTCGGCCGGAACCCTAGACGCGCCGTTCAGTCTCTCATCCTGGCCAGTCCTGCCAATCCCGCGACACACGAGATGGCTCAGGCCAGAGCGTCATTCCGCGCTGGCTGATCCGCCGCGAACCGGCCGATCACGCCACTCTGCGCCAGTGCAATCAGTCGGGATCGCTCTGCGGGGTGAAAGCCCGATGACACCCTCCTGGCAACCCCGCTCCAACCTGCGGTAGCTGGCGCTGGAGCAGCGCTGGGATGGGGCAGCGCATGGTGCGAAGTTGGCCCGCAGCTGATGCCCAGGGCGCCCGCTGACTCTCCGAAAGGGGCGTGGGCGCGGGCAAATTCTCGACGCAGGCCAATCCGGTGATGGGCATAATGCGATCATGCTATGGCGAGGCGGCACCATACCCGGGGCGAGGTGACGATCCGTCAGATCGGGGGAGAATTGTCCGGCACCGGGGAAGCCCGCAGAGCTGATATACGGTCCCTCCAAAGAGATATCGTTGTTTGGGGTGCTCCGGCAGATGGCCATCCTCGGCTGAGAAGACTGATCGCTGGCCGCAGCGCGCGGTCGGCACAGGGCCTTTCGCGCTTCAGAGACTGGCCCGATGCGCATCATGGATGCATGGCCGCCCACGGCGGTGGTTCGAGCCGCGCTTGTCGGACTAGCCTACTCCGGCGTAGCAAGGAGGTCGCCGGCTGAATGGGACCTTGCGCCGGTAAGGATCGGAGCACATGGACTACCTCACCGCCTGCTGCACCGCGAAGAACGAGGCGTCCTATATAGCCGAGTGGATCGCTTTCCATCTCACCACCGGCTTCGACCGCCTTGTCATCATCGACAACGGCAGCACTGACGGGACCGGGAACGTCGCGCGCACGTTCGGCTTCACCGGCCAAGTCGATGTGATCGATTGGCCCGGCCCAGGCACGCAGATCGAGATGTACGAGAAGGTTGCCAGAGACTACCGGGATCGGACGGAGTGGTTGGCCTTTATCGATGCCGACGAATTCCTCTACCCGGTTGAGGGCCCGGATCTGCGCAAGACCTTGGCGGAGATGGGCGACATCGACGGTGTCGGCGTTCACTGGCACATCTACGGCTCCGATGGCCACACTGAGGCCGTCCCGGGCCTGACGGTTGAAAATTACACGCGCCGGGCCGAGGACACCTTTCTGTTCAACCGCCATATCAAGACGGTGGCGCGTGCGGCTCGAATCGAGAAGGTCTATTCCTCACACCTCATCGGCACGGCTGGTGGCCTCGTAGATGACGGCGGTGCGCCAATTCCTATGACAGAGCCTCACGGGTTCTACGCCGACAAGCCTGCCTGTTGGAACAGGTTTCGGATCAACCACTACCACACTCGCTCGTGGGGCGAATATCAGATTAAAGCCTCGCGCGGCTACTTCGGCGTCGATGACGAGAAATTGGCCTCGGAGCAGCGCATCGCTGATATGTTCGCCTGCCATGACCGCAACGAGGTTAAAGACGATAGCGCCACCCGATTCGTGCCGGGGATGCATCCGCTCCTCAGGCAGGCGGAGGGGCGGTTACCTTCCTGACATCCGCCGTCACGGCACGACGCTGGGACACTGATATCGCTTTGGTGGGGGCGCTTGCGTTCTCCGTCCTCTCAAAGATGGCCTGTCTGAACAATGTCGCCCGCATCGTCAACAACGACCGGTGCGAACGCATCTTGGATGAATGATCCCGGACGAGGCGTAGCTGCAATCGGAAAGATGGGGTCCCACGGGTCGCACCCGGCTGCACGGATGAGTGGGTTGCCGGCGTCTCGGTTATCGGTTGACGCTCAACCGAGCGCCGCTGCATGCTCTGATCGGGGAACTCTCATGCCCCGTCGCGATGCCGGTCGGGCGCTGGCTCAGCGCGTCCGCATCGTGTTGGCCTGGGCCGAGCCGGGTCCGAACGGCGGGGGGGCACCCGCGCGCCCGTTATCCGACACATGGGGGGCACGGCACGACGGGCCCGCGTCCGAGCCTTGCGCCTCGATGGCCCCGTCGATCTGCCCGGCTCCGGTGGCTCACGCCAAGTCGCGGATACCCAGATCGAGCGGCTGATCAGGCTCACCTAGAAAGCGGGCCGACGAACGGGAACCATCGGTCGACGCGCGGCAAGAGCCGCCGGACAAACAGGAGCTGAGCCACGGTCTCGCGGCTCCGGCGTGCATGCACCTCTAGCCATAACCGGTCGACGGAATCGCATTGTCCAGCGACCCTGCCTTCGTCGAAGAATCCGCAATGTCATCGAGGTCTGTTCTGCCCAACCGCATCGCGCCCTCGGGTTAGCCTGAGACAAGAAGTCGCAGATTCAGGTTTTCAGGCTGTGCGAGCAGACTTTCTTCCTAGGTGGGCCTCGATCAGCCCGATTGCTGAATCTCCGGATCGGGCTGTCGGCGCTCCGGACGCGCAGCGCAGACGCGAAGCCTCTTTCGCCGCGTCGGCGCCGCCCTTACGTCACGTTCCCTCCGGCGCCTTCCGCCAGGACGGCTCGGCGAGGACCAAGGTCGGCTCGGTCTTGGACGCTGACGCACACACCCAGCGACGGTGAAGATCATCGCTACGTAGGATGAGCAGACCTCGGGGCCGTGAGATGTCAGCCGTCCACGTCCGGCCATATGTGCTGGGCGCTCGCCGAGAAAAGTCGCAACGATCAGAGCCGGCGTCCGTCACCACACGGTTGCCTCGCACTCGGTCGGTCAAACGCAATAGGTCTCAGCAACGGCAATCTCCGCCCCTGTCCGCGAGCAACGCAGGTATGTGGACACACCGGCCGTGCAATCCGGTTGGAGGCGTCCGCCACATTCGGGCGGGACCTATTATGGACTGAACGCGACGGAACCGCGCCAGCCGGCGCGGTCGTTGAGACGAGCGTTACAAGCTTCGCGTTCTTGCCCAGCGTGGTGGCGCCTCGCGCGGGGTTGCGACCGAGCACTCACCCTTCTGAGACAGGGCCTTATCGTCGCTTACGTTATTGCAACGGGGCCGTCGACCAGCCACCTGCCTCGACGGCGAGCGCCCACTGCAGAGGAGATGGATCGCAGATTTCGGCCTCGATGAACCGATGCGGCCGGTCGTAGGAGGCGTGCTCAGCGCGGCCAGGGCTTGACGCTCCAGCGCTCATGCAACCCGGTTACCCACGCGACAGAGGGCGGGCATCGCGCAACGAGAAGCGTTGTAAGACAACGTCGCACGCAACGGCTGGATCCCCTACAACAATGCCGTCGCCCGGACCGGCTTAGCGGGCAAGTCAGTAGCGCGGATCGCAGCATGTGCCAGCCGCGATGGGAGTGCTCCGCACTCACAGAGAAAGCCCGGCTGCAGAACGTTCAAGGCGTGATGCGTCAAGGCCACAGCGATTGTACGCCGGGATAGGCCAACCGATCCTCCGGGGCGGGTCGCCCTACCATCCGGCGCAGGCGTGCCCGAAGGCCTAGCTTCGCATCGATCTGGCGTAGGATTTCGTCAGCGACGGCGACAGGGTCGTCAATATGGAAATCCTGTGCGAAGGCCGGGTTCTCGGAGGGCATGACGGTGCCGTTAGGATAGAAGTAGCTGCTGTCATTTCCTTTTAGAAAATCGATAAGGATTTGGCTGGACGCCATGGTCGAATTTAAGTTGAGCCCAATAATTTTCGAGGAGCGCTCCGCCAGCAGAGACGTGTGGAGCGCAGAGCCGGCATATGACACGATGGCTGGAGCGCGCTCAAAGATGTCAATCTGATCACCCAAAGACAGTGTCTCGGGGTAGATGACTTCCATGCCCTTGCGCACCAAGTGCTCAATAATCTTATCTTCGTTCAAGATACGGGAAACGCCAGAGGTGAGGCGGGCTTTCGAGAAAATGACTGGGTGGGAGTAGGTTCTAGCCGCGCTGCTCCGGGGTAATGATCGGCCGATAATAGTGCCAACATCGCCATGGATGCGATGGGCACTGTTAGTCTCTTCAAAGCTCGGGGCCGGAATGTACAGTTTCCCGAAACGCGTCGGTTCGACCGGACGGAAGAAATTGTCGGGTGAGAGATTGAATGCTCGCAGTGTGGCGGCAGCCACTGGTAAATGCTTGCAGTATGTTTGTATGTCATGATCGCCATGAAATACCAGCTTTATGTTAGTATCATTCAATTTTATCAATGGCCAGAGGCGGGCGACGCTTGTGAGAAGATAATGGCCGTGATGCATGGATAACGGGCCGATATACATGTATGTGCATTCTTCTGCGGCAGGCCGCACGGAAAGACTGCCATTTAGGCGCTGAGATTGGCCGACGCGATCCTGATATGGCCCCCTTCGATAAGCTGCGAGGGATATATTCGATCCAGCTTTGTCGTAGATGCCCCAATCAGGATCGTGGTCAAGCAGTGCAAATTGTTGCTTCGGGACTAGGGTCGCGCTCTCGAAGGCGCCTGCGAGCGGGTTTATGGCCGAGTAAAACGCATTGCCATGAACGAGATCGCAGGTTCGTAGGGTGGGCATTCTATGGACTCTGGTTCAACGGCGATGCTCAGGACAGGGTTCACTCCTGATAGGCGCCCATGCCGAGCGGCAGAAGCGCTTCCCTAACACACGAACGGAGAAATTACCGGAGGTTGCCGATGCAGGGCGGTCGCGGGCCACAGGCATTGGTGACATGATACTCGGTGCGTGCGATGGATATGCCACAACGCGCCATAGGCGCGGTGTGAACTCGCGTTTCTGACGGGGTTGGGATGCCGAAGCACAGGCCATGGATACGATGGGTGATGGACGAGGAGACTGCGCGCTTAGTTGGCGCCTCGTCTCCCGAGACTATGGATGTCTGCGAGATTTCCGGCGAGGCCTGGAGTGATTTTGCTGAGTGGAAAAGCTTCACATCTAAAAAATATCCCGAGTTCGACGTTTGCAGTGATCCTTTCGACAAAAATTACGATCTCATCATTGCTGAGCAGGTATTTGAGCATGTCCGCTATCCATGGAGGGCAGCGAAAAATATGTTCGATGGGCTGAAAGACGGCGGATATGTCCTCATAACAACGCCGTTCATTTTTCATATTCATCCAACGCCCCTCGATTGCTGGCGTTGGACACCTCAGGGCATGGGGTTCATGCTCGAAGACTCTGGGTTCAAGCCGGAGCACATCGTCACCGGCGGTTGGGGAAATTACGAATGCTTCCTTCAACACGCCATTGACCAGAGCCACGCCCCTGCTGTTGCTGACCATCACCCGATGACGAACCATGGGCATATTCCCCAGATGGTGTGGGGCTACGCTCGCAAGGCTTAGCCGAATGGTCTCGGGTAGCGGCGTGACGGATCGAGCCCGAGGCGTTCGGGCTCGCTCGTCGGGAGCTGAACGGCATGCATTCGGAGTTCGAGTGGGACCGACTGAGGCGGGTCGGAAGAACTTAAACCTTGTCAGACCCAGCGACTCGTGGTCTGGGATCGAGCCGTTGCTGTCCCCCAAACCTGTGAAGCCAGGACGTGCTCGGACGCACGGTTCGGATCGTGCAGCCCTGGCCGGCATCATTTCGGCCCTGCGTACCGGCGTGTGGCGTAAGCGCCAGCCGCGTGCAGTTCGGCTTCCCGCGCCCGGTGAGGATCAGGTCTGCCACCGGCCGGACGGGCCCGTCACGACGGCAACCAGCCTCGGACGCACACCGGACCCGTGGCCAATGCGGCGGCGCGAAATTGGATGGTGAGGCATTCAATCGGAACCGGCGCTCAGTCAGCACGGTTCTACGTCACAGCTCGCGGTTCCCATGCGACGGATTCTATCATGGCAAACGAGAACGAGCGCGGCGAAACGGCTGCAAATCTCGCCGAGCGGCTGGAGGGAACCAACACACTGCTTGCGGAATGGGCGGCCTGCGCAACGCAGAATAGCCCGTCCCTGATCGAGCGCTTCGAGGCGATGGGCTACGCTGTGCGCGGCAAATCGCACGATGAAGTCGCCGAAGTTCTACGGCGGCCTCCCGAGCGAGCGTGAGCCTCGGTTCCGAAAAGTCGCCACGTCGACGCCTCTGAGCTTCGGCGCAGCGGGTTGCGACCGGGATGGTCGGCGGTCCTCATCAAATCGGAGACGCTCCGATCTCGGCCCAGGCGCTCGAGGCGCCGGGCGCTGCCCGGGGTGAGCGCGGGATGATGGCGTCTCGGCGGAACAAGCGGGTGACTTCCTTCCGGCCGTGCCCACGGTCGAACCAGGAGAGCGATCGTAAGAGTAAGGCAGCTCGCGGATTATGCGCCGTGATCTTTGCTTGCTTCGAGCGCGTGAGGTTAGGCTCCAACGATTCCCGCGGTCACCATGCAGAAGCAGGATGACCGGCTGGACCACCGACCGATCTCGGTTATGCTTGGCTCGTAGAGATCTACAAATCGTGCTGGAGGTCACAACGGCACGTTGCCGGTTACGTTAGGTATCTCAACGTTTCTTCGACATCGACCACCGGGGCGCCGCCCTTTCATCGGTCTCAACGGAGGATCCCGCCGCTGACTTACCGATTCTGGTGCGTGATGGCCCCGAGACACCTCAGGGCTCTACATAGCTCTATCGATGTTCCGCCACGCGAGTGTCCATGAGCCTTGATCCCGACGTCTTCAGGTTCTTGTCCCGCGCCGCGGCAGCGACCTCGGCACCCTTGCATGCGGCCATTGTTCGTCAGGGCCCCATCGCGATCCCGTCGCCCTCACACGTGCTGGTGGCTGATCGCCTGTTCGTCGAGGTCATCAATCAACAGATCTCTACCCGGGCGGCACTCGCGATTTGGGACAGGATCGAGATCCGAGCAGCCGAGCGGGGCATCGCGCCCCGGGAGCTTTTCGTTCCGGGGGAAGAGGCGACTTTGCGCGGCTGCGGCGTATCGGGCAACAAGGTACGGGCCTTGATGGCGATACGGGAGGCGGAGGCTGCCTGAGAGCTGGGCGAGGCTCTGGCTCTCATGCCGCATGCGGATCGGACGTCTGCTCTTTGCCGGATTCGGGGCGTCGGCCCATGGACAGCCGATATGATCGGTATCTTTCACTTCCAAGATCCGGATATCTGGCCCGCCGGCGATGCTGCGGCCGTCGGGACGCTGCGGCGACTAAGCGGCCGTGAGGACCACGTAGCGGTGGCCGCGGCTTTCTCGCCGTACCGCTCGATCCTCGCCCGCTACATGTGGATAAGCCGCGATGCCGACAAAGAAGCCGTGACGTGACGCGTATCCCGCATGTTTATGCGGATGCCGCGGCGGTCCTGTGCAACCACCGGGCGGCTCGAACATTAAGACTTGACGAACCCGCGGCTCTGTATCATCCGCACATGGTCCGTGCGACGCCTACCCGAGGTAGGCAGCGCGGTCTCACAGGAACCCGGAACCCCATGCCCGACGACAGTAGTCGATCGACCATGCCGCCTACGGCCTATCGCGTGTTCCAAGCCTGATCCTCTGATCGGCTCACTCGCGACCGGCCGAAAGGCGGCTGGTCGCTTACGAGGTGAGCCATGACCTTCCTGAACGTATCTGCCCGCCGCGCTGAGCACGCGGGTACTGACCGCAGCGTCCTGGTTATCGCATTTATGATGGCGCTGGTCTTCGTGCCCGTCCTCGCCACCCACATTGCCGTCCTGACGCTCAACTCGGACATTAGCCTGGCGACGCTGAAGCAAGGGGTCTGGCAAGTCGCAAGACTGCCGGAGCGGGCGCCTGGCTGATCGCCAGACCGATCCTGCTGGATGAAGTCCAGTGATCGTTGGGGTACGCGAGAGGGCCGACGCTCAACGCAAATGTGTGAGCATAATGCTGGCCCTCTTGTATCGCCGAGCCAGAGGCGTGGCGCTCCCTCGTGTCTGCTGGACAAGCTGCCGGAGTGCTCTGTCTGGTACAGCTCCGATACTCCCTCAGCCCGACTGGGCAGATGCAAAGATAGGTGCCGCGTCACCTGATGCGTGTGGCAAGCGCAGTCGTGGCGATACGGTGCATGACTGGGCGATGCCATCTTCCAAGCATGTTATAGGCTCTGCTTGAGCTTGGACTCGTCCGGCTGGCAGGCGTCTCGAAGTCTTCCCGAACGAGGGCTCAGGCAGCGTTTCCAGGTGGCAGCCTTCCGACGTGCCGCCGCCCGCACGCGCCGAGCAGCACGTCGCAGCCGGGGTATACCGTGGCTGGCGTGAACCTGCTGATATCACCTAGGTCGACGTCCCGCTCGAAATACCGCACCGTCCGGGCCCCGGGGCCTGTCAAGGCTACGCGTGGCGGTCCTGATGGATAGCGTCGTGGTTGAGGCTCCGCCGAGCCCAAACGCTCCTACCGCTCAGCGCAATCGCGAGGCGATCATGGATGAGGTGTGGGCGGTTCTCAAATTGCCGGGCCATGCCGCGTTCCCGCTTGCGTCGCCTCGTCAACGAGAAGACCATCGGGGTGAAATCGCGCTGACAGATCCGGGGAGGGCAGGGCCCCGGATCCGGACTTGCGAGCCCTGCGACGCGCCGATCTCGGGTGGACTTCCGTACCTCGCGCGAGCTCACAATCCAAACCAGGAGGAGCGGGACATGGTCGCTTCTTCGGTGCAGCCGCTGTCTGCCACCTCAGTTGAGGTTGTGCTCATGGGGACGCGGTCTCGATTGCTGCGGAAGGCGCGTGCCCTTCCCGAGCTAACACTGCGCGCGGTGGAGGAGCTGGAGAGCTGGCAATCAGGAGAAGAAGCTAGCGTCCACTTGGGCTGGCCTGATCCCGGTCAGCCTCACCGAGCCGCCCCCCGAGAGGGCCAGCAGAGCATCTCCGTCAGCAGCCGCCACGACCGTATAGCTCTGGCCCCGCAGGTCGATGCGATCGCCTTCGGCTGGATTGAACCCTAGGATCTTACTGGTGCGCGAGGGCTGACCGAACACGTACCTGTCCGCACCGAGGTCGCCCGAGAGGGTGTTGTCGCCGGAGCCGCCGGTCAGTACGTCGTCACCTTGACCACCGAAAAGCGTGTCATATCCAGGGCCACCCACAAGCGTGTCGTTCCCCAAGTTGCCGAAGACGAGATTGTCCCCAGCCTCTAACGAGATAAGGTCCTGGCCCTGGCCACCGTATAGAGTACTGTTGCCTGAACCTCCAACAAGCGTATCGTCCCCCAGATTGCCGTAGGCGAGGTTTCTCCCCATTCCAACCCTGATGAGATCCTGGCCCTGCCCCCCGTACAGCACATCGTCGCCCGATCCGCCGCTGAGCGTGTCGTCGCCGAGGTTGCCGTAGATGAAAGAGTCATCGCTGCTGGCGCTGTAATCGATCACGTCCTGGCCCTGGCCGCCGAAGACGCTGTCGTGTCCGTACGGTCCAGCCGTGCGGCCCGCCACAAGGAGATCGTCGCCCTGGTTGCCGTAGATCAACTCGGCATCGAGGCTGCCGTAGACCGTGTCGTTGCCAGCGCCGCCCAGGAACGTGACCGAACCCAACGGCAACGTGATCAGGTCCGGCCCTAGCGTCCCGACCGGCCGAGTGATCACGTCCGGCCCGCGCGTCCCGACCGGACTCTGGATGGAGGGTGCAGGCCCGGACTGACTCGGCAAGGTGATGAGGAAGTTCTCCAGCACGTCCATCTGCGGCCGATCGACGACTTGGTTGCTGCCGAGGCCGGTAGGCTCGATCGTGAACATGTAGTCGCCCCACCAGGGCCCGGCGGCCCAGTAGGTTGCGCCCTCCCAAACCGGGTGCGCGCGCATGTAGGCCACCATGTTGGCGAGCGCAGCGAGGCTCGTCGCATCCTGAGCGACGCCGAACTCGCCGAGGAACAGGCGATTGTTGGTCGCCTCCGCCCATTGGGTGATGGCAGTAAGCCGCTCCACACCGATGCTCGCGGAGACCACGGTGGCATGCGTACCGGAGCTGTCGCTGTCGAGGTATTGATGGACCTCGAAGGCGAAGTTGTTCAGAGGGTCGACGACACCGCGGCCGATGACCGTGTCGTTGTCGCTGCTAACCCAGCTGTGGGCGCCTGACCAGTAGCTGCCGGGAACGAGGATCTCCTGGCGGGCGCCGGCCGAGCGGATGGCCGCGATCGCCGCGTTGGCAGAACCGAGCCATTGCTGCGCGGTCTGCGCGTGCGGCTCGTTCATCAAGCCGAAGATGACGTTGTCGCGTCCGGCGAAGTGGCTTGCAAGCCGACCCCAGAAATCCGCGAAGGCGCTGTCGGGCGTCTCGGCACTCCCGATCAGATGCCCGAAGCCCGACCCGAAATTGTGCGGTTCCAGGATCACCTGCATGCCGCGGCTCGCCGCATAGCCGACGACGGTATCCATCTGCGCGAGCTCGCTCGCGTTCAAGGGCCCATTCTCGCTCAGCTGGGCCCGCTCCCAGATGAACGGAAGGCGGAGGACGGACATGCCTTTGCCGGCGTAGTAATCGATTTCCTGGGTGGTCGGATAGGTGTAGTCGGTTCCGAGCCTTCCTGGCAGTTTCCCGGTGCCGAAATCCGGACCTGCCAGATTAATGCCAAGTTTCATTGTATTCTCGATACAGTGCGCAGCCTTGATCTAGCCGGAACAGCTTGACATCGGGCCGTAGAGAAGCTGCACGCAATCTCGGGATGAAGCGTTAACGAGGAACTAATCGGCTGCTTCCATATAGCTGCGCAATCAAGATTCCTGTGGCACGTGTGGGAGGGATCACGCCGGCGGACGGGTCGGCCCTTCTGCCAGACTCCGGGAGCTCCGCCCTGTGGCGGGCCCTCTCCCGGTCAAGAGGCGTGTCGTACACGGGCGTCCCAGGGTGGCAGACTATGAGGCATCGCCCACCGAGCCACACCATAGCGCACGACATCGCGCAGCCCCCGAACACATCCCGCAGATGAGCTCACGCTGGGCAGCGGTCTCGGGCAACAGCGTCAGGTAAAGGGCGGCCGAATATTCCGCGCTGCGTCGCGATGCTGAGGCGCTGAGCGACCTCGTCGTCACGGATCAACTTTGCCGCAGCTTGGCGGCTAGAGATACCCACCCAATCCTCCGGCAGTTGCCTAGGCGGTAGGAGTTCAGGCTCGATCTCGACTTTCCGAAGCAGACGGAGCGCATCTTCCGGTGACAGGCTCTTCGCATCCGGCAACCACCCAGCGAATCCGCCCGGACCCGCTGAAGTTCAAGCGTCATTGCAGACTTCCTCGAACTTCTAAGATCTCAGCTAGGGAGGAGCTCGACGCCTAGGGGGCAGCAGGCCAGCAACCCGCCGACCTGCGGGGAACGGCGTAACGGGTCGCCTCGATACGCGACGATGATCTGCTTCAACCCCGCGCTGTGGCTCCTGTTGCCGTTTGTCCCGTTGGGATGCGCCCGCCATTCGGTGACTCAATCTGAACGACGAAGCCGGCACGGAGCAGGAATTGGGTTAGGCTCGAGTGGGCCGTGCTACTGGCAGGAGGGCAGTCGCCGCACGCGTCCATACGCGCCGCACAAGCTCCTGCCGACGCAGGGCTGGCCGCTCGACTGCGTGCCAGCTGAGGACTCCGAGGCAGCCAGCAACGATCAGCGCGACCGCGCTATTCGACCAGGGTGAGAGACCCGGTACATGCAGCGCCAGGAGGTTCTGCACCGGAAAGGCGTAGAGGTAAAGGCCGTAGGAGGGATCTGCTCTGTTGAGCGCAAGGCTGACAGGCGCAGGGCGGACCGCAAAGGCAAACCAGAAAATCAGGTACCCGCCAAACGCCGCGAAGGCGGGCTCAGCGAGCGGGGCGCTGAACATCAGCGGCAGGAGCAGCAGGGCCGCGATGACGGCGCCGCGCCGCGTGTAGCTGATGCGGTCCCGGAACAGGTGAAAGGCGCTCCCGCAGAAGAACACGAAGGTCAGCCGGATTAGTTCCGATAGGGTGCCAAGCAAGGAGCCAGGAGCACCAATCGGCAGAACGAACCAGCGTAGGACGTACAGGCACGCAAGCCCTGTCAGGAGAAGAACGAACCGTCTGGGCCGCCGCAATGCGCGCAAATCGTTGACGAGGGACAGGAGCAGGTAGCAGCCGAACTCGCACGGGATGGTCCACATCGACCCATTCAGGTACGGAACGGTAGTTCAGCAAAGGCACCTGACACCACGGGCATCAGGAGCAGCAGTGCCCTGACGCCGCACTGCAGGATCGAGGCAGCCGAGAGATCGCCCCCAGCGAACGGCGCAACGAGCGCGATGCAGACGAGCGAGGCGACGAGAAAGCCTGGATAGATCCGCACCGCGCGCTTCACCAGGTAGGCTGAGAAGGGGCGAGTGTTGAGGTAGCTCCTGGTGATCAGATAGCCGCTCACCAGAAAGAAGCCGTCGACGGCAAGCTCACCAAGTGAGAGGGTGCCGAACACTTGGGTGAGAGGCTCGCGTGAGCGGTTGCCGTCGATGAGCTCTGGGGCATGTGACAGCACCACGAGAGCGGCGAACAGGAGCCGGACCAAGCCGAGATTGTTGGCCCGGCTCTCGTCGTCTGGGTTCTGCTGCAGCGGTATCACGGCATCTGAGCTCCAAGGCGCAACGTCACAGCTTGATGGCTCCGCCAGGGTCGGCCCTCTTCGTATGCCACTGGTTTGAGGCGCGTGGGGAGTTTACGTTCTGAAGCCGCTCGTTGTGCAGCTTCTGTGACAGATCGGCATCATCGACGAGTCCGGCATCCGCAACGCCGAGGCCGCAGCGCGCGAGAGACGTTCAGCCAGAGGATTCCGGCAGGACCACCGAGACATGCGGTGTCGATGGGCCGCGGCATCCATAGGCGATGCCGGTGCTTTCCAGCACGCCCAAGGCGTGCGCCTCGTGGCTGGAGGCGCTGACCGAGGAGACGCTGCGGCTTCAACGCCCCCTGCCGGACGATCTGATGCGGGAGGTCGCGCGGGGCGAACGATAGAACGATGCCTGAGCTTCGGGCGGCAGTGGCTCAGTGCCGGTCTCAGCGTACCTTCCCCTGAATCCAGCCGATGATTGCGTCAGCGACCTCTAGGTTGTTGGCTTCCAGCATCATCATGTGGCCGTTGCCCTTAATGCCGTGGTCGGCGAGCGCCAGCCGATCAGGTTTCGCGCCAGCCTGTTCGAGGAAGGCGGCGGTGCAGTCGTCCATCGTCGCCCGGAACGAAGCCTCGCCCGTGACGATGACGGCGGGCACTTTCGCGAGTTGCGGCAACTGCCGGGCCGGTTCGGCCTGCAGCCAGCAGCGGATCTGATCGGGCCGGGTCGGCTGGTCGGCCTGAACCACTGTGAGGTCGGTCGGGCCGCTGACGGGCGGCTCGAAATGCAGCGGCACGCGGGTGATGCCGTAGGGCCGAGCCCGGGCCTCGCCGACCTTCTCATACCACTCAGCGCCGCCTTTGAAGCGTATGTCGAAGAAGGTCGGCCCGTTCGGCTCGACGGCGACGTAATCCTTCACCAGGTCCGGCCGCGGGTCGGACACTGCCCTTCCGAAGACGCCGGACTGCGAGTGGGTCAGCACCACCGAGGTGCCGATCTTCTCCAGAAGCGCGGTCAGCGCCGGGTTGACCAGCTCCTCGCTCTTCAGAGCGCTGGCGATGTAGGGCACCTGCGAGAGGTAGAACTGATCGAAGGCGAGATTGCCCCCCACGCCCGGCCCGCCCGGCCACTGCGTGTGCAGCTTGGCCTGCGGGAAGAGGTCGAACCGCTCTTGCCCGGTGAAAATGCTCTCAAGATCGCGGGTACTGAGCCGGGCGTAGGGGCCGTAGACCTCCGGGTTGTCGCACGAACGTCCGCGTCCGACCTGATCGACGACGTAGACGGCAAAGCCGCACTCTACGAAGCGATTCACCCAGCCCGGCCGGCCGTCGGGCGTGCCCAGGCAGTTGACGCCGGTCTGCGCTGTGCCGTGCACCAGCACGACGGGAAAGGGCTGCTTGACCTGTTCCGGGGCATGGTACTGCACGTACATGTGCCCGGTGGCGATCTCCTTGCCGCCAACAGTCACGTACTGGCCGCCGACGAAGAAGTAGCCCTCGCGCTGGGCGGGCTTGGAGACGGTAGGGACGTTCGGGGTTGCGGGCTGTGGGTCAGCCCCAACCGCGCCGACCAGTCCGAACAGGGCACCAGCTGATAAGAGTGCGGCCTTAAGCATCGACGTCCTCCCACGGACGTCTCAGCGTCCTGATGAGAGTATCAGAGGAGACCAACCACATGTCCATGCAATCTGCAGTTACGCTACCGGCGGGCTGAACGGCATTGTTCCGAGAATACGGAGCTTGCATGCCCGTAGGCAGCTTGAGGGTTGTGAGCCATGGCCTGTCTCTGCGATTTACCGCGCGAAGGGACCCAAAGAAGCGCCACCTCGCCGGTCGACTACTCTCATCGACCAGAGGCGGAAAATGAGCCGCCCCATCCCGTTGCCGATCGGCCCCGGTCAGGAAAGCGTGTGCGACTATCCACGCCCGCCACGCTTGGAGCCGGTGCCCGAGCGCCTGCGGGTGATCTTCGACGGCGTGACCATCGCCGACACGGTGCGGGGCTGGCGCGTGCTGGAGACGAGCCACCCACCGACCTACTACCTGCCGCCGGGCGCCATTCACCCCGGTACACTCGCCCCGGCTGGCGGCAGCGGCTGTGAATGGAAGGGCCGCGCGATCAATTTCGGTGTCGTCGGGCCGCAGCGGCGCGCCAAGCGGGTCGCCTGGGCCTATCCGAAGCCGACCGAACCGTTTGCCGGGCTGCTGACCACCTGGCCTTCTACGCCGGTCCGATGGACGCCTGCTCCGTTGGCGAGAAGCGCGTCACCCCACAGCCGGGGGGCTTCTATGGCGGCTGGGCCACGCGCCGGATCGTCGGTCCGTTCAAGGGCGAACCCGGCACGATGTGGTGGTGAGGGGCTGTCCCTATCCGTCGGATCGGTAGACCATCAATCGTCGGATGCAGCCCCGGAGGCAGGTCGGCGTCCGGGGCACGCTTTTCACCCGATGATGCCTCTCTCGAGCACGGCCTGAAGAGCATCGGAAGGCGGAAGCTCCAGGCTCGGCATTACAGTATCCAAAGCCGCTTCCAGTCGTTCCTACGAGGTGCGCTGTTTGGCGCGGCGGATCTGATGGTGTTCCAGTCTGGTCATGGTCAGCTCTTTCGATGGCCAGGGGTGCCATCGAGGAGCCTTTACGTGACGAGGCCGGTGCTGCGACGAGCAGCGCCCTGCCGCAGATCCGCCGTTCCCAAGGTGGGTCAGAACGCGAGGCGGATGTCGGCGAGGAGCAGCCCGGCGATCCGGGTGTCCCACGTCTCCCCGGCCCTGATCGGGTAGGCCTCCGTAAGGGTGCCAGTCGTGACGACCTCGCCCGCGGCGAGCGCCGGACTGTCCGAATCGTCCGCTAAGACCTCGACCAAGTGCCGCAGCGTCGCCAGGGGCCCGCTGCGACAAGGACGACGCGAAGGCCCGTAGCGAAGACCGGAAGACCGGGGCCGAACGGCACAAGGGCGGTGGCACGGTCGAGACCAATATCGAACCGCAGGCCCAAGCCGAGGGCACTTGCATCGTGTCCGGCACGCGCCGAGGCATCGACGGCACCGACCGGATCGCGAGCGTGACGCACACGCTACGCCCGGGCGAAAGCGGCTGTGCCACGACGAAGCTCTAGCCGAAGCAGCCGGATGACAAGGCCGGCCCAGGTTCCCGCAAGGCGCGCCAGACATCGCAGGGCCGACCATGAAGGCTTCCCCCACCCCGATCACGCCTCCCCAGCTCGACATCGTCATCTGGCGCGGTGACAACGAGCCGGCCGTGAAGCGGTGCTTCGGAGACGCGACACGATCTGCTTGCTCGACTGAGCCGGGGCGCCGAGATTATCTCCGCAGTCCGCGGGACCGCCGGACAATTTTAAAGCGGTGAGTTCGATCGGCGCCTGATCGGGCCCAGCCTGGAAAGCACGGAACGCTGCCACCAGCCGCTCTGCCTCCTTCGCGTATTCCATCCACGCCGGTTCTTCGGCTCGGCGCATCTCCGCGATCCCGTCGTCCGCGATCCCGACCTCCTTGGGGCCGATCGACGCCATGGCATCAGGGTCCTTGTTGTCGTGCCGGCACAGGGCACGCGCCACACGCTCGATCGGATCGGCGGCCTCGGCCCGGTGCCAGTCTAGATGGATCGCTTCTTCGCTCATCGGTCGTCTCGCAGATTACCTGAGCGGCAACGCGCAACGCCGCTGAAAGCATCACGCCTTCCAGCCTCTCGAGGACCGTCGCGGCCCTTGTCGCATCAGTCGTCCGAACTCTTCGGCTCCAGCGCCAAGCCGATCGCCATCATCAGACCTGAACCGCTCACAGCAGTCAGGCACAGGTACAGCAGCTCTCCGTCCATCGTGACCTCCTGGATCAGGTCGGCAGGCTCGCCTGATTCCGACCAATGCAGGCCGCAGGCCAGAGTTCGGCCGCCGCCATCCACGCTTCCTCATCGTGAGGAAGACCATGACCGTCGCTGAGACCCAGCGTGCTCTGATCGCGCGCAGGTACGACCTGGACACGGCCGGTTCCGATGGCGATGCCGATCCTCGCGATCTGAGAGACTGAGCATGGACGGAGGCGTGATTTCCGGCCTCGCCTTCGTCGTGATCCAGGCGACGATCCACTGCCCGCAGCCGGCCGTGCCGGAAGCGACCCGGTTCTGCCAGATCATCGAGGTGCCGATACGCTTCAGTCGGACCGACACGGCCGAGACGCGCGCGCAACTGCGGAGCCTGAACGCGAAGTGGCGAGCCGGGTGCGCGCCGCAGGGCGGCCGCTGAGGCCTCACCGCAAGCCTCTGATGCCAGCACACCTCGCTGGCCTCTAGGTCGTAGACTCATAAAGCTCGCAGCCGGACCCGCAGGGCTGCGAGCTTGACGCTGGCCAGGAAGTTGTCGGGGTCCTTGTCGTAGCGGGTGGCGACGGCTCGGAA
>NZ_BPQO01000052.1 GCF_022179285.1 Methylobacterium hispanicum | reverse complement strand
CGACCCCAACAGCCTGTTCACCACCCAGGCCTTCCGGATGCGCAACCGCGACCTGATCTACGTCTCCAACGCACCCTACACCGAGCTCCAGAAGGTCCTCGGCGTCTTCTCAAGCGTCACGGGACCCGTCGCATCCGCGGCCGCGATCTACGCCTACGGCAAGTGAGGATCCGCATCCCTGTGGACGCCGCGTAACCCTCCTCGCATTCCCTCCTTGCCTTCGGGCCACGCTTCGTCGTTTCCTGCGGCGAGGCTCAAGGCCCGAGCCCGACCCGCATCGGGCGCCTTCGTGACGTCCGATGATCGGGAGCCGATTTCGTGGGCGCGGAAACGGTTCTAGAAGGGCCCCGATGAAGATCGGACGCGTCGCTCTCGGCCCCGGATTCCCGCGCGGGGCGAACCCCCTGCACCGGCTCGCTCCCGCCCGGCCCGGCCGTGCGGGCCTCCGCGCGCGTCTGCTCGCCCTCACCCTCGCCGTCTCCACCCTGCCGGCCGTTGCCCAGAACCGGACGACGAACGGTGCACCGGACGCGGTGACGATCGGTGTGGCCGTGCCGCGCTCGGGCGCCTACGTCGCGGTGGGCGAGCAGGTGCTGCGCGGCATCGAGGCGGCCGCGCGCGACGCCAACGCCCGGGGCGGTCTCGACGGGCGGCAGATCGTGCTCGACGTGCAGGACGATGCCTGCGACTCGAACACCGCGGTCGCGGTCGCCAACCACTTCGTCCGGCAGGAGGTCCGCCTCGTCGTCGGGCATGTCTGCTCGAACGCCTCGATCGCGGCCTCGGAGGTCTACGCCCAGAACGGCGCGCTGATGATCACCGCGGCCTCCGTCGCCGCCCGGCTCACCGACCGCGGCTTCCCGACGATCTTCCGGGTCTGCGGGCGCGACGACGACCAGGCCCGGCTCTCGGCCGCGGTGCTGGCCGAGCGTTTTCGCGATCGCAAGATCGCCCTGATCCAAGATACGACGCCGGCCTCGCGCAACCTCGCGGCGGCGACGAAGGACAACCTCAACCGCATCGGCACCAACGAGGCGCTCTCGGTCGCCTTCTCGCCGAGTGACGCCGACGACGCGGCGCTCGCCGACCGGCTGAAGGGAGCCGGGATCGAGGTGGTCTATTACGGCGGCGACGCCGTCGAGATGGGCCGACTCGTGAAGATCTCGGCCGAGCGGGGCTTCAGGCCGCAATGGTTCGGCACCTCGGCGATCGCCACGTCCGACTTCGCCAAGATCGCCGGCGCCGCCAGCAACGGCGTGCTGATGACCTTCTACCTCGACCCGAGCCGGCAGCCGGCCGCCGCCGAGGTTGTGAAGGCCTTCCGGGCCGAGGGCGGCGACCCGACCGGCTCGACGGTCTACGGCTACGCCGCCCTCCAGGCCCTGGTGGCGGCCGGCAACTTCGCGCACACGACCGATCCGAGGCGGCTCTCGGCGACGCTCCACGCCGAGCGGTTCGACCTCGTCCTCGGCACGGTCGGCTTCGACGCCAAGGGCGACGTCACGGCGCAGGGCTACGTGCTCTACGTCTGGAAGGACGGCGCCTTCACGCCCGCCGGGAAGTAGTCGCGTCAGAGTGCCAGCGCCGCGTCGATCTCCGGCCCGCGCCCGTGCTCGCGCAGCAGCTCCGCGAGGTGCGGGCGCACCCGCAGCTGCAGGGCGTGCAGGCGCCGCACGGCGGCGGTTAGCGCGCCGCCGCGCCCGAGAAGGTCGTCGGCGAAGCCTGTCATCCGGGTGTTCGGCCAAGCGGGCTCGCGCAGCGCGTGGAGCCGCGCCACCAGATCGTCGGCGCTCGCTTCGGGCTCCGCGCCCGCGAACAGGATCAGCAGAGCGGCCGTCGAGCGCGACAGCCCGTAATGGCAGTGCACGAGCAGGTGTCCGTCCGCTCCGTCGAGCCCGCGCCCGAACTCGAGGATCGCCTCGACGTCCCGGCGCTCGGGCGGCACCAGCCCGGCGCCCGGACCGAGGCAGTCGTGGAAGTGCAGCGTAGTGCGCCGATGCGCCCCGTAATCGGCGAAGGCCGTGGGCTCGGGCGTTCCCGGATCGAGCAGCGACAGGACGTGGCTGACCCCGCGCGTGCCGTGCTCGGCCAGCTCCTGCAGGCCGCAGACGGTGTGCAGGGTGATGGCGGCAACGGCGGGCGGTCTGTCGGTCTGGCTCATGGCTCGGGAGCTAGCACGGGCCCCGCCCGGTTTCGAGCGGTAGCTTCGAGTCCTGGCTTCGCCGTGCTAGGGGCGCGCCGTCGCGCGGATTCGGGCCTCGCGCGGGGATCGGATCGCGCCCCCGGCCCGTTCTGCTGCGGACGGACGATCGAGGTGCCATGACGACGAGCAGCAGCCCGACCCTGAAGAGACGCGCGCTCCTGGCGGCGGGGCTCGGCGCGGCGGGTCTCGGCGCCTCCGCGCGGGAGGCGGGCGCGCAGGCGATGCCGGAACTGCGCTGGCGCCTCTCCTCGGCCTACGCCAAGAACCTCGACATCCTGTTCGGCGCGGCCGAGACGCTCGGCCGGCTCGTCGGCGAGGCGACGGACGGGCGCTTCCAGATCCAGGCGGCGGGCCCCGGCGAGCCGGTGCCGCCCGAGGGCCTGATCGACGCGGTCGCCGCCGGCACGGTCGAGATGGGGCACGGCCCGGCCTCTCTGGGCGCGGGCAAGGACCCGGTCTTCGCGCTCGCCACCGCCATACCCTTCGGCCTCAACGCGCGGGGTCAGAACGCGTGGTGGAACGCGGGCGGGGCCGCGGACCTGTTCGGCGAGGTCTTCGCCAAGTACGGCCTCGTGGCGCTGCCCGGCGGCAATACGGGCGCGCAGATGGGCGGCTGGTTCCGCAAGGAGGTGAAGGGACTCGCCGACCTGCAGGGCCTGAAGTTCCGCATCGGCGGCCTGGGCGGACAGGTGCTGACGAAGTTCGGCGTGGTGCCGCAGCAGATCGCGGGGCCGGAGATCTACGCGGCGCTGGAGGCCAAGCGGATCGACGCCGCCGAGTGGATCGGCCCCTACGACGACGAGCGCCTCGGCCTGCAGAAGGTCGCGCCGATCTACCACTATCCGGGCTTCTGGGAGGGCGGCGCGATGCTCCACTTCTGGATCAACGCCGAGCGCTGGAAGAGCCTGCCGAAGACCTACCGGGCGATCCTGCAGGGGGCGGCCGCCCAGGTCGGCGCCGAGGTTCAGGCGCGCTACGACGCGCGCAACCCGCAGGCCCTGCGCCGCCTCGTCGCCGGCGGCGCGCAATTGCGCCCCTTCCCGCAGGACGTGATGGAGGCGGCGCTCAAGAACGCCAACGACGTCTACGGCGAGATGGCGGCCAAGAACGCGGATTTCCGCCGCGTCTACGAGGCGATGAAGACCTTCCGCAACGAGGCCTATCTCTGGTTCCAGGTGGCGGAATACACCTACGACAACTTCATGATCCGCGCCCGCGCCCGCGGCTGACGCGGCTGGGCATGGCCCAAGAAAAAAGGCCACTCCCGAGGGAGCGGCCCGAAGTCTAGGGAGGAAACGCCCAAAGAGGGCTGCGGGAGCGCGACGCCATCGCGATCCCGCGATGCACAATCTGCTCCCGCGTCGGCTGACTTTCAAGGGCATTGGGGCAGGAGCACTGTCGTTCATCGTGCGGTGCAACACATCGCGCGCGCCTGTGTCCCAAATGTCGCATGCCAGGGCGCGGTCGCGGTCGCGGGCGCTGCGCCGCCCTAGCTCTCGACCGAGGTTCGGCGGGAGTTTGCACGATGGCGATCCAGGGGCAGCGTGTCCGGGTGCTCAACGACGTCGAGCCCCGGCCCGAGGGCGCCTACGTCCTCTACCTGCTCCAGCAGGCCAACCGCGCCCACCACAACCCGGCCCTGGAACTCGCCATCGAGGAGGCGAACCGGCTCGGGCTGCCGGTGGTCGCCTGCTTCGGCCTGCTCGATGGGGCGAGCGGCTTTCCCGAGGCCAATGCCCGGCACTACGCCTTCCTGCTCCAGGGCTTGGCCGACGCGGCCGCGGGGCTGGAGCGGCGCGGGGTCGGCTTCGTCATGCGCAAGGCCTCCCCGGCCGCGGTCGCGATCGACCTCGCCCGCGAAGCCGCCCTGCTGGTCCTCGACCGCGGCTACCTCGCGATCCAGAGGGGCTGGTACGCCGAGATCGCGGAGGGCGTCGAGACCCGCATCGTGCAGGTCGAGGGCGACGTGGTGGTGCCGGTCGAGACGGCCTCCCCCAAGCACGAGCACGCGGCCCGCACGCTTCGGCCCAAGCTCCACCGGGTCTGGGACCAGTTCCTGGAGCCTCTCACCGCGCGCCGGGTGAAGCACCGTGCGGACGGGCTGAAGCTCCGCTCCGAGATCGACATCTCGGATCCCGACGCGGTGCTCGCCGGCATGACCCTCGACCGCTCCGTGCCGCCGGTGCAGCGCTTCCGCGGCGGCGAGACCGAGGCGCGGCGTCGCCTCAAGGCCTTCCTCTCCGAGGCCTTCGCTGGCTACGGGGCCGGGCGAAACCGGCCGGAGGCCGGCGCGGCCTCGCACATGAGCCCCTACCTGCATTTCGGCCAGATCTCGCCCGTCGAGATCGCGCTGGCCGTCCGGGGGGCGAAGGACGGCGATGCCGACGACCGCGCCTCGTACCTCGAGGAGGTGATCGTCCGCCGCGAACTCGCGATGAATCACGTCCACTACACCGCGCGCTACGATGCCTACGCGCAGGCCGTGCCCGAATGGGCCCGCAAGACCCTGGCCGAGCACGCCGACGACCCGCGCCCGCATCTCTACGACGAGAAGGATCTCGCCGCGGGCCGCACCCACGACCGCTACTGGAACGCCGCGCAGGCCGAGATGCGCGAGACCGGCTACATGCACAACCACCTGCGCATGTACTGGGGCAAGAAGATCCTCGAATGGTCCCCCTCCCCCGAGGAGGGCTTCGCCCGGACGCTCAGGCTCAACAACCGCTACTTCCTCGACGGGCGCGACGCGAACTCCTTCACCAACGTCGCCTGGGTCTACGGTCTGCACGACCGCCCCTGGGCGAAGCGCAAGGTCTTCGGCACCGTGCGCTACCAGAGCGAGAACTCGCTGCGGAAGTTCGACGCCAAGGCTTATCTGCGCACGGTCGCCGATCTCTGCGCCGCGGAGGGCCGGCCGCAGGACTTCTGAGGGCGGGGCCGGCCTTCTCCGCGACGGTTTCCGGTCCGACGCGACGCGGACCCATCCGGCGCTCCCCCCTTCCCGGCGGACGAGGGGAGGTCGCGTAGGGCCAAGCCTGCGCGTGCCGTCGTGGAGAGATCCGTCGGAGCCCCGGGCGCGGCACGGATCCCCTCGCCCGCACGGTAGCGGGAGCGCGGCGCGGTTCGTGCCCGATCCGATCCTCAGGAATGGCGCTTCAAACTATGCGTCTCGCCGAGGGGCCCGAAGTCGCGGATCCCGTCCTCCGACGGGGATCCTACGTCCGCCGCCGTGCCCGCGCTCGCCGCCGCCCCTCGGCCCTTGACGCCTGAGACGCTCCGGCTATCAGATATAGCATAAGCTATATCTGATAGCCGGAGCGGTGCGATGCGCGTGGGTATGGGGCAAGGCTCGGTTCTCGGAAAGGTGGCGCGCGGCCTCGCCCCCGTCCTGTCCTGCCTTCTCGCGGGCGCCCTGCCCGCCCCCGCCCAGGATCGGCCGACCGCCCGGGAGAACGCGGCACCCGCGGGCCTCGACAGCGAGCACCTGTTCGGCTTCGTCGAGGGCTCCGACATCGGCGTGCCGGGCGAGGTGGAGTTCGAGTTCGAGGCCACCGGGCGGTCCGGACGGGGCGGCGGCCGCTTCCGCGCGGTCGATGGCGGGCTTGTCCTGAAGATCCCGCTCGACGCCTCCTTCCGGATCGCGCCCGGCATCGGCTTCCACCGCTTCGCCGCCGCAGGCGTGCCGGGCCTCGCCGACCGCGGCACCGGCGGGCTGAGCGGCGCCTTCTTGGAGACGCGCCTGCGCCTCATCGACCGGCGGGAAGGCCCGTTCGGCCTCACCCTCAACGTCGTGCCGAGCGTCGGCCGGGTCGATACCGGTTCGGGGCTGCCGGCCGAGAGCTACGGGCTCGACGCCGCGCTGCTCGCCGATTGGGAGATCGTGCCGGGCAGCCTCGTGGCCGCCGTCAATCTCGGGTTCTCGCTCGCCGCGGCCCGGCTCGACGGCAGCGGCGAGCGCCTGCGCGGCTCCGGCCTCGAACTCGCGGGGGCGCTTGCCTACGAGGCCGGTCCCGGCCTGTTCGTCGGCGCCGAGGCCCGCTACGCGCAGGCCTTCGAGGGTCTGGGGCTCGACCGGTTCAGCGGACGGGCGGTCTATCTCGGACCCACCCTCTACGCCACGCTGACCCCGCAGGCCTGGGCCTCCTTCACCTGGAGCTTCCAGGTGGCGGGTTCCGCGGAGGGCGCCCCGCGCCCGCTAGACCTCACGAATTTCGACCGGCACCAGACCCGGCTGCGCTTCGGCCTGAGTTTCTGAGGCTTATCCCCGCCGCCGAGGCGTGGCCGGGCTGGCGGGTGCTCCGCGCCGGCCTATCGTGACCGGGGCCACTGGACCGAGGACATGCCGCGCCTGCGCTACCGATCCGCCCTGTCGCGCCTGCGCCGGGCCTCCGCCGACGCCTTCCCGATCTGGCGCGGACGGCTGATGTTCCTGCTCGGCGGCATCGGCGTCGGGCTTGCCGCGGTGCTCATGGCCAAGCTCGCCGACGGGGCGCAGGTGCTGTTCCGGCGGATCGCCGCGCCCTCCCCGCTGATCGCGCTCCTCCTGACGCCCGCCGGCTTCGCGCTCGCGGCGCTGCTCGCCCGCACCGTGTTCCCGAATTCGCAGGGCTCCGGCATCCCCCAGGTGATCGCCGCGCGCCACACCCGCGACCCGGGCCTGCGCCACGCCCTGATCTCGCTGCGGGTGGCGGCGGGCAAGATCGCCGTGATGAGCCTTGGCCTGCTCTGCGGCGCCTCCGCCGGCCGCGAGGGCCCGACCGTGCAGGTGGGCGCCGCGATCATGGCCGCCTTCGGCCGGCTGACGCCCGAGCGCTTGCCCGGCGTGATCCTGGCGGGCGGCGCGGCCGGTGTCGCGGCGGCCTTCAACACGCCGCTCGCCGGCATCGTCTTCGGCATCGAGGAGCTTGGACGGGCCTACGAGGCCCGCTCCTCGGGGCTCATCGTCGCCGGCATCGTCGCGGCGGGCCTCACCGCGCTCTGGCTCACCGGCAACTACACCTATTTCGGCACCGCACGCGCCGAACTGCCGTCCGGACAGGCTTGGCTCGTGGTCGCGGTCCTGGGTGCCCTCGGCGGGCTGGCGGGCGGCCTGTTCAGCCGCCTCGTCATCGCCTTCGCGCGGGGCCTGCCCGGCCGGGCCGGGCGCTGGATCGCCCGCCATCCGGTCGCCTTCGCGGGCCTCTGCGGCCTCGGCGTGGCCCTGTGCGGGCTCGCCTCGGGCGGGGTGGTCTACGGGACCGGTTACGAGGAGGCCCGCGCGATCCTGCATGGGGAGAGCGCGGCGCATCCCGACTTCGCCCCCCTGAAGTTCCTGGCGACCGTGCTCTCCTCGGTCAGCGGCATCCCGGGCGGCCTGTTCGCGCCCTCGCTCGCGGTCGGCGCCGGGATGGGGGGCGCGCTGCACGGTCTGTTCGCGGACGTGCCCGTCGGCGCCCTCGTGCTGATCGGGATGGTGGCCTACCTGACGGGCGTCCTGCAGGCGCCGATCACCAGCTTCGTCATCGTCACCGAGATGACCCAGGACCACGCCATGATGATCCCCCTGATGCTGGCGGCGCTGCTGGCGGACGCGGCCTCGAAGGCGGTCTGCCGCGGCGGCCTCTACCACACCCTGGCGGAGATCATCCTGGAGAAGGCGGAGGCCAGCGGGCCCGGCATGTCGCCGCCCGGCATATCGCGGCCCGGTTCCTGAGGCCCTCGGGGCCCTGCCCCCCGCGCCACGAGACTTCCGGGTCCATGAAGGCGGTGCCCGACCCTGGGGTCGGGCACCGCCTCGAAGTCGCGGCCTCGGGCCGACGGCAGGCGCTATGATCGGGACGGTGCGCGTGACGTCCTGCCCGCGGGCAGCCCCCCGTTTGTTCGAATGGTTTCAGGAGGTCGGGGAACCATAGCCAGCGCGGGCACTTCGCCGTAGCCTCGCGCGTTCCGTCCTGGCACATTGGCCGGGGCTGTTGCAGGCGCGCGACAGATGCGCCGGCCCCGCCGGGAGGCTTGAGTTCAGCCGTGACCACCCTGTACGTGAGCCACCCGTCCGCCCTCGACCACATCGTGCCCGAGGGCCATCCCGAGCGGCCGAGCCGGATCCGCGCCGTCGAGCGCGTGCTGGAGAACGAGCGCTTCGCCGGCCTCGTGCGGGTGCAGGCGCCCCGGGCCGAGCCTTCGGTCGCCGCGCTCGCCCATCCGGAAGCCTACGTCGAGGCGATCGTCGCCGCCGCGCCGAAGGAGGGGATGGTCGCGATCGACGGCGACACGGTGATGTCGCCCGGCACCCTGGAGTCGGTGCTCCGGGCCGTCGGCGGCGCCAACCACGCGGTCGACGCGGTGATGGCCAAGGAGTGCTCGAACGCCTTCGTGGCGATGCGCCCGCCCGGTCACCACGCCGAGCGCGAGCGGGCGATGGGCTTCTGCGTGTTCAACCAGGCGGCGATCGCGGCCCGCTACGCCCGCACGCATCACGGCGTCTCCCGCGTGGCGCTGGTCGATTGGGACGTGCACCACGGCAACGGCAGCCAGGACATCTTCTGGGACGACGGCACGGTGATGTACGCCTCGACGCACCAGATGCCGCTCTTCCCCGGCACGGGCGCGGCCTCCGAGCGGGGCGCGAAGGACACCATCGTCAACGTGCCGCTGCGGCCGAACGACGACGGCGCGGTGTTCCGCGAGGCCTTCGAGGCGATCGTGGCCCGGGTCGATGCCTTCCAGCCCGACCTGATCCTGGTCTCGGCGGGCTTCGACGCGCACCGGCTCGACCCGCTGGCGAACCTGCGCCTCGACGAGGCCGATTTCGGCTGGGCCACCCGGCGCCTCCTCGAACTCGCCGACCGCCACGCGGGCGGCCGCCTCGTCTCGATCCTGGAGGGCGGCTACAGCCTGGAGGGGCTCGGCAAGTCCGTCTACGAGCACGTGGACGCGCTGATGGGGCGGTGAGGTGAACCGTGACCGGCGTTGAAGCCGCCAGTCGCGAACCGTATCTCTTGCTATGGTGATCGTCTGGGACGAGCCGAAGCGGGTCGCCAACCTCGCCAAGCACGGCCTGGACTTTGCGACCTTCGAAGCGGGCTTCGATTTCGCCTCCGCGGTCGATCTAGGGGCGTCGAACAGCGCGCGGGGCAGGCCGCGCAAGCGGCTCGTCGGAGTTTTCGAGGGCAGGCTCGTCGTCGCGGCGATCCTGTCGCCCCTCGGATCGCAGGCTATCGCTCTGGTGAGCCTGCGGCCTGCGAGCCGTATCGAGAGGAGGCTCTATGCCGAAGCCAGACCTTGACCTGCCCCCTATCTCTGATGCCGAGGAGGCACGCATCCAGGCCGGGATCGCTGCCGATCCCGACAATCCTGAACTGACAGAGGCCGATTTCGCGCTGGCGCGACCTTTAGCCGAGACCCAGCCCGAGTTGCTGCGTAGGATCCTGCAGGCTCGGGAGCGAGCAGTCGCTCAGGAGAAGGTCAGCCTGAACATCGACCGGGACATCCTCGATCGGTTCCGCGCGACCGGCCTAGGATGGCAGGCGCGCCTGAACGCGGCGCTCCGACGCGCCGCCGAGGACCTGCCCGCGGCCTGAACTGGGCTCACCCCTCCAGCAGCTCGTCCCCGACCAGCTCGATGCCGAAGCCCGACAGGCCCACATAGGACCGCGAGGCGGTCGAGAGGTTGCGGATCGACACGACGCCGAGGTCGCGCAGGATCTGGGCGCCGAGGCCGACCTCGCGCCACTGGCGCACGCGCTGCGCCTCGGCGCCTTCCTCGGTCCCGCCCTCCGACACGCGCTGGAGCGGCACACCCGCTGTGCCGTCGCGCAGGTAGACCAGCACGCCGCGGCCCTCGCGGGCGAAGCGGGCCATCACCGCCTCGATCTGGCGGCCGCCCTCGATCACGTCGGCGACGACGTTCGAGCGGTGCAGACGCACCAGCATGTCGCGCCCGTCGCCGATCTCGCCGTGCACGAAGGCGAATTGCTGGATCGTCTCGAAGGGCGTGGTGTAGGCGTAGCCGGTCATCGGGCCGTGCTCGGTCCTGACCGGGAACTGGCCGACCCGCTCGACGAGCTTCTCGCGGGCCTGCCGGTAGGCGATCAGGTCCGCGACCGAGACTTGGCGGAGCTTGTGCGTCTCCGCGAAGGCCGTGATCTGCGGCCCCTTCATCACCGTGCCGTCGTCGTTGGCGAGCTCGCAGATCACGCCGACCGGCGGGAGCTTGGCGAGCCGGCAGAGATCGACCGCGGCCTCGGTGTGCCCTGAGCGCATCAGCACCCCGCCGTCGCGGGCGATCAAGGGGAAGACGTGGCCGGGGCGCACGAAATCGCCCGCGCCCATGTTGCCGTTGGCGAGCGCCCGGACCGTGTTGCAGCGCTGCTCGGCCGAGATGCCGGTGGTCAGCCCGTGCTTGACGTCGACCGTCACCGTGAAGGCGGTGCCGAGCGGCGCGTCGTTGGCCGCCACCATCGGGGCGAGGTGGAGGCGGCGCGCCTCCGCGAGCGTCACCGGCGCGCAGACGATGCCGCAGGTGTTGCGGATGATGAAGGCCATCTTCTCCGGCGTGCAGAGCGAGGCCGCGACGACGAGATCGCCCTCGTTCTCGCGGTCGTCGTCGTCGGTGACGACCACGATCTCGCCGCGGGCAAAGGCCTCGATGGCCTCGGTGACGGAGTGGTGGGGCACGGGACTTCTCGGGTTTCGTGCGGGCGATCGGCTCGGCCGAAGCTTCAGCCGACCTGCCCCCTGTGGCGCAGATAGTGGTCGGCGAGCACGCAGGCCATCATGGCCTCGGCCACCGGCACGGCGCGGATGCCGACGCAGGGGTCGTGGCGGCCCTTGGTGACGATCTCGGCGTCGCGGCCCTCGCGGGTGACGGTGCGGCGCGGCGTGAGGATCGAGGAGGTCGGCTTGACCGCGAAGCGGCAGACGATGGGCTGGCCCGTGGAGAGGCCGCCCAGGATCCCGCCCGCGTGGTTGGCGAGGAAGGCCGGGCCGGCGTTGCCCGCGCGCATCTCGTCGGCGTTGTCCTCGCCGCGGAGCGCCGCGCTCGCGAAGCCGTCGCCGATCTCGACGCCCTTGACGGCGTTGATCGACATCATGGCGGCGGCCAGATCCGCGTCGAGCTTGCCGTAGAGCGGCGCGCCGAGGCCCGGGGGCACGCCCTCGGCCACCACCTCGATCACCGCGCCGATGGATGACCCGTCCTTGCGGATGCCGTCGAGATAGGTCTCGTAGAGCTTGGCGGCTTGCGGATCGGGGCAGAAGAACGGGTTGCGGGCGACCTCCTCCCAGTCCCAGCGGGCGCGGTCGATCGCGTGCGGGCCCATCTGCACCAGGGCGGCGCGGATCGTGATCCCGGGGACGACCTTGCGGGCGATGGCGCCGGCGGCCACACGCGCGGCGGTCTCGCGCGCCGAGGAGCGCCCGCCGCCACGATAGTCGCGGATGCCGTACTTGGCCTCGTAGGTGTAGTCGGCGTGGCCCGGCCGGTAGCTGTCGCGGATCTCCGAATAATCCTTCGAGCGCTGGTCGGTGTTCTCGATCACCAGCGCGATCGGCGTGCCGGTGGTGAGCTGGCGCCCCCCCGTGCGATCGTCTCCGAAGACGCCCGAGAGGATCTTCACCGCGTCGGGCTCGCGCCGCTGCGTGGTGAAGCGCGACTGGCCGGGCTTGCGCCGGTCGAGCTCCGCCTGGATCTCGGCGGCCTCCAGCGGCAGGCCGGGCGGGCAACCGTCCACCACGCAGCCGAGCGCCACCCCGTGGCTCTCGCCGAAGGTGGTGACGCGGAACAGGTGGCCGAAGGTGTTGTGGGACATGGTGGCCGTGCTCTAGCGCGGCTTGGCGCGACCCACAAATCCGCCGACGACAGGGCCGACCCGCGCATCCGTCCGGACCGTGTCGCCGGACGCGGTGCGCGTTGTCCGCGACCGCCGTCTCTGGATTTCGCCGGCGCTCCGCGGCAGAGCGTCGGGCCGGGCGCTGAACCGGGTGAGCCGGCACGGTCCGACAGGGGGAGCTGACGCGATGGCGGTCCGGGACGTTCTGGCGGCGCTGCTCGTCGCCCTGCTGCTCGGCCTTGCCTTCGTGGCGATCAAGGTCGGCCTCGAGACCCTGCCGCCCCTGCTGCTCACGGCGCTCCGCTTCCTGTTCGCCGCGTTCCCGGCGGTCCTCTTCGTCCGGCCGCCCCGTGCACCGGCCCGCCTCGTGCTGGCCTTCGGCCTCTTCCACGGCGTCGCCCTGTTCGGGCTGATGTTCCTGGCCATCGCGCTCGGGATGCCGGCCGGCCTCTCCTCCCTGGTCGTCCAGGTCCAGGTGTTCTTCACGATCGGCCTCGCTTTCGCGCTCTTCCGCGAGCGGCCGGGCGGCCTGCAGGTCGTCGGCGGGGCGGTGGCCGCCTGCGGCGTCGCGATCATCGCGGCGTGGCAGGCGCAAAGCGCCGCCCTGCTGCCCCTCCTCATGGTCCTCGCCGCCGCCCTGGCCTGGGCGGCCGCGAACCTCGTCGTGAAGGCGGCCGGCGCCATCGACATGCTGGCCTTCATGGTCTGGGCGAGCCTTGCCGCGACGCCGCCGCTCCTTCTCCTGTCGCTGGTGTTCGAGGGGCCGGCGGCGGCGGCGCACGGGCTCGCGCGGGCCGATTGGCGCACGGGCGCCGTGATCCTGTTCATCGCCTATCCGGTGACGCTGCTCGCCTTCCCCCTGTGGAACCGCCTGCTCGCCCGCTACCCGGCCGCCACGGTGGCGCCCTTCGCGCTGCTCGTGCCTGTGGTCGGGATCGCGAGCACGAACTGGTTCCTCGGCGAGCCCTTCGAGCCGGCCGAGGCCGTGGGCGGTGGGCTGATTCTGACGGGCATCGCCCTCAACGTGCTCGCCGCCCGCCGGAAGCGGGCGCGCGGCGGCCGGGGCGAGCCGGCATCCGGCAGCGCGAGCCCCCCACGCGCCCTGAGCGCCCGGTAGGCGGCGATCCCCGTCGCGGGACGCGACGCTTGGCCCTTGTCCAAATGTAGCCTATAGGCTACATTTGCTCACGCTACAGATCCGGCGCACGGCGGTCTTCGCGAAGTGGATCGACAGCTTGCGCGACGCACGCGCGAAGGCTCGGATCGCATCGCGGATCGACCGGTTGGCCTTGGGCAATCCGGGCGACGTCAAGCCGGTCGGCGAGGGTGTGAGCGAGCTGCGCATCGATCACGGCCCGGGCTACCGCGTCTATTTCGTGCGCCGTGGCGAGACACTGGTCGTCCTGCTCTGCGGTGGCGACAAGGCGGGCCAGGACGGCGACATCGCGCGGGCAAGGGCGATCGCGGCAACCCTATGAGGGCACCATGACCGAGACCAAGCCCTACGACTCGGCCGAGCATCTCGATTCCGACGAGGCCATCGCCGAGTATCTCGCCGCCGCCATCGAGGAGGGCGATGCGGCCCTGTTCCGCCACGCGCTCGGCGTCGTGGCCCGAGCCCGCGGCATGACCCAGATCGCCCGCGAGGCCGGGCTCTCGCGCGAGAGCCTGTATCGAGCCCTGTCCGACGAGGGGAACCCGAGCCTCGACACGGCCCTGCGCGTGCTGGGCGCTCTCAACATCCGCCTCACCGCGACGGTCGCGCCCGGCTGACGGGCGGCCAGGTCAGCCCACCGCCAGCCCCCCACGCGCCCTGAGCGCCCGGTAGGCGGCCACGCCCGCGGCGAGATCCGCGATCAGCCGCCGCTCGTCGCCGAGATCGGCGAGGTCGTAGCTGAGGCCCAGGATGTGGGCGCCCTCGTAGCCCTCGGGCAACGCGCCCGCGCTGCCGAGCGCGATCGCACGGACGGGCAGCCGGTCGGCGAAGTCGCCGAGCCGCTCACGCAGCGCGTCGCCGCTCGCGCGGAGGTAGTCCCCGGCGCGCGGGCCGTGCTCGCGGATCGCCGCCACCGTGCCCTGCGCCAGCGAGAGGTGCACCCGCTCGCGGTGGGCCGGGAATAGGTAGACGAGGTAGTAGCCCCGCGTCGCGCTGGTTGTGATGGCGGGGTCGAAGGCTGCGAGCCAGGGCACGGCGGCCCAGCGCGTGCCGCGCCCGGGGCTGCCCTTCACCAGGAACGGGCCGTCGATGCCGGCGAGCGCCCGGCGCAGCTCGTCCGGCGCGCCCTTTCGGATCACCGCCGCGAGCGGGTGCCCGGCCGGCGGGTCGAGCCGGGCGAGCGGATACTCCTCCACAATGCGCCGCAGGGCGTAGCCGAGGCTCACGGCCGCGACAGCACCCCGCCGGAGATCGGCTCGCGCACGCCGGTGGTCGCCGGGAAGGTGATCGGCAGGCCCTGCATCGAGCGCACCGCCAGGTAGGCGAAGGCCTGCGCCTCCAGATAGGCCGAGGACCAGCCGATCGCGTCCGCGGTCATGATCTCGGCGCGCAGGTGGTAGTTGAGGAGCCGCACCAGCTCGCCGTTGCGGGCACCCCCGCCCGCCACGATCCAGCGGGTCGGGATCTCGGGGGCGTGGTCGAGCGCGCGGGCGACCGCGCGGGCCGTGAAGGCGGTCAGCGTCGCGGCGCCGTCCTCGGTCGAGAGCTGGCCCGCGAGCTTGTGCGAGAA
This sequence comes from Methylobacterium hispanicum, assembly GCF_022179285.1. Lineage (GTDB taxonomy): Bacteria > Pseudomonadota > Alphaproteobacteria > Rhizobiales > Beijerinckiaceae > Methylobacterium > Methylobacterium hispanicum. Next base: position 5,472 of record NZ_BPQO01000052.1, on the reverse strand, counting down.
CCAGTTCCGGTCGAGCGATTTCGGCGGCCTGCGGAAGAAGAACGGGTGGGTGAGGAGCCAGGCCAGCAGCTGCTCGTCGGGCCGTCCGCGGGCGGCGGTGCGGCCCCCGTCGTCGAGGTTCTTGCCCTCGCGCTCCTGCATCCACTCGTCGATGAGGGAGTTGCCCGGCCCGGTGTCGAAGGCGATCACGCCACCCTTGGAATCGACCAGCGTCGCGTTCGCCACCCCGCCGATGTTGAGGATGCCGAAGGGCCCTTCCATGCCGGCGGCTTCCGCCAGCGCCTTGTGGAACACCGGCACCAGCGGCGCCCCCTGCCCGCCCGCCTCGATGTCGGCCCGGCGCAGGTCCGACACCACCGCGATGCCGAGGCGGGAGGCGAGCGCCGGCCCGTCGCCGATCTGGATCGAGATGCGGTGGTCGGGCCGGTGGATCACGGTCTGGCCGTGGAAGCCGATCACGTCGATGTCGGCGGGCTGGAGGCCGTTGTCGGCGAGAAACTGCTCGACCGCCTCCGCGTGCGCCCGGGTGACGAAGCCTTCCGCCTCCGGCAGGCGGCCCGGCCGGTCGTCGGGCCGCACCACGCTCTCGGCGTCCTTCGTGGCAGCGCGCAGCAGCGCCTTCTCGTCCTCGCCGTAGCCGCGGTAGCCGGTGGGGCCGAGCGGCGCCAGGAAGTTGTTGTGGCCGCGCTCGACCCGGATCGTCTCGCCGTCCGTCTCGATCAGGGCGATGTCGACACCGTCCAGCGAGGTGCCGCTCATCAGGCCGATCGCGCGCATCATCGCCATGCCGGACTCCCCCGTGCCTTTCCGGGAGCGCCCTGCTAAGAGCCGCCCCGAACCCACCTCATGCCGGCCGAGCTAGCACGCGGGCGAGAGCCTGTCGCCCGGCCGCCCCTCCGGGACTTCCCATGACGCCTGAGAGCTTCGCCCCGAAATCCGACTTCCTGCGGGTCCTGATCGAGCGCGGCTACGTCCACCAGGGCTCGGACCTCGCCGGCATCGACCAGGCGGCGCTCGACGGGCGGCTGACGGCTTACGTCGGCTACGACTGCACGGCGGCCTCGCTGCATGTCGGCCACCTCCTGTCGATCATGATGCTGCACTGGCTGCAGAAGACGGGCGGCAAGCCGATCGCGCTGATGGGCGGCGGCACCACCCGCGTCGGCGATCCCTCGGGCCGCGACGAGTCGCGCAAGATCCTGACGCTGGAGCAGATCGAGGAGAACAAGGCGGGCATCCAGAAGACATTCGCGCGCTTCCTGGCATTCGGCGAGTCGGGCAACGACGCCCGCATGGTCGACAACGCCGAGTGGCTGACCAAGCTCAACTACATCGAGATGCTGCGCGACATCGGACGGCACTTCTCGGTCAACCGCATGATGTCGATGGACAGCGTGCGCATGCGCCTGGAGCGCGACCAGGAACTCTCGTTCCTGGAATTCAACTACATGATCCTGCAATCCTACGACTTCGTGGAGCTGAACCGGCGCTACGGCTGCATCCTGCAGATGGGCGGATCGGACCAGTGGGGCAACATCGTCAACGGCATCGATCTCGGGCGCCGGCTCGGCACGCCCCAGCTCTACGGCATCACCTGCCCGCTCCTGACCACGGCGTCGGGCGCCAAGATGGGCAAGACCGCCGCCGGCGCCGTGTGGCTCGATGCCGGAATGCTCTCGCCTTACGACTACTGGCAGTTCTGGCGGAACACCGAGGACGCCGACGTCGAGCGCTTCCTGAAGCTGTTCACGCTGCTGCCGCTGCCCGAGATCGCGGAGCTCGCCGGGCGCGGGGGGGCGGCGATCAACGAGGCCAAGCGCGTGCTCGCCACCGAGGCCACCGCCCTGATGCACGGGCGCGAGGCGGCGGACACGGCCGCCGAGACCGCGCGCAAGACCTTCGTGGAGGGGGCGCTCGCCGCGGATCTCCCGAGCGTCGCGGTGCCGCGCGCGACGCTGGAGGCCGGTCTCGGCGTGCTCACGGCCTTCGGGCCGGAGCATGCCCGGCTCGTGCCCTCGACCAGCGAGGCGCGGCGCCAGATCAAGGGCGGCGGCCTCAAGGTCAACGACGTGGCCGTCGCCGACGAGCGGGCAGTGCTCACCCTCTCCGACCTGACCCCGGAGGGCGTGATCAAGCTCTCCTTCGGGCGCAAGCGCCACGTGCTGCTCAAGGCCGAGTGATCCGGGTTCTGGAAAAGCCGGCCGCCCGTGCGGCCAAGCCACGGACAAGCGGGCGGTCTTCCGGCATAGTCCGGAGATCAGACCGGCCCGCGGCCGGAACCGTGACGGAGATCCCACGTGACCCTTCGAGCCCGACACGTCCTGGCCGCCGGCCTCCTCGCCCTGGGATGCGCCGGCCCCGCGACGGCGCAGCCGGTGATCTACTACGCGCCCGACGCGCCGACCGTGCTGCAGACCGACCGGGCCGGCCGGGTGATCGTGCCGCCGACGCGCCCCGACCTCGCGATGCCGCCGGTGCCGGTGCCGCAGGTGATGAACGGCGGCGGCTTCGGCCTGACCGGGTTCGACTACTACAACGACGAGTTCAGCGAGAGCCGGTTCGGCGCGCGCAAGCACCCGAAGGTCTTCGTGCTGGCGCCTGCCCCGATCGATCCGGCCTGGCGCTACTGAGAGATCCCGATCTCAGGGCCCTGCCCTGAGGACTCGCCAGAGGGCCGGCGGCCCTCTGGACGCCCTGTCGATCGAGGAAACCTGTCTCAGCGGCTCTTCTGGTAGAGCTTGCTCGCGATCTCGAAGATCTCCTGCGGCGCGTAGTCCGGCGCGAAGGCGCCGTAATTGCCGTCGAGCTCCGGGATCTTGCCGCCCTCCGGCGGCCCGTCCACGATCTCGAGGTTGCCCGGCGGATCGCCCGGCAGCGCCACCTCGTCGTTCGACCAGACGCCCGCCATCTCAGGGTAGTCCGGGGAGCCGAAGGTGTAGAGCCGGCGGTGCGAGCCCTCCTGCAGGTACTTCTGGCACTCGGGGATCTTGTCGAGCACGATGTTCGGGGTCGGCAGCATCTTCTCGATCTCGACGCCGGTGAGCTTCTTCAGCGCCAGCGCGTAGGCGTGGGCGTGGACCGAGCCGCGCACCAGGAGGTAGCCGCAGACCTCGCGGCCGGTCGGGTCCTTCAGGGTCTCGTAGACGCGCAACTTGTGCAGGCGGGCGCCGCACTCGAGATGGAAGTTGTGCAAGAGGTCGATGATCAGGTTGCCCGAGGTCGTCACCATGTCGGCGTTCCACGACTGGGCGTTGGAATTGACCGGCGTGGCGCCGCCCCCTTGCGAGAAGAAGGCGCCGGCAAGCCGCACGTCCTGCATCTCGTGGAACGGCGCCTTCGAGACGTCGACGTTCTCGGTGTCGTCGCCCGGGCCGTTGTTGAGCATGGCAACGCCGGTCGAGACCAGCTCGACGTGGCCGAGCTCCTCGGTGAAGATGCTCGACACGAGGCTGTAGAATGGACGCAACTTCGACTTGTTGCGGAAGTTGAAACTCTGGAACATGTAGTTCCCGAGCGTGGACATCTCGCCGTACTTGCCGCCCAGCAACTCCTGCAGGGCCGCGGCGGCGTTGGGATCGGGGCGCTTCGGCGTGGGAAGTTCGGCCTGGAGACGGTCGAGCCGCATGAACATGGGTTAAGCCCTCCGGATCGGCACTGAGATGCCGGAAGGGCTACCGTGGGGCTCGGGTGATGTTCCTGATTCGCGGCCAACTTGTCCGGCCGCGAGTCCGTTTGCCGCAGGCGCGTCCGATCCCGCCCGCTCAGGCCCGCAGGGCCGCATCCAGATCCTCGATCAGGTCGGCGGGATCCTCCAGGCCGATCGAGAGGCGCACCACCTCGGGCCCGGCGCCGGCCGCGCTCTTCTGCGCGTCGGTGAGCTGGCGGTGGGTGGTCGAGGCCGGGTGGATCACCAGCGAGCGCGTGTCCCCGATATTGGCCAGATGCGAGAAGAGCTGCAGGTTCGAGACGAGCTTCACGCCCGCCTCGTAGCCGCCCTTCAGGCCGAGCGTGAAGACCGCGCCCGCTCCCTTGGGCGTGTAGCGTTGCGCCAGCGCGTGGTAGCGGTCCTCGGGCAGGCCCGGATAGCTGACCCAGGCCACCGCCTCGTGCCGCGCCAGGAAGGTCGCGACCTCGAGCGCGTTGTCGCAGTGGCGCCGCATCCGCAGCGGCAGGGTCTCGATGCCGTTGAGGATCAGGAAGGCGTTGAAGGGCGAGAGCGCCGGCCCGAGGTCGCGCAGGCCGAGCACCCGCACCGCGATGGCGAAGCCAAAATTCCCGAAGGTCTCGGAGAGCACCATGCCGGCATATTCCGGCCGCGGCTGGCTCAGCATGGGGTAGCGCGCGTCGCCGGCCCAGTTGAACGTGCCGCCGTCCACGATCAGCCCGCCGATCGAGTTGCCGTGGCCGCCGAGGAACTTGGTGGCCGAGTGCACCACGATGTCGGCGCCGTGCTCGAAGGGCCGGATCAGGTACGGGGTCGCCATGGTGTTGTCGACCACGAGCGGGATGTTGTGGCGCCGGGCAACCGCCGACAGCGCGGCGATGTCGGTGATGACGCCGCCCGGATTGGCGATGGATTCACAGAAGATCGCCTTGGTGCGGGGCGTGATCGCCGCCTCGAAGGAGGCCGGGTCGTCGGCATCCGCCCAGGCGACCTCCCAGCCGAAGCTCTTGTAGCTGTGGTTGAACTGGTTGATCGAGCCGCCGTAGAGCTTGTTGGCCGCCACGAACTGGTCGCCCGGCTGCATCAGGGCGTGCATGGTCAGGAACTCGGCGGCGTGGCCCGAGGCGACCGCGACCGCCGCGGTGCCGCCCTCGAGCGCGGCGATGCGCTCCTCCAGCACGGCGTTCGTCGGGTTGGTGATGCGCGAGTAGATGTTGCCGAAGGCCTGCAGCCCGAACAGCGAGGCGGCGTGGTCCACGTCCTCGAACACGAAGCTCGCGGTCTGGTAGATCGGCGTCGCGCGCGCGCCGGTCGTCGCGTCCGGCGCGGCGCCCGCGTGGATCGCCAGGGTTTCGAAGCCGGGCTGCCGGTCGCTCATCGCAAGGTCTCCTGAGGCCCGAAGAGGCGTGTTGCCCTGCCGTGTACGCCCGGGCGGGAGGGCGGGGCAAGGCTCGGACGCGTCCGGCGCACCGATGCGCGGGGCAGGCTCGCGTCGCCGATGTTGCGTTGCGAAGGCCCCGCACCTATCGGTGCGACCGGATTCCCCGATCGCTGCCGGCCGAACAGGGCCGAGCCGCCGCGAGACGCCCAGATGACCGCCGACCAGCTCTCCGAGAAGCTCTCCCTGCCCAAGGACCGGATCCGCGTCCTGCTGTTGGAGGGGATCAACGACAGCGCGGTCGCGCTGATGCAGGCGTCGGGCTACACGAACCTGGTGCGTCTGCCGAAGGCGCTCGACCGCGAGGCGCTGCACGCGGCGCTGCGCGGCGTGCACATCCTGGGCATCCGCTCGCGCACCCAGCTCGACG
>NZ_BPQO01000051.1 GCF_022179285.1 Methylobacterium hispanicum | reverse complement strand
GCTTCTTCAGCAAGATCAAGCACTTCCGAGCCGTCGCCACCCGCTACGACAAGGACCCCGACAACTTCCTGGCCAGCGTCAAGCTCGCAGCCCTGCGGGTCCGGCTGCGAGCTTTATGAGTCTACGACCTAGAGCCTCGCGTCAGATAAGGCGCTTTGAGATCAGACCTGCCAAGGTGGCAGCCTAAGACGAAGCGTTCGTGCCGTAGCGCCGGACGCCGGTGGAGTGGATGGGCGGCGATCAGCGCTCATACGTCATCGAGGGCACAGGCTGACCCGATCCGGCGGATCTACCACGCGCCGCATCCGCTGCTCCTGCACGAACTGTGCGACCGCATGGCGGAACACGGTTGGGGGCGGTGTGCACAGTCTGTGAACTGACACAGCACCCAGGCCATCGAACGCGAAGGAGATCGCTGGCCACACCGCGGCGCTGCGACCGAAAGTCGTGCGGACGGCGATTGCAGGCGGCCACCGAGAAAAAAATCATCCCGGTCACCGCCTGCGCGCGCGCGAGTGGCCCGACAACGGCTGCGCTCTCCGAGGATCGATCACCGCGGCCCGCTTCCTCGGCTCTGTCGAGGAGCACCTGGGCCAGGCTCTCACGCGTGTCGGCACGGTCTTGCTCGACGAGATGTCGGCCCGCAGAGTCGGAGACATCGGCGGGCATATCGTGGCGGGTCTACCTGCTGGCTTGCACGGCCGGCCCAAACTCGGTCGAGTTGGCCAACGCGGACGTGATGGTCATGCTGCGCGCCAGCCGCACACTGCGGACAGCCATCTCAGGAGCCCCGTAAAGGACGCTCTCGCAGGCTGCACCGTCGCCGAATGTTACAACGCTATCGCAGCAACGGATTCGGACGCACAGGCTGGATCGAAGCGGACGCCGTTCTGGACGGGTGGAGCGACCCATCAGGCGATTGGCGTCGACCAGACGCGGGCGGTAGCGCGCGTCGCTCAGCAATCCGTTGCGCCGTGACGATTTTCTTGGAACTGAAATCCATCCCTAGCCGTATGAAGCGGATCGCCGCGTCCTGCGTTCGTCAACGTGCTCGGGAGCACGCAAGAACGTCAGGAGCAGAAAGAGAACAATTTATGGCTGGCCCAGGGTCCGCCATGATGGGGAAGTGAGCAACGCAAGATGACAACGGTTCAGGGGACACAAGCGGCTGATACCCTGCTGGGCAGCACAGGCGACGACGTATTGTTCGGCTACCGTGGCTCCGATCTGATCCGCGGTGACGCGGGCAGAGATCAGGCGTTCGGCGGCATGGACAACGACACGTTGTTCGGGGGCGAGGGCGATGACGTTCTCTACGGCGATTTCGGGGAGGATCTACTCTACGGTGATGCTGGGAACGACACCCAGCTCGGCGGACAGGGCAACGACAGCCTCTTCGGCGGAGATGGCAACGATGTTCTGTCCGGTAACCTCGGAGAGGATCCGCTCTTCGGGAATGCCGGGAACGACACGCTGTTCGGCGGGCAAGGCAACGATAGCCTCTTCGGTGGACGCGAAAACGACGTCCTCTTCGGCAACCTCGGAGAGGATCGGCTCTCCGGAGATGCCGGGAATGACACCCAATTCGGAGGACAGGGCAACGATAGCCTCTCCGGTGGAGATGGCGACGACGTTCTCTATGGCAACCTCGGCGAAGATCGGCTCTTCGGGGATGCTGGGAACGACACTCAGCTCGGCGGCGAGGGCAACGATAGCCTTTCTGGCGGAGATGGCAACGATGTTCTTTACGGGAACGCCGGAGAGGACCTGATCTTCGGCAATTCCGGCAATGATAAAATCTTCGGTGGCCAGGGGAACGATAGTATCTTCGCAGGACGTGGCGACGATATCATCAACGGCGATCTCGGGGACAACTTCATCTCGGGCGACCTTGGTACGGACGTTGCGGTGCTCGCCGGTCGGCGCTCCGATTATGCGGTGACGCGCAACAGCGACGGCAGCCTCGTCTTTGCTGGGACAAACGGCACTACGCGGGCTGTCTCGGTCGAGTTCTTCGATTTCGCCGATGGTCGGATCGCAGCGATCGACATCACGTCGTAATCAGCAGTCCTACTGGCTTGAATTTCACTGAAGCGCTCGGCGTGTTGCCGGTCCGTGGTCCCGGTCAACCCGGCTCACGCCGAGCGCGGTTCATGGAAGGGTGTGCGCTTGAGCGAATCCTTGCTCTGTCAGCCCCCAGCCACCCCGCAAAGCGTCCAATCGGGCACACCTCGCCAGCGCGATACTGCCCCAGGCCTCCGCGCCAAGTTTTTGTGGCAGAGCCTCCTCGCCTCGGCGATGCGCCGACCGGCTTTCCAGCGGAGGGCGGCTCGCCGAGATAGCGGTCACGACTGCGCGACCGGCAGGCGCCAGGCCTCCGTGCACGCAGGGATCAAATTCGCTTCAAACGCCCGCTTGGGTCCGGCCGGACCGGCTGGAGCCGGGCGAGACTGGACAGCATTACGAGCTTTGGGCGGACCCGCGAGTTGGGCTCGGCGAGAATCAGGGGGGCCGCCTGGCCCGTCATCGGGAGCCGCGGGCTACCGCAGCCTTAGCTTCCGAATGATGGTGGGGACGCTCCGCGGCACCGACGACCGACCGCCAACCGACCCAGTGCCCGAAACGCGTCGCGATCCCCTCCGCACGAGCCCGCCGGCCCGCCCGTCTTTGTCGGTCGCGCCGACGATGCCGGCCGGCGCCTGCTCCGGCACGAGGTCGAGCCCCCCTTCCCGGGCATCCACACGGTCGTCGTGGTGCTCTGCCGCGACGCCGGCGTGCTCGGCCGCGACCTCTCCGAAGCAGTCGAGGGTCTCCTGAGCCAACGCATCGCGGGCCTGCGCCGATACCAAGTCCGAAACCGCTATCAGATCCCGCCCCTGCGCAGCTCGCAACTCACCGACCTAAGACGTTGGCTGTCCGACCTGCGGGACCTGTTCTCCGCGGCGGGCCTTCCCCTGCTGCACCCGCAACGCAGGATGAACCGACGGACGCGGCGACGGGCGTGCCGGGAGCAGCGCGGCGCGAACGGTCACCCGAAGGTTCAGGCTTCAGGATCGCCCGAGACCGCTGCTGCGCGAGACCGATCCGTTGCGGGCACGGTGCGGGCGGTGCGCACCGGCTACCGCACCGACGTACCGGCGGGTTGCGGCACTTCGGGCAACGCGCGGGTCTACGACCTCAGCGACAGGGAGCTCGTGGCGCGCGCCGTCGTCGAGGGGGACTGGGTCGTCATCGAGGCCGGCGCGCTCGCCCGTCGCTCGGAGGTGCGGTGGAACCAGACCTGCCTGACCGCCAAGCGGCGGCGGCTAGTCACCGAGGGCCTGCTGCGACCGTTGCGAAGGCGTCCGCACCTCCTGAAGCTCCGTGCCCCGATCGCGGTCTCGTCGCTCATGAACGCGGCGCGCTTGCTGCGCGGCGACAACGCCCACGACCGCGTCTGGCAGCGCGTTCGCTGACCCTTCCTGATCCTGCCTGACACCACCCCCACCGCATCAGCTGGAGGCACGCCGTGACCCGCTTTACTCAGGCAATCGTCGATCATCCCTCCCCGAGCATCGGCCGCCCCTTCGAATCGGCCCGTCATGAACGACACGGCACCGAAGGCGGCCTGGCAGCGGGGCGACCCGGGCTGGCTCAGCGCCTCGACTGGGTGCTCCAGGCCCTGCCGGTGACCGTCAAGCCCCACGATCCCACGCTGCGCGCGCGCGTCGCCGCCCTCGACCCGAGCGGCGGGCTGGTCCTGCGTCGCCTGCGGCTCGCCGACGGTCGCGTCATTCACCTGATCGCGGTGCCCGCTCGCCTGCCGGAGCGCGAGCGCGTGATCGTCGAGCTGCGGCGGCTGCAGCGGCGCCTCTGGCGCAGCGGAACGCTGCTGCGCCTCGTCGGTGAGGCTGTCGTCGACCGTGAACCGCGCCTCGGCACCGCCCGGCTGATCGCGGCCCATGCCGGACGGGTGCCGTCGCGCAGGAGCCGGGAAATCCTGCGCCGAGGCCTGGGCGAGCGGGGCGGCAGCGCGACGGTCGGCGAGGCGCTCGGCTGGCTCGAAGGTGAGCGCGATGGGTTCGAGGCCCTGCTCGCGCTCCTCGCGCAGGGCGCGGCCCGGCTCGATCTCGACCGGCCGTTCGGGGCGGCGAGCCGCCTGAGCCTGGGTCCCCTCGCCGGACTCTGACGGCAGCCGATCCCGCGGGCGTCGCGCACGCCGGCGGCAGGGTACCCACACGACACAGCGCGAACCCGAGAAGCGTAGAGGCGCATCAGATGAGCGGAACCAGGCAGGAAAGTAACGGACAGGACGGCGGCGGGGCGCACGACAAGTCTGTCCACGGCGGCAACGACGGCCCCTTCCCCGCCGGGGGCGATCTTAAGGATTCCGTACCCGAGATCCCGCTCGATCCCGCCATGCTGATCGCGGAGTTGGCAATCGGGCGGGCACTGGGCAGCAGCGGGGCCGTTTCCAGGGCGCGCGCATCCGGAGCCGTGCCCGCGGTGATCCGGTCGAAGACGGCCAGCGTCTCCTCGAACTGGATCGCCGCCTCGACCGACAGGTAAAGTTCAACGGTGGACGAGTAGGTCATGATGTCGGTCTCCGTCCGGCAAAAAGCGTTCCGTTTCACAAATCCGAGGATCGGCCGTGCCGAGCGGAGCGGCCCAGCGGCGCCGCGCGGCGTGGCTTCCGCGCGAGGCCGGAGCATCGCGGGAGGAGGCTCAGGGTCCGCCGCCGGCGCGCGCAGCGACGTCGCCTCGCGCGGGCCCATCGATCTCCTGGCGGGTCCGTGCACGGGTCCGGCGCGCGCGCGGCGCCGGCCAAGCCGAGAGGATGCGGTCGATCTCGTGGGCCGTCAGCACGCGTCGGTCGAGCAGGGCGTCTGCCAGAGCGCAGATCGCGGCGCGGTCGGCCCGCTCCAGCGCCACGGCGCGGCGCAGCAGTTCCTACAGGTCGCACTCGACCGCGTCCGCGAGGGCGAGGTCGTACGAGAGCAGTCGGTCGGCCTCATCCGGATCGACCCTGCTGCAGAGCGGCCCGACGAGGCCGAGGGAAACTCGCTTCGCAGCGACGAGCCGGGTGGCGCTGCGGAGATCCTGCACGGCCCCGGCATGCGGTCCTGCCCCGAGCACGAGATCGGCGGCGCGCCCGGCGAGCAGCACGATGACGTGATCGTCGATCTGCTGCGCCGTCGGCGCCGACGGACCGCAGATGATTTCGGTCGATCCGGCCATGTCGCCCGTCGCAAGCATAGAGACGCGCGCGACGCGTTGACCGAGCCGGCGCGCCACGACCGCGTGAACCGCCTCGTGCAGGGCGATCAGGCGCAGGAACTCGGGCGAACGATCATCCCGTGGTCGGATCGAGTCGAGGAGATCGTCCAGACGTAAGGACCGATCCTCGCTGCGCGCCCGCTGCCGTGCCGCGCGCACCCACCCGGCCGCGTCGGCGCCAGTCGCCTCGAGGCCGATCCGCGCCGCCGTCGACAGGTCGGAGTCGGGGAGATCCGCGCCGAGGTGACTCCTCAGGATCGCCGCGAGATCGGTCTCGCCCGGAAGCCCGATCGTCAGGGTCTGATCGAGGCGGCCGAGCTGTCGGAGGGCGGGATCGACTTGATCCGGGAAGTTGCTGGCGGCGAGCAGTACGACCCCCGTGCCGGCCGCGCGTACCGCATCGATGCGCAGCAGCACGTTCGTGATGATCGGCTGCCACCAATCGGCCCGCTGCATGACCTCCATCCGGGACGGGAGCGCGTCCAACTCATCGATGAAACCGATGCAGGGTGCGCGCGCCAACAGATTATTGAAGAAACTATTCGACTCCTTCACGACCGAGTCTAGGTATTAGGGGCCATCGTTCAGCCAGTCGGCAATGCTTGTGTCGATCAGCGGTACGCCTGCGGACCTTGCCAAGGAGCTGACGAACGTCGTCTTTCCGACACCGGGCGGGCCCGCCAGCAGCGCGCCGCCCAGCACACCCGGGTCGAGCTCGCCCCCCCGCACCCGGCGCAGATCGGCCGCGAGGGCGAGGCCCCAGGTACCGACGGCGCCGTAGCCGGCGAGCGTCTCGAGCCGGGGCACCGCCGCGTTGAGGCCCGTGCCTCCACGCCGCGCCGACGTGCGCCGCAGGCGCGCCACAATCGCGGCGGGGGAGGTGCGCGGCCTCATGGCGGCAGAGAGATCATCGAGGGTCAGGCCCACGAGATCGGCAGCAGCTAGATCCGGCCGGATCCGCCGACGCGTGAAGATCCGGATGGCCCGCTCCATGAGGGCGCTGTCGGGCGGGTCGAGCGCGATCTGCAGGTTGGCGCCCCCGACGAGGACGGCGGGCAAGTGTTCGGGGGCGGTCGCGACGCCGACGACCTGTCGCCCGTGACGCAGGGCGGCGGCGATATCGCCGGCCCTGCCGTCGCGGTCGCGAACGCGCTCCGTCTTCACGGCGAAGACCCGGCTGTTGACGGCATCGCGGAACAGGACGGCCTCAACCGGCTCGATCCACCGCGTATCCGGCACGATCAGGACGATGAGCCCGGCGCGCCCGGCGCGCAGACGACGGAGCCGAGTGCTCTCCGGCTGGCAGCGCGGGACCGTACCAGCCCGTGAGCCCGTGCTCGTCGGGCGTGTCGAAGGCCATCCGTGCCTGCCCGGACGGCGCACAATCGCCACATCGCGCCTGCTGGCGCTCGACCCGGTGCTGGGCTGGGCGAGGACCAGCAGCCGGTGGTACCGGCTCGGGCCCGAACGGGACTTAAGCGATCTCATCCGGCTCGAGCGCGGGCTCCCCACCGCTTGGTCCCGGCCGCCGCACCGAGGGCTCCGCCGGTCCATCGGGCGGCGGGGCGCCAGGAACGCGGCAGAGCGGGTCGGTCGTCCCCGTGACGATGGACGCGAACGTGCCAAGTCGGGACCTGTCCGGCGGTCTTCCAGAGGTGGATGTTGAGGTTGCGCCGGTCCTGCGCGGTCCGGCCGTGGGCGACGATCTGGCCGATCACGGCCCGCCCTCGCGATCAGCCCGCTCGCCGACCCGCAGGGCCGCCGCGACGAGCGCGTCGATGGCCGGGCGAAGCCCGGCCGCGTCGAGATCCGGCCGGGCCTGGACCGCTTCCGAGAGCCCGATGGTCGCCACGTGCAGCTCGGCCAGCGTCCGGGTCATCGCGTCCCGCCCACGCCGGTAGGCCGAGATCCGGCGCCCGGCCAGAAGTGACAGGACCGCATAGCGGGCAACCTCGGTCGGGCCGATCCCGGCCGCCGCCATCTGGCGCAGGCGGACATCCTCGTCCTTGGTCAGGCGGAACGAGAGCAGCTCGGATCGGCGGGGTCGCTGGGCCAAAGCTGCACCGGGTACGAGGGGGCGAACCATGTGTATCACAATGTAGTGCTGGCTAGGAGAGCTGAAGCCCAAACCGCCGAGCCTCAGACCGGCCGCCGGGCGGTGACGCACAAGGCCGGAGCGGCGCCAGAGGCCATCGGAAACCCGCGCCCGGTTCGCGCCGGTTCCTGGCCGCGTCCCCCCGCAGCGGGCGCCGAGGCAGCGGGGCAGCGCATCGTTTGATATCGTCTCGCAATATGATATTGCTTTGCTGCCGAGGTCGGAGGGGATGACATGCGCGGGCGACGGACGCCGGAGCGGCAGGACAGCACGAAGCTCGTCTATCTGACGCTCGCGCTGCACGAGCGCCTGAGAGCGGCCGCTGCCGGGCGGGGGCAGAGCATCAACGCGCTGATCCTCGAAGCCTGCGAGGCTTATCTCGCGGGCGAGGCCACCGGGCCAGCGACCGAACTCGCACCGGTGCCCCCCCCTGCCAGCGCGCGAGACGGTCTCGAGGCCTCCGTGCTTTTGCGGGTCGACGCGATGCAGGCCGAGATCGATGCCCTGCGCGCCGATCTTGGCCGCCTCGCGTCGCAGGTCGTGGAGGTCGTGGAGGCGCAGGGGACCGATCCGGCCGCGCAGCATCCGAGCTCGGAGCTGCTGAGTTCGGAGCCGCGCTCGCAGCCCCCGGGCCCGGAGCGCGCGCCCGCCTGCCGCGCCGATGCTCCGGAGGATGTCCCGGAGGGTGTGGCGAAAGATGGGATCGTGGACGCTGTCGGAGCTGACGGCGTTCCGGCAGACCCGGCACCGCGGGACGCGCGGGCCTGCGTCGCCCGACCGGTGGCCGCCCGCTCCGCCCGCTCGCCGCTGAGCCGGCGCGAGCAGGTCAGGCGCACAGACCGCATCGGCGCGGCGCTCTACCTGCTGCTGGAGGAGGCCGGTCGCTCGATGGAGCGCGGCGCGCTCGCGCGGCTGCTGGGGGAGCGCGGCATCCTGGCCGAGGGCGACCGCCTCGACCAGATCATCGAGTACCGGACCCGGCCCGGCAAGCCGCTGTACATCCGGGACACGGCCGGGCCGCGCGGACGGATCCGCCACAACCCCGACGTGAACCTCCCGGACGACCTCCGAAGCGACGCTGCCCAGATCCTTGGTCGTCCTTGAAAGCACCCGTCCCGTACCGGCACGGCAGCACGGGCAACGGTTCGAGTGCGATGACTCTGCGTGAAGCACGAGAGCCTTCCCGATCAAAAGGGGCCGAGCCAGCGACAGGTCTGAGTTCAGTTTCAACTGATCAGCCGTCTAGGCATTGAATGTGGGTACAGGGGCGGCGCAGCGTGCATCTGCCATCGTTCGCCGCGGACTTGGCAACCGCAAAGGTGCAGGATCCTGTTCACGCCTGCCGTGGCGCCATCAGCGCAGTCCGGCGAGCGGCGCCTTCGAGAAGGCGATCCTGGAGGAACGGACGGGCCGATACGGCAGCGCAGTGTCTCAGTGCCCTGACGATAGCGGCCTCTCCGTCGCGCCCGCTCCGTCACGTTGTTCGACTCGATCGCCAGAGAGATCGGAGCCGCGGTGGGATATCGGTGACCGCACCTCGCGGAGGGCGTTGCTGATCGCGAGGTTGAACACCTCCTCGGAGCATGTGCGCTCGATGTCGGCGACGGCAGCGGCTCGAAGACCGAGCCACAGGCGGTCGTCCCTATACATCCGGATACAGCGTCGAGCGAACGCGTCCGGCTCCGAGGCACTCAGTGCCTCGCGCTCATGCGTCCAACCCATCTGGCTGAGCAGCAGATCTGTGAGCACGCATGGCAGTCCGTTCGCGGTCGCATCGATCACCTTGTAGGGGACGCCGGCGGCGAACTGTGTCGGCGCGACGAAGACGCGAGCCCGATCGTAGAGCGGGCGCAGATCCGGGACTTCGCCGTGCGACTCGACCACGTCGGAGAGCCTCCGCCGCACTGCCTCGCTCGCGAGATGCCCCGCAAGATGCAGGCGAGCATCTGGCAGAGCCGCTCGGACCCGCGGGAAGACCTCATCGATGAACCAAAGGACGGAGTCCGTGTTGGGCGACGTCCAATCGGCCCGCTCGCCCACGAACAGGAAATCGGCGCGGCCCTTCACGGACGGGACGCGCTGGCGGGGCCTGAGGCAGTGGCCGAGCACGGCCGCCTCGACCCCGTGGTGCCGGAACAGATCCGCCTCGCTCTCGGATACGCTGAGGACCAGATCGGCCGCTCTGGTGAGCGCGACCTCCTCCGCGAGCAGCGTGTCGGGATCGAGCCCGTTCATCACCTGCGGGTAGAACTGTCCCTTCCGAATCTTGCGCTGGCAGAAGATCGCCTCGGCGTCGTAGACGATCCGAGGACCCGCGGTGCCGGGCTCGGTCGGGAGCGCGGCCCGGATTGTCTGCATGTTGTGCGGACGGCTGACGAAGAGGACGTCCGGTCGGGTTGTCGCGATGCAGGCTCGCAGTCGCTCGATGAGGTTCTCGCCGACGAGGCCCTCATGCACCGTCACCCCGTCGGCGAACGGCAGGCCGGCCCGGGGAGCGTTCGCGACGAGGGTCGGGAAGAACGTCACCGCAGCGCCGGCTTTTGAGAGGGCTTCCACGATGGAACGGCATCGGGGGCTGCCCGCCCCAAGCATCGGGTGCGGTACCCGGTCGTCGACCACGAGCACTCGCAATTCGGCAGCGTCTTCCGCGGTTTGAGAGCTCATCGTCGGACACGCCTCCTCACGATCCCATGCCCCGCTCGAGGCTCAGCCACTCGCCAGTCAGACGGAGAAACGGAGCGCTCCTCGCCGAAGGGGTCCATCGCTCCGTCCTCGGAGAGCCACGTCGCGGTCGAAGCCGACTCATGAAACGCCCGATCCTACCTTGCCACCTGCAGAGCCTCCCGCTCCTCTTCCCAGACAGCGCTTCTCCAGGCCTCGCGATCCCGTAGGCCGCTCGGGTCCGGCTCCTTGTCGGCGCCGGCCGAACGAGGATGCCGGCGTCGGCGGCCGAGCCTCACTCCATCATGCCGTCGAACTCTCCTCAGGGCGTACATTGCGGCCAAAGGGCATCCCGGAACCCACATGGGTCATCCTCGCTGCAACGCCCTGCCGCGTGTAGCAGCCGAAGCCGTGTGTCGTGAGCTGTACTCATGGCGGCGGCGGTCCGAGTTCGATGGGCAACCTGCATCTGATCACGGTCGCGCTTGCGTCGGCCTTCTCCGGCCGCCGGTAAGGCTCGGCGGCGTCAGGCGCTCCCTCGACGCCAGCAACCCTGTCGTCATCGGCCGGCAGAGCATCGGATCGGGGAACCAGGTCACAGCGCACGCTGCAGGATCGAGAGACGGAGGCGGTGAAGGGCATCCTCAGTCATTATGGGAATGCGCCTTGAGATACATCAGCAGCCCTTCGGCGCCCGGCGGAACCGAGCTGACGCGACAAGGTCTTCCGCCTCTGGCGATCCAAACGCCCGCGCTTGTGCGACGAGGCCCCTGTCCCGTCCCTAGGGACGATCGAGGTCGTGGTCTCGACCTCGCGGAGAGAAGCCGCTGATCCGCTGAACGCGACGCGATCTTGCCGCTTCCGGCCCCTTTCGAGGGCGACAGCGCTCAGCGCGCCGACGACCAGGATGGACAGACTGCCGGAGAGTGCGACGCGTTGAGGGTAGCGCAAGACCGTGGTGCCCCGTTTGGGCTCGACCATAGGGCGCTTGGCTTAACCAATCCTGCTTATCCTAACGGCCTGACCCCTTAGAGAAGTTGCTGCGCACCTCAAGGTGCCATATCCCCTCCGCACGGCCGTCGGCGCTCGCGCATGCACAGGTAGCCAGAGAGGAGCTGACTGCGAAAGCCGAATCAATCAGCCCGCTTCCCCGACCGGCGCATGTGCCGTCTCGAACGCGGACAGGCCGATCGCCGGCGATATGGCTTGCTTCCGGATCGTGCAGGTGAGCCCTGGCGCAAGTGGCCCGTCGAGCTGTTCTTCGCCTTTTACTCTTCGGGCGGCGCTCCTCTCCGCCCCAGCGACCGGACACGTAGACAGGACGAGGCCGCCGGGAATCCGCCGATTCCATCCACGATCGACGGTGCGCCGGGCAGAATGCTATGGGCTCAAGGATATGCCGCGCCCAGTCTGGGCTGGCCTCAACGGAACCGGGAAGCCCGCATGCGCGTCCTCGTCGCGATCCCCCATTTTTATCAAGCGACAGCGGATTCCTCGCACGCCTACAGCGACGGCCGCTTCCCAGAGCTGCGGAAGCAGGCGATCCGAAGCGTGTTCTCGGCGTGGCGTTTCGCCTACGCCACGCATCAGTCGGTGCTCAACATCGAGAAGCGGCGCTACGAGCGGATCGAGGCGAAGGTCACCGAGCTCGCGCTGTTCGCGATCACGACCGGCGGGAATCACCTGCTCGACGCTGAGTTCTGCCGTGGTTGCAGCATCAACCACGTCGAGGTGACGCTGGAGGACGCCCGGATGATGGGCTTCCAGGCCCACCGGATCTTCGCCGAGCACGCCCGCCGCTTCGACCTGTTCGTCTACAGCGAGGACGACCTGCTGCCGCGCGACCCCGCCTTCCTCGACAAGCAGCTCTGGTTCGCCGAGACCTTCGGCTACCGCCGCGTGCTCCTGCCCAACCGCTACGAGTGGAACATGCAGGGGCCGGCACCCAAGACCTTCATCGACGGCGACCTCGTGTCCCGTCTCACCGACCCCTGGTGGCAGAAGCTGCCGGACGAGCGCTTCCTGCAGGCCCGGGTGCTGGGTCGACCGGTCGCGTTCGAGCGCACCCGCAACCCGCATTCGGGCTTCCACGTCTTCACCCAGGAGCAGTTGCGCTACGCCATGGGTCAGCCGTACTGGGGCGACGAGGATGTCAGCTTCGTCAGCCCGCTCGAGAGCACCGCGGCCCTGACGCTGCTGAAATCGTTCGCGGTCTACAAAGGCTACGGGCGGGATATGGATTTTCTGGAGGTCGAGCACCTGGACAAGCGGTACTCGGCGCTGGGTCGCAATGCATAATTCCTACCTTTAGGATTGATTTTCAGATGTCGCAAAAAAATCTAGAGCAAGTTCTAATAAAGTTCGAGAACGGAACAGATATCGCGATAAATTACCGATCTGAGTCAAGCGATCGGGATGTAATAAATCAGATTTGGGGTAGTAGGGACTATGATTTACGTAGATTGCAAAGGCACAGTGATATAAGGCGATATTATGAGAATACCCTCCAGAAGGGGCGCACGCCATTGATAATAGATGCGGGAGCGAATATCGGAGCGAGCTCTCTATTCTTTTCCACCAACTTTCCTGAGAGCTTCGTAGTTGCAATAGAGCCTGAGGAGAGTAACTTCAATTTACTGCAAGTCAACTCTTCTCAGGCAGACAATATTGAGTGTCTTAATCGAGCATTGTCCTCGGAGTCCACCGAATTACTCCTAATCGACCCTGGCGAAAAGCAGTGGGGATACCGAACGATCTCGCTTGAAAAAGGATCCAAGCTAGGCGGCTCATCAGCAGTAAGCAAAATCAAAGGCATTTCGATTCCCGATATTTTGAAAGGAAAAGGAATCAATTTCGAGCCTTTCATCGTCAAAATCGACATAGAGGGGGGAGAGGACGAGGTTTTCTCTAAGAATACCAATTGGATGGAACGTACCCCTCTGGTAATCATTGAGCTACATGACTGGCTTCTGCCTAGAAAATCGACATCCCGAAATTTCATTCGGACAATATCACAATTGGATCGAGACTTTGTACACATTGGAGAGAACATTTTTTCGATCATGAACTGAAAAATGCACCTTCTCTCTACTTCGAAATGGAGCATACAAGGAATGGCTCTTCCATTAATATCAATTGTCATGCCGGCTTATAATGCTGAAGAATGGATAGAGGAGTCAATTAGGTCAATCACACAGTTCTCAACATCCGAGCTAGAGCTTATTGTTGTTGATGATGGATCGACCCGTCCGCAGGAGGAATATGCTTCGAAAGCTGTCGGCGGTTTGAAGACAATTTATGCTCGCTCCGCACATAACAGAGGCATATCAACAGCTCTCAATTGCGGCATATTATTAGCACGAGGCAAATATATTGCGCGGCTTGACGCCGATGATTTATGTATAAATGATAGGCTATCACAGCAAGCAGAGTTCCTGGAGGCCCACCCCGACATTGCCTTCTGTGGAACGAACTATGAACACTTTGGATCGAACAATAGCTTGGTCGAACAACCCATCGAACCAGATGAGTGTTTTGTAACGCTTGCCTCGCGCTGCTGCTTTGGGCACAGTTCGATGATGATAGATCGACAGAGAGCAGGAGCAGAATTTTATTACGATCCAGCTTCTGCTTCTGAAGATTATGACCTTTGGGCACGGTTGTTCATCTCTGGAAAGCAGGGATGCAATCTACCGTTTATAGGAATGCGATATCGGCAATCTGATACGCAGCTGACCGTAACGGGGCTTTCACGTCGATCGAAATTTGATTTCGGAATCAGGACTAAAGTGATCGCTCACATTCTAGACGAATCCTCACCGTTCAAAGCTCCGATACTTGCTTCTTATCTCTCCGGCTTCCGCTTAGGGATCAATGATCAAAAGGCCCTCGCTGGCACATTCCGTCGTCATTGGGAGGAAGCAAAGCCAAAAAGTCGTTACTCAAGAACATGGAGTCTACTTGAAGAGTATGCCCTCTCATTCATTTCGCCGGACACACCACCAGTATCAGACACTGATTTTTCTGCCTGGACCTATCGGATAGTGTCAGAATTCAATCAGCTAGCTAAAACATGATTCATAATCGACGAAAAGCGCACTTACTTACTCTTAAAAGATGAAATAACTTCGGAAAGATATCGATTTGCTGTCAGTTTTTCTGCGAAATAGTACTTGTTATTATTTGCAATCCGAGATCTAATATCAAAATCTAAGGATAATTCATTCATAGCTACTCGCACAGCATGCGGGGTTACAGATGTCAATATGCGCCCCGGCAAACCATTATTAATCAACTCGTCCGACATGGGAGTATCAGGCGTTACAATCGCGGGTATACCTAAACTCAACGCTTCTGATAACATTCCAGAAGCGCGTCGAGCATATGCGGCCAAAGCATATGGCAGCAGAATCGCGTCAGCTGACACAAACAGGTTCGCGTAATCTTTTCTAGACAGACTGCCCGATATAATTTCGACTCCAGAGACTTTTCCAATAGCTTGCTCAAATTGCTGTGCGACATTTTTTTGCGATATGTGTACGATTAATTGAGTGTTATGAAGCGGGTTGCTTCGGAGTAACAAGCACAGTTCGTATATCGTGTTGATTCCTTTTTCAGAGGAACTGCCTGAGTAAAGAAACCTTTTAGTCGTACAGCTTGTTTTGATTGTCCTATGGGGAAAATCGTCCGTAGGGACAATTAGCGGGGCGGTTCTAACGCGGCACCCCGCAAGCCCGGTCATATATTCCGACAAACGGTCGTTGGTGGAATTCAGCTCGACAGATCCGCTCTCAACAAACTCCTTGAAAATGCTGAGACTTTTTGCATATAATATATTAACCAGATCTCGATCTTCATCGCCGGCATACATTTCTGCATCTGTGTGCAGCCCAATTGACATCCTGGGCCTCAAATTCTGAGGGACGGATTTGTACCAAACGCCCAGGCCGAACAGTTCATGCGGTTGGATGCTATGCACGAGTAGAAGATCGTTAGGGGTTAAGTCGAAATCTTGGAGCCTTGCATATCCCTCCGAAGCCACAACTCCGCAATTCACCCAATTACCGGCGTAAGTGAATCTTGCTAGAGAAGCATTCCCCCAAGCAGGAAAATTGAGAATCTTCTCACCGCCAAACCGATCCGCAACATTATCGCAAGCTCTACTGACGGCGCATCGAACGGCGAACCCTCGCTCCAATGCGGCCAAGTACAATCCTTCCGTATAAATCGCAAAATGACCATAAGCGTCCCGCACAGCTGCATCAACGATGATAATTCTGCTGATCATGGATCATTCCTCATCAGAGGCACATCGAAACCTTACTGCGACAGCAGGCGCGCTATAAGCGATCCGCGCTCAAACATTGACTGCCCTCGAACGATAAGTGATGGTCCTTTGGAGAGGTAGGGTTTGTCGTAGAAACGTAATGCCTGCAAGATCCGACCATAAATTTGACATCACATAAGCCTCAACATACCAGACTCAGTCTCACCCGGTGACGCGACAATAGAGGGTGTGCCCGCTCGGTCACAGGCACCGAACGAACAACCGAAGCCCATTTTCCATACGCTATTTCGTATTGCCACCCCCCGTCGCACCGCTTAGAAGCGTCGCCCTAGGGACGTGTGGTCCCCATCGGCGTCTAAACGGACAGACTGCCTCCGATCTGAACGGCGGGGCTAGTCGCCGATGGCTAGATACGCGTCCTCGTGTGAATTTCTCGGAGGCCTTGAAGGCAATGGCGAACACTCAGTACTCGCTCAACAATAGCCCGAACGTTCCCAATTTCAGCCCTGCTAGCGACACCATTGTTGGTACCTCCACCGCTGCTCGGCTGTCTGTGGCTCAGTCTGGCGGCAATGTGGTCGTTTCGGACGGCACGAACACCGCGACGCTGGGCAATTTTTCGCTCAGCCAGTTCAACGCTACCAACAACTCCTTCGGCGGCGGCTCGCGGATCATCATCGGTACGGATGCCGGTGAGACCATCGCCGGTACGGCCGGTGCAGACTTCGTGCTGCTCGGCGGCGGGGCGGACACCTTCACTGCCACTGGCTCGGACCTGATCTTCGGCAACGCTGGTGCTGATATCCTTTCGGCCGGTAGCGGTAACGTCAACGTGACCATCTTCGGCGGTCAGGGCAACGACGTGATCACCGGTTCGACGGATACCGTCGGCAGCGTGCTGTTCGGCAACATCGGCCTCGACACCATCGCTGCCACGGCGGCCGGTTCGACCGTGTTCGGCGGTCAGGGCGATGACGTGATCACCGGTGGCACGAGCGCTATCGTCGGCGGCTACTTCTCGGGCGACGAGGGTAACGACGTCCTCACGGTGGACAACAGCTCCGCCTCGATCTTTGGCGGCGCCGGCTTCGACACCATCACGTCGGGCGGCAGCAACGCTCTGATCTTCGGTAACGATGGCAACGACAGCATCACGGCCACTGGTACCGCCGCGTCGATCTTCGGCGGCCAGGGCAACGACGTCGTGTCCTCCTCGGGCGGTGGGTACGTCTTCGGCAACATGGGCAGCGATACGCTGACTGCCGCGGCCGGTTCCGCTGCGACCACCATCTTCGGTGGTCAGGGCAATGACTACATCACCGGCGGCACGGGCAACGATTTCCTGTCGGGTGATCTGGGTCGTGATGCCTACAACTTCAGCGGCACCGTGACCACGCTTGGCCTCGACACGGTTGCTGGTTTCGTTAGCGGTTCGGACAGCATCGTCGCTGCCACCGCCGCCAACAGCGGTAACTACCGTGAGTTCGCTGACGCGAGCGTGACGACTGCCGCTGCCGCCCTCACGGCCGCGCAGAACCAGAACACCGCCAACGGCAACCGTGACTACACGTTCGTCGCTGGCGCCACCAACGGCTACTTGGTGCTGAACGGTGCCACCAGCACCAACGGCGTCGTCACCCTCACGGGTGTGAACTCGGTGAACGGCTTCGCGGCCTCCGACATCGTGACCGCAGTCCCGGCGGGCTTCAGCACGCTCGCCTAAGTCGCGATCTTCAGTAAGACGAAGGAGGCCGCCCCGCGAGGGGCGGCCTTTCTCGTTGGCGAGCGGCCGTGCACGGCACAGGCGGCATGCTCCCGCCGCATTTGCCGATCATGGGCGCTTGTCACCGGAGAAATGCCGGACCCTGAGGATGTGATCGCCGCGGGGGCCCATGATCCTGTATGAATTTCGCGCGCGTCCCCGCAGGGGCGCGAGTCCGCGCCGAAGGGGAGAATGATGGCGTCAGGAACTCAGGCGACCGCACAGGTCGCGGCGCCTCAGGCCCAGGGTTCGGCCGGCGCGCCGCCGCCACCGCCCAAGGTCGATACGGGCCTCGCCGCCCTCGCCCTGGTGGCCTCGTTCCATCAGGTTACCTGCGAACCTGCGCAGGTGGCGCACGAACTCGGCCTCGGCACCCAATTCGCGAGCGCGGTCGATGTCACACGTGGAGCGCGCAAGATCGGTCTAAAGGGCCGCCTGTTGCGCAACCAGAAGCCCGAGCGGCTGGATAAGGTGCCCTATCCCTGCATCATCCAGTACCAGGACGGCACCTTTCGGCTGATCGGCCGCCGCTTCGACGACGGCAAGATGCGTGTGATCGAACCCGGTGCGCGCACCGCCGAGCACATCGACCGCGCTGAGGTCGAGAAGCTCTGGAACGGTACCATCATCCTGGTGGCGCGCCGGCTGAGTGTGCAGAAAATCGCCGCCCATTTCGGGCTGACCTGGTTCGTGCCCTCGATCTGGCGCTATCGCAAACCGCTCGGCACCGTGCTGCTCGCCTCGCTGTTCGTGCAGCTCTGCGCCCTCGTCACGCCGATGCTGTTCCAGATCATCATCGACAAGGTGCTGGCCCACAAGGGTTACGCCACCCTGACGATGGTCACGCTCGGGATGGTGGGCATCGGCCTGTTCAACGTCGTGCTGCAGTACCTGCGGCAGTACATCCTCACTCACACGACGAGCCGAATCGACGTTGAGCTTGGCGCTCGGCTCTTCGAGCACATGCTGCGGCTACCGCTAGGCTATTTCGAGACCCGGCCCGCCGGTCAGACCGTTGCACGCGTGCGTGAGTTGGAGCAAATCCGCGCCTTCCTGACTGGTCAGGCCCTGACGGCGGCGATCGACATCCCGTTCACGCTGATCTTCCTCGTCATCCTCTACATGTACTCCGTGCCGCTCGGCATCATCGTGTCGCTCTCCATCCCCTGCTACATGCTGGTCGTGCTGCTGATGCAACCGATCTTCCGCGAGCAGGTGCTGGAGATGTTCAACCGAAACGCGCTGTCGAGTCAGTTTCTCATCGAGTCAATCGTCGGCGTGCACACCATCAAGGCAATGGCGGTTGAACCGGTGCTGCGCAATCAGTGGGAGGACCGACTGGCCTCCTACGTGAAGACCTCCTTCACCACGGGCATGCTGGGCACTCTGGCTCAGAACATCATTCAGTACATCAACACCTTCACCACCGCGATGGTCCTCTTCTTCGGGGCCTACGCGGTGATGAGCGGTGACATGACGGTGGGCGCGCTGGTCGCGTTCAACATGATTATGGGCCAGGTCACCCAGCCGATCCTGCGCCTTTCCCAGCTCTGGCAGAGCTTCCAGCAGACCAAGGTCTCGATCGAGCGGCTCGGAGACGTCCTGAACCACCCGGTCGAGAGCACGGCCATGGGCCAGGCGCACCTGCCGCCCGCGAAGGGTCACCTCGCGGTGCGCAACGTGGTGTTCCGCTACCAGCCGGGCGCGCCCGAGGTGCTGAAGGACGTTTCGATCGAGATCCCGGCCGGCCAGGTCATCGGGATCGTCGGTCCCTCGGGCTCGGGAAAATCGACCTTCACGAAGCTGCTGCAGCGCCTCTATGTGCCCGAGAAGGGGCAGGTGCTCGTCGACGGGATCGACATCGCGCAGGTCGACCCAACCTGGCTGCGCCGCCAGATCGGCGTCGTGCTGCAGGAGAATCTGCTCTTCAACAAGACGGTGCACGACAACATCGCGCTCGGGAACCCGGCGCTTTCGCGCGCCCAGGTCATCCAGGTTGCCCGACTCGCGGGAGCCGACGAGTTCATCAACAAGATGCCGCGCGGTTACGACACGCCGATCGAGGAGCGCGGCGCCAACCTCTCGGGCGGGCAGCGCCAGCGCCTCGCCATCGCGCGCGCGCTCGCCGTCAATCCGCGCATCCTCATCCTCGACGAGGCGACCTCGGCCCTCGATTACGAGAGCGAGCGCATCATCCAGGAGAACATGAAGCACATCGTCCAGGGCCGCACGGTGGTCATCATCGCCCACCGTCTCGCCGCCGTGCGCACTTGTGACCGTATCATCGCGATGAAGGATGGGCGTATCGTCGAGGACGGCACGCACCGTGAGCTGCTCGCCCACCCGTCGAGCCTCTACGGTCGACTCTGGCGCCTGCAATCCCATCACGACTCCGACCAGGACGCCGCCGCATGAGCGCGAAGCCCGACGCCCCCTCGTTGCCCGCCCCTGCCTCCCCAAATGGGGTCCCCAGCGCGGCTCCCGGCAGCCGCCTGCCTGCCCTGCGCCCGCGCGCGCTGTCGACCCGCGCCCTTACCGAGCGCGTGCGGGCGCTCGCGACCAACCGCGAGAATCACGAGTTTCTGCCGGCGCATCTGGAGATCCTCGACACGCCCCCCTCGCCTTACGCGATGGTTTTCACCTGGGTGATTTGTGCGATGTTCGGTGCGGCGCTGCTCTGGAGCGTGCTCGCAAGCCTCGACATCTACGCGGTCGCCTCCGCACGAATCCAGCCGAGCGGACGTTCGAAGGTGATCCAGCCCTTCGAGACCGCGAAGGTGCAGGCGATTCATGTTCACAACGGCGACGTCGTGAAGGCCGGCACGCCTCTGATTGATCTCGAGCCGACGGAGGCGAGGGCCGAGCTCCGGGCCCGCGAGTCGGAGCTTGAGGCGCTGCAGGCACAAATTGTCCGCCGCCAAGCCACGATCACCGCGCTTCAGGAGAATAAGCGCACCGCCGTCCCGAACTTCCCGACCACAATCTCGCCCGCGATCCGCGCCCGCGAGAGCGGTGCGATGGCGGCCGAGCTCGATCAGTACTTCGCCACTCAGGCGTCGCTGACCGCTCAGCTCGCTGAGAAGGTCGCGACCCAGCAGCGCTACGATGCCAGCATCGCGGCCCGCGAGCGCCTGCTCTCCGTGCTGCGCGAGCGTGCCACCATGCGGGAGACCCTAGTGGCGAAGGCCGCCGGCACCCGCGCCGCTTTGATCGATGCCCTGCAACAGGTTGAGCAGGTCGCCGCGGACCTCGCCTACGATAAGGGCCAGCTCGTCGAGGCGCAGGCCGCCGCCAAATCGCTGGAACGGCGGGGAGAACAGCTCACGAGCGAGACAATCGCCAAGCAGGCACAAGGCCTTACCGAAGCAGCTCAGAAGGCCGACAGTGCCCGCCAGGACGTGGTTAAGGCCCAGCTCCGCCAAGACCGGCTCCAGCTCAAAGCGCCGATAGACGGCACCGTGCAGCAGGTTTCGGTAACCACGATCGGCCAAGTGGTGACGCCCGGACAGCCGCTTCTCGTCGTCGTACCGTCCGATGGACCGATCGAGATCGAGGCACTGGTGCTCAACAAGGACATCGGCTTCGTGGTGCCGGGCCAGGACGTGATCGTGAAGATCGATTCCTTCCCGTTCACCCGCTACGGCACCGTCGAAGGCCGTGTCGTGCGCGTCTCCCGGGACGCCATCGACGACCGCGACGCCAGCGGCTCGACCGACGCGCTCGCGCTCGCCCGCAGCCAGAACATCAACACGGTCACCGGCACGCCGCGCACGCAGAACCTCGTGTTTCCCGTCACCATCGAGGTGATGAAAAACAACATCGTAGCGAACGGCAAGTCGGTCGCCCTGAGCCCCGGCATGACGGCCCAGGTCGAGATTCACACCGGCAACCGCCGGGTGATCGATTACGTGCTCTCGCCCATCACCGAGACCACCTCGACGGCGGGCCACGAGCGCTAATCGCTCTTCCGCCAGTCGATTCTCCCATTCCAGAGAGGGCGGCAGCCTGGCTGCCGCCCGTGCTCAATCGCGGCGGCCGCCAGACTGACTTCATGCGCGTACTCTTCGTCCACCAGAACTTCCCCGGCCAGTACCGGCATATCGCGCCCGCCCTCGGGCAGATGCCCGGAAACGAGGTCGTGGCACTTGGCATGGCCGAACGGCCTCAGATGCCGGGGATACGCTACGTCCGCTACGGCCTGAAGCGCACATCGACCCCGGGCATCCACGCCTTGGCGGAGGATTTCGAGGCGAAGGTGATCCGGGCGGAGGCAGCGGCGCGGGCCTGCCTGCGGTTGAAGGCCGAGGGATTCGCGCCCGACATCATCGTGGCCCATCCGGGCTGGGGTGAGACCCTGCTGCTGAAAGATGTCTGGCCGGATGCCAAGCAGCTCAGTTTCATCGAGTTCAACTACAGCGCCGCCGGCGCTGACGTCGGCTTCGACCCCGAATTCCCGCTCGTCGGCGAGGACGCACACTTCAAGATCCGGTTGAAGAACGCGCACAACTTTCTGACGTTCGAGCATTCCGACTGGCTGATCTCGCCGACACACTGGCAGGGCGCGCAGGTGCCCGCCACCTACCGGCACAAGCTCAGCGTCATCCACGACGGCATCGACACGGACCTGATCAAGCCGAACCCGCGTGCCACGATCTCGCTCAACCGGGACGGGGTCAACCTGAAGCCTGGCGACGAGGTCGTCACCTTCGTCAACCGAAACCTCGAGCCCTATCGTGGCTACCACATGTTCATGCGGGCTCTGCCCGAGATCCTGCGCCGGCGGCCAAGGGCGCGGGTCGTCCTCGTCGGCGGCAACGGAGTCAGCTACGGCTCGGCACCGAAGGACGGCCGCAGCTACCGGGAGATGTTTCTCGACGAGGTGAAGGATCGCCTCGACCTGTCACGGGTCCACTTCGTTGGCCAGATCCCCTAC
Organism: Methylobacterium hispanicum; assembly: GCF_022179285.1. Taxonomy (GTDB): domain Bacteria; phylum Pseudomonadota; class Alphaproteobacteria; order Rhizobiales; family Beijerinckiaceae; genus Methylobacterium; species Methylobacterium hispanicum. The sequence continues at coordinate 2,464 of NZ_BPQO01000051.1, read as the reverse complement.
CCGATCTTTCTCAACCTGCTGCAGGTCTCGGCCGCGCACGTCTACCTGACCTACCCATTCGTGCTGTCCTGGTCTCTGCTCGAAGCGATGGCGGCGGGCTGTGCGGTGATCGGTTCGCGGACACAGCCGGTCGAGGAGGTCCTGCGCCACCGCGAGAACGGCGTCCTGGTCGATTTCTTCTCTCCACAGGAAATCGCCGACGCCACCGTGGACGCCCTCGCCCGTCCGCACGCCCACCGCGACCTGCGGGCGGCAGCGCGGCGCTCGGCTAAGGCCTACGACCTCAAGCGCGTCTGCCTGCCCCAGCATATCCAGTTGATCGAGGCGGTGGCGGCAGGTCGCGCTCCGAGCGTCACGCGTGGCTGAAGGGGGATCTGCGGCTGCGCTCTCGAGCAGGTTCGTCGCTTCCATCAAACCATGAGGCTGACGACGCAGGTGAGGCGCCTCATACGCGGTGAGCTCTGTGACGCGGCCAAAATTCAGGCCATCGTTCCGGCCGGCGAGGGTGCGCTCGACCCCGCGCCCCCCTTCAAGTTCGCCAAGCCCCTGAGGGACGCGATGTGTCTGAGCGTGCCGCCCGGGAGCGGGCGGCATCTGCTAATACACGGTGGTCCCATGCCCTCTGCGAGCGGTCACACCACCGTCAGCAGCGGGCTCGCCCTTCAAGTTCACCAGGTCTGCCTCGCTCCCCGGCCTGAGAGAGGCTTCGGCGCATTACGGTCGATTGCCAGTCCGAACCTTGATTGCGGACGCCGGCAACGGCCGCACGGCAATCCGGATCGGCCTTTGACCAAGGAAGGTCTGCAAACCAAGGAAGGTCCGCAGAGGGGGCCTATTCCGCGGCCTCGGAGCGCTCGCGCCGGTTGATGCTGATCGCCCGGGAGATGCCCGAGCGCGTCGCGCTGTAATGGGAAGAGACCAGCGGGTAATCCACCGGCAATCCCCACTTGGCTCGGTACGTCTCCGGGGTCAGGCCGCGCGTGGTGAGGTGACGACGAAGCGCCTTGTACGGCTTACCGTCCTCGAAGCTGATGATCGCGTCTGCCCGAACCGAGGCTTTGATCTCGCTCGGCGTCGGCTTGCGCGGGTTCGGCTCCTGAACGCCCGTCAGATCGCGCAGCGAGCGGTGGACACTCGCCAGAACTTCGGCCAGCTGTTGAGCCGGCACGCTGTTGCGCTTGACGTAGGCCGCCACGATCTGCGCGGTGAAACGAAGGGTCTCGGGCTGCGTGTGCACAGGCGTCTCCTTGGCGGGCTGCCTCCGCCAAAGCGCTGCGCGAGAGCCTAACGGTGCGCGCAAGGCCCCTGAATCCCGCGTCAGGGTGCACAAAGGCGTACCGGAGCATCGTCGCGACGGGGAACGCGACCTCGTCGGAAGCGGGCATTGACTGCATCTGCCCGTGACGACGCTTCTACTTCCAGTTGAAGCCGTCGGTCAATAGTATCCTATGCTGCGAAGTCCCATGCGAGGGGCGGGTGTGATCGCTCCCGCTCCCTGCATCCTGGCACTATGCCATTCGGTGAGGGGCAACAGTGGCCGAGGCGTCGCGGGGCGGGCCAATGGGTCTGGCCGCGGTGGCGAAGGCGTCCAGGGCTTCTGTCCGGACGTGCAGATCCCGTCCGAGCTGAACAGACGACTGCACTGGCGGAGTTGGTGAAGGCGATGGGGGCGGTCGCGCGTTGCTCGCTCTCGATGGCGAGGCGAGGCAACGAGACCCGGCGAGCCATGCCAGGGTCGTTTCTACGACGGGCGATCCCTTGGAGTAAGGCCGCGTACTCGGTCCTCCCATCGATCATGGCTGCCGCCGGACCGCGGAGTTTTATTGAAGCCCTGTTCGCGGTCCTTGTCGGCGAGCGGCGCCTCCACCTGCCCGACGGAGGGTTCGAACGGTCCACCCCCGGGCCGTCAGTGCGTCGAGCGTGGCCGCCAGACCGCAGCTGTCGGCGCCGTCGGCCGTGGTGCGCGCGACAGGCCAGCGGTATCCACGACGCGGCGTCGCGCTCGCTCAGGCTCGCACAGTTCCCTCCCCGGGTTCGCTCCGGTCTTCGCGCCGCCACTCGGCGGTTAGGGCGCTGCCACGGGCGCGTTGCGCGAAAGATCGAGCAGATCGACGGCCAGGCGTCGCTCCAGCACCGCACGCTGCCGAATCAGCGAGGTTCCGGCCGCCTATCGCGCACCCGACCGCACCCGCTTCGCCCTGACGCTGCAGTCAATCTGGACCAAAGCCACGCTTCCGCCGCTTCCGGGCGCGCGTAACCTGGATCGTACCGGCCAGGGCCAACCCCGGCCGCTGCGTTCGGCCGGCTATCTCGGGCTTGACCGGGGCCAGCAGCAGGCTTGGCTCGACCGCTGCTTAGAGCCTGTTTGAGGACGAAACCTCAGGCTGGATTGTTGAGGGCGTTGGCGGCCATGAGGCAGGCGACGCAGGCAAGACGGCCGGTCGCGACATCAAGGCGGCCGGCG
>NZ_BPQO01000050.1 GCF_022179285.1 Methylobacterium hispanicum | reverse complement strand
ACCGGCGTAGAAGCCCGTCCAGGTGAAGACCGGCACCGGCGTGAAGACCGGCGGCGGAGCGGCGCGACGCGGAAGGTCGGCGGCCGAGGCGGCAGCGGTCAGGCCGGCGAGGACCGTGGAGGCAAGCAGGATCTTCTTCATGGCTCAAATCCTCGTCCCCGGGGCGGGGACCATGACCGGAGAGAAAAACCAAAGCGCCGCCGCTCGATAGTGCAGCCCTGCAACACCGCCGGAGCGAGCCGGCAGCCCCGCCGGCCCGGAGGTGCGCGGCCGCACAAGCCTGCCCGAGCGCCGGTGAATTCCGGGACGGACCGGGCGGACGTTAGGAAAGGGATAGGATTTTGCGGCCTCGGCCGGCGGCCGGCCGGACCGGTACTGCGCCGGGGCGGGACCCGAACTCCGCGCCGGAGCGCGTCGCGGTCTCATGAAACCCACGCGGCTCGGCCGCGTTGTCCGGCAGATTGGACTTCTTCTAATTCCGAACGGCGCGGATCGCAGCCCGCTTCGGCAGACACGGAGGAACACGATGGCCAACACCATGAACGCCCAGTGCCAGAGCTGCCGCTACTTCGACACGCACAAGGCCGCCCAATCGACCGGCCATAGCGGCGACGAGGGGCTCTGCCGCTTCAATCCCCCGGTGACGCAGCCCGGGCCGCAGGAGCACGGTCTCTGGCCGGTGGTGTCGGCCTCCGACTGGTGCGGGCACTATTCGCCCGAGATGATGGCCGGCGAGTAGGCGCCCCGCCCCTGATTCCTGAGAGGCCAGCCCGCCGGGCTGGCCTCTTCGCGTTCAGCACCCTGCGCCCTCACTGTGCGCCCCCCGGCGCGACGCCCGGCGCGGTCCCGGCCTCCGGCTCGTCGCGCGCGCCGACAAGGCGGCCGAGCAGGCGTCCGAGTACCCGGGACAGGCTGTCCACCAGCAGGAACACGGCCGGCACGAAGACCAGCGAGAGCAGCGTCGAGACGATCAGGCCGCCGATCACCGCCACCGCCATCGGCGCGCGGAACTCGCCGCCGATCCCGAGCGCGAGCGCGGACGGCACCATGCCGGCCGCCATCGCGATCGTGGTCATCACGATGGGACGCGCGCGCTTGCGGCCCGCATCGACGATCGCGGTCACCGGATCGACGCCCCGGCGCATCTCCTCGACGGCGAAATCGACCAGCATGATCGCGTTCTTCGTCACCAGCCCCATCAGCATCAGGATGCCGATGACGACCGGCATCGAGATCGACATGTTGCACAGGAGCAGGCCGAGGATCGCGCCGCCGATCGAGAGCGGCAGCGAGAACAGGATGGTGAGCGGCTGCAGGAAGTTGCCGAACAGCAGCACCAGCACCGCGTAGACCATCATGATGCCGGCACTCATCGCCATGAGGAAGCCGGAGAAGACCTCCTGCATGATCTCGGCGTCGCCCGTCTGCTTGATGGTGACGCCCGGCGGCAGGTTCCGCGCGGTCGGCGTCTGCAGCGCCGCGGCGATGGCCGAGCCCAGCGCGTCCGAGCCCTCGAGGTTGGCCTCGACGGCGACGCGCACGGCCCGATCGTAGCGCTCGATCGCGCCGGGTCCCTGGTCGAGTTCGATGTCGGCGACGGCGGCCAGCGGCACGGCGGTGCCGTTCTTGGCCGGCACCTTCAGGGTCTCCAGGCGCGAGAGGGCGCCGCGGGCGCTCTCCGGCAGCATCACCCGGATCGGCACCTGCCGGTCCCGCGCGTTGAATTTCGCGAGGTTCAGCCCGATGTCGCCGATCGTGCCGACCCGCACGGTCTCCGCGATGGTGTCGGTCGAGACACCGAGGTCGGCCGCGGCACCATCGCGGGGACGGATGCGGACCTCGGTCCGGTTGAGCGGCGCCGTCGACATCACCGAGACGAGGTGCGGGATCCCCGCCATGTCGCGCTGCAGGCGCGCGGCGACCTCGGCGACCACCGCGACGTCGGGGCCGCTCACCACCAGGGCGAGGTCGCGCTGGCCGCTCTCGCGCAGGGTCCAGGAGCGGATGTCCGGCTCCTCGGCGAGCATCCCGGCGATCTCGGCCTCGAGCGTCCACTGGCGCTTGGCGCGCTCCGCCTTCGGCGTCAGGTTGACGATGAGGGTGGCGAGCCGGGTCTCCTTCTTGCCCGGCAGCTGGCGCCCGCCGTCCACGAAGACGGAGACGACCTCGGGCAGGCGGCGGATGCGCTCGACCACCCGGTCGGAGACCGCGACCGTGTCGGCGAGCCGCGCGCCCGGCGCCAGCTCGACCATGAACAGGGTGCGGGCGTTGTCCTGCTTCGGGATGAAGCCCGAGGGCAGCAGCCCCGTCGAGACGAGCGAGCCGGCAAACAGCGCGAGGCCCGCGATCAGGGTGAGGAAGCGGTGGCGCACCGACCACGTGACGACGCGGGCGTAGGCGCGCATCACCGCGCCCTCGCGCTCCTCGTGATGGCCGTGGTCGCGCAGGAAATAGGCCGCCATCAGCGGCGTGATCAGCCGGGCCACCAGCAGCGACATGAAGACCGAGACCGCGATCGTCAGGCCGAACTGGATGAAGTAGCGGCCCGCGATGCCGCCCATGAAGGAGACGGGCGCGAAGACCGCGATCAGCGTGGCGGTGATGGCGATGACCGCGAGCCCGATCTCGTCGGCGCCCTCGAGCGCGGCGCGGTAGGCGGACTTGCCCATCCGCATGTGCCGGACGATGTTCTCGATCTCGACGATCGCGTCGTCCACCAGGATGCCGGTGACCAGCGTGATGGCGAGCAGGCTGATGCCGTTGAGCGTGAAGCCCATCGCGTCCATCGCCCAGAAGGTCGGGAAGACCGAGAGCGGCAGGGCCACGGCGGCGATCATGGTCGCGCGCCAGTCGCGCAGGAACAGCAGCACGACCACGACGGCGAGCGCGGCGCCCTCGATCAGGGTGTGCATCGCCGATTCGTAGGAGCCGCGCGTCGCCTCGACCGAGGAATCGATCCGCTCGAAACGGATCTCCGGGTAGCCCGCCCGGATCTCGTCCATCTTCTTCTCGACGGCGGCGGCCACCTCGGCGTCGCTCGCGCCCGAGCCGCGGGAGACGGCGAGCGCCACCACCGGCTCGCCGTTGAAGCGGGCGAAGGTGCGCGGCTCCTCGATCGCGTCCTCGATGGTCGCGAGGTCGTCGAGCCGGACCTTGCGGCCGCCGGGCAGCACGATCGAGGTCGCCTTGAGGTCGCGCAGCGAGCGTGAGGCGGCGAGCGTCCGGATCGACTGCTCGCGCCCGCCGACCTCGCCGCGCCCGCCCGCCATGTCGGCGGAGGTGAGGCGCAGCTGCCGATTCACGTCAGCCGCGGTGATGCCGAGGGCGAGCAGCCGGTCCGGCCGGAGCGTGACGCGCAGTTCCCGCGCGACGCCGCCGACGCGCTCGACGCCGCCCACGCCCTTCACGCCCTGGAGCGTGCGGGCGATGGTGTCCTCCACGAACCACGAGAGGTCGGCGGGCGTCATCGCGGGCGAGGTCACGCCGTAGATCAGGATCGGCAGGCCGGTGATCTCGACGCGCTGGATCACCGGCTCGTCGATGGTGCGCGGCAGGTTGATGCGGATCTTCGAGATCGCGTCCTTCACGTCGTTGACGGCGCGGTCGGTGTTCACCTCGAGGCGGAACTCGACCGTGGTGACGGAGGACCCTTCCGTGATCGACGAGGTGATGTGCTTGACGCCGCGAACGCCCGCGATCGAGTCCTCGACCCACTTGGTGACCTGGGTCTGGAGTTCGGAGGGCGCGGCGCCGGACTGCGTGATCGAGACCGAGACGATCGGCACGTCCACGTTCGGCATGCGGGTGACGGCGAGCCCCCGGAAGCTGACGAGGCCCAGCACCACCAGCACGAGGAAGAGGACGAGGGGCGCGATCGGGTTGCGGATCGCCCAGGCGGAAACGTTGAGGCGCATCGGGCGATCCTTCGGGCAGTCTCTCGGGCAGTCTCTCGGGCCGGTCCGTCGCGAGGGGAGGGCGCCTCAAGGCGCGCCGGCATCCGCCGTGGCGCGGGCGGAGGGCATCGCGGCGACCGCGGGGGCGGAGGTGCCGACGAGGACGGGACGCACCCGGTCGCCGTCGCGCAGGAAGCTGCCCGCGCGCGCCACCACCCGCTCGCCGGCCTGCAGCCCGTCCCGGATCTCGATGTCGTCGTCGTCCGAGAGGCCCGTGCGGACGGCGCGGGCCTCGACCCGCTCGCCCACCGCGACCAGCACGCTCGAGCCCTTCGCGCCCCCGTAGAGGACGGAGGCCTGCGGCACCGTCACGCCGCGGGTGCGGGCGATCTCCACGGCGCCGCGCGCGAAAGTGCCGATGCGCAGGCGCGGATCCGGATCGAGCCGGACCCGGACCTTGCCGAGGCGGCTCGCCCGGTCGACCTCCGGGTAGACCACGCGCACCCGGCCCTCGACGCGCTCGCCCTCGCCGATCTCGATCCAGGCGGGCGCGCCGTCGCGCAGGCGCGGCAGCTTGGTCTCCACGACCTCGCCCTCCAGCTCGATCTCGCCGCGGGCGATCAGGCGGAACAGGGGCTCGGCGGAGGCCGAGGCCGTCATGCCGACTCGGGCGGTGCGGCGGCTGACGATGCCGGCCTCCGGTGCGCGGATCTCGGTGCGGGCGAGGCGCAGCTCCAGCTCGTCCTTCACGGCGCGCGCCTGGGCGAGTTCGGCCCTGGCGATGACGAGCCCGTTGCGCGCGAAGGCGAGCTTGCCCTCCGCCTGGCGCAGGGCGGCGGTGCGGGTCTCCATGATCACGGCGGTGGCGTTGCCGGAGGTCATGAGCTGGCGGGCACGCTCGTAGGCGAGGCGCGCCTCGGTCTCGGCAGCCTCCGCCTGCTCGATGCTGCTCTGCGCCTGCGGCACCACCGCGGCGGCCTTGTCGATCAGCGCGCTCTGCTGGGCGAGCTGGCGGTCGATCAGGTCGCGCGAGAGGCGCGCCAGCACCTGGCCGCGCTCGACCCGCGCGCCCTCCTCGACCAGGAGTTCGACGATGCGGTAGCCCTCGATCTCGGGCGTCACCAGGATCTCGTCGCGCGGCACCAGGGTGCCGGTGACGACCACCGTCTCGGTGATCTCCCGGCGCGCGGCCTCGACCACGCTGACGGCGGGCGGCGGCGGCACCTTGGGCGAGGCGGTCTCGGCGCGGGCGCCCGCGAGCGCGAGGCCCAGCATCAGCGCCGCGGGCGCGGCGCGCAGGAGGACGGGTCTCATGATGCGGTCTCCCCGAGGGGGCGTGCGGTGGCCGGCAGGCGGCCTTCGAGGCCGGCATCCATCAGGGTGCGCAGCCGCGCCGCGGCCGGGGCCGGGTCGTAGGTGGAACTCAGGGCGCGAGCCACGACGATGCCCTTCATCTGGGCGTCGAGCAGCGCGTGGAGGGCGACCGGATCGCAATCCGGAGCGGTCGCGAGGGCGGCGAAGATCTCGGTCATCCAGCACCGCGCCTCGTCCTCGCCCTGCTCGACCAGGGCGGCGATGTCGGGGTTGCGGGTCGCCTCCGACCAGAGATCGACGCGCAGCACCGCATCCTCCCGCGTCATGTGGGCGAAGTAATGTTCGATGATGCGCAAGAGCGCCCCGCGCCGGTCGCCGGCCCGCTCGAACTCCGCGACCAACGCCATCCCGCGCTCGCGGTCGCGCTCGGCGAGGCCGCGCACGACCGCCTCCTTCGACTCGAAGTAGCGGTAGATGTTGCCCGGGCTCATCCCGGCCTCGCGGGCGAGATCCTGCATCGTGGTGCGGTGGAAGCCGTTGCGCACGAAGCAGGATTCCGCGGCGTCGAGGATGTGCTCGCGCCGCTGCGCCTGCGCGCTGCGGACCTCAGCGACGGCGACCGCGCCGCTCACGAGGCGCGTCCCGTCTCGCCGTGCCGAAGGGCGGCGGCCTCGTCGGCGACCGGCACGGCACCGCAGGCGCGGGGCTGAAGGTCGAGGCCGGAGCAGAGACGCGCCTGCCAGCCGGCCGGACCCGCGCCGGTCCAGCTCACCAGGGCGAACCAGCCGAGCAGCAGCACCGCGCCGAGCACGAGGTTGGCGGGCGCCAGCGCCTCGCGCAGAACCGCCACGAGGCGCGGCTCGGAACCGGCCGGGTGGTTCGGATGGATCTGGCTCGACGCGCGCATACGCAACTCCTGCATTGCCCAGCATCATAATGAACGTTCATTCTCACGTCAATGAACGTTCATTCTCATCTGCTCGGCGCCCCGGAACGACGTCCGCCCGTGCGGGGTTTGCCATCCGTCTGAGCGGAGCGGGGCAGGGTCCGGATGCCGAGGGCGGTGAGAGGATGGGCGGCGGTCATGCCGCTACTGCTCGTCGGAGGCGCGGCGGCCGCGGAGCCGGCGGTCCGCATCGTCGGAACGGAACTGCGCGCGCCGCCGGATTCCCACGAGCCGCAGAAGGCGCGGGTCTCGCTCCACAACGCGGGCGGTGCGGCACGCGGGCTCGTCGTCGCCTGCACCTTCCAGGGAGAGGATGGCCGGGAGCTCGAGGTCGCGCAGGCCCCCGTCCCGGAGGTCGGCGAGGGGGCCAGCGCCGTCGCGGAGGTGATCTACTACGGCTGGCCCCGGGCGAGCCGCGCGACCTGCCGCCTCGCGGAGGAGCGCTGAGGGCCGAATTCAGGCTCCGTCGAGGGCGAGAACTACGACCTCCGGTCGTCCCGCCGGGCGTCTGCGCGCCGGAACTGCATTCGCGTCCCGAGATCGGCGGCTCGAGAACCCGGAACGGTTACAGGCCGGGCGGAATCTTCCCGAAGCGCGGCGGCGCGGCGTCCCTCGGCGGGCCCGGCACGCTACGCCTGACGTCGGCCGGGCCGAGCCGCCCGCACGAACCGACCGACGGAGAACATCCATGGCAAGCCCGACGCTGGACGCCGCCATCGGCGGCGAGGTGGCCGAGACCACGACGACATCGCCCGAACAGGTCCATCGCCTGGTCGCGCGGGCCCGCGCCGCGCAGGCGGTCTTCGAGACCTTCTCGCAGGAGCAGGTCGATGCCATCGTGCGGGACTTCGCCAAATACGTCTACGACAACGCCGAGGCGCTGGCCGGCATGGCCCACGAGGAGACCGGGCTCGGCGTCTACGAGGACAAGGTGGCCAAGGCCAAGGGCAAGTCCCGGGTGATCTGGAACAACCTGAAGGGCAAGCGGTCCCGCGGGATCATCGGGGAGGACGCGGAGGAGGGGCTCGTGCTGGTGGCCAAGCCCATGGGCGTGGTCGGCGCCGTCTGCCCGGTGACCAACCCGATCGTCACGCCGATGTGCAACGCGATGTTCGCCCTGAAGGCCGGCAACGCCATCATCTTCGCGCCCCACCCCAAGGCCGACGAGTCCACCTCGCACCTCACCCGGGAGTACCAGCGGATCGTGCGCGAGCACGGCGGACCCGAGCACCTCGTCCAGGCGGTGCGGCGGGGCTCGGTGCAGACCACCCAGACCCTGATGCAGGCGGTGGACGTGGTGGTCGCCACCGGCGGCGGCGCGATGGTCAAGTCGGCCTATTCCTCGGGCAAGCCGTCCTACGGCGTCGGGGCGGGCAACGTGCCGGTGGTGATCGACCGCGGCGTCGATCTCAAGGCGGCGGCCGAGAAGATCGTCGCGGGCGCCTCCTTCGACAACGGCATCATCTGCTCGCACGAGCAGTTCGTGCTCACCCCCGAGGAGCACTACGCCGACACGGTCGCGGCCTTCCGCGACACGGGGCGGGTGTTCTTCACGGACGACCCGGCCGAGGTCGATCGGGTGCGCGCGGCGGTGTTCGACCACGGCCACCTCAACAAGGATGTGGTCGGGCGCTCGGCCCGGGAGATCGGTGCGCTGGCCGGCCTCGAGGTGCCCGAGAGCGCGCGGATCATCCTCGTCCCGGCGGACGGGGCGGGCACCGACGACGTGCTGGCCAAGGAGAAGCTCTGCCCGGTGGTGGCGATCCTGCCCTACGGCAGCTTCGAGGAGGCGGTGGCTTTGGCCAAAGCCAACCTCCTCGTGGAGGGCGCCGGGCACTCGGCCGCCCTGCACTCGACCGACGAGGCGCATATCCGGGCGATGGGCGTGGCGCTGCCGGTGAGCCGGCTGGTGGTCAACCAGTCCTCGGCGCTGACCGCGGGCGGCTCGCTGACGAACGGCTTCGCGCCGACCACCACGCTCGGTTGCGGCTCCTGGGGGGCAACTCGATCTCGGAGAATCTCGACTACAAGCACCTGATGAACGTCTCGCGGATCGGCAACGTGATCGACCGTCCGGTGCCGAGCGACGAGGAGATCTGGGCGGCCTGAGGATCGCCGCCCGGGCGGCGGCTCATTCCTCTCCGCAGCCGATGCCGGCGGACCGCCGCCGGTCCCGCTGCGGTCGGCCTCGGCGGGGGACCGGCGATGAACACGGCGGCGAGCGCGGTGGTCATGGAACGTCGGATCTGCGCAACTGTGCGGCGCCGACGCGCGAACCCGCCGCCCGGTCCATCCCCGCGGCGATCCGGCAGCGGCTCAGAACGGCCAGGGCGCCTCGGCCGCCTCGGCATCCGCCCCCAGACGCTCGCCCGGCGCGATCAGGCCGACGATCGCGTCGAGGGATTGCGGCACCCGGATCGTGCGGCCCGCCGCGGTGATGAAGGTCTCGTTGCGCAGCGGGTCGGTGTCGGAGAGGGCCTGCACGGCGCTGACGCGCAGGAGATGGCGGCAGCCCTCCTCGTCCTGCACCTGAAGGTAGCTTCCGACCCGCTGCACAGCATCCACGGCTTCCCCCGTCTCGCGGCCGATGTTCGCTAAACGTTCTAGACCGAAATCGGACCTGGCGCACGCGGAACCTGCGCCGCGGCATGGAATGCGGCGCTGCCGGCTCGGGCAATCTATGCGCGGCCCTTGTCGCCGGGAATCTTCGAGAAGGCCGGAGCCGGCACCGCACGGCCAGCCGGATCTCCGGCCGGCCGTGCGGTGCCGGACAGGTCAGAAATCGCGCTGCACGCGGGCGCGCACCTGGATCGCGTCGACGCTGGTGGTCGTGAAGACCGGGTTGGCGAGGTTGTTCACGTAGGCCGCGTTCTGGCCCGGGAACCGGCTCAGGTCGAGCACCCGCCCGTTCTGGACGCCGAACCGCGTGTACATCGCCTCCGCGCCGATATCGAGGTCCTTGACCGGCGACCAGATCAGGCTTCCGCCCACGACGAAGCGGTAGCTGTCGCGCAGCGTCTGGCTCAGCTCGAAGAAGCGCGTGCCGGGCGCGCCCGGACCGGTGGCGGTCAGGCTGTAATAGGCTCCCTGCGCGGCCCGGGCCCCCGCCGCGAAGCTGACCTCGCCGTAGGAGCCGAACAGGGCCGAGCGCAGGGTCGGGTTCCAGTAGTGCAACAGCGAGGCCACCGCCGAGACGGTGGTCGAGAGTTCGAGCCGGTTGGTGAAGGGGTTCAGCGTCGCGTCGTTGAAGAACTGGCTGAAGGCCGAACCCTGGATCGAGGAGGCGCTGCCGGCGTAGGAGCCCATATAGGACGTCACGCCCGTGTACATGCCCGCGCCCTCGGCATACGAACCCTGCAGGTAGAGGGTGTCGCCCGGCGCGATGAAGGGTAGGTTGATCTTCAGGCCGCCCTGCACCGCCCAGCCGTACTCGGTCGGCGTGCGGCCGAGGACGCGCAGATTGGTGTTGCTCACCGCCGTGCCGAGATTCGTGCCCACGAAGGTGCCGAGCGTGCCGTTCCCGACGTTCAGCTCGTGCACCGCGGCCGAGAGTTGGGCCGAACCCCAGGGCTGGTCGTAGCGCAGCACGCCGACGAAGTCGGGCAGGCGGTTGCGCTCGATCATGTCGACGAAGCCGACGCCGGTCGGCACGCCCGCCGCGCTGTAGCCGACGAAGAGCGGGGTGAGCGCGTTGGTCTGCGCGTAGAGGGCGGTACTGGAATTGCCGGTCGCGGCGGCCGCGACCGCCGCGGTCTGGGCGGAGAAGAGCGGCGAGCGGCGGAAGCTCGGATCCTCCATCGAGATGGTCGCCGAGAAGCCGTTGCCGAGCGTCGCGGTGTAGGCCGCGAGGTTCGTCGAGGCGACGTCGGAGCTCATCGACGAGGCGATGATCTCGAAGTCGTGGGCGTAGAGATCGTAGAAGGACGAGGCGCGGCCGGCGGTGAAGCCGGCGAACTGGATGAAGGCCTTGTCGGTGTTGAAGTATTGCTGCACCCGGCCGAAGCCGTCGGTGCCCAGCGCCGGGAAGGCGTTGGCGATGCGGTTCTGGGTGCCCGAGTGGATGGTCGGGATGCCGGTGCGGCTCGCCGCCTCGAGGCGCAGGAAGGCGCGCAGCGTGCCGTAATCGGTCTTGGTCCGGGCATCGATGTTGATACGGGCGAGGCCCCGATAGCCGCTGTAGTCGCCCGGTCCCGCCGCCGTGGTGCCGCCGTTCCGGCTGTACGAGGCTTGGTAGCCGTACTCGAAACGGGCGCGGCCCGACAGGCGCAGGCAGGTGTCGGTGCCGGGGATGTAGAAGAAGCCGTTGCCGTAGGTCGAGCAGACGCGCACGTACTCGATCGGGGCGGCTTTCTTGACCGGAAGGTCGGCGGCCTGGGCGGCAGGCAGCCCGAGGAGGCTCGCCGCCGACGCGAGCAGGATCCTGTCGATGGAACGCATGATGTCTCCCCCCTTGTTCTGATTCTCGGCACGCGCCCGTCATCGCCCGAAGAACAACTTCGGGACGCCGGGATATCGGCATGTGACTTGAGCGCCGAATTGTATTCCGTGACTACGGAACACTCGTTATTAGGACGATCGTCCGTTCCAACCGCAAGCGTGTTCTTGCAGAGACCTGCGCGCGGCTGTATTTCTGTATTGTTTCTGCAACACGTCGAGGTTGCGCGCACGGCTGCGCCGCGCGCGGCGGCGGTGGCCGCGCGCGGGATGCCCCGAACGGTCGCGCACGCCGCAGCGGCGGCCCAACTCCGGTGCTAGAACACCCAGAGCCGGTCGGGCGGGCATTCGAGCCAGTGCGGGCCGGGGCCCGCGCGCCGGTCGGACAGGACGCGCACGGTCTGGCCGCCGCAGCGGAACAGATGCTCGAACTGGTTGCCGAGATAGATCGAGGTCTCGTACTCGGCCGGCAGCCGGTTCTCGCCGGCCCCCTCGGCGAGGCGCACCGCCTCCAGGCGGATCACGCCCTTGCCGGCGGGCGTCCCGCCATCCGCCCGGTCGACGCCCCAGAGGCGGTGGCCGCCGAGATCGACCAGCGCCCGGCCGTCCCGCCGCTCGGCCACGCCCACCGAGAGCGTGTTGTTGGTCCCCATGAACTCGGAGGCGAACAGCGTCGCGGGCCGCTCGTAGAGATCCTCCGGCGTGCCAGACTGCACGAGCTTGCCGCCGTCGAGCAGCACGACCTGGTCGGCGATGGCGAGCGCCTCGGCCTGGTCGTGCGTGACGAAGACCGCCGTGATGCCGCGCCGCTTGATCAGCGACCGGATCCAGATCCGGGCTTCCTCCCGCAGCTTCGCGTCGAGGTTCGAGAGCGGCTCGTCGAGGAGGATGACCGGCGGCTCGTAGACAAGCGCCCGGGCGATGGCGACGCGCTGCTGCTGGCCGCCCGAGAGCTGCGAGGGGTAGCGCGCGCCGAGAGCGCCGAGGCCGACGCCGTCGAGGGATTCCTGAACCCGCCGGGTGATGTCGGCCTTGCCCTGGCCGCGCAGGCGCAGGCCGTAGGCGACGTTCTCGAACACCGTCTTGTGCGGCCAGAGGGCGTAGGACTGGAACACGAAACCGAGGTCGCGCCGCTCCGGGGGCAGGTTGACCTTGGCCCCCGCGTCGTAGACCGGGCGGCCGTCGATGCGGATGGCGCCCCGGTAGGGCTCCTCCAGGCCGGCGATCGAGCGCAGCAGCGTGGTCTTGCCGCTGCCGGAGCGCCCGAGGAGGCAGACGACCGAGCCCTCCTCGAACTGGGCGTCGATGCCCTTCAGGACTTCGACCGCGCCGTAGCGCAGGTGGAGATCTTCGATGGCGAGCTTAGGCATGACGCTTGTTCCCGAGGGCGAACATCAGCGCGAGGCCGACGAGGATGAGGACGAGGTTGACGGTGGAGAGCGCGGTGACGAGGTCGACGGCGCCGGTGCCCCAGAGGGAGACGAGGAGCGAGCCGATCACCTCCGTGCCGGGGCTGAGCAGGTAGACGCCCGTGGAGTACTCGCGGACGAAGGTCACGAAGATCAGCACCCAGGAGCCGACGAGGCCGGCCTTGATCAGCGGCAGGGTGACGTCGCGGCTGACCTGGGCGGGGCGGGCCCCGACGACCCGGCCGGCCTCCTCGAGTTCCGGCCCGATCTGGAGGAGCGAGGCGCTCACCAGACGCATGCCGTAGGCGAGCCAGACCAGCGTGTAGGCGAGCCACAGGCTGAACAGGGTCTGGCGGAACGGCTGCAGGACGGGGGTGAACAGGAACAGCCAGAACATGGCCAGACCCGCGATCAGGCCCGGCATGGCGCGCGGCACCAGCACGAGGTAGTCCATCAGCGCCGTCCAGCGCGAGCGCCAGCGGTGCAGCGCGAGGTTGACGAGCGCGTAGAAGCCGACCGAGAGCGCGCCGCCGACCGAGGCGATGAGCAGCGTGTTGACGATGCCGCGCACGAGGTTCGGGTAGCCCATCAGCTCGCGGAAGTGGGCGAGCGTCAGGTTCGGCCAGATCGCGACGCCCTCGCCCCAGGTTGAGAGGAAGGAGCGCAGCACCAGCGCCGAGACCGGGATCACCACGGTGAAGCCGAGCCAGGCCACGATCAGCCCGACCGCCGGCCAGCGCCACGCGCCGATGGCGAGCGGCCGCTGGGCGCTGGCCTTGCCCTTGACCGCGACGTAGCGGTTGGCGGCGGCGAGGAGCTTGCGCTGCGTGTAGACCAGCGGCAGCGTCACCAGGATGATCGAGACCACCACCACGGCCATCAGGTCGTAGGAGGGCGTGCCGAGCTTGTTGGTGAGCTTGTACAGGTAGGTGGCGAGCACCAGGATCCGCTCGGGATCGCCCAGCACCAGCGGCAGGCCGAACAGCTCGAAGCCGAGGAAGAACACCAGCACCGTCGCGTAGAGGATGCTCGGCATGATCATCGGCAGGCTCACCGTCAGCGCGACCCGGAAGGGGCCGGCGCCCGACGAGCGGGCGGCCTCCTCCACGTCGGAACCGAGCGAGCGCAGGGCCGAGGAGGCGTAGAGGAAGACGTGGGGCACGTGGGTCAGCCCCGCGATCACGATGAGCGCGGTCTTCGAGTAGAGGTACCAGGGGATGGTGCCGACCAGCCCCTTCGCCCAGACGCTGACGATGCCGACGGGGCCGAGCGCCACCACGAAGCCGAAGGCCAGCACAACAGAGGAGACGAACATCGGCACGAGCACGAGCGGCTCGATGAGGCGGCGCCCCGGCAGGTCGGTGCGGACCAGCAGGAAGGCCATGATGCAGCCGAGCGGCACGGCGATCGCCGTCATGCCGGCGGCGATGATGGCGGAGTTCACGAAGGCCTCGCGGAAATCGTCCTCCTCGAAGAGGACGAACGCGTAGGCCTGGGTGGTGAAGGTGCTCGACGGCTGGAAGAAGGGGCCGCTGAGGAAGCTCTGGTAGACCACCAGCCCCACGGGGGCGAGGATCATCAGCGCGGTCGCGAGCACGACCGCGATGCGGAAGGAGCGGGGCATCGGCTCTGGCCTCAGTTCGCCGCGAGCGTCTTCTGCCACTGCTTGATGAAGCGCAGTCGCGTGATCTGGTCGAGCTGGGTCAGGAGTTCCGGCCCGACCCGGATCGGCCGCAGCGTGACGTCGCCCACCCCGGGCAGGCTGGTGATGCCGTGCGTCTCCTGCAGGTCGGTGCGCACCGAGGTCATCGCCTTCTTGGCGAGCTCGACCTGTCCGGCCCGGGAGAGCAGGAAGTCGAGGAAGAGCTTGGCGGCGTTCGGGTTCCTCGCCTTCGCGGACACGAAGCCGATGCGCGACATCACCTGCGTGTAGTCCTTCGGCAGGACGTAGGCGAGCGTCGGATCCTTGTGGTTGCGCTGGAGCACGTAGGAGCCGATCATGTTGTAGGCCAGCGTGTGCTCGCCCGAGACCACGCGCTCGATCATCGCGCCGGTCGAGGTGTAGAACTTGGCCCCCGCCTGACCCATGGCCTTCACGGTGTCCCAGGTGGTCTGGGGGCTGATCTGGACGTCCTGCGTGATGTAAAGGAAGCCGACGCCGGAACGCTCGGGATCGTAGGACGTGACCTTGCTCCGGTAGGCGTCCTTCTTCTGGGCGATCAGCTTGGCGAAATCGGCGTGGCTGCGCGGCACCTCGGCCTCGGGCACCAGACGGCTGTTGTAGGCGAAGACGATGGGCTCGGCCGTGGTGCCGTAGGCTTGGTCCTTCCACTTGGCCCAGTCCGGCAGCGCGGTCTTCTCGGGCGAGGCGTAGGTCAGGGCGTAGCCGTCGTTGACGAGCTTGATCTGAAGATCCATCGCCGAGGACCAGATGAAGTCCGCGGTCTTGCCGGCCGCGGCCTCGGCGACGTAGCGGCTGTAGAGTTCCGTCGAGTTCTGGTCGGCGTACTCGACCTTCAGCTTCGGGTAGAGCGCCCGGAACTGGGCCAGCAGGTCGGACACCTCGGAGGCGTCGGCGGTGGCGTAGATCGAGAGCGCGCCTTCCTTCTCGGCGGCCGCGATCACCTCCGCGTAGGAGGCCGGATAGCCCTGCGGCACGGTCTGGGCCAGCGCGGCCGGGACGGCTGCACAGAACAGGGCGAGCGAGGCGGCAAGCCGCATCTTCATGGAACGATCCTCCCGGGCACGGCGCGTCTCATGGCGCGCCTGTCCGGTGACCGTAGGCATCCAGGCTTTCATCATCCTGACACGGACTGCATGGGCCGCGAAACCTGTTCTCGCCCGCCGTCCCGCCCGGGCGCCGCTCCGTTCGAGGGCGCGATCCCGGCCCTGTGGTCCCGCACGGCCGCCGGTGCGACCGACGCCTTGCAGGAACGCCCAACTCTCACGCGGAGCGGTATCGTCGTCGGGGCCGGATGTTCTAGGCTCACCGAGGCGCCGCCGGTCGGTGCGGGGCGCGGAGGACGACGACCGATGCGGATCCTCATCGTGGAGGATGACGCCGCGCTCGCACGCGGCGTCGTCGCGTCGCTGCGGCTCAGCGGCTTCGCGGTGGATCACGAAGCGAGCGGCGCCGACGTGCTGCCCCTGCTGCGCCAGGAGGCCTACGCCCTGGTCGTGCTCGATCTCGGGCTGCCCGACCGCTCCGGCTTCGAGGTGCTGCGCGAGATCCGGCGGGCGGGCCTCACGGTACCGGTGATGATCCTCACGGCGCGGGCCGCCGTGGCCGACCGGGTCACCGGGCTCGACCTCGGGGCGGACGACTATCTCGCAAAGCCCTTCGATCCGGCCGAGCTTGAGGCGCGGGTGCGGGCCCTGGTGCGGCGCGGACACGGCCGGCCCGACCCGATCGTGAGCTGCGCGGACCTCGTCCTCGACCGCTCGGGCCAGGTCGCGACGCTCGCGGGCCGCCACCTGCCGCTGCGCAAGCGCGAGCTCGCGATCCTCGAATCGCTGATCACCCGGGCCGGCCGCGTGGTCTCGAAGGAGCGCCTCGTCGCGGAGGTCTTCGGCTTCGACGAGGAGATCTCGCCCAACGCCATAGAGGTCTACGTGGCGCGGCTGCGCCGCCATTTCGGCGCGGCGGGCCCGCGCATCGTCACCCTGCGCGGTCTCGGCTACCTGATGGAGCCGGGCCCGGCGGAGGACCGGGGCGGAGAGGGCCGGTGAGCCTGCGCAGCACCCGCTCACTGCGGGTCCGCGTCGCCGCCTACCTGATGGTTCCGATGGCGGCGCTCGCGGTGACGCTGGGCGTCGGCGGCGCCTGGTTCGTGAGCACCTTCGTGACCAGCGCCTACGACCGGGTGCTGGCCGGCTCGATCCTGTCGATCGCCGAGCACCTGACCGTCCAGGACGGCAGCGTCGCGCTCGATCTGCCGGCGGCCGCCTTCGGCATGCTGTCGAACGCGCAGCGCGACAGCATCTACTACAGCATCACCGACGGCGGGACCTTCGTGACGGGCTACGAGGACCTGCCGCAACCCGACCCGATGCCGCCGCCCGAGACGCTGACCTACCGCGACGCCGTGTTCCGCGGCCAGCGGGTCCGCATCGGCGCGATGCTGAAGCCGATCTACATCACGCGTCACGCGGCCCTCGTGCAGGTCGCCGAGACCACGCACGGGCGCGACCTGCTGGTTCGGCGCATGCTCGTCGCCCTGACGGCGCTGGGCGCGACCTTGGCCGCGGTCGGCAGCCTGCTCGTCTGGTTCGCGGTGCGGATGGGCCTGTCGCCGATGGACGACCTGCGCCGCGCGGTCGAGAACCGCTTCCACGAGCGCGGCGCCGTTCCGGCCTTCTCGGTCGCGGGCGTGCCCCGGGAAGCCCTGCCGCTGGTCGAGGCCCTGAACGCGTTGCTGACGCGCCTCAACGACGCCATGACGGTGCTGCGCCGCTTCACCGCGGACGCATCGCATCAGTTGCGGACGCCGGTCGCCATCCTGAAGACGCATCTGCGCCTGCTCGACCGGCAGCCCGCCGACAGCCCCGGATGGCGCTCCTCGCGCGCCGACATCGACGGGGCCGTCGATCGGCTCGACCGCCTCATCGCGCAGCTGCTCGTCCTGGCGGGCGTGGAGGAGGCGGCCCGTCGCGGCGACGCCATCGCGAGCGACCTGACCGAACACGTCCGGGACACCGCGCGCGACCTCGTCGATGCCGCGCGGCAGCGGCGGATCACGCTGTCGTTCGAGGGGCCGGAGGCGCCGGTCGTCGCCCGGGTCGAGCCGCTCCTCGTCGAGGAGATCCTGCGGAACCTGATCGACAACGCGATCCGCTACAACCGGCCCGGCGGCCGCGTCCGGGTTTCGGTGACGCGCGAGGCGACGCGGGAGGGCTTCGAGCGGGCCTGCATCGACGTGGAGGATGACGGGCCCGGCATCCCCGAGGACCGGCACGCCCGCGTGTTCGAGCGCTTCTATCGCCTGGAACGGCAGGACGATCCGACCGGCAGCGGTCTGGGGCTCGCCATCGTGAAGGCCTTCGCCGAACGCCTGGGCGGCACCGTCTCGCTGCACCCGGGCATCGATGGACGCGGTCTCCGGGTCCGCGTCGCCCTCACCTCCGCCGTCGCGGGGTGAGAGCCGGTCGGACACGACCCGACTCGGAATCCGCGCGCGGACGCGCAGGAGGCCGAAGGCCGCATACGCAGCGGGTCGTGCAAGGGACGGGAGCGATCGGGATGGGGCTGGCTCCCCGAGCAGGACTCGAACCTGCGACAAGGCGATTAACAGTCGCCTGCTCTACCAACTGAGCTATCGGGGATCGCGAGGGGTGTCTACACAGGCCCACCGGCCCTGGCAAGCGGAGATTTCGCCCCCTCTACGACCGGTCGGGACGGTCCGCGGACGCGCCCCCGGGCAGGCCGCGACAGCCGCCGGGGCTCCCGTTGCGCCATGAAAAAAGCCGGCCTCGGACTTGCGATCCGGCCGGCTTGATCCTGGAACGGATGTTTGGAGGCCTCGCCCGGAATCGAACCGGGGTGCAAGGATTTGCAGTCCAGTGCATACAACCTGAATTGCTACCACATAGCAGAACGTATGTCACTGAGATATCGAGCGAATCACCGGTTTAGGCGCCCCGATTACTCCCATTTGATAGCAACCCGTTTGCACTCGGGGAGTAGTTTCCACCCAAAATTGAGGCAAAATCGAAGGCTCTGACGGTCCTTACAGCCGCTAGCTGCTATGCCATACGAGAAGCTATGTTATTGTAAATTAAGCACAAAATCAGGCGACGCCCCTCATACGAAGCACCACGGGATAGCAGCGGAGGGCCATCTTGAAGGGTAGAGTCCTCCAGCGTGGCGGGTTCTCCGTGCCATCCATCCTGTCACGGGGGCTGAGCTGCAGCGCCGTGGTACAATTTTTCAGCCTGTCACGCGGACACAGCCATGATGTCGCATAGGCAACCGATGGCCGTGCTTTGGCTCTCCGACTGAAGACCTGCTGTCACCTTTTAGTAAGGAAGAGGCTGGACCATGGTTCAAAGCGCGCCGTCCCCCTGAACCTTTGTGTCTTAATAGGACAAAAAGCTTCTGGAGTCCCAGAGGTTTATGCTTTCGGACCGATCGTTTGGTCCTCACTTGGTTGCGGAGGCAACGAAACATCCGCGCCTCAGCTAGGCAGCAATGAGCTGAGAAGCTAGCTCAGGTTCGCCGTAGACGGCCTTAAGCTCGACAATCAGCTCCACTCCCAGGACATCTCTCGAAGCCGCTGTGAGAGTATCCTTGGCGATCTGAGCCTTGCTCCGCGCCACCATCAGCCCGTCGTGAAATGGCAGACCGACCACCCCTTCATCCTTCAGCCGTTCCAAGGCACTCAGGAGGATGCAAGACTCCTTGAACATGATCGCGAAGCCTACGGCCACTTCCCCAGCCTTGGCCCTCTCGTAAAACACCTCGAACCCGGGGTGCTTCTCGAAGATCGCCGCTCGGACCTTAGCCGCAGTGGTGCCCGCAGGTAGGGGTGCGAGGATGCCGGGCTTACCCGTCCGTTGGTTGATGCCTCGGCTCCCCCCGGCGCCCCCGTTAAGGCATGCAGCGAACGCCTGTTTGATCGCCCTACGGTGGTCTCGATTGCTATGATCGTACCCGGGTAGAAGTCCGCTGAGGTCATAAAGGTCCCCCGAGGGAGGCTCCTGACCCAACAGGGCGTATCCGATGCGAGGCCCCAGGTTGACGAAGTCGAGGTCAGCCACCGGCTCACCATCGATCCTGAGACCGCTCCGGCGCTCTGAGGCGAGGTTCAGCCAGAAGGTTTGGCCGTAAAGCCTGCCACCCTGATCGAGGCGGATATCCTGGCCCCCCCGGATCGTGAAGGTTCTGACGAGGGTCCGGTAGTGGGCCGTATCGACCTGTGGGATAAGACCATCATCGATAAAGCTCAGGTCCGCATCCTTCAGGAAGGCGTTGAGGCCGGCAATCTGATCGGACATAGCCCGCACTTCCGGGCTGAAGGGGAGGGGCACTGGATCGCGCCTAGGCTTCTGCGGCCTGCCCTGTCCCTCGACCTTGGTAACACGCTTCAGAACCACCAGGGCGTCTTCGGGCTCGCGGCGGAAGCTCCCGAAGCTGAGTACCTGGCCCCGGATCATGCTTAGAAGGGCCGGGGTCGGTTCGATGGTGGTAGTCCGCCCCCCCTCAGCGCCGAGCTTCTGATCCACAAGGCCGGAGAGAATCAAGGCATCCAGACAGCTCAGGAATGTCTTTACCGGAAGGTTCCTAGTGTTTCTGTCCCGAGTGCACCCCTTTTTCCGAGACACAACCAAAGGCCTTGGATCATTCCATTTGACTATCACATACGACAGATTGGAAACTAGATTATCGAGAGCAAGCAGGAAACTCGCTTCATCCTTAGGCCTCCTTGCCCTCTGTCGCAAACCTGAAGCACGCTCCGCTCTGTCCACCAAGCACGCTACAGTTGACACTAGGCCTTGAAGCTCACCCGGACCTGAGAAGAGCCTGTAGTCGTACCAAGTGTGATCTTTGTGCTCCTTCTTATCATCGCCATTTAGTTCATCATCAAAGGCATCATCCATAGCGTTCTCTAGGTCCACTCCTACAGTTGTGATTGCTTGCGTTAATGATAGAGGTCACTTAGGACATGCCTCAGATGCCGGAAGTTGACCTTGTATCCGCGGCTCCCCTCAGGTCCTCTATAGAGGGGCCCGTAAGGAAAGGGGGGCCAGGATGACCTTCGCGACGCACCTCGGCTTTTTGGCCGATGCAGCCCTGATCCTCCCCCGGCCCCTCAGCGCAGTCCCTGGATGGTCCGAGCTTGAGCGCTGAGCCTCGCCAACAAACCAGCCGCTCTGGGATGCACCATCGTGGGCGCCGGCCGTCTGGGGCTTCCTGATCCGCCCATGAAGGCCTCCTGAGCCCCGGCCTGTCCGTGTGCCTGACTCTGGATCAGAGCCGCCGCTGTCCTCTCCGCCTGCTCCCTCTTCGTGGCAGCCTCAACGATGGCGTGAAGCTCTGCCTGAGATGTCTCGTTGTCGTTCTGAGCTTGAGCATCAGCCTGAGCCCTTCCTGCCCGAGGATCAGGACCAAGGCGCATCAGGCCATCGGTGCCATCGTTGAGGAGCACTGCCTCGGGGTTGGCCCCTAGGAAGCCCGTGACGCCACCAGCGAACCCACTCATCGACGGCAGGAACGAGGCTTCCGGATTGCGCCCAACGAAAGAGACCCGTGGTCCACTCCCACGTGTCGCCGAGATCAGCGGTGACGGTGTGTCCGCTTTACGTGTCGGCATCATGCCTCAGCCCCATTGGTGAAGACCTTCATCATCTCCACGAGGAGCATCGGATTGCTGGGGCGACCACCAAGGCGTTCGGTGGCGACCTCAAGGGCACGCTTCATCAACTCCCGGTCGGCTCCAGATAGCCTGACGTAGAAGCCATATTCGGCCTGATCCGAGTGGAGCCCACGGGGCTCCCGGTATCGGCGTGTGATCATGTTGTGTGTCCTTCGTGACAACAAAAAAGGAGCCCGAAGGCCCCTGGCTGAATGAGTGGATTGGGAGGACCGTAGAGGCCCGCGAGAAGGCGCGTTTGACGCTCCGTCTCTCTAGAGGGGAGGCTATTCGGCCCCGAACCGGGGCTACCCCATTGGAATCACGGGAGAACCAAGCGATTCCGAGTGGGTGCTTCGTTAGCCCCTGGCCCACCCCGTTTCTCTAGAAGGGAGATAATTCGACCCTCAATCGAAGCTATCCCACTGGTAACACGGGCAAACCGAGTGATTCTGGCTAGGCCCCTGAGCGCCCCCGCTCTCTAGAGGAGGGTAAAATTCGCCCTCTGATCGTGGTTATCCCTCTGACGCCACAGGCAAACCGAGCGATCCTGCTGCGAGCCGCCTCTAACCGTCTGTCTTGTAAGCTCGGAGGCCAGGAGAGCCGATCCGTCCTCCCCGATGAAGACCGGGGGATGGTTCGCGGTGTCACACAAGGGTGTGCCCGTACGCGACATGACCGCTGTTACGCTTCGAGCGTCACAATAGGCTTGCAGTCAGCCTCGTGTTACGTCATCAAGTTCGGGTTGACCCATATGTGACATTGAGGCCCCTTATGACGCGCATCGGATACGCCCGCGTCTCTACCGCGGATCAGGACCACGCCACGCAGGTTGCTCGGCTGAAGGAAGCGGGATGCTCCATCGTCCGCACCGAGAAGGCCAGCGGCAAGACCCGAGAGGGCAGGGATGAGCTAGCGGACATCATGAGCTTCATCCGGGACGGTGATGAGCTTATGGTGGTGAAGCTGGATCGCCTCGGTCGCTCCACTCGTGACGTGCTCAACCTTGTCCATGAACTAGAGGGCAGGGGGGCCTTCCTGTCGGTCTTGGAACCGGCGTTCTCCACCAAGGATGCCACTGGGCACATGCTGGTCACGGTGCTCGGCATGGTCGCCGAGATGGAGCGCAAGTTCATCAGGGAGCGCCAGCAGGCCGGCATTGAAGCCATCAAGAGTGGCGACGAGCGAGAGAGGAAGAAGAAGTACCCGGGACGCAAGCCGACCGTGAAGCCCGAAGTGATTCGAGAGATGCATGCGGCTGGCTCCGGCCCCTCGGCCATCGCTAAGGCTCTCGGGATCAGCCGCATGAGTGTTCACCGGGTGTTGAACCCCAAGGCCGCCGCCGAGGTCACTGAGGCTGTCTAAGGGCTCCAAGATACTGTGGTTCATATCCTTCGTTGTGACAGCCTTCTTCATGAGACTGAGCGACAAGGCTTGGGGCAATCGCCTGGCATTCCTCGGGGTTGGCTACCTTGGCCTCTGCTTCGCTCTGATGGGCAGCGTAGTGGTGAAGGCGTCGGCCTGGTGAGGGGCCCTCGGTCCTACACGGGCATCCTCGCGTTCCTGAGGCCCAATGTCCGGGACGAACGGAGAAGACACCCCGGCCATATGTGATGGACACTCGCTGAGTGCGCCACGCAGGGCCACGGCCAGGCCCTGAGGCAGGCTGGCGGGGTACGCAGGGGAGGTGGCCTGGGACTCCACGGGTCCCTCTGCCGTTCGCTTTCTCGGACGAGGCTCACGCCACCCAATTTCAAAATCTGGGGTAAAAGGTCGTGTTGTTGTTCGACCTCGTACGCCTGAGCATACTCTCTCACACGAAACTACGGCGGTATGCACCGCCAAAACTACATATCATTCGCCACCGAGCAAGAAATCAGCAGATCCGATGCTTTAAATTTGCGCCCCACATGCTGAATCGACTTTAGGTGGCACCTTCATCAGATGCACCGGAAGAACTAGGCATGACCTCAGCAAGCTGAAGCTAAAATCTCCAGACCTGCCGAGGACGAAGCCATCATGAACGACAAACTTAACGATGCGCTTCCGCAGTAGCTCACGCTCATTCTTGATCTAGGAACTTCCTTTGCCGCGCAACCTCACCTTTGGGGTCCTTGAGATAGGCTACTAAATCTTTCAGTATTATCGCTTCAAATGCATGATTACCAGAAACAGAGTGGGTAAAGGAATGGGTCGTGCCATGTATCTGACGATGATGCGTGTTATCCTCATCGAACAAGCAGACAGCATCGAACATTTGGCGCCACTTATCATGCATTTCCCAAGTGACGACCAAACCGATGTCTTCCACGGCCTTCACGCCAGATTGGAACTCTTCCACCAGAGAGTCTAATGAGTGTTTATACTCAAGCACCTTGATTTTTGAGATGTACGGCTCGTCTGAATTGAAAAATTCACCTTCGATGCCTAGAGGGTTGGCGGAACCGAGGATGAATTTGTCAAACGGCGGGTCCATCCTGACCCTATAGAGACCGTCGTATTGGTTGAATTGTGAACTTGATATCAACTGGATACCGCGGACCAGGCCAGATGAAAGCATCTGGTTAAAGAGTGCAACGACATCTTACTCAACCCTCGGCTCAGAACGAATGGGCAACTCCTCCGTGGGCAAGAACAAGCCCGCCCCCGTGATAGTCAAGGCATGATCCTTTTCGTGCTCCTCTTGATTTCTAATCCACTGCTCAATCTTAATTTCGCCGCCAAATATCTTTGCAGCGCCAGGCTTTCTCAGGAGACTGTATCGCTTTCTGAATGCCGTAACGGCGGAAACGGAAATCTTTTCGGCAAGCTGCGTGAATTCAGGCTGGAATCCTTTGCGGCCTAGATCGGGTTCTGCGTTGTCAAAGTGGACGATAACGTGAGCTAGGTTCTGGAATCCTATGTTATTGGTCATCGGGATTGTTAAGGTTGGCCCCTGAGGCATATGACGAGTAGAAAGCTGTAATCCACCATGGAGAAACCGGCTTCCTTTTCGTAATTTCAACTGCGTATCGTTAAAACCGTCGTACAGATCTGTGGAGAAAGCCAGATATAGGTAAATTGACAACTGAGCTTCTTTGGCCAATTGCCTTTCTGAGCTATCAAGTCGAAGTTGTATCGGGCAGTTACTGGGCACCTCCCCGAGCAGCTCAGCAGCACTCCAAGCTCCCCACAAACCATTCAAGCGCGTAAACTTTGCTGGAATTTTCGTTGCATCATTGCCTTTTTTAATCGTCTGTGTCTGCCAATCGATAAAATCTCCCAGCGCTACACTCTTCGCTATATTTTCATGCGGATAGAGGTAGTTAGGATTGTCCAGTCCATCCTCACTCGGTTCTCCGCTTTGGTTTATGACTTTAATATGAATTTTAATCTTGGGAGCAGTCGTGCCCGCCAAATATATTCCACCGATTGGTGTCATAATGCGGAGCAATGCAAGCCACTGACTCGCGGTACTCGCCTGATTCCAGGCCAGACTTTTCGGCCGTATGTTGGAACCTGAGAGTTTTACAGTGATAGATGTGCCGCGATCCAAGGCATTGAACGGACCTTCCATAGGGGGACGGTGAATAATGCGCGGCCTCGGAATCGTGCCCGTCGTGTCCTCCACCCAAGCCCGGCCGTTCTCGATCAAGCCGGAGTAGATCTTGTCGCCAATACGCGTGCTGATATGCAAGTGATTGAAACCGTAACCAAGGTAGGTAGCCCCAACCCCCTTGCTGCCACGCGAAATCGGTCCCGATTTGAACGAGAAATTTGGCCTTAGGAATTGCTTAAATTGGGCCTCATCCATACCGCAACCATTATCGGTCACAGTCACGATTTGCTGCTTTAAATCAACAGAAACCCATACCTGGCCGTCTAAATATCCATCTTGTTCCACTCTTTTCTCAACTGCGTCCAAAGCATTTTGAATCAACTCGGCAAAAAGGTCGTAGTAACCAGTGTAGCTTTTGAGAATATTTGATATTTCACGTTTCTGAGCGCTGATGACAATCCCAGGATCAGCACCGCTAGTTGAGTCGAGCGGGTCCCATGCATCGAAGATTTGAATATCGGCGGTGCCCAAGATTCGTCCTCATGATCCACTAACTCTTGCTATTTTAAGTATGAGCCCTGCCATCCCGTCAACCGCTGCCGTTGCGCCACGCCCTTGAGCGTGCGGCTCCACTCTAAGCTTGGCGTTCAGAACCGATTGACCAGATGGTCGCCCAACTTGACTGACGGCACCACGGACCTTAGAGCCTGTTTGAGGACGAAACCTCAGGCTGGATTGTTGAGGGCGTTGGCGGCCATGAGGCAGGCGACGCAGGCAAGACGGCCGGTCGCGACATCAAGGCGGC
>NZ_BPQO01000049.1 GCF_022179285.1 Methylobacterium hispanicum | reverse complement strand
GGCGTCGGCCCGCACGAGGCAGGCGCCATCGGGTTTCTGGGTCACGATGCGGATGCGCGCGCCGGTCAGGGTGTCGAGCATGGAGGCCATGCCTGCGAGGCGCGCGCCGACGTCGAACACCTCCGGCTTGAGCGTCTGGCGCCGGGCGAAGGCGAGGAGTTGCGCCGTCAGCCGTGCGGCCCGGTCGACGGTGTCCGAGACAGCGTCCATGTAGCGGCGCCGCCGCTCCTCCGGAAGGTCGGGGCGCCGGAGGAAGTCCATCGACGAGCGAATGACGGTAAGCAGGTTGTTGAAGTCATGGGCCACGCCGCCGGTGAGTTGGCCGATGGCTTCCATCTTCTGCGACTGCACCAGGGCGTCCTGCGTCTCGGCGAGGTCGCGGGTCCGCTCGGCCACCCGCCGCTCCAGAGCCTCGTTCATGCCCTGGAGGGTCTCGCGTAGCCGGCGTTCGCTGACGCTGCGCCGCTCGACGTCACGCGCGAGCCGGACGCTCAGGGCCGCGAGGCAGATCGCCAGGACGATGACGAGGAGCGCGGTCCCGGTCTCGGCCTCCAGCAGGCCCGTGCGGGCGGCGTGGATCTGCAGCGAGCCGAGGAGCAGCGGCGCGACGACGACCACGGGCAGCAGGTACCGCGTGACCTCGCCGCCGCCGAGGACGATGGCGGTCCACGGCCCATGCGGCCGGCTGAGCAGCACGCCGGCGGAGAGGACGCCCAGCGTGACGGCGGTGACCAGCGCCATCCGCGAGTAGGGTCCGCCCTGGTGGAAGCCGCCGAGGCCGTAGGCATATCCCAGCGCCCCGACCGCGGCGCCGACGAACGCCGACAGGGCTGCCGCCGCGCCGACCTGGCGGAGCCGGCGGCTCCGCGCGTCCTGCAGCAGCAGGCCCGCCGCGGCGCCGAGGATGCAGCAGATCGTCGCCAGGGACATCCCGTCCCCAGGTCCGAGAGGCCCGGAGAAGAGGCGTTGCGTCCAGTCGTCGAGCCGGAACCCTTGCGGCGCGAGGTATTGAATGCCGCCGCCCAGGGCCAGCGCGGCGGCGCCGGCGGCGAGGCCGCGGCCGGCCCGCACGGCAAGTGACCGTCGCTCCGGCCAGGCGGAGAGCAATAGCGCCCCGGAGAGGAGAACGAGGGCCAGGGCGGTCAGCGCCACCATCGGTGCCTCGCCCGGCAGGATGGTCCGCAGGTCGGGGATGTCGAGCAGCCAGCCCGTCATCACGGACGCTGAGGTCGCGAGCCCGAGGCAGGCGGCTGCGCGGGACGTCATTCGCGCCTTGCCTACCGCACCCGCGGCCGGGGTTGCGGGTCGCTTGGGGTCAGCCATGCGCGACCGGTCCCGCAAGGCGGCCGGGATCTGGTCCGTTTGTTCGTTCCTCGTGCTCGAACCACCTCATCGACTTGTCGTCCCATCTAATCCCACTCACCGGCATGGCCCTGGTGGAACGCGCCCGCCGACATGCCGTTCGTCGGCGGGGCACACGCTTCCCGAGGCATGTGACCTTGCCGGGCCGGGGATTCCGCACACGCCACGCGCCCGGCTACTTCGCCTTGCCGCCCTTCCTGCCGAGTTCCGCCTGGGCGGCGGACGACTTGCGCGGGTTCGGCTTGCCCTCGTGGCTCGCCTTGGCGTTTGCCTTCCTGGCCGTCCCGCTGCCGTGGCCCTTCTTCTCCGTCATCGCCGCCTCCGTCATAAGAGGCGGCAATGCCCGGCCCGCCCTTCCGTTCCGGGTGGGCCGCGTTCCGTCGTGGAAGGCGCCCCTCCCGGGACCCGGGAGGCGCCGCCCGCTGGGCGTCGGTCGCCGCCGTCGCCGGCGAGGCCTGCGAGCGTCCTGACGGGTGACGGCGCGGGGGCGGACCGCTCAATGGGCGGTGGGGATGGCGAGCGGGCTCATGTAGTCCGCGCTGGCCTGCGACAGCGGAACGACGATGGCGCAACGGAGGCCTTCCACATTGAAGTCGAGCGCCACCGTCCCGTCGAGTTCGCGTTCGACGCTGACCGCGATCAGGCGCGTGCCAAATCCCCGCCGCGACGGGACGGAAGTCGGCGGACCGCCGCTCTCCGCCCAGTCGAGGTGCAGGCGCCGCGCGCCGTCGCCGGTCCGCTCAACGCTCCAGCGGACGCGGATCTCGCCGCCCGGCACGCTCAGCGCACCGTACTTGGCGGCGTTGGTGGCGAGCTCGTGCAGGGTCATGCCGAGCGAGAGCACGTGCCGCGGCGACAATGCCACGTCGGGACCTTCGAGGACGATGCGGCAGGAGCCGCCGCGGTAGGGGCCGAGTTCGGCCTCCACCACCTCGCGCAGCGGCGCGCCGCTCCAGTCGTCCCGGGTGAGGAGGTCGTGGGTCTTCGACAGGGCCAGGATGCGCGCCTCCAGACGCTCGCCCGCCGCCTCACCGCCGCGCGTCGATTGCCGCGCCAGCGCCTGCACAGTGGCCAGCGTGTTCTTCACGCGGTGGTTCAGTTCGTGCAGCATCGTGACCTGACGCTCCTGCATGTCGCGCCCCCGCCGGATCTCCTCGTGCAGGTCGCCCTCCTTGCGTTGCAGGACCACCGCCATGGCGTCGAGCGTCTCGCCGAGCCGGCCGAACTCGGTCGAGCCACCCATACCGGTGCGGGCTCCGAGGTCGCCGCGCTGCCAGGCCGAGGCTGTGCGCAGCAGCCGGCCCACGGGCCGCCGGATGAAGGCGCGCCCGGCGAGCAGCGCCGCGGCGACCGCCAACACGGCGCCGAGAAGGACCAGGGTGACGCCGCGCCAAGTCGCCTCGTCGACGTCGGCGAAAGCTGTCTCATGGTCGCGTCCGACGATCAGCCACGCGTCCGCCGCGGCGCCGGGCGGGCGGATGGCGGCGAGCACCCGCTCGCGCCCGTCGAAGCCGGCGGCGACGCGTACGCCCTCGCCGCGTCCGGTCAGCACCGCGGCCCGCTCCGCCGGCAGCGGCTTGCCGACCCACCCATCGCTGTCCGGGTGGCGAACCAGGATCAGCCCGTCGCGGTCGACCAGCGTGATGCTGGTGTCGTTCAGGCGCAGCGCCTGGCGCAGGCGTCCGCCCAGCCATTCGAGGTCGACGGCGGCGCTGAGGACGCCGATGGTGCGACCGTCCTCGTCGAGGAGCGGCTGGGCGAAGTGGATCGAGTCCCGCCCGGTCGCCTTGCCGCGCGCGTAGCCGCCCATCACGAAGAGCTGCCGGGCCACCGCCTCGCGGTGGTAGTCGCGCTCCCCCATGCCGTAGGACCCCGGCGCAGCGCCGCGGCTGTTGCAGACGACGCGGCCGTCCGGGGCAGACAGGGAGAAGGCGAGGACGCTGGGCATCCGCGCGGCGGCGCGGCGGAGATAGGCGGTGCAGCCGACCGCGTCCCTGGCCTTGACCGTTGGATCCTCGGAAATGAATTCGAGGGATTGGCGAACGCCCTCGGCGATCTGAGCCAGGGTTTGCCCGACGCCGCGGGCGGTCGCGAGCGCATCGACTTGGATGGCGGCGTCCCGGCTCGCGCGTAGGGCGTACTCGTTGTAGCCCTGGATCGCGAGGGCGGGGGCGAGCGCCAGCAGCACCAGTAGCAGGATGCGGGTGGTCAGCGTCACGCCGGCCGGTCCTCGCCTTCGACGATGCCGCGTGCCAGAAAGGTGGAGACCAGGGGGTCGAGGGGGGCCGTCGTTACCTGCATGCCGTTCCCGTCCTATGCCGGGACGCGACCCGAAACCACCTCGACCCCAAGCCGCGACGGAGGGGCGGGTTCCCTCTCGCCCCGACGCTCGTGCTGCACGAGGCATCGAGGTCGGATCGGCATTGGCCCGACGACCCGTCGCACCCTGGCCGGCAATGCAACCGGCGCATGCCGGCCGGTGCGCACCCGAACGACCGGGACGTGCTCGCCGATTTAAGTTTCGGACGACGCCCGGCCGCGATGCCGTAGCATGACGACCCAGGCGCCGACCCCGATGCCGGTGACGCGCCCAGGGCCGGTCGAGGGTCCCGGCCGCTGCGGGACGGTCCTGACGGCGGATCGCCCTTGGGCGGCTCCGGGGGCGGCGACGGGTACCGAACGGGCGATGCCTATCGGACCGCGACGGGCTCCTTGTCGGCGCCGGGGACTCGCGTCCGGGCGGTCACCGGCGCCGGCCGACTTGGCGCACCGCGACCGCCGGGAACCGTCACCCCTTCGGACGCAGTCCGCGGTCCTCAGGCGTCCTCGGTCTCGAAGGGGCATACGAACTCCATCTCGGTCCCGTCGTAGAACAGGACGGGGTCCGACATCAGGTGGCCGATCAGGTGCTGCGGGACAGCCGGCTCTGGCACGTCCATTGTCCTGCCGTCGGCAAGGAGGCCGATCTCGTCGCCATGGAACGAGGCGGTTTCCAGGGCACCGAGTTCGTTCTCGAACTCGAGGGTGCCATGCCTGAGGTCCGGACCGTCCCTGTCCCGGCCGCGGATGACGCGGACCACCGGGGTCTCCCCGTCGTCCGACCAGACCGCCCAGACAACGTCGGCGCGCTCCAGCACCCCGTAGACGCCGTTCCTGCCCTCCTGGTCGTCCTGG
Source organism: Methylobacterium hispanicum (assembly GCF_022179285.1). Taxonomy (GTDB): domain Bacteria; phylum Pseudomonadota; class Alphaproteobacteria; order Rhizobiales; family Beijerinckiaceae; genus Methylobacterium; species Methylobacterium hispanicum. The sequence continues at coordinate 26,158 of NZ_BPQO01000049.1, read as the reverse complement.
CGCACGTAGGCTTCCATCTGCAGGACGCGATCCACGCAGTTCTTCATGCCACCCTCCCAAGAAACCAGGGGCAGCCTGGACGCGGCCGTTTACGGGAATTGGCGCCGGACGCATCGCAGGGCGCGTCGGTCGCAGCGACCCGCCGCGACGGTTTCGGTTCACCATGCCGGACGTGGGAGCCAGGCGTTCAGGGAGTGGCGTCTGGCGGAGCGGTTCGCGGGCAGTCTGGGATGACTTTTCCGGTCACCCGCCCGCCAGGCTAAGGTCTGGAAACGCCGGTTGCTAATGTGCCCGAACCTGCTCAGCCCATGACGACCTGGAGTTCGTTGGCGAGTTCGTACAGCCGGTAGGGCTTGCTCAGGAGCGGCAGGCAGAGACGGACGGGATCACCCTCGAAGGGGTTCCGGCTTGCGGTCCTCCGGGAGCATGCTCCTCAGATGGTCTCGCACGATCTGCGCGCTGAAGGGCTTGCCGATGAAGTGCGCACCCTCTGGCAGGTCGCCCGGCCCCGGCTTGGCTTGACCGGAGGCGACAACGATGGAGATGTGCGGCCAGTGCTCGGCGGCGTACCGAGCCAGGGCGAAGCCGTCCATCTTTCCCGGCATCTGGACGTCGGTGAACAGCAGGCAGAGATGTGGGTGACGTTCGTGCAGCAGGCCGACGGCCGCGTCGGCATGGGCGACCTCCAAGGTCTCGAACCCGGCATCCTCCAGGATCGCCAAGGCGTCCATGCGGATGAACGCATCGTCGTCCACGACGAGGGCGAAGGAAGGCGAGGGTGAGATAGAGGTGACCATGGCCGGGGTACAAGTTGGACCGCCTCGAAAAGGTCCCGACCGCCGACTGCGCACTGTTTGATCACGAACACCGGGTTTCGCATGGGCGTGGCCCCACGGGCGAACCTACGCGATGGTCGGCCGCGACTGAAAGGGTCGCGCCGTCGGGAGTTGCCGGGTCACGACCCCCATGGCAAACAAGTCCGCTGGCTGGGAACAGTTCGGCGGCCGGGGACGCATCGCGTCCCGGCCCGATGTAACTGATCCGAGCATGTCACCAGAATCGTCGGCCCTCTTGAACCGCGCGCTGCAGGACCGCGAGCGGCTGGCCGTCCTCGACGCATACGACATCATGGATACCGTGCCCGAGGAGGGCTTCGAGGACCTCGCCCAATTGACCGCGCTGGCCTGTGCGACGCCCGTCGCCCTGGTCAGCCTGGTGGCCCGGGACCGGCAATGGTTCAAGGCGCGCGTCGGCTTCCCGTCCTGCGAGACCGACCTCGACCGCTCCGTCTGCAAGTTCGCCCTTGCCGAGCCCGATCTCCTGGTAATTCCCGACCTGACCGCCGACTCCCGCACCGCCGCCAACCCGCTCGTGACGGGCGAGCCCCGCATCCGCTTCTATGCTGGCGCGCCGCTGCGCTCGCCCGAGGGCCACACCGTCGGCAGCCTCTGCGTCATCGACACGAAGCCGAGGCCCAATGGCTTGACCGCCACCCAGGCCGGGCACCTCCGCCGCTGCGCGCGTCAGGCGATGAGCCTGCTGGAGTTGCGACGCGCCACGGTGGAGAAGGCGGTGGCGGTCGGCAGCCGCGATGCCGCCCTCCGGCGCGAGGGCCACCTTGCCATCCTGGCCGAGGCGTCGGCGGCCCTGCTCACGGCCTCGGACCCGAGCCGCGTGATCGAACCCATCCTGGAGACGAGCACGCACAGCCTCGGTTTCGAGCAGTGCTTCATCTACGACCTCGCGCCGGGCGGGCGCAGCGTCCGCCTGACGGGCTCCATCGGCGTGGACGAGGCGATGCGCGCGGCCCTGGCCGACATCGACCTCGACAAGCCGCTCTGCGGCATCGTGGTCCAGACCGGGCAGCCCCTGGTGCTGGCCCACGTGCAAGACGGACCCGAACCGCGCTACGCCATGGCGCGCGAGAGCGGCGTCGATGCCTATGCCGGCTATCCCATCCGGAGCCGCGGACGCCTCTCCGGCGTGATCTCGTTCGGATCGAGCACGCAGGGGGCGTTCGACGAGGATACGCTCACCTTCTTCGCGACCATCGCGCGCTACCTCTCCGCCGTGCGCGAACGGCTCGACGGCGAGGCGGCCCTGCGCGCCAGCGAGATGCGCTCGCGGCTCGCCCAGGAGGCCGCGCGGATCGGCACCTACGAGGCAGACATCGCCTCGGGGCTGATGACGGTCTCACCCGAGTTCTGCCGCCTGTTCGGCCTGCCGGTCTCGCCGCTGCTCTCGGTCGACGCCGCGACGGACCGGATCGTCCCGGAGGACGCGCACCTGGCCTCGACGCAGGCCTCGCGGGAAGCGGGGACCACGCCGCCCCAGGCCACCTACCGCATCCGACGCGCCGACGACGGAGCGGTTCGCTGGGTCACCCGTACCGCCAGCTTCGTCCACGACTCCGAGGGCCGGCCCGTGCGCATGCTCGGCACGGTTCAGGACGTCACCGAGATCCAGGAGACGCTGCGGCTCCTGGGGGAGAACCAGGAGCGCTTGCGAGCGGCCGACCAGCGCCTGCAGGTCGCGCTCGTCGCCTCCGGGGTCGTCGGGCTTTGGGACTGGATGGTCGACACCGACCTGCTGCACGGCGACGCCAACTTCGCGCGGCTGTACGGGCTCGACGCCGGCAGGACCGAAGCCGGCCTGACCATGGAGCAGTACCAGGAGTTCGTCGTCCCGGAGGACCTCGAACCGTTGCGCGCGCGCATCCGGGACACCTTCGAGCACGGCGCCGACTTCCATGTCGAGTACCGGCTCGCCATCCCGGGGCACGACCTGCGCTGGGTCGAGTGCAAGGGTCAGCTCATCCACGACCCCGACGGGCAGCCGGTGCGGTTCTCCGGGACCGCCGTCGACATCACCGAGCGCAAGACCGCCGAAGCCAGGCTCGCGGCCAGCGAGGCGCATTGGCGCGGCCTGTTCGAACGGCTGAGCGAAGGGTTCATCGTCGGCGAGGTGATCCGCGACGAGGCGGGCGCCGTCCGTGATTGGCGCTACGTCGAGGTGAACCGGGCCTGGGGCGAGCTCGTCTCCATCGACCCTGCACGAGCGGTCGGGCGCACGATCCGCGAGATGTTCCCCGGCATCGAGGACGCCTGGGTCCACGAGTTCGCCGACGTGGTCGAGACCGGCCGGCCCGTGAGCTTCATCCGGCAGGTCGGCGCTTTGGCGCGCTGGTACGAGGGCCGCGCCTTCCCCCTCGGGTCCGAGCGCTTTGGGGTCATCTTCCTGGAGGTGACCGAGCGGGTGCAGGCCGACGCGCGCCGCGAGGGGCTGCTGGAGTTCGGCGACCGGATGCGCACGGACGCCGATGCCGCCGAGGTCGTGAAGGCGGGCGCGGCGACCATTGGGCGGGTGCTCGGCGTCGGGCGGGTCGGCTACGGCACGGTCGGGCCGGACGGCGAGACCTTGGTCGTTGGGGACGGCTGGAGCGCGCAGGGCTTCCCCGCGCTCGCCGAGCGTCACCGCCTGGACGATTACGGCCTCTACGCCGAAGACCTGCGGCAGGGCCGCACCGTGGTCATCCCGGACGTGCGCGAGGACCCGCGGACCAAGGCGACCGCCGCGGCCCTGGACGCCGTGTCCGTCCGCGCGCTGATCAACCTGCCCATCGTCGAGAAGGGCCGGATGGTGGCCATCCTGTTCGTGAACGACGACCGCCCGCGGGAATGGGCGGGACCCGAGGTCGCCTTCGTCCGGCAGATCGCCGAGTTGATCCGCCAGGCGGTCGAGCGCCGTCACGCGGAGGCCCGGCAGGATCTGCTGAACCACGAACTGTCCCACCGCCTGAAGAACACGCTGGCGATGGTCACCAGCATCGCTAACCAGACGCTGCGTTCCCTGTCCGACCGCGGGCCGGTCGAGACGCTGCAGAGGCGCATCCAGGCGCTGGCCTCCGCGCACGACCTGCTGCTGCGCCGAAATTGGTCGCCGGCGCCGCTGCACGCGGTGTGCGAGGGTGTGGTCAACAACGCTGCCGATGCCGGGCGCATCACCCTGGACGGACCTGACGTGGCCCTGGGCCCGGCCGCGGCCATGTCCGCGTCGTTGCTCCTCCACGAGTTGGCGACGAACGCGGCCAAGTATGGCGCGCTGTCGAACGACGCGGGCCATGTGGACCTGCGCTGGTCGGTCGAGGACGGGGCCGACGGGCCGGACCTAGTAATGCGCTGGCAGGAGCGCGGCGGGCCGCCGGTAGTCGCGCCGACGAGCCGCGGCTTCGGATCGCGCCTGATCCGCACCGGCTTGGTGGGAACGGGCGGGGTCGATACGGCTTACAACCCGGATGGCGTGGTGACGGTGATGCGTGCACCGATGGTCGAGGTGCAGCGGACATGATGGCGGGGGACAGGGACGACGGCCCGCGTCCGGTGGTGCTGGTGCTTCAGGACGAGCCGATCCTGGCGATGACCATGCGGGATTTCGTTGAGGAGGCCGGCTGCGAGGCGCTCGTGGTGCGTACCGCCGAGGCGGCCATCCGCATCCTGGAGGAGCGCACGGACATTCGGGTGGTGTTCGCCGACCTGGATGTGCGCGGGTCGATGATGGGCATCAAGCTGGCCGCGCTGATCCGCGACCGCTGGCCGCCCATCGAGCTGGTCCTGACGGGGGCACTCCCGCCCAACCTCGATCACATCCCCGCTCGCGGAGTGTTCTGCGACAAGCCGTTCCGCGAGGCCAAGGTCGTCGCCGCCATCCGCGAGTTCGCCACCTAGATCACCGCCCCCGCCAGCGTGGGTGGTGTCGACGTAAGCATCGCTTCCACGGGGTCAGGTCCGTCCTTGCCGCGTACGCGGCATGTCTCGCCCGACCGGGACCGTGCACCCTTCACCGGGCGGCGACGGGGAGCCCTGTCCGCACCGCCGGATCGGCACCGCGGTTGGGTCGGGCACCGGCGCCGTGGGGAACCGGCGTCGCACCGGCAGATTTGCTTCGCGAACCGATGCCGCAACCGGCGGGAGGACCGTGATGTCGACGGATACCGAGAAGCACCGCGCGCTGCTGAGCGCACTCGGGGACGCGCAGGGCAAGGGGGACGGCTCCTTCGAGCGGGCCGTGACCGATGCCTTCGAGCACGTCTTCGAGCACCTGGGCCGCCTCAACGACCACGTGTCGCTGGTTGGCCCCGATGGCAGCGACCCCCACCTCAAGCCCGGCGAGTCCCCGACGCTCCGATAGGGGCCGGGCCCGGCGGGAGGTGCGATCCGGCGCGAGGGCTCAAGGTCTCATCTAAGCGCCTTCACCCGGCGTCGGCTCGGCGCCGGCCGTGCCCGGCTCGGGACCCTGGGCGGAGGAAGGCGGGCTGGCCCTGCCGAGGTCCACCAGTGCGCCGATTTTGCCGAGCAGCGCCCGGCGCTCCGGCGTACCGTGCCCGGAGGCGAGGAACGTCGTGAGGTCGCTTCGGGACGGCGTACCGCCGGATGGGCCGTTCGGCTCGTGAAAGACGAACACGTCCTCGACGTTCTCCCCACGACAGAGGAACCACCGGTCGCCGTTCGACGAGGCGTATATCTGGATTCGGACGACGGTCATGATGTCAGGCTCGGAGGAAGCAATATCCCGTCGAGGAACGCGCACAGACAGTGCGATTTCCCCCAGCTTTCCGCGTTACCGTACCCGGCGGGCGCAGACGCTTCGGCGGCTGGGTCGGACCGTGGGCGCGTGCGCCGCCTGCCACGTCAATACCCGGAAGTGGTTTCCCTTCGTGGGCGTCGCGCGTCCTAGCGCCAGCGATGTGCGCTCCTTCATCAATCAGGTGGACGAGGCCCTCCGAGCACGGCGCTTGGCAAAGCGGTTTGCCGGCTGCCCAGGAAAGCAATAACCGCACATGTAGTGAGCCGCTTAATGGGCCACGACATGCTGATGTCGTGACCGCCCCGGAGAGGTCCGCTTCTCCGCTCGAAGCAGACGTCTCATCCGGCCAGCCGCTAAGTCTGCAAAGGGTCAGGAGTTCGCACGCCGCTTATTCGGCTGTGCGCCACCAGCGGACCTTCAGTTGCAACCGCGCGAATGCCCGCTTGGAGCCCGATAGCCGTCATTGAGACGGAATAGTCGCACCGGCAGCCTCAACATCCTAAAGTTGTGGACCTTTGTCTGTCGAATTGCGGCCTCGAAGGGTAGCGTCCGCCAACTATGCCGGAGTGCTACTCAAACTTGGTGCGGCGCGGCGCGTTTCATGGTGGATGACTCCTGATGGATTTCGGTTGATCGCCTGAGTTCGTCGTTCGGGCAAGATCGAAGCCGCTGCCGTCCACATCCGGCAGCCGGACAAAAGCTTGGCATGGAGCGGATACCTGCCCACCTCGATCCCGCCGGCGGGGGCACCACGGCTACCGATGCCGCGTTCACCCCCCCGGATACCCGGAGGCCGCGATGTCGAAACTGAAGACCGAGGACCGCGAGGACCTGAGCAGGAGCAAGTTCGCCCTGCCCGAGGAGCGGAAGTACCCCGTCGAAGACAAGGCGCACGCCCGGAACGCGAAGTCACGCGCCGCGCAGCAGGAGAAGGCCGGCAACCTTTCCGCAGCCGACAAGAAGAAGGTCGACGCGAAGGCCGACAAGGTTCTCGGCAAGGGCTAGCGCCACCGCCATGCTGCGTCGCCGGGCATAAACTGGACGGGCCTGCGGTAGCCCGGATCAGCCGCCCGCGATCCTCGATGGCTTGGTGGCATATCGTGCCGGCGAGCTGTCATCGAGGGCTGGAAATGACCGCCGCGCACATGCCCGGCAACAAAGCAAGCTGCTGAGACCTGCGGCACGCCACCGCCCGAACCTTGGAAGCCATACGGGCCGTCCTCACTTTGGCCTGATGGGCAGCGCATACGACGTCATCATCGTGGGGGGAGGCGCCGCCGGCATCGGCGCGGCGCGACGGCTCGCCGCCCAGGGCGCATCTGCCTTGCTGCTGGAGGCTTCTTCACGCCTCGGAGGTCGCGCTTATACGCAGGATCTCGGAGGCTACCCGCTCGACCTCGGTTGCGAGTGGCTCCATTCTGGCGACCGCAACGCTTGGGTCGGCATCGCCGAGGCGTCGGGCTTTCCGGTCGACCGCGGCGACCCGCCCTGGGCGAAGGCGCATCCTTCCCTCGTCGAGGACGAGGACGACCAAGAGGCGGCGAGGAAGGCATACGGCGATTGGGAGGAGCGGCTGCGCACCGTCGCCTCGGCCAGCGACCGTGCCAGCGATGCCCTGGAGCCCGACGGCGCCTGGAACGCCTACGTGCGAGCCATCGCCGGCTTCATGAGCGGCGTGGCTCCCGAGGAAATCTCTGCCACCGACTACCTTGCCTACGACGATGCCTCGACGGGCAAGAACTGGAACCTGCCGCTCGGCTACGGCACGCTGGTCGCCGCCAGCCTGCCGCCCACGACGGCGCTGCGGCTGGCCACCCCCGCCCAGCGGATCGAGTTGACCACGGACGGGGTGGCCGTCACCACGCGTGCCGGCACCGTCCACGTCGGGGTCGCCATCCTCACGGTCTCGACGGCGGTCCTGGCCGGCGATGCGATCCGCCTTCCCTCTAGGCTCGACCCGTGGCGCGAGGCGGCCGCCGCCCTGCCGCTCGGCCGCAACGAGAAGCTTTTCCTTGAGATCGGGGGCAACACCGCGTTCGGGCCGGACACCCACGCCTACGGAAACCTGCGTGACGCGCGGTCCGCCGCCTATTCGATCCGACCCAACGGCTGGCCGGTGATCGAGGCGTTCCTCGGCGGCGACGGCGCACGCATCCTGGCGGAGGAAGGGCCCGCCGCCGGGTTCTCCTACGTATCAGCCGAGTTGGCGGCCCTGTTCGGCAGCGACGTGGCGTCGGCGATCCGTCCGCTCGCGGCGACTTCTTGGAGCCGTATGGCGTCCATCGGCGGAGCGTATAGCTGCGCCTTGCCGAGCCGGTCCGACGCAAGGGCGCGCCTGGCCCGGCCCTTCGAGGACCGGCTGTTCTTCGCTGGCGAGGCGACTCACCCCCACGACTTCACGACCGCCCATGGGGCCCATGACAGCGGGCAAAGGGCCGCCGACGAGGCCCTGGCGGCACTCGCGGACAGGCAGCGCCTCGGCCGGCGAGGCCCGCTTGCCGCGGCTGGAGCCCGAACGGCACGGTAGCGACCTCAGCCGCGGTGGCGCAACGCCTCGACCAGGACGGCGAGTGCCGGCGCCGGTTCGCGGCGGCTCGGATATTAGAGGTGGTAGCCCGCGAACGGCGGGCACCAGTCCTCCAAGACGCGCACGAGCGCCCCGGCTTCCAGGTGCGCCCGGACCGCATCTTCCATGAAGAAGGCGATGCCGAACCCCTCCAGCGCCGCCTTGAGCACCAGGGACGCGGTGTTGAACACGAGCTGCCCCTTGACCCGGACCCGCAGTTCTCGCCCGTCCTTCTCGAACTCCCAGGCATAAAGGCCGCCCAGCGTCGGCAGGCGCAGGTTGATGCAGTCGTGGCCGGTGAGGTCCTCCGGCCGCCGCGCCGGCGCCCCACGCCGGAACACGGCGCGAGCCCTCCCGTTGTCGAGCTCTCGCCCCCGACGGGGCCCAGGAACGCGGAGAAGGGAATGAGCATCTTCGGGTCGATCATGTCGAAGATCTTCGGCGGCGGCGCGAGCGCCCAGGCGGCGGCCCCGCACGCGCCGGAAACGCCGAGCGTATCGGCCGCGGCGCAGGGCCAGGGCGGGCCGACAGGCTCGGCGAGCGACGCCGCGGCGCCCTCGATGAGCGGCGCCCCGTCCCCAGTCGCGGCCGGCCCGTCCGGTGCCGGACAGGCGAGCGTCGACGTGGGCCAGGTGCTGGCCGACCTCGCCTCCAAGAAGGGCCAGGGGCTCGACTACAAGCGCTCCATCGTCGACCTCATGAAGCTGCTCGACCTCGACAGCAGTTTGCAGGCGCGCAAGCAGCTTGCCGACGAGCTGCACTACACGGGCGACAAGGAGGACTCGGCCACCATGAACGTCTGGCTGCACAAGCAGGTCGTCCAGAAGCTCGCCGAAAATGGCGGCCAAGTCCCGGACGACCTCAAGCACGCGTGAACGCCACGGGCAGCCCGCCCGCGGAACCACGGAGTGGCCGGGGACTTCCCGGTCACCATCCGAGGAGACGACCATGACCGAGAAGAAGGGCCACGGCAGCGCGACGGCGAAGAAGGCCAACGCGAAGGCGAGCCACGAGGGCAAGTCCAACCCGCGCACGTCGTCCTCGGCCCAGGCCGAGCTCGGCAAGAAGGGCGGCAAAAGCAAGTAGGCACGCCGCGCGGGTTCGAGGCCGCTGCCGGCTCGCCGGTCACCGCGTGACCCGCGCCTGCGGTCGCGGACCGCCGTGCCCGGGGGGCGCAGCCGGGGCGGGCGGACGAGACCCCGCGCGCCGGCTGGGCGCCGTGCCGCGGCCAGGAACATCGTGGGCGGGGTCCGGTTGGCAGGGGGCGAACGACAGGAGCCGCCGATGTCAGCACCCAGCAGTCTCAAGGACGTCTATCTCGACGAGATGAAGGACCTTTGGTCGGCGAACGACCAGATGATCCGCACCGTCAAGGAGCTGAGCGGCCACGCCAGCGACGCTAAGCTCAAGCAGATGCTCGAACACTCCGTCGGCGGCATCCAGAAGCACACCGACATCCTCAAGGACCTGATCCAGCAGAACGGCGGCGAGGCCGAGCCCGAGCACTGCAAGGGCATGGAGGGCTTGGTCACCGAGGCCAAGAAGCACGGCATCAAGGAGGCGCCGAGCGACGGCAAGCTGCGCGACGTCGCGATCATCGCCCAGTACCAGCGCATGTCGCATTACGGCCTGGCCGGCTTCGGTTCGGCGGCGGCCTACGCCAAGGCGCTCGGCCGCAGCGACGACGAGCAGAAGCTCAAGCAGGCGGTGTCCGAGATCTACAAGGGCGATGAGTTCGCCAGCAAGCTCGCCGAGGCTCTGGAGCAGGTCGCGGCCTGAGCGGACATCGCACTGCGCAGCGGACGAGACCGGCACGACGCGCCGGGCTTCCGTCCGCCGCGGGCAGCGTGCCGGGCGGCCGCCTCAGAACTCGACGCCGAAGCGTACCCTCAGGTTGTGGCGCGAGAACTGGTTGAGGTTGAACGCCCGGTCCGCGAAGTCCGGGTCGCGGTCGTGCCCGAACACCTGCGTCGAGTAGGCCAGGGTGAGGAAGCCCTTCTCCATGACCTGGTAGTGCAGCACGGGTCCGACGAACACGGCGTGGCCCTCGAAGCGGTTCAGGAACACGCCATCGTAGGCACGCATGTACCGGGCCTCCGGCCCGAGGTAGAGGTCACCTGCCACCTTCGCCATCAGCGTACCCGAGACAGACAGCGTCGAAGACCGGTCGACCTCGCCCGAGCCCTTCAGGCGCGCGACCTGCGGGTCGTAGATCAGGTTGATGCCCGCCCAGAGCCGGTCCGGCACGAGCCGCGCGTCGGCGATCAGGCGCGTCTCGACGCTGAACACGTCCGCACCCTGGCCCTCGATGGGCGTGACGCGGGCGTATTGCGGCTCAGCCTGCAGGGCGAGGCTGAACGGGCACTCGTCGGTACGCTTGAAGAACTGGTACTTCACCTCCAGCGACCCGCCGTTGAAGGTGCCGAAGGACTTGTCCGGCACGCCCGCGACGTTGCGGCTGTCGCGCGCGTCAAACCAGAGGCCCGGCTCAATGCTGAGGTTGTCGGTCAGGTCGTACTGGTAGCTGACGATGGGCTGGGCGGCGCCGTAGCCCGAGCGGCCGGGACCGTCGCGGCGCTTGCTGAAGCGGCCGATGGTGTCGAACAGGATCTCCTGCTCGCCCTTCTTGCCGACGTCGGTGCCCTCGGTGAAGCCGAACAGGTTCTCGGTGTCGAGCTTGTCCGGCTCGTCGCCCTTCTTCGGTGCCTCGGCCTCCTGCCGGTCGCCGCCGGCCGCACTCGGTTCGGCGAGGACAGGCGTGGCCAAGGCGACCCCAAGAAGGGTCGCCGCGAGAACCCACGGCGGAGCCGAGAGAGGGGAGATCCGCATGCCTTTGTCCGGAATAGGCAGACAGCGTACCCGACCGCTGCCGCCTTGGATGCGGCCGGGTCACCACACCTCCGGCAAACCCAGGATGCGCTCGGCGCCAGGGTTCCAGTCTGTGACGAGCCCGTCGCAATCCGTCGTGATGACGGCGAACTCGACGGCGCTGTCGAAGACGGCTTGGTACCGCACCGCATCCCCGGCGGCCGTCCGGTTGTGCGGTGGCACGCTCCCATCCCCGTTCAAGGCCTGCCCCCGCCGCGGTTCATCGTCATGGGCACCGTACGGCGGAGGGGGCCGCGGTCGGCGGAGCAGGTCACGGACATGCGTCGGGTGGGCTCGTGCAGGTCGGGCAACGGTCGAATCGGGAGGCGGGGCGGACCTCGCGAGAATACGGGTTCCTGGCCGCCCTGGCAGCGCCGGAGTTAAGCTGCGGGGAGCGGCTGCGCAATCGTCGCGAGGCCACGTCGGCGCGCGGGCGAAGTCGAGCATCCGCGGTCAGGTCGACGCCGCAAAGCCCGTCACCCAGTCTCCGGGCGTGAGGCGCTTCGTGCTGGGGCTGGGTCTTCTCGTCCCGTTTGCCAAACTTGCTTCATCTTCCGGTGCGTTGCTTTCGCGAACGATCCGTCCAATGGCCCGTTTATGCCCGGACCGAGGCCAGCCCTCGACCTGGGCGGAGAACCCCATGCCCGTAGGTGCCACGACCGAGTTCCCGACGGCCCAGACGCCACTCCCCGCCGATGCCGGGCATGGCTCGAAGACCGGGTTCTGGGCGTTGGCCCTGGGTTCGGTCGGCGTCGTCTACGGCGACATCGGAACCAGCCCGCTCTACGCGCTGAAGGAGTCCCTCCACGCCGCCACCGGCGGCGGGCACGCGCCCACCCGCGAGATGGTGTTCGGCGTGGTCTCGCTGATCCTCTGGGCGCTGATCCTGATCGTAACGCTCAAGTACGTGCTCATCGTCATGCGCGCCGACAACGAGGGCGAGGGCGGCACGCCCTCCCTCGTCGCGCTGGCGCAACGCGCGCTGGGGCATTCGGGCGGCTTCGTCATCGCGTTCGGCATGGTCGGCATCGCCCTGTTCTACGGCGACGCCATCATCACCCCGGCCATGTCGGTGCTCTCGGCGGTCGAGGGACTGAAGCTCGTCACCCCAGCCTTCGGGCCGTACGTCCTGCCCATCAGCCTCGCCATCCTGATCGGCCTCTTCGTGCTCCAGAGCCGCGGCACGGCGCGGGTGGCGACCCTCTTCGGCCCGGTGACCGCCTTCTGGTTCACCGTCATGGCGCTGGGCGGGCTGAGCCACATCGCGGACGATCCGAGCATCCTCGGGGCGATCAATCCCGTCCACGGCATCGGCTTCATCCTGGGGCACGGTACCGCTGGGCTGCTGGCGCTCGGCGCCGTGTTCCTGGCCGTGACCGGCGCCGAGGCGCTCTACGCCGACATGGGCCATTTCGGCCGCGGGCCGATCCGCGCGGCTTGGTTCGGCCTCGTGCTGCCGGCGCTCGCCCTGAACTACCTGGGACAGGGCGCCATGCTGCTGGCCCATCCCGAGCGAGCCGAGAACCCGTTCTTCCTGCTCTACCCCTCCTGGGCCCTGCTGCCGATGGTGCTGCTCGCCACCGTGGCCACCGTGATCGCCAGCCAGGCCGTCATCACCGGCACCTTCTCGATCACCCAGCAGGCGATGCAGCTCGGCCTGCTGCCGCGCATGCGGGTGCTGCGCACCTCCATGACCGAGAAGGGCCAGATCTACATCCCGCGGGTGAACTGGTGGCTGCTCGTCGCCGTCGTGTTCGTGGTGGTGCTGTTCAAGTCGTCGAGCGCGCTGGCGGCGGCCTACGGCATCGCGGTGACGGGCGACATGGTCATCACCGCCTGCCTGCTTTTCGTCGTTGCTTGGAAGGTCTGGCGCTGGACGACGGCCCTGGCCGCCCTCGTCATCGCGCCCTTCCTGCTCATCGAGCTGGTGTTCCTCTCGGCCAACGCCCTGAAGCTCCTGCACGGGGGCTGGGTGCCGCTGACCATCGGGGCCGCCCTTGTTACGGCAATGTGGACCTGGCGGCGCGGCTCGGCCCTCATCGCCGAGGAGATACACCGGCGGCGCGTGCCGCTCTCGGACTTCACGCGGATGGCCGAGACCGGCTCGGTCCTGCGCGCGCCGGGCACCGCCGTCTTCCTGACCGGCTCGCCCGGCGACACGCCGGGCGCCCTGCTGCACAACGTCAAGCACAACCACGTGCTGCACGCCCGCAACTTCATCCTGCACGTGATCACCGAGGACCTGCCGCGGGTGCCGGAGGCGGACCGCGTCAGCGTGAAGCCGCTCTCGGACGTCTTCACCTGCGTGACGGTCCGCTTCGGGTTCATGGAATTGCCCGACCTCCCCCGCGCCTTGGCCGCCGCCGGGTTCGATGTGGGCGGCCTGACCTACTTCCTCACTCGCCGGGTCCTGGTGGCCTCGCCGGAGACGGGCATGCCCGTCTGGCAGGACCGGCTCTACATCGCGATGGCGCGGGCCGCGACGGACGCCTCGCGCTACTTCCGCATCCCGGTCGACCGAGCCGTCGAGATCGGTGCCAGGATCGACATCTGATTTAGGCCCTCGGCGTCGGCACGTTCGTGGCGGTGCCGCTCCAGTTCGAGGTCCGCTGGCGGGTAAGCGGTGCACGGGTTGGATGTGAAGTTTAGACCCTTGCAACCATGCCCTCGAATGCAAGCGAGGCCGCACCCTGGTGGGCGCGGACCCATATCACCCAAGATTATATCAAGGCAGAACTTTGAGCTCGAAAGCAGATTTTTGAGACGGTGCGGAGATGCGCTGTTCGCTCGCGCTGCCACCATCGGCGAAACGTCCGCTTCGCAACTTGATGCAGACCTGCGATGGTATGATGTCGAAGGTCCGGAAGGGGGCATTTTGAGCTACCTCCAGAGCCGCGCTGAACGTTCGCTTGTTTCTACCCAAGCTCCAAAGCAGATGAGCCGCAATCGGCCAGACCCTGGCGTTCGATCCCAACCGGGTGGCCAGCAAGCAGACGTTCCGATGGTCTGTGAAGGCGCGCGAGTAAGCGCCCGTGTGGTCAAGCCAATTGAGTTTTGACCACAGCTCGCGCCACTTAGGGGCTGCCGGATGCGACCCACATGAACGACCAACAGGACCGGGGAGGGCAGATCGACATGACGAGGGAAGGCACACCGCAGTCCCGTATGGCGCTAGCGGCTACGGTGGCGGTGGGGATCCTGCTGGCAGGCCTCGGCACACTCGGCTGGCGCTGGCACTACTATGTTACCGCCGGAGATACGCCTTACGACGAAGTTGGGATTGGGATGAACTCCCGGTTGCCTGAGCCACTGCGGGCTTGGGGCTGCACACGGATCAGAGAGCGGTTCCCTCGCGCCGTGCCGCCCTACGGATGCCAATCCGGGCAAAATTAGACGCCGACCGACGTATGGATGGGTACTGCCGCCGCTCCCGCATGACGGCTTTTGAAGCTAAACGACGCCCCGCGGATCAAGGTCGTTCGGCGCGGTTGAATCTGTAGCTTCCGAAGGGCCTGTTGTCTCGTCGTGCGTATCGACGACGGTACAATCGGCTGGTACAATCGAAGCTCGAAGCCAAGCGAGCGGCCGTTGATTTGATTGAGCTTTTTGGCCTTGGGGGCCAGTCCCCCCCTCTCCGCCAGTCATCCTCATCCACTCCGATGATTTCGCCTTAGTCGACTGGCTTTTTGCGGCTGCCGACGTAAAGGACGAAAGCTTGAGCGCGAGGGTTCCAAACCTCTCCCGTCAGGCTAGGCGCCGGGCCGCGGAACAGCGCACCCTCGTTCTCGATCAACACCCAACCGGAGGACAGCCCGTCCGGGGCGCAGAGTCGGAGGGCCTCCTTTGGTGCCAGCGTGCCTGAATCCAGTCCGGCGCGCTCCGTGGCGTCTCCCCGCGCAGCGAGCAGGTGCTCGATACGCTGGAGCGTTGCGATCGGGTTCTTCCAGCCTGCCGGCTGATCGGCACGCACGATGTGGGCGAGGCGGTGACGCTGGCCGACCGCGTCGTCGTAATGCGCCCCAGGCCCGGCCGCCTCGATGAAGCCGCCGCCGTCAACCTTGCCCGCACGCGCGATCCCGCGGGGGCCGGCTACGAGGGTGCGGTGCGATCTCGCCTCCCACGGCCCTGCCAACTGGCGGTAGGCACGCGCCCGAGATCTGTGCGGCTGGCGCCACCGTGGTCCTGCTGGCGCAGTTCGAGGCCAGAACCGGTTTCCAGGCGATCAGCCGCCACCGCTCCACGTGGTTCATAGCCCTGCCCCCGTTCATCGCAACGATGCTGTGCGAACGGGAGGCGCTGCGCGGGATGCGGCTGCGGCCTGTCTCTCCGGATCAAGCGGGAGGCCGGCGACAAGCCGACAGTAACATCCGCGGCCCCGTCAGCGGAGACGCGGCGGAAACCGCGTCGCCGCCGTCCCCGGTGGACGCCCCGTAGGGCGAGGAGAGAGCGGCGTGGAGATGGCGACGACCGGACAGGACGTCCCGGAGGTGCAGGCCGCGGCCGCGCCGCGCCGGCATGAGCGGTTCGATCGCCTCCTGGTCGCCGCGACGGCATGCCCTCCCCTGAAGACCGCAGTGGTCCACCCGTGCGACGAGGCCGCGCTCGAAGCGGCCCTGGAGGCGGCCCGGCTCGGCCTGATCGATCCGGTGCTTGTCGGGCCGCGCGCCCGGATCGAGGCCGCCGCGAAGGCCCTCGGGGCCGACATCGGGACGCAGCGCCTCGTCGATGCTCCCCATAGTCACGCGGCCGCCGCCCAGGCGGTCGCGCTGGCGCAGGCGGGCGAGGTCGAGGCGCTGATGAAGGGCAGCCTGCATACCGACGAGCTGATGGCCGAGGTGGTCCGGCGGGAGGGCGGCCTGCGCACGGACCGCCGGCTCAGCCACTGCTTCGTCATGGACGTGCCGAACCACGCGGCACCGCTCATCGTCACCGACGCCGCCATCAACATCGCGCCGACGCTGGAAGAGAAGCGCGACATCGTCCAGAACGCCGTCGATCTCGCCCGCGCCCTCGGGATCGCGCCGGTGCGGGTCGCGATCGTCTCGGCGATGGAGACGGTGACCCCGAAGGTGCCCTCCACGCTCGACGCCGCAGCCCTGTGCAAGATGGCCGACCGGGGCCAGATCACGGGCGCGCTCGTCGACGGGCCGCTCGCCCTCGACAACGCGATCGATCTGGGCGCCGCCCGGATGAAGAGGATCGCGTCGCCGGTGGCCGGTCGCGCCGACGTGCTCGTGGTGCCCGACCTCGAGGCCGGCAACATGCTGGCGAAGAGCCTGACCTTCCTGGCGGACGCCGACGCGGCCGGCATCGTGCTGGGCGCGCGCGTGCCGATCATCCTGACGAGCCGTGCCGACTCGCGCCCGACGCGTCTTGCCTCCTGCGCGATCGCAACCCTGTTCGCCGCGGCCCGGCGCGAAGCGCGGGCTCGACCGGAGGTCTAGGCGATGATCCCGGCCCTCCTCGTCCTCAACGCGGGCTCGTCGAGCCTGAAGTTCCAGGTCTTCGAGGACAGGGACGAGGGCGGCGTCGGCCATCCCCGGCCGATCTTCCGCGGACTGGTCGAGCGCCTCGGCGAGGCCCCGCATCTCGTGATCCGAGACCCAGCGGGGGCGGTCCTCGCCGAGAAGGGCCCGCCGGCCATGGGCGGGCCGTTCGGGCACGAGGAGGCGTTGCTCCACGTGGCGGGATGGCTGCACGACCATGAGGACGGCTACCGGCTCGCCGCGGTCGGGCACCGCGTGGTGCACGGGGGCCTCGCCCACGCGGCTCCCGTGCGGGTGGACGACGCGGTGCTCGACGCGCTGGAGCGGCTGGTGCCGCTGGCGCCGCTGCACCAGCCGCACAACCTCGAACCCATCCGCATCATGCGGCGGCAATGGCCCGGCCTGCCGCAGGTCGCCTGCTTCGATACCGCCTTCCACCGCGACCAGCCGGAGATCGCCCAGCTCTTCGCCGTGCCGCGGTCGATGGCTGAGCGGGGCGTGCGCCGCTACGGCTTTCACGGCCTGTCCTACGCCTACGTCGCCTCGGTCCTCGGCGACTACGCGCCCGACCTCGCCGGGGGACGGGTGGTCGTCGCCCATCTCGGCAACGGCGCGAGCCTGTGCGCCCTGCGCGCGGGCAGGAGCGTGGCGACCACGATGGGCTTCTCGACCCTGGACGGCCTGCCCATGGGCACGCGCTGCGGCAGCCTCGATGCGGGCGTGGTCTTCTACATGCTACGGGAGATGGGGCTCGATGCCGACGTCGCCGAGCGCGTGCTCTACACCCGCTCCGGTCTGCTCGGCGTCTCGGGCCTGTCCGGCGACATGCGCACCCTGCGCGCCCGCGCGGCCTCGGATCGCGGCGCCCGCACGGCGATCGACCTGTTCGTCTACCGCATCGGGCGCGAGATCGGCTCGCTGGTCGCCGCGCTGGGCGGCGTGGACACCCTCGTGTTCACCGGCGGCATCGGCGAGAACGACGCCGCAACCCGCGCCGAGATCCTGAGCGGGGCCGCCTGGGCCGGCTTCGCGCTCGACGCGGCGGCAAATGCCCGGGGCGGTCCGCGCGTGACGCGCGGCCCCGGCCCGAGCGCCTGGGTCATCCCCACCAACGAGGAAGCGATCATCGCCCGCGGCACGCAGGCGGTGCTCGCCGCGGTGCGCCAGCCGGCGCCGTGAGGATGGAGGTTCACGATGGAGACGCTGACCACCAAACCCGAGGCCTTCGAACTCGGCGACGCGCCCTTCATGTCGGCGGCCGACCTCGCCGGCTACGCGGCGAGCATCAAGAAGGCGCGGGCCATGAAGGAGTTCGAGGGCCAGGACCGGGCCGCCAAGGCCCAGGCCGAGCTGATCCAGCGGTTGGCGGAGCCGGTCGCGGTCACGCCCGAGAAGATCCAGGAGATCACCCGGACGCTCCTGCACAGGCTGCGCCTCGCCGCCGAGCAGGGCAGAAAGGAGCTACAGGTGATGCGCTTCCCCAACGCGCTCTGCACGGATGGCGGTCGGGCCATCAACAACGTCGAGCCGGACTGGCCCGGGACCCTGACGGGCCGGCCGCGCCAGGCCTTCGAATTCTGGCGCGACCGCCTGCAGCCGAACGGCTACGGCCTGCGCGCGATGATCGTCGACTGGCCGCAGGGCATGCCGGGGGACGTCGGCTTCTTCCTCACCTGGGAGGCGGCGCAGCCCTGAAGAGGCCGGCGCAGCCCTGAGGAGGCGGCGCAGAGCCGAGCGAGCGGCCTGGCCGCGCACCCCATGGAAGGCGTGGGGCGGGGCGCCGGCGTGCGCCCGCGCCGCCGCCAGGGTCGTGCCGAACGACAACCCGATGGGTCCAGTGAAGGCGGCGCTGGAATGCGCGGTGCGCCGTCTCGCCGGGGCCGCGCAGGACGCGCGCGGCCTCAGGACTGCGGGATCTCGACATCCCGCTCGGCGAGGCAGTCGAGCGCTCGCCCATCGGCGAACGCATCGACATCGCCGATGTCGGCCTCACGGCGGCGTTCCCCACCACGCCCTTCGCGGCGCGGCTGACCGGGGGCACCGTCCACGTCGATGGCGGCCGCGGCATCATGGCCCGACGGCCGAAGCGAAGGGAGGCGGCACCATGGCTCTGCTGTACGTCGAACTGGTTTCGCCTGAGCGGCGTGTCTTTGCCGGCGAGGTCCGCTCCGTGCTCCTTCCGGGCGTCGAGGGGGATATGACCGTGCTGCCGGGCCACGCCCCCGCGGTGACCGCGCTGCACGCCGGCGTCGTCTTCGCCACCGACGCCGCCGGAACCGGGTGCCGCGCCTTCATCCGGGGGGGCTTCGCCGAGGTGGGCCCGACGCGGGTGACGATCCTCGCCGAACGCGTCCGGCCGATCGAGGAGCTGACGCGCGACCAGATCGACGAGGAGATCTTCCATCTCCAGCTCGAGCGCGACGGCACCGCGAACCCGGAGATACGGGCCGAGCGCGACGTCTCGATCGCCCGGCTGCAGGCCTTCAAGGCCAGCCTGAGCCTGTGAGGTGCCGCTCAGCAGCGCTCGGGCACGAAGCGGCGGTCGCGCAGCGTGTCGTCGTAGGCCTCGGCCTTGCAGCGCTTGGGCAGCCTCGCCCGCTCGACCGACAGCGCCTTGTAGGGGATCAGGTGGAGCAGGTGCGCGATGCAGTTGAGGCGCGCGCGCCGCTTGTCGTCGGAGCGCACGACGTACCAGGGCGCCTCGTCGGTGTCGGTCGCGGCCAGCATCGCGTCGCGGGCGCGGGAATAGGCGTACCAGCGCCGGTAGGATTCGAGATCCATCGGGCTGAGCTTCCACTGGCGCAGCGGATCGTCGATGCGGGCCTCGAAGCGGCGCTTCTGCTCGGGCCGTCCGACCTCGAGCCAGAACTTGATCAGCTGGATGCCGCCGTCGATGATGTAGTGCTCGATCTGCGGGCAGAGTTCGAGGAAGCGACGCCGCTCCTTGTCGCTGCAGAAGCCCATCACGGCCTCGACGCCGGCGCGGTTGTACCAGCTGCGGTCGAAGATCACGATCTCGCCGCCGGCCGGAAAATGGGCGATGTAGCGCTGCATGAAGAGCTCGGACTTCTGCCGGTCGGAGGGGGCCGGCAGCGCCACCACGCGGAAGACGCGGGGGCTCACGCGCTCGGTGATCGCCCGGATCGTGCCCCCCTTGCCGGCCGCGTCGCGGCCCTCGAAGACCACGATGACCCGCGCGCCCGTCGCCTGCACCCAGCCCTGCAGGTGGCAGAGCTGCACCTGCAGCTTGCGCAGCGCGCGCTCGTAGGCCCTGCGCTTGAGCCGGGCGGGGCCCTCGGAGGCCGCCTCGGTCTCGGCCGGCTCTCCGGCGAGGACCGCGTCGTCGAGATCGTGCATCGGCGTCCTCCCACGTTGTCCGGGCCGGCGGCCCGGCTCACTCGGCCGGCTGGTGGCCCGGCGTGCCGGCGGGCTTGTCCGGCGCCCGCGCCCGCGCGGCTCCGGCACCGCCGAGGAGCCGCCAGGCCCGCTCGCGCAGGCCCTGGAACACGACGTAGAGCGGCGGGATCACGAAGATCCCGATGAAGGAGGCGGCGATCATGCCGCCGAAGACCGGGGTGCCGACGTTGCGCCGGGCGAGCTGCGAGGCGCCGGTGGCGACGACCAGCGGCAGCAGGCCGAGGATGAAGGCGAAGGAGGTCATCATCACGGGCCGGAAGCGCAGCCGCGCGCCTTCGGTGGCCGCCTCCCGCAGGGGCACGCCCCGCTCCCGCTGCTCCTTGGCGAACTCGACGATCAGGATGCCGTTCTTGGCGGCCAGTCCGATCAGCACGACCATGCCGATCTGGGCGTAGAGATCGAGGGTGAGCCCGCCCCAGACCATGGCCGCGTAGGCGCCGACGATGCCCACCGTGACCGAGAGCAGCACCGGCACGGGGATCGTCCAGCTCTCGTAGAGGCCGACGAGGAACAGGAAGGCGAACAGGACCGCGAAGGCCAGGATGATCGCGGTCTTGCCCTCGGCCCGCTTCTCCTGGAACGCGGTGTCGGTCCATTCCCCGCCGAAGCCCGCGGGCAGGGTCCGGGCCGCGACAGCCTCCATGACGGCGAGCGCCTGGCCCGAGGAGACGCCCGGGGCGGGGGCGCCCTGCAGGGTCACGGCGCGGAGGTTGTTGTAGCGGATGAGCGCGGGCGGGCCGACCACGATGCGCACCTCCGCGAGGCTGCGCAGGGGCACCATCGCACCGTCGCGGTTGCGCACGTTGATGCGGAAGATGTCGTCGATCTGCGCCCGGTCGGCGGCCTCGGCCTGGACCTGCACCTGCCAGGTGCGGCCGAACAGGTTGAGGTCGTTGACGTAGTAGCCGCCGAGCGAGGCCTGCAGCGCCTGGAACACAGCGTCGAGCGACACGCCGAGGATCTGGACCTTGTTGCGGTCGATGTCGAGGAAGACCGAGGGGTTCGTGGCCGAGAAGGTGCTGAACACCCGCTCCAGCCGCGGCTCCTGGTTGGCCGCCACGATCAGCCCGCGCAGGACCTGGGCGAGGTCCTTCGGATCGCCGCCGCGCAGGTCCTCCAGCACGTAGGCGAAGCCGCCGCCGGTGCCGAGGCCGATGATCGGCGGCGGCGCGAGCGGCACCACCGTGCCTCCGGGGATCTCGCGGAAGCGCTGGCCGAGACGCGCGATCAGCGCCCCCGCCCCGTCGCCCGCGCCCTTGCGCTCCTCGAACGGCTTCAGGGTCACGACCATGAAGGCCGCGTTGCCCTGCGAGTAGTTGTCGATGAAGTTGAGCCCGACCACCGAGGTGGTGTCGGCCACCGCGTGCTCCTCGCGCAGGATCGCCTCGGCCCTCGCCGTGACCTCGGCGGTGCGCCCGACCGAGGCGCCCTCGGGCAGCTGGACCACGACGAAGAAGGCGCCCTGGTCGTCCTCCGGCAGGAAGCCGGTCGGGGTGATCCGGGCGAGCTGGACGGTGCCGTAGGCGGCGGCCCCCGCGAGCACGAGGCCGAGCACCGAGAGGCGCACGATGCGGGCGACGGCCGCGCCGTAGCCGTCGCGCACCGCGTCGATGGCGCGCATCACCCATCCCATGAGGCCGCGGCGCGGGCCGTGATGGGGCCGCAGCAGCACGCCGCAGAGCGCGGGCGAGAGGGTGAGCGCGTTGACGGCCGAGAGCAGCATCGACACCGCCACCGCGACCGCGAATTGCCGGAACAGCTCGCCCGAGATGCCCGGCACGAAGGCCACCGGCACGAAGACCGAGAGCAGCACCAGCGTGATCGCGATGATCGGCGCGGTGATCTCCGCCATGGCGCGCTTCGTCGCCTCGCGCGGCGACAGCTCCGGATGCTCCTCCATCACGCGCTCGACGTTCTCGACGACCACGATCGCGTCATCGACCACGATGCCGATCGCCAGCACCATCGCGAGCAGCGAGACGGAGTTGGCCGAGTAGCCCACCGCCTTCAGGGCGATGAAGGTGCCGACCAGGCTCACCGGCACGGCGAGCGTCGGGATCAGGGTCGCCCGCAGGCTGCCGAGGAAGAGGAACACCACGACCACGACGAGCACGAAGGCCTCGACGAGCGTCTTCCGCACCTCGTGCACGGTCTCGGTGATGAAGGCGGTGGGATCGTAGGTCACCGTCCATTCGAGGCCCTCGGGGAAGGCCTTGGCGAGTTCGCCGACCCGGCGCCTGACCTCGCTCAGCGTGGCGATCGCGTTGGCGCCCGGCGATTGGTAGATCGCGATCACGGTGGCCGGGCTGCCGTTGAGCCGGGTCTCGCGGTCGAGGCTTGCCGCGCCGAGATCGACGCGCGCGACGTCGCCGAGGCGGAGCAGCGAGCCGTCGGGATGGGTGCGCAGCACGATGTTGCGGAACTGCTCGGCGGAGGCGAGGCGCCCCTGCGTCTGGATGTTGAGCTGGAGCTGCTGGTCGTCCGAGATCGGGCGCGCGCCGATGCGCCCGACGGGCGCCTGCACGTTCTGCGCCCTGATGGCGCCGATGACGTCGCCCGTGGTCAGGTTGAGACCCGTGAGCTGGTCCGTGCGCACCCAGGCGCGCATGGCGTAGTCCTGCGGCCCCCATAGGGTGGCGTCGCCCACGCCCGGCGTGCTCCGGATCCGGTCGAGCAGGTTGATCGTCACGTAGTTCGAGATGAAGAGCGGGTCCTGCATCGCCTTGGGCGAGTAGACTGCCAGCACGCCGAGCAGAGCCGAGGACTTCTTCTTGACGGTGACGCCCTGCTTGCGCACGTCCTCGGGCAGCTTCGCCAGCGCGATCTGGACCCGGTTGTTGACGTTGACGGCGTTGATGTCGGGATCTGTGCCGAGTTCGAAGGATCCGGTGAGCGTGTAGCTGCCGTCGTTGCCGCTGACGCTCTTCATGTAGATCATCTTGTCGACGCCGACGACCTGCGACTCGATCGGCTGCGCCACGGTCGATTCCACGACGCCGGCGGCCGCGCCCGGATAGGTGGTGGTCACGGAGACCTGGGGCGGCACGATGTCGGGATACTGCGCCACCGGGATGGTGAGGAGCGCCAGCGCCCCGGCGATCGCGGTGACGATCGCGATCACCACGGCAAGGCGCGGCCGATCGACGAAGATGGCGGAGAGCATCGGGTCAGGTCCTGCCGACCGCGGGCCCGGCGGGCGTCGCCCGCACGGGGAGGCCCGGCCGCACGCGCTGGAGCCCGTCGACGATGACGAGTTCGCCGCCCGAGAGACCCTCGTCGATCACGATGTCGGGGCCGCTCCCGCCCGAGCCCGGCGTCACGCGCCGCGTCACCGCCCGGCCGTCCTCGACGACGAAGACGTAGACGCCGCCCTGGTCGGCGACCAGCGCGGCCTGGGGCACCACGACCCGCTCCTCCGGCTTCCCGGTCTGGAGGGCGACCTGCACGAGCTGGCCGTCGCGCAGGTCCCCCGCCGGGTTCGGCAGGCTGGCCCGCACCAGCACCGTGTCGGTGATGCGATCGACGCTGATGTTGACGAAGTTGATCCGCCCGACCTCCCCGTAGACCGAGCCGTCGGAGAAGCGGATCCGCACGGCGATCCGGCCGCGGTCGGGGCGCTCGCCGCCCTGCTGCACGCGCAGGAACTCGCGCTGGCTGACCGGAAAGGCGACGTAGATCGGGTCCTGGCTGACGATGGTGGTCAGGACGCCGCTGTCGGGCCCCACCACGTTGCCCTTGGTCACGCTCGTGCGCCCGATCCGCCCGCCGATCGGCGCGGCGATCCGGGTGTAGCCGAGGTTGATCTGGGCGGTGCGCAGGTTCGCCTCGTCGCCCATCACCGCGCCCTTGGCCTGATCGAAGGCGGCGCGCGCCTGGTCCCTGGCCACGGCGGTGCCGGCATTGCGATCGAGCAGGTCCTGTGCGCGCTGCAGCTGGATCGCCGCCAGGGTCTGGGCCGCCTGCCCGCGCTCCAGCGCGCCCTTGGCCTGGGTCACGGCGGCCTCGAACAGGTCGGGCTCGATCCGGTAGAGCGGTGCCCCCTCCTTGACCGGATCGCCCTCCTTGAACAGCACGGCCTCGAGGAAGCCGGTGACGCGGGCGCGCACCTCGACGCGGCTGACCGCCTCCACCCGTCCGACGAAGTCGAGGGACTTGTCGATCGCGGTCCGCCGGGCGGCCACCGTGCCGACGGGCAGCGCGGCGCCCGGGTCGGTCTGGGAGACCGCTGCCGACGGCGGCGCCGCGGCGAGGACGAGGCAGAGGAGCAGCCGAGCCGCGCGGATCATGATCGCCTCAGCCCGTTCGTGAGACCAAGTCAGCCCTCGATTGTTGCAGGTCGGGCTTTTCCGGCTTGATCGGAGGAGACACGGGCCGGCCCGCGGGATCGCCCCCGTCCGACCGTCGGTGACGGTCGCGCTGGTGAGCCGCTCCGAAGTCCGCCCCGACGGCAGTTCCCGACGCGGGGGCTCCGTCGGGGCGATCGATCCGGGGGCGGATACGGGCGTCGGCAGGGCGATCGGCCGGCGCCGCGCCCCGGAGGGCGGTCGCTACGCGCTCGAGCGCCACACCCGCACCCTGACCGGGTCGCGGCGACGCAGCCGGCGCCTGTTCTTCGCCTACGGCCCGCGGAAGAGCCCGCCCGGGATCGACCGCGAGATGATCGTCGTGGGCGACGACGTCCTCACCCCGGCCGGCCGCTAGGGAGAAGCGGCCTGTCGGCGCAGGCCGAGACGTTCGGCGATGACGATGCCGCCGAGGACGAGGGCGAGCGCGACCGCCGTGTCCGGACGGAACGGCTCTCCCACCAGGACGACGGCTAGCACGGCCCCGAAGACCGGGATCAGGTTCACGAACATGCCTGCCCGGTTGGGGCCGATCAGCCCGACGCCGCGCAGGAAGGTCAGCTGCGAGACCAGCGAGGGGCCGAGCCCGACATAGGCGACGATCACCCAGCCCGCGCCGGTCGGCCAGACCAGATCGCCGTTCGCCCACTCGACCGCCACGAGCGGCAGGGACGTCAGGAACGCCGCAAGGGCCATGGCGGCGAAGAAGGTGAGGCCCGAGACAGCCGGCCGTCGGCGCAGGGCCACGGTGTAGCCGGCGTAGAACAGGCAGGCCGCGAGCATGAGGAGGTCGCCCCGGTTGAAGGCCAAGCTCCGCAGGACGCCCGGATCCCCGTGCGTGGCCGCCACCACGACCCCGACGAGCGTGACCAGCACGCCCACGGCCTGCATCGGCCCGACGGGCGTGCGGTAGGCCAGGAAGCTGCAGACGAGGACCATGACCGGGATCGCGCCCTGGATCAGCGCGAGATTGGTGGTGCTGGTGTAGGTGCCCGCGACGTAGAACAGCCCGTTGAAGGCCGTGTAGCCGCAGCCGCCCATGAGCAGGACGTAGCGCCAGTTCGGCAGGAGGCGGCGCCACTCGCGCGAGAGCGGCCGGGCCGCGAGCGGCACCAGCGTGACGCAGGCGACCAGCCAGCGCAGGCTCGTGAGGGCGAGCGGCGATACCTGGCCGACCGCCCACTTGCCTGCCACGGCGTTGCCGGCCCAGATCATGGCCGTGAAGGTGAGCAAGCCGTAGGCGACCGCGACGGATCGCGAGGCGGCCTGAGAAGCGGGCGGGCTGGATTGCGCGGGAGCCATGACGGCCCCTAGCACGCCTTCCGGTTGTTTGGTGGCGCCCCCGCGACGGGCGGGTCCGCACGCTGCGCGCGAGAGGCTGCCCCGGCTGCGCGGCGACCGTGGGATCTCCGGGGTCTCATAACCCACGGCGCTGTGTGCGAAGGCAAGGTCTTCGGGGCCCGCCCGCGCCGCGACAAACCCGCTCCACGCACTGCCGGGACCGGACGGCGCGTGACGGCGCGGTGCCGGCGAGGGCGCTGCGCCTCAACAACCTGTGGGGAACGCGTGCCCTCTCCTCCGCATCCCCAGGGATGGGCCGGGCGCTTAACCCCACGTTGTATCATTTGCCCAATCTTGAGGCACCGAGCGAGACCGCTCGCTCGGATCGGCGTCAGCCGGTCATGTCCCGACCGAACGGGGATGGAGAGGATGCGCAGGGCCGTCCCGGGTCACAGGGCCTCGTTGCGCGGCGACCGCCGGGGAAGCGTGGCCGTCCTCTTCGCCCTCGGCGGCACGGTCCTGGTTGGGCTTGTGGGCGGTGGGATCGACTACGCCCGGGTCTCGGCGCGCCGCAGCCAGCTCCAGGCGGCCGTCGATGCGGGCGTTCTGGCCGG
>NZ_BPQO01000048.1 GCF_022179285.1 Methylobacterium hispanicum | reverse complement strand
CATCGAGGACATCATCGAGCCCTACCTGATCCAGCAGGGCTTCGTGCAGCGCACCCCCCGCGGCCGCGTCCTCACCCCGCAGGCCTTCCGCCATATGGGCCTCGCCGTGCCGAGGACGGAGCCGAGCCTCGACGCTGCGGAGGCCTGAATTCCGGCCGTACGGCGATCCGCCTACCCGCCCACGAGGCTGTCGGCGAAATCGTCGGGCACCGCGCCGAAGCTCTCGAGGATCGCGATGCTCTCGACCTCGCCGGTCTCGTCGTCGGCGACCACCCGCAGGGCCGCGGTGCCGGGCAGGCGCGCGGCCATGGCCTGCGCCTTCTTGAGCGCGCCGCTCTCGGTGCCCGTGACCTCGCGGTCGCCCGGCGTCAGACGGTTGCGCTTCATCACGAAGGTCTGCACGACGAAGGTCGTCTTGAGGGTCATGTGCGGGATCCCGGCGGCGGCACCCCGCTCTACGCGATCGGGTGCCCGCGCCTCAACGCTCGCGCCGCAGGCTGCGGACGAAGCGCCGGGCGACCGCGCGCACCGCCGCGTCGTCGCGGCTGCCGTCGTCGGCCTTGTCCCAGAGGTGGTCGAGGCTCCCGTCGAGCGCGTCGAGGAGGGCGGGGTCGCGCTCGGCGAGATGCCGGATCGTGCCGAAGAGCAGGTGCTCGACGGCCAGCTCGCGGTGGCGGGCCTCGACGATCGGATCGGGATGGGGCTCTGACATGGTGCGAGAACGAGCGGGCCGGCCTCGGGTTCGGCCCCGGGCCGCGATGCCGCAGCCCCTCAGCTCCGCTTGCGCAGCGGACGCTCGTAGCGGGCGGCGGTCTCGGCGAAGCCGGTCGCCGCACAGAAGCCGCGCAGGCTGGCCGCCGCCGGCTCCGGTCCGGCGTCGAGGCGCAGCACGCCGCAGCCGGCAGAGCGCGCGGCCTGGGCGCCGGCCTTGAGCAGCAGGCGGCCGATGCCCTGGCGGCGCTCCTCCGGCGCGACCGCGAGCGTGCTGACGACCGCGACCGGGTGCGCGTCCACGAGCGTCGCGTGCCAGTGCAGTACGATGAGCCCGCTCGGCGGTCCCCAGGCCAGGGCGAGGAGCGCGCTGCCGCCTTCCTGGCGCAGGGCCTCGATCCGCAGGGCGAGCGCGCGCGGCGGGATCGCGATGCCGCAGGCGCCCAGCAACTCGGCGAGGCCGGGGGCGTCGGCGGCCGAGGCCGAGCGGATCTCCAGGCCGTAGCGGTTGCTCACGTCGGCGCTCCGGCGGACCAGGGGCGCCCTCGTTGGGCGGAAACGTCCGGCCGGGTCAAGGCTCGGGGCCGAGACTCGGGGCTCTGCCCCGAGGCCCCGCCGAAGGGTTCTCACCCTTCGGGATCCCGCATCCTCAGGCGAGCGTCGTCAGGTCCTGGAACCAGTGCTGGGCCTGGGTGTAGCCCTTCACCCGCGGCGAGAGCGCGTGCGGGTTGGTGTCGTGCACCACCCAGACCTGGACCGCGTCGTCCACCACGATCTCGTGCATCCGGGCGAGCAGCCGGTCCTGCTCGGCCGTGTCGAGGCTGTTGCGGATCCGGTCGCAGAGCGCATCGACCTCACTGTTGCGGTAATGGCTCCAGTTCACGCCGTTCGGGGCGATCTGGCGCGAATCGTAGAAGCGCAGCATCGCGTAGAACGGGTCCGAGGTGACGTAGGCGATGTTGCCGCCCGAGACGTCCTTCAGGCTCGGGTCCGTGGCACCCTGGCGCCACCCCGTATAGGCCACCTCCAGCTCCACGGTGCGGAACGCCACCTGGATGCCCACCTCCGCCCAGCTCTGCTGGATGAACTCGTTGATCGGCAGGCTCAGCATCTGCCCGGTGCCGCCGGTCGGGATGACGAAGGTGGTCTTGAGCGGGTTCTTCACCGAGTAGCCCGCCGCCTCCACGAGCTTGCGGGCCTCGTCCATGTCGGTCCGGATCTTGAAGCTCGGGTTGCCGAACCAGGGGCTCGACGGCTGCACCTGGCCGGTGGCCGGCGCGGCGAGCCCGCCCATCAGCTGCACCACGCCCTCGCGATCGACCGCGAGGTTGGCGGCGCGGCGCAGGCGCAGGTCCCGCCAGGGCGAGCCCTCCGCCATCGAGAGGTGGTAGTTCCAGACGTGGGGCGTGTCGTTGCCCACCACCCGCATGCCGGCGGCCTTCAGGCGCGGCACCGCGTCGGGAGCGGGCAGCTCGATCAGGTCGACGTTGCCGGAGAGGAGCGCGTTCACCCGGGCCAGATCCTCCGGCACGCAGGCGAGCGTGAGCTTGGCGAGCTTCGGCATGCGCTTCGGGTTCCAGTAGCGCTCGTTCGGCACGAACTCGGCCCGCACCCGGGGGGTGAGGCCCGCCAGCTTGTAGGGACCGGTGCCCGAGGGCTGGAAGGCGAACTTCGCCCAGTCGCGCCCGACCCGCTCGTACTGCGCGGGCGAGGAGATCAGGAACCAGAGCATCTGGTAGGGGAACAGGCTGTCGACGCTCTTCGTCGTCACCTGCACGGTCGCGGCGTCGAGCTTCCTGTAGCTCGCCACGCCCGGCAGGCGCGGGCGCACCTGCGCCGCCTGGCGCTGGTCGAAGTGCGGCGCCTCCTTGTTGAGCACCTTGTCGAAGTTCCAGATCACCGCGTCGGCGTCGAAGGGCGAGCCGTCGTGGAAGGTCACGCCCTCGCGCAGGCGGAAGGTCCAGTTCTTCCGGTCGGCCGGATCGCTCTCCCAGGCGGTCGCGAGCCCCGGCACCATCTTGCCCGGCCGGTCCGCCACGTCGAGTTCCCAGGCGACCAGCGGGTCGTAGAGGGTGAGCCCCGTGAACTGGTAGCCGCCCGCGCCCCGATCCGGCTGGCCGGTGGTGAGGGGCAGGTCGGTCATCGAGATGCCGTAGGTCAGGCTGCCGGAGGGAGCCGCCCCGGCCCCGTCCCGCGCCAGGGCCCGGCCGGTCGGGCCCAGGGCGGCGAGGGCCGCGCCCCCGGCCAGAACCGATCGGCGTGTCAGCGGCGTGCGGTGCATCAGGATCTCTCGTTCGGGCGGCTGTTCGGCGTGCGGACCCGGTGGCCGCGCGGCCGGACAGAGCCCGGGCGCCATCAGCAAGAAGCGGGCCAGGACGGCCGCACATCGACGAGATCTCGAGCAGAGACGTAGCTCAGACGTAGCTCAGATCGCGGGGCTGCCCGCATTCGCCCTTCCGTCGAGGCAAATGGCCCAGTGGATCCGGCACGCCGGATCCACGGAAACGGCCCGGCACGGTGCGGATCCGTGACGTTGCTTCGTCTCGACCTGAGCGATCGGGTGAGGACGAGGCCGTCTGGGCCGCGCGAACCTGCGCGGTGCCTGCCGCGCTGCGGCGTGACAGCCGCCCCGGACGTGGGCAGAGTGGGGCTTCGCGAGAGCCGGCGACAGAATCCGGCCCGCCCGGGGGCCAGGAGGGAGCGCTCCATGCCACGGTACTTCTTCGACGTCCGGTCCGGATCCGGCCTCGTCTGCCTCGATTACCAGGGGCTCGACTGCGCCGACGACGCGGCGGCCCTCGACCTCGCCCGCCACGGCGCGGGCTTCACCTCGCACGCGGACTGCGCCCGCAATCCCCAGCTCACCCGCTACCGCTTCAGCGTGCAGGACGCCGAGCACCGGCCGCTCTTCACCGTGCCCTTCACCGAACTCGAGCCCGACGCGCCGCCGGCCCGCAAGCGGCCCCGCGGATCGGGGCGCGGCCGCACCGCCCGCAGCCGTCCATCCGTGCACTGACACCGCTTCCGGTTGATGGCTTCGGTTCGAGGCATCGTCTCGAAACGAAGCGCGGGTCCCCTCTCCCAAAGGGAGAGGTCTGCTTTCGCAGAAAGCCGGGTGAGGGGTATGACGCTGCCATACGAAGCGGCGCCCTGAACGCGCGTCGATGCCGAGCGCTGTTCTGAAGCGTCATACCCCTCACCCCAACCCTCTCCCTCTGGAAGAGGGGGCGCGGCGCGGTTCCCCGCACACGCCCGAACTGATCGACCGGCGACTGTATTGCGGGTCAAGCGCGGATGTCGCTTTGGGGGAAGGTTTTGTCCTCTCGGACGAGGGCGTTGGCCAGGACGACGAGCCTGCGCCCCGTGGCGACCTTGGCCGGCTTGCCGGCCTCCCTGTACCTGAGGCCAGGCCGTATCAAAGCACGGCCTGGCCTCAGGTACAGGAGGTCGTGTGAGGCCCGGCGGGGGCGGGTCCGGCGGCAGGCCGCGGGACTGGCTGGGGGCGAGTGCGGAAACGTCTGCAACTTTCGGTATCGGTTTCACCCTTCCGAAAGCCCGCCGCCTCTCAATCAGGGCGTGCAGACGGATCCCAGCATGCAGCCCAGCCTCGCGGCCCAGATCGACGGCGAACTCACCAAACGCTGGCACGAGCCGCGCTCGGCGACCCTGCGCGCGCTCTACGTCGAGCGCCTGGGCGAGGCGCAGCGGCGGGACGTGCGCGTCGCCGTCTGGATCGTCGGCATCCTCTACATGCTGTTCGCGGTCACCGACGCGGTGCTGATCGGCGACGTCCTCCTCTACACGGCGGCCGCGCGCCTCGCGATCGGCCTCGGCTTCATCGTCGGGATGGAGCTCCGGATCGGGCGGGGCGTGCCGCTGCCCCTGATCGACCGGCAATGCGCGGCGGCCGTGGTCGTCGGCTACGCGACCTGGCTCTGGCTCTCCAGCTACAGCCATCACCACCTCAGCGCGTCGTACTACATGACCTTCGGGATCATCTTCATGATGGTCTCGAACCTGTTCTTCAATTTCGGCTTCCGGCTGGCGCTGGTCACCTCGGGCGTGATCGCCGCGAGCTTCCTCGGCGCCCTCGCGACGGTTTTCCCGGTCAGCTACGAGTACGCGGTCGCGGTCGGCACGCTCTACCTCTCGACCTACGTGCTGACGCTCTACGTCAACTGGAAGCTCAACCGCGAGCGCTACCGGGTCTTCCTCAACGCGGTCCGGGCCGAGCTGCAGCAGGAGGAGGTGGTCGAGCGCGGCGCGGCGCTCCTGCGTCTCTCCACCACCGACGCGATGACGGGGCTCGCCAACCGCCGGGCGATCGACGAGGCCCTGCGCGCCCACTGGGAGGCGTGGCAGGGGCGCGGCCACGGCTTCGGCGTCGTCCTGATCGACATCGACTATTTCAAGCTCTTCAACGACCATTACGGCCACCAGGAGGGCGACCGCTGCCTCGTCGCGGTCGCCGCCGCGCTGGAGCGCGTCGCGGCGGAGCGGGGCTGCATCGTCGGCCGCTTCGGAGGCGAGGAGTTCATCGTGCTGGCCCGCTCCGAGAGCCGGCGGCAGATGGCGGGGATCGCCGAGGCGATCCGCGGCGCGATCGAGATCCTGTGCCTCCCCCACTGCCAGCGCCCGGACCGCTGCGAGACGATCACCGTCAGCGTCGGCGCCGCCTTCAGCGCGGATGTCGCCGGCAACAAGGTCGAGCGCCTCGTGACGGAAGCCGACCGCGCCCTCTACGCCGCCAAGGCGAGCGACCGGAACTGCGTGCGGGTGTTCGACCGGGACGACCCGGGGCAGCTCGGACTCTACGAGAGCGTGGCCGACCTCGTGCGCACCGCGCTCGCGCAGGACCGGGTCTCCCTGGTCTACCAGCCGATCCTCGACGCGCGCACCGGCGCGGTGGTGGCGGCCGAGGCCCTGATGCGGCTGACCGCGCCCGACGGCGCGCCGGTCTCGCCGGCCGTGTTCATCCCGGTGGCCGAGCGCACCGGCGCCATCGTCGAGCTCGGCAAATGGGCGGTGCGCACCGCCTGCCGCGAGGCGCTCGTCGGAGCGGGCCTGCGGCGGGTCAGCGTCAATGTCTCGGCGGCGCAGTTCCG
The DNA here is from genome assembly GCF_022179285.1 of Methylobacterium hispanicum. GTDB lineage: Bacteria > Pseudomonadota > Alphaproteobacteria > Rhizobiales > Beijerinckiaceae > Methylobacterium > Methylobacterium hispanicum. The sequence goes on along the minus strand of NZ_BPQO01000048.1, from coordinate 24,930 downwards.
GGTGCCGGGCTTCGCGCTCGCGGTGGCCGGGATCCTGGCCGAGACCGGGATCGCGGCCGGCCGCGTCGCCGTCGAGGTGACCGAGGGGCACGAGATCGAGACCCAGGACGCGGTGATGCAGGGGCTGGCCGAGCTGCGCGACCTCGGGGTGAAGCTCTGGCTCGACGATTTCGGCACGGGCTTCGCCGGGCTCTCCTGCCTGCGCAGCCTGCCCTTCGACGTCGTCAAGATCGACCGCTCCTTCCTGCACGCGGCCGAGACCCCGCAGGGTGCCCGGATGCTGGAGGACATCCTCGGCCTCGTGCGCAACGCCGGCCCCGCCACCGTGGTCGAGGGCGTCGAGACCGACGCCCAGCGCGCCTTCCTGGCGGCGCGGCCGGTCGACATGCTGCAGGGCTACCGCCTCGGCCGGCCGATGCCGGCCGAGGCGTTCCAGGCTTTCCTGCGCGAGCGGGAGGAGGCACCGGCCCGCTCGCTCTCGGCCTGAGGCGGGACCCGCTCAGGCACGCTCCAGCTCCAGATAGCCGACGCAGCCGCCCGAATCCGCGAAGTAGCGCTGCCCCGCGAGATCCACCTCCGAGATCTCGGCCGCGAAGGCCCGGATCTGCGCCTCGCCGCGGTAGAGGAGCTGCCAGTCCATCACGGCGTCCATGTAGGCCTCCTCGCGCAGGCCCGTGAGGAAGTTCCCGACGAGCAGCCGCCCGCCCGGCCGCAGCAGCCCGAACAGCCGGCGCGTCAGCCGGGCGGCGATCCGGTCGTCGAGGTAGTCGTAGAGGCCCGCCGCGTAGACGAGGTCGAAGCGACCGATCTCGGCCTCCGTCGTCGCCCTGGCGGCGATGAAGTCGCGCACGCTGAGCCGGCGCGCCGCGATGGCCGGCGAGAGGTCGCGGGCGCGCCCGGCCACCAGCGCGAGGCTCGCCCGGTCCTGGTCCGTGGCGAGCAGCCGCGCGATGCGGCCCTCCCGCAGGGCCGCGCTGATCTCGGCCTCCCGCAGATGTCCGCAGGCCACCGCCAGCACCGCGGCGCCGGGCCGCTCCACGGCCGCCCTGTCGATCGCTCCGGCCAGGATCCGGCGGCGCTCCCGCACGGCCGCGCAGGGCGCCGTCCCGGCGGTGACCGCGTAGGCCGCACGGCCGGCCGCGCTCGCGGCCGCCACCGCGGCGTCGGCGTCGGGGTGGCGGTAGATCAGGTCGAGCAGGCCCGCATCGCCGGGATAGCCGCGCGGTCGCGCGAAGGCGTGGCGGGTCAGCGGGCAGGCCTGCATCAGCGCCCCGAGCGGGTGGGCCCGCACGGCCGGCACCGCCACCGCGGCCCAGTCCGCCGGCCCGGCCTCGTCGCGCAGCCCCCGCAGGACCTCGATCGTCCGGTCCGCGAGGCGCGCATGTGCCTCGGGCCCGTCCGCCGCCCCGAGGTCGGCCGCGACCGCGTCGAGCCGCGCGGCGACGTCGTCGACGCATTGCCGCTGCGCCTCCGACAGGAGCGGAGGTGACGGATCGGCTGAAACAGGAAGCGTAAAGTTCCTACCGACCTCGACATAATCGGAAGGTTTCGGCCAGATCCGAACGGACGTGGCCGCACGCGCATGCCTAGAGCGCAGAAGACGTGCGGGATAGCGGCGCATCTTTTACATCCAATGAACGATCCTGCGCCCTGAAAGAGCTTGGATACGCTCGTTATTGCCCCCACCTGCGAGGTAAGCGGAGTCTGACTGCGATGCGTAGCGTTGCGCCGGATCCGGAAAGGCGTTGTCCACCAAAACCTATGGTTGTTCACACCCGTGATCGGCTACCTGTCCGGGTCCCCCTCGAAACGGTCGTGCGATCGGCCGCGGCCGCGGGCCGCCGGGCCGGTTGGGCCACGGTGTCGCAGGGTGGGTTGATCTGGGTTGCGATCCATAGGGTAGGGGTTGATTCCGCGGGGGGTATGCGGTCTCTCTTCATCGGACCGGCAAGGTTCTCCGAGATTGCTTTGCCGTCGCTCGATAGTTCATTGGCCCAAGTCCGGATTGGATGCTCAGGCGCTCCATGCCGCTCAGTGCGATATTGGATGTTGGTCCCGGTGGCTCCGGTGAGCAGGTTCAGAGCATTCTGAGGGCGGTACGGCGACATCTTGCGATGGATATCGGATTCATTTCCGAGTTCACCGAGAACGACCGCGTGTTCCGCTTCACCGATGGCGAGACACTGCGCAATCCCATCGCGGTCGGCGGGGCGGACCCGCTCCGGCAGAGCTTCTGCCACTACGTGGCGGCCGGCCTGATGCCCGGGCTGCTGCAGGATGCCCGCGAGGATCCGGTCGCCCGCGGCCTGTCGGCGACGGACGCGCTCCCGGTGGGAGCGCATCTGAGCGTCCCGCTCCGCTACGCCGACGGGACCGCCTACGGGACCCTGTGCTGCTTCAGCTTCACGCCCGACCGCACCCTCACCGGGCGGGACCTCAACGTGCTGCGGCTCTGCGCCGACGTCGTCTCGGCCGTGCTCCAGAAGGAGCGCAGCGCCAGCCTCGACCTGGAGGCGCGGCGCGCCCGCATCGCCGACATCCTGGCGAGCCGGGCCATCGACGTCGTCTACCAGCCCGTCTACCGCACGAGCGACGGGCGCCTGATGGCGTTCGAGGCGCTCTCGCGCTTTCGCGCGGCGCCGGAGCGCGCGCCGGACCTCTGGTTCGCCGAGGCCGCCGAGGTCGGGCTGTTGGAGGAGCTGGAATTCCTGGCGGCGGCGCTGGCGCTGCGGGGCCTGGAGCGGATCGACCCCTCGATCAAGCTCACCCTCAATCTCTCGCCGTCGAGCGTGCTGAGCCCGGCCTTCGCCCGCATGTTCGAGGGGGCCCCTCTCCGGCGGGTCGTGGTCGAGCTGACGGAGCACGCCGAGGTGCCCTGCTACGCGGCGCTGCGCGCGGCGCTGGCGCCCCTGCGGGCGCGCGGCCTGCGGCTCGCCATCGACGACGTCGGGGCGGGCCACGCGACCTTCCGGCACGTGCTCGACCTCGCGCCCGAACTGATCAAGCTCGACCGCAGTCTCATCGCGGGGATTGACGGCGATTCCGCCCGCCGCGCGCTCGCCGACGCCCTGACGATCTACGGCCGGCGCATCGGGTCGGAGGTTGTGGCGGAGGGCGTCGAGACCTGGGGCGAGTACGCGGTGCTGAAGGAGATCGGCGTCACCCGCGTGCAGGGCTACCTGCTGGGCCGGCCCCAGCCCCTCGACGCGGCCTGCGGCCTGCCGCTCACCCTGGTGGGACTGGGCGGCGGGGGGTGAGCGGCGCGGGCCGGCCCGGCCCCCCCGCCATTGCGTTCCGGCCGCACCTCACCAAGGTGGGCGGGGTCCGCGCGGTCCTGATTCGCGCCCGCAGAGGCGGCCGTCCCGGCCGAGCACCGCATGCGCCGTCACCGCCACGCCAAGATCGTCGCCACCGTCGGCCCGGCGAGCAGCCGGCCCGAGACGCTGAAGGCCCTGTTCCTGGCCGGAGTCGACACCTTCCGGCTGAACTTCAGCCACGGCACCCAGGACGACCACCGGTCGGTCCACGCCGCGATCCGCGCGCTCGAGGCCGAGGTCGGGCGGCCCATCGCGATCCTGCAGGACCTGCAGGGGCCGAAGATCCGGGTCGGCACCGTGCAGGGCGGGCGCCTCGACGTCGTGCCCGGCGAGGTGCTGCGCTTCGTCCTCTCGGGGATGGAGGGCGACCGCCGTGCTATCCCGTTGCCGCACCGCGAGATCTTCGCGGCGGTCGTGCCCGGCCAGGAACTCCTCATCGACGACGGCCGCGTGCGGGTGCGCGTCGTCGGGATCGAGGCCGAGGCGCTCGAGGCCGAGGTTGTGATCGGCGGCACGATCCAGAACCGCAAGGGCGTGAACTTGCCGGGCACGATGCTCGACCTCTCGCCGCTGACCGCAAAGGACCGGGCCGACCTCGCCTTCGGGCTCGACCTCGGCGTAGATTGGGTGGCGCTCTCCTTCGTGCAGAAGCCCGCCGATCTCATCGAGGCGCGCGGCCTCGTCGGGGACCGGGCCGGGATCATGACCAAGGTCGAGAAGCCGCAGGCGCTGGAGCGGATCGAGGATATCGTCCGCCTCTCGGACGCCGTGATGGTGGCGCGCGGCGATCTCGGCGTCGAGATCCCGCATGAGGACGTGCCGGGCCGCCAGAAGGAGCTGATCCGGGCCTGCCGGCTCGCCGTGAAGCCCGTGGTGGTGGCGACCCAGATGCTCGACTCGATGGTGGCCGCACCCACGCCCACCCGGGCCGAGGCCTCGGACGTGGCGACCGCGATCTACGACGGCGCCGACGCCGTGATGCTCTCGGCCGAGTCGGCGACGGGCCGGTACCCGGTCGAGGCGGTGGCGATGATGGACCGGATCATCCGCCGCACCGAGCAGCACAAGCTCTACCGCTCGCTGATCGCGGCCTCCGAGCCCGGCGAGGAGGAGACGCCGCCCCACGCCGTCGCGACCGCCACGGCGGACCTCGCCGAGGCGGTCGGCGCGGCCGCGATCGTGGCCTACACGCTCAGCGGCACGACGGCCGCCCGGATCGCGCGACGGCGTCCGGCGGTGCCGATCCTGGCGCTCACGCCCGATCTCGGCACCTCGCGACGCCTGAGCCTGCTCTGGGGCACCCACAGCCTCCAGTCGGCCGAGGTCGATACCTACGAGGAGATGGTGGCGAACGCGACCGCGCACGCCACCCGCGAGGACTTCGCCCGGGCGAACGACCTCGTTCTGATCACCGCCGGCATTCCCTTCGCGGTGCCCGGCAACACGAACAACATCCGGATCGCCCAGATCCCTCAGGGATAAGGGGCTTGCGTCCCCTCAGGCCAGGTAGGCGCCGCCGCTGAAGGCGGCGGCCGCGATCCCGGCCAGCTCGACAGATCCGCCGCCCGCGAGGACGAGCAGCGCGTTGCCGGCCCCGGACGTGCCGAGCGTGTAACCCTGCCCGTTGAGGAGCAGCCGGTCGCCCTGGCCCTGGTCGAAGCCGACGACGAGATCCCGGCCGGAATTGACCCCGAAGACGAAGCGGTCGGCTCCGAGATTGCCGTAGAGCACGTCGTCGCCGAGATTGCCGAACAGGATGTCGTTGCCCTGCCCGCCGTAGAGCACGTCGTCGCCCTGGCCGCCGTAGAGCGCGTCGTCGCCGAAGTTCCCGTAGACCACGTCGGCGCCGAAATTGCCGTAGACGATGTCCGCACCCTGGCCGCCGAAGACGGCGTCGTTGTCCTGGCCGCCGAAGAGCCGGTCGTCGCCCTGGTTGCCGTAGATCAGGTCGGCGCCCTGGTTGCCGTAGACGATGTCGTTGCCGCTGCCCGCCCGCACGGCGTCGTTGCCCTGGCCGGCGACGATCTCCGAGGCCAGCACGCCGTCCACGATGGCATCGTCGCCCGCCGTCCCGGCGCGCCGCACCAGGATCGGGTCGCCGACATCGGTGAGGATGGCGAGGTCGAGATCGCTGATCGCGTACCGCGTCCCGCGGTAGTAGGCGACGCCGTTCATCAAGCCCGCGAGCGGATTGGTGCCGGGCGGCTCGCTGACGTTGCCGTAATGGCCGTAATTGCCGAGCGTCAGCGGGACCGCGCCGCCGAAGACCGCGGTCGCCGTCGGACCGTTGAAGACCGGGCCGCCGCCCGGATTGCCGACCTGCAGGTCGAAGGTATCGAGGTAGTTCCCGGGCAAGGCCCCGGTCGTCCCGTCCCGCCAGCCGTTGAACCCGAGGCCGTGGCCGATCTCGTGCACGAGGACCGAGACCGCGTCGGTGCGCGTCGTCGGGATGACGGGCGCGGCGCCGGGCGTCGGGTCGAGCCAGAGCTCGTTCCGCACGTAGGCGGGGTCGAGGTTGATGACGATGTCGGGGTTCGCGCCCGTCACGTCGATCCCGGCGGCCAACTCGCGGCCGGCGCCGCCCTGGTACAGGTTCAGCCCGTTATACGAGCCGAGATAGGCGCTCGACGCGCTGGCGCCGTTCGCGCGCCCGACCGAGGCGACCGTGATGCCGATCTCGATGTTGGCCGGGCTGTTCAGGACTTCGGACCAGAGCTGCCAAGCGTATCCCGCGTTGCTCACGGTCTCGTCGTCCGAGCCCTGGCGTCGATGACGCCGCAGGGCGCGGAAGGCCATCCCGATCGCGGAACTCGGGGCCGACATCCGCACGATCCCATCGACGGACGGGTGGATGGAGCAGTTCAACCGGTAGTTCGCTAAGGTCGGGTGCTGCTCAACCTCTTGTCATCCGTCTTCGGCGGTCTGATCGAAGGTTTGAATTTTTTCGTTGGCATCGTCCGGACTTTTCGTCGATCAACGCCGGATGATTTTGCTGGAAAGCATTCGCATCTTCATGCGTTCGGCGGACACGGGCAGTTTCTCGGCGGCCGGCCGAGACCTGCGACTGTCACCGTCCGTGATCAGCTACCGGATCCAAAATCTGGAGAAGCATCTCGGATGCCTTCTTCTGACACGCACCACGCGTCGGATGAGTCTCACCGAAGCGGGCCGCATCTTCTACGACCGCTGCCTCGACATCACCGCAGCCGTCGAGCGGGCGGAGAAGTGCGTGGAGGCGGCGGGTGCGACGCCGCGCGGAACGCTCAAGGTGACGGCTCCGCTCGGCCTGGGCCGACGCGTCATCGCACCGCTGATTCCCCGCTTCCGCGAGCGCCATCAGGAAGCCGACGTGCATCTCAGGCTTTCCGATCACCTGCTGGATCTCGTCCAGGAGGCCGTCGATGTGGCGGTCCGGCTCTCGCAGATGCGGGATTCCAGCTTCACCCTGCGAAAGGTCGCGGGTGTCGAGCGCGTCCTATGCGCCGCACCCTCGTATCTCGAACGAAGCCCGCCCCTCGACGAGCCCGCCGACCTTCTGCGCCACGATTGTCTTCTGCTGCGGTTTCCAGGCTCCGAGCAATTTCGCTGGACGCTGACCGATCGGGGCAAGACTTTGACCCTCCCGGTGTCCGGCCATATCGATGTCGATGACGGCGAAACCTTGACGAATTGGGCGTTGGCCGGGGAAGGCATCGCTCTGAAGCCCCTGTTCGAGGTGGCCTCCCATATCGCCAGCGGCCAGCTCGTAACGGTTCTCCCGAAGACGCCGCCGCTGTCCGCGACGCTCGGCATCCTCTATCCCTCGCGGAAGATGCTGTCGGCACGCGGAAAGACGTTCGTGGATATGGCATACGCGGTCATGCGCGACCATGTCGCCGCGCAGCTCGCACTCGTCGGAAAGCATCCGACCTAGGGTATGGTCCCGGGACGTGGCGTGAGAGGCCGGCCTGAGGGTTGCCACTGGATCGCTCCGGGTCGCCGATGCGCGCCCTCCGCCGTCAGCTGCCGCGATAGGTCGAAAAGGCCCAGGGCGATACGAGAAGCGGGACGTGGTAGTGGCCATCCGGGCTCGCTATGCCGAAGCGGATCGGAACCGCGTCGAGGAAGGGCGGATCTGCCAGACCAAGCTCTTCGCGCCCGCGGAAGTAGGGCCCGATATGGAAGGTGAGCTCGTATGTCCCGACGGCGAGGGCGTCACCGCTGAGGAGCGGCGCGTCGGTCCGGCCATCGGAATTCGTCACGGTCTCCGCGAGCCGCTCCGACGCGCCATCCGAACGCAAGCGCCGCAATACGATCGTGACGCCGGCTGCCGGCTTGCCGGTCGTGGTGTCCAAGACATGTGTTGAGAGACGGCCCACTGCAACGTCCTCCGCGATAGATCGTGTCCGGCACGACCGGACGGCACGAAGGCGAACACGCCCGCCGCCGCCGACGCAACCGGAAAGCCGCCCGCATTCAACGAACCGCTTTGAAGGTGTTTGGCCAAAACGGGGATCGCTTCGCGGTGGCGCGCGCCGCACAGTCATCGGCGATGCGCGAGTCGGCGAGTCGGCGAACAAAAGATCTGTGCAAGAACCCGGGTCGGGAGACAGACATGAGATACTCCGTTCACCCGGTGGAAGAGGTTCTACCCGCGCCGAAACTCGTCGCTCTGGGTCTTCAGCATGTCCTGGTGATGTATGCCGGCGCCGTCGCGGTGCCTCTGATCGTCGGCCGGGCTCTGCAGTTGCCGCCGGATCAGGTGGCTCTGCTCGTCAACGCCGACCTGTTCGTCGCTGGCATAACGACCTTGATCCAGTCCTTGGGGCTCGGGCGCTTCTTCGGCATCAAGTTACCCGTCATGATGGGTGTGACCTTCGCTGCCGTCGGTCCCATGGCGGCCATGGCCGCCAACCCGAACCTGGGCGCCGCCGGCATCTTCGGAGCCACGATCGTGGCGGGCGTGGTCACCATTCTCCTCGCGCCGTTCTTCAGCAAGCTGTTGCCGCTGTTTCCGCCGGTCGTCACCGGCACGGTCATCCTGATGATCGGCATCTCGCTGATGCGCGTCGGCGTGAACTGGGCGGCGGGTGCCTCGGTGGACACGCTTCCGGGCTACGGTGAGCCGCTGCACCTCGTCATGGCCGCCGGCGTGATGGTGTTCATCCTGACGATCACCCGTTTCGCCAGCGGCTTCCTGGCCAACGTCTCCGTGCTCGCCGGCATCGTCGCGGGCTGCGTCGTGTCGTTCCTGCTCGGACGGATGGATTTCACCCAGGTCCTCGGCACCGACTGGTTCGCCCTGGTGACGCCCTTCAGGTTCGGGATGCCGACCTTCGACCCGATCGCCGGCCTGACGCTCAGCGTCGTGATGATCGTCGTGATGATCGAATCCGCCGGCATGTTCCTGGCTCTGGGTGACCTGACAGGACGCCCTATCGACGCGCAGTCGATGTCGCGCGGCCTGCGTGTCGACGGCCTCGGCACGCTGATCGCCGGGGTGTTCAACAGCTTCCCGCATACGTCGTTCTCGCAGAACATCGGCCTGGTCGGCGTGACCGGCGTGCGCTCCCGGTGGGTCACCGTCGTCGGCGGCGGCCTCCTGATCGTCATGGGCCTCGTGCCGAAGCTCGGCGCGCTCGTCGCGGCGGTGCCGCTGTTCGTTCTCGGTGGGGCCGGGATCGTCATGTTCGGAATGGTGGCCGCCACCGGCATTCGCATCCTGACGGAGGTCGATTACCGTACGAATCGTAACAACCTCTACATCGTGGCCGTCGCCAGCGGCTTCGGAATGATCCCGCTCGTCGCACCCAAGTTCTTTCACGCTCTGCCGGCCTCCCTGGGGCCGGTCCTCCACTCGGGCATCCTGCTGTCCGCCGCCGCCGCGGTCGTCCTGAACCTGTTCTTCAACGGTCTCGGCGGCGGGCAGGCGCCGGAGACGGAGATCGTCATCCGCCCGGCGCGCGAGTGAACGGCTCGCCGGCCGAAGGGACGCGATCGCGGCAGCGCTCGGTCCCGACGTCGCAACCCATCGAGGACGATTTGAAATGGATCCGATACTGCACGAATGGGGCGGTTTCCTCATTCGGTGGACGCACGTCGTCACGGCCATCGCCTGGATCGGCGCGTCGTTCTACTTCATGCATCTCGACGCGAGCCTGCGCTCGATCACCGAGATACCGGACGGCCGGGGCGGCGAGGCCTGGGAGGTGCATGGCGGCGGCTTCTACCAGGTCCGGAAGTACCTGATCGCTCCCGACAGGATGCCCGACCATCTGATCTGGCACAAATGGCAGTCCTACGCGACTTGGCTGTCGGGCTTCGCGCTGCTGTGCTGGCTCTACTACGCACAGGCCGAGCTGTATCTCATCGATCCGGCCGTCCGGCAGATCACGCCGCTCGTCGGAGCCATCGTCGGGATCGGCGCGCTCGCGGTGGGCTGGCTGATCTACGACGGCCTCAATCGCTCGCCGCTGGCGAACCGGCCGCTCCTGCTCTCGGGCATCGTCTTCCTGGTCGTGCTCGCCTTCGCGTTCGGCTTCCAGCAGGTATTCTCCGGCCGCGCCGCGATGCTGCACACCGGTGCCGTGATCGCCACCTGGATGACGGCCAACGTCTTCTTCGTGATCATGCCCAACCAGCGCAAGGCCATCGCCGAACTGGTCGCTGGTCGCGTGCCGGACCCCGCCTGGGGCAAGCAGGCGAAGAACCGTTCGGCCCACAACAACTACCTGACCCTGCCGGTGGTGTTCTTCATGCTGTCGGGTCATTATCCCTTGGTCTGGTCCACACCCTACACATGGACGATCATCGGCTTGGTCGTGGTCGCGGGCGGCGTCGTGCGGCACTTCTTCAACGTCCGCCACGCCGGAAAGGGCGACCCGTGGTGGGCGTGGGCTGTCGCGGCCGCTTGCATCATGCTCGCGGTCACGATCACCGTGGTCTCCGCTCCCGGTGCCCGGGACCGCCTCGGACTCGCCTCGGCCGGCGCGGCGACGCCGGGCGCCACGGCGTCCAGCCACCTCGCGGCGCTCCGCGTCCCGGCGGCCGACGAGGACGTCGTCACGATCGTGGCGAGCCGCTGCAGCATGTGCCACGCTCCCGAGCCGCTCTGGCCCGGTCTCGCGAGCCCGCCCAAGGGCGTGCTCCTCGACACGCCCGAGAACATCGCGCGTTTCGCGGACGCCATTCGTGTCCAGGCCGTGCTGACCCACGCGATGCCCCCGAACAACATCACGGACATGCAGCCCGAGGAACGGGCCACGCTCGGCCGCTACCTCCAAGGGCGCTGATCGCCCCGCGCGCCCGATCCGGCGGCCGCGGGGCGATCAGCGCCATCCGCGGCCACGAGGCTCGCTTGAGAGACGGCGTCTTGCCCGAGTATCGACATCGTTCGCCGCTCTGGGCGGCAATCCATTCCGCACAGGTCCGCCAGGTCTGAGCCGCGTTCGCGCTGAAGGTCCGACAGTCCCGATATCGCGAGCCGAACGGAACCCGTCGCATCCCCGGAGGAGCCCGAAATGATTTCCCTGAGCCGCCTCAACGCGGTCGATCGATCGACGTTCGTCTCCCTCCTCGGTGAGATCTACGAGCATTCGCCCTGGGTCGCCGAAGCCGCCTTCACGCGCCGGCCCTTCGCGACCCGTGACGAGCTGCGAGACGCGATGAGCGCGGTCGTCGCTCAGGCGGACCCGGAGCGGCAGCTCGCCCTGCTGCGCGCCCATCCCGAGCTGGCGGGTCGCGCCGCCATACGCGGCGAGCTGACCACCCATTCCGCCGATGAGCAGGAAGCGAGCGGCCTGCTGAACGGCTCTTCCGAAGAGCTGCGGCGCATACAGGATCTGAATCGCGCCTATGGGGAGACGTTCGGGTTTCCGTTCGTGATCGCGGTCAAGGGGATGGATCGGAGCGCCATCATCGCGGCCCTCGAGCGGCGTCTCGGCAATCCGCCGGACGAGGAAAGGCTGGAGGCGCTGCGTCAGGTTTCGCGGATCGCCGCCTTCCGTCTGGAGGCCGCCGTCGGTTCCTAGCGCGCCGCTCTCGGGGGAGGCGCGCGAGGCCCGACTGTCGCGCAGGGCGGCCGACCACTCCGGCGGCCCGCCGCACGCGTCCGATGCGGGGACCGGACGCGTGCGAACCGTCGGTGTCAGGCGGCCGCGGCGGCCGAGGTTCCGCTCTTCGCCTCGCGGCGGCGGGCGGTGAGGACCCACTCGGTGTAGCCGTTGGGCTGTTCGCGGCCCTTGAGGACGAGGTCGCTCGCCGCGCGGAAGGCCGGGCCGTCGAAGGCCGGCGCCATCGGCCGGTAGAGCGGGTCGCCCGCGTTCTGGCGATCGACCACCTTGGCCATCCGCTTGAGCGTCTCCATCACCTGCGCCTCGTCCACCACGCCGTGGTGCAGCCAGTTGGCGATGTGCTGGGACGAGATCCGCAGGGTCGCCCGGTCCTCCATCAGGCCGACATCGTGGATGTCGGGCACCTTGGAGCAGCCGACCCCCTGGTCGATCCAGCGCACCACGTAGCCGAGGATGCCCTGCGCGTTGTTGTCGAGTTCCTGCTGCACGTCGTCGGGCGCGAAGTTCGAGCGGGCGAGCGGGATCTCCAGGATCTCGCTGAGCGCCGAGCGCGGGCGCCGGGCGAGTTCGAGCTGGCGGGCCCGCACGTCGGTCTCGTGGTAGTGCAGCGCGTGCAGCGTCGCGGCGGTGGGGGAGGGCACCCAGGCCGTCGAGGCTCCCGCCTTCGGGTGGACGCCCTTCTGCATCAGCATGTCGGCCATGGCGTCGGGCGCCGCCCACATGCCCTTGCCGATCTGCGCCCGGCCGAGCAGGCCGCAGGCGAGGCCGACATCGACGTTGTTCTCCTCGTAGCCCTTGATCCAGGCGGTGGCCTTCATGTCGTTCTTGCGGATGACGGGCCCGGCCTCCATCGCGGTGTGGATCTCGTCGCCCGTGCGGTCGAGGAAGCCCGTGTTGATGAAGACCACGCGCGAGGCCGCCGCCTTGATGCAGGCGGCGAGGTTGACCGTGGTGCGGAGCTCCTCGTCCATGATGCCCATCTTCAGCGTGTCGGCCTCCAGGCCCAGCATCGCCTCGACCCGGGAAAACAGCTCGACCGCGAAGGCGACCTCCTCGGGCCCGTGCATCTTCGGCTTGACGATGTAGACCGAGCCGGTCCGGCTGTTGCGCAGGCCAGATTCGCCCCGGAGATCGTGGATCGCGATCATCGCGGTGACGGCGGCATCCAGCATGCCCTCGGGGATCTCGTTGCCGTCGGCGTCGAGCACCGCGTCGGTGTCCATGTGATGGCCGACGTTGCGCACCAGCATCAGCGAGCGGCCGGGCACCACCACCTCGCCGCCGCCGGGCGCGATGTAGTGCCGGTCGGGGTTGAGGCGCCGCTCGTGGGTGCGGCCGTCCTTCTCGAAGGCCGCCGCGAGCGTGCCCTTCATCAGTCCGAGCCAGTTGCGGTAGACCACGACCTTGTCGTCGGCATCGACGGTGGCGACCGAGTCCTCGAGATCCATGATCGTCGAGACCGCGGATTCGAGCAGGATGTCGGCGACCCCCGAGGCGTCGAACCGGCCGATCCGGTGGGTGCGGTCGAGGACGACCTCGATGTGCAGGTTGTTGTGGCGCAGCAGCAGGGCCGAGGGCATGCTGGCCCGGCCGCGATAGCCCGCGAAGGTCTCGGGGCGGGCGAGCGGCACGGTCTCGCCGGTATTGAGGTTGCCCACGAGCCGTCCGTCCTCCACCGCGTAGGTGACGACGTCGGCGTGGCGGCCGCCCGCCAGCGGCACGGTGCGGTCGAGATAGGCGCGGGCGCGGGTGACGACGCGCGCGCCGCGGGTGCGGTTGTAGCCGCCGCCCCGGACTGCCCCGCCCTCCTCGGAGACCGCATCGGTGCCGTAGAGCGCGTCGTAGAGCGAGCCCCAGCGGGCGTTGGCGGCGTTGAGCGCGTAGCGGGCGTTCGAGACCGGAACGACGAGCTGCGGCCCGGCGATCTCGGCGATCTCGGCATCGACGTTGCGGGTGTCGACCTGCACGGGGCCGGGATCGGGCAACAGGTAGCCGATCTCTCGCAGGAACGCCTCGTAGGCGGCCGGGTCCGCCGGCTTGCCGGCCCGCGCGCGGTGCCAGTCGTCGATGCGCGCCTGCAGCGCGTCGCGCTTGGCCAGCAGCGCCCGGTTCTTCGGCGTCAGGTCGCGCACCACCGCGCCGAGGCCGCCCCAGAACACCTCCGGGGAGATCCCGGTGCCGGGCAGCGCCTCCGCCACGACGAAATCGTGGAGCACCCGCGCCACCGCGAGGCCGCCGACATTCACCCGATCCATACCCATCCTCGTTGCGACGCTGTCCGTATGGGCGGCGTCGATATCAGGCGGGGACGGCGGCAGGTAGGCGAGGGCGGAGGAAAATGGCGACACAAACTGGAATACCTCACGCCACCGGTGGGCCGGGTCGTGACAACGTTCCTGTGTCGTCAATCGCGATGCACGCGGGAAGATGCACACTGCGCTTGCTGGGAGGCTAACGCTTCGATACCAGCTTCGCCATAAACAAATTCGGGAGGTCACGAATGCCCCACCTGCAACCCTCGCGCCGCACGATCCTGGCCGGGGGGCTTGCCGCCGCGCTGCCGCTGTCCGCGCGGGCGCAGGGCGCCTATCCGACCCGGCCGATCACGCTGATCGTGCCCTTCGCGGCGGGCGGCTCGACCGACGTGGTCGGGCGCCTCGTCGCGCAGAAGCTGTCGGAGGTGCTGGGCCAGCAGGTGGTCGTCGAGAACGTGGTCGGGGCCGGCGGCAATGTCGGGGCCGCGCGCGTCGCGAAGGCGGAGGCGGACGGCTACACCATCCTGATGGGCACGGTCGCGACCCACGCGCTGAACCCGCTCATCCTCAAGCGCAAGCCCTACGACCCGGTGACCGACTTCGCCCCCGTGGCGCTGCTCGTGGTCGTGCCGAACGTGCTCGTCGTCAACCCGAACCTGCCGGCCAAGAACGTGCAGGAGCTGATCGCCCTGCTGAAGGCGGACCCGAAGAAGTACAACTACGCCTCCTCGGGCATCGGCACGCCCCTCCACCTCTCGGGCGAGCTGTTCAAGAGCATGGCGGGCGTGCAGATGCAGCACATCCCCTACCGCGGCTCCGGCCCGGCCCTGAACGACGTCGTGGCGGGCCAGGTGCCGATCCAGTTCGACAACCTGCCCTCGGCCTCGGAATTCATCCGGGCAGGCACGCTGCGGGCGCTGGCCGTCACCACGAAGGAGCGCGCGCCCTCCTTCCCCGACGTGCCGACCATGGCGGAGGCGGGGTTGCCGAACTACGAGACCTACACCTGGAACGCCCTGTTCGCGCCGCCCGGTACGCCGCGTCCGATCGTGGACGCCCTCAACGCGGCCGCCCGCAAGGCGCTCGCCGACGAGGCCCTGGTCGAGCGCCTGAAGACCTTCAGCGCCAAGGTCCAGCTCTCCACCCCCGAGGGCCTCGGCGAGCACGTGAAGGCCGAGGTCGCCAAGTGGACCCCGGTGGTGCGCGAGGCCGGCATCCAGGCCGACTGAGCCGCATCCGCCTTCGCGGCGCCCGCGGGGTGCCGCGAAGGCCGTTCGATCGACCGCGACGGGATCATCCAACGACAAGAACCGCCGGGTGAAGGCGGAGCCGGATTCGGGAGGGACGCATGAGTGAGCCTGTGGGTGGCTCGGGGGCGCGCGGGATCGTGCGCGGACCCCAGAGCTTCGTGGCCGGACTGGGCCTGATCGCGCTCGCGCTGTTCGCGATCTGGGCGGGCGGCGACCTCGCGCGCGGCACGCTCGGCGCGATCGGCCCCGGCCTGATGCCCTACGGGCTGGCCCTCGGCGTGGGCCTGTGCGGCGCGGCGCTCTGCGTGGCCGGCCTGCTGCGCGACGGCGCGCAGCTGCAAGCCATGCCGCTGCGCGGGCCCGTGGTCATCCTGCTGGCGATCGGGCTCTTCGCCGTGACGATCCGGCCCTTCGCCTTCGGCAGCCTGTCCACGCCGGGGCTCGGCCTCGCCGTGGCCGGCCCGCTCGCGGTGCTGGTGGCCGGCTACGCGAGCCACGAGGCGCGGTTCTCCGAACTCGCCATCCTGGGCCTGCTCCTCACCGCCGGCTGCATGCTGCTGTTCGGCGATCTCCTGAACCTTCCGATCCCGATGCTGCCGACGGCGCTGATCCAGGCGCTCTCCGGCACGCTGCCCTCGCGTACCCTGCTGCGGATCGCGGCCGGCGCCCTCGCCCTCGCGGGGCTCGTCCTGCTCGTCGTGAGCCGCCGCTCGGCCAAACGCGAGCCGATCGACGTCGCCCGCCATTCCCTGACGACCTGAGCGGACCGCGCACCATGACGGACCTCCTGTCCAACCTGGGCCTCGGCTTCGCCGTCGCGCTCAGCCTCCAGAACGTCGCGCTCTGCTTCCTCGGCTGCCTCGTCGGCACGCTGATCGGCGTCCTGCCGGGCGTCGGGCCAATCGCCACCATCGCGATGCTCCTGCCGATCACCTTCGGGCTCGATCCGGTCGGCGCGCTCATCATGCTGGCCGGCATCTATTACGGCGCGCAGTACGGCGGCTCGACCACGGCGATCCTGGTCAACATCCCGGGCGAGGCGACCTCGGTCGTCACCACGCTCGACGGCCACCAGATGGCCCGCCAGGGCCGGGGCGGCATCGCGCTCGGCATCGCGGCCATCGCCTCGTTCTTCGCCGGCACGGTCGCCACCATCCTGATCGCCGCGCTCGGCGCGCCGCTGACCAAGCTCGCGCTGATCTTCGGCCCGGCCGAGTACTTCGCCCTGATGGTGATGGGGCTCGCCTTCGCGGTGGTGCTGGCGCACGGCTCGGTGCTCAAGGCGGTGGCGATGATCCTGGTCGGCATCCTGCTCTCGACGGTCGGCACCGACCTTGAGACGGGCCAGGAGCGCATGACCTTCGGCTACGCCTTCCTCACCGACGGCGTCGACTTCTCGGTGCTGGCGATGGGCCTGTTCGGCATCGCCGAGATCCTGCGCAACCTCGACCAGAGCGAGACCCGCGACGTGGTCCGCGCGCAGATCGGCCGCCTCCTGCCCGGCGCGGCGGAGCTGAAGCAGGCGACCCCCGCCACCCTGCGGGGCACGGCGATCGGCGCGATCCTCGGTATCCTGCCGGGCAACGGCGCCGTGCTCGGGCCCTTCGCCTCCTACACGATCGAGAAGAAGATCGCGCGCGACCCCTCGCGCTTCGGCCGCGGCGCCATCGAGGGCGTGGCGGGGCCGGAGAGCGCCAACAACGCGGGCGCGCAGACCGCCTTCATCCCGCTCCTGACGCTCGGCATCCCACCGAACGCCGTGATGGCCCTGATGGTCGGCGCGATGACGATCCACGGCATCGTGCCGGGACCGGGCGTGATGACCAAGAACCCGAACCTGTTCTGGGGCATGATCGCCTCGATGTGGATCGGCAACCTGATGCTGCTCGTCATCAACCTGCCGCTGGTCGGCCTCTGGGTGCGACTGCTGAAGGTGCCCTACCGGCTGATGTTCCCGGCGATCCTGATGTTCTGCTCGGTCGGCATCTACTCGATCGGCTCGCAGCCCACCGACGTGATGCTGATCGGCGTGTTCGGGCTGATGGGCTACCTCCTGATCAAGTTCGGCTTCGAGCCGGCCCCGCTGCTGCTCGGCTTCGTGCTCGGCAAGCTGATGGAGGAGTACCTGCGGCGCTCGCTCACGCTCTCGCGCGGCGACCTGATGATCTTCCTGGAGCGTCCGGTCAGCGCTGTGCTGTTCGTGATCGCCTTCGCGATCATCGCCGCCGCCCTGCTGCCCTCGATGCGCAAGAGCCGCGACGAGGTCTTCACCGAAGCCTGAGGTCCCGCACCATTGGGCCGACACGAGGGGAAACGACACGCATGAAACGGGCAATCGCGATCGGCGTCCTGGCGGCGCTCACGAGCTTTACCGCCGCCGCCGAGACCTATCCGCAGCGGCCGATCACCATGATCGTGCCCTTCGCGGCGGGCGGGCCGACGGACGTGGTGGCGCGCATCGTGGCCGAGCCGATGTCGCGCGCGCTGGGCCAGCAGGTGGTGGTCGAGAACGTCACCGGCGCGGGCGGCACCACGGGCATCACCCGCGGCGCCCAGTCCGCGCCGGACGGCTACACCATCATGGTGGGCCACATGGGCACGAACGGCGCCGCCCCGGCCCTGTTCAAGGGCCTCAAGTACGATCCCGCCACGAGCTTCGACCCGATCGGCTTCCTGGGCGGCGTGCCGATCCTGATCGTCGCCAAGAAGGATTTTCCGGCGAAAGACCTCAAGGGCTTCATCGAGGCCCTCAAGGCGGGCGGCCCGAAGATCAACCAGGCGCATGCGGGCGTCGGCTCGGTCTCGCACTCGACCGGCGTGCTCTTCGACTCCCAGGTCGGCGTCAAGCCGACGCTCGTGACCTATCGGGGCACCGGGCCGGCGATGAACGACCTGATGGCGGGTCAGGTCGACTTCATGGCCGACCAGATCGTCAATGTCGGGCCCCAGGTCGCGGGCGGCACGGTCAAGGCCTACGCCATCGCCACGCCCGAGCGTGCCCCGAGCCTGCCGGACGTGCCGACCATGAAGGAGGCCGGGCTGCCGGGCTACGAGGTGAGCGCCTGGAACGCGGTCTTCGCGCCCAAGGGCCTGCCCGCCGACGTCAAGGCGAAGCTGGTCGCCGCCGTGGAGGCGGCGCTGAACGACCCGACCGCGACGAAGCGCCTGACCGAGCTCGGCTCGAACATCCCGAAGGCCGACGAGCGGGGCCCGGCTGCCCTCCAGAAGCTTGTGGAGAGCGAGGTCGCCCGCTGGACTCCGGTCCTGCGCTCGGCCGTCGAGAGCAACCAGTAAAGTCCGAGCCCGGGGCCGCCGGCCGCGCGGCGGGCGGCCCCTCCGGCAGGCTGTGACGGGAGCGGCGTCCCGGGGGGGGCGTTGCCCGCGCGTGCCCGCGATCATCCCAGCCGACGCGCGAGGCTGCGGGAGGCGGCCGCGCAGAGAAGGAAGCCATCCTGTGGACCAGTACCTGACCTCGACCTTTCTGCTCTCGCTCCTGCAGATCATCTGGATCGACATCATCCTGTCGGGCGACAACGCGGTCGTCATCGCCATGGCCTGCCGCGGCCTGCCGGAGCGTCAGCGGCGCATCGGCGTGTTCCTGGGCGCCTTCGCGGCGGCGGGCCTGCGCATCCTGTTCGCGGTCATCATCTCGCAGCTGCTCGCGGTGCCGTTCCTGAAGGTGCTGGGCGGCCTCATCCTGCTGCACATCGCGGTCAAGCTGGTGCGCGGCGAGGAGGAGGGCGAGGAGCACGTCAAGACCAGCGCGAGCCTCCCGAAGGTGGTCTGGACCATCGTGGTGGCCGACGCGGTGATGAGCTTCGACAACGTCGTGGCGGTCGCGGGCGCGGCCAAGGGGCACGACGAGCTCTTCATCATCGGGCTCGCCCTCTCGGTGCCGCTGCTCATCGTCGGCGCCAGCCTGATCACCCGGGCGATCGACCGCTTCCCCGTGCTGATCTGGTTCGGCGGCGCGCTGCTCGGCTGGGTGGCGGGCGAGATGATCGCGACCGACCGTCTCGTGGTCCAGCACGTGGCCGAGACCCTGCCGGCCTCGCTTCAGGGGATCTTCCACTACGCGGTCGCCGCGCTCTGCGCCGCCCTCGTGATCGCGGTCGGCATGCTGCTCCGGCGCCGCAGCGACCGTGCGGTCGCCCGCGAGCAGGCTGCGGCCGTCGGCCGGGCCGAGGCGGACGTGCTCGGGGGCTGAGCCGGGATGCGGGGGGCCGGTCCGCCGGCCCCCTGGATTGCTCGGATCCTGCCGGGGTGCACGGGGGCGGAAGACGGGGGCTCCGAGCGGGCGGGCCACGCGCCCCGGTCCATTCCAGCCCGGCGCAGCCCAGCCTCATGCGCGGCCGGTCACGCTCCCGGGCGCGGTCCTGGGGCGCCTTGCACGAGCACGAGGCTCACCTGTGGCCGATCAGGCGGAATTCGGTCGGGATCGGCCTTGCACCGCCGAGGCTACGGCCTGCTCCGGCGCCATTCCGCAACGCGCTCAGGCGCCGGCCACGCCCGACCCGACCATCGCCTTCGGATCGACCGCCGCGTCGTAGGTCGCCTCGTCGACCTCGCCCGAGGCGAGTGCCGCCTCCCGCAGGGTCTGCCCCTTCTCCATCGCGGCCTTCGCGATCGTGGCCGCCTTCTCGTAGCCGATGTGCGGGCTCAGCGCGGTCACCAGCATCACGCTGTTCTCGACGAAGCCCGCGATGCGGTCGCGGTCAAGCTTCGTCCCCTCGACGGAGTAGACCCGGAACTTCTCGCAGCCGTCGGCGAGGATGCGGATCGCGTGCAGCACGTTGCCGATGATGATCGGGCGCATCGCGTTGAGTTCGAAGTTGCCCTGGCTCCCCGCGAAGGCGACCGCGGTGTCGTCGCCGATCACCTGGATCGCGATCATCACGATCGCTTCGCACTGGGTCGGGTTGACCTTGCCCGGCATGATCGAGGAGCCGGGCTCGTTGGCGGGGAGCTGCAACTCGCCGAGGCCGCAGCGCGGCCCGGAGGCGAGCCAGCGCATGTCGTTGGCGATCTTCATCAGCGCGACGGCGACGCCGCGCAGGGCGGCGCTCGCCCGCACCATCGCGTCGAGGGAGCCCTGCGCCATGAACTTGTTGGGCGCCGTGACGTAGGGCTTGCCGGTGAGTTCGGCGATCGTCTCGGCGACGGCGACGCTGAACCCCTTCGGCGCGTTCAGCCCCGTCCCGACCGCGGTGCCGCCCACCGCGAGTTCGAGGAGCCCGCGGCGCGCTTCCGCGACGGCGTCCATGCAGGCGCGCAGCTGCGCGGCGTAGCCCGACCATTCCTGGCCGACGGTGAGCGGCACCGCGTCCTCGAGATGGGTGCGGCCGATCTTGACCACGTCCGTCCAGTCCTGGGCCTTCACCTCGATCGCCTTGGCGAGCGCTTCCAGCTGCGGCACCAGGGCCTCGTCGATCGCCTTGAGCGTGGCGATGTGCATCGCCGTCGGGAAGGTGTCGTTCGAGGACTGGCCCATGTTCACGTCGTCGTTGGGCGCGACCGGTTCCTGGCTGCCGAGGGTGCCGCCCAGCAACTGGATCGCCCGGTTCGAGAGCACCTCGTTGACGTTCATGTTGCTCTGGGTGCCGGAGCCCGTCTGCCAGACGTAGAGCGGGTAGTGCGCGTCGAGCTTGCCCGCCTCGGTCTCCTCGGCGGCCCGCACGATCGCCTCGGCCTTCCACTCGGGCAGCCGCCCCTCGCGGACGTTGACCAGGGCGCAGGCCTTCTTGACGGTGCCGTAGGCCCGGTAGACTTCGGTCGGCATGCGGTCGCCGCCGATCGAGAAGTGGATCAGGGAGCGGGCGGTCTGGGCGCCCCAGTACTTGTCCGCCGGCACATCGATCGTCCCCATGGAGTCGAACTCCTTGCGCGTGCCCTCGGCGTCGAGGCCGATGGGCACGTCCCTGAGCTCCGGGTGATCGGGTCCGCGCTTCGAATCACGCTTGTCGTCACGCTTGTCGTCACGCTTGTCGTCACGCTTGGGCATGGGCGCTCGCAGGAGGCGTTCGTGAGGGGCGGGCGGTCCGGGATCAGCCGCGCTCGGAGATCTGCCGCTTGATGCCGGCGATGGCCTTGGCCGGGTTCAGGTCCTTCGGGCAGACCGTGGTGCAGTTCATGATCGTGTGGCAGCGGTAGAGCCGGAACGGGTCCTCGAGTTCGTCGAGGCGCTCGCCGACGTGGTTGTCGCGGCTGTCGACCAACCAGCGGCTCGCCTGGAGCAGGATGGCCGGGCCGAGGTAGCGGTCTTGGTTCCACCAGTAGCTCGGGCAGCTCGTCGAGCAGCAGAAGCACAGGATGCACTCGTAGTGCCCGTCGATCCTGTCCCGCTCCTCGGGCGACTGGCGCCGCTCGCGGTCGGGGGCGGGCTGGTCGTTCTTGAGCCAGGGCTCGATCAGCTCGTACTGGGCGTAGAGGCCGCTCAGGTCCGGAACGAGGTCGCGCAGCACCTGCATGTGGGGCAGGGGGCTCAGCCGGACCGGGCCGTCCCCCAGATCCTCGATATGGGTGAGGCAGGCGAGCGTGTTGCGGCCGTTGATGTTCATCGCGCAGGAGCCGCACACGCCCTCTCGGCACGATCGGCGGAAGGCCAGCGACGAGTCGATCTCGTCGGTGATCTTCATGAGCGCGTCGAGCACCATCGGGCCGCACTTGTCGAGGTCGATCTCGAACGTGTCCATCGACGGGTTCTGGCCGCCGTCGGGACTCCAGCGATAGACCTTGAAGTCGCGCTTCTTCTTCGCGTCTCCGTCGAGCGGCCAGCGGCGGCCCTCGCGGAGCTGCGAATTCTTCGGCAGGGTGAACTCGGCCATGGCGGCCTCCTCGTGAAGGGTTGGCGGGCGGGCTCAGATGATCCGTTTGCCCGGCGGGACGGGGGGGGCCTCGTTGCTCAGGGCCTCCATCCGCACGGGGCGGTCGGCGAGCGTCACGCTGCCGTCCTCGGCGCGCCACGCCACGGTGTGCTTGAGCCAGTTCTTGTCGTCGCGGTCCTCGTAATCGTCGCGGATGTGGGCGCCGCGGGACTCGGTCCGGTTCAGGGCGCTGTGGGCGATCACGACGGCCTGGTCGCCGAGGTTCTGGACCTCGAGCGCCGAGAACAGGCTGACGTTCCAGGCCAGCGCCTCGCCCTCGACGGCGATCTCGTCGAAGTCGGGCTTGAGCTTCTCCAGTTTCTCGATGCCCTTCTTCAGGGTGTCCTCCTTGCGGAAGACGCCGAGGTTGGCCTGCATGATCTCCTGCATGTCGTCGCGGACTTCGCCGGCCTTGCGGCCGCGCCGGCTGAAGCGGATCGCGTCGAAGCGGTCGAGCACCTTCTCCTCGGAGGACTTCGCGACCTCGGCCACCGGCTTGTCGCGGTCGATGATCTTGGCGGCCTGGATCGAGGCGGCGCGGCCGAACACGATGATGTCGAGGAGGCTGTTGGTACCGAGGCGGTTGGCGCCGTGGACCGAGACGCAGGCCGCCTCGCCGATCGCCATCAGGCCGGGGACGACCTGATCGCCGTCGCGCGGGTTCAGCACCTCGGCGTGGATGTTGGTCGGGATGCCGCCCATGCAGTAATGCGCCGTCGGCGCGACCGGGATCGGGTCCTTGCGGGCATCGACCCCGGCGAAGATCCGCGCCGTCTCGACGATGCCCGGCAGGCGCTTGCTCAGAACCTCCTCGTCGAGATCCTCCAGGTGGAGCAGGATGTGGTCCTTGTTGTCGCCGCAGCCGCGCCCCTCGCGGATCTCGACCGCCTCGGCGTGGCTGACGATGTCGCGCGAGGCGAGGTCCTTCTCGTGGGGGGCGTATTTCGGCATGAAGCGGTCGCCGTCGCCGTTGGTGAGGTAGCCGCCCTCGCCGCGCGCGCCCTCGGTGATCAGGCAGCCGACGCCGTGGATGCCGGTCGGATGGAACTGCACGAACTCCATGTCCTGCAGCGGCAGGCCGGCGCGCAGCACCATGGCGTTGCCGTCGCCGGTGCAGGTGTGGGCCGAGGTGCAGGTCTTGTAGACGCGGCCGCAGCCGCCGGTGGCGACCACCGTGGTGTGGGCGCGGAAGCGGTGCAGGGAGCCGTCCTCCATGCAGATCGCCATCAGGCCGCGGCAGGTGCCGTCCTCGTCCATCAGGAGGTCGATGGCGAAGTACTCGATGAAGAAGCGCGCCTTGTGCTTGAGGCACTGCTGGTAGAGCGTGTGCAGGATGGCGTGGCCGGTGCGGTCGGCGGCGGCGCAGGAGCGCTGCGCCATCTCGCCCTTGGCGTAGTGCGTGGTGTGGCCGCCGAAGCGGCGCTGGTAGATCAGACCCTCCGGCGTTCGGCTGAACGGAACGCCGAGATGCTCCAGCTCGATCACCGAGGGCACCGCCTCGCGGCAGAGGTACTCCGCCGCGTCGTGGTCGGTGAGCCAGACGCCGCCCGCGATCGTGTCGTACATGTGCCAGCGCCAGTCGTCCTCGGCCATGTTGCCGAGCGAGGCGGCGATGCCGCCCTGGGCCGCGACCGTGTGGCTGCGGGTCGGAAACAGCTTGGTGACGCAGGCGGTGCGCAGGCCCGCGGCGCCCATGCCGAGGGTGGCGCGCAGGCCCGCACCCCCCGCGCCCAGGACGACCACGTCGAACGTGTGGTCGATGATCTCGTAACTCCGGCCCATCGTGACGCCCTTACCGACCGAGAAGAATCGTGAGAATGGAGAGGGCCGCGGCCAGGCCGAGGACGATCACGGCGGCCCAGAGCAGCAGGATCGCGGCCAGGGAGCCGAGGCGTCCGTGCACGTAGTCGGCGGCGACCGAGCGCAGGCCGACGAAGGCGTGGGCGAGGATCGCGACGCAGAACAGGAGCATCAGTCCGGCCGGCAGCGGCTGGGCGAGCCAGGCCCGGGCTCCGGCCTCGTCGAACCGGGCGAGCCGCACGACGGAGACGACGAAGTAGAGCCCCAGAGGGATCAGCGCGACCGCGCTGAAGCGCTGCAACCGCCATTCGGAGCGACCGCTGCGCGCGCTCCCGAGATGGCGCACGCGTCGCAGGACGTCGGAGTCGCGGATGGCGGTGAGGCCGGACGGATTCACGGAATCGGGCATGCGAGCACTCACGCGAAGAGCACGATGAGCCAGGTGACGGCGGTGAGCGCCGCCGTCGCGCCGAACACGGCGTAGCCGGTGGCGTAGGCCCGGGAGAGGCCGAACCCGAGGCCGAGATCGAAGGCGAGGTGCCGGATCCCGTTGCTCAGGTGGTAGAAGAAGGCGACCGACCAGCCGAACAGCGCCAGGACGCCGAACCACGAGCCGATGAGCGCCTGGGTCAGGGCGAAGGGGCGCCCGCCAATCGAGACGGAGCAGAGCCACCAGGCGAGAGCGATCGCCCCCGCCGACAGCACGATGCCGGTGGCGCGGTGGGTGATGGAGGTGATCACCGGCAGCGGAAAGCGATACCAGGTGAGGTGTGGCGAGAGGGGGCGACCGGTCTGCATCCCGTGTCCTTGTCCGCTGTGGTGCCGTCCCTTGGCGTCGGCGCGGCCCTTCACGAAGGCCGTTGCGGACGACGTCGCGTCGATCCGCGCCGAGCGGGAACGGCCGCATCGTCACAATCCGGCTCATCGCATTTGGAGCGATACCAAGTGTCCTGGTTTGCGATAGCTCGGCCGTAGGTGGCCGCGCGGATCCGCGCATCCGCGGCGCGCAGACATCCGCGATGCGCAGACATCCGCGATTGCGGCCGGCGGCTCCGGGGCGGGACACGGGACGTCGGTCGGTCCGGCGACGGGAGCGCCCGACGACCCGCCGAACGCGCATCGGCCGCTTCGGCCGCCGCGCGGCCGGAGCCTGATATCAATCTTCGGCACCAAAGAAATCGGCACATCCGGTAGCACGAAAGACATCGAGGAGCGCGCCGCCCAGTGCGACCCGCCGCCCGGCCCGGCTTGGCTCGGCCCGGGTGGGGCGGGCGCCTGTCGGTGGGATCAGGGGAAAAGGTCTGCGGATGAGGGGGGACGCACCGGCCTGGGCCGGACTTCCGAGCCGGGGCCGGAGGCCGGCCGCGCTCGGATCGACGCTAGGCCTCGCCCTC
>NZ_BPQO01000047.1 GCF_022179285.1 Methylobacterium hispanicum | reverse complement strand
AGTTCCTCGGCCGCCGCCGCCACGGTGTTGACGTTGGTGGACGCCTCCTCGGCCGCGCTCGCGGTGGTCGCCGACAGCCCGGCCGTCTCGGCGGCCGTCGCCGTCATGGTCCGGGCGGTGGCCTGCAGCTCGGTCGCGGACGACGAGACCGTGCCGACGATGCCGCCCACCGCCCGCTCGAACCCCTCGGCCATCTGGCGCATGCCGGCCTTGCGCTGCTCCTCGGCGGACGCGCGCGCGAGCGCCGTCTCCGCTTCCAGCCGTTGCGTGCGGATGAGATTCTGCCGCGATGCCTCGATCGCGCCGGCGATGGCGCCGATCTCGCTGCCGCGAGCGGTGTCCGGAACCGGTGCGCTCACATCGCCCGCCGCGAGGTCCCGCATGCGTCGGATCAGCCGGTCGATCGGACGCGTCACGCCGAGGAGCACGTAGGCGATGCCCGCCAGTGCGGCCGTCAGCGCGAGCCCGCAGAGCAGGACCGTGAGCCGGAGGCCGAGTTCGTACGTGTCGCCCGCCGCGCTGCGCGCACGATCGCCGCCGGCGATGTTGAGGGCAGTCGAGCGGTCGAGCGCGTCGAGTGCCGCCTCGAAGGGCTTGCGCGAATCCTGGAACAGGTCGTTGAGGAAGGTCTGACTCTTCGATTCCGCGGAGGCCGAGATCTTGGACCGGTGCGCGAGGTAATCGGTCCAGGACCGCCGGAACGCGTCCCCCAGCGCCCGCGCCTCCGCCCCCCGGATCAGGGGCTCGTAGCGGGACCAGACGCTCTCGGCGTCCGTGATGCGCCGGCCCGCCAGCGCGTCGAGATCGCCGACGGGTTCGATGCCGGTGATGTAGCGCGCATCCGTCATGCGGACGCGCGTGATCCTGTATTTCAGCTCGCCGAGTTCGCGCACGCTCGGCATCCAGTTCTCCGTGATGTCGTGCGTGCTCCGGCTGACCGCGCCAAGCTGCACCACGCTCAGGAACCCCTGCGCGAGGATGCAGACCGCGAGAAGCGCGATGATGCCCCGAAGCGCGTAGGAAATCTTGACGTGCATCATAGCCCCCGATTTCGGGGGATGATCTCGCACGGACGTTAAATATTGATGCCCTGTCGCGCGCTGACTGATGATGCGCAGAGTTGATTTGCGTCGCGTTCTCAATCCTGGATTGCAGTTTTCCGGCTCGATCCCACCGCGGTTACGCATACCGTACGGGCTCGAGCCGCTCGCTCTACCCCGCGGCGTCGTCGGAGCCGCCGGCTCCCGTGTAGCGGCGGGCGATGGCTGCGAATTCCCGCGTCCGCAGATAGCCGTAGGACTTGTGGTGGTTCACCGCGCCGTCGAGGCGCCGGAAGTCGTTCACGACGCGCCGGTCGACGACCCGGACGCCCCCGTCGCTGGGGGCGTAGTCCGCATCCAGCGCGCCCATGATCGAGACGACGTCGTCGCCATCCGCCAGATTGGTCCAGGCCGAGACGTTGTTGGGCACGCGCAGGGCACCGTGTTCGGCCGCGAACTTGAGCTTCACCTTCGCCAGTCCCATGGGCGAGCCGGCCGTGACGAGGTGCTCGACGCGCAGCGCCGGATCCTCGCGCTCGAGGGTGCGCAGCACGTCGTAGGCGATGACCGATCCCATCGAGTGCGCGACGAGACAGATCCGGCGGTCGCGAAACGCCCTCAGGCGCTCGGCGAGGCGCGCTCGGACCTGCCGGGCGAAGCCGCGCTCGCCGTGATAGTGCCAGAGGTCGTCGAAGCGGTGTTCCAGGATCACGTCGTCCAGGAGCGTGATGCCCGTCGCCTCCTCAATGCGGTCGATGCCCGCGTAGACCGGCGCGAGCAGGTCCTTGACGGTCGTCGCCGCCTCTGCCCGGGCCGCGGGCGTCCGCTCCGCATCGGCGCGCGGGCGGTAGGGCTCCTGGTTCGCATCCTCCGACAGGGGGATCTCGTAGCGAAGGTCGGCCCAGTAGACGAACGCGAAGCAGAAGGTCGTGCTCGAGTCTATCCCGGCACTCGCCAAGCCCTCCGCGATCGCGGTCCGCCACCAGCGCGTCTTCTCGTCGATCGGCGGCTTGTTGGCGAGGCCGTGGATACCGATGATGACGCAATCGGGCTCCATGGGGGCGGTTGGATCCTCGCAACGTCGTCGGGGCCTGCGCTGGGCCGGGGCGTTTCGACCGTTCCCGTAACGCGAAGACCTGACTTTGGGATGCAGCGCGGACGGGGCCTGCGGCGATCGGGCCTCCCCCGCAGCCTTCGGGGCCCTTCCCCCGGGCCGGTCCCGCCGCGGTGGGCCCCCTCGCCCCCCCGGGTCGCGCGCCAAGGCCGGCGGGGCGCGGGCCTCCGGCGTCGGGGCGATGCGCTCGGCCCTCCGGATGGGGACGGCTGGCGGCCTCCCGCCGTCCTCCCGCCGTCCCCGCGGGGCTCCCCGGCCGGCGCGCCGCGACGTACTCCGCCGCGATTGACGCCGATTCCGACGACAACTACCACGTGGCTCCCCGGGCGGAGACGCCGCGTTGAATCGGCGCCGAGGCCCGGCGGGGGTTCACCGAGGGTTCCTCGGCAAGAGGCGTTTCAGCACGATGTACAAGGCAGAGACGCGCGGAATCAGCGTGACCGTCATGCCCCGTTTCGTCGAGGAGGAATCCTCCCCCGGCGAGAGCCGCTACTTCTTCGCCTACACGGTCGAGATCGTGAACAACGGTGCCGAGCAGGTGCAACTGCGCGCCCGGCACTGGCGCATCATCGACGGGCGCGGCGCCTGCCAGGAGGTGCGCGGCACCGGCGTCGTCGGCAAGCAGCCGGTGCTGGAGCCGGGCGAATCCTTCAGCTACACGAGCGGCTGCCCGCTCACGACGCCCGACGGCCTGATGGCCGGCAGCTACACCATGGCGACGGTGGCGGGCGAGAGCTTCGAGGCCGAGATCCCCGCCTTCTCCCTCGACAGCCCGCACGTGCGCCGCAGCCTGCACTGAGAGGCACCGAGCCCCGCCGCGGGCTCGGCGCGCCCGGAGGAAGGAGGCCCCATGCGGAACGGTGACCGGCTCGAGACCGTCGATCTGCTCGCCCGGCTCGTCGCCTTCGACACCGAGAGCAGCCGGTCGAACCTCGCCCTGATCGACTGGGTCTCGGCCTATCTGGACGGCTGGGGCGTGCGGTCCGTGCGCGTGCCGAACGCGGCGGGCGACAAGTCCGCCCTCTTCGCGACGCTCGGCCCCGAGGGCGACGGCGGCGTCGTGCTCTCC
This sequence comes from Methylobacterium hispanicum, assembly GCF_022179285.1. GTDB lineage: Bacteria > Pseudomonadota > Alphaproteobacteria > Rhizobiales > Beijerinckiaceae > Methylobacterium > Methylobacterium hispanicum. The sequence continues at coordinate 29,929 of NZ_BPQO01000047.1, read as the reverse complement.
GGCCACACCGACGTGGTGCCGGTGGCGGGCCAGAGCTGGAGCGCCGACCCCTTCACCCTGCGGATAGCGGACGGGCGCGCCTACGGCCGCGGCGCGGTCGACATGAAGGGCTTCTGCGCCTTGGCGCTCGCCCTCGTGCCCGAGATGCTGGCGGCCGACCTCAGGCGGCCGATCCACATCCTGCTCTCCTACGACGAGGAGACCACCTGCCTCGGCGTCGCCGACACGATCGCGCGCTTCGGCCGCGACCTGCCGCGGCCCGGCGCCGTGATCGTTGGCGAACCCACGAACCTCGAGGTCGCCGATGCCCACAAGAGCGTGGTGACCTGCCTGACCACCGTGCACGGTCACGAGGCGCATTCCTCCAAGCCCATGCTCGGCGCCAACGCCGTGATGGCGGCGGGCGATCTGGTGGCCGCGCTCAACGGCATCGCCGACGCGATGATCGCCCGGGGCGACCCTTCGGGCCGGTTCGACCCGCCCTTCTCGACGGTCCATGTCGGCACGATCCAGGGCGGCACGGCGCGCAACATCCTGCCGAAGGTCTGCAGCTTCAACTGGGAGTATCGCGGCCTGCCCGACCTCGACCCGGCCGAGATCCCGGCCCTGTTCGGGGAGGCCGTCGCGCGCGTCACCCGCGACCGGCTCAACCGCTACGGCGCCTACGGCCGCATCGAGACCCTGGAAGAGGTGGCGGTGCCGGGCCTCGCGCCCGAGCCCGGCTCGGAGGCCGAGCGGCTGGCGCTCCGGCTCGCCCAGCGCAACCGCACCGTGTCGGTGCCCTACGCCACCGAGGCCGGACGCTTCCAGGCGGCCGGGATCCCGACCGTGGTGTGCGGTCCCGGCTCGATCGACCAGGCGCACCAGCCGGACGAGTTCATCACGCTGGCGGCGCTCGGCCAGGGGGAGGCCTTCATGCGCCGCCTGATCGCGGAGTGTTCCCGATGAGCCAGCCTCTCGACCGGGTGAAGCTGCGCCCCCTGGAGCGCGAGGACCTGCTCTTCGTGCACCAGCTCAACAACAACGACAGCATCATGCGCTACTGGTTCGAGGAGGCCTACGAGTCCTTCGCCGAGCTGGCGCAGCTCTACGAGCGCAACATCCACAACCAGAGCGAGCGGCGCTTCATCATCGCCAACGACCGCGACGAGCGGGCCGGCATGGTCGAGCTCGTGGAGATCAACCACCTGCACCGGCGCTGCGAGTTCCAGATCGCCGTGCATCCGGGCTTCCAGGGCCGCGGCTACGCGTGGCAGGCGACCCGGGTGGCGATCGACTACGCCTTCAGCGTGCTCAACATCCACAAGCTCTACCTGCACGTGGACAAGGACAACCGCCGCGCCGCGCAGATCTACGAGCGCTGCGGCTTCCGTCCGGAGGGCGTGCTGAAGGACGAGTTCTTCATGAACGGCCGCTACCGGGACGCGGTGCGGATGTGCCTGTTCCAGCCCGAATATCTCGCCCGCCGCGGCAGCGGCGACATCGGCGAGCCGGTGCTGAAGACCTGATACGCGAAGGGAGGCGCCGTCGCCGGCGCCTCCCTCCTCTTGTCCCGAACGCGTCGGCTCAGTTACGGCCGCCCGTGGCGCCGCCGGCGTTGCCGCCCTCGCGGCCGGCGCCGCCCTGCGCGCCGCCACCCTGCATGCCGCCCTGGCGACCGCCGGCGTTCATGCCGCCGCGCTCCGCCCCGCCGCGGTTCTCACCCATGCCGCCCATGCCGCCGCGCTCGCTCCGGTCGGAGACGTTGCGCATGCCGCCGTCGCGGCCGCCCTGCTCGCGCATGCCGGCGTTGCGGGCGCCGTCCCGCTCGCGCGCCTCCGTCCCGGCGCGGTCGCGGCCCTCGTTGCGGTTGAAGCCCCGCTCGCCGCGCTCCTCGCGGCCCGCCCGCACATCCGTGCGGCTGCGCTCGCTGAAGCCGGCGTTGACCGTGCCGCCGCGACGCTCGCTCGTGCTGACCGTCAGGCGACGGTACTCGGGGGAGCCGTAGAGCACGCGCTGGCCGCGCACCGTGACGTAGCGCTCGCGCGGGCCGGTCTCGCGCACGGTCACGAGGCGGCGATACTCAGGCGAGCCGTAGAGCACGCGCTGGCCGCGGATGACGACGTAGCGCTCGCGCGTACCGCCCTTCACGGCGACGAGACGGCGATACTCCGGCGAGCCGTAGAGCACGCGCTGGCCGCGGATCACCACGTAGCGCTCGCGGGGGCCGCTGCGGTGCTCGGTGACGATCAGACGGCGGTACTCGGGCGAGCCGTAGACCACCCGGCGGCCGCCGATGAAGACGTAGCGACCCTCGCGGCGATAGCCGCCATCGACGACGTTCGTGCGGCTGCGGATGTCGGTGCGGGAACTCACGTCGGTCCGGCCGCGAACCTCGCCGCGCTCGCTGCGGCGCTCGTCGCGCGCCCCACGCTCACCCCGCATCTCGCCGCGCTCGGCCCGGTCGCCGTCGCGGTTGCCGCGGCCCTCGGCCCGTGCACCGTCGCGCGCTTCGCCGCGCTCACCGCCGCGCTCACCGCCGCGCTCGGCCGTCGCGCCCCGGTCGGCTCCAGCGCGGCCCGCCTCGCTGCCGCGCGCCTCGGCGCCCTGCCCCATCGCGCCGGAGCCGCGCTCCGTGCCGCCGCGCTCGGCGCCGCCCCGGGCCTCTCCGCCGGCCTTCATGCTCGATCCGGCGCCACCGCCGCGCATGCCGCCCTCGCCGCCGGCCGTGCCGGCGGCGTTCTGCGCGTAGACCGAGGTGCTGAACAGAAGGGCCGCAAGGCCTACCGCAATCTTGTTCATCGTGTTTCCTCCGGAATTCTGAGACGCCTCGAAACGTCGCAGATCCCGAAAGGGTTCACGAGGAAAGCAAATTTGCTGCGCCGGCCCCGTACTGATGGACGGCGCGGGCTGACTTGGTCAAAGCTTGGCTGTTCAGAGACCGTTACTGCGCGGGCCGCTCCGCGATCTCACGCTCGACCTCGGCCGGATCCAGCGCGTAGCGGCGCGAGCAGAACTCGCAGGTGATCACGATGCGCCCGTCATCGGCGACCATGTCCCGGCGGTCCTCCGGCGTGAAGGAGCGGATCATGCCCATCACCCGCTCGCGCGAGCAGCGGCAGGTCTCGCGCACCCCTTGCGCCTCGAACACCCGCACCCCGCGCTCGTGGAACAGGCGGTAGAGCAGGCGCTCGCTGGACAGGTTCGGATCGACCAGTTCGTGGTCCTCGACCGTGCCGGTGAGCGAGCGGGCCTCGACCCAGGCGTCGTCCTCCGGTGCCCCCGACCCGAGATGCGCGTGGCCCTCCGGGATGTCGCCCGGCGGCAGGTCGGCGAGCCGCGCGCGGTCGATGGATTGCGGCAGGAACTGCACGAGCAGGCCGCCCGCGCGCCAGCGGCTCGCGCCATCCTCGAAGGCCTCGGCGACCGCGAGGCGGACCTGGGTCGGGATCTGCTCGGACTGGCGGAAATACTGGTGCGCCGCCTCCTCGAAGCTCTGGCCCTCCAGCGCGACGACGCCCTGGTAGCGGCTGGCCGCCGAGCCCTGGTCGATCGTCATGGCGAGGTGGCCGTGGCCGACGAGGTCGGCGGTCTTCAGCGGGCCAGTGCCGAGCGCGGCCACCCGCTCCGCGTCGAAGCGGGCGGTGGCGCGGAGCCGGTCGGGGGCCTCGAAATCGACCACGATCATCGCGACCGGGCCGTCGGTCTTGGTCTGGAGCTGGAAGCGGCCCTCGAACTTCAGCGAGGAGCCGAGCAGCACGGTCAGCGCCGCCGCCTCGCCGATGAGCCGCGCGACCGGGTCCGGGTAGCCGTGGCGGCGCAGGATGGTGTCGATGGACGGCCCGAGCCGCACCGCGCGCCCGCGCACGTCGAGGGCCTCGACCGCGAAGGGCAGCACGGCGTCGTCGCCGCCCGCGTGGCCGTTGCTGTGGATCTCGGTTCCGGACGTCATGCCTGCTCCGCGGGGTCGTCGGCCACGAGCGCGGCCGCCCGACGGAGGGGCTCAGGGTCAGCGCGCGGGGCCGGGGGATGGGGGGACGGGCGCGTGGCCCGACGAGGCTCCCATATGGGGCCGCCCCCGGATTTTCGCGAGAGCGCGGTCCTCCCCCGGGCCAAGGAAGGATCGGCGGGAGGAATCGGCGCGCGTCAGAGCCCGTTCGCCCGGAGGCACCAGGCCAGCACGCCCTTCTGGGCGTGCAGGCGGTTCTCGGCCTCGTCGAACACCACCGATTGCGGACCGTCCATGACCTCGGCCGTCACCTCTTCGCCGCGATGCGCCGGCAGGCAGTGCATGAAGATCGCGTCCTTGGCCGCCGCCGCCATCAGCTCCGCGTTGACCTGATAGGGCGAGAGCAGGTTGTGGCGGTGCTCGCCGTCCTCGTCGCCCATCGAGACCCAGCAATCGGTGACCACCGCGTCGGCCCCGTCCACCGCCGCGAAGGCGTCGGTGGTGAGGTTGACGCGCGCGCCTTCCTGCTTGGCCCAGGCCATCACGGCGGCGGGGGGCGCCAGCTCCGGCGGGGCCGCGACGTTCAGCGTGAAGTCGAAGCGCGCGGCGGCGTGGACCCAGCTCGCCAGCACGTTGTTGCCGTCGCCCGACCACGCCACCGTGCGGCCCCGGATCGGCCCGCGATGCTCCTCGAAGGTCAGGAGGTCGGCCATGATCTGGCAGGGATGCGAGACCTTGGTGAGCGCGTTGATCACCGGCACGGTCGCGTTCTCGGCCAGTTCCAGCATCAGTCCGTGGTCGAGGATGCGGATCATGATCGCGTCCACGAAGCGGGAGAGCACCTGCGCGGTGTCGCCGATGGTCTCGCCGCGGCCGAGCTGCATCTCGCTGCCCGTCAGCATCAGGGTCTCGCCGCCGAGGTCGCGCATGGCGACGTCGAAGGAGACGCGGGTGCGGGTCGAGGGCCGGTCGAACACCATGCCGAGATACTTGCCGGCGAGCGGGCGCTCGGCGGGCGGCTCGCCCCGGCGGCGGCGCGCCTTCATGGCGGCGCTGGCGTCGAGCACGGCGCGCAGCGTCTCCGCCGAGAGGTCCTTCAGGTCGAGGAAGTGGCGCGGGCCGGCACCCTCGGCGGGGACCGCGTGACCGTTCGTCTGGGCAATCATCTCACACGTCGTTTCTCATCATCCGTGCACGGGATCGGTCCGACCCCGTGCGACCCGGCGCATCGGCGCCGGTGCGCGGTCGCGCTTGCCGCCGGGCGCGCGGGTGCGCGCCCGGTGGATCGTCGGGCTACTCGGCGGCGCCGCGCAGCGCCCCGTCGAAGTTCGAGGCCGCCGCCTCCAGGCGCGCGACGGCCTGGGCCACGTCGTCCTCCGTGACGATCAGCGGAGGCAGGAGTCGGACCACGTTGTCGCCGGCCGGGATCACCAGGAGGTGCTCGGCGCGGGCGGCCGCCGCGAAGTCGGTGTTCGGCACCCGCAGCTTGAGGCCCAGCATCAGGCCCTCCCCGCGGATCTCCGCGACGACGCCGGGATGGCGGTCCATCAGGGCGGCGAGCTTCTGCTTCAGGTCGAGCGCCGTGCGGCCGACCTGCTCCAGGAAGCCCGGGGCCAGCACCACGTCGAGCACGGCGTTGCCGACCGCCATGGCGAGCGGGTTGCCGCCGAAGGTGGTGCCGTGCGAGCCCGGCACCATGCCGCGCGCCGCCTCCCTCGTTGCGAGGCAGACGCCGAGCGGGAAGCCGCCGCCGATGCCCTTGGCCGCGCTCATGATGTCGGGCGTCACGCCCGACCACTCGTGCGCGAAGAGCCGGCCCGTGCGGCCCACGCCGGTCTGGACCTCGTCCATGATGAGGAGCAGGCCGTGCTTATCGCAGAGCGCGCGCAGGTGGCGGAGTTCGGCCGCCGGCACCACCCGCACGCCGCCCTCCCCCTGGATCGGCTCGATCATCAGGGCGGCGGTCTCGGGCGTGATGGCGGCCTCGAGCGCCGCCATGTCGCCGGCCGGCACCTGATCGAAGCCGTCCACCTTCGGGCCGAAGCCCTCGATGTACTTCTGCTGGCCGCCCGCCGCGATGGTGGCGAGGGTGCGCCCGTGGAAGGCGCCCTCGAAGGTGACGATCCGGAAGCGCTCCGGATGGCCGCCCTCGGCGTGGTACTTGCGCGCCATCTTGATGGCGGCCTCGTTGGCCTCGGCGCCCGAGTTGCAGAAGAAGGCGATGTCGGCGAACGTCGCGTCCACCAGCCGCTGGCCGAGCCGCTCGCCCTCCGGGATCTCGTAGAGGTTCGAGACGTGCCAGACCTTGCCGGCCTGCTCGGTGAGCGCGGCGACGAGGTGCGGGTGGGCGTGGCCGAGCGCGTTGACCGCGACGCCCGCGCCGAAATCGAGGTATCGCTCGCCGCCGCGCGCCACCAGCCACGCGCCCTCGCCGCGCTCGAACGCGATCGGGGCCCGCACATAGTTCGGCAGAAGGACGGACGTCATGGGTCCCAGCTCCTGTGTCCGGCGCGCGGGGCGGGCCACGGGCCACCACGGCCCGCAGCACCCGCCCGGAAATGAAAGTGCCGCCTCGTCACCGGGGCGGCACGCGCGCGATTACTATGAAACAGCGGTCTCCTGTCAATGATTTGACGGTCCTGCCAGCCATGCCGGACGATTTTTGGGATCGTCCGGAACACCGCCTCGACCCGCGTTCCTCGGCCCCCTTGCGCGCCGCGCCGGGCCTGTGCTCAGACCCCGCCGAACGGTTGGTCACGGAGGGAATCAGCATGAGCTCGATCAAGGAACGGCTGAAGGATCTCGGCCTCGCCCTGCCGAAGGCGGCAGCCCCCGTGGCGAACTACGTGCCCTTCGTGCGCACCGGCAACCTCGTGGTGATCTCCGGCCAGATCTGCTTCGGCCCGGACGGCAAGCTCGCGCCCGAGCACACGGGCAAGCTCGGCGACACGGTCTCGAACGAGGCGGGCATCGCGGCGGCCCGGCTCTGCGCGCTCAACGTGCTGGCCCAGCTCGAGGCGGCGGTGGGCGACCTCGACCACGGGGTCGATCAGTGCGTGCGGCTCGGCGGCTTCATCAACGCCGTGCCGACCTTCGCGGGGCTGGCGCCGATCATGAACGGCGCCTCCGACCTGATGGTGGAGCTGCTCGGCGACCGCGGCCGCCACGCCCGCTCGACGGTCGGCGTCGCGGAACTGCCCCTCGACGCGGCGGTCGAGGTCGAGGCGATGTTCGCGGTGCGCTGATGCGGGCCCCTCCCGGGACCGGAGCGCCCCGCTGGCTCACCGCGCGGCCGATCGCCCACCGGGGCCTGCACGACCGGGCCGCGGGCATCCCCGAGAACACGCTGGCGGCGGCCCGCGCGGCCGTCGCGCGGGGCTTCGCGATCGAGTGCGACGTGCAGCTGACCGCCGACGGCGAGGCCGTGGTGTTCCACGACTTCGCCCTCGGGCGGCTGACGGAGCGGAGCGAGCCGGTGGCGAGCCTGACGGCCGCGGAGCTGGCGCGCCTCGCGGTCGCGGGGACGGACGAGACCATCACCCCCCTGCCCGCCTTCCTCGCCGCCATCGGGGGCGCCGTGCCGCTCGTCGTCGAGATCAAGTCGCGCTTCGACGGCGATCTCGCGCTGACGCGGCGCGTCGCCGAGGTCGCCTCCGGCTACGACGGGCCGCTCGCGCTCAAGTCCTTCGACCCGCGCGTGGTGGCGGCGTTGCGCGCGCTCGTGCCGGAGCGGATCCCGCGCGGCATCGTGGCCGAGTCGAGCCAGGACGACCCCGCCTACGCCGCCCTGCCCGAGAGCGAGCGGCGGGCGCTCGCGAACCTCCTGCACCTGGAGGAGACGCGGCCCGACTTCCTGTCCTGGCGCGTCGACGACCTGCCCTGTGCCGCCACCTATCTCGGGCGCCTCCTCGGCCGCCTGCCGGTGATGGCCTGGACGGTGCGGACGCCCGACCAGCGCGCCCGGGCCGAGGCCCACGCCGACCAGATGGTGTTCGAGGGTTTCGTGCCCTGACATCGCTTCCGGTTGCGCGGGCCGGAACCGCGCCGCGCTCCCTCTCCCGTGCGGGAGAGGGTTGGGGTGAGGGATGAGAACTCTCCAGACAAGGCGAGCTGCTGCCGCGGAACCGCAGCGTTCGATCCTGATGGCTCCGGGTCCCTCACCCGGCTTTCTGCGAAAGCAGACCTCTCCCGCACGGGAGAGGGGACCCGCGTCTTGTCTTGGGGTGTCTGTGGTCCGATGGAGGGCCGCCCAGGATGCCATCCCGACCGTGCTGCCGGATCAGCCGTCCCGCGCCCGCTCCAGGAACGCTTCCGCGCTCCGCAGCGCCAGCGCCATGATGGTGAGCGCCGGATTCGCCGCGAGCGAGCTCGGGAAGGTCGAGCCGTCGCTGATCCAGAGGTTCGGGATGTCGAAGCTGCGGCCGTAGGGATCGACCACGGCCGCGTCGCCGCTCCGGCCCATCCGGCAGGTGCCGAGGGTGTGGGCGACGCGCTCCAGCACCCAGATGTCGCGCGCGCCCGCCGCCTCCCAGAGGTCGCGCATCAGGGCGGTGGCGTGGGCGTTCAGGCGGCGCTCGTTCTCGCTGTAGCCGAAGCTGATCTGCGCCTTGCGCAAGCCCAGCGCGTCGGTCTCGTCGGAGAGCGTCAGCCGGTTCTCGTCGCAGGGCAGCGTCTCGCCGTTGATGCCGATGCCCGCCAGATGGTTGTAGCCGTCCAGGCAGGCGTGGAGCGCCGGTCCCCAGAGGCCGCGGGTGCGGGCGACCGCGTTGGCGAGCGTCAGGGGCTGCACCCCGAGGCTCTGCACGAGGTAGCCGCCCGCGAAGTCGGCGTCCCGCGGCCGGACCATGTCCTCGCTGATCAGCGAGGACGGGTAGCCCCGGTTCATCCGGATCGGGTCGGGGAAGCTGCCCCAGACCTGGGTCGCGACATGGCCCATGTAGTTGCGCCCGACCTGGCCGCTCGCGTTGGCGAGACCCAGATTGAGCAGCAGGCGCGGCGTCTCGACGGCGCCCGCGCAGAGGAAGACCGCCCCGCAGAGCTGGCGGTGATCGACCCCGTCCCGCCGGTAGACCACCGCCGTGACCCGGCCCGAGGCGTCGCGCTCCAGCCCGTGCGCGACGCTGCCCGGCCGGATCTCGGCGCCGTGGCGGAGCGCGAGGGGAAGGTAGGTCACGTCCATGCTGGCCTTGGCGCCGTTGCGGCAGCCCTGGTGGCAGTAGCCGCAATTGATGCAGGCCTCGCGCTCGGGGCCGCCCTCCTGCGCGAAGGGACGCGAGACGACCGCGGCCGGCGCGTCCGTGGCGCGCAGGCCGCGCTGCCCGCAGGCGAGCGCCATGATCTCCGCCGGGCCGTTGCGCGGCACCGGCGGCAGCGGGTAGCGCCGGCCCGGATCCCACGGATAGGGATCGGCCCCCGAGACGCCGATGAAGCGCTCGACCCGCTCGTAGAAGGGGACGAGTTCGTCGAGGCCGACCGGCCAGTCGCAGCCCTCGCCGGTCTCGGTGTGGAGCGCGAGGTCGCGCCTGTCGGGCCGGGGCACGAAGGCGCCCCAGTGCAGGGTCGAGCCGCCGACGCCGGTGCCGCTGTTGTTGGCCCCGAAGGCTTCCGGCGTGGTGCCGCCGCTGAGGCGCTCCCCGGTCCAGTAGATCTCGTCGGCCAAGGTCTCGTCGAAGGCGAAGGCGGCGGGCGCGAAGTTCGGGCCTGCCTCCAGCGCGACCACCCTCAGGCCGGCGGCTGCGAGCCGCGCGAGAACCGGCGCGCCGCCCGCCCCGGTGCCGATCACCACCGCATCGACGGCCTCGTTCAGTGCGTGGTGCCGCATGCCGTCGAGGTTCATCGGACCGCCTCCGCGGGAGCGCTCTGTCCCGGTTCCCAAGGTTCAGGTTCCCAAGGTTCGGGTTCCCAAGGTTCGGGATCGTTCCGCCCGGTCCGGACGAAGCCCGGAAGATTGCGGGCGAGCCCGTCCGGGTCGGGCGTGCCGGTGCCGCCGGCGCCGATCCCCGAGAATCCGAGGCGGGCGAGCGTCGCCGGGTGCGCGAGGTAGGTGCGCACCGCGTCGGCGCGCAGATCCTCGAACCACAGCACCATCTGCTCCGCGTCGAGGCGCGGGTCCGCCGTCTCGGGCACCGCCAGTCGGCCCTCCTGGGCCGCCCGCAGCAGCGCGTCCCGGCCCGCTCCGTCGCGGGCGAGGAACGGCGCGCCCTCCGCCCGCGCGGCGGCGTCGAGGCTGCGCAGGCCGGCGCGGTAGGCGTGGGCGTCCGGCGGCAGGCGGGAGAAGCGCCAGCCGTCGCCCGCACCGCTCGCCAGACGCGCGTCGAGCCGGGCGGCGATGTCGAAGCCGGCCTCGGGCAGCACCCGGGCCACCACGGCGCGCAGCAGCGCCAGCGCGACCGGGTCGAGCGCGGCGGGGGCGTAGGCCGGATCGTCCGGCTCGGCGCGCTCGACGAGGGCCGCCCGCAGGCGCGGGTTGACCCGCTCGGAGGCGATCAGCGCGGCGTAATCCGCGGGGATCCGCGCCGGCGCGGGGTCTGCGGGCGCTGCCGCGGCGAGGTGGGCAGCGATCTCCGCCGCCACGGCGTCCGGCCGTTCCAGCGGCAGCAGGTGGCCGGCGCCGTCGAGGACCCGCGTGCGGGCGTGGGCGAGGTGGGGCGCCGTGAGGGCGGCCTGTCCGGCGGGGCCGAGATCGGCATCGTCACCGCCCGCCAGGATCAGCGCCGGCGTGCGCAGGACGCCGATGCGGGCGGCCCAATCCTCGTTCGCGCCCGATTCGAGCCAGGCGCGCCACGCGTCCGGCGCGGCCCGCAGCACGTCGGCGGTCGCCGCGTCCTCGTCCCCGGGCGCCAGCGGCGCGCCGACATTCTGGCGGATGAACGCGCGGGCCTCGCGCGCCCGCGTCTCCGCGTCGGCCCCGATCCAGGCGAGCATCGCCCGGCGACGCTCCTCCGCGATCGGCTCGGGGCTCGGCGGGGAGCCCGCCACGAGGACGAGATGGCTCAGGCCCGCGAGATCCGGGTCGCCGTCCTCGGAGCGGCGCGCCAGGGCCAGCGCCACCTTGGCGCCCATGCTGTGCCCGGCCAGCGCGAAGCGGCGCGGGCGCGCCGCCCGGATCGCGGCGGCGACGTGGTCGGCCATGGCGGCGACGTCGTAGCCCGTCGTCCCCGCCGCCGCGCCGAAGCCCGGGAGGTCGAGGGCGAGGCAGCCCACCGTGCCGGCGAGCCGGCGGGCGACCGGCTCCCAGGTCCGGGCGGAGCCGCCGAGGAAATGCAGCGCGACGAGAAGATCAGGAGAATTGTCGGATCGGGGCATAGCGCCGAGATTGCGCGCGGCTAACCTGGATCAAGCGCGGCGGATGAAATGCCGCGCTCCGCCGTAGCCCGGCGTATGACGGCGCGGCGCGATCCCGGCATACCGCGGCCGAAGCCCCGCCCGGAGATTGCCGGTGACCGACGCCGACGCCGACGCCAAGCCGCTCGTCCTGCTGACGAACCCGATCCATCCGGAGGCGGTGGCCCGTCTGGAGCCGCATGCCCGTGTCGTGACCGCGCCGGACACGGGCGCCGACACCCTGCGGCGCCTCGCTCAGGGGGCCTCCGGCATGATCGTGCGGGCGCAGCTGCCCGACGACATCCTCGACCACGCGCCCGGCCTGCGGGGCATCGTCCGGCACGGCGTCGGGCTCGATTTCGTGCCGCTGGCGACGGCGACCGCCCGCGGACTACCCGTGGCGAACCTGCCCGGCAGCAACACGCGGGCGGTGGCCGAGTACGCCTTCGCGGCCCTGCTCGACCTGCGCCGCCGCCTCGCCCACCTCGACCGGACGCTGCGCCGGGACGGCTGGCTCGCCGCCAAGACGCTGGCGAGCGACCTGCCGGAGATCGGCGGCACCACGCTCGGCGTGCTGGGGCTGGGCGAGATCGGCCGGGCGGTGGCGGGGATCGGCCGGCACGGCTTCGGCATGCGGGTGCTCGGCGCCGCGCGCACGCCGCGCAACCTCGACGGCCTCGTCGAGTCGGTGCCGGTCGAGCGGCTCTTCGCGGAGAGCGACGCGGTGGTGATCGCCTGTCCGCTGACCCCCGAGACCCGGGGGCTCGTGGGCGCCGCGCTGATCGGCCGGATGCGGCCCGGGGCGGTGCTGATCAACGTCGCCCGCGGCCCCATCGTGGAGGCCGAGGCGCTGGCCGACGCGCTGGAGGCGGGCCGGATCGGCGGCGCGGCGCTCGACGTCTTCGCCGAGCAGCCCCTGCCGGAGGACCACCGGCTGCGCGGCTGCCCGAACCTGCTCCTCACCCCGCACGTCGCCGGCACCACCGCCACCAGCCTGCGCACGATGGGGCTGGGCGCGGCCGAGGCGATGCTCGCGATCCTGCGCGGCGAGCGGCCGGCGACGGTGGTGAATCCGGAGGGTATGGCTGAGAAGGGCGGTGCTTCTCAGCCGAGCGCCGCGGCGATCGCCCCCTCCAGCGCCTCGGGCTTGGTCTGCGGCGCGTAGCGATCGATCACCCGGCCCTCGCCGTCGCAGAGGAACTTGGTGAAGTTCCACTTGATCGCGCCCGTGCCGAGCAGGCCCGGCCGCTCGCGCTTGAGGTGGACGAAGAGCGGGTCTGCCTCCGGCCCGTTCACCTGGACCTTGGCCAGCACCGGGAAGGTCACGTCGTAGCCGAGCGTGCAGAACTGCGCGATCTCGGCCGCGTCGCCCGGCTCCTGCGCGCCGAACTGGTTGCACGGGAAGGCCAGCACCGCGAGCCCCTGGTCCCGGTGGCGCCGCCAGAGCGCCTCGAGCCCGGCATACTGCCCGGTGAAGCCGCATTTCGAGGCGGTGTTCACGATGAGCACGGGCCGCCCGCGATACTGCGCGAGCGGGTGCGGGCTGCCGTCCGCGGCGCGCGGCGAGAAGGCGTGGATCGTCGTCATGGGCGGTCCGGAAGAGGCGCCCCCGAGCGGGGCGCCCCGTTCCCTAGGCCGTCGCGCGGCGCTCGACCAGACGGGCGAGGTAGGCGCTGCCGATCGGGATGATCGTGTCGTCGAAGTCGTAGCTCGCGTTGTGCAGGCCCGGGCCCGGGTTCGAGCCGAGCCAGGCGTAGGCGGCCGGCACCTTGAGCGCCATGTCGGCGAAGTCCTCGCTGCCCATGCGGGGCGGGGCGCTGGTGTTGACCTGGGCCTCGCCGAACAGCTCGGCGGCGATCTCGGCCGCGGCCTGCGTCTGCGCGGGGGCGTTCTCCAGAACCGAGAACACGTCCTGGATCTCGACCGTGATCTCGGCCCCGTAGGCCGCCGCGAAGCCCGCCGCCAACTCCCGGATGCGGCGGGAGGCCAGCGCCCTGAGTTCCCGGTCGAAGGTCCGGATGGTGCCGGCCATGTCGGCGCTCTCGGGCACGACGTTGTAGGCCGAGCCGGCGTTGAGCCGGGTGATCGAGACGACGATCGACTTCAGCGGGTCGGCGTTGCGCGAGACGATCGACTGCATCGCCTGGGCGAGGCCCGTGATGATCACGATCGGGTCGATGCCCTTGTGGGGCTGCGCCGCGTGGATGCCGCGGCCCTGCACGCGGATGTCGAAGAAGTCGGCTGCCGCCATGATCGGGCCGGGGCGCAGGCCGATGGCGCCGTGCGGGCCGCTCGGCTGGTTGTGCAGGCCGTAGATCTCGTCGCAGGGGAATTTCTCGAACAGGCCGTCGGCCAGCATGGCGCGGGCCCCGCCCCGTCCCTCTTCCGCCGGCTGGAACACGAAGACCGCGGTCCCGTCGAAGTCGCGGGTCTCGGCGAGGTAGCGCGCCGCGCCCACCAGCATGGTGGTGTGGCCGTCGTGGCCGCAGGCGTGCATCTTGCCGGGGTAGGTCGAGCGGTAGGGGAGATTGGTCTCCTCCTCGATCGGCAGGGCGTCCATGTCGGCGCGAAGCCCGATGCGCCGGCCGCCGCCGCTCCGGCCTTTCAGCACGCCGACCACGCCGGTGCCGCCGATGCCCCGGTGCACCTCGATCCCGTAGCCCTCCAGCAGGTCCGCCACGATCCCGGAGGTCCGCACCTCCTCGAAGCCGAGTTCGGGATGGGCGTGGAGGTCGCGCCGCAGCGCGGTCAACGCGTCGGCGTAGGTCTTGATGCGATCGATCGGGCTCATCTGCGGCTCAGGTCTCGCGCTTGAACGGGGTCAGGCTGTCGAATTCCCCCACGAGAGCATTCACGTGGGCGCGCTCCCTTCGCAAGTAGTCGGCCACGGCTTTACGCAACCCTGGGTCGGCAATGTCGTGGGCCGAGCGCATCAGGACGGGGCGGTAGCCGCGGGCGAGCTTGTGCTCGCCCTGCGCGCCGGCCTCGACCCGCTTCAGCCCGCGCGCGATCGCGAAGTCGATCGCCTGGTAGTAGCAGACCTCGAAATGCAGGAAGGGGTGGTCCTCGATGCAGCCCCAGTTGCGCCCGTAGAGCGCGACGTCGCCGACGAGGTTGATCGCCCCCGCGATGTAGCGGCCGCCGCGCCGGGCCATGATCAGCAGCACCCGCTCGGCCATCCGCTCGGAGAGCAGCGAGAAGAAGCGGCGGTTGAGATAGGGCCGGCCCCATTTGCGGGCCCCGGTGTCCGTGTAGAAGGCGAAGAACGCGTCCCAGTGCGCCTCGGTGATCTCGGAGCCCGTGAGGCGCTCCACCGTGATGCCCTGGCTCAGCGCGTCGCGCCGCTCGCGCCGGATGCTCTTGCGCTTGCGCGAGGCCAGCGCCTCCAGGAAGCCGTCGAAGCTCGCGTAGCCCGCGTTCAGCCAGTGGAACTGCTGGTCGGTGCGCTTGAGGAAGCCCGCCGCCCCGGCCCGCTCCCACTCGGCCTCCTGCATGAAGGTGACGTGGATCGAGGAGGCCCCCGCCTGGTCCCGCAGGGCCCGCAGGCCCGCGATCAGCCCGGCCGTGGCCACGTCCGGGTCGGCACCGGGCGCGATCAGGAAGCGCGGCCCGGTGACGGGGGAGAAGGGCACGCTCGCCTGGAGCTTCGGATAATAGGCGCCGCCCGCCCGCTCGTAGGCGTCGGCCCAGCCGTGGTCGAACACGTACTCGCCCTGGCTGTGGCTCTTCAGATAGCAGGGCGCGACGCCGAGAAGGTCCCCGTCCCGCTCCAGGCTGATGTGCAGCGGCAGCCAGCCGGTCTTGCGGGAGACGCAACCGGAATCCTCCAGCGCCGACAGGAAGGCGTGGGAGACGAAGGGGTTGTGGGTCTCGTCGCCGCCCCGGAGCGTCTCGGCAGAGGTGGCGCAGGCGTCCCAGGCCTCGGCGCCGATCTCCTTCAGGCCGGCGAGCGCGCGCACCTGCAAGGCGGGGGCGGACTCGCGGGGCGCGCCGGGTGTCTCCATGGGCGCAGATCTAGACCCGAATGCCGGAGGGGCCAAGCGGTCCGGGCACGGGCAGGCCGTAGGGAGGGCGGGCGCGGGGTCGCAGGCCGGCGGCGGGCGACCGCCGCCGGGCGGCGCGCCGGCCTATCTCGGGCGAGCCCCGAGGAGGATCGGGCACGGGTGCCCCGGTCGGGACGGGAGAGCGGGCACGGTGCCCAAGCAGCCTCGCTCCACGATGGAGGGCGCGCCACGCGATCGCCCTGCCGGCAGAGGCGGGAGGGAAAGACCGTGCCGCCGTTCGAACGCCATCGCCCCGGGGAACGGACGATTCCCCGGGGCGACGCGGTGTGCTGGGCTCAGCGGGCCGCGGGGGCCGTGCCGGCCGGCGGCATCGCGGTTCCGGTGCCCGCCGGCGCCCCCGGGGCGACCGTGCCGGTCGCGCCCGGCACGTCGCGGCCCGGCATGCCCTTCTCGGCGTTGCTCTTCACGCTGCCCGGATTGTTCAGGTTCTTCTCCGCGCTGTCGGCCGGGGTGCCGACCGTGGTGGCGGGCGCCGGGGCCGCCTGCGCGAAGGCCGCACCGGTCAGGGCGAGGGTGGCCGCGAGGGCGAGAGCAGTCGAGCGCATTGATGTCTCCTTATCCAGGTCGGATCTTCTGTGTTGGCCGACTCGCCAACCGACTTGAACTCGGAAAGGTTCGGCCCGAGCGGGCATAAATTTCGCCGCAATGCAATTGAACCCGGCGTCGCGGGCCTCCGAGACGCTCCGGTCCGTCCGAGCCGGCCGGCGCATCCCCGCCCGCGGCGCCGGGCCGACGCGCTCGCGGGTGCCGGCCCGGCTCCAGCCTGTCGTCTCGACGCACCCTCCTGGGCCAAACCGGTGTCCGCGTCGGCCGAGGGCGTCGCGGGTCCGGCTCAGCGGGGCGTTCCGGCGCCGGCCCTCGCCACCAGCGCGGCGACCGGGTCGGCCGGGCCGCCCTCCCCCGTCAGGCCGGCGACGACGCCCGCGCGGTCGGCCTCCGAGCGGTTCTGGCTCATCTTCCACTTGCCGGCGATGCGCGTGATCGCGACCTCGACCCCGACGATCCCGCGGATCTGCGCCTCGGTGAAGGCCTCCGGCGCGTCCGAGACCGCCCATGGCTCCGGCCGGGCGGCCTCGCGGGCCGCGGTCAGGTCCTCGATCTGGCGGCGCAGCCAGCCCGCGTCCTCGACGACGCGGGGGCGGCCCCAGACCTGGACGGTCGCGTAGTTCCAGGTCGGCACCACCCGGCCGGTCTCGCGCTTGGTGGCGTACCAGGAGGGCGTGACGTAGGCCTGCGGACCCTGGAACACGCAGAGGCATTCCTCAACCGCGGCGAGGTCCCGCCATTGCGGGTTGGGCCGGGCGAGATGCGCGCGCAGCGTCCCGTGCGCCTGCGTCCCGGCGGGCGCCGCGTCGAGCAGGAACGGGATCGGGTTCGCCAGGAGGCCGCCGGGGCCGGCGCTGACGAGCAGGCCGAGCGGGTGGGCGCGGACCAGGGCGGCCAAAGCCGCCGGGTCGTCCTCGCGAAAGTGCGGCGGCTCGTACACGAATCCTCTCCGGCATCGGGGCGCCGGAGAGGATGGACCGAAAGCGCGGGCGCCGGAAGGCCCTCAGGCCGGCGGCGTGAGGATCAGCTTGCCGACGAAGGGCGCGTTCTGCTTCGTGGTTCCGGTGCAGGCGTAGTCGTGCTCGCCCGCCGGCATGGTGCGCAGGCGGAGCGTCCCCTTCCCGTTCTGCTTGACGAGGTAGCCCTTCTCGCTCGCCACGTGGACGAGGTCGCCGTCGGCGTGCAGCACCCGGGCGTTCTCGAACTGGCCGGGCGCGGTGATCGTCACCGGCGTCCCGGCGGAGCTGACCACGCGGATCTCCACGTTGGTGTCGGCCGGCAGGCGCAGCTCGGCCGGCGCGCAGACCGGCTTGCCGTCCTGCTCGCTGATGGTGATCTCGACCGGCGGCATCACGTCGGTCGCGGGCTTGGGCAGCGGCTTCGATTGCTCGGCCGCGGCCGGCACGGCCAGCGCCAGGGCGGCGGTCAGGCCGCCCGCCACCAGGGCGCCGGCAAGGGGTCCGGTCAGCCGGGGGGTGAATCGCATCGCGTCCGCTCCGTCTCGCATCCGTCGGGGTGAGGGAAAGCCGTGCAGACAGTCCGGACGGGCGGGGTCTGGTTCCGGCGCGCGACGCGCCGCCGCGCCCGGGCCGGCCGGCCGCGCGACTTCTTCGGCCGCCCGGCCGATCCGATCGCCGCCTCGTGCGTTGGCGAGCCGGACCCGCCCCGCGTCCGGCTTCGCCGGGCGTGCGCCGCGTCCGGCCTGGCCGGGCGTGCTATGACGCGACGACGCGCGCGGGGCGCGAATCGACGGAGACGGCCGCCCCGCGGCGGCCCCGAGGAGACGGAAAGACACTGCATGAGCGCGCCGCGCGAGGTCGAGCTGAAACTGGAATGCGTCGGGCCGGACCTGTCGGCGCTGGCGCGGCACCCGCTGCTGCAGGGCACGCCCGAGCCCCAGCTCATCGTCTCCACCTATTTCGACACCGCCGACCAGGACCTGCGCGCGGCGGGGCTGACGCTCCGCGTCCGGCGCAAGGGCGAGCGCTTCGTGCAGACCGTGAAGGCCGGCGAGGGCGGCGTCGGCCTGTTCGACCGGGCCGAGTGGGAGGTCGCGGTCGCGGGCGAGACGCCGGACCGGGAGGCCTTCGCCGACACGCCGGTCCGCGCCGTGCTGGAGGCGGCCAGGAAACCCGCCCTCGTGCCCCTGTTCAGCACCGTGGTGATGCGCGCCGAGCACCCGATCGAGTACGGCGCCTCCCGCATCCTGGCGACCCTCGACGCGGGCCGGGTCGAGACGCCGGCCAGCGGCGACACGACGCTGAGCGAGCTGGAGCTGGAACTCGAATCGGGCTCGGCCGGCGACCTCTTCGCCCTCGCCCAGGCCCTCGCCGAGACGGTGCCGCTGCGGCTCGGCGCGCGCAGCAAGAGCGAGCGCGGCTACGCGCTCCTCGACGGCCGCTCGCTTCGCCCGAGGAAGGCCGAGCCGGTCGCGATCCCCGAGGAGGCGCGCGCGGCCGACGCCTTCCGGCTGGTCGCGCTGGCCTGCCTGCGGCAGCTGCGCCTCAACGAGGAGGTGTTCCTCGCGGCCCGGCCCGCCGAGGCCCTGCACCAGATGCGGGTGGCGCTGCGTCGCCTGCGCTCGGCCTTCTCGCTGTTCAAGCCGATCCTCGAGGGCGACCCGCGCGCGGCCGCGCTGAACGAGGAGATCAAGCGCGTCACCGCGCCCTTCGGGGAGGCGCGCAACCTCGACGTGTTCCTCGCCACCACCCTGCCGGCCGAGATCGAGCGGCGGCCGGACGAGCCCGGCCTCGCGGCTCTGCGCGAGCGGCTGGAGGCCGAGCACGCCCGCGCCTACGCCGCGGTGACGGCGACCCTCGACGCGCCGGAATGGCGCGCGCTCCTCATCGACCTCGTCGCCTGGATCGAGACCGGGCCCTGGCGCGAGGCGCCGGGCGCGGATGAGCCGGCCCCCGACTTCGCCGCCCGGGTGCTCGAGCGCTTCCGCCGCCGGGTGAAGCGGCGCGGCCGCCATCTCGACCGGCTCGACCCGGAGGAGCGCCACCGGGTCCGCATCGCCGCCAAGAAGCTGCGCTACGGGGCGGAGTTCTTCGCCGGCCTCTACGGATCGAAGAAGGCGCGCAAGCGCCACAAGGTCTTCGGCGACGCGCTCTCCGACCTGCAGGACCATCTGGGCGCGCTCAACGACCTCGCCACGGCCCACACGGTGATGGCCGGCCTCGCCGTGCCCGGGGATGGCGCCGCCGGACCGGTCGATGGGGCGGTCGCGTTCGCGGCGGGCCTGACCGCCGCCGACAAGGAGGCGGAGGCCGGCACGCTCCTCGAGAAGGCGGCGGAGGCCCACGACGACCTCGTCGACGTGAAACCCTTCTGGCGCTGACGCGCTTTCTGGCGTTGACGCGCTTCCTGGCTCTGACGGGCCGGCCCGAAACTTGCCGCGCGGGCCCGACGGGGCCGGGAGAGACGGCATGAGCCACGCCTACAGCTTCGGCATCGAGGAGGAGTTCTTCCTGGCCGACGCCCGCACGCGCGGCAGCCCCGGCCCGCGGGTGCGCGATTTCCACGCGGCCGTTGAGGCCGGCGTCCCGAACGCCGAGCGCGAGATGCTGGAGAGCCAGATCGAGATCTGCTCGCCGCCCTCGGAGAGCTTCCCGGAGGCGGCCGAGCGGCTGCGGACCGCGCGGGCGGCGCTCGCGGCGATCGGGCGCCGGCACGGCGTCCTGGTCTTCGCGGCCGGCACGCACCCGACCGCCCTGTGGCGGCACCTGCGCGCGACGGATGCGGAGCGCTACGACGGCATCCTGGGCGACCTGCGCATGGTCGGGCGGCGCAGCGTGGTCTGCGGCACGCATGTCCACGTCGCGGTGGCCGACCCGGAGGCCCGCGTGGGCCTCGCCAACCGGCTGCTACCCTTCGCGCCGCTGCTCCTCGCGCTCTCGGCCGGCTCGCCCTTCTGGCAGGGCCGTCCGACCGGGCTGATGGGCTACCGCCTCAGGGTCTACGCCGAGCTGCCGCGCACGGGGCTGCCGGACCTGTTCGACGACGCGGAGGACTACGCGCGCTACGTCCGGATCATGACCCGGACCGGGGCGATCGCGGATGCGAGCTTCCTCTGGTGGATCCTGCGGGTCTCGCCGAAATACCCGACGCTGGAGCTGCGCATCGCCGATTCCTGCCCGCACCTGCCGGACGCGCTCGTGATCGCGGCCCTGTTCCGCTGCCTCGTGCGCCGGGTCGAGCGCGATCCCGGCCTCAATGCCCGGCTCACGGGGGCGTCGCGCGGCTTCATCACCGAGAATCTCTGGCGGGCGGAGCGGGACGGGGTGCGGGCCGAGCTGATCGACGAGGCCGCGGAGCGCGCCGTGCCGGTCTCTGAGGCGGTGGAGAGCCTGCTGGCGCTGATCGCCGAGGACGCGGCGGCGCTCGGCTGCGCCGGGATCTGCGCCGACGCGCGCCGGATCGCGGCCGCGGGGACGAGCGCCGACCGCCAGCTCCGCATCTTCGAGGCCGCCCGGTCGGCGGGGCTGGGACGGCGCGCGGCGCTCTCGGCGGTCGTCGACGCGCTCGCCCGGGAGACGGAGGGCGCGGCGGATCGGGAGGCTTGAGGCCCGGGATCCCGGGCGGCGGGCCGTCCCCTTCGGAGGGGGGCGTCGGGGACGGCCCGTCGGCCGTGTCGAGGATCGCGACGCGGCCCGTGCACTCTCGGGCCTGCGCGTTTCCGGCATGTGTCCGGCGGGACCGATGCGTGTCCGGCGCGCGCCGGCCTGCGGCTTTTCCGGCTCCGGCGCGTTATCCGGGCCCGGCCGTTCCAAGCCCCCGAGCATCCGAGACCCATGCTGCCGTTCGCCGACCTCCTCGATCGCCTCTCCCGCACCGTGACGGCCTATGCGGGCGACAGGGACCTGATGCTGGCCGGGGTCTCGGCCGCCGCCAACGTGATGGTGGCCGACGGCGAGGTGGCGGGCTCGGAGTTCGAGACCGCGCTCGCCGGCCTGCGGGCGAACCCGGTGCTGGAGAAGGGCTATGACGGCCTGATGCTGGAGGCGGAACTCTACGACGGCATCGCCCGGGCCCGCACCCGTGCGGGCCGCGCCGAGAACCTGCGCAACGTCGCACGGATCGCCGAGCGCCCGTCGGAGCAGCGCGAGAGCGTGTTCCTGATCGCCGCCGACGTCGCCGACCACGACGGCATCGCGCCCGTCGAGGCGACGGCCCTGGGCGAGATCGCCACCGGGCTGGCGCTCGATCCGGCGGCGCTGCTGCGCGCCTCGCCGGTCCGGCGCCCGCCCGCGGCGTAGGTCGGCTGCGGCGTAGGTCGCCCGCGGCCCGCCCCTCCGGGCGGGCCGCACGACGGGTTTCAGGCGCCGAGGCCGCCGACGCAGACGTACTTGGTGTTCAGGTAGTCCTCGATGCCCTGGTGGCCGCCCTCGCGGCCGACACCGGACTCCTTCACGCCGCCGAAGGGCGCCACCTCGGTGGTGATGATGCCCTCGTTGACGCCGACCATGCCGTATTCCAGCGCCTCCGAGACCCGGAACACGCGGCCGAGGTCGCGCGTGTAGAAGTAGCAGGCCAGCCCGAACTCCGTGTCGTTGGCCATCGCGATCGCCTCCGCCTCGTCGCGGAAGCGGAAGAGCGGCGCCAGCGGACCGAAGGTCTCCTCCTTGGCCACGTCCATGCCCGGCACCACGTCGATCAGCACGGTCGGCTCGAAGAACGAGCCGCCGAGCGCGTGGCGGCGGCCCCCCGCGATCACCCGGGCGCCCTTGGCGGTGGCGTCGCGGATATGCGCCTCGACCTTCTCGACCGCGGCGTGGTCGATGAGCGGGCCCTGCACCACGCCCTCCTCCGCGCCGTTGCCGACCTTCAGCGCCTTGGCCGCCGCCGCCATCTTCTCCGCGAAGGCGTCGTAGACGCCGTCCTGCACCAGAACCCGGTTGGTGCAGACGCAGGTCTGGCCCGAGTTGCGATACTTGGCCAGCATCGCGCCCTCGACCGCCCGGTCGAGGTCGGCGTCGTCGAAGACGATGAAGGGCGCGTTGCCGCCAAGCTCCATCGAGACCTTCTTCACCGTGCCGGCGGCCTGGCTCATCAGGATCTTGCCGACCTCCGTCGAGCCCGTGAAGGTGATCTTCTTCACCAGCGGGTTGCCGGTGAGTTCGCCGCCGATCGCCCGGGCCGAGCCGGTGAGGATCGAGACGAGGCCCGCCGGGATGCCGGCCCGCTCGCAGAGCAGGCCCCAGACCAGCCCCGAGAGCGGGGTCTGGGTGGCGGGCTTGATCACGATGGGGCAGCCGGCGGCGAGCGCGGGTGCCAGCTTGCGGGCGATCATCGACGAGGGGAAGTTCCAGGGCGTGATCGCCCCCACCACGCCGACCGGCTCCTTGGTGACGAGGATGCGCCGGTTCTGCCAGGGCGAGGGGATGACCTCGCCGTAGACGCGCCGCGCTTCTTCCGCGAACCACGTGACGTAGCCCGCCGACATGGTGACCTCGGCCCGCGCCTCGGCGAGCGACTTGCCCTGCTCGGCGGTGAGGATGCGGGCCAGATCCTCCTGGTTCTCGGTGATCAGCGCCGCGAGCGTCTTCAGCAGCGTGGCGCGCTCGGCGGCGGTCTTGGCGCGCCAGGCCGGATAGGCCGCGTGCGCCGCTTGAATCGCCCGGCGCGTCTCCTCGACGCCGGCATTCGGCACCCGGGCCAGCAGGGCGCCGGTGGCGGGGTTCGTCACCTCGATCGACCCGGAGCCGCTCTTCGACCATTCACCGCCGATCAGGCAGGCATCGACGAGCAGGCTCGGGTCCTTCAGGGACAGGGTCTCGGTCTCAGGCATTCTGTTGTTCCTTGGGCGGCTGCGGCTTGGCGGGCCGCGCCTTGATGGACACGCTTTGGGCTGTGTTCCTCGCCTGTGCCTCTGCTTTTGTCTCGAACACGTGGGGCGCCAGATCGCGACTTGCCAGCGAGGCGCCGAGCTTCAGTCGCATGAAGGCGCTCGTCGTGTAACGCGCCGCGGTCGCGTAGTATCGGTTCTCCAGATACGCGATCGTGGAGAAGTAGGCATCGCTGATCGTCGGGTCGCACTCGAACCCGTCGTAGTTCGCCACGAGATGGACCTTGCGGCCGATCTCCTGGCAGGCCCGCTCGAACTCGCGGCGCACCAGCTCGACGTCGTCGATCGTGCGGACCTGGAAGCCTTCGAGGTTCGAGAACAGGATGTTGCGCTCCGGATCGTAGCTGATCCGCTCTGCAAGAGAGAGGCCGAGCAGCCAGGGCTCCAGCCCCATCACCGCCTCCCGGAACAGGCGCGGGTCCATCGAGCGCGGGTTCTGGACGATCGGCGAGAAGCCCATCTGGGCGAGGATGTCCCGCTCGATGTCGATCCCGGGCGCCACCTCGACGAGTTCCATGCCGGCGCGCGTGCGCCGAAAGACGCAGCGCTCCGTGACGTAGAGCACCGGCTGCCCGCGCTCGGCCGCGAAGGCGCCCGAGAACGTCACCTGCTCCACTGCCGCGATGAACTTGCGCGAGCGCCCCTCCTGCAGGATGCGCAGGGCCCCGTCCTCGATCGCGACCTCCAGCCCGCCCGCCGTGAAGGTGCCGGCGAAGACGAGGCTCTTGGCGTTCTGCGAGATGTTGATGAAGCCGCCCGCTCCCGCGAGGCGCTTGCCGAAGCGGCTGACGTTGACGTTGCCTTGGCTGTCGCACTGGGCGAGGCCCAGGCAGGCGAGGTCGAGCCCGCCGCCGTCGTAGAAGTCGAACTGCTGGTTCTGGTGCAGCACGGCGGCCGGATTCAGCGCCGCGCCGAAATCGAGCCCGCCCTGCGGCAGGCCGCCGATCACGCCGGGCTCGGCGGTCAGCGTCAGGTACTTCAGCACCCGCTCCTCGGCGGCGACCGCGGCGACGCCCTCCGGCATGCCGATGCCGAGGTTGACCACGCCGCCCGGCGGCAGCTCGAAGGCGCAGCGCCGGGCGATGACCTTGCGCTCGTCGAGTCCGATCGGCGCGATCCGGTCGAGCGGCACCCGCTGGCGGCCCGTGAAGGCGTGGTTGTAGGCGGTGCCGTAGGTCTGGCGGTGGTTCTCGGGCTGGCTCAGCACCACG
The DNA here is from genome assembly GCF_022179285.1 of Methylobacterium hispanicum. GTDB lineage: Bacteria > Pseudomonadota > Alphaproteobacteria > Rhizobiales > Beijerinckiaceae > Methylobacterium > Methylobacterium hispanicum. Next base: position 6,010 of record NZ_BPQO01000047.1, on the reverse strand, counting down.
CAATCGACCAGCACGCCCGGGATCTGCACCTCGCGCGGGTTGAGGGAGCCGGTCTCGGCCAGCCGCTCCACCTGCGCGATCACGAAGCCGCCGGAATTCTTGGCCGCCATCGCGGCCGCGAGGTTGTCGAGCGTCAGCGCCTCGCGCTCCATGGTGATGTTGCCGGCCGGGTCCGCGGTCGTGCCGCGGATCAGCGCGACGTGGATCGGGAAGGCCCGGTAGTGCAGCCAGGGCTCGCCGCCGAGCTCGACCACGCTGACGAGGTCCTCGGTCGTCTTCGCGTTGAGCCGGCCGCCCTCAAGGCGCGGGTCCACGAAGGTGTTGAGCCCGACCTTGGTGATGTGGCCGGGCGTGTGCGCGGCGATCTCGCGGTAGAGGTGCGAGACCACGCCGAGCGGCAGGTTGTAGGCCTCGATCTCGCCCTCGACCGCCATGGCGCCGAGCTTCGGCACCAGCGACCAGTGCCCACCGACGACGCGCCGCACGAGGCCCGGCAGGGCCAGCCGGTTGAGCCCCCGCTCCTTGCCGTCGCCGGGGGCGGCGGCGAACATCAGGCCGAGATCGCGCGGGGCGCCGGTCGCCTCGAAGCGGCGGGCGAGCGCCAGGATCAGCTCGTCCGGCGTGCCGATGCCGACGAAGCCCGACACCGCCACCATGTCGCCGTCGTGGATGATCGCCGCCGCCTCGTCGGCGCTGACGATCTTGTTCTTCAGGCTGCCCATCGCGTTGCCCCCCCTGCCCCGTCAGCCCCGCGCGCTCAGCCAGTCGGCGATGCCGGAACCCAGGAGCGCCTGCGCCTTGCCGCCGACGAAGACGCCGACATGGCCGCCGGGCAGGCCCAGTTCCGTGTAGTCCTCGGTGCCGATCTTGCCCTGGAGCGCCCGGGAGGTAGCCGGCGGGATGATGTGATCGTCCTTGGCGAAGACGTTGAGCACCGGGCAGGTGATCTGGCTGAGCTTCACGGGGCGGCCCGACAGCTCGAAGCGGCTCTCGACCAGCTTGTTCTCCTGGTAGAGGTCCTTCAGCCACTGCTTGGCCGCCTCGCCCGGATGGTCCGGCCGGTCGGCGATCCACTTCTCCATGCGCAGGAAGTTCAGGAACTTCTTCTTGTCGGCGAGCGCGTCGAGCAGGTCGAGGTTGTACTTCGTCAGGGTCCGCATCGGCGTCATCATCGAGAAGACCGAGCCCATCAGGGCGCCGGGCAGCGAGCCCTGCGTCTCGATCAGCCGGTCGATGTCCTCGGGCCGCAGCGAGCGCGCCCAGATGTTGATGAAGCCGTGGCCCGGGCGGTTGTCGACTTGGTCGGCGTGGAAGTCGATCGGCGTGATGGTGAGCACCATCGCGTTGACCTGATCGGGGTTGAGCGCGGCGTAGCAGGTGGTGAACACGCCGCCCTCGCAGATGCCGAGCAGGTTGACCTTCTCGCGCTCCGTGCGCTCCTGGATCACGTTCACGCACTCGGCGAGGTAGCCGTCCACGTAGTCGTCGATGGTGACGAAGCGCTCGGCCCGGCCCGGATTGCCCCAGTCGACCACCCAGAGGTCGAGCCCGAGATTCAGGAGGTTGCGCACCAGCGAGCGGTCCTCCTGCAGGTCCGCCATCGTGTAGCGGCCGATCAGCCCGTAGACGATCAGCACCGGGGGCAGGCCCTTGGACTCGGCGAGCGGCCGGTAGCGGTAGAGCGAGACCTTGTCCTGGGTCCAGACGAGGTCCTTCGGCGTGGTGGCGATCTGCACGTCGGCGTCGCGGATCTCGCCGAAGAGCCGGGCGCCCTCGGCGATGCGGCGCCCGAGCGCGGAGGCCTCCGCCACGGCGTCGGCGGGCGTGATGGTGGGGCGGTTGCTGCTCACGCTGAGGCCTCCTTCCGGCCGGCACGCCGCGGGCGCTTCAGCGCGCGCAGCTCCCGGCGCAGTTCGGTGACGGTCTTGTGCAGGTCGTCGAGTTCCGAGCGCGTCGGGTAGCCGAACATCCGGCTGTAGAACTCGGCGAGATCGCCTTGGGCGAGGCGCAGCTCGGTCGCCGCCGTCAGCGAGTCCCGCTGGCTCGCCAGGAAGGCGTCCGAGCGCTGCGTCTCGATCAGGACGTCGTTGGCGGTCTCGATCCAGAGCGCCATCAGGTCGCGGGCGGATTCGAGCGGCTTGCCGGCCTCGGCCCTGGCGTTCACCGCCTGCGAGAAGGCGCCGGTCGCCCGCGTCCAGGCCTCCAGCATCAGGGTGTTGTGCTCGAGGTTGCGCCGCCGCAGCGCCGTCCAGGCCGCGGTGAGCGCGGCGAACTTGCGCTCGACCTGGAACAGGTCGGCGAATTGCGGCCCCTCGGCCATCCGGCTCAGCGCCGCGTCCACCTCGCTCGTGGCCGAGAGCCAGCCGCGCGGGTCGAACACCTTGGCCAGCACCTCGGCGGCGACCGGGTCGTGCCCGTCCTTGGCCGCCAGCGAGCCGGTGAAGCTCGTGGCGACCGCCTGCGCGTCGGCCCAGGCGCGGGCGTAGGCGGCCTGCGCCTTCTGCGCCGCGTCCGCGTCCGCCGCCGGGGCGGGGCCGGCCGCGAGGGCGCCCATCATGTTGGCCTGGGCCTCGGCGAAGGAGCGGGCGCCCCGACCCCACAGCTCCGCCATCGCCTTCACGCTCTCGAAGGGATCCATCGACGCCGCCTCCCTGTCCCGTACCCTCGCGCCGCCGGGCGTCCGGGCCCGGCGGGACCCGACCGCCTCAGGCGGCCCGCTGCGCCGTGCCGTCGAGCGCCTCGGCGTAGATCGCGTAGGCGTCCTGATGGGTGACCTCGCGGGGGTTGTTCACGAGGAGCCGGGTCTGCTTCATCGCGTCGGTGGCCAGCCGCTCCAGATCGTCGGACGTCACGCCGACTTCGGCCAGCGAGGCCGGCACCTTGCAGTCCCGGCAGATCGCCGCGAGGCCGTCCACGAAGCGGGCCGCGGCCTGGTCCTCGGGCAGGTTCGCCGCCTCCGGGTCGAGGACGGCCGCGAGCTCGGCGTAGAGCCCCTGCGCGTGGCCGAGGTTGAACCGCATCACGCCCATCAGCACCAGGGCGTTCGAGAGCCCGTGCGGCACGTGGAAGATCGCCCCGATCGGGTAGGCCAGCGCGTGCACCGCCGCGACCGGCGCGTTGGCGAAGGCCATGCCGGCGAGCATCGAGCCGAGCAGCATCCCTGAGCGCGCCGCGAGGTTCTTCGGCTCGGAGCAGGCGGTGCGGATGTTGGCCGACAGGAGCGCCAGCGCCTGCTTGGCGAGCTGGTCCGAGATCGGGTTCTTCTTGTTCTTGCTGGTGAAGGCCTCGATGGCGTGCACCATCGCGTCGATGCCGGTCGCGGCGGTGACGTGGGCGGGCAGGCCAAGCGTCAGCTCGGGGTCGAGCACGGCCCAGTCGGGCAGGAGCTTGTGGGAGACCACGCCCTTCTTCTCGGTGGTCGGCGTGGTGACGATCGAGATCGGCGTCACCTCCGAGCCGGTGCCGGCGGTGGTGGGCACGAGGATCAGCGGCAGGCGCTCGCCGAGCGCCAAGCCGACGCCGTAGATGTCGTCGAGCCGCTCGTCGGACCTGGCGAGGTAGGCCACGAGCTTGGCCGTATCGAGGGCCGAGCCGCCGCCGATCGAGAGCACGAGGTCGGTGCCGGCCTCGCGGGCCTTCGCGACCGCGCTCTCGATGACGCTGGCCGGCGGGTCGGCCTTCACGTCGTCGAACACGTCGATCTCGACGCCGGCCTCGGCCAGGGCCTTCTCGGCCGGGGCGGTGAGGCCGACGTCGCGCACGCCCTTGTCGGTGACGAGCAGGACGCGCTTGGCCTTCAGCCCGGCCACGATCTCCGGAAGCTTCTTCGAGGCGCCGGGCTCGAACAGCACGTTCGGCGTGGTCTGGAAGGTGAAGGGCTTCATGGCGGCGCTATCCGTTCTCGGGTTCGACGTCGGGCCTCCGCGCGGGCGGCGCCGCGCGGAGGGAGAGGGCCTCAGGCGTTCGCGTCGGGCTGCGACGGCTTCACCTTCTCGCGCAGCTCCTTCACGAGGACGCGCGTGTTCTCCGAGTAGTCGATCGGCACCGCCACGAGGTGGACGCCGCCGGCCTGGAAGGCCCGCTCCAGCGTCGGCCCCAGATCCTCGACCGCGCCGACCCGGTGGCCGGTGGCGCCGTAGGACTCGGCGTACTTCACGAAGTCGGGGTTCTTGAAGGTCATGCCGTAGTCCGGGAACTCGTCGACCGCCTGCTTCCAGCGGATCATGCCGTAGGCCGAGTCGTCCAGGATCAGCACCACGAGGTTGAGGCCGAGGCGCACCGCGGTCTCCATCTCCTGGCTGTTCATCATGAAGCCGCCGTCGCCGCAGACCGCCATCACGCGGCGCTTCGGGTAGAGCAGCGCCGCCATCATGGCCGAGGGCAGGCCCGCGCCCATGGTGGCGAGCGCGTTATCGAGCAGCAGCGTGTTGGCCACGTAGGTGCGGTAGTTACGGGCGAACCAGATCTTGTACATCCCGTTGTCGAGGCAGACGATTCCGTCCTCGGGGATGACCTTTCGCACGTCGCGCACCAGCCGCTGCGGGGTGACGGGGAAGCGGTCCTCGTCGGCCCGGTCCGCGATGCGGGAGAGGATGTGCTCGCGCAGCGGCAGGAGCGCGCCCGCGTTCGGGAGCCGGTCCTCGAGCCGGTCGGCCAGCAGCTTCAGCGTGGGGCCGAGATCGCCCACCACCTCGGCGTCGGGGTAGTAGACCTGCTCGACGTTGGCCGGGGTGTAGCTGATGTGCAGCACCTTCTGGTCGGGCTGGCCCATGAAGAAGGGCGGCTTCTCGACCGTGTCGTGGCCGATGGCGATGATGAGGTCGGCGGCGTCGATGGCCTCGTGCACGTAGTCGCGCTCGGAGAGCGCGGCGGTGCCCATGTAGAGGCGCGTGCCGTGCGCGACCGTGCCCTTGCCCATCTGCGTGGTGAAGAAGGGGATGCCGGTGCGCTGCACGAAGCCGCCGAGGTCGCTCGTGGAGCGCGGGCGGGAGGCGGCCGCGCCCAGCATCACCAGCGGGCGCTTGGCCGCCAGGATCATCTCGGCGGCGCGCTCGATCGCCTTCGGGTGGGCTACGGGAATGTCGATCGGGTGCGAGGGCACCGTGTAGGACTCGGCCTCCTCGGCGGCGATGTCCTCGGGCAGTTCCAGCAGCACCGGGCCGGGGCGCTCCTCCATGGCGACCCGGAAGGCGTCGCGCACGATGGTGGGGATCGAGGAGGCGGAGACGATCTGGCGGGCCATCTTGGTGATCGGCTTCATCGAGGCGATCACGTCGACGATCTGGAAGCGGGCCTGGCGCGAGGACAGGATGCCCTTCTGGCCGGTGATGATGATCATCGGCATGGCGCCGAGATGCGCGTAGGCCGCGCCCGTGGAGAAGTTGAGCGCGCCCGGGCCGAGGGTGGCGAGGCACACGCCCGGCTTGCCGGTGAGCCGCCCGTAGGTGGCCGCCATGAAGGCCGCGGCCTGCTCGTGGCGCGTGAGGACCAGCTCGATCTTCGAGGTGCGGAGCGACTCGACGATGTCGAGGTTCTCCTCGCCCGGGATGCCGAAGACGCGATCGACGCCCTCGTTCTCAAGCGCTCGCACCAGCAGGTCGGATCCCTTCGGCATCCTCTCGGTCCCTCTCGTCTCGCCGCGCCGGCCGGATCCGGCCGCGCGGTCCCTGTGTCGGATAGCCGGGGTTTCCTGCAAGCTGGTGCGACGGACAACCAGTTCAGCCGGCTCGAACCGGGCGCGAGTATAGGATTCGAAGCGGATGAAAGCGGTTCCGCGCCGCCTTCATGCGAGAGGCAGTATTCATGCCGCGCCGGTCCGCGCGGCGGGCGGCGCCGCCCCGCGCGGGGCGCGGATGCCCCCGCGGGGCGCGGATGCCCGCGCCTGCCCGGGTGCCGCGGCCGTCAGCGTCCGTAGATGTCCTCGACGCGGATGATGTCGTCCTCGCCGGTATAGGAGCCGACCTGGACCTCGATCAGCTCGAGCGGGATCTTGCCCGGATTGGTCAGGCGG
>NZ_BPQO01000046.1 GCF_022179285.1 Methylobacterium hispanicum | reverse complement strand
CACGCCGCGCTCGTGCACGAGGGTGCCGATCCCCAGCCCGAGCGCCTGGACGCCCATCAGGTTGATCTCGTCGGGAAACAGCCAGCGCGCGTCGTACTCGCGAAAGCCGGTGGGCTTGACCAGGGGCGCCTGCTCGAACCCGAACGTGTTGGGCAAAAGCGCAGCTTGCGGCGTCGGAAACATCGCGGGTCTTCCTGGATGCGGCGGAGCGGCCGCGGCTCCGGGATAGCCGACCCCCGGGATGCGGCCAAGCGGGCGCCGGTCGGTACTCCGAAAGACCGTCGCCCGTCGGGGGCCGTGCTACTGCGCCGGCTTCGGGGCCGGCGCACCGGCAGGCGGCTGGGGCGGCTGGGCCGGCGCCTGCGCCGGGGCTTCGCCGGGCAGCAGCACGTTCCTGGCGACGGTGCCCTCCGGCCCGTACTCGCCCGCCACCGCGACGCAGGCCTGCTCGCGGTTCAGCGCCATCTGGTTCGACATCAGCGCGAACATCGTCTGGACGCGGTTGCCGAAGGGGCCGCGGGGGGCGACGTCCTCGGGCCGGACGTTCTGCTTGGCCAGCAGCGCCTCGAACGCCTCGGTGCCGATCCGGTAGCCGCAGACGTTCGAGGCGGCGAAGATGTAGGCACTGAACTCGAGCGCGCGCGGGGCGGGCGCGTTGCGGATCTGCGCCCCGGCCGGCGCGGCGGCGAGCAGGGCCGCGGCGAGCGCCGCGGGGGCGACGGAAAGGAGATGGCGCATTCTCGGATGTCCTCGGCTGCGCGGATTCTATCGATCCGCTTGGCGACGTCCGGGATAGATCGGCAGGGCGCCCGGGGCGAGATGTCCCGTGCGCGCACCGCGTCCTTGTCCATCGGCATCCATCGTAGTGCCCGCCGTCGCGCCGGCCGGCCGCGCCCGAAAAGAGCATTCGCGCCGGTCGCGGAGGGAAATCTTAAGACCTCGGCCGCAGGTCTTGGCCAATCGTCCTGCGACGAAGCACTCCCCAGGGCTGGAAACGCATGCTGCACGCCGCTCACCGCCGCCCCGACATGCCCCGGCCGGCCGTCGCGCCCGGCCAGGCGGGTTTCTCCGCGGTCCGGTCGCACGGCAGCCTGCCGCAGCTCGTGGCGGAGGCCGCCGCGATCCACGGTCCGGCACCGGCCTTCGCGGGCCGCGAGGGGGGGACGACCTACGCCGCGCTCGGAGCCGTGCTTGCCCGCTACGCGCGCTACGCCGAGGCCGAGGGGGTCGGCCGCGGGGACACCGTCGCGCTGCTGACGGGTGCCGGCGAGCGCCACGTCCTCTGGCTCGGCTTCGCGCTCGCCGGCGCCCGGGTCGCGCTGGTCGATCCGGGGCTTGCCGGCCCGCGCCTCGCCCGCGTCCTCACTGCCGTCGGCGCGCGCCTGATCGTCGCCGATCCCGAGCGCGCCGAGGCGATCCGGGACCTGCCCGCGCTGATGCCCGAGATGCCGGCGGTGCGCTGGCACGGGCCGGGCGCGGACTTCGCCCGGATCGACCTGGAGGCCGCCGAGTACGAGGCCGGCCCGCTCGCCGGACCCGACCGGGCCGGTCCGGACGACCCCGCCCTCGTCGCCTGTTCGGGCAACCGGGGTGGCGCCCCGACGCTCGAGACGGCCAACCACCGCCAGATCCTGGCCTGGGCGCAGGGCGCGAGCCTCGGCCTGCGCCGGGCGGGCGAGGTCTGCCCGGCCGCGTTCCGCGACCTCGCCGAGGTCTGCGGCGCGCTCCTGCGCGGCGACGCCGCGATGCCCGGGGCGGCGCCCGCGGGCGCCCTGTGCTAGACCGGAACCGCCACGAGTCCGAGCCCCCCGGCGCGGTTCGCCGCGCGGGTTCCAGCGAAGGTTCACGCCGATGTCGGCCGCCGCGATGCCTGCCCCGGAAGACCTGGTCCTGCGCGCGGACGCGGACGGGATCGCCACGCTGACGCTCAACCGCGGCCATGCCCGCAACGCCCTCTCGCTCGGGCTGATGGCGGCGCTCCACGGCGCGCTCGATGCGATCCGCGACGACCGCGCGGTGCGCGTGGTAGTGCTGCGTGGCGCCGGGCCCGCCTTCTGCGCCGGGCACGACCTCAAGGAGATGCGGGCCGATCCCTCCGCCGGCGCGGTCGAGGCGGTGTTCGCCGCCTGCTCGGCCTTGATGCTCGCGATCATCCGGCTGCCGCAGCCGGTGATCGCCGAGGTGCACGGCATCGCCACGGCCGCGGGCTGCCAGCTCGTGGCGACCTGCGACCTCGCCGTCTGCGCGGAGGAGGCCCGCTTCGCCACGCCCGGCGTGCAGATCGGCCTGTTCTGCTCGACCCCGATGGTCGCCCTGTCGCGGGCGGTCCCGCGCAAGGCCGCCCTGGAGATGCTGCTCCTCGGCGAGCCGATCGAGGCGGCCGAGGCACTGCGCATCGGGCTCGTCAACCGAGTGGTCCCGGCCGCCGACCTCGCGGCGAGCGTGCAGGCCATGGCGGCCCGCATCGCCGCGAAGGCGCCGCGCGTCCTCGCGATCGGCAAGGAGGCCTTCGCGCGGCAGAACGAGCTCGGGCTTGAGGAGGCCTACGCCTACGCCTCGGCCGTGATGACCCGCAACATGCTGATGGACGAGGCGGCCGAGGGAATCGACGCCTTCCTGCAGAAGCGCCCGCCGCGCTGGGAGGCCTGAGCGGGCGCCGCGCCTCGGTCAGGCCGGCGAGGCGGCGAGCGGCGTTCCGATCCGCGCGCCGCGGCGGGCGCTCCGGGCTCGCGCGAGGCGGGCCCGCGGCGCTGGCGGTGTCGCGCGGCAGCCGACGCCGATGTGGTGGAAGCCGGCCTCCGCCGCCGCCTCGGGCGCGATCAGGTTGCGGTAATCGACCAGCACGTCGCCGGCCATCCGCCGCCGCAGGCGCGGCAGGTCGAGCGCCCGGAAGGCGTCCCACTCGGTGATCAGCGCGAGCGCGTCCGCGCCCTCGGCGACCGCGTAGGGATCGGGCACGCAGGTGATCTCCGGCATCAGCGCGCGGGCCTGCTCCATGCCCTCCGGATCGTAGGCCCGGACGTCCGCGCCCTCGTCGAGGAGCGCCGTGAGGATGGTGAGCGCGGGCGATTCGCGCATGTCGTCGGTGTTCGGCTTGAAGGTCAGGCCGAGCACCCCGATCGTGAGACCGCGCACCGAGCCGCCGCAGGCCTGGATCAGCCGGCGCGCCATCCGGCGCTTGCGCTGCTCGTTGGCCGCCGCCACCGTCTCGACGATGCGCGTCGGCGCACCGAGGTCCTGGGCCGACTTGATCAGCGCCTGGATGTCCTTCGGGAAGCACGAGCCGCCGAAGCCGGGCCCGGCCTGGAGGAAGCGCGCGCCGATGCGCCGGTCGAGCCCGATGCCGTGGGCGACGTCGTGGATGCTGGCATCGGCCTGCTCGCAGAGGTCCGCCATCTCGTTGATGAAGCCGATCTTGAGGGCGAGGAAGGCGTTGGCGGCGTACTTCACCAGCTCCGCCGAGCGGCGCCCCGTGAACAGGATCCGCGTGCCCGCCTCCAGGGGGCGGTAGAGGTTGCGCATCACGGCGCGCGCCCGCTCGTCATCGGTGCCGATCACGATGCGGTCGGGCGCCTTGAAGTCGGCGATGGCCGCGCCTTCGCGCAGGAATTCCGGGTTGGAGACCACCGCGAAGGAGGCCTGCGGGCGCAGCGTCTGCAGGATGTGCTCGACCCGGTCGCCGGTGCCCACCGGCACGGTCGACTTGGTGACGACCACCGCGTAGCCCTGGAGCGCGCCCGCGATCTCGCGGGCGCAGGCGTAGACGTGCGCGAGGTCGGCGTGCCCGTCACCGCGCCGGGCCGGGGTGCCGACCGCGATGAAGATCACCTCGGCGTCGCGCACGGCCTCCGCGATGTCGGTGCCGAAACCGAGCCGCCCGGCCGCGACGTTGCGGGCGACGAGCGTGTCGAGATGCGGCTCGTAGATCGGCATCCGCCCCGCCCTGAGCGACGCGATGCGCCCCTCGTCCCGGTCCACGCAGCGGACCGTGTGGCCGAGGTCGGCGAAGCAGGCGCCCGAGACGAGACCGACATAGCCGACACCGATGATCGCCACCTGCATGGTGAAGCACTCCGTCCGCCGCGCGGCGGATCGACCGCGCCCGGACGGAGCATGTCGCGCCGCAGCAGGGAGCGTTACGCCTCTTAACGGGTAGGCCGCACACCTGTCCGGGCTAGTCCGAAGGCGCGCCGGCCCGGCCGCGGACGCGTCCGACCGGGCCGGGACGATCCGGCTCCCGGAGCGCGTCGCGGCATTCCAGCCGCCATCTCGCCCGAGATGGTCCGGGCGCCGATGCTCGGCCTTCATACCGGCCGGCACCGGGGCGACCGGCGCGTCCTTCCCGGGAGCGCCTGCGACGGCCGCGCGATCAGGCTGCGACAGGGCAAGGGCAAGGACGTGGGCAAGGCCCACGTCTCCGTGCCGGCCACGCGCGCGCTGAAGGCCGCGCTGGAGGAGGCGCCCCATGGCGTGACGATCCTGCTGGCGCCGGTTTCACGAGGTCCGGTCCGAGACGCGCGAGGCGGCCGGCATCGTGGACGACCTGCACGTCGACGACCTGCGCGGCACGGCGGTGACGATGCGGGCCGAGGCCGCCGGCTCCGTGCCCGAGATCGCGACGATCACCGGCCACGCGCAGAGGATCCTCGACCGGGATCTCGCCCGCAAGGGCATACTCGCCGAATCAGCGATAGCGAAGCTCGACGAGCACCGGTGGGACCGGTCGCGGCCTAAACGGGAATATGGGGAGATCGTAGGAGGCCCAAGTTTGCAAACCGTTCTGCAAACCGCCTCCCCGTGACTCAGAGGACGGGGGCTCAGTCACTGGAATTTATGGTCGGAGCGAGAGGATTCGAACCTCCGACCCCTAGTCCCCCAGACTAGTGCGCTAACCGGGCTGCGCTACGCTCCGACGCCCCTTAGGGCAGGCGGGTCATAGCTTTAGCGGTCGGGAGGCGCAAGCCCCTAGCGGAGCCAGATTGGCAGGAAAGCGCAGCGAACGGCCGGGCTACGCGCCGATAGTCCCACGGAAGTCCCACAGGGTGTTCCAGCGCTGTTCCCGCGGGCGCGGTGGCGGATGGACCATCCGCCCCTCGCCGTAGAGAAGGCCTAGATGGCGTGGTTAGTCGGCATTCCCGGAGCCGCGCTTACGTGCGGTCACCTCGATTTCGATCTTGAGGCGGCGGTCAATCAGACCCGCCTCAATCATAGTGGCGGCGGGGCGGGCCTCTCCAAAAGCCTCCCGAAGCGCAGGCCAGCAGGCGGAGAAGTCCTCTGCGGATGGTAGGATGTAGCGCACTCGGACCACATCGGCGAAGGTCGCCTCAGCCTCTCGCAACGCGTGAGCGATATTGGCCAAGCACTGTGCGGCTTGATCCGCAACGTCCTCCGCGATGGTCATCGTAGCATAGTCGAACCCGGTCGTGCCCGATACGAATATCCACTCGCCGTCAACGACAGCGCGGGAATAGCCGATTTCATGCTCGAACGACGAGCCGGACGAGATGAGGCGACGCATCGCATTCTCCAAAACTATCAAGTCAATCTGCCCACAAAGCCTCACTTTCTGCAATAGGTCGGAGAATGCCACATCCTGAACAGGGTGTGAGGAGCGGAATAGGGGCAAGGTCGTCACTCCCGGTGTCTCGACACCCTGCAGATGGATGGAAGGGGCATTCCTTAAACGCAAAAGGCGCCCCCGGCCGAAGCCGGGGGCGCCCGAAATCCGGTGTGGTAGCGCGGCTATCCCGCGCCCTTGATGCCGACGACGCCGGCGACGGCGGTGCCGATGGCGGAGAGGATCCAGGCGATCGCCTTCCAGATCCGGCCCTCCACGGTGGTCAGCCGCTTGTCGAAGCCGTCGAGGCGGTCGTGGAGCGCCTTCTCCTTCAGCTCGATCTCGGCGCGCGGCACGAAGGTGCCGATGCGCTCCATCAGCTCGCGGTGCTGGGCCGCTGCGGCGGCCTTCGCCTCGTCGGCCGTGCGCATCATCGCGTCCTGGCGCGCCGACATGCCGGCGATCGCCACCAGGATGCGGACGTCCGTCGGCTCGCCGGCCGCCAGGTCGAGGCTCTCACGCGCGGTGGTCATCGGGATGCTCCGGCTGGCGAGGGCCGGCCGCTCGGCCGGCGTCGGCGTGGTGGGCGGGGGAAGCCGTCGGCCCAGCTCGGCGCCGATCGCGCGGAGCGCCGCGCGCATCTGGACCGGCGGGGGTGAACCCTCCCCCGCGGTGGGGGAGGGTCCGAGGCGGCGCGGGGCCGCGCGGGTCACGCGGCGGGGTTCTTCACGCCCTGCAGGACGCCGGCGAGGAGCGCGCCCACGCCGCTGACGACGGCGGTGACGGTGGCGGCGGTGGCCGGATCCGACAGGAAGGCGCCCAGCGCCGGCTTGCCGACGGCGACCGACAGGACGCCGGCCATGGTGAGGACGCCGGCGACGACGCCAGGGGTGACGAACTTCATCATCGTGGTGGACTCCGGAGGATGCGCGGCTGGACCCGGCCGGCTCGGGAATGGCCCGGGAATATTTCCGCCCGGATCGGACAGGGTCAGGCGAGGCGGGCGGCCTGGACGTGCATCCAGTCCATGTTCCGGGCCCGGCCGAGGGAGACCCAGCCCTCCGCCTCCCAGATCCGCCAGAACTCGGCGGCGTCGGGCTGCGCCAGGCGCGCGCGGTCGCGGCCCCACGCGAGCTGGTTGCGCTCCGGATCGAAGTCGATCGCGATGCCCCAGCTGTGCATCGAGTAGGCCGTGCCGCCCCGCATCTTGCGGACGTTGAGCGAGCCGCCGAACACGTCGAGGCCGATCCGCGCCCGGGCCGCCTCGTCGTAGGCGGCGGCGATCCGGGCGAAGGCCCGGGCGGCGGAGTCGTGCACCGTCTCGTGGACGCTGATATTCCGCACCGTGCTCGCCTTGTCCCAGGCCAGCCGCATCGGGAAGGGCAACACCAGCGCGGTCTGATGCTGGCCGACCGCACCGTAGACGCGCAGGCAGTCGGCCTGGAGCGGCCAGACGGCGGCCGGCCGGGCCGGCGCGGGGATCAGCGCCGCCAGGGCGGCGGCATCGGCCCGCCCGCTCGCGGGCAGGCCCGCGGCGAGCTGGAAGGCCTTCAACGCGGCCTCGGTGCGCGGGCCGGCATCGCCGTCGTCACCCCGGCCGGACGGGCCGCCTGTGCCGAGGTCGTAGCCGCGCGCGATGAGCGCGCGCTGGATCGCAGCGACGTCCATGGTCTCTCTCACGATGTCAAAGAGCGAGGGGGGAGGGGGAAAGCGTCAGCCGCCCGCCGTCAGGCGAAACGGCCGGTTTGTCAGGCCGGATGGGCCGTTCGTCAGGCTGCTAGGCGCGCGGCGGCGCCCACGGCGGCGGCCCGGCGCAGGCTCTCGTCCACCTCCTCGGCAGAGAACCCGAACGCCTCGCGCCGAGCCAGCAGCTCGGCCCGGAACACGTCGTTGGCGTATTCCCAGCGCTGCCAGACGATCAGGCCCTCGACCGTGCCGCTCTCGCGCGCGGCGATCACCTTGGCCTCGACCTCGGCGAACCGGCCCCAGAGGATCAGGCCGACGCGCCAGTCCGAGTTGGTGACGCTCGCCGGTACCGGGTCCGGCTGCGGTGCGGGCGCGTCCGCCAGGGAGAAGGCCCGGGTCGGCACGCCGTCGCGGTTCTCCAGCGGGCCCGGCACCACGATCTTGCCGGCCGGCGGCGCGGGCGGCTCGACGATCTCCGCGATACCGGCGCCGGCCAGTTCCGCGGGGGTGGCCCGTTCCAGCCAGTTGCTTGGCCGGCTGATCCGGTCGCGATCCACGAAGGCGACGCCGTGGAACACCTCGACGGCCGCGCCGTCGAGATCGATGAAAGCGGGCATGTCGGGTCCTCAGATCGTGGGAGCGGCGGATTTGTAGGGATGGCCAGCGGGCAGAGACGCGGCGAGGTTGAAGCTCCACGCCAGATAGCCCGTGAGCTTATCGCGCTCTTCCTGCGTAAGAATGCGATTGAGTATGAGGCATGATTGTATAACCCCGCCCCAATACGTTCCGCTGATAATCCCGGACCCGGGCCAGTTGCCGACAGTTCCGGTGCTACCGCTCGGAGTGCTTGTTGTTGTCAGGCTCTTCTGAGAGGTCGCGCCGTTTTGCGTTACAGAAACGAGGGGGTTGGATCCCTGCGCCTGCTCGGCGATGACAATTCTATCAAATCCACTCCAAGTAATACCATTATCTAAATCTGACGCCCAAGTACCATATTGAACGCTAGACCCCCTATTAATCTCCTGAACGCACCGCATCTGATTGTTAGAACGCTGTCCATAACCGATGCCGCCGGCCGTATTATTCGTGGGTCGCCCAACCACGACCATCGTTGAAGCGGCCGAGTCAACTGGCAATCCCGCGGTGGAGAACGTCAGAACATCGTCCGAGCCGTCGAAGATAAGGCCGCCGGTGCTATTCCGTGCCGAAGCCGAGTAGATGGGTCTTGCGCCTCCGGTCGCCTGTGCCGCATGCCGAGCGGAAGCCGACTTGTCCGACCATTGCGAGACCGCGCTGTTCGCGTCCCGCACCATGGTCGCCGGATCCCGTCCGTCGAGCCAGAGCAAGAGATCCGTGCCGAATTGCGCGGGCGTCCAGAGCGAGGCGCCACTCGCCACCATCATCGTGGGCGAAGGAAAGGGGTACATGGCTCAGACCCCCTTCTTGATGCCGACGAAGGACAGCCGCGGCGTCGCGGCATCCACGCACAGGAAGGTCAGCGCATCCTCGGCGTTCGCCGCGGTGCTGAGCGTGGGCGGCCCGTCCGCCCCGAAGTTGAAGGCCGAGGTGTAGGAGCCCGTGCGCCCGCCCGTGGCGTCCTGCTTGGCGCGCAGCACGTAGGTCAGGCCCTCGACGAGGTTGGTAGGCGTCTGGAACGTGGTGTTGGTCGTCAGCGTGATCCTGGCGTTGAAGCCGAGCGCGGCGTTCCAGGCCGGTGCGGCGCTGGCCGCAAGCGTCTGCGGCACCTGCGCGTCGCGCAACGCCTTCGCGGTCACGATCTTGCCCGTGTCGGTGCCGGCCCAGATGTCTGCCGTCGTCGCGTAGGAGGCCGCGGCCTTCGCATCGAGCGCCGCCTGCAGGCCGGCGACGTCGCCGATCGCGACGGCGAGCGCCGCCTTCAGGGCCGGCCCCGTGATCGCGCCCTGCAGGCCGACCACGGAGATGACCTGATCCGAGCTGTCGACCTTCTCCCAGTAGGTGCCGTCGGAGACCGCCCAGTCGCCGACCTGCCAGTCGGTGATGCTGCCCTTCGGGCCGGCCAGCGCCGTCGTGCCGGCGGTCAGGACGATGTAGTAGGCGCCCTTGTTCGCGGCCGAGGGCGCCGCCAGGGTCGGGCTGTTGGCCGCGGCGTCCCAGCCGCCCTGGTAGCGCACGGTCCCCAGGAGGGCATCGGGGATCTGCGCGGCCAGCAGCTTGCCGGTGGAGCCGTCGAGGGTCGCGGCGCCGCCGGCGACGCCCGCGGTGAGCTGCGCGGCCGAGCCGAGCCCGAGGTTCGCTCGCGCCCCGGCTGCCGTGGTGGCGCCCGTGCCGCCGCGGGCGAGGCTCTGGACGTCGTAGGTCCAGGCGGAGACGCCGTCCGTGGTGAGCAGGAAGTCGGTGTAGGGCGCGGCGAAGACGGCCGCGGCGGCGCCGTTGAGCTTGTCCGTCCCGGCCGCCTGGATGGTCAGGGTGTTGGCCGCCGAGATCCCGCCGGCCTGATCCATGATCCGGAGGGTGGCGCCCGGGTTCAGGGCGCTGGCCGCCGGCAGGGTGAAGACACGCGGCCCGGTGAGCGCGGCGGTGAGCGCCACCGTCCTGTCGCCGGCCAGGATGGTGTAGGCGGCATCGCCCCGGGCGGTGAACTTCTCCAGTCCGAGGTTCGCCCGGGCGGCCTTCGGGTCGGCGAGGTCGGAGAGGTTCGAGGCCTTGGCCGTCTTCTCGCTGTCCACCTCGGCGAGGGCCGCCTGCACGTTGGTGGCCGCGATCTGGCCCGTGGGCGCGAAGCTGATGCCGCCCGCCGCGTTGGCGCCGCCACCGGCTTGCTGCACGTCCTGGATCGCCTTGGTGCGCGCGGCCTCGATATCGGTGAGGGCGCCGCCCCGGGCCGTGCCGATCGCGCCGGTGGCCGAGGTCCTGGCCGTGGTGATGTCCTGGAGCGCGCCGGTGGCCGCACCGGTGATGCTGGTGACGCCGGCGGCGGCCGCTGCCTGGACGTCGGAGACCGCGATCGCGTCCTTGATCTTGGACGTGGTGATCGCGAGCGTGACCAGATCGTCGAGCGTGGAGGCCGCCGAGACGGCATCCATCTTCGCCTGGACCACAACCTGGTAGTGGCTGAAATCGAGCGCCATTCCGCTGCCTCGGGAGGTTGCGCGCGGGCGTCAGAGCGACGCCAGGGCGAGGATCTTGAGCTTGTTCGACCACTCGGTGCCGGAGCCGTCCGGCTTCACGGCGAGCACCCGGCCGCGGTCGCCCGGGCCGATCAGCGGCAGGCCCGACACGGCCTCGGCGCTGGCGGCGGCGGCCTCGGCGCGCTCGGCGAAGTCCTCGGAGGCGTCGCGATAGCCGCGGGTGGTGTCCCGGGCCGCCACGGCGGTGTCCCGGGCCCCGGTCGAGACCGCGACGGCATCTTTCACCGCCTGCAGGGAGCCGTAGAGGGCGACGCCGTCGTCGCGTGCCTTCTCCGCGCCCCGGCGAGCCGTCGCGGCGGCGCCGGCGGCGGCCTCGGCGCCGGTGCGCGCCGCGGTCGCCACCCCCGCCTGCGTGGCAGCGGTGCCGGCAGCGGTCACGGCCGTGCTGCGCGCGGCCTGCGTGTCGGCCGGCGCCGAGAGGCCGGTGTCCCGTGCCGACTCCGTCGCAGTCTTCGCCACCAGGGTCGTGTCGCGGGCGGCCTCGGCGCCGGTACGGGCGGTGGTCGCCAGCCCGGCCTGCGTCGTGGCGATCCCGCCTTGCGTCGTGGCCGTGGCGGCGTTGGTGTCCGAGGCGAGCTTGTCGGCCCGCACCGCCGTGCGGTCGGCCGCGGTGGCCACCGCATCCGCGTCGGCCGCGACGCGGTCCGCCCGCACCGCGACCCGGACGGCCGCCGTGGCTACGGCATCGGCATCGGCCGCGAGACGATCGGCGCGCACCGCCGTGCGGTCGGCCGCCGTTGTAGCGGCATCGGCATCCGCGGCCGCCCGGTCCGCTCGCACCGCGACCCGGTCGGCCGCCGTGGCGGCGGCATCGGCGTCGGCCGCGAGGCGATCGGTGCGCGCGGCGGCGCGGTCGGCCGCCGTGGCGGTGGCGTTGGTGCTCGAGGTCGCGGCGGCCGTCGTGGCCAAGCCCGCCTGCGTCGTGGCGGTGCCGGCGGCAGCCTGCGCCTGCGCCGCGGCGGTCTGCGCCTCCGTGGTGGTCTTGGTGGCGTAGGGTGGGCGCTGGTTCGCTGAGACGGATTCGTCCTGCCAGGGCGGGTCGAGCACCAGGGTGGCGAAGACGCCGGCGATCCGCGCCAGGTGCTTCACCCGGGCGAGGTCCGCCACGCGGCGCAGCATGCGGTGCGCGTCGTGCGTGTTCCCGCTGCGCTCCAGGTAGGCGACCACGGGCCCGAACAGCTCCGGATCCCGCTCGGCCGCGTCGTAGACCGCGTTGATCTTGTCGAGGTGTCCGTGGCTGATCCCGGCGAGCGTCGCGATCTGGCCCCGAACCTCGCCGGTTTCGGGCCGCCGACCTCCCGCCAATTGGCGGATGGTCCCCCCGGCCTTTTTCCGCGCGGCAGCATCCACCCGTAGTTGCGGGGAGAGGTTGAGCCACAACTGCCGGATCTGAGCCGGGCGCAGGGGGGACCGTTGACGCATGACACGCCTTAGGAATCGATTCGGATTCGGAGTCGGGCTGGGGAAACGGGAGTGTCGGCGCCGGGCCGTCACGACCGTCCGGAAGGTTGCCGGCGCGCCGGTGCCGGCACGCCTGCGGCGTCGAACAGATCGATGGGTGGTCCGGCCGGCCGGGGCCGGCGGACCTGCTCTTCGGGATCGGGCCGGCCGGAGCCGGGGCTCATCACGTCCGGCGGCTCATGCCCGGGCACGTACCAGCGGCCGAGCTGATAGCCGTTCGAGGCCTCCCGGCCGCAGCCGCAGCCGCAGCTGCAGCGATGCACCGGCGGGTCTTGCCGCGGACCGGCCTGGCCGCCGAGGTGGGTGAGCTTCGCCGTCCTCATGCGGCGCCCCCGAATCCGATGCCGCACAGGCTCCAGCGCCCGGCATTGGCTGCGGCCTCGGCGCGGGTGCGCGCCAGCTCCGCCTCGAGGCGCGCCTGGTCGGCGAGGATTCGCGCGCCCTCCAGCCAGCGCTCGTCCGCGTCCGGTACGACGGCCGCCAGGACCTCCGGCCCGTAGGCGAACACGAAGGCTAGTAGCGTCGTGCCGTTGCCGAGGGACTCGCGCCGCAGGATCGCCGCAACCGTATCGACCGGCAGGCGCGTGAGGGCGGCGGCATGCTCGGCCGTCTTCACCGGATGCCGGGCGCGCAGGAAGTGGGCGAGCCCGGTCGCGTCGACGGTGTGACGCCGGCGCAGGGGACAAGGTGCGCTCGCACCGCCGATCGCGTGCGCCTGTCCGCCCGGCGGCGCCAAGCTCTCGGCGGGGGAGGGCGGGACGGCATGCGCGGTGAGATCGGCGGGAAACAGCGCGGCGAGTGCCGCATTCAGCTCGGCGACGGCGCCGATCGTCTCGTCCGGCAGGGCCTGGACCCGCGCCAGCGCGCCGGCGAGCTGCCCGGCGAGCCCCGCGCCGGCCGCCTCGCCGGCTGCGATCGCGGACGCAGTGTAGGTGGTGAGGGTGGCGCAGAGGCCGTCCAGCCATGGCGTCGTCACGGCCGCGACCCTGCTTGGTCAGCACGGATGGGACTTTGCGCGCACGGGTCGACAGTCCCATCCGGCCCGTTAGCGGAGGGGCGACGCTCTGGCGACCGCTCCAACGCTGCCTCGCGCTCGGCGCCGGACCGGATGACGGCTGCGATCCGCAAGTCGATCCGCTGATCCAGCCAGCGCAGCGGGAAGGCGAGCAAGCGCATCATTAGGCGGCCCTCGCAGACGGATCGTACAGATCCGCCGGGGGCGGCTTGGCGCCCTTCGGCATGTCGAAGAGATCGGGTCGCATGTGCCACCGAGGGATTTCACCGGCGGTCGCCTGCTCGATCGCAACAGCGATCTCGGCCGAGCACTGCTCGACCTGTTTGCAGAGCTGGGAGACCCGCGGTTGCGAGATGGCCAAGGCACGCGCAAGGCGCGCTTGGCTTCCGGCTATGCGGACCGCCCGCCGGATCATCGGGCGGGTATCGACCATAATCAAACGATAAGTGAGATTATCAGAGTCATCAATAAGTCGACTTAAGGCGCAGACCTATAAGTTTTCTGATAGGCATACGAGCTATGATCGAGCACGAGCGCATCGTGGCTCGGCGCGCCGAGCTGGGAATGAGCCAAGCAGAATTGGCTCGTCTCGTTGGCGTGTCTCAGCCAGCCATAGTCGAGATCGAGAAGGGGCGAGTCCGATCAACAAAGTTCGTTCGGGAACTCGCCACTGCTCTCGATTTGAAGCCCCGTGATATCGACCCTGCATACCTCGACTGGACACAGGCGATCGCAAATGATGGCGCGGGGGAGCTTTCGGTCTATGCATTGACCCCTGGCGACGCCTACGGCGAGATCTTAGCGGACCCCGTCAATTCGATCCCGAGGCCTGCACAACTGCAGCGTGTTCCTGGGGCATATGCACTGCAAGTGCCGGATGACGCGATGGCCCCAGAGTTCGAGGCTGCCGACATCCTCTTGGTCAACCCTCATCATCCGCCAATCTCGGGGTACAGCTACCTCTTTCGGGATGACGCAAGTCCGAGCGCTCTACTCAGGCGCCTCAAGGCTTTTGACGCCACTCGATGGAGTGTCGTCGCCTGGACGGCCAATCCGACCCCGACATCGTTGTCGCGCTCAGATTGGCCCATATGCCATAGAATAATCGGCAAATTTTCTAGGGGATAGACCATGGCACGGCTTGAACTTGTCGCTGGCAATTTCGGCACTGGACGAGCCGATTGGATCAATTTTGAGTTTCATCTTCCGAGGCGTGTCAAGCTACCAGTCGAAGAGATCGCCTCGGTCGAGGAAAACGGCGACTACCTGGAGCGATCCGTCCTCGGTTTCCTCAAGGGCGGCGCCAGCGGCGCTATTGGTCTTGGTGCAACTGCCGCAGCTGTAGGGCTCTTCGCCGCGCCACTCGCTGCGGTGGGCGCCATCGGGCTGACGGCCGCAGCCATAGGTGGCGGCATTGGCGCTTTCGGCGGCAGCGTCGAGCGCAAGGTTCTTCTACAGGTCGTGGCCCTAGATGGCCGTGGCTTCGTCGCGATCTGTGAGAAGGAGGTGCCGGCGGAGATCCGTAAAGCCGTCAGCGTGGTTCATGCACTCAGGATGCGTCAGCCCGCAGTGACGACAGAGACACCGAAGCCCGTGCGGTCCTTGTGGGGGCGCGCACCCAGGCCAGTTGCGCCGGCTGCTATTGTTGCAGCAACGACGATCGCTGCACCAGGGGTTGCCGCAGCCCTGCCTGCTCCGAGCCAGACCGTCGAACTTACGCAGGACAAGGAAGGTGTATTCTCAATCGCTACCGACGCAATCACATCGGTGGCTGAGTCCGCAACTAGCCTTGCCGGTGATGCCTGCGTCGCGGCTACGGACGCCGCGGGTGACGCATGGGCGGCTTTACGCGCTCGTATCCCATGGTCTGGCAGCTCTCGATGACTGTCGCGAACGTGCACCGTTCGACGGTCGAATGAACGCTCGATAGGCGCTGATAACATAGCTTATTGACAGCAAAATAAGCGCCCTTATAGTCGCCGCATCCCAGACAGGATGCGTCCATGCCGCTTCACGTCCAACCTTCTCCGGACTTTGGCCTCGCCGCTAGCGAATGGCCGATTTGCGCGGCAGTTGTCGTGGCCCGACAGCTCAACGAGGCCCCGGGCCAGATCGACGACGCCATCTCCCTCGCGGTGGCCTGCTGACATGGCCGGCCTGAAGCCCATGGAGGCGGATGTTCGCCTTGGGGCCCGCCTGAAGCGTCTTCGCGACGGAGCCGGCATCACGCAGCGCCAAGCCGCCGAGGTGGTCGGGGTCTCGGCAGCGCAGTTCCAGAAATACGAGAAGGGCACCAACGCGATCAGCGACTTGTCCCTGGCGAAGGTCGCCCGGCTCCTCGGGCGGCCGATCACGGATTTCCTCGACGCGCTCGAGGCGGACGCTCCGGAGGACTGCGCTACCGACGATCTGATCCGGACGGTCACCGGCTCGGTAATCGCGCACCTCGCGAGCCTCGAGGGCCGCGCCCTGATCGCAGGGGCGACGAGGCCGGCATGAGCGCGCCGCGCGCCCTTCGCGGAGAGCTGGACGACATCCGGTTCGACTGGCCGCGCGGCCTTCTGGTGGCGCACGTCGTCCTGCCCTGGCACGAGTTCGACTCGTTCACCCGCGGCGTCGGGACGCCGGGCAACGCTGTCGCCGTCCTGGCCTGCACCGCACCGACCTATCCTGACACCGACACCGACGCCGATGCGCTCGCGATCGCCGAGCTCGAAGCGCTGAGCGCCCTGCTCGGCGAGGGCAAGGTCCGCGCAACTCCCGCCTTCCTCGACCGGCTCGGCCGGCTGATGGCTGCCGCCAACCGGCAGGTCCTGCCGCAGGCCGATCCCGCACCGCCGGAGTGAACCATGGCCTACGACGTGGTAAAGCAGACGCATCCGGGCGCGCCCGCGGCGATCGGCGCGCGCGTGCGGGAGAAGATCTCCGGTCGCGAGGGGCACATCGTGTCGCCGCGCGCGGGCGATGCCGGCGTCCGTGTGAAGTTCGACGGCCAGTTCATGCCGGCGAGCTGCGACCCGCTCACGATCGAGTACGCCAGCGAGCCGCCGGCGCCGGCACCGCCCTGGCAGGGACGCTGACCATGGCGGAGCCCGGCCGGGATCCCGAGATGCTGGACGCGCTGCGCCGCCTCGCCGCTCTCCTCGAGGTGCCGGTGGAGGCCTTCGAGGCGCTGGCGGACGATTACGGCCGCCGCATCGCCCGGGCCTACCTCGACGTCGACGGCGCGGCCAACCGGCGCGCGCTGGCCGACACCGTGGTGGCGATCGCCGGCACCATGAACATTCGGGCGGCCGGCGGACGATGATGGTGTCCGACCTCCTCCCGGCCGACGAGGCCGCCGCCTGGCTCCGGATGGGCCGCCGCACCTTCGACGCGCACGTCGCGGCCGGCCGCATCACCTACATCGTCGTCGGGCTGGGCTTGAAGCGGAGCCGCAAACGGTTCGATCCTGCCGACCTGCAGGCGTTTCGCGACTCACAGAGGCGAGCCGAATGTCCGTCTACAAGCGGAACGGTGCGGAGACGTACAGCTACGATTTCTACGTCCGCGGTCGTCGATTTTCAGGCACTACTGGCGCAACGACGAAGCGCGAGGCGCAACGCGCGGAGGAGCGCGCCCGCGAGATAGCCAAGGCCGAGCTGCGGCAGGTGAAGCCGCTGAAGCACGAACCGATGACGTTCGAGGTCGCGGCCTCGCGCTACTGGACCGAGATTGGCCAACACCACGCGGGCGGCGGCGACGAGAACACCCTCTGGTCCCTGGCCTGGCTCAAGCGCCAGATCGGCCCGGCCCGGGGCCTGCCGGACATCGACGACGCGGTCGTGGCCGGCATCGTCGCCATTCGCCGGGGCGAGACGGTCCGCTCCGGCCAGAACCGCCGGCCGGGCAAGAAGCCCGCGAGCCCCCCGCGGCTCGTCTCGCCGGCAACGGTGAACCGCTCCGTCATCGAGCCCTTGCGCAAGATCCTCAACCGGGCTCGGCGCACCTGGAAGGAGCCGGTCGCGGACATCGCCTGGCGGGACCACATGCTGCGGGAGCCGCGCGAGCGGATCCGCGAGCTGCAGGCAGAGGAAGAGGCGCGGCTCTTCGCAGCCCTCAGGCCGGACTACCACGCGCCCGTCCGCTTCGCCCTGCTCACCGGCCTGCGCCTCGGCGAGGTCCCGCGGCTGCGCTGGACGGACGTGGATTTCGGCGGGCGGAAGATCACCGTCCAAGGCAAGATCGCCACGGTACCGCTGGCGCCAGCGGTCCGCGACCTGCTCTGGGCCCTGCGCGCGGACCATGAGGCGGCGGTGTTCACCTATGTGGTCGCGCGCGGCCGGAAGCGAGGCGAGCATCTCCCCCTGACGCGTGCGGGCCTGCAGACCGTCTTCCGCCGCGCCGCGGCCCAGGCCGGCGTGCGCAATTTCAGCTTCCACGACAACCGCCACACCGCCGCCACGCGCGTCCTACGCGCGACCGGCAATCTGCGCCTCGTCCAGACCATGCTGCGCCACGACCAGATCACCACGACGACGAAGTACGCCCACGTGCTGGATGACGACCTGATCGCGGGTATGCAGTTGGCGGCTGAGCGGTCGGCGGCAGCCCGCGAGAAGCTGGAGGTAGGAAAACCGGTTGCCGGCGCGGTGCGGCGGGTTGGCTGCGCCGAGCCAAACGGTTAGGGACCCGCGTCCTTCCTCGGTGGCGTGCCTTCCGGATCGCAGCGGTCCATTACAACCAACAGGCGGCACTGATCGCGGACGGGTAAATGCAAAGCGGGACCTGTCAGCGCGCAGCGCGCTATATGGCACCGCTTAACCACCCCCTATCCACACCCATATCACCGGCTTATGCAAGACTCCGAGCAGTCCACTTGCGCGGAAGATTGAAAATTCGTGCCAAAAATGTCAATCTGTAAAAAGTGGTTTGAGGAATAAGCCAGTGTTCAACCTGCTACATTCTGGCCGCCCTTCCCATCAAAGCTCGACCATACCTGGCGGCGAAACTTACGTCTGCTGGTCCCGCATGCAGGCTGAGGCTGGTCAGCTTCTCGATGAGATCATTGCCCGCAAAGAGAGAGAGCGTCGTGCGAGCGGCGGCGTGTTTCTGTGGGGAGTTGGCAACGCACCGTCGAGGCTGATCAATTCCCTTGCGCGACTCAGCGTCTCTGTGCCGGTGGTATTCTCAGCCATGAAAACCAAGCCGAAGTCAGCTGACTTAGCTCCACTCAGGACGGTGGCTTGGCGGAAGTACGTCGACGAAAATGGGATAGAGCGTCCGCTGCCGGCGAGCAGCCTCGTCACAAGCAGGGGCGATAGCGCCCTCGGCGTGAAGGCCCGGCACTACGCCCTGATGTGCTATTCTGACACACCGCTCTCTCTCAGCCGGGGTATCCCGTTTGATCCAACTGCATATCGCAACGCGGGTGGAGCAGGAGCGCCGGTCGGCGCGTCACAAGTTACAGCTCTCTTGAAACAAGTGGACAAGCCGGCCGCAGCATCAAGTTACGAGGTCAACATCGCAGCTTGGCTGACAAGCGGCTATTGGGTACGGCTTTCAGATCCCATAGAGCTTAACACCAAAACGATCAGCGAAATTGCCAGCTTCGACGGTGGTACAGACCAGTGGCTCGATCTGGTCAGGCGCGCACGGGGTGGAACTGCTGCTCGGCCGCGCAAGATAACGCAGACAGAACTGCTTCTCTAAGGTTGCGTCATGCCCGCCCTTTTGCCATGTTGATAGCCATAAGGCAGCCAGGGGCCGTAGGCAGGCGTTGGACTCGGATAGCTCGAACTTGAGGCGCAGCCTACGGCAGGCCGGCCTGAGCAAACAAGCAATCGACGCCGCGTGGCCTACGTGGTGGAGCGACGAAGCCTCTGGGGACGCCTCAGGGCGCGCTGAGCTGCGCTTTGCGCTCGCGCGCAAACTCGGCGTTTCGCCCAAGGGCCTCCTTGGCGAACGCGTCGAGTTTGTCTGGAATGATGATGCGAAGTTCAAGCATCTCTCAACGGAGAACCCTGAGCAGCGGGCCGCCCTTGCCTCTTTTGGCGTTTCGCTTGGGCGCCTGCTTATTCGAACTGCGCCCCAGCACACAGATCTCACCAACTTCGATGCGTCGGCAATTCGCGACATCATACTTGCCGGCCAGCAGTATGTTGATCTGCCAGGCCTACTAGCTTTCTGCTGGGGGATTGGAATACCAGTTGTCCATCTACGCGTATTGCCGCTAGATACCAAATCAATGCATGCAATGGTGGTCCACATCAAAGGTCGGTATGCCGTACTTCTAGGACGGGACGCAAACTACTTAGCACCAGCAGCATTTACTTTGGCCCATGAGCTCGGACATATCTTCCGGTCGCACCTGACCGAGGCGCCAGCGCTTGTTGATCTCAAGGATCCTGCTCTCGAAAGGGACGCCGACGAGCAAGAGAGGGAGGCTGACGAGTTCGCCTTGCAACTCTTGACAGGTCGGTCGGCACCGGAAATCACCACAAGCATTAGAGACTTCAACGCGCCTACTCTAGCAGCAGCCGTTCTTAGAGCTGCGCCGTCTTACAGGATTGAGCCTGGGACATTAGCACTTTGTCTTGCACATCAACAAGGCGCTTGGGCGAGAGCTATGTCGGCTTTGAAGTTTATATACCCTAAGGCAGCTCCAGTTTGGACGCTAATCAATACGATTGCGAGCAAACAGCTTGACTTCGATAAAATCAGCCTGGAGAATGCCGACTACCTATACAAAGTGATGGGCGAAAGTGTCTAGCGGCATTATAATTGACAACGATGTTGTTCTCAAAGTGTGCGCTTATCGCCACCATGGAGAAATGCTGGCAGCATTTAATGTCGGCGGCCTTTCGGTCTCTATTTTGAATATTGCACGCTTCACAATTCGCTCTCACTTGGCTCGACCGGGTCGCATCATTGATCGAGCAAGCACGGCCGCTGCGTTTGAAGAACTGCTGAATTACGTTGAACTTCTTGAGCCTACCTCCGAAGAGATCGAACTTGCTGCGGAACTTGAAGAAAGAGCAAGCTCTGCTGCCCTAGATTTTGATACTGGGGAGAGCCAGCTGGTCGCCATCCTCATATCGCGTGCTGCGGCCCTTTTGGTCACTGGCGATAAGCGAGCCATCGTCGCATTGGCTGGCATTGCACTGCATGAGGTGACTGGACGAGTTGCATGCCTCGAGCAGTTGGTCACAGTTCTTCTTGCGGGGGAGCGATATGCCGGTTTACGCGAATGCGTATGCGCAGAACCGCATGCCGATCGCGCAGTTACAAACTGCTTCGCATGCAGAAATGCATCAGTGACCGTCGAAGATATCTTCGACGGTCTCAGCAGTTACATTTCCCATTTACGAAGAGAGACAAACGGTTTTCTAATTCCTAATGAACAACTATTCACGATAGTTTCTTAGAAAGACTGCGTACGGTTCAGCCATTTCCGCGACCAAGTTTATCGGCCGCTCAAATTTGGTCGGATCTTCGTTGACGAGCACGGGCTGATCGAGAACCTCTAGGCACGCCTTATCAACACGGCCATTGATATAGCGGCTACCAAGATTTCCGCTGCTGCGCCCAACCGGCACAAAGGTTTGGTTTAGCGGCAGCTTGAAGTCCGCGGTTTGCAAATCACGGATCACGAGCGCGAAGCGGGATCCCCTCACTTCGATATCCTCCGGGATTTCCCGCCAGTTGATGTTGTCAGCTGAACATTCGGCCGCACAGAGTGGTTCGGCAAAATGGTTCGAGTCCATTTCCTCCATCACAAGATGGATGGGCTTTTTACGCTCAACGAAATTTCGTGCAAATGGCTGAACCATTGTGCTTGGGTGACACGTGTTGCCACCATAGCCCCACATTGTGTAGCCTACTTTGTCAATCTCTTTGCGCTTACGTGCTATGATATCTACGAGCTCTTCATGCGCGTGTGTCCCCACCTTCATATATAAAAGTCCAGCACCTGGACGAAAAATTTCATTCATCCTTCTTTCTCCAATAGCTCGAGGGAGTATTCTTCCTCAGGTGCCTTACCATAATCCGGGCGCTTTTTCTCCCGCACAAACAGCACTCTAGGCTCCTGTGACTTCCCATAGAAATTCCGCAGCTTCTCAGGGTCAGTTACCGCCTCACTTTGGGTGAAGTTGGAGCTGTTCCCTGGCAAAGCACTGACAAATAAATTGCAAGACTTTAAATCCGGTGCATCATCGAGATGGTACTCGTGTAGCTTCCGTTGCATTCGTGATACATAAAAACCCTGCTTTGAGGCGTACGCTTGAACGTTGGCGAGTACCTGTTTGGGCCATGGAAGTGCATCATCATCTGCGATGACGATCATGCCGTCACCTTCATATCGGACGGCTTCAAACCCACGTTGCACGAAAACGTTCACACTCTCACCGTTGTTTGAAGCGCCCCAAGGTGGATTTGTGTAGAAGCAGTCGTATTTGCTACGATCAGGAAATGCACCAAGGCAATTGTATAACTCGGCATCAAGGTTCTCAAGCCGCTCACGATCGGCAAAACGCTTGACAGCCTGAACAGTCCGTTCGTCAAAATCAAATACTGTAATTTTCGTTGGACCAAAGTCTAAAACTCCCCGCGCCTGAAGATATGCAACGCAAACACTCACTGCATCACCGTCACCTATGAACGCTAGTCTCCTCCCCGCAGCCCACTCTGCCACGATTTCACTCTGCATCACCATATCGCCGGTCTTCATATGGATCTGATCAAATTCGCGTAAAGGTCGTGGCCGGTTTTGCACGACATCCGATACAGCGTTCACAGCCGCCCTAAGATCGACCTGCTTCATTTATCATGCCCTATAGATAGATGAGTTTAATTTGAAACCCTGCGAACCAAATCTTCTACTAGCTCCGCCCGATCACGGTTAGTATCAAACATATAAACTGGACATCCGACGCATATCCCAAAGGTGCAGGCGACGGATGCCTGCATGAAACTATGAATCCGTGCTTGCTCAAGCGAGATCATGGGTCTGCCCGCGGGATCATCTGCTATACGTCGGACTGTTATTTCAGGATCGACGTAAAATAGCCAAATTTCATCGGGGCGCAGAAGTCGAAATCTTTCCGCCGAGAAGGCGGTTACTCGAAAGCCGTATTGTTCCTTTGTAACAGGATGGCTGTCAATCACAGTCGGCCCCGTCGCCCTGCTCTCGACTGTCCATTCCAGCAAGCGTTCATCAAGCGCTTCGATATGGGACGGCAGCACAACGCCGGCTGACAAGCTCCGAAGCTCGTTCTGGTCCTTCAGTATAACCCCAGCGCTTTTCAGAAAATTTGTAAGACGCTCACCGTACTCCCAAACATTTAACCCCGCCACCCGCTCCTTCAATAGAGACATGGTAGAGCTTTTACCGGCTGCCGGGGCGCCAGTCACATAAATTGCTTTGTGATAAGGCACGGGAGCCCCTTAAGTCCTTTTCCGCGAAGGGTCTAAACAACCTGCTACATGCCAGCTATCCAGTCAAGGCATGACCAGTTATTTGACAGGAGGCTAGACTAACTAGTGTAATCCGAAGCATATCTGCTTCGCCCATGAAGGAGAACGCCCTATAAACGGGAATACAGGGAGTTGCCGTACAACTTGGAGCGAAACCTAAGGTTTGGATACTTCAGGTGTGATTGTCCGAAATCGGACGGATCCTGTTCGCGTATCTGCCGGATGCCCGTGCCAACTGAGCCCGAAATTCCAGCTTGGTCTCGCAGCCGTCCGCGAGCTGCCATGAACCCAACCAAGGTCGTGACGGCAGAGGATATCGGTAGCGCCGCGGACCGCGTCCAACTGGATGATGACGCAGCCACAAAGTGAGGCGGCTTTAGGCCAGCAGACAGGCCTCGGAACGAGGCTGGGGGCGGCCGATCCCACGGCAAACCCCACCGAAGGGGTTTAAGCGCTAAAAAAGCTGCGGATGTAGGAGCTTGCGGGGAAGGCTTATCCGCCCCCCAGACTAGTGCGCTAACCGGGCTGCGCTACGCTCCGACGCCCCTGAGGGCGAGCGGGGATGTAGCGGCCGGCTTGAGCTTGCGCAAGCCCCTTCCGCAGACACGCGACGGAACGGTCTGGTTCTTCCGGTCCGGCGCGGGTAACCCGGCGGTGTGCGGGTCCCGCCGCGGGGCCCTGCGATGCCGGAGTTCCATGACATCCCTCTCGACCCGCCCCGTTGCCGTCGACATCACGCGCCTCGTCACGCGGCTGCGCCACGCGAGCCCGTCGGGCATCGACCGGGTCGATCTCGCCTATGCCCGGCACCTGCTGGCGCAGGCGGGCGAGCGCTTCGGCTTGGTGGCGACGGCCGTCGGGCCGCGCGTGCTCGACCGCGCGGAGGCCGCGGGCATCGTCGAGGCGGTCGCGGCAGGTTGGGCGGAGGACGGCGCGGCCGAGGCCGACCCGGTCTACCGCGCCCTCGCGGCGCGGATCGGTGGCACGCCCGGGCCGGTGCCGGGTCCGCGCGCGGCGGGCGGGCGGGCCCGGCGGCTGATCCAGGCGCGGGCGGTGCGCCGGATCCTCGGGGGCAAGCGGGTGGGCGCCCTGCCGCGGGGGAGCCTCTATGTCCACACCTCGCACCTGCGCCTCGACCGGCCGGAGCGGTTCGACTGGCTCTACGACCGCCGCGACGTGCGCGCGGCCTTCTTCGTGCACGACCTCATCCCCATCACGCACCCGGAATACGGCCGTCCGGGCGAGGCCGGGCGCCACGCCGAGCGGCTGCGCACGGTCGGCCGGCACGCCGCCGCGATCCTGGCGAACTCCCGCGATACGGCGGAGCGCACCCGCGCGCATCTGCGCGCGGCCGGTCTCGCCCCGCCGCCCGTGGCGGTGGGCCATCTCGGCGTCGAGCCGGCCTTCGGGCGGGTTGGCCCCGCCGTCGCGCCCGACCGCCCCACCTTCCTGGTCTGCGGCACGATCGAGCCGCGCAAGAACCACCTGCTGCTCCTGCACCTGTGGCGGGCCATGGCCGAGCGGCTCGGGCCGGAGACGCCCCGCCTCGTCCTGGTCGGGCGGCGCGGCTGGGAGGCGGAGAACATCGTCGATCTGCTCGACCGCTGCGAGGCGATCCGCCCGCACGTGGTCGAGGTCTCGGGCCTCTCGACCCACGGCCTCGCCGCCCTGATGCGCGGTGCCACGGCGCTCCTCATGCCCTCCTTCACCGAGGGCTACGGCATCCCCATCGTGGAGGCTGCGGCCTCCGGCCTGCCGGTCCTGGCCTCCGACATCCCGGTCCACCGCGAGATCGGTGCGGGCTTCTGCGACTTCCTCGACCCCCTCGACGGGCCGGGCTGGGGCCGGGCCGTCGCGGCCCTGGCGGAACCGGGTTCGACGGCGCGCGCGGCGCTCGCCGCCCGGCTCGAGGGCTACCGGGCGCCGGGCTGGCCGGAGCATTTCGCGGCGGTGTCGCCGCTGCTCGATTCCCTGTGAGCCGACACCCGACCCGCGCGCCTGTGGCCGCCCCGCGCTCGCCTTGGGCGCACGCAGCGGCTAGAAGAGGCCGTCTTCCCGGCCTGCCCCGGCCCCGGCCGCCGGCCGGCTGAACCTCCCGGACCCGAAGCGCGATGCTGCCGACCCGTGCCCTGCCGCTCCTCGCCGCCGTCGGCCTCGCGCTCACGGTCTCGGCCTGCGGCCGGCGCGGCGCGCTCGAAGCCCCGGCCGCGAGCGCGAGGTCCGGTGCGGGGCTCGGCACCGACGCGAGGGCGGCCGCCGGCGCCACGCCCGGCGCGACCGCGAGCCCGCGGCAGCTGCCGGACAGCATCGGGCTGGGCGGCGGCTCGGCCACGCCCGCTCCCGATGCGGTACGGGCCGGCGACGAACTCAGCCTGTCGGCCGTGCCGGCGGGCGGAAGCGAGGCGCCGATCGAGACGAGCCGCGGGGCCAAGCGCGGCTACCGGGTTCCGAAGGCCCCCTTCATCCTCGACCCTCTCCTGTAAAAGGCCCGGACGGGCGCACCGATGCATCACTTCCACTATCGCGACGGCCGCCTCCACGCCGAGGCGGTCGATCTGACGCCGCTCGCCGAGGCGGTCGGCACGCCGTTCTACTGCTACAGCAGCGCGACGCTGGAGCGGCACTACCGGGTCTTCGCCGAGGCCTTCGCGGGCGACGGGGCGCTGGTCTGCTTCGCCATGAAGGCGAATTCGAACCAGGCGGTGCTGCGCACCCTCGCCCGGCTCGGCGCGGGCATGGACATCGTCTCCGAGGGCGAATTGCGCCGGGCGCTGTCGGCCGGGGTGCCGGGCGAGCGCATCGTGTTCTCGGGCGTCGGCAAGACCCAGGACGAGATGGCGGCGGCCCTGAAGGCCGGCATCCTCTGCTTCAATGTGGAGAGCGAGCCGGAACTCGCCGCCCTCTCGGAGGTCGCCCAGAGCCTGGGGGCGCGCGCGCCGGTCTCGATCCGCGTCAACCCGGACGTCGATGCCGGCACCCACGCCAAGATCTCGACCGGCAAGTACGAGAACAAGTTCGGCATCCCGATCACGCGCGCGCCCGCGGTCTACGCCGAGGCCGCCGCGATGCCGGGGCTCGCCGTGCACGGCCTCGACATGCATATCGGCAGCCAGATCACGGACCTGGCGCCCTTCGCGAGCGCGGCCGCCCTCCTGTGCGGGCTCGCCCGCGAGCTGATCGCGGCGGGCCACCCGCTCCGGCACATCGATTTCGGCGGCGGCCTCGGCATCCCCTACCGGGACGACAACGCGCCCCCGCCGGACCCGGCGGCCCTCGCCGCGACGCTGCGCCCGCATTTCCGGCCGCTCGGGCTGCGGCCGGTCTTCGAGATCGGCCGGATGATCGCCGGCAACGCGGGCATCCTGGTCACGCGGGTGATCTACGTGAAGCACAGCGAGGGCCGGACCTTCATCATCGTGGACGGGGCGATGAACGACCTGATCCGCCCGACCCTCTACGAGGCCTACCACGCGCTGCGCCCTGTCGCGGAGCCGGCGCCGGACGGCCCGCGCATCGTCGCGGACGTGGTGGGTCCGGTCTGCGAGACCGGCGACTACCTCGCGCTCAACCGCGAGATGCCCGCGCTGAAGGCCGGCGACCTGATCGCCGTGATGACCGCGGGCGCCTACGGGGCGGTCCAGGCCGGCACCTACAACAGCCGCCGGCTCGTGCCGGAGGTGCTGGTGCGGGACGGCGAGGCGGCCGTCGTGCGCCCGCGCCAGACCTACGAGGAGCTGATCGGGCTCGACCGCGTGCCCGACTGGCTCGCCTGAGCGGTCGGGGTCTCGAAAGGTCCGGGGCCTCTCGCGGGTTCGGGGCGGAGCCTTGCGACGGGTTCCTGTCCGGCAACCGCCCGCACGTCGCGGACGAGCGCATCGATCCGGTCCGGGTCGGCGTCCCAGGCGAACATGAAGCGGGCGCCCCCGCCGATGAAGGTGTAGAAGCGCCAGCCGAGGCCGCGCAGGCGCTCCATGGCGTCCGGCGCCATCGCCAGGAACACGGCGTTGGCCTCGACGGGAAAGAGCAGGCGCAAGCCCGGCAGGTCCGCGACGGCGTCGGCGAAGCGGCGGGCGCAGGCGTTGCCGTGGCGGGCGTTGCGCAGCCACGCGCCCTCGTCCAGCATCCCGACCCAGGGAGCGGAGAGGAAGCGCATCTTCGAGGCGAGCTGGCCCGCCTGCTTGCAGCGGTACCCGAAATCCTCGGCGAGCGCCGGATCGAAGAACACCACCGCCTCGCCGGCATGCATGCCGTTCTTGGTGCCGCCGAAGCAGAGCACGTCGACGCCAGCGCGCCACGTCATCTCGGCGGGGCTGCACCCGAGGGACGCGCAGGCGTTGGCGAAGCGGGCGCCGTCCATGTGGAGCTTCAGGCCGAGTTCGCGGCAGGTCGCGGCGATCGCCCGCAGGTCGTCGAGGCCGTAGACCTGCCCCGTCTCGGTCGGCTGCGTCACGGTGACGACGCGGGGCTTGGGGAAGTGGATGTCGGTGCGCTTGGCCAGCGCCCGGATCGCGTCGGGGGTGAGCTTGCCGCCCTCGGTCCTGGCGGTCAAAAGCTTCGAGCCGTTGGAGAAGAATTCCGGCGCGCCGCACTCGTCGGTCTCCACATGGGCGGCGTCGGCGCAGATCACGCTGTGGTAGGATTGACACAGGGCGGCGAGCGCGAGCGCGTTGGCGGCCGTGCCGTTGAAGGCGAAGAATACCTCGCAGGGGATCTCGAACAGGTTCCGGAAGGCGTCCGCGGCGCGCGCCGTCCAGGGGTCCTCGCCGTAGGCGGGGGCGTGGCCCGCGTTGGCGGCCGCCATGGCGGCCCAGGCCTCCGGGCAGATGCCCGAGTAGTTGTCGCTGGCGAATTGCTGCGCGTCGCTGGTCATGCTGCCCGTCGTTCTGCCGTCGCCGTCACGGTATCCGGCGTTCCGTCCCGGCGGAACAGGTTGGAAGTCGTCCGGACTTGGTGTAGAGGCACCCGCAAGGTGCGGACTACGCCCCGAATCGCGATGATCGAGACCGCGTCCCGCCCGGGCGATCCCCGGGACAGGGGCGTTTTACGGTTTCCGTCCTGCGGCTCGGGCGCGGCCCGAACCAACCCGATCAGATTGCAAGTTCCAGAGGATCCAGTCCGTTGCAGGTACTCGTTCGCGACAACAACGTCGATCAGGCGCTCCGCGTCCTCAAGAAGAAGATGCAGCGCGAAGGCATCTTCCGCGAGATGAAGCAGCGCAAGGCCTACGAGAAGCCCTCCGTGCGCAAGGCGCGCGAGAAGGCGGAGGCCGTCCGCCGCGCCCGCAAGCAGGCCCGCAAGACCGCGATCCGCGAGGGCCTGATCGCCGCCCCGAAGCCGAAGCCCCGCTTCCCCGCCCGCGGCGGTCGTCCCGGCGGCTTCTCGGCGAGCCCGGCAGCGCAGACGCAGCAGCCCGCCGCCGCTCCGGCGGTCGCCTCGTAAGGCCGCGCGCCCGACCGGGCGCGCCCTCGCGAACGTGCAATCAGGCCCGGCCGCTCCTGCGGCGCGGGCCTTTTTGCTGTTTCCGCCCGCGCGGGCCGCAAGCTCCGGCGACCGGACGTCGCGGCGCGGAACCAAGTCATCGCGCCGATGCGGCCGGCCCGCGCCAGTCCTCGCGCGCCATAGCCGAGCTTTCGCTCCCTCCTCTTCACGCATCCGTGCTCGGATGCCCCGCGATGTGCAGTGCAACCATTCCGCGCCGCGGGGTGTTGGAGCGCCAATGCAACGCATACAGGAGATGAGGATGCGTAAGCTTGCTGCCATCTCGGCCGCGGCCCTGATCGGTCTCGGCACCCTTGCCAGCACCGGCGCCGAAGCGCGTGGGCGCGGCGGCGCGGTCGCCGCGGGCGTCATCGGCGGACTGGCCGCCGGCGCCCTGGTGGGTGCGGCGGCCTCGAACGCCTACGGCTACGGGGCGCCGGCCTATGGCTACGACTACGGCGGCGGCTACCCCGCCTACGGCTACGGCGGCTACACCGATGTGGGCTACGCGCCGACCTACTCGCGCCGCGTGGTGCGCAGCTACGATTACGGCTACGCCCCGGTCGGCTACGGCTACTCGGGCTATTCCTGGGGCGGCCCCGCCTACGGCTACGGCTGGTAAGGCCGGAGTCGCACGGACACGCGTCCCGGATCGTGAGCGGCCGGCCCTTTGGGGCCGGCCGCTTCGCGTCCGGGTCCTCGCGCGCCCGCACGGGGCCGGCGGCCCTCCGCGAAGCCGGTCCACCCCGGTGGCCCTCGGGCTCGTCCGCCCGGGCATAGACCTTGTTCGACGGGGAGCACCGGGCCCCGTCCCCCTATCGGATGAGGTCCGCCGGACGCTTGGCCGGTTAGGCTCGCCCAACCCTTCGCGACCCGGCTCGGCGACGCGCGGAGAGGTGTGGACGGAGCCCTCACCGATGCAGTCCCTTCGCCAAGACCGCGCGCGCCCACCATCTGCGGCCCGCCCCGCCTGAGGCCGGCCATGGCCTATCTCGCCCTCGTCACCGCCACCCTCGCCCTGGGCGCGGGTCT
Organism: Methylobacterium hispanicum; assembly: GCF_022179285.1. Taxonomy (GTDB): domain Bacteria; phylum Pseudomonadota; class Alphaproteobacteria; order Rhizobiales; family Beijerinckiaceae; genus Methylobacterium; species Methylobacterium hispanicum. Next base: position 5,779 of record NZ_BPQO01000046.1, on the reverse strand, counting down.
GGCCCGGGCCGCGATGCGACGTTCCGTCCGCCCGCAATGTCTGGAGACGGCCGCGGGCACGCTCCTGCTCACGGGCCTCGCGCTCCTCGGGGCGGCGCTTCCGCTCTTCCGCTGACCGGCGTCGGGGCAGGGCCGCGGCCCTCCCGCAGGGAGCCCGCGCCGGAACACCTGCGCCCACGGCGAGTTGGATGTCGCCTCGGTCTCGCCTATGACGGATCCATCCTACGCAAGGATTCGGATCATCCTCGCCTGCCCCTCGGCGGGGCGGCACCGAACCGCCCTGTCATCGCCCCGTTCCAGGCAGCACCCGAGAAGGTTTTCAAGCTTGAGCGACAGCCGGAACGAGGCGCGGATCAACCGGGAGCTCGCCCGGTTCGGCAACGGGCCGGATCCGTTCGCGGCAGCCGTGCGCACCACGCGCATGCCGATGCTGATCACCGATCCGCGCCAGCCCGACAACCCAATCATCTTCGTCAACCGCGCCTTCGAGAAGCTGACGGGCTACGCCCGGGACGAGATCCTGGGGCAGAATTGCCGCTTCCTGCAGGGACCGGAGACGGATCCGGCCTCCGTCTCCCGGATCCGCGACGCGGTCGAGCGGCGGGTTCCGATCGAGATCGAGCTGCTGAACCACCGCAAGGACGGCTCGGTCTTCTGGAACCGGCTCCTCGTCTCGCCGGTCTTCGACGACGACGGCGAGCTGACCTACTTCTTCGCCTCGCAGTTCGACGTGACCCTGGAGCGCGACCGGCTGGTCCGGCTCCAGCGCGACCGCGACGCCCTGGAGGCCGAGGTGGGCGAGCGGGTGCTCGACCTCAGCCGCAGCGAGGAGCGCCTGCGCTTCACCCTGAAGGCCGGCCGGCTCGGCGCCTGGACCCTCGATCTCGACGCCCATCGCCTGATGGCCTCGGAGGAGTGCCGCCGGATCTTCGGCGTGAGCCCGGGCGATGCCTTCGGCTACGATCGGCTCGTGGCGTCCGTGCACCCCGAGGACCGCGCGCGGATGCGGGCGGAGATGGAGCGCTGCATCGCCGAGCGCTCGGACTACGACATCGAGTACCGCATCGTCACGGCGCAGGGCGAGACGCGCTGGCTGCTGGTGCGCGGCCAGCCGACCTACCGGGCGGACGGCACGCCGCTCTACATGGCCGGCGTGATCTTCGACGTCACCGACCGCAAGCGGGCGGAGGAGCACCGCGACCTACTGGCGCGCGAGCTGAGCCACCGGGTCAAGAACACGCTGGCCACCGTGCAGTCGATCGCCCGGCAGACCTTGCGCAGCGCCGCCACGGTGGCCGAGGCCGGCACGGTGCTGGAGGCGCGCATCCAGTCGCTGGCCGCCGCCAACGACGTGCTGACCCGCGAGGGCGGCGACTGGGCGACGCTCACCGAGGTGGTGAACGCGGCGCTCAAGCCCTTCGGCGTCGAGCAGGCGCACCGCTTCAGGACCGGCGGCCCGAAGATCCAGCTCGCGCCGCGGGTGGCGCTCGCCTTCTCCCTCGCGCTTCACGAACTCTCGACCAATTCCGTGAAGTACGGCGCGCTCTCGGCCGATGGCGGCCGCGTCCTCGTCAGCTGGGACATCGTGCAGGGCACGCATCCGCCGCAGCTCTGGTTCCAGTGGCAGGAGGTCGACGGCCCCGACGTGTCGGAGCCGGCCCGGAAGGGCTTCGGCAGCCGGATGATCGAGTGGGCGCTCGCCAAGGAGATCAGCGGCACGGCCGAGATCGAGTACCGGCCGCGCGGCCTCGTCTTCGTGGCCGAAGCGCCCCTGCCGGCGATCGTGCAGGCCTAGGGCACCGTCCTGGAGGCGCCGGAGCCCGGGCGTCACCGGTCCGGCGTGAGGCCCGGGCGGGCGCAAAGAAGCCCGCCACGGAGGAGGACCGGGCGGGCTTGAGTGATGGTCGAACCTGCCGACGCGGTCGGACAGGCGCCGGGCCCCGAACGAAGGGCTTGGGCGGACGCGCTGCTACAGACGAAATGTGGCGGCATCTCTACCGATGCCGCACACGCCGCCCCGGATCACCGCGACCGGCCCTTCGGAGGAACCATACCGATCCGGTGATCCGTAGGGCGTCCGCCCTCCGGACTTGATCAGGGCAGTCTACGGGTGATCGAGAGAAAGTCGAGGTCCGCAGGTCTGGAAATCTCGCTCTCATGGTTCTTGATCCGCAGCGCGAAAGGATTAGCGCCGCGGACGGTCGTCATCTGATCTTGATCGATGTAAATCAACGGCAGCGGTATCGTTCAATACAGAGGCTGTCATTCTCCCGCCCGCCATCGGCCGGCCTCAGTCGGCGTGGCTGGTGGGGGCCTGCCAGGTCACGCCGGGGTGCTCGCGTACGTCGCCGGCCTCCGTGCCCGTGTCGGCGTCGCTCACCCAGGCGCCCGGCTCCGCGATCTCCGCGACCACGTCGTCCGGGAAGGCCGCTTCGAGGAACAGGCGCGCCTCCCCCTCGGCGGCGGCGCGGACCGTGACCAGGGGGCGCTCGCCCTCGGCTCCGGTGAGCCGCGCGATGAAGAGCTTCGTCATGGGAACTCCGCAGCTTTCGATGGTCCGGTCGGCAGCAGGTGAAGGCCCTCGCGCGCGAGCGGTTCGGGCACGCCGCGCCGCACCAGGCGCGCCGTCCTGGCCTGCCGCGCCTGCCAGGCCTGCAGCTCCGCGCCGGCCTGCAGGAACGGATGCGCCCAGAACTCGAGCCAGGCCATCTGCGCCCCGAGGGTGAACAGGACGATTTCGTCGGACAGCGCGAGGCCGGCCTCCTGGACGCGCAGCGCCTGGGCGCTCAGCAAGTCCAGGGACCCGTCCGGTAAGCCGCCATCGTTCCGCATTCGTCCTCCTCGCATGTCCGGCTCATCAACGGGGCAGAGCCGCGCCGGTTCAGGTCGGGCCGGGTCGGACTGCACCGCCGCCCCCGGCGGGGACGGCCCGCGGACCGCCTCGGCGCCGCGGGCGCGGCCGTTCAGCCGTCACTCAGGTGCGGCCGGGCAAGGTGCGGGGGCGTCCTCGGAGAGCGGGGGACGCGGTTCCCGAGCGCCCCGATGCAAGCCTTCCTCTCCAACCCCGCGCGCCCGTCCCGACCCGAACCCGAGCCGTCGCCCTGGTCGGGCCTTGAGCCGGAGGATCTGGAGGATGCCGCGCGCCGCCTGTGCGCGGCGCGACCGGGCAGCGGCGCCGCCGAGCGCCTGATGGAGCGCGCCGCCTACCTGCGGGCGAGCCGCTTCTCCCACCGGTCAGGCGTCGGCGTCGCACATGCGCTGCTCTTCTCCTGAGCGGGACGGCCGGGGGGTACATTCGCTCCCGTTTCTTCATACATCGTGTGGGAGAGGGCGGCGCGGCGGCGGCGACCCGGTGAGGAAGCGATGAGACGTCTGGAGGAACTCAAGGGGGACCCGGCCTTCCGTCAGGCGGTCCTCGCGGTGAAGGGCGCGGCCAGCACCCTGAGCGGACGCGCGATGACGCAGGAGGAGGCCGAGCTTCTCGTCAGCTTCGCCCTCGCCACCTTCGCGAATGCCGGCGGCCTGTCCGAGCCGAGCCTCAGCCGCATTGCGCGCTTCGCCGGCAAGATCTCGCCGCTCGAGAGTGTCGAGGGGCTGATGAAGCACTGAGGCCGCGATCCGGCGCGTCGCGCGGGCGAGGGCGCGGACCCCTCCGGCAAAAGAATGCCCGCCGCGGCGGGTGCCGGGCGGGCCGAGTTCCTTCTCTAGGCCTCACCACCATAGCCCGTCGGGCGGGGCAGGCGAGTGCGCAGAAGGGGTAGTCCATTTTGCTGACCCGACGATTCTTCGGCGACACCTGCGGTTGTGCGTGCTACGCCAGCGGAATGCCCGCCCCGCAGACAGGACATGCCCCTTCCTCCGCCGTCTGGGCGCCCCGGGGAGGGTTCGGGTACGCCCCATCGCCGGCGGCGTCCGGAGGCCGGGGAGCGCGGCGTCAGCGATGACGCACGGTCCCCTGGGAGCCGGCACCCGCTCGCCGGCCTTCGATCCGCGTGATCCCGGTCGTCTGGCGGCCCTTCACGCCTACGCGATCCTCGACACGCCGCCCGAGACGGCCTTCGACGACATCGCGCAGATGGCGGCGCAGGCCTGCGACGCGCCGATGGCGCACATCAACTTCATCGATGCCGATCGGCAATGGATCAAGGCCGCCGTCGGACACGCGGCGCGCGCAATGCCGCTGCATTTCGGCTTCTGCACGCAGGCGTTGGGCGAGGACGACGTTCTCGTTCTCGAAGACCTCGCGGCGGAGCCGGACCGGGCGGCCAACCCCCTGGTCCTCGGCGAGCCGCACCTGCGCTTCTACGCCGGCGTCCCGCTGACGACGCCGGAGGGCTACGCCATCGGCACGCTCTGCGTCCTCGACCGCGAGCCGCGCGCGCTCACGCAGGCGCAGCTCTTCATCCTGAAGGCGCTCGCCCGCACCGTGATGGCGCAGCTGGAGGCCCGGCGCAGCGCCGCCGCCCTCCGGCGCCGCGAGGAGCACTATCGCTCGCTCTTCGAGTCGATCGACGCGGGCTTCTGCCTGATCGAGATGCGCCTCGACGCGGATGGCAGCGCCCTCGATTTCCGATTCCTCGAACTCAACCGCGCCTTCGTCGTCCAGACCGGGCTCACGGACGCCGCCGGGCGCTGGATGCGCGAACTCGCTCCGGAGCACGAGCAGCGCTGGTTCGACATCTACGGCCGCGTCGCCCGCACGGGCGAACCGGTCCGCTTCGAGAGCGCGGCGAGCGCGACGGGCCGCTGGTACGACGTCTACGCCTACCGGGTGGACGACCCGGCGTTGAACCGCGTCGCCGTCCTGTTCAACGACATCACCGAGCGCCGCCGCATCGAGACGACCCTGCGGGCGAGCGAGGCCGAGCTGCGGCTCGTCGCCGACGCCATGCCGGTCCTCATCGCCTTCATCGACCGGGACCTCGTCTACCGCTTCGCGAACGCGGCCTACCGCCTCTGGCTCGGGCAGGGGCCCGAGGCCGTCGTGGGCCGCTCCGTCGCCGAGGTGCTGGGCTCCGCGGAATTCGAGGCGCGCCGCGCGGCGCTCGAGCGCGCGCTCGCGGGCGAGGAGACACGCATCGAGCGCGCGTGGCGCTGGCCGGACGGGCGCGTGCGCATCGCCGACATCCGCTACATGCCGCGCCGCGCCGCGGAGCACGGCGAGGCCGCGACGGACGGGTTCTACGTCTTCGTGCACGACGTCACCGATGCCCGGCATGCCGAGACCCGGCTCCAGTCCCGCACCGAGCAGCTCGAGGCGCAGATCGAGGCGCAGGGGCGCGAGCGCGACCGGATCTGGACGCTGTCGCCGGTTCTGAAGGTGGTGGCCGGCCGCGACGGCCGGATCCGCAGCGTCAACCCGGCCTGGAGCCGCGCCACCGGCTGGAGCGAGGCGGAGGTCGCCGACCGCACGATCCTCGATTTCGTGGGGGTGGAGGACCGGCCGGCCGCCGAGACCGCCCTCCAGCGGCTGGCCGAGGGCCGGATGATCGAGGATATCGAGCTGACGAGCCTCGTCGCCGACGGCGGCCGTCGCCGGGTGCTCTGGACGATCGTGCCGGACGACGGCGTGCTCTACGGCTTCGGTCGCGACCTCACCGAGCTCCGTCAGGCGGAGGAGGCGTTGCGCCAGTCGCAGAAGATGGAGGCGGTTGGGCAGCTGACGGGTGGGGTGGCGCACGACTTCAACAACCTGCTGACCATCATCCGCTCCTCGGTCGAGTTCCTGCGCCGGCCCGACCTTCCGGAGGTGCGCAAGGCGCGCTACCTCGACGCGGTG
>NZ_BPQO01000045.1 GCF_022179285.1 Methylobacterium hispanicum | reverse complement strand
GGCGGAGGGCTGGCGGAAGACGTAGGAGGCGGCCAGCAGCTCGGCCGGGTGGCCGACGGCCATCACGCCCGCGAGGGCGAAGGTGATGGCGCGACGAAGGAGTGACATGGCTGACCCATTCCTTAGGATGGCAGCGATGTTAAGGGATGAGCGCAGTCGCCGCAACTTGTCCCCTCAAAGAACGGCATCATTCCTTGGAAGGCCGATTTTCATTCCTTCCAATCGCCGGACCGGACCACTCATTCGCCGGTTCCGACGGACAAGCCAGTCCCCTCGGTTCGATCCTCACTGGGAATGCCCGAACCTCTGCCTTGTGGCGCGAGCGAGCTCGCGTCGTGAATGCGCCTGGAGGTGACCGACCTCGCGGGACGAAGGGGAGCGGCAGCCGTTCGAAATCCTCGCTTCGAACAGATCCCTGTCGACTACCCGCACTCCTTGGTCGAGCTGTACAAGACCCATGACTTTCCGGTCCGTTGGTTGGTGGTCTTGTAGGTGAAGCCGGTGTCCTTCGGGCAGTCCGGTCCGATGCGCACGACACAGACCATCACCGCATCGCCGGGCCTGGATCGGTGGACGGCCGGAATGTCCTCGTACCCGACCTGCCGGCCGCCATCCGCCATCTCGAGCTTGCTGCCCGATCCTGGACTGCCGAGCCTGTGATCGATCGTGCGTATCGTCGTCGCCCGGCATTCACCTACCCGGCGCGGACCGTCGTATCGCGGCTCGAACATGACGCTAGCCGCGCGATCGAGATTGCGCTCGACTGCTTCGCTGACGAACATGTCGATAGGTATGTACCCGAGGTGCTTGCCATCCAACGTGGCATAGACCACGCCTTTCGTGCTCGTCGCCTCGGTATCGACCGTCGTGTCCGGCTTCAGAAGCTCGCACTTCTTGTCCTGAATCGCCCACTGGATCTCGTCGTTGACGACGATGTTCGGGTATCGCTCGAACTTGGCGGCGGTTTCGAAATCGCACGCGATCTTAGTGTCGGGCCATGACTTCCGATCGATCTTCGCCAGCGGTTTCGTAGCCGCAGCTGCGTCCGTCGACGGTTTCCGATCTTGGTTGAGAGGCGGGCCGAAGAAGTTCGTGCTGACGACGGGATGAAGTACGCCTTCGAGCGTGCGCTCCGGTCGGTTCATCACATTCATCGCGATACCGCCGGTGGTACCGCATTGTCCCCTCAGCGTCGCCTCGGCGATGACGTTGCTCTTCCTGGACGGATCCTGCCGAAGGTTCGCCTCGAGCGCATTAAGGTCCGCTGCCGATTTGCACCAAATGAACGTGGCAGCCTCACTTCGACAGACCAAGCCCCCTGCTTCGCTGTCGCATTTAACATTCGGGCGCCCCTCAGATCCAAGCGACTGCTGGTTACTGCCAACGAATAGAATTGCAGCCACAACAAAGAATGCCAGATTTCCTTTTCCAAACGGCATGGGCGAAAACACGGACATGCACCACTCCGAGGAAAACGATCTATTATGCCTATTTCAACAGCAGTGTAGACCCCGTGTCCATCCCCTGCTCGGGACGGGTCAAGGCTCCGGCTGTGTGACTGGCCTAGGCTCCGGCGCAAACGTGCAGCCGTCTGGGCGCCGCAGGTTCGATCCTCGTAGGATCGCGGCGTCCCGTCTTATAAGATCGGGGATCCGAACCAACCGCCGTGGCCCCGCAGTGTCGCGTACGCCTATCCATCCGGAGTCCTGACCTTGGAAGGATCCGTCCCCGCATCACCCTTGGCGGGCTTCGCCTGCCGGGAGCGACGCGAGAGCCTCGTGCTCGGCGAGCGGGCCGACGGATCGATCGCGCACGTCTCCGAGGTCGCGTCCGGAAAGGCCTGCTCGTGCGTCTGCCCAGGCTGCGGCGCCCCCCTCGTCGCGCGAAAGGGCCCCCGGAACGACCACCACTTCGCCCACGAGGGCACGCCCGACGGCCTGCCCTGCAGGACCGGCCCCGAAACGGCCTTGCACAAGTTCGCCAAGGAGATCCTGGGTCGGCGCCTTCGGCTCGCGCTGCCGCCGCTTACGCTGAACGAGGGCGGCGACCGATGGATCGGCTACAAGGGCGGTGGGTACCGCTTCGACGGCGCCGTCCTTGAGCAGCGTCTCGGGTCCATCGTCCCCGACGTCGTCGTCCGACGCGGGGGCCGGGACCTGCTGGTCGAGATGGCGGTCACCCATCCCTGCGGGCCCGAGAAGATCGAGACGATCCGCTCCATGGACGTCGCGGCGATCGAGATCGACTTGGCCGGCCTGCCGCGCGACGTGTCCCGGGTCGATCTCGAGACCGCCATCCTGGAAGCGGCGCCGCGGCGATGGATCCACAACCCTCTACTCGCGGCCGGCAAGGCCGAACTCGAGGAGCGCAAGGCGTCGAGGCAGGCCGCCCTCCGCCGCCGGGCCCAGGCCCTGGCGACGGACTACGCCGTGGCCCTCCAGGAGATCCGTGAGGCCCGTCCCTCGACGAAGGTCTTCGGAGAGATGACGCGCGACGGGTTCGGGACCAGCATCGGCATCCCGGTCCGCGGCGCAGGCTGCTTCTCCGTTCCGCCCGGCGACTGGCAGGCAACCCTGCTCTCGGGGTTGTGGGATCGCTACCAGGATCGCCGCACGACCACCTTCAGGGCCGAGGGTGCTCTGGGGCGGCTCCGGCAGGAGGGCTGGGTCCGCGCGCGCTTCGCCCGCATGAGCGACGAGGAGATCGCGGCCGCGAAGATGGAGAACGCCGCCTTCAACTCTCCCCTCGCCGCGGTCGTGGAATGGGCGTCGGCCCTGGCCTTGAACCAAGTCCTGATGTCGTGGCACCCGGGATGGAAGGTCCATCCGTCGCACCTCCGGAAGGCCGACGAGGCGCGGAATCGGCGCCTGCTGCCGGCCCGGCGCGCCGGCGAGATCAAGGGCGTCGTCGAGCAGATCCTCGCCAGCCTGCCGGAGGCGGAGCGGGACGGCTTCGACCTCCGGGCCTGGGCCGCGGCTCCTCTGCCCGGCCGCGACCACTCGGCGGCGGCCGCCACGCGCTTTGACGACGCGAAGTACAAGGCCTTCAAATCGGCTCTGGATCGGCTCGCCTCCGACGTCCGCCACGGCACCCGTCTGGACCGGGATCGCCTCGGCCTTCCTCTCGATGTCATGGCCGCGCGCAGGGAGGCGGCCGCACGGGAGCAGGCGGAGGCGAGGCGGCGCGAGCGGATCGAACGCGAGGAGGCCGCCTCCCTGGCCCGGGGCCAGGAGTTGCTCTCGGCGGCGCGTTCCGAATTGGGCTTCGATGCGGCGGACTGGGCCGCCACGCCCCGTTCCGATCTCGGGGGCGTCAGCCCGCTGGATGCCGCCCGCTCGTCCGTGGACGGCGCCCACGCCGCGCGCGCGGCCATCCGAGCGGAGATCCACCGCGCGCGCCTGCAGGCGACGAGCGAGGCCGAAGCGGAAGAAGCCCGCCGCCTGCTGCGCGCCGAGGCCCGCAAGCTCGTCCCGCCGGCGCAGTTCGAGCTCTACCTCACGGGGCGGCAGTCCGCGCTCGACGGCAAGTCGCCGCTCGAGTTCTGCGTCACCCCCGGCCTCGTGGCGCGGTGCATCGCGGCGACGCTGCCGGCGCGGAAGGGCAGGCGCTGAGGCCCGCCCCGAAGGAGCCCCCGACCGTCGAACTGAAAGGACGTCAGCGGTTCGTCCGCATGGTCTCGATCAGGGAGCGAGAGAGAGCGATGCTCTTCGCCACGTCTCCGGGGCTCCAGTCCGCGACGCTGTGGTGCAGGTCGAACTGAGGCAATCGTGCCAACTCCAGGCGGACGGCCGTCGAGATCGGAGTCGAGGCCCCCGGGTTCTCGAAGAGAACAATCGCGTCCTCCAGGCAGATCACGACCGCCGAGTAGCGGCTTGGAGACGTTCGATCCACATCGAACCGGCCGTGGTGTGCGAGAGGCGTCACCAACTGACGCCCCAGGTCGCCCTCTTCGAAGACGGGCGCGCCTTTCCACCCGTAGGATGCATACCAGAAAGCCCCGGACGACAGCGTCCCGTTATGACCTGACATGAGCGGAGTGGTGTCGCAGACGCTCACGACCCCAGGCCAAAGGCCTAAGTCCCTGAAATCGATCCATAAAATGCTGACCCTGCCTTCCACGGCCTGCTTCTCTTTGGCCTTTACGCCACAGATCTTGCTGATCGCATTCGTCTGCGTGGTGTCGCCGGGTTTCATAGGGTCGGGCGCGCCGAACGGATGGGCCGCGTAGGCGACGAGATCGACCCTGGCGCCACTCGTGTCGAAGCTTGTCCTGAGCACGCCCTCTGGGGTCTGTCCCTGCTCGATCAGCCTCGCGCGCTCCGTCTGATCTACGGGCTCGAGCTTCGTCGCGACTTCAACGATGCCGATATCCCCACCGACCTCGAACTCGAAGTCAGCAGTAGGCGTCCTCTCTTTTCTGATCGGCCTGACCTCAATCCCAGCTTCCAGGAGAGAGCCGTAACAACGCAGCTCGGCCATAGCCGCCGCGCTGTCCTCGTAGTCGTTGGTCTGGAAGATGCGCTTGGCAATCGGGGCAAGCCAAATGTCGCCGAGCTTCTCCCGGGCCACTCGCCCGACGGCTTCGTTTGCGAGATGATGTTTGCGCATTCGTGGATAGTCGACCTTGAGGTCGTCAGCATTGATCGTGGCCCATGCCGGATGCTGACGACGTGCGCCATCCCTATAGGCGTTGATCGCTTCGACCTCATCTACGGTCGCTAGTGAACTCAGCTTAATCATATTAATCCTTAGTGCTTATTGTCCTAGGCTATTCCGTCGGTCCATCTGGTTTATAGGAGGCCGGAAGCAAAGAATGAACTATGGTCGCCATACATGCGCGATCGCCTATTGAGATCCTGTCGACAAATCGTTTACCATCGACGAAGGTGCGAACGAGCATGCCCTTCCCGTTCCCGACCCGTTCTCATACCTTCGCGATCCGTAGAGATCCTTGGAGACGGGCGTGTCGCCGACGTTCCCGATAGACGGCCCCTTCGACTGCCAAGCGTGCGGCGCCTGCTGCGTCGCAGCCGGTCCGGTCGCGGTCCAGACCCACGACGTCCAGGTGCCGCGCTGGCGCACCCGGTCGGTTCGGCGCGTAGTCGGCTTCGCCTCCTTCGAGGCCGACCTAGGTGTGCGATGCATGAAGGCCGACGACGGCCGATGCGGCGCCCTCGTCGGACAACCCGGCAGCCGCGTGGCCTGCGGGATCTACGATCGCCGGCCCAGCGTGTGCGCCGAGTTCGAGCCCGGCAGCGGGTACTGTCTCGAAGCCCGTGCCGCAGCCCGGGAGCGTGTCTCGCGCACCGGTGGACTTCCCCGCGCACGCACGCGAGGTACGAACCGCCGCCCTCCCCTACAGCCGACCGCGGAGATCGCGACATGACCCGACCCCGCCTTCGCGAACGATAGCCTCTCTACGGCCCCGACATTCGGTTCCGCCAGCGCATTCTATGCGCGTGGGACTGATTCTTGCCGGCGGCGACATCGGCGAACGGTAGACGTTCAAATCCGGCGAGCGCCTGAAGGCGGTCGGAGCGAAGTCTATCGTCCGCGTTAAGCTGGATTTAACCGCCCACCAAGGAGTGGAAGCGCGGTTCGTTGACGGGTGCTCTCTGCCTGGCCATATTCGAGTCAGCAGAGATACCGCGTTCGACGGAGCGTCCCGTGTTCGAGACCAGCAACAATACCGGCATCGATCAGGGCACCGCCGTTGGCTTCGCCATCGCGATCGGCAATCGAATTCGCGGGCAGGAGATCGCCCACCATAACGACCTCGTGCTTACCGAACAGGCTCACGAAGCCGAACTTGCTCGTTATCAGGCGGTGATCGACCAGCTTTCGCGCCGACTTCTTGACACGCAGATAGAGCTTGCCTCGGAGCGTTGCGAGATTGCAGGCCTACGGGCATTCATTCGGGAAGTAAAGCGTCAGGATCCGGCCACGCCTGCACTCAGTGCTTCCGGCCAGACTTATAAGAGCGGCAAGGCAAAGAGCATGGCCGCCCTCGTCTACGAACGGGAATACGACCGGAAGGCTGATGACCTCGGCCTCCCGGATCTTAAGGGCGGCTACGCCACCTAGTCCTGATCTGCGTCAGGCTCGTACCTGCGGGACGTATCCGTCTCACGTCGGTTGTGGGCTGAGTTGCGAATCTCTGGTGCAAAGTTGGCTTGCCGCCCACTGCTCCTCGAACTGCCGTGACCATTTCCACCGTAGGTCGAGCCCATGCTAACGCTCCCTACGCCACCGGACCGCGCATCGTCCCGGCCACTAGAGCCGGCATCGCCGCCGCGGCCCCCTGCCCGATCCCGGCGCCCAGCACCGACAGCGCGGCCCGCTTCGTGAGCCGCATCGGCGAAACGGCGGCCCATTGCCGTAGCGGGCTCGTTCGAGTTGCCGCGACTGCCTCCGGTGCCGGATGCTTCCCCGCTGCCGGCACCGCCGTAGCCGCCTCCTCCCGCGTAAGCGCCTTCTCCCTGGCCGCCGGCGGGCATCCGATTGGCCATGCTGTCGCCCATGTTGGCAGTGGGTCCGACCTGAGGCCCGCGACCACCGGGACCTCCGATACCGCGCTGACCACCCGGCACGCCGCCCGGCAGGCGACCCTGCTGACCGCCGCCGAGGGCGCCGGCGATCGTGCCCGCGTTGATCGTGGAGCCGGCGCGCTGAGCGATCTGGCTCGACATCGTGCCGGCCGCCTGCTGCGTCATGCGCTCCTCGTCCGTGTGCTCGCCCTGGCCGCCGAACCATCTGGCCACGCGATCGGGAACCTGGACCGCGAGATTGAAGCACCGGATCGCGATCATGTAGTTCAGGTACGCGTACATCGAGATGAACACGACGGCGCCGACCGGACCGACGGAGAAGCCGGCCGTCGCACCCTTCGCCGCGACCTTGAACGTCTGCCAGACGAACCACGCCATGGCGCCGTGGACGAGGTAGGACATGATCAGTCCCAGGATCATCAGGGACGGGCGCAGAAGCAGGTTGAACGAGATCATGTAGCCTGGACGCTGCACGCTCTCGACGAACTCCTGCCCGTCCATCCGCACGTGGAAGAATGCCCAAAGCGGCGCCGCCACCATCGCCTCGGCGACGAGGATCAGCATGGCCATCACGAAGAACGTGACGATCAGGTAGGGGATCATCGGCAGGATGTAGGCGAGCACGATCCCGGCCGTGAACAGCGCCGCGAGGATCATCACGCCGATTCCGAGAAAGAAGCTGCCGATGATGCCGCCTTTGCCGGCGCCCCCCATAACGGCGCTTCCCATCAGACCTGCGGGCGTCAGCGAGGCCATCGAGATCACGCCGATCGTCGCGCCAAGAGCCGTGATCCAGGACAGGATCGAGTGGCCGAGCTCGACGAGCGAGAGCATCGCGTTGAAGGGGTTGATCTTGAAGCCCTCGAGAAGCTTGTCGATCAGCCACCAGGAGGCGCCGTCGGAGAGCTCGCCGAACAGCGAGGTCCTGAGCGTCGACGTACCGGCCATCGCGGCGTTCTCCGCGCGCTCGTTGTCGAGCAGGAAGGAGCGGTTGTTGCGGCCCCACCACGTCCTGAAATCGGCCAGCGTGCCCGGCTGGGTCGAGCTGTTGGAGTAGAGCCCCTTCGAAAGGACTTGGCTGTCGAGGGAGATCGCCTCGGGGGCCTGGATGTCGGGAGAGAAGGACGGGGGATAGGTGGCACGCGAGTACACGACCCCCTGGATGCGCGCGAGGGTGGCGTAGTAGAGGCCGGCGCTCGCCCAGCCGAGGCCGTTCGTGACCTGGGTGAGATTGCCGCCCGCGCTGTTCCCGCCCTGCTGCGGCGCTGCCATCTGCAGGGCTTTTTGTGCAGCGCTCAGCATCTCCTGATTGTAGGCCGCGACCGCCGCCTTGATCTGAAGCGGAATGTTTTGATAGCCGCTCCCCTCCTGGAAGTAGAAGGCGTTCTGCTGACCGCCCCCGCTCCCGCCGGTCGGGAAGTAGGTCTTGGCGGCCTGCTGCATGATGGGGCGCAGGATCTCCTGTGCGCGAGCGACGGCGGCGAACCGGCCCTTGTCGTACTCGGCCGCGACCGCAGCAGCCAGCCCGGCGTTGTCGGAGTTGTTGACCGAGGCACGGCTGAGTTCGTCGTTCACCGACGAAACGGTGATGGCCCCGCAATAGAGCCCGTAGTCCATCTTCTTCGTTTTTTGGGTCGCGAACCTCTGGTAGGTATTGTCGATCAACCCCCAGTAGTTCGGGTTCAGGGTCGACATCACGAGGTCGCCTGCGACGGCGAATCGATCGCCCGCCGTCAGCGTCTCCCATCTCAGGGTTTCGGGCACCCCGTTCCAGGCGAGGTTCGTGCCCGACCGCTGGAAGACGATCTTGTTCGTCTCGTAGCAGAGCTCGCGCTCGGCGATCTGCCGGACGGCGTCGTAGGTGCCGGGCAGGTTGGCGATGAAGTTCGCCTTGTCGGCCACGGCCGTGGCCTCCGCGGTCGCGCCCGCCCCGTTGGCGATGGCCTGGACGTAGGGTACCCAGATCATGTTCGCGGCCGAGCCGCCCCAGGCAACGAGGTAGAGGACGAGGATCTGCGCCGCGCAGAAGCCGCCCGAGATCGGGATCAGGAAGCCGAGACCGACGACGACGCGGGCAGGCGACCAGACCTGGCTCCAGCGCTCCCCTAGCACCTTGCCGGTCTGCGCCGACATGACGGTGCCCGTGATCGTGTGCCACGCGACCATCGTGCATGCGACCAGCAGCAGGATGCCCGAGAAGATCATGAGGCCGAGCGACAGGCTGTTGTGCGCCGGCGAGCCCGCAGCCGCCTGCCCCGTGAGGCCGGGCACGGGCCCGACGTTCGGCAGCACCAGCGACAGCAGGTTCATGAACAGGTCGTCGGACCCGGGGGTCTTGAAGATGTCGAAGGCCTTGCTCAATCCGTCGCCGTTCGGTTGGTTCTGCGCGAACGCATCGGATGGCAGCAGGCCGAACCCGACTACGGCCGTCGCGGCCGCGATCGCCAGCTTCGTCAGCGCACGTCGGCCTCGCGCGACGGCCGCCGGCAGATGCGGGAACCAGTCTCCGCTGCGCAGGTAGGCCGAGGCCGGCAGGTAGCTGCGCCGACGGACGATGAAGTTCGTGTAGCCCCAGCGGAACGCGAACGCGGCGAGCATCGGAACGACCGCAAGGCTGAATACGATGCGCAGCCCGACCGGTACGGGGATCGACGAAGGAACGAACGTGTGCGACAGCGCGCCGATCACGAAGGCGGCGACGGCCAGGATCGCGTAGAGATAGAAGGCTTGGTGACTGCGGCGCTGGAGCGCGACGAGGTCGGCCTCGGTCCGCCCGTGCACGAACATCGATGCTTCGAAGCGCTCGGCGGGATCGTCGACATCGACGGTTCGGACGTCGTTGTCACGGCGGAAGATGGCGCGGCCCAGGGCGCGCCACGTGCGGCCGGTGTCGCCGAGTGTCCTTCCCACCGTCGACATGCTCTGCCGCAGGGGACCGACGCCGCTCAGGTAGCCGAGCTTCGAACGGCGCCACTGTTCGCGACCGACGAGATCGTCGACGAGGGCGTCACGGCCGACGTCGCCGAGATCCTTTCCGTTGCGGTTGCGCTGGTCGGCCATCGCGGTCTCCGAGCCCGAAACGGGCGCGATCGTTCCTTCGTTAAGGAACGGGACACGATGGCACGAACCCGCGCGCCGCGCAAAGGGCGAAGGCTAGCTTCTAGTCAGGCATCACCGCGTACGCGGGAGACGGTCGAGCGTCCATTCGACCCCTGGGCGATGTCCGGAGTATACCCGCCTGGGGGGGCATCAGCTGACGGACACCTTGGCTACTTGGGATTGGTCCTCAGCGATCCTGGTCACATTGTATGAGCTTGTCGCCCTCTCGGAAATCTGCGTATCCTTGGGTGGCGGTACAAAAATCGAAGGATTCGCCCTCCCTTGTGGCTCGCCATCCGAATTTGGGGCAGTCTTCTTGAATAGCTATCGCGTAGACCTTGCCCCTCCAACGCAATATGTTCCGCACATCATCTACCCGGACATTAAGTGATTTGCCGCCGACACGGCACGTGTAGGAGAATTCTTTAGCGTAAACATGATCGGTCGAAACCATGGCGATTATGATAGCAAGAAAGTATCTCATCATAGCTCCTCTCTCCGAGCTCTCATTATCACCCGTCGCTGCCCGCTGAAGCCTTTGTTACGGGCCTAGCGCATTGGCGATGGAGGCGAACCGCTCCGATCGGACCAGCTGCAGTGCGCGGCCTACGGACTTCGCAACAGCCTTCGTCTCCGTAACGGCGGGGGCTGCTAAATGTTCTGTCTCCCTGCGAGGTGCTCCTCTGGAAACCGCATAGGATGACGTTCAGCGAGCAGGGAAATGAAGAGCTTGCGGGCCTTCGCCTCTACAAACTCCGGAGCATCCCCGTGCGAGCGGCGAACAGATCGGCACGGCGGCCGCCTCGCAGGTGATTTTCGGAGCATGCCCTCTCGAGCAGGGAACAGATGAACGAGGCGATCTTTCCCGACACGTTGTCCGGAGCATCCCCGCTCACGCGGAAATAGACCCTCTGGAACCGATTGGTGGCATCGAAAATCGTTTGTCAAAGATCCCGCAAGCGGTCTCGCCCAGTTTCGCGGGCCGAAAACCTACCGAACGCGGGCGTATCCAGCCCCTTCGACATCTCGATCTCTGACGCCGCCGTCAATGCCTCTCGAACGCGACGAGCGGCACAGTACGGCGTTCGCCCTGATCGATTTTGCCGCCGCAGAATACGCCGCTGATCCGCGGACCCTTGTAGAAGAACTTGCAGGCGCCGTCGTCCATCGGCGTCGCTTTGCCAGTCGATAGGTAGACGCGCTGGACGTCGACCATCTGCCGGTCCGTCATCATGCCAGCGAAGGCGATCTGGGGGCGTGTGTGGGATTGCGATTCCGCAAATGTCAGCAGGACGTGCCACGGATTGCCATCGACCGGTATGATCACAACCGAGTCGCAGAAGAACCGTGCTTGGTTCTTGGTCAGATCGGCGCCGATCCTACCCTGGGCGATATGGCTTTTATCGGAGCAGCTACCTTTCAGGATCGTCGGCTCGGGAAAGCCCTGCGCGTTCGCTCCGACAGCGGCAAAGGTCAGCATACAAGCGGACACCAACAGACGGCGCATTGTTGTCTGGATCCTAAGCTGTAGACGCCCACAGCCTATGCGAACCGACGCAGGATTTGGAAGGGCCCGCCACGGACTGCCTTAGGTTGCGCTCGTCCATCGAGCGGCATGGTTAACGGGGCCTGGATCCGCAGTTCGTGCCCCAAGCGCGATCTTGCAAATGTCAACCGTTCCTTAACGATAGCTCGGAGGGATCGAGAAGCAATGGGTCCCGGCCTCGCAACAAGGTGCATCCCAGCGCGGCATCGGATGCCCTATGTGCGCATCGTCACCCGGCAATCGAAGGAATGCCCCCTTACAGGCTTGATCTCGTCGCCGTTCCGTGAACTGTCACGCTAAGTTCACGTGCAACGCCGAAAGGAGCGTCCGAGCCCGAATGCGGCTGAGTGACGACACGCAATGATCATGACCCAGGACCTTTACCAGCCGGCCGATTTGACCCTGTGGCCGAAGGGCGTCCCCGCGAAAGCCGCGGAGTGCCGCGAGTTTTCCACTCTCACCGAGGCGCTGCAGGTAGCCTTGGCCGCCATCGAGACTGGCCGTTCGAATCCCTGGATCATAACCGCGGCTGGCGACATTCTTGCGCCCGCGTGGATTGAGGTGAATGCCCCGAACCTGCTGGCGGCTCGGGCGCCGTCGATGGCCATGGCCGCCTGAGTGCATTTGTCTGCCGTTGCCTGGCGCGACGACGTTACCGTTCTGCGCTCCTAGTGGTTTTTAGCATCTCAAGCCTCCGCGTCGAGCTCTGCCAAGGCGGACAAAGCCTCGCTCCGCTTGGCGGCTCTGGCGTTCTTGTAGGCGAACAAGTCCTCAGCTCTGATGCGGCGGTGCCGTCCGACCAGGGTATGGGCGATCTCACCTCTTTCCAGCATCCTCACGAAGAATGGCCGCGACACATTGAGGATGTCTGCAGCCTGCTGCGTGGTCAGCATCTGGTTGACCGGTACAAGGGTGACGGCATCGCCGCTGCCAACGTGGCGCAGCAACTCCATCAGGAGGTCCGACAGGCCGGGCGTCAGGGTGATCTCGGTGGGCTTCTTGCCCCCCTCAAGCACGCCCAGCTTCGCCTCGCCGGCAGCCTGCGCGGCCAGGATCTGACGAAGCTGATTGGCCGCCTCCCGTTCCTGGGCAGATGGTAGACGGCCTCCGATCCCAATGGCGGAAGCTGGCATGGTCATGACTGCGAACCTCCTCCTCGCTACGCTCAATCTATTCGAAACAAACGAAACGGACGCAATATCCGAAAGCGCATAGGTGCCGGTCCGTTCCCCCAGCCTGGGCATAAGGCTGCGATGGCATGTGCATGATCGTCGGAAGCGCCGCCTTGGAGACCCATACAGGCGGCGGGCCCAGCGAAACGTCCGACACAACTCGGACCTACCTTGCATCGTGAACGCTAGGGCGTACATTACGTCCTCCAACGTATGCTCTAGCGTTCATGCAGACCAAAGCCATCCTATCAGGCGACGAACTCGAAAGCCTCAGGCTCCTTAGCGAGCGGGTGCGTCTCGCCCGCCTCCGGAGGAACCTCTCCCAGGCCGAGCTCGCCGAACGAATGGGCGTGCGGCGCCTGACGGTGGTCAACCTCGAGAAGGGGCGGCCCGGCGTCACCATCTCGACGCTGCTGAAAGCTCTCACGGTCCTCGGCTACACCGAGCGTCTGGGCGAGTTGCTCGCCACGGATCCGATCGGAGAGGACATGGAGATCGCGACCGGCAGGAAGCGAGCTGGGAGCAGGGCTGGTGTGGCGGACTTCTAGGAGTGGCCGGCTCGACCGGCTCGTCGTCTTCCGCTGGCATGCAGGGAGCTACGTCCCTGCCGGCGAGCTCACCTTCGAAGGAGCTGGCGAGAAGCGCATCGGACGCTTCAGCTACGCGCGGAGCTATCTCGGCCTGGACGACGCAAGGCCGATCGACCCTCTCGGTCTGCCGCTGATCGGCAGGTCGTTCGCGGGCAGCCCCGAGGAGCTTCCCCTTGCGTTCCACGACGTTGGGCCTGACGGGTGGGGCAAGGAGGTGCTGCGACGCGCCTTCCCCCGCACCACCCTCTCGATGCCGGAGTATCTCGCCCTCGGCGGCACGGATCGGACGGGCGACCTAGCGTTCGGGCCGTCGCCCGAGGCCGGCCCCCAGACTTGGAAGCCGGACGAGGAGCCCCTGATCGAGCTCCCCGGCGAGACCGACGACCTGGATGCCCTGATGGCGGCGGCATCGTCCGTCGACGCGGGAGAAGGCACAAAGCAACACCTCGCTCTTCTATTCCGGAAGAGCGGCGACGTCGGCGGCGCGCGGCCGAAGGCGCGGATCCGATACGGAGGCCGCCAGTGGATCGCCAAGTTCCCGACCGCGATGGACCGGTTCGACGATCCGCGGGTCGAAGCCGCGTGCCTCGACGTCGCCGCCGCCGCCGGCCTTCCGGTGCCGGACCGGATGATCGTCGAGATTGGCGGGCGGGCCGCCCTGCTGGTCGAGCGTTTCGACCGGGCGCCGGGGATCGAGGGACGTCCCTACGGATACCTCAGCGCGGCGACGCTGCTGAAACAGCCGTCGACGGGTTACGGCACGGAACGGACCTACGCGGACATCGCGGAGGCGGCGCGTCGCATCGGCGTCAACGACGCCGCCGGCGAGGCGTTCGCCCGCCTGCTCCTCAACGCCCACCTGCACAACACCGACGACCACCTCCGCAACCACGGCTTCCTGGATCGCGACGGGCGCTGGGAGTTCTCGCCCGTGTTCGACGTCGTCCCGCAGCCGGGCATGCGGCGGCACGTCTGCGCGCCGGCGAAGGGCATCGGGCCGGCCTGGGACGTGGACGCGGCCTTCGGTGCGCACAAGGCGCTGAAGATCGGCGCCGCGGATGCGGCAGTCGTCCGGGACAGGATCGTCGCGGCCGCGCGGAGACTGCCGGCGTTCATGAAAGAGCGCGGGGTATCGGCGAAGGATCGGGAGTTGCTCGCGGACGCGTTCCCGGCCTCGATCGAGTTCAAGCCCTGAGCCTGTCTGAGATGAGAGGTCGGAGGGAAGGCCCGACCGCGAGATGATTTCAAACGCCGACCACAGTAAGCGTTTCGAATCCGTGCCGGTGGACAGACGTTCAGAGCGAGGCCGAGCCCGACCATTCGGCCGAAGCGCCCCTACCGCGCGGTCGAGTATCGACTCCAGGGTGCGAAACTCCCGGACGCCGAACGCGAGCGGATCGCGAGCGAGGTCCTCAACCGCCCCCTCCCACGCCCTGGGTGCCGCGCATAATGGCGTCGGAAACGAATCGAGGCTTCGCGCAGACCAAGGCTTTCTGACGCGCGACCGCCTCATGTGGCAGGCTGGCGGCGCTGGGGGACCTGTTCGGGTGATCGGACGACTGATGAGGCGGTGATCGAACGGCGATGCGTCGCTCAACGGCCGCGCGGTATCGATCCTGGGGGCACCGGAGACGGGTAGCCGACCTCGGCATGCGACGCCATGCTGCCGCAACGAAGGTGCTGAGCCCGTCCAATCCCGGTTCCGGGATGCGGAGAGCGTGCCGCTGGCCGTAGCCGAGGCCGAACTCTCGCGCCCGTCGCAAAAACCGCCTTCCGGGGCCGATCCGAAGCTCCTCGCTACGCGATTCAGGCGACAGTACACCTTAAGTGTTAGTGAGACTGACAATTCCGTGACGACTTAATACCCTCATCCGAAGCGATACCGTTCGACGAGTGGCAGCCATGGAGCAGGCAGATGCCGAACGAGGCCGAACATTCATTCAGAACCGGCTGGGCATACGCCGGCCAGTACGGCGAAGGCGAGTGGAAGGAAATACATTTCAAATCCACACGCTCGTCGAAGACCTGCGTGGGGGACAAGATCGTTGCCACGGGCAGAGTCAATGTCAGGAAGGGTCCGGCCTCTTTCGATGGAGAACAGTGGGTCAACGCGCCCAAGATCGGATTAGCAAACGAAGGCGACACGTTCATCCTTCGCCGTATAATCGAGGTATCGAACGGCCATCACTGGTTTCAAATCTCGGTGCCGAGCCGGGAGGTGGAGCCGGTCGGAGGCTATGTTTATATGGGGCGCTATCAGGGCGAAGCGTGGGGTGAGATTTATTTTGAGTCGGTCGACCCGGAAGAGCCGGTCAAAGTCGGAGGAATAATCGTAGCGACGGGAAATGTCTTCATCAGAAGCGGTTACATCGAATACGACGGCGAAAAGTGGGCGAACAAACCGATCGTCGGCGTTGCGGAGGAAGGAGAAAATTTCGTCGTTCGCGAGGTGAGACAGGTCTCCGAGGGGTTCTATTGGCTGAAGATTGCTCCCGCGGAAAGGGACGTTTCCGATCCGAAGAATACTGGCACATTATGGATCGAGGTCAAGGACTCACAAGTCAACCGCAGAGATGTACCTATAAATGCCGCCGACATATTGCTAAACGATTTTCTGAGGAATTCCGCACCGGTTCACGTAAGACCGAAGCCCTCCGCCGACACACCCCCAAAGTTTACGATGCCGGCCGATCATGTCTTCGAGGTCGTCGGCACCAAACCCTCAGACAAGCCTGGGTCCCGTTGGGTAAACATCCAAACAGCGTTCGATAGCGAGGCCCAGGCGCCTGACCTGTCCGGGATCGACATCAAATTCGAAAATGGAATATGGTGGGAGCATCCGGTTGCCGAGGCGACCGGCGGATACGACGCCAAAAACAAGAAGACTCTGATCAACAGCTTCAACATAGTGGTGTTTGGCCCGTCGTCGGTGCGAGAAACCATCGTCGACGTCCTTCGAAATTGCGTCAAAATATCTGCCGTAGCCGCGTACGAGGCCTTCCAGGCGGCGCCGTCGCCGGAAATAGGCGCCCGTATCGGCGCAGCATTCGCAGCATTCAAAGCAACACTGATGCCTTGCGTATCGACAACCGCTTTAGGTCGCGAATTGGCTTCGGAGTTCAGCCTTGGTTATATACGCAGAGGACGGTGGGTCGACGGTCTGAACCTGCGATGTGTGGTACAGAGCCCCACGGCAGAGAATTACCGCGCCCTGCATAACATGGTGAAAGACAAACTCCCTGATCCCGTAAACAAGCTTATCATGTTCTATATTGCAACCCACGAAATACCGCCTATCGATATCAAGCTGGACTGCCCGCCTATAATAAATGATGCGATCGCCGCCTTGCCTCACACTGAGAAATTGCGAGAATTTGCCGATGCCGCCGAAAGGCTGGCAGCGGAAAGAGGAAAGAATATAATTCCGGAGATCAAAGCGGAAGCCGAAAAGTTGGTTCGCAAGCGTGGCCAAGAGTTGATCGACATGATCCCCGCACTCCCCATGCTGGTGTCCGGCCCTATAGCTGCCGAAATCGTAAAGCATGCACCGAGCTTCATTCAAGAAACGGTCATACCGGCCGTGAGAAACGGCGTTCCTGTACTAGGCCCGGCTCAGATCATCGCGGAACAGCTTGGGATAGATCTTCCATCGCCGGAAAAGGTCATCACGGACATCCTAGGCGTCTTTCGTTCGCCTATAAGAATTCCGGACTGGATTGAGCTCCCGTGATTCCATCTTCGGCATGAGACCCGGTGCGCCAGGCTGCCGACGCCGTTGTCGTGCTCGCAGCATCGTCGATCGCAGCCGTTGCCGTAGCCCGGCTTCTCGGGACTACAGGCCGGACGAGTGCCCCGCTGCGACGCCGCCCTGGCTTCGAGGCCGAATCCCGCCCCGACGCCGAGCCCGCCTGTCCGGAATGTGCCTCCGGCTCGTCTCACGCCGCCGAACGGATCCCCCCACGCGTGCGAAGCCGCTCGAGGTAGCCGTCTCGCTCTCGCCGGGTGGCGGCCAAGTCCCGCCGCAGATCCCGGATTTCCGCAAGCAGGTGGCCGGCGTCGACGGCCATCTCGATGCATTGGTCCTGCGCTTCGGCGAGCTGCAGCCGCATCTCGGCCAGTTCGGACGCGAGCTCGAGCACGACGATCTCGGGATTCGACATGGGCGGCTGCTGGCTCCGGCGGGGCGATGGCTCGGATGCCGGCATCGCCTTCGGGCGGTTAACGAGATGTTGCCGAAACAGGCCCGAGATCCCGCTTCGTGGTCACCCCCTCTGAAGCATCCGCAAAGGAGCTGTGGACGATCCGGGACCCGTTCGCCGTCGCGGGGGCCGGAAGCGGTCCACAGGCGCCGGGGAAGGCTCACCGAATCGACGCTGCCGTTCCAGGCGTTGGCTGCTCCCGATCCCTGCGGGCGATGCGGACGCGGCCCGAACGGAGATTGGATCGTGACGGGGGCATACGAGCCTCCTTCCGCGATCACGGGGTAAGCTCCACTTGGGCGGACGTGGAGCGGGAGCGGGCCTGATCGGTCGGCTCCGGCTCGAAGTGGACGACGAGGCGATCGGCGAAGAGCCCTCGCTTGCTGAGCCGTCCTTCCGGGCCCGGGGCGCGTCGGAGGCCCCGCCGCTTCAGAAGGCCTTTCAGCATGAGGGGCAGCAGGATCCGATTGATGTGCAGGCCGAAGCAGGTGTGCAGCCCGTGGCCGAAGTGGATGTACTCGTGCGGCAACCTTCGAGGATCGAATCGCCTCGGGTCCGGAACCCGGTTGTGGTCGAACATCGCCGAACTGAACGCCGCCAGCACGGTGGCGCCCTTCCGGATCCTGGTGGCGCGACGCGTCCCCGAGGCGAGGACGCAGTCCTCGAGCGCCACTCTCGGAAGCGCGGGACCGAGCGGGTCGAAACGCATGGCTTCGAACACGTAGCCGGCGAGAGCCGCGTCGTCGTCCGCCTCGGCGGCCCGCTGGGCGCCCGCCAGAGCCGCGGGCCGACGAAGAAGCTGCTCGAGGGCCTGGGGCACCACCATCGGCGGCTGCGGCGGGCCGCCGACGACGAGACCCATCAGCCAAGTGCGGATCATCGCGTCCGAGATGTATGAGTCGCTTTCCTGGGCGACCAGGAGCCTGCCGAGCACGTCGTTGCCGAACGTTCCCGAGTTCCGGCGCGCATGGATCAGGTCGTCGATGTGCGCGCGGAGCGCCGGGGCGAAGACGTCGACCTCGGCCCGCAGGGATGGATCGTTCCCGGCATCGGCGAACTGGAACTCGAACAGCCTGGTCGCGCACTCGCTCAGGCTCGCGCACGGAGGATCCGTGATCCCGAAATAGGACCCGAGCACCTCGAAGGTGACGGCGCGCACCAGATCGTCGACCACCTCGATCCGGCCGGCGGATGCCCCGAGGATCTCCCCGCACCTCTTCTCGACCGTGGCGGCGAGAGCCGGGACGTCGTCCGGCCGGACCGCCTTGCGCAGGGTTTCCGTCTGGCGTCGGTACTCCGCGCCCTCGCCGAGGCCGAGGAAGAAGGGGTGGCCGCCCATGATCACGTCGAGCTTCCCACGGTAGGGCACGCCGAACCCGCCGTCCTCCCGGAAGACCTGGAGGACGTCGTCGTGGAGGGTCGCCAGCCGTCCCCCGCCCGGCAACGGGAAGATCGGCCAGACCCGGCGGAGGATGCCGAAGACGAGCGGGGCCTGCGCCAACCCCCACGAGGTGACGCGGTCCTTCAGTCGGGCCTTGAGGCCGGGAGGGACCGGTCGGAGGACGGGCATCTCACAGCGATCCCAGGTAGGCGAGGGCGGGCATGCTGGGCAGGAAGAAGTACTCGCCGCCCGCCAGCGTCACGAAGGTCTCCACGTCCACGATGCGGCGTAGCGGCTGCTCGCGGATGGTGAAGGGACCGGCGGGCCCTATCAGCGGATCGGTCTCGTCGTAGAGGTCGGCGAAGTTGCGGTTCAGGATCCAGGTCTGCTGCACGAACTCGAACTGACGCACGATGTCCG
This sequence comes from Methylobacterium hispanicum, assembly GCF_022179285.1. Lineage (GTDB taxonomy): Bacteria > Pseudomonadota > Alphaproteobacteria > Rhizobiales > Beijerinckiaceae > Methylobacterium > Methylobacterium hispanicum. The sequence goes on along the minus strand of NZ_BPQO01000045.1, from coordinate 19,326 downwards.
TGTTCAGGCAGATGAAGAGGAGGCCTCTTTCCTCGCGGTCGTCGACGCGCGGGTTGTCGATCGGCTTTCCGAACTTGCGACCGCGGCGCAGGATGCGGTGGTTGTTGGAGGAATCGAGCAGGCTCGGAGCCGAGGCGGCGTTGGGAGCGAGGCCGTCGCGTGGGTTCGCCCGGCGGACGTGCGAGCCCATCGGACATCCGTGCCCGTAGGGATCGTGCTTGTAGTAGCCGACGTCGTTGAAAGTCTTGTGATACCCCTCTTCGCTGGGGCAGAGCAGCCGCCCGTCGGGGTGCCGGCCGACCACGCGCTCGGCGAGCCATTCCGCGGTGACGGGCGTCCTGCCGGGGTCGTGGGCGTTGATCCGGGCCGCCCCCTCGTCGAGCGATCTCCAGAACTCGGGGACGTTCTGGCGAAGCTCGCGCACCACCATGTAGCTCCCGTTCAGGCCGAGATCGAGAAAGTTCGGCTCGTCCGGGTGCGGCTCGAGTTCAAACTTCGTCGCGCCGGTATCCATACTGAGCAACGGACCCGGCGCGCGCTCGCGATGGGCGTTGTCGTAACCCAGCAGGATCTCGCCGGCCGGAACTCCGTGCCATGGATCCTTCGAGGGGTGGCTCCCGTCGTCGAGCACGATGGGGTCGCCGTAGGGCACCGGCTGCGAAACGCCGTCGGCGAAACCGAAATGTTCGCGTGCGATCCCATCTATGATGCGCAGGTCGAGTGGCAGCTGTCTGACGATGCTTACTCCGAACGGTTCAAGAGCATCGCGAACCCGATCGGCCCGCTCGCGGACCGCGCCCTCCTGCTTGTCGTAGAGGAGAAGAAGGGCATGGACCGTCATCGGGGTCTGCGGAATGGCCTCCTCGCGAGTCCGCTCCTCGTCCTCGGGGTCGCTGGGACCGGTCGGGTCGAGGTCGCGCGCAGGCGTATTGCCGCTCCAGACCGGACCGCCCTTGATCACGGTCTCACTCCACTTGCCGTCGTATCGGTCGCCGAGCCGCCGAAGCCGGTCGACTTGGCACATTCCCTCCCGGAACGGGGACGAGAAAGTCTTCAACGTCCTATCGGGCAGCTTCAAGGCCTCCAGACCGGTCCAGGTGAAGGCGATGGTGGCCGGGTCCGGATCCTTGCAGGAGGCGTTGGTGATTGGTTCGACCTCTTGCAGCGCGCGCAGCCACGCCGCACGCCGACCTTCCGGCTCCCCTCTTCTGTCAATGTGCAGGAACAGTGCCTGCGCCCAAGGCAGATCCTTGAACCCGCTGACCACGATGCCCTGAACCAGGGTGTCGACGGTCGCCTTGATCTTCCAGTTCGGCCGCTTCCTCGTTCCCCTCGGGTCTACAGGTCCCTCGCCCATTCGTCGGCCTCCTTGGGAGTCAGCGTCGGTCGGCGCAGCCCGTTCGCGATGCGCGCGTGGCGCTCGATCTGGTTGACGGTGTAGTGCTTGTAGGCGCTGTACCAGAGCAGGGTGACGGCCATGGAGTGCCGGGCCCAGGCCTTGAAGCGGCGCCCGTGACTGGCTCCGTCCTGCACGAGAAATCGGGTTGGCGGAAAGCCGACGCCGTTGGTCCAGGCGAGTGTAAGCCCTTCGTTCGCCTTCTCGATAAAGTCGTCGAGGTAGCTTTCCCAGGTCCCGTCGTAGTTGCTGAAGAACAGAAGCCGGCCACCGTTGCTCACAAGCGCCCAGTGCGCGAAGTGGATGGTGCGCATGTTCGCGAGATAGCCGTTCCGGCTCGCCGGAAGGATGCGGAGGAACAGGCCGAGCCCCCACAGCCCGACGCGGATCAGCACGGCGCGCAGGAGGCCGGGCTTGACCAGCACCATGCTGCCCATGTGGTTCTGCGGGAGCCGGTCCTCGCGCCGGGCCATGGCCCGCATCCGTCGCTCGTTCACGGGCGGGGCGTCGTGCGAGGGGTCCCGGTATTCCAGCCAGCGCACCCAGAGGAGGATGATCCCGACGCTCAAGGGGACGCTCAGGAGACCGAGCCACGTCGCCTTCAGCGCGAAGCCGTAGGCCTCCCCGAACCCGTGGCCGCCCAGGAGGGATACCGCGGGCGCGACGACGAGGGCGGCGAGATACGTGTAGCCGACCAGGACGACCAGGACGAAAGCCATGATCGCGACGGTCCTCACCGGCTGGAAGACGACCCGCCTCCTGGTCAGAATGGCCCTCGCGAGCTTTGGAGCGTCCTGACCAATGAGCGGAGTGCGTAGGCGGTAGAGCTGAAAGGCGACCGCCGGCGTGGCGATCAGGAGGACGAGGAAGACGCGCCCGCTCGTACCCGTCGGCGCAAGCACGAGACCCGGCAGCGACAGGCAGAGCAGGACCAGGAACAGGAAGGCCCCGAACCTGATCCAGTCGGCAGCCCCCTCGGCGAGGTCGATCCGGACGGGAGCGGGTTCGGCCAGCCAGGGATGGGTGGGCAGGAGGGCGGCGCGGAGTCGCTGGTGGATGCCCGCCGCGGATAGGGGTCTGTAGGGATTCGGGATATTCGGGTCACGCTGGCGCAGCTCGCTGCGGGTAGCCTCGAAAAGTTCGCCCTCGGCGATGATCTGGTCGCGGCTGCGCCCCCTGTTGCCCATGTGCGAGACCGCCGGGCGCACGGTCTTGGCCTCGAAGAGGGGTGCGAGCGCCCGGGTCGATCCACGCTTGGTCACCGCATCGTACAGTCCGCGGGTATCGTCCGTGGGCGGCTTGCAGCAGCGGACCATTTCCCGGAGCTCGTCTCCCAGAGCGGCCTCGAACTGCGCCCAGAACGGGCCGGCCGGCCCGTCGAAGTTCGCCTCCAAGGTCAGGACCGGGTCGTAGTGGACGTCCCTGAAGATGCTCATCGAAAGAAAATGCAGAGCCGGAACGCGGTCTCGAAGCACGGCGTACTCTTCAACCCCGTTCGATGTGCTTTCGAGCCGAGCGCGCAGGTCCCTGATCAGTTCGGCGAGGCGTTCGGTGCTGGCGGGCTGCACCTCGAGGATCACGGTAAGGATCGTCTGCCTCATCGCAACCTTCCGCTGGACCAGCGCGACGCACGTCGGAGTGCACAGCTAAACAGATTGCGGTGTCAAGGTCCGGGGGCGTACCGATTACAGGCTTCACGCAACGCTGTCAGATCGCCGGGAGTGCGGACGACATGGATGCTGAAGAAGCGCCGTTGTGCGGGGCATCAGAACGGTAGCCCTGACGAAAGCGCGTCGCCGATCTTCACGATCGCGTTCTGGACGTTGCGTTCCCGTTGTTCGTCCAGCGTTCTGCTGACTTGATCCCTGTCGGAGAGCGGCAGCCGCCTGACTATCCCCGCTTGATCGACGAGCACTTTGCGCTGCGGAACCTCGATCGCGACGATCACCTTGTGGTAGTCGGTCCGTATGTTGTTGAAGCTGAACCCCAGGGTCGACGGCAGCACTCCCCTCCCCACCGGATTGTACGCGGCGGCAGGATCGACGTTCAGAGAGATCTTCGTCGTGAACATGATGGTATCCGCCATCTTCGGGATCGCCGGAGTTTTCTCGTCTCCCTGCAGATGCTGCCGTTCATTGGCGACGACGAAGCTGTCCACGAGGTTCTCGAACGGCAACCTTCCGGCGATCGGAAATTCTATGTTTATGCTGAGGTCGGCAAGTACCGGCGCGCATTCCTCCGCGAAAGCGTCGCTTCCGAGTTGACGGAACTCGTCCAGGATCCTGAAATTTCTCTGAACCTGCCGGGTAAGGTCGTTCTCTCCGAACAACCCAAGCGCATCCACCCTCCTCAGGAATCGTCTTGTTACCACGCCGCCAACGGATTGCTTGTTCTGCTCCTTGTTGTCCAAGCTGAAGTCGTAGCCTACCTTTGCTGTATCATAGTAGGTAAAGTTTCTTCTTATCTCCGGAATGACGAGGCGGCGATCGTAGGAATCGTACGGGCGTCCACCCTCGATTTCAGCGGCAAGTTGCTTGCCGGTCTTTCCAGGGTAGACCATGCGGTCACCGAACTGGCGGATGTGCTCGATCGCCGTGGCGCGAACGGCCCGGCCCATCTGGCAGCGGATCTTCTGTATGATGCGACTGGTGTCGAAGCCGGTGCTCTGGTCGGTGGTCGGATAGACGGAGCAGCCGCCGGCCAAGACGAACAAGGCCGCACACGACACCCGTGCTGCAACGGCCCTCATCCTACGCCTCCACAGCCTAGACTCTATCTAGTGCATAATCCGACGTCCGAGACTGTAGCCGCGGTGCCACACGCAGTTTTCGCCGCGACGTACGCCGGGAGAAGTCCGGATGCTGGCCGCCGCCTCCCACCCCGCCGTCGCACTCGAGATGATCACGCGCCGGCGCCTACGTTCGTGTGGGGGCGTCTTCCGTCCGTGCGGGCGTGGAGGTTGCCGCCTGCATGTCCCGTCAGGCGTACAACCCCTCGGCTCGCAGACGGGCGAGCAGCCGGCCGGCTTGCTCCTGGGCTCCGGCGTCGCGCTTCCGCTCGTCGAAGCCGTGCTCGAACATCGGCAGGAGGACGTGCACGGCCCGATCCATCGCCGAGTCCTGCCAGAGGATCAGCACCTCGCGGTCGAGCAGGTCCTTCAGGAAGTACCAGTGCGTCAGCACGAGGCTGAGCGCGGACTGGTTCGCCCATCCGGCTACGATGTCCTTGGCGACGCGGTCGAGCCGACGCACGATCGCCTGCCGCTTGCGCGTCGTCAGATCGGCGAGCGGCTCGAGGCAGGCGGTGCGCAGGTTGTCACGCAGTTCGGAGATGTCGGCCTGTGCTCGGTCGGCCAAGGTCGGGTCGGCCGGCGTGAATGCGCCAGGCAACTTGCTGAGCGCGAACAGCAGATAGGCGGGCAGCGCGAGTTCGATGCGCTGGCGGTCGTTGAGCATGGGTATTGCACCGGCTTCGAGCGTCGCCGGTCCTGCATTCCGATGGCGGTCGGCTGACTAGATCAACCCAAGCCTACCGGCCGAGGTTCCTGCGAACGCATGCTGCGGAACAAAGCATCGCAAGTCAACGGGCGTCGGGTTCGAAGCGTCAGCAGCTGCAGATGCTGGCTCCGGCCAGCACGAGGCCGGAGATCAACGCGAGGCCTATCGCCTGCTCGGCCCAAGACTTGCGCAAGTCCAAGGATGCAACGGCGAAGGACGACGCGACGAGGACGGCGGACAGGACGGGCATGGCGATCTCGGCATGGGACATGCGTAAGCTAGGCAGTGAACGTTAACCGGCCGCTCCGGGTTGCCTCAATCGTCGGCCCCATCGCGCCGACCGCCGCGGGCCACCTCCTTCATCCGGTCGTCGGGCAGAGGCCTCTGGAGGGCGAGCGCCTCGTCCGCGGGCGCTTCGAGCCACGTCCGCCATTCCTCCGCGGTCGTCAGCAGGACCGGCATCGCCTTCGGGTGGACGGGACCGACGACGCCGTTCGCCTCGGTCGTGAGGAAGCTGAAGAGCAGATGCTCCTCCTCGACGGGTTCGTCGCGCTTCGGGCCCCGGATCCCGGTCCAGGGCCGCCAGATGCCGGCGAAGGCGAAGAGCGGACGATCGTCGGCGAGCGCGAACCAGACCGGCGTCTTCCGGGGCTTGGTGTCGGCGTATTCGCTGAACGAGGAGGCCGGGACCAGGCAGCGGTAGGCGGGCTTCAGCCAGGGCCGCCAGAACGGAGACGCGACGTTGCGGACGTTCGTCACGGGATGCTGAGGCCCCTTGCCGGAGGGCGAGGGGAAGCCCCATCGCATCATTTCGAGGCTGCGGCCGCTCCCGGTCGCGCGCACGACTGGCGCCAGCTGATCGGGGAAAATGCCCGGCAGCGGCGGCAGGTTGCCCGTACGGTCGTCGTCGACGTCCATCGCGGACCGGATGCCGGCCTGGGACGTCACGAGGCTGTAGAGATTGCACATGCCGCCAGCATAGGGCCTCGGTGGTTTATGTCTCGACAACCGCCCGATACGGCCCCGTGAACCGCGTGCGGCCAAGGAGATCGCGATGAATGCTGCTGCCGCGGCCGGATCCGGCCTGCCGACGTCCGTCCGCTATGTGAAGCTCGGCGCCGGCGGCCGCTGGTGGAAGGCGGCCCTCGGGCGGAACGAGATCCACTTCGGCTGGAAGGACGTGCCCGACGCCCTGATCGAAGCAGCGGATCTGGCGGGCATCGAGGCCTCGATCCGGGCCGAGTACGGCAAGAAGCGGGGAGCCACGCAGGACTTCAACGCGATCCGCGACGTGCTCGTCCGACCCAGCCAGCACCTCTGGGTGGCCTACCAGGACGGCTGCCTGTGGTGGTGCACGGTGTCCGACGGCGTCACGCTCAATCCCGCGGGCGAGAGCGGTTCGCTCGGCCACTTCTGGCTGACCTGCGAGCGCCCCTGGTCGAACCGGTCGCTCGGAGGACGGCATCTCGCGTTGTCGGATCTCCCAGGCGTGATCGGCTCGACCGCGGGCTTCCAGGGTACCGTCTGCGCTCCCGGAGGATCGAATGAGATCCTCCGGATCATCGCGGACGAGGAGGATCCGGTCGTGGTCGAGGCGGCCGAGGCGCGCGGAGCCTACGTCAGGGCGGTCGCGGCTCTGGTCGCGCGCCTCCGGGACAAGGACTTCGAACTCCTCGTCGACCTCGTCCTCTCCCGGTCCGGATGGGCGCGGATCGCCAAGCTCGGAGGTTCGACCGAGGGGATCGACGTCGAGGTCGAGAACGCGGCCCTGCAAGAGATCGCCTTCGTCCAGGTTAAGAGTACGGCCGGGCAGAGGGTGCTCGACGACTACATCGGCCGCTTCTCCGCCCGACGGGACCGCTACGCCCGCATGATCTTCGCGGTCCACACCCCGAAGGGCGTCCTCGTACCGCCCGAGGATCTGCCGGTGCTGGTCTGGGACGGCCCCAGGATCGCGGAACTCGTCGTGCGTCTGGGGCTCGGCGACTGGGTCGCGAACCGGATCTGACATACGACGATGCAGGGGTGCGCTTCCGGCTGGCTTGCCTCAAGCGCGCCGAGCGCGAGCGAAAGAGCCAGCCGGCTCCGTTTCGGTACTGAGCCCGCTCCTCTCGCTGATCGCCGAATACGGGCGGGCGCCGACCGTTGGCGGTCGGACGAGAGCCGCTCACGGATCACCTTGCGGGATCATCGGAAACGGCATCTGAATGCCCCGATAAGGGGCCCAGCCCTCTGGATCGGCATGGAGGCGGCGGGATGTGGCCGTGACCATCTCGGTCCCGACCCGCTCCAGGATCACGTAAGACCCGAAGTCGGCGCGCCGAAGGGATCGGATGAAGCCCGGCCCAGCCCGGCTGCCGGCCGGCATCACGGTCTCGAGCCGGTCGAGGGCGCTCACGTTCACGAAGCGGGAGCCTTTGTACGCCGTATGAGCGAAGCCGTGACGATGGCCGAAGAGGAACAGGCCGATGCCCGGCATGTCGCGGCCCGTGTCGGATTGCCGTTCGTGGGTAACGACGACCACGTTCCGCGGATCCCGCCCGGCGACGAGCGCCGATAGCTCGGCGCGGTTCCGGTCGAGGGCGGCGAGGTCGGCTGCTCCGGCATCTCGCTGGTAGGCTGCGTATGCCTTGTCGGCGAGGAAGGTCTGCAACGGCCTCCGGATCCGCGCCTCATCCCGTAGGCGGGCGGCTTCGGAGCGGCTACGCTCGGACTGGGCGGGCGCGTCGACCGCGCCGCCGGCCTTCGACCTGCCCGCTGAAACATCGGGGTATCCGCTCGTCAGGCGCGCCAGTGCATCCGCCTGCTCAGCCTCAAGGTCGGCGAGTGTGGCCAACATCCCGGCGTGCCGCCTCTCGACTTCCGTCCTGGCCATGGCCGCGATGGGGTTCCGACCCCAATGGGCGGGCAATCCGCTGTACCCGGCGAAGGCGAGCCCGCCGATATCAATCACGCCGCCATGCAGGTGCTGGCATCCATCGGCGAAGCGATGGTCGTACGGCAGATCGAGATCGTGGTTGCCGAACACGTACAGGACCGGGCAGCCGAAGGTCGCCAGGATTTCCATCACCGCGATCGCGCTCTCCAGTCCGTTCCCGATGTCGCCCGCGACCAACAGGGCGTCGAATCGGTTGCTTTCCAGCTCGCGCAGGCGCTCGACCGCTCCCTTGCGGCCGTGGATGTCGGAAAGTCCCAGGATCCTCATCGTCCGCATTTGATGCGAAGGCACTCGGCGACAATGGCCGTGAAGGCCGTCATCTTCTCGCTCGCGGAATCGGCCTCGGCACGCCGCCGATGCTGCTGCATCTCATTGATCAACATGGACGGCCCTGCAAGGAAGTGGGTATCCACAGGGAGGAAGCCGATCGACTACGGATCCTCCGGGGCGGGCGCGGATAATTTTACGGATTCCGCGCAGGGATCGGCAGCAATCGCTTGCTACGTTGAGAGTACGCCGATCCTCGGCCTCCAGGTTTCCGCCATGCCTTCGCGCCCGATCGTCCTTGCCGTCGTTACGTTGGCCGCCACGCTTGCCTGCGTCCCCGCCCCTGTCATGGCCGCCGGTCGGACCATCGTCGGCGACTGGTCGCCCAATCCACGGATGTGCCGGCCGATGGACGGCGCACTCAAGATCGTGCCCCTCGGCATGGCCGGCGACGAGTTCTCCTGCAACTTCAAAAGCGTGGCCCGCTCCGGCGACGTCGTCACATGGCGCGGCTCCTGCGGCTTCACCGACGGCACGAAAGCCGCCACCGTCGTCGCCGCGCTGAGCGGCGAGACGCTTTCCCTCCGGATCAACGGCAACGACTTCGGCTCCTACCGGCGCTGCCGTCCCGGCTCCGGCATGCGGGGCTGAGAGGAGGCCGCGATGATGTCGTCATCCGTCCTCCGGCCCTTCGTGGTCTGCTCGATTCTGGCGACGGCCGGCGCCGCCCAGGGCAAGGCCCAACGCGCCCAAGCCCCCTCCCCCGAACCCGTCTTCAAGGAGATCGTCTCCTACGATCGACGCGGCGGCGAGCAGGAAATCTTCGGCTTCAAGCGCTCGGCCGCGATGGACCGCCTCCTGTCCGAGGACTTGGTGCTGTCGTGGACGCGGGCCGCGTCCACCAAGGGCAACTTCTTCGACGCCGACGTCTTCACGGGCAGGCAAAGTGTGACGGCCCCGAGCAGGTACGAGGCCGTGCGCACGATCCGGAACGACGGACGGCGGGCCGTGGTCGAGGCTATCGTCAAGGCCACGGTCGACGGCATGCCGGTCGAGCAGCGGCAGCACTACACCTTCGTCATGGAGGGCGGAGGCTGGAAGCTCGACGAGATCAATTACGAGGCCGGATCGAAGCACGGGAGTTTACTCCATGCGCATCTCCGCACGTGGCTGGGTGGCTTCGTCGGGGATCACTTGAAGACTGCTCCGTCGGCGAGGCAGCCCGGCGGCGACGACGTGGCGGCCATCGCCAAGCGCGGGGTGGCCCGGGCCAACGGCGTGTACGCCGAATCCGGCATGGCCGGCCTGAAGGAGAATCAGGCCGCCTGCGGCAAGACGTCTTCTGGTGCCGGCAGCCGCTCGCAGGTTTCCGACTGCCTCGCCTTCACCTGGGCTGCGCTCCGCCTCGACGCCCTTGGGTCGGCGAAGTTTGGATTTCCTCCGCTGTTGCGGGCCCGCGAGATCGTCGAGCCGCTGGAGAACGACTATCTCCGGCTTGGCGGGCGCTATCAGGATGCGTACGAGATCTCGCAGATCGTCGGACGCTCGGACGGACGGTAGAGACGTCCCGACCAAGCGAGCTGCCTGGGCCGCTTGCCGCGCGCAGCGCGAAGGTCGCAGCTCTGCGAGGCTGCGGTGGCGAAGACGAGGTGCGGGCCCAGAAGTCGGGTGAAGCCTCCGCGGTCCCGGGGCGCGGGCCCCCCACCCTATCGGGCGTCGGGAGCGACGGCCTCGGCGACGCGATCGGCGTCGGCCCGAAGCAGCGCGACCTGGGCGGAACAGCCGTTCGCGGCGACGCGTTCGAATCGACGCAGGGTGTCGGCCTTGAGGGCTTCGGCCCGCTCGACGAAGCGGGCCAGCGTATCCACCTTGAGGACGACGCCGTCCGCCGGGACCGCATCCGGGTCCACCGCCTGCGCGGCGAGGTAGTTCTCGACCTCCTGACGGACGTTGGCGAGTTCAGTCGGATCGACGACGCCGTCCATGTCAGCGTCCGAGCTCGCCATCAGCTCCAGAGCCGCGTCGCGGTCGTCTTCGGGCAAGGTGGCGACGAGAGCCAGCTTCTCGGCCTCGGTGACCCGGTCGTCGCCGTCCGCGTCAGCTCGTCCGTACAGGCCCAGCGCGCCGCGCACCGCGGCGGGGAAGTCGACGCGGTCCGCCCGTTTATCGACGCCGGCGACCCGCAGCATCGTCGCCCAGTCCCGCTCGAAATCGGGTTGCGTGCGATCCGAGAACGAGACCAGGGCCGCGTCGAGTTCGGTCCGCGTCACGAGCCCGTCCCCGTCCGCGTCGGCCGCGGAATAGATCGCCGACGCCAGGGACGCCAGCGGCTGGGGTTCCGGCATCGCCAGAACCGCCGAGGGCAGAGCGATCAGGCAGGTCAGCGAACCGAGTACGAGCGCGCGCATGTCAGGTCTCCGAGGCAAGGGTCAGTTCGCTGCCCAGGGCGAGGGCATGGAAGCCTGCTGTCGGTCCGCGACGAGATCACGGACGGGGGCGTGGCCGGACCCGGCCGCGACGTGTTCGAAGCGGAAGCGCGCGTTCTCCGCCGAAGCCTGGACGTGGAGCAGCCACTCGGTAACGACCGACGTGCGTTCGATCAGGGCGTCGCTTTCGCGCCTGTCCTCGTCGGCGAGACGCGCGGTCAGGAATTCCTCGATCTCCGCCTTGATCCCGGCGATCTCCCGATCGTCGACGGATCCGTCGGCGTTCGCGTCGGCCGACGCCAGGAGCTCGGCGGTCGGTCGGCGTTCTCCATTCGGAAGGGCGCGGAGGAACGAGCGGATCTCGCTGACGTCGGCGACGCCGTCGCCGTCGCCATCGGCGTCGGCCATTGCCTGCAGATGGATCACGCCGCGGCCCACGTCGGCGACGTCGAGGCGGCGCGCCAGAGGGTCCACGCCGACCGTGCGCAGAAGGGCGGACCAGTCGCGCTCGATCTGGCCGCCGGCCTCGGAGCGGAACCGTCTCGTCGCCGCGTCGAGTTCGCCGCGGGTGACGATGCCGTCGCCGTCGCGATCCGCCGCCGCGAGGATGAGTTCGGCTGCGGCGTCGAACGTGGGCGGCTCGAACAAGGCCGCAGCCGGGGACGACAGAGCCAGAGCGATGAAGGAATGAAGCAGGACTGCGCGCACTAGCGATCTCCGTTCCTTCAACGGTAGATCGGTTCCTTGCGCGTGGCAACGCGAGGTGGTCCTGCGGCCTCGTCCGTCGGGCCGGACGCGATTTCGGGGACAGGAGGAGGGCCGCTCCGGCGTGCCGGGAGCGGGCCTCGATCGCTTAGGGCGCCCTCTCAGGCGGCCTTGCTGGCATTGCCGCTCTGGGCCTTGCGCGAAGTCGCCTTGGCGGCTGGCGCCCCCTCGCCCTGGGCCTTCATGCTGCCGGGTCGGCCGAGGCCGAACTTCTTCGCGAGCTCGGAACGCTGCGTCGCGTAGTCCCGGCATACCATGGGGTAGTCGCCCGGCAGGCCGAAACGCTCCCGGTATCCCTCGGGCGTCAGGCCGTGGGTCGTGAGGTGGCGCTTCATCGTCTTGTACGAGCGGCCGTCCAGGAACGAGACGATGCCGCCCGTCGATACCGACTTCCTGATCTGCGCCGCGGTGGGCTTCGACACGTCTTCGACGACCCCGCCTTCGACGTGCCCGGTCTCCAGCGCGGCGAGAGCGGCATGGACCGAGCCGATCAACGCGGGCAGCTCGGCGGCCGGAACGGAGTTGTTCGACACGTAGGCTCCCACGACGGTCGATACGAGCGCGACGCGGGTTCTGTGCAGGTCCAGGTTCGGTGTCATTGCTTTGAAGTTCCTTCGATGGATTGGGCGGATTGCGACCTGCCCGTCGCCGCTCAGGCGAGCCGTATCAACAGCACAAGCCGATTCCCTTGTGAACCCGCCAAGGTACGAATGATCGGATTCGTTCATGCGTTCCTTCGGTTCCATTTCAGCCGTCCGGGACCGTCTTCGTCGGCGACCGTCGGTCATCGGGGAAGCGGCGGCCTCCATATCTCGCGCGGCGGCTCCGCATCCGGCTTGGCCTCATCCACCGTCGTCCACAGCAATCCACAGGGCGTCCAAGCTGGGCTTGTGGTCGGGAACCGGCCATGTTCATGGTCTGTTCCTATTGGATCAGTCGGAGTCCACATGCTGCAGATCTCCCGCCCCTGGGGCGCCCCGGTGCCTCTCCCGATCCTGACGGCCGCGGTGCGGGCCGGGCTCCCCTCCCCCGCCGATGACTCCATCGAGCAGGAACTCGATCTGCAGCGCCTCCTGGTGCCGAACCGGACCTCGACCTTCCTGGTCCGGGTTTCCGGGGATAGCATGGTGTTGGCTCGGTTGTTCGACGGCGACATCGCAGTCGTGGACCGTTCGCTTTCACCGGCGGACGGCGACATCGTAGTCGCCGATGTGGACGGCGAGAGATCCTTCAAGATTTGGAGCCGTAGCGCCGGCCGCATCAAGCTGTCGTTCGCCAACCCGCGCTTTCCCGAATTCGAGATCGGGGACGATGCCGTCATCGAGATCTGGGGGGTCGTCTCCGGATCGATCAATCCGCGCCGCCGCGCATCCGTCCGCTGAGCCGGCTGGCGCCCCATCGTCCACGACCAAGGCGAGGCCGCCGCCTCGCGCGTCGGCTGAAGCCGTTCGTCCGCCATATCCGACAGGAACAGCTTCCACTGTTCCGCGAGCGCGTCTCAGACCCGCGCCTCGCGCGTTTGCAGGCCATCGTTGGGTTCGACGATGGGCGCTTACGCAGCCGCGTCTCCGTTTTCAATAAATGCAGCGGTCAATGACTGCTTGCGCCTTCAGACAAAAAGTGGAGCTGAAGTCGCCCCTCCCTCCGGAAACAGACGTCCCGTTGCGCGCTTGAGTCGACCGGTGTTTTTGGCGTCCAGCGGTTCTCCTCCCTCGATCGCCTCCATGACATTCGCTGTTTGTTCCGGAAATCGAATCCATGCTATCGCGTGGGGCACCGCGGGCGCCACTCCCCCGCCTCACCGGGGCCCCGATGGGTTCGAGTTCAAGCAGAAAGTCGCCTGTTTCGAAACCTGCGAAGAAGCGCTCGCGAGCGGCATCCGAGCAAGCCTCGTCGATCGAGCCGCCCGCGGGTTACCGGGCGCCCAATAAAGACACGGCTCCGGACACGCAGATCCCTCTTCCTCCACTCCATCGGGAAGCGATGCTGCCGCTCGTGGCCGTCGGCAGCCGCAAATTCGAGGAGATGTGCCGCGATCTGGTGCCCCTCGTCTTCCCGGACCTGGTCGTGCGAACCTCGCTCAAGCGCGTCAACGGCACGAGACAGTTCGGCGCCGACGTCGAGGGTTTCGATGAGGACGGCGAGCCGGCGGTCGTCATCTCGGCAAAGTGTTACAACCGGGTCAGAGCGTGGGACTTCCGACTCTGGTTGGACGATTTCGTCCGACACTTGGATGGCCATTGGGCCGGGCGGCGCATCCGGTTCTTCATCCTCGCCATCACGCACGAGTCGAACGACGATGCGATGAACGAGGCGGCTCGAGCCCTAGCGGGCGAACTCAAGCGTCGCGGCATCGGCTTCCGCCTCTGGAACGTGGAAGAGATCTCGAAATACCTGAGGCGCGATCCCACCCTCGTGGACCGGTACTTCCATCCCGCCTGGCGCGACGCGATCTCCGGACTGCCGGCCACCGCTGCACCCGCGGCGCCGATGCCGACCGCATTGGCACCGCCGGCCTCGACGGTGAGCGCGGGGTTCCTGCAGCATGCGCTGGCTCAATACGAGGTCGTCCTGAACGAGCGTGTCGATGCGGCGACGGCGCTCTCACTCGATGCGGCCATCGGCGAGGTCTCCCGAGGACGACCGGGGGCGCTCCGGCGTTGGTTCGACGATGCTCGTGCCGATGCGGAGGCGTGGGCGCGCCTTTCACCCGCAACGCGATGCAGGGCCTTGCGAGCGGTCGCGATGGTGCTCCTGGGGCAGCGCGACGCCGACGGCGCGGAGCGGCTTCTCGACGAGGCGGACGCGCTCGGGCCGTCGGCGGGGAACGCCCCGCGCGCCTTGCTCCTGCACGTCCGCGGTGCGGCAGAGGAAGCCCTCGCCCTCCTGGTCGATCTCGGGGGGGCCAGAGAGCGCGAGATCAAGGCCGCGATCCTGCTCGAGACCGGCCGGGTCGCCGAGGCGGCCGACATCGTGAACGCGGCGGTCGGCGAAGCGGTGACCGCGGAGATCCTGCGGCTGAGGTCGATCGTCGCCTTGCTGGAGGGACGCCCCGACGCCGCGGTCGCGGACGCCCAATCGGCGGTCGAGCGGATGCCGCATGGGCTGGCTGCGTTGCTGGGATTGGCGGCGGCGAGGTTCTACAGGGCACTGGTCGATGGGGTCCGCCCCCTGGTCGGGCGTCCTCCCGAGCCCCTCCATCCCGGGCTCGCCCGGGGCGGCATCGCGGCGCAGGAGGACTTGGCCGCCGCCGCGGCGGACTTCGACAGGGCGCGGCAGATGGCGGAGGAGGCGCTGCGGCCCGATATCGAGACCTGGAGGCTCGCCGCGCTGCTCATGAACCCGGCGCGGTCCGACGAGGCCGCCTCCTGTGCCGCCGACCTACTGGGCCGGCCCATGCCAGACCCGCTCGCCGTAGCCTGGGCGATGGCCTACGGCCTCGCGGACCGCTCCAGCCACGTCAAGAAGGTCTACGGCGACGCCATCCGCGACGGCACGGGGACGCCATCGCACCTCGTCGTCCTCGCCCTGCTGGCGGCAGGGAACGACCGACCTGACCGGGGACGGGCACTCCTCCGGAGGTATGCCGACCGCTTCCCTCTCGCGGCGGACTTCCTGGAAGGGTGGCGCGCCCAATTCGGGGATGCCGGCGTGGCGCAGGATCCGATGGCGCAGGCCTGGAACCTCGCCCGTCGCAGCGGCGATCACGGGCCGCTTCTCGACGTCGCTCGGGCGGAGGGAGCCGACCCGGGGATTGTGTTGGCCGTCGCGGAGTTCCTCGTTTGGAGGGAAGCTTGGGCGGATCTGGATGCCCTGCGGACCCCGCTCGCCTCGGTTCGGACGCGGCGGGCGGTCGAGTTGTCGGCGTTGGGAGCTCTCAGAATCTGCGACGCCGCCGGATGTCTCGGAGTCCTTGAGGAAGGGGCCGCTGCGTTCGAGGACCACCGTCTGCCTGCCGCGCTCATCCACCTGCGGATCGCGGCCAATGAAGCGCTCGGCCGCCATGCCCCGGTCCTTGCCGACCTAATGGACCTGCGCCGCGATGGCAGCGACCCGTTCGCCCACGCCAGGGTCATGGACGCACTCGTTCGGATCGGAGACCTGGAGGGCCTTCGCAGGGAGGCCGAAAGGGCACTCGACCGAGGGGATCTCGATCCTCGCCACGCTCTCAACGTGGCTTTCGCGTTGCGAGCCGCGGCACCCGCAACCGCACGACGCGCTCTGGTGCTGGCGGCAGGCGTCCCAACGCCGGAGAGCGCAGTCGGCGCCGTCGCCGCGCTCGCGGCCGATCTCGGCTTGGCGGAGGTTCACGAGCGATTGTTCGCGGCCCTGCTGAATGATCCGGACGCCAGCCGGCACGTGGTGCGCATCGACACCGTCGAGGCCGCGGTCGCCTTGTTGGAGCGGGCTTCTGATGATCATCGCGAGCGTTTCCGCGAGTGGCTCGGCGGCCGCACGCCGTTCGCGGTGGCGACGGCGCAGGACCCTAGGGTCTTCGGTCGGATGTTCCTCGCGACCATCGAGGGGCGCCGCGACCATCTCGGGGACCCATTCCCGATGCTCCTCCTCTCCGGCGCCCCGAGGGCAGCGGTCCCCGCGGCAGATGGGGACGAGCTTCGACTCGACCTGTCGGCCCTCCTTCTGGCCAGCCGCCTCGGCATGCTTCCGGACCTCGAGGGCACCTTCCGGCTGAGCGTCCCTCTGTCTGCGGGCGAGGCTCTGATCGAGATGGAGGCCGCCTACAGAGATCCGTCCGAGGACATGGTGGCGAGCGTCCGCGAGCTGCTCGAAGGGCGCAACCGCGTGATCGTCGAGGGCGCCTTTCCCGAAGGGGCCGTCTCGGTCGAGAGCCTCGAAGCGCCGGGCGAACTCTCCGCGCCGGTGTTGCGGGCGCTGATCGAACGAGCGTTCCTGTCAGGACATCTCGACCGCGACCGGGCGGACGAAGCATGCCGTCTCCTGGGCGCCGCAGATGCGGAGCTCCGGGAGGTCGAAGCGGGCGTCGTAATCGGTCGGCTCTCCGCGACGCGCCTGGCCCAGGCCCGAATTCTGGCACAGGTCGCGCGCGGCACGCGCATCTACGTCCCGGCAGTGGAGGCCGAGAGGCTGCGGCACGACGTCGACGACGCGATCGAGGAAGGGAGGCTGCGCCGCCGCGTCTCGGAGCTGCGTCATCTCCTTGCCGAGAGGCTGGCCGACGGACGTTGGACGACCTTCTCACGCGCCGCCGAGGAGGGCGATGTGCCGACACCGGCGCACGTGCGCTGCCTGTTGGAGTCCATATCCGCCCACGGGCACGGTCCAGGCAGCCTCTGGATCGAGGATCGGGCGCTGTCGCGCGCCACCGCGCTCGGGCTCCTTCACTTGCCGGACGTCCTCGACCTGCTGCGAGGCCGGAACGCCGTCGATGCGGTCAGAAGAGATCGTATCCTGGAAGAGGCGCGTCACGCGGGCTATGCCTGGCTGCCTTTCGAGCTCGACGCGTTCCGGAGCGCGCTCGCGGCCGCCCCCGTCGAAGGAACCTTTCTCGTCGAGACGCCTACCCTGGCCCGACTACGGATATGGGCGGCGCAAGACACGGCGCTCATGCGGCACCTGGACATGACGCCGGAGAGGGGGCCGGACGGCCACATCGTCGGCGAGGCGCGCCGGCTACTCGATGCCTGGGGCATGGCGCGCGACCTCCTGGCCCGGATCTGGGAGGACGCCGAAGCCTCCCAGTCCGAACGGCGCGCCCGTTCGGACTGGGTGTGGGCCAATCTCAGGATCGACAGGTTCGAAGGATTGCCTGCCGACGAGAGCGTCGAGACGCGCCGTCGTCTGCGGGCCATGCATCTCGCCTCCCTGCTGGATCTCCCTCTTCTCCGCGCGCTCGGCGGCGAGACGAGGCCCTCGTCGAGCTGGAAGGGCTACGTAGCCTGGGTCCTGGAGGCCTGGGGCGATCCGCAGGCCGAGGCCGATCCGCGGCTGAGGGAGGAGGTCGCGGACATCGTGGGCGGCCACTTGGCCGGGCTGCTCGAACTTCCCGAGGCGGCGTCGGACGTGGAAGCCCAGGCGGTCCGCACCTCCCTGTTGCGGCTGGTGCGCGATTTTCTGACGCTGCTTCCCAAACCATGGGCCGATGCCATGGCCTCACGTCCCGGCGTCGGCGACAGGATGGGTCTCTGCGACGTCATGGTTTTGACGATCGGACCGGATGACGGGGAGGCCGGGGAAGAACACCAAGCGGCGGTGACGGAAGTCGCCGCTGCCTGGTCCGCCCTTCGCGCCGGTGCCGGTGAGGGTGCGAGGACCGTCGACGTTCGACTCCTCGATGGACAGGTCGCCCGGATGGAGGAGGTCATGGCGCCGGACGGCCGCCGGGGAGCGGCCGTGATCCTCGGTGACAACCGCGTCGAGATCGACGAACTCAGCTTGGTGCTGTTGGAGGCCGATCCCGCCGCGCGGACCATTCCCGCCGAGCAACGGCGTCCCCTGCTGAACCCGCTTGGCATCATCACGGCGGACGACCTCGAGGCCATCGAGCGCACCGAGGACCCGAATGCACGTTTCGCCGCACTCGGGCGTTTGCTCGACATGGACCTCCAACGGCGGCTGGAGGGATTGGAGGCGAAGGTCCGAGCGCGCGGATCGCTCGGTCTCGCCGACCTCGAACTCCCGCCCCCCGAATCGGTCGCAGCCTTCCTTCGCGTCCCGGCCGGACAGGCGGCTGCCGGCTTCGCGGTCGTGGTCTGCGAGGCACTCGAACGCGACCTGGACGGGAACGAGGCGGCCCGACGGCTGGCCGGGCTGCCGTTCGATCCTGCGGGTGGCTACCTGCAGCGTCGGGGAGCCGAGCTCGCGTTGCGGCCGGAGGGTGAGGAGCGCCGGCCGGCGGTCTCCCCATTCGTGGCACTTATGGATTTGCTCGCCTTGGCGAGCGTGGGGGACCGGAACCGGATCGACGCCGCCGTCGAGGCCCTGCTGACGGCGATCGACCTGCACGGAGCACTCTGGCTCGCCTTGTTGAGGCATTTCGCGGCGGCGGCAGTTCGCGACCCGGCATGGCGCGGGCTGGAACCTGAGATCCGTCTGGCCTTCCTATGGTCGCTGAGCGACCAGTTCGCCTTGCGCCTATCCATCCCGCGCGTGAACGATCGACCCATCGCCGAGTGGCTGGAAAGAGCCGTCTCCTTTCCGTTCTCCGCGCAGATGCAGGAAGACGGCTTTCCGGAATGGTACGTGCGGCTGACCGCGAAGGTCACCGAGCCCATCGTCACGGCTTGCATCGTCGCCCAGGCGCTGAGAGGCGGAGTCGACGAGCTCGCGGGTCCGCAAGCGCTAGCGGCTCTCGCTGCCGTCCTGGGCCGGGACGAGACCCAACCATGGCTTCCGGACCTTGGGCTCGTCCCGCCGCCTCCGGCCGTCCCCGATGGGTTTTGGGTCGGTCTCGACCCATTGGGCCCGGATGCTCTGGGACGTTGGCTTGGACCGGGACATCCCTTCGCCGAGCGGGAGGCCGAAGCCATCGCCCGGGGCCTGCTGGACGCGACTACGATCCCGGAAACGGTGCACCTGCTTCCGCCCCTCCTGTCGGTCGTCGACGTCCGATGCGTGGGGGCGGATACGCTGGCCCGCATCCGCGCGACCCTCGTCGACGCAGTGGAATCGGAGGCCTTCGAGCCGGACGCAGGCGCGATGCTGCGGATTCTGTCGGTCGAGGCCTCCGTACGCTCCTTGGATGCGGACCTCGACGGCATGACCACAATTCTTACCCGGAGGGCGGCTCGATGCGATGCCCAGTGGCCCGCCACGGGGCCCTTCGACGAAGCGGGCGCCCGCGCGGCCGGATTCCTTTTCGAGGCGGCGTTCCACTTCGCCCTGGCCATGCCGCGTCCCTTGCCCGATCGCCTTGCCGCCTTTGCCGCATGCATCGAGGCGGTGGTCTGCGGATTCCGACGGAAGCCGGCCACCCATTCCGACGCGAAGCCGGCCAACGTTCCGATTTGATGTCGGCCACTCGGTAGCCGGCATCGGCTATGGCGCATCCCCGCGGGT
>NZ_BPQO01000044.1 GCF_022179285.1 Methylobacterium hispanicum | reverse complement strand
CCGGCCGCCTTGATGTCGCGACCGGCCGTCTTGCCTGCGTCGCCTGCCTCATGGCCGCCAACGCCCTCAACAATCCAGCCTGAGGTTTCGTCCTCAAACAGGCTCTCAGGCCGTCCCGACGCGATACTGCCGGGGCGGTGCCTCGCCGGAGATCGCGAAGGAGCCGACGCTGCGGTCCCGGTAGATGCGGGGGTTGTGGGAGGCGATGGTGCGGGCGTTGCGCCAGTACCGGTCGAGCCCGGCGCCCACCTTCACCGCCGAAGCGCCGAGCGCGTCGAACAGCGACGTCGTCGCGCTCAGGATCAGGTCGGTGACCACGCTGACCGCTTGGTTGACCTCGACATCGGCTAGCGTTGCCTGCCGCTCCGCCTCGTTCGATCCGGCCTGGTGAGCGTCGTGGACCCTCTGGACCGCCTCCGCGGCCTTCAGCACGGTGGCGCCCGCCGCGTAGGCGTTGGCGCGGACACGACCGACGACGGCCTGGATCTGCGGGTCGTCGGCAGTACGCCCGGCATTGCCGTGGCTGTAGACGCGGGTGCGCTCGGCGACGAGCCGCGCCACGTCGTCCGCCGCCGCTCGGCCGATGCCGGCGAGCGTTGCGAGATGCACCAGCTGGAAGAATGCCATGGCGTAGGGGAAGCGGGCCGGGTCCGGTTTGATCAGGGCGGGGTCGAGGGCCACGCCCTCGAAGGTCGCGGTACCGCTGGCGGTGAGCGCCTGCCCGAACCCGTCCCAATCGTCCACGATGGTGACGCCCGGCGCACGCACCGGCACGGCCGCCGTCACCGCTCCGCCTGCCTCGTCCTCCGCGGAAAGATGAATGTAGTCCGCGAAGAGCGAGCCGGTCGTGTAGAACTTCCGCCCGTCGACCACGGGTCGGCCGTCCCGCCGCCGCACGACCGTGTCGAAGGCGCCGACCTTGGCGGGCCCGGTCTCCGAGACACCGCTGCCGATCGTCTTGCCCGCGCCGATCTGCTCGATCCAGGCCGCTCGCCATTCGGGCGAGGAGGAGCAGAGCGCGTCCTCCGTGAAGCCGAAATGCGCACGCAGCGCGTTGGTGACGTTCGAATCGGCGGCCGAGAGCTCGATCAGCAGCGCGAAGAGTTCCGGCAGGCTGGCGCCGTGGCCGCCCGCCTCGGGCGAGAGGCGCAGGGTGGTGAAGTTCGCCTCCCGCAGCCAGCCGATCTCGGCGTGCGGCAGGCGGCGCTCCCGGTCCCGCTCGACGGCGGTGGCGCGGATCTCGGCGAAGACCGGGCGGAATCGATCTGCGAGGGTCTCGTAACGTGCGCTCGGCCCCGCACCCCAGCCCGCATCCGTCTGCGACATGGCTCCGACTTTCTCATTTCCAGCCTCGCCCCCGGGGGCGTTTGCCAGAGGAATCCGTGAGCCAGCCCCCAATCGCAACCCAGATTCCATGGCGGATCTCAACTTTGGGAGCGAGTTATCGCGACGAACTATGTAAGAGAATTTTCGGAATGCGGCGAGGCTTCATTGTGGAAGGGCGTTCCATCCATCGAAATTTCCAACTTGTGTCGGAATTTTGTCTTACGTGATCGGCCGGAAGGAAGGCGTATCCGGCAATTTCTATTTCGTGGAATGCGCTTCCCTATTCGTCCGAAAATTCGAAAACGCGTTTCATTGATCCGTTGCGCCTTGCCGGCCTTCAATGAATGCGCCGAGTAGGTCCCCATGCCCCGGCGCCCAACCACCGCTCTTCCTTGCCATTCGCGAGCGCCCGATGACCGATGACACGATGGGCCGGTTCGGCCTCTCTCGCCGCACGCTCCTGCGCGGCGGGCTCGGCGGGGCCGCCGCACTGGCGCTCGGCGCTCCAGCCGTGCGCGCGGCTCCTCGCGAGGTGAAGATCAGCATGCAGCGCTCGTCGGTGCTCTTCACCGTGCTCAAGGTGAAGGGCACGCTGGCCGAGCGTCTGGCGCCGCTGGGCTTCACGCCGACCTGGCACCTGTTCACCAGCGTCATCGAGCCGATGAATGCCGGGGCCGTGGACATCCACGCCGACGTCGCCGACGCGGTGCCGATCTTCACCCAATCGGCCAAGGCGCCCCTGACCTTCTACGCCCGCGAGCGCGGTGCCCCCTCGGCCGAGGCGATCATCGTGCCGGCGGACTCCCCCATCCGCACCGTCGCCGACCTGAGGGGCAGGACGGTCGGCGTCTCGCGGGGTTCGGGGAGCCACTATGTGCTGGCCGCCGCGCTCAAGCGCTCCGGCCTGACGCTCGCCGACATCAAGCCCGCCTATCTCCAGGCGCCGGAGGGGGCCGTGGCCTTCGATCAGGGCGCTCTCGACGCATGGTCGATCTGGGATCCGTTCCTCGCCTTCGCCGAGGCCAAGCGCCCGGTCCGGGTCATCGCGGACGGCAATGGTCTCACGAGTTACCACCGCTACTACGTCGTCAACGACGGCTTCGTCGCCGCGCATCCCGAGGTGGTGGCAACCGTTTACCGCGCCCTCGTGGAGGCCGGCGCCTGGATGAAGGCCAACCCGGAGGAGGCTGTGGCGCTGCTGGCGCCAATCTGGGGCGATCTGCCCCCGGCGGTCGTGGCCGCCGCCAACAGTCGCCGGAGCTACGCGGTGGAGCCGGTGGAGCGCAGCCAACTCGGCGAGCAGCAGGCCATCGCCGACGTGTTCTACGAGGCGAAGCTCATCCCCCGCCGGATCGACGCCACGGACGTCAAGATCTTCCAGCCGCCGACGGGCCGGGGCTGAGGCCGTGGTGAGCGCCCCCCGCTTCGGTATCTGGGCCGCCGTCCACGGCTCCCGCGCCTCCCACCACGACCCGGACGAGCCCGACGACGCCAGCTGGGAGCGCAACCGCGCTTTGGTGCTGGAGGCTGAGGCGCTCGGCTTCGATGCGGTGCTGGTCGCCCAGCACACGATGAATCCCTACGACCCACAGCGGGACCAGCTCGAAGCCTGGACCGGGGCGGCGGCGCTGGCCGCGCTCACCCGGCGGATCGAGATCATCGCGGCGATCAAGCCGGGGCTCTACCACCCGGTGGTGCTGGCCAAGATGGCCCTGCAGATCGAGCATATCAGCGGCGGTCGCTTCGCCCTGAACCTCGTGAATGCCTGGAACAAGGCCGAGTTCGAGCGCGCCGGACTGCCCTTCCCCGCACACGACGACCGCTATGCCTATGGCCGCGAATGGATCGGCCTCGTGAGCCGGCTGATGCGCGGCGAGAGCGTGACCTTCCAGGGTGAGCATTTTCGGACCGAGGACTATCAGCTCCGGCCAGCCGGCACGTTCCGGCCGAGGCCGACGATCTATCTCGGCGGCGAATCCGAGCCCGCCCGGGCGCTCGCCGCCGACCACGCCGATGTCTGGTTCATCAACGGCCAGCCGCTCGAGGATGTCGCCGCGCTGATCGCCGACGTCGCCCGGCGCCCGGCCGCCAATGGGCCCCTGCGCTACGGCCTCTCGGCCTTCGTGATCGCGCGGGGGTCCGACGCGGAGGCGGAGGCCGAACACGCCCGGCTTCTCGCCCTCGCCCAACGCGACGCGGATCTCCGCGCCGACACCCGTGCCCGCACCGACGCAGCGAGCGTGATGTTCGCCAAGACCGACGCGGCGGCCTCCCGCCATGTCGGGACGAACGGTGGAACGGCGGCCGGGCTCGTAGGCAGCTATGAGACCGTCGCGGAGCGCATCCGCGCCTTTCACGCCGCCGGCATCGAGCTGTTCATGCTGCAGTTCCAGCCCTTCGAAGCTGAGATGCGCCGCTTCGCCGAGCAGGTCATCCCCCGCATCCGCTGACCCGGAGGGCTTCGATGAGCGGCCGCCAATTGCACCTCAACGTCAACCTGCTGCATTCGGGCGTCTACCCGTCGGCTTGGCGACTGCCGGAGAGCCGGCCAGACGCCTTCCTCGACATCGATCATTTCGTGCGCGTCGCCCGCATCGCCGAGCGGGGCAAGCTCGACGCGATCTTCCTCGCCGACACGCCCGCCATTAACGACCGGATCGACGACCGCCCGTTTAACGCCCTCGAACCGACCGTCGTGCTGTCGGCCGTCGCCGCCGTGACGAGCCATGTCGGCCTCGTGGCCACCGCGTCGACGACCTACAACGAGCCCTACAATCTCGCCCGCCGCTTCGCGAGTCTCGACCTCGTGAGCCGCGGCCGGGCGGGCTGGAACGTGGTGACGACGGCCGACGCCGCCGCCGGCCGCAACTTCGGATTCCCGGGCGCCTCGGAGCACGGGGCCCGCTATGCCCGCGCCCGGGAGTTCACCGACCTCGTTCACGCCCTGTGGGACAGCTGGGAGGACGATGCCTTGGTCGGCGATAAGGCAAGCGGCCGGTTCGTCGACACCTCCAAGGTCCACACAGTTGACCATCGTGGGTCCCACTACACCGTCGCGGGGCCGCTCACCGTGCCGCGCAGCCCGCAGGGGCGCCCGGTGACGTTCCAGGCCGGCGGCTCGGAGGATGGACGCGAACTCGCCGCAGCCACCGCCGACGCCGTATTCTCCCTGGCCCAGACCGTCGAGGACGGCGCGGCCTATGCCCGGGACCTGAGAGCGCGGGCGGCGCGCTACGGCCGTGGGCCGGAGGCGCTGGTCATCCTACCAGGCCTCGCCACGGTGATCGGTTCGACAGAGGCCGAGGCGCGCCGCCGCCAGGACAATCTCTGGGATCTCGTGCCCCTGGACTACAGCCTCGCCCGGCTCGCCGGCACTCTGCGGATCGACCCCGCCCGACTCGACCTCGACAAGCCGCTCCCCGACCCGTTGCCCTTGCCGCCGGACGCCAACCACACGATGTTCCTCGGCACGCTCGCCCTCGCGCGGCGGGACAGGCTGACTGTGCGTCAGCTCCTGCGGGCGCTCGGCGGCGGGGTCGGCCATCGGATCATCGTGGGCACGCCGGAGGTCATTGCCGACGACATCGAGGCGTGGTTTCGGGCCGGCGCGGCGGACGGCTTCAACCTGATGCCGGATGTGCTGCCGGAGGGCCTCGAGACCTTCGTGGACGCGGTCGTACCGATCCTCCAGCGCCGCGGCCTGTTTCGTCACGATTATGCCGGGGCGACCCTGCGGGACCACTTGGGCCTGGCGCGGCCCGCAAGTCGCTACGCCGCGACCGGACACTCGCTCTCCGCCTGAAAACCTGACCGGAAAGCGGCTCGGCTTCTGCCTCGCGGGACGAGGAATTGCGCGGCACTGCCGATCAAGCGCACACGTCCGAGGTCCTGAGATAGTCCTTTGCGAAATTCGCCTTATGCAGGGTCGAAGCCTTCCTTAAGCCAGCGATAAAAAGAAACTCGCTTTTATTGACGCCGAGCCGCCCCCGCCAATACAATTGCGGTCAAGCCGATCCTGGCCGAGAGATCTGCGCGCTCAGTGTGAATATGCGCCTGTCTCTCGGATCGACCGATCAGTGAAGAGACCGCCTTCCTCGACATGAATCCTACGATGCGCCGCGGTCATCTGGCCGTGGCGGGCGACGGATCCTGCCGAACGCCATCGGAGCCTGCCCCGTGCCTCGCCTGTCCACCAGCCTTCTCGCGATCCTCGTCGGCGTCTCGGCCCCCGGCGCCGCGCTCGCCGCCCAGGAGCCGCCGACGCCCCAGCAAACGGCCGGAGCGAGGACAGAGGCGAAGGCAAGCCCCCTCGTCAGCACCGAATGGTTGGAGAAGAACCTCGACGCGAAGGGCTTGCGTATCGTCGAGGTCAGCGTCGAGCCGGGGGTGTTCGAGCGCGGCCATATTCCGGGTGCGCAGAACGTGGTCTGGCACACCGATCTCGTGGAGACCGTGAGCCGCGACATCGCCTCCCGAGAGAAGTTCACGGCCCTCGCCCGCCGCCTCGGCATCGACAAGGACACGACCGTCGTCCTCTACGGCGACAACAACAACTGGTTCGCCGCCTGGGGCGCCTGGGTGCTGGCGCAGTACGGGCTCGTCGACAACGTCAAGCTCCTCGACGGCGGGCGCAAGAAGTGGGAGGCCGAGAAGCGCCCCCTCGACACGCGCAGCGCCGAGGTCGCCGCATCCTCCTTCGCGGCGCCCGCTCCGTCGCCCGCCTTCCGGGCCCGCTTCGCGGACGTGCTGGCGGTCGCCAAGCGCGAGCGGGATGAGCAGATCCTCGACATCCGCTCGCCCGACGAGTTCAGCGGCAAGGTCATCGCACCGCCCGGGGTCCAGGAACTCGCGATCCGCGCCGGTCACATCCCCGGCTCCGTGAACGTGCCGTGGGCCAAGGCCGTCAACCCGGACGGCACCCTGAAATCCCCCGCCGAGCTGAAGACGCTCTACGCCGCGGCAGGCATCGACGGCTCGAAGCCGATCATCACCTCCTGCCGCATCGGCGAGCGGTCGAGCCACTCTTGGTTCGTGCTGAGCCGGGTGCTCGGCTACCCGGTCCGCAACTACGACGGCTCGTGGACCGAGTACGGCAACGCCGTCGGTGTCCCGGTGGTCAACCTCGCCGGGACGGTCTGGGGCGGCAAGTGAGCGGACCCGTCGCGGAGCGGTCCCCGCCGCTCCCCCGACGCCCTGCATTGGCCTTGCCCACGGGCCGGGAACTCGTTCGACGAGTCGCGCCTCCGGGCATCGCCCTCGGCCTCGTCGGCGCGGCCCTGTGGCTGTCCGGCGAGCCCGGGGGCAGCCGGCTCGCCCTGTCCCTCACCTTCGGGGCGCTGTTCGGCGTCGTCCTGCAGCGCAGCCGCTTCTGCTTCTACTGCCAGTGGCGGGATTTCCTCGTCGCCGGCGACCCGCGGGGATTGCTCGGCATCCTGGCGGCCCTTGCGGCGGGCCTCGCCGGCTACGCCGTCGTCCTCGGGGCCTGGATGCCCGACCCCGGCGGCACCCGTCTGCCGCCGGACGCGCATATCGGGCCCGTCGGCCCCGTCCTTCTCCTGGCCGGCGCCGTGTTCGGGGCCGGGATGGCGATCTCCGGCTCCTGCATCAGCGCGCATCTCTATCGCCTCGGCGAGGGCTCGCCGACTGCCCCCTTTGCCCTGGTCGGTACGGGGCTCGGCTTCGTGCTGGGCTTCGCGACCTGGAACCCGCTCTACCTCGTCAGCGTGGCTGACGCGCCCGTCATCTGGCTGCCGCGCCATCTCGGCTATGCAGGGTATCTGGGCCTCGCTCTCGCGGTGCTGGCCTTCCTGGCGTGGCCCTTGATGAAGCGCCTGCCGGACCCGGTGGCTCCGAATCTCTGTCGGGGCAGCGACCCGCTGCGGGCCCTGTTCTCCGGCCGCTGGCCGGTCTGGCTCGGCGGGCTGGCGGTCGGGGCGATCGGAACCCTCGCCTACCTGCGGGTCGGGCCCCTCGGCGTGACGGCGGAGATCGGCGGCCGAGCCCGACAGGCCGCGGGGGCAGCCGGCCTTCTCCCGGCGCGTCTCGAGGGTCTCGACACGTTCCGCGGCTGCGCGACGGCGATCCGCGAGGCGCTGCTGACGCCGAACGGGCTGTTCGTCGCCGGCCTGGTGCTTGCCTCCTTCGTGGCGGCCCTGGCATCCGGTCAGTTCCAGCCGGCACGGCCACGGTCCGGCCACGCGATCCGCGGCCTCCTCGGCGGCCTCTTCCTCGGCTGGGGCGCGATGACCGGCCTCGGCTGCAGCGTCGGCACGCTCCTGTCCGGGATCATGGCCGGGGCCCTCTCGGGCTGGGTCTTCGGAGTGGCCATGTTTGCCGGTGCGGGCGGCACGCTCTGGCTCGGGCGCCGGACCGGGCTTCTCACCTAGCGCACCGATGGGGGCGTATCCCCGATTTGCTTCCGGGACGCAGCCGCGGTGGATGACGAGGCGTGTCTGGGGGCGTCACCGAGGGCGGAGCGCGTGCGCCGCCATGCCGACGAGCATCGCCGCCACGAAGACGAGGGCCGGTGCCGCGCCGGTCGACAGCGCCGCCACGGCCGGGCCGGGGCAGAAGCCAGACAGACCCCAGCCGATTCCGAACAGGGCGGCCCCGAGCACGAGGGGGCCGTCGATCCGTCGCGAGGTCGGCAGGTCGAAGGTCTCGGCCAGCGCCGGGCGCGCCAGGCGGCGAGAGAGGGCGTAGCCGAGCGCCGACACGCTCACCGCCCCGCCGAGGACGAAGACGAGGCTCGGATCCCAGGCGCCCCCGATATCGAGGAAGCCGCGGACGCGAGCGGGATCGAGCATCCCGGACAGGGCGAGGCCGAGCCCGAACAGCAGCCCGGCGGCAAGGGCCGCCAGAAGACGGGCCGCTCCGCTCACGACGCCACCCGCATGAGCGCCACCGTCAGCATGCCGGTGGCGAGGAAGACGAGCACCGCCACGAGCGAGCGCGGCGACAGGCGGGCGAGCCCGCACACCCCGTGGCCGGAGGTGCAGCCGGAGCCGAGCCTCGTGCCGAAGCCGACGAGGAGACCGGCGACGGCCAGCACCGGCCAGGACGCCTCGATCCTCATAAGGGGCCAGTGGCCCGCCATCGCCGCGAAGAGCGGCGGCCCGAGGCCGAGGCCGAGGAGGAAAGCCAGGTCGGAGAGCCGGCGCTCTCCCGGCTGGGCCAGCCCGGCAACGAGCCCGCTGATGCCGGCGATGCGGCCGTTGACGAGGAGGAGCGTCGCGGCGGAGAGGCCGATCAGCAGCCCGCCCGCGAGGGCCGGAAGGTAAGCGTTCATGCAGGGTGATTCCGGTGTCGTCCGGGTCGGGATATCGCCGGGGCGACCTGAGAACAACCCTTGCCAAACCGGACTGTATCGCCAATTATCAAGTTATAACAGTGACTTAGTGAAGATCATGCTCTCATTCGGGCAAGGCGCGAACGAAACCTTCTCCTCCGACCACGAAGGGGCGGAAGGGCATTTCCCGAGCCAGCCGATAGGGCCTTTGACCGGAAATCGGGCCGGTCTCTCACGGCGCGCAGAGGAGGACGCCATGGCCGCATTGCCGATCAGGCGAGGGGATGAGGTGGTGTTCGAGCGCCTCGACCTCGCGGAAGCCCTCGGGATCTGGCGCCACGCGCGGGGGCGGATTGTCGGTATCCACGGCCGGGGCGGGCGCCCGGCCACCGTCGATGTCGCGTTCGAGGGGCACGCGGTGCTCGAACGCTACCTGCTGGACCTGTTCCGGCGGATCCATTGATCGCCGCCGTGACCGTTGCTTCCATGACCACTGCCCTCGCCACCATCCAGCCGCCGCTGCGGGCCACGAGCCGCAGCACGGCCGAGGCGGATGTCTGGGCTGCGTTGCGCGCCGAGGCCGAGGCCGTCCTGATCGAGGAGCCGCTCTATGCGGGCATCGTCCAGGCGACGATCCTCGACCAGCGCAGCCTCGCCCAGGCTCTTGCCTACCGCCTCGCCCATCGGCTCGGCGACGGCGACCTCGCCCGCCTGTCGATGCGCGACCTCTGCCTCTCCGCCTTCGAGGCGGATCCAGAGACCGGCGCCCACGCGGTGCGCGACCTCGTCGCCATCCGCGAGCGCGATCCGACCTGTCGGCGTTATCTGGACCCGTTCCTGTTCTACAAGGGTTTCGCCGCCCTCGAAGCCTACCGGGTCGGGCACTGGCTCTGGCAGCAGGGCCGGGCGACGCTGGCGCTGCACGTCCAGAGCCGGATCTCGGAAGTGTTCGGCTGCGACATCCATCCGGCGGCCCGGATCGGCTCCGGGGTGTTCATCGATCACGCCACGGGCGTGGTGATCGGCGAGACCACGGTTGTGGCCGACGACGTCTCCATCCTCCAGTCGGTGACGCTCGGCGGCAACGGCAAGGAGAGCGGCGACCGGCATCCGAAGATCGCCCGCGGGGTGCTGCTCAGCGTCGGCGCCAAGGTGCTCGGCAACGTGCGCGTCGGCGAGGGTGCCAAGATCGGCGCCGCCGCCGTGGTGCTGAGCGACGTGCCCGCCCACACCACCGTCGCGGGCGTCCCGGCCCGCGTCGTGTCGCGGCTGCGCGCAGACGAGGAGCCGGCGCTGAGCATGGACCAGTCCTTCGGCTTCGGCGACGGGATCTGAGCACAGGCGAAAAATCCTTCTTTTGAAAGGAAGCCGCCGGAACGCTCCTGCGTCGTCCAGCCTCGGGAGAACGAGTTTCTCTGCGTTGCGCCCCGCCCAGCCAACGCGTTCTCCAGAAGACCCGTTCTGCAGGTCGATCTCCCAGTATCCCGCAAAAAATGGGGAAAACGTTTCGTTGACGCTGCGGCTCCTGACGGCCTACCCATGCTTTCGCGGTGCGGCGAAGAGTCGAATCGCCCGAGATTGCGGCCAATACAGGCGATGCCGCGCGGAATCATCTGATCCACTGAGGTCGGCGCCGGCTCTATAGCCGTGCCGCTCCTCCGACGACTTGCGCCCGGCCCGTCCTTCGATGGGGCCGCCCGCCGACGCGCGGGCCGATGCGGCGCGCCCATCATCTGGTTTTTGGAGACGACGAACGATGAGCGGACCGGGTTTGAGCGTCAGCGCCACGGCGGCACGCAATCTTGCGACGGCGACCGTCACCTCGGTCCAGAACGCGGCCAATACCCCGCGCTGGCTCCTGCGCCTGTTGCCCTTCGTCGACGTCCCCGGGGGCGTCTACCGGGTGAACCGCCGCGCCGTGGTGCTGGCCAAGGGCGGCCGCATCGACCTCGCCACCGAGGACAAGGGCCGGACCGTCCGCCCCGGGTCATTGCGCTCCGTGCCGCTGTTCAGCCGTCTGGGCGACGCCGAGCTCGCGACGCTCGCGAGCAGATTCAAGGAGAGCCGGCACGCGGCCGGTGACGTCATCCGCGAAGAGGGCGCCGCCGAGCGCAACCTCGTGGTCGTCGCCGACGGCACCGTCGAACTGACCCTGTCCGGCCCCTACAAGGGCCGCCTCCGCCAGGGGCTCGCCACGAAGGGCGATTATTTCGGCGACGCCGACCTCCTCGACGCGGGAGCGCCGGTGCCGGCGGTGAAGGCGCTCTCGGCCGTCACGCTTCTCACCCTCGATTCCTCGGCGCTGGACGACGAGAGCATCCGCTCGCGCATCGGCCAGTACCGGGAGGAGCGCGACCGGCTGAAGGGCCACACCAATTCCTACGGCGAGCAGGGCATCGAGCTTCTCGCCGTCCATACCGGCGAGCCGCGCCTGCCGACGACCTTCGTCGATTACGAGATCGACCCGCGCGAGTACCACCTCTCGACGATCCAGACGATCCTCAACACCCATACCCGCGTCACCGATCTCTACTCGAACGAGATCGACCAGCTCCGCGAGCAGATCCGCCTCACCGTCGACGCGGTGAAGGAGCGCGAGGAGTGGGAACTCCTGAACAACTCGGCCTTCGGCCTGCTCAACGAGGTCACGGGCCGTCAGCGCATCCCCACCCGCGGCGGCCCGCCCACCCCGGACGACCTCGACGAACTGCTGACGCTCGTGTGGAAGAAGCCAGCCTTCTTCGTGGCCCACCCCCGCGCCATCGCCGCCTTCGGCCGCGAGGCGACCCGCCGGGGCGTGCCGCCGGTGGTGGTGCACTTGTTCGGCGCGCCCTTCATCACCTGGCGCGGCGTGCCGCTGGTGCCGAGCGACAAGCTGCCGATCGACATCGACCCGGTGACCGGCGCCCAGACCACCTCGATCCTGCTGCTGCGCGTGGGCGAGGGCGAGCAGGGCGTGGTGGGCCTGCAGAAGTCCGGCGTGACCGGCGAGATCGAGCCCGGCCTGTCGGTGCGCTACATGGGCACCAACGACCACTCCATCGCCTCGCACCTCGTGACCCGCTACTTCTCGGCCGCCGTGCTGGTCGAGGACGCGATCGCCCGTCTCGATAACGTGCTGCTCGGCAACTACCATGACTATGCGTGAGGTGCCGGTGTCCGGTTTCCCCACGGGGACGACGGGCGAGCTCGCCCATGCCGATCTCGTCGGGCGCCTCGCCCGCGAGATCTACGGGCAAGGTCAGGGGATTGGGCAGGCGGTGAGCCAGCCCCTCGCCCCGACGCTGCCGGCGAGCCCGCAGGTGCCGCCGGTCCTCGACGGCCTGCCGCAGGGCTTCGGTGGCACCCCGCTGCCGAGCGGTTCGGTGGGAACGCCCTCGGCTCCGGCCGGGGGGCTGCCCGCCGGGTTCCAGCCGGACGTTTCGGCGTTCGGTGCCCGCTCCTTCGGGGCGCCGCCGGTCGGTGTGCCGGGTCTGAGCGGCCCGACCGTGCCGAACCTCGCCCCAGCCAGTCCAGCCTTCGCCGAGATCGGCGCGGTCCCGCCGGTCCACCCGGCGAGCCCGAGGCCGGTCCTGCCGGACTTCTCGTTCCCGAGCGTCCCGTCGCTGGCGGCGGCGCTCCCCGGCGGCCCGGATCTGCATCGGCAGATCGCGGCGGACCACCCCCGTGCCAACACGTTCGCCCACGCGCTCGCCCCGCATCTCGTGCCGGCGGATCCGTCGAAGGCCGGCGTGGACGAGGCGCAGGAGAGCTTCAGCCGGACCGGCCGCCTGTCGCGGGCGCCGGACCCCACCCCGTCCAACCAGTCCGACTACTACTTCCTCAACCTCGGTCCTGGCCCGGCCCGCAAGGCCCCGGCCAGCCCCCGCGTCGAGCCGGCCCGCTCGCCTGGTCCCTCGCCGCGGGCGCTCGCCCACAGGTCGACCCCGGTGGCGGCGCCCTTCGACGTCGAGCGCGTCCGCCGGGACTTCCCCGCCCTGCACCAGAGCGTGAACGGCCACCCGCTGGTCTGGCTCGACAACGCCGCGACGACCCACAAGCCGCAGGCCGTCATCGACGCGACCTCCGAGTTCTATGCCCGGCACAACTCGAACATCCACCGGGCCGCCCACACGCTCGCAGCGCGCTCGACGGATCTGTTCGAGGGTGGGCGCGAGGCCGTGCGCCGCTTCCTCAACGCGCCGACCAAGGACGACATCGTCTTCCTCCGGGGTACGACGGAGGCGATCAACCTCGTCGCCGCCTCCTATGGCGGGGCGAATGTCGGACCGGGCGACGAGATCATCCTCTCGACGATCGAGCACCACGCCAACATCGTACCCTGGCAGCTGCTGGCGCAGCGCACGGGCGCGACGATCCGGGTGATCCCGGTCAACGACCGCGGCGAGATCATCTTCGAGCAATACGCCGCCCTGCTCTCGGGGCGGACGAAGATCGTCTCGGTGACGCATGTGGCCAACGCGCTCGGCACCGTGAACCCGATCCGGGAGATCATCGCGCTGGCTCACGCCTACGGCGTGCCGGTGCTGGTCGATGCGGCGCAGTCCTCGCCGCATATCCCGCTGGACGTGCAGGCGCTCGACGCGGATTTCCTCGTCTTCTCCGGCCACAAGGTGTTCGGGCCGACGGGCATCGGCGCCCTCTACGGCAAGAGCGCCCTGCTCGACGCGATGCCGCCCTGGCAGGGCGGCGGCCATATGATCGAGGACGTCACCTTCGCGAAGACCGTCTACAAGGGCGCGCCGGAGAAGTTCGAGGCCGGCACCCCGGACATCGCGGGGGCGGTCGGGCTCGGTGCGGCGCTCGACTACCTGGAGAGCATCGGCCTACCGGCGATCGCGGCCTACGAGCACGACCTGCTGGACTACGCGCAAGCGGGGCTCGCCGACGTGAAGGGCCTGCGCCTAATCGGCACGGCGCACGAGAAGGCCAGCGTGATGTCCTTCACGATCGAGGGGCAGGAGAACGAGGCCGTCGCGCACCACCTCGACGCCCACGGTATCGCCGTACGCTCCGGCTACCACTGCGCCCTGCCGGCGCTCCGCCGGTTCGGTGTGGACCAGTCGGTGCGGGCGTCCCTCGCCTTCTACAACACCCGCGAAGATGTGGACGTGTTCCTGCGGGCGCTGCACACCCTGCCACGGCACTGAACGTTCCGCGTCGGCTGAACGGATCGGCGCGGAATGAGGTCATGAACAATAGTCTCGAACTGAGGGCTTTTGCTCAACTTGATGGATTTCTGCTTCGCCCGCTTTGGCAGCAAGTGACGTCATAAGCAGACAGGCTGCTTGCGGCCACCGTCAGTCGCTCAAGCCGTCAAACAAACTGCTCAGAAGCGCACTTTGCAAGGGCCTGCTTTGGGTCATTTTGAGGTTTTCGCCTGGGCCGCGGCGAACGTTCGCTTGCCCGCAACTTGATCCTCTGAGCGGACGGCTATTGGCTAGGTTTGGCCATCGTATCCTGGGCAGCTGGTGAGCACGCCGTCGCGGATCTCACGCACCACGAATAGCAGCAGCAAGGCAGCCAGCAGTATCAACAAGGACCAGACAGCGAGATCCGATAGCCGCTCACCCGGCAGGAGCATGTCGGCAGCGCGACGCAGCCGCTGCCGGGACCAGCGAGGGTGCGAAGATGAGCGGCGGCTCTCGGGCATGGGCTGGGATCTGCAGTTTGGAGGGGTACGACAGGGATCAGCCGAGCCAGCCAGCCGTGCCTTCAAACGGCGGTACGGCCTCTCGCCGATGCGGGTCGAGCCGGGATCGGCGCCGGTTGCGGCAGCGTCTGAGAGCGGCCTACTCGGCTGGCTACGGGATCTATAGCCAGCTTGACCGTGCCAAGAGCTGCTTGGGGTGGGGAGCGGACCCTGGTCATCCAACCGGAAGCGGCCTTTCCGCATCCGACCCACCGCGGTCATGACGCGTTGGGGATTGCTTTCCCGCGAGCAGACACTTCACTGCTCCGATGCGGATCCATCGGACCGAATTGGCCGACCTCGGGACCTTCCTCGCCATCGCGCGCCACCGCAGCTTCCGGCGTGCGGGTTTGGAGCTTGGCGTCAGCGCCTCTGCGCTCAGCCATGCGCTCAAGGCGATGGAGACGCGCCTCGGCGTCCGCCTCGTCAACCGCACCAGCCGCAGCGTCACACTCACGGCGGCAGGGGAAGATCTGCTCGCTTCATTGGATGCACCGTTCGCGGCCATCGGCTCCGCGCTCGACGTGCTCAACCAGCACCGTGAACCAACGAAGGCGACCGGACGGATCCGCCTCAACGTGCTCGAACATGCGAGCACGTTGCTGCTCGCCCCGGTGCTGCCCCTCTTCCATGAACGCCACCCGATGATCGAGATCGACGTCAGGGTGTCCAACGATCTGCTCGATGTCGTGGATGCCGGCGCCGATGCAGGCATCCGCTATGGCGGGACCGTCCCTCAGGACATGGTAGCCCAGCGCCTGTCCGCCGATCTGCGCTGGGTCGTGGTCGGCGCTCCAGCCTATCTCGACCTGCACGGCACGCCCGATCATCCGAGCGACCTCGCGGCTCACCGATGCCTACGAATCCGCCTCGGCGACGAGAGCCTTTACCGGTGGGAGTTCGAGAGGACGGACGAGCCCATCGCGGTCGACGTCCCCGGCGCGGTGACGCTCGACAACACGCAGTTCGCCCTGTCGCTCGCGGCGGCCGGAGGCGGCCTCGCCTATCTCCCGGAGGCGTGTGTCGGACCTGCGGTCGCCCGCGGCGAGCTTCGCGTCGTGATGGCGGCTTGGGCTCCCCTGGGACCCGGCTTCCACCTCTACTATCCCAGCCGTCGCCAACTGCCGACGGGGCTGCGGCTCCTCATCGATCTGATCCGCGAGATGAAGCCACTCGGCTCGTAGCGGCCGCGCCGTCCGACGATGAACGTCGCTCATCGTTCCGTTGAGTGAGGAACGCCTGATCGACGCCCCGCGCAATGTCTACGTCTGACTCAACGAGGTCAGCCGAGAGAGCGAGACATGCGGCGTTTCACCGGAAAAGTCGCCTTCATCACGGGCGCGGCCAGCGGCATTGGCCGTGCCGCCGCCGTCGCGTTCGCGAGGGAAGGCGCACGGGTCGCAATCACCGACCGTACCAAGGCTGCGCTCGATCAGCTTGGCGCGGAGATTGAAGCGGAAGGCGGCGAGGTGCTCGCGATCCGGTGCGACGTGTCGGTGCCGGAGGACGTCGAGGCGGCGGTTTTCAAAACCGTCGAGCGGCTCGGCCGCATCGACTGCGCCTTCAACAATGCCGGCGTCGAGAACAAGGCCGCCCCCGTCCACGAGATCGCTCTCGACGAATGGGACCGCATCCTCGACATCAACCTGCGCGGCACGTTCGTGTGCATGAAGCACGAGATCGCGCAGATGCTGCGCCAGGGCGGCGGGGTGGTGGTCAACACTTCGTCTGGCGCTGGCATCAGGGGCGTGGCGGGAGGAGCGAGCTACGCCGCCTCGAAGCACGCCCTGATTGGCCTCACCAAGTCGGCCGCCCTCGATTATGCGAAGGCGAACGTCCGGGTGAACGCGATCCTCCCCGGAAACATTGAGACGCCGATGATGGACCGATTCACTGGCGGTGACATCCAGAAAGCAATCGACCTTGAGCCGGTCGGACGACTCGGCAAGCCCGAGGAGATTGCCGAGGCTGTCCTGTGGATGTGCTCGGACCTCGGTGCGTTCGTCACGGG
Organism: Methylobacterium hispanicum; assembly: GCF_022179285.1. Lineage (GTDB taxonomy): Bacteria > Pseudomonadota > Alphaproteobacteria > Rhizobiales > Beijerinckiaceae > Methylobacterium > Methylobacterium hispanicum. The sequence goes on along the minus strand of NZ_BPQO01000044.1, from coordinate 23,389 downwards.
CGCATCGATCTCGGTCGACGGCGGCTGGTCGCTCTGACGCGCGTTCCTTCAAACAACGGAAGATGGATCCCATGGACATCAAACGCAGCGGAAGTCAGCCTTCGGGCGCAGGGCCGTCCGAGTGGTTCACCGGCACGGTGCGGATTGATCCGCTCCACAGTGCGCCCGATCCTGCCCGAGTCGCGATGGCGAGCGTAACCTTCGAGCCGGGTGCGCGGACGGCATGGCACACGCATCCACTTGGCCAGACGCTGATAGTCACCTTCGGACGCGGATGGGTTCAGCGCGAGGGCGGCCCTATCGAGGAGATTGCGCCGGGCGACGTCGTCTGGTTCGAGCCGAACGAGAGGCATTGGCACGGGGCCACGGCGACCACGGCGATGACGCATATCGCGATCCAAGAGCGTAACGACAGCAAGGCCGTGACATGGATGGAGCAGGTCACCGATGGCGAGTATTCCGGGTCCTGAGCTTGGTCTGCGAGGTCCGGCATCGACGATGCGGCGCTAAGAGCGGCCCAGCGGCTTTTCACCCAACCCGGTCAGCGGCCTTAACCTGATCGAAAGCCAGCGAGCAGACCTTCCGACGGTCCGCAAAGGGTCGGGAGCACCCCTTGGCATGCCTCTTAGGTGCTGACCTTCCGCCTATGAGTTTGCCGCAGCCTTGGATGGAACACGCAACGCTGAGCAAATCGTCGCTACCCTCGCCGCCGCACATCGCTCCGGGGACGAGCTTGGCGACCTCCATCTGCCGTTCACGGACCTCATCGAGGGCGGCGGTCGCGGCGTTGGCAGTGGCCTGCCGCTCGAGCGCCGTGGCTGCCGTGCCCGCTCGTCGATCTCCTCCGTCAGCCTGCACCCACGCCGATATCAGGCAGGAGCCGTCCACAGCCGACACAATTAGACCTAGCATCCAACCGCTGCGGCGGCGATACCGACCAATCTTTGAACGGCCGGCATCGCCACAGAGGTTCAGCGCAAGAGCTGAAGGATGCCCTGCTGAGCTTGGTTGGCGAGTGACAGCGCCGAAACAGCCAGCGAGTTGCGGGTCGAAAGTGCCTGGGAGTTGGCTGCCTCCTCGTTCATGTCGGCGTTCGTAAGGTTCGCCGCGCCGGTGTCGAGGATGTTGATCAGCGCCTTCGAGAACTCCTGCCGGTTCTGCACCACCGAGAGGTTGGCGCCGAAGGTGGAGGATTGCGTGCGCAGGGTGTTGGTCGCCGTGTTGAGTTTCTCGATCATGGAGGTGATCTCGTCGTCCGTCTGGAAGCCGCCGGTCACGGTGTTGAGGCCGAGCCCGTCCGCGTCGAAACGCACGCCCTTCACATCGACCGCTGAGGTGTTCTTCTCGTTGAGCGCGATGTGCAGCGTGTTGTCGTTGCTGTTGTTGCCGGTGCGGAACAGCAGGTTGATGCCGTTGTAGCTCGAATCCCGGGCCTGTTGGCTGATCTGGCCGAGCAGGTCGTTGAATTGCGACGCCAGCGTCTGCCGCACGGAGCTTGCCCCCTTGCTGCCGCCGACATCCGTGCCGGTGGAGGTCATCGCCGAGGAGGTCGCGGTGCCGAAGCCGATAGTGTCGGTGCCCTTCGCCTGGAGCGTCAGCTTCTGGTCGGAGCCGGCCGTCGTGGTCGAGATCTGCAGCTTGCCGTTGTTGATGCTGGCCTGGACCTTGCCGGCGAGACCCGTATCGGCCGCGATCTGCTGGTTGATCGTGGTGACGAGTTGCGCTGCGGTCAGCGTCTGCCCGGCGATGGTCGAGACGTTGATCGTCTTGGCCGGGTTGGAGCCGAGCTTCAGGTCGAACGAGGCGTTGGCGCCGGCGTTCAGGCTGCCGAGGGCGGAGGCCGTGTTCAGCGTGCCCCCGATGATCGTCGCGGTGGACGAGCCGTCCGTGGCGTCGCTGCCCGACGAGGTCACGGCATCGGCCGGCGTGCCGCTGCCAGCCGCGAAGGTGCCGTTGGCGGCGGTGTTCCGGCCGAGGCCGAGCCCCATGTCGTCGCTGAGCGCGTTGAGCGACACGGAGGCGGAGGCGCCGACCGCGTTGGACGTGACCTTCAGAGCACCGTTCTGGTCGAACGACACCTGCGCCTTGATCGGCGCGGCGAGGTTGGTGCTGGTGTTCCTGTTGTTGTCGAGTTGGTACTGGATGGCCGCGAGGACATCCGCCTTCGTGGCGCTGCCGCTGCTGCCAATCGCCGGGCCCCCGGCGCTCGCGATGCTCGCGGCGTTGACCGTGATGGTGTTGGACGTCGCGCCCCCGGCGCTGACGGTGAAGCTCGCGGACTTCCCGGCCGACAGGTCGATCCGTCCGGTGTTGTCCGTGGTCGCCGCGGTGCCGGCGGTCGCCGCCGCCGCGGTGCCGAGGCCGAGGCCGAGCGTGTCGCTGAGGTTCGAGAGGCCCGGGGCCGTCGTTCCACTGTTCGAGCCGACGAGGGTCAGCTTGCCGGAGCCCGCATCGACGTAGGCCGCGTAGCTCGTGCCGGCGAGCTGGCCGTTGATCGACTTCACGACCGAGGCGAGGCTCGCGGTCGCGCCGAGCTTGCCGGACCCGCCGTTCCCGTCCGTGCTGTCCTTGTTGATCTGCACCGTGGTGCCGCCGACCGTGAAGCTCGCGGCCTTGCCGCTGCCGAGGTCGAGGCCGCCGGGGAAGGCGGTGGCGAGATTCACGCTCAGCACCGTCTTGGCCGGCGTGCCGAACAGCCCGAGCTGGTCCGTGAGATTGTTGCCGGCCACGGTGACGTCCGGGGCGGTCCCGCCACCGGCACCGTCGCTGAAGACGAGCTGGTTCGCGTTGTTGATCGAGGCGGTGACCGTGGAGGCTGCGCCGTTGGCCGTGGAGGCCAGCTTCAGGTTGATCGCTTCCACCAGGCGGCTTCCGGTGAGCGGGCCCTGGCTGAGGGCGGTGCCGCTCCTGTCGGTGCTGCTGCCGTCGATCGTGACGGACTTCGTCGCCCCCGAGCCGATCTTCACCTCGAACGTCGTGTGCTGGCCGGTCCCGAAGCTCAGCGTGCTCAAGTCCGGCAGGGCACTCGCCGCCGTCTTGGACGCCGCGGCGGCTGTGGTCGTGGTCTGGGTCGCCGCCGCGTTGCCCGATGTCGACTGGATGGAGTTGCCTGCGGCTCCGGCCGTTCCGTCCGTCGTGGTGCTCAGGCCTGTGTTGTTGGTGGTGTTCGCGCCCTTCGTGAAGGTCAGCGCGTTCGCGTTCGCCGTCTCGCCGTCGACGAAGGTGAGCTTGTTGCTGCCGTCGAGATAGGCTTTGACCGTGGCGGCCGCCGCGTTGCCGCCGGCTGCCGCCAAGCGCAGTTGCTCGTTGATCGAGGCCACGACCTTCGCGGGCGGCACGTTCATCGGGTCGTCGCCCAGCTTCGTGGACGTGCCGCTGCCGGTCGGCGCGTTGGCGTCGATCGTGATGGCTGCGCCCGCGACAGTGAAGCTCGCGCTGTTGGTCCGGACGTCGGTGTTGGTGGTGAGCGCGTTCGCGAACGTCACCGTCGAGGGTGTCGAAGCGAGGCCGAGCTGGTCGTTCGCGACCGAGACGGTGGGAGCGCTGTTGGCCCGGTTCGAATCCGTGAAGGTGAGCTTGTTGCCGCTGTCGAGACTGGCCCTCACTGTGGTGAGCCCGGCGCCGTCCAGCTTCCTGTTGATCGCGTCGAGGATCTGCTGGTTGGTCGGGCTGTTGCCGAGCGGGTTCGTGGCGTCCTTCAGCGACGTGGAGTCGATCGAGAAGCTCTTGCTGTTGACCGTGAAGGACGTGGTCAGCCCGTCCACGACCGCGGTCGTGGCCGATGCGAGGCCCAAGGCCTTGCCGAAGGCGACCGCGCCCTGCGTGCCGCCGACCCCGGCCGAGAAGCTCGCGACCGTGCCGTTCGTTGAGTTCGAACTCGGCAGGTCGGCTGCCGCCGTCGCACTGTTCGTGCCCGGCGTGAAGGTGTTGAAGCCGATGCCGGTGCCGTTGGCTCCACCGGTGGTCGTGTCGGTGCCGCCCGTGACCGAGAGCTGCGCGTCCGGTCCGGTATCGCCGGAGACGAAGACGAGCTTGTCGACGTTGGCCGCGCCGTCGAGCGCCTGGGTGCCCAGGCGCACCGTGGCGGTCGAGCCGGCCTTGCCGAGCTGGTAGTTGATCGCGTCGACGATGTCGGCCTTCTGGGCCTGACCGGTCGCGGCGTCGACCAGCTTGCGGCTGCCGCTGTCGTTGAGCACCGTGTCCTTGTCGAGCTTGACCGTCACGGTCTTGCTGCCGTCGAAGACCGTGAAGCTCGCGCTGCCGCCGTTGGTGAAATCGGCCGTGGGCCCGAGCGCGGCGTTGGCGGTGACGGTGGCGGCCTTCGGGGGCGTCTTGGCCACGCCGAAGCCGATATCGACGGTCGCGTTGCCCGACGCCGCCACCGAGACCTTGGCGGAGGAGCCGGTCGCCGTGGTGGCGAAGCCGAGGCGGCCGTCGTCGCCGATGCTGGCCTTGACCTTGCCCGCGAGGCCGCTGCCGGCGATCTGCGAGTCGATCGCCTTGAGGAGGTCGTCGGCCGAGAGCTTCGAGAGATCCGTCAGGCCGGTATTGGCGAGCGCGGTCGAGTCGAGCCGGATCGTGGTCTTGGTCGTGCCGCCGTCGAGCGAGATGTCGAGCGAGGCGTCCTTGGTCGGGCTCGACAGGTCGAAGGTCGTGCTGCCGTCGGCGCCCTTGGTGCCGAGATTGTTGAGCGTCGCGGTGCCCGCGGCCTTGGCCGCCTGGGCGCTGGCGCCGCCCTTCACGCCGCCGCCGCCGCCGGTCTTGTCGGCGATCGCCTGCTGGGCCGTCGACTTGGCGGTGTCGATCAGCTTCTGGATCGAGCTGATGCCCTGGCTCGCCGCCTGGATCGTCTGGATGCCGTTCGAGATGCCGTCCATCAGCGCCGAGAGGTCGGACGAGCGCGCGGTCAGGCTCTGCGAGGTGAAGAAGTTCGTCGGGTTGTCGAGCGCCGAGGTTACCTTCTTGCCGGTCGAGAGGCGTCCCTGGGTGGTCGAGAGCAGGTTCGCGGTGTCCTGCAGCGAGAGCAGGTTCTGCCGCGTCGCGGCCGAGAGCGTGATGGATGACATTCTGAGATCCAGTCGGGCGTTGGGCCGAAGGCATCGGCGACGAGACCATCAGGCGCCCAACGCATTAACCCAGACCCTAAGAACAGAACGCCGCTATAGCCGTATAAGTCTCAAACCGTATCAATTTACAATCCTAAAATCTCAAACAAATACTATGTGCAACTAAGTCTCATTTTAGGTCCTCTCTGTCTCGCGCGACACCTGCGGCTCACTCCACGGCACGTCGACAGGTGCGCTTCTGTCTCGAACGCGAGCGAGATCGTCGCAAATTTTGACATTTTACCTAGATTGCGAGGCGGAAAAGGTAAGGATAAGAATTTCTACACAAGGCCAGCGTCGCTTTAGGGCTCTTCAATCACGGCTGTAGACAGACCGAGACAGATACTACCAAAAGATGCAGCAACCGCGCCTGGCTTGACCTTCAACAGTGTAGAACTAGACGATGTCGGATATGCCTTTCACCCAATTCGTTCCCGGCAACGACCCGGTAGAGGCGTGGAAGTCATGGGCAGAGCACCTGTCACCGATCTTCGAGGCGCGGCCGGTCTCCGAAACCCATGTCGGCCCCTCGGTGGCGATGAGGAGCTACAACCTCGGTACCGTCCTAATCGGCGAGGTCTCCGCCCCAGCCCAGACCCTGGAGCGCACCGCCCGCACGACGGCGGCGCAGGGCCTCGACCACCTGCTGATCCAGTTTTACCGGAGCGGGACGAGCGTGGTGCGCACGGAGCGAGGGGAGGCGGAGGTCCGGCCCTCGGATTTCGTGGTCTACGATCTTGCGCAACCGGTCAGCCTCACGGCCTCACCCGTGACCGCGACAAACATCCTGCTGCCCCGCGCGGCGCTGGGCGACCGGAGCGAGTCGCTCGACGCCCTGCACGGCTGCGTGTTCAGCGCCGCACGCGACGCGGGCACGCAGATCTTCACCTCTTACCTGCGCGATGTGGTGGCCCACGGGGAGAGCCTCGCTGCGCCGTACAGGGCCAGCATCGCGGAGGCAGCAGCCAAACTGTGCGCCGCCGCCCTGCCGAGCCCCGTCACTGACGCCTCGGTTGCCGAGCGCCGGGCGAGCCTCGAGATCCGCGCCTTCATCCAGAACCATCTCAGCACCCCGGGACTCGGTCCGGAAATGCTCTGCGCGCGCTTCAGCCTCTCGCGCGCCACGCTCTACCGCCAGTTTGCGGCCGATGACGGGGTGCAGAACTACATCCGCAACCGCCGCCTCGCCCGCGCCATGGCGCTGCTGACGCGGTCCGGCGACGGACCGCGCCCGCGTGTGTCGAGCATCGCTTACACGGTGGGCTTCACGGACGAGAAGACTTTCAGCCGCGCCTTCAAGCGGCGGTTCGGGTTCCTGCCGCGCGAGGCCGCCATCGACCGGGGCGGCCTGCCGGTCCGCTCCGAGACGGGCTCGATGCTCGGAAGCTGGCTCCGCGAACTGTAAGCCTGATCATCGAAACCGGAATAGAGGTGGCGCTACCCGTCGGCGCGGAGGTCAACGATGCAGCAGGCGTTGTTGATCACGCTCATCTCCGTCGCGTTCGACACCTTCATTTTCTGGACACATCTCATGGAGCGGCCCAATGGCGGCTGAGGGTAGTCAACTGCCAGCACCCGGCGCGTGGCAATCGCGCGCTCGCGGGACTCCTCGCCATGCGGGTAGGCTTTTATCAGCGATGCACTTCCGCGTATCGCCCGCGCAGTCCGCGCCGGTGGTTGTCGGCCACTAAAGCAAATTGAGATTCCGTCGTTTGGTGGCGTGCGATCCAACGGGAATGTTCTATCTATTTATATTCTGGGGCGGATCCAATGCCGTCGGCTTGGCCTGCTTCGAGATAAGTCTGTCTGTGTACGAGTCCAAGCCCATCGGGATGAGTAATTTAAGCGGATTCACAACCAATGATTCGGTAATAGAACTATCTTAAGCAATCGATATTTACTATCGATGAAGTCGCCGGACCTAACTTTCGGTTGATTTTTGTAATGATTACAACTCAAGATAGAAAATCCCCCTGCCAATTGATTTGGTTTCCCTGTAGACGCACGCCATGCAACATCGACCGCTGCGGCGGGGGCACACGATGATCCGGTCCGCTCGTTGCGCGCCCGAGGCTCCGGTCGAGCCCGTCACCGCAAGCGCGATCCTGGCGCATCCGAATTTTCCGGCCGCGCGGCGTGTCTTCATCGCCGAGCAGACCAAGGTCTACGCAATCGACACTTTTCCAGGCCGCTTCGGAGCAGATGTCGGGCGCGTGACGACCCTGGCGATCATCGTCTGCCTGTACGCCAACTACGATCCCGCCGACCGGGACACCTGGCCGACGTTGAACAAGCTCAAGACGACCGTTGCTCGCTTCGGCTTCGCCAGCCCGAGGCTTATAGATGCGTTCGTCGCGCGCCTCGTCCGGACTGGCGATCTGGAGCTACAGAAGCAGCCCGGAGATAGCCGGGTGAGATTGATCCGTCCCACCGAGGAACTGTTGGCCTGGGATCGCGAGTGGATAGCGGCCCATTACGCGGCCCTGGAGACCCTCTATCCCGATCCCGGCTATGCCTATGCGCTCGAGCGCAACGTCGAGTTCCAGGCTGCACATGCGCGCTGCGCGATCGAGGCTTTCGACGGGATCGTCGCGATGCTTTGGAGTAACATGGATCTTGTTTACATCCTGAGCAGCACGAGCGGGCTGATCATTCTGCTTTCAGTCTTGGAGATGGCAGGCTCCAAAGCCGACGGCGCTTTCCGGGAGGCGGATCTTGGCCCCATCGCCTCGCACTTTGGCGTCTCGCGCAGCCACATCCGCAACATTCTAGCCGTCGCAGAGAGCAAGGGCTTCCTGGCCCGTTCAGGACCGCGCAACACGTACTTCCAGCTGACCTCGTTCTTCGTTGCGGCCTTCGATCGCTTCATCGCCGACAGCTTGGCCCACGGCGACCTGACCTACCAGTTTGGCCTGAGCGGACTCGCTCGAACGTCCAGGACTTGAGACTCCGAGGCCGTGGGCCAGCTCTGCCCTCCGACGCGCTGCCAGGAAGCGGACGTTCAGGAGGCTCGAGAAGGGTCGGAAGCAGGCCCTCTGATGATCAAGCGGAGCGGGCGGTACCTCGTCCCTCGCTGCAGCCCCCTCGTGCCCGGTTGCTGTGAGGTCCTACTTCGCTCGCTTCCGCGCTCGATGTCGCCGTTGCCGCTCGGCAGAGGTCATCGCCGTCGCTCCGAGCGTTTTGCGTCCACGCTTCGTCTGCGTCGGCGTGACGGTTACACCCTCGCGATGCAACTGCCGGGTCCAGCGCACGATCTCGCCCGGTGCCGGATCGTCCGGCCGGCTCATCATCAGCAGGACCACTGCCGACAGCATCCGATGGTCCAGATCACGCCGCAGGCTCTCCATGAACCACAACAAGCCGCCCAACCCGAACGCCCGGTAGGCGCGTCGGTGGTAGGCGAACACGATCGGCCAGCGCTGGCGCGCGTGATAGGTTGCCAGAGAAGCCCGCGAATTGAGGGCGCTGCTATCTGGGGTGCATCATGTCATGCGTGCGAGCACATTCTCTTTTCGCAGCTTCCAATGGATAAACGTCATGGCCGCATGGCCGAGAACCACGGCGAGAAGCGTGAAGCCCAGCCAGTAATGCAGCAGATCAGCCGGCAAAATCATCCATCCGATCTTGCTCTCACGCTCAGGCATGAGCGGAATGCCGTAGGGCGAGAACGGCTTGCCCGATCCGTACTGGCGCAGCAGTGCAAGGCTCGGCACAGTGATCATCAGGGCATAGATCAGGGCGTGGCCGAAGGTGGCGGCGCGTCCGAGGCGATCCGCATGAACAGGACGTCGTTTCAGGTTCGCCAGCCCCCATGCCCCGCGCAGCCAAACCAGCACGAAGAGCGTGAAGCCTAGGGTGAAGTGGCTTGCGCCAACGAAGCGGGTGAGCGCCGTATCCCCGATCCCGACATAGAGCAGCGCCCCGGCGAACTGCCAGGCGAAAAGCGCTGCCATCAGCCAATGGAACGCCTGGCTGATCCGGCCGTAGCGTTGCGGTGTGTCAAGCCACCCGCTCATCGCTCACCCCTCACGCCCGGCACCGATACCGGGCCAAGGATGTCGAGCCGGTAGGCGTCGGTCCTGGTCCCGCGCAAGGGGCGCAGGAACGTTGCGGCGGCCGCGATGAAGCGATCGGCCGCCTCGTCGCCGCTCAGCGGGTAGTGCGTCTCGCCTGTCCAGTGCACCAGCACGACTTCGCCGCCGGTCCGCAGACAGCCCCGTACGCGTGCGACCAGGCGCTCCACGTCGACCAGATCAAGGAAGTAGACGACCTCGGACAGCAGGATCAGGTCGAACGAGCCATCGGGCCATTGATCTGGCACCTGCGCACGCTCGAAGCAGACGTGACGCAGGCGTTCGCAGCGCACACGGGCCTGGTCTAGGGCGCGCTCGGCCAAGTCGATGCCGACGAGGGTGTCGCAGCGCTCGGCCAGAGCCTCAGTCAGCACGCCGATGGAACAGCCGACCTCAAGCGCGGAAGCGTAGCGCGCCCGTGGCAAGGCATCGAGCGTGGCCGCGTACTTCTCCTGCTCGTACGGGCTTGTGGCGAACCGCCAGGGATCCGGATCGCCCGCATAGCAATCGTCGAAGTAGCTCGCTGGCAGCGAGGCGGAATGCCGGCTCACGTCCTGTCTCCAGTCCACAGGTCCCCGGCTAGGCCGCCTGCCCGCAGGATCTCATCCGCGGCCCCCGTGAGCGCCCCGTCCGGCGCCGGCTGGCGCAGGTAGGTCGCAAGGTCGCGCCCAAGCCGTTCCAGGGAATGGCCACGCAGAAATCCCTGAAGCCCGACCGAACGCTGAGCGAGCTGGAGGACCTCGAGACCAGCCCGCTCGACGGCGAGGCGGGCCAGGTTGATGTAGGCGATGAGCCGACCCGGCGGCAGGGTCGCCTCGGACATGGCCTTTGCCGCACGCCGCACCCACAGCCGCGCGCTCTCAACCGCGATTGCACCTTCGCCGAGCCGCGCGAGTTGATGTGGGTCGCGCCCGCGTCCGAGCCGTACGATGTGCTCGCGCCAAGCGTCGAATACCGCCTCGATGCCGCCAAGCTGCACCGCCGTGAAGCGCCACGCGCCGCCGGAGAAGTCCGGCTGGCGGTAGTAAGCGTCTGGGTCTCCCAGAGCGGCGTCCTTCGGTACGACGAGGCCGTCAAAGTCTAGGGTGCCGGTGGCCGAGGCGCGCATGCCGTGCGCCCGCCAGGCGGAGAGGTTGGCACGGGTGCCGGGCTCCAGCGGTACCACCAGCATCAGTGTTGCACCTGCGTCCGGATCGCGTGCGGTGGCGAGCGCGCGCGTGACATGGCCAGCGCCCGAAGCGAAGGTCTTCGCGCCGGCGAGGTGAAGGCCGCCGGGCCGAACGCTCAAGGTCAGGCCGCCCTCGGGCGGCTCGGTGTTCCAGACCCCGAAGAGATGCCCCGCACGGGCGTCAGAGAAGAGGCGCGCCCTCTGCCCGGCATCGCCGTAGCGAGCGATCAGTTGAAGCGCGTTGATGTGGCCCTCGTATAGTCGTCCAAGGGCGAGGCTTCCGTATCCGAGCAGACGCAGCACTTCCATGAGCCTGCCGGCACCGGGCTCCTCGCCGAGGCCTGCACCGCCCTCCGCGGTGGGGACCGGCGCGGCGAGCAAGCCGAGGCGCCTTAGATCGCTGATGTCCTCCGTCGGGAAGCCGTCGTCGCGGTCCTCCGCGCTAGCGCGACCGGAAGCGAGCTTGCAGGCTTCCCGCGCGGCCCTGACAGCGTCGTAGGCAATGTTGAGCGGAGTCCTCTGATCCAAGCGTCTTCCTTCCCTTACGCTGGCGTCTCGGCGATCAGCTCGACTCTCCCGCCGGTGTGTACTGATCGCGATCGCTCCACCGGGAGGTTTGGCTTCGCTGCCGCATGCGGAAACGCGGCGCGCGACCTTATCGGCGAGCAGGCCGGCAGCCGCTGGGGCAACGGAGACGGCTTCAGCCGAGCGGCCCGGGCATGTTGTGTGACATCAGGCATTCCGAGCGTCTGGATCACAAACATATGATAGGGCCGATGGGCTCAGCACCAACCGTGGGTTGGATAGGTGGTTCTGCGTCGAGATGGGCCTGCGCCACCTTGGCGCATCATGCAGGACTGAGTTCGCTGGCTGAGCGCCGCATGGCCCTACTCAACGCCGGAATCCGTATCTCAGTCGGAAGCGGTAGTTCTGGCCCTAGCATTTCAATGACTGCTGAGGGTGGATAGCGGGCTTTGGCGCTTCACGACCCGGTGCTGGCGGGTTTGGGGCCGCTCATGCGGGACTGTGTCCAGGTCAGCTCCGCTCGTAGACCTCCGAGCGTCGAGCGGCCAAAGTTCAGTTCGACACCAGTTGCATCGGCAATGTCGCGCGCGATTGCGAGCCCAAAGCCGGTCCCGGGCCGGTTCTCGTCCCAGCGCACGCCGCGGCCTAGCCCGGCGATTGCCGCCTCGCTCATGCCCGGGCCGTCATCCTCGATCAGGAGGCTCGCGTCATCCCGGCCGGCGTGCCCGCCCACACGGACCCGCCGGTGTGCCCACTTGTGCGCGTTGTCGAGCAGATTGCCCGCGACCTCCATCAGCTCTCCCTCCTCACTGGGGTAGCTGAGGTCTGCCGGCAACGAGACCTCCCATACGAGGCTGTCGCCCTCCGGCAGCCGCCGCATGGTCACGACAAGTCGCTCGATCGCGGGCGCCACTAGGCAGGAGCGCCGCCTCAGGTCCCCCGGGGGGACGGTTCTCGCCCGGGCGAGGGCACGTTCAACCTGGCCACCCATCGCACGGGCCTGCTCGGCGATCTCGGCGGCCATCTCCGGCTCCCGGCCACCGATGCGGCGGCCCAGAGCGTCGAGGACAGCGAGCGGCGTCTTGAGGCCGTGCGCCATGTCGGCCGCGCTCGCGCGAGCGCGAACCAGGGCGCGCTCCTGCGCGTCAAGCAACCGATTGAGGTCGGCGACGAGGGGTTGAACCTCGTCCGGGAAGTGCAGAGGTAGGCGCGCTCGCTCCCCCGCATGGACAGCACGCAGAGCCGCCTGGAGTGCGCGGAATGGTTCGAGGGCCCGGTGCACGAAGAGCGCCATGGCGGCGGTTAGGATCAGGAAGAGGGCGGCGAGCGAGGGTATGAGAAGGCGCAGGAAGGTCGCACGGCTCCCGGCGAAATCACGCCGGTCCTCAGCGACAACGATGCGCAGGCGCCTCTCGCCCTCGCGCGAGCCGAGCGCGACGGAGCGCTGGACGGCGATCAGCGAAGCTCCGTCTGGACCGGGCAGATCCAGAACGCTTCCATCGTCTGAGGCTGCCGTGTCCACCGGCCCGCCGAGGCGCTTGTCCCAGAGCGAGCGGGAGCGCAGGAGCTTCGTGCCGGCCTCGACCTGCCAGTACAGTCCGCCGTAGGGCGCAGCGTAGCGCGGGTCGGTAGGCTCGCGGGCCACCACCGGATTGCCGTCCGGGGCGAGGTCGACCTGTCCGGCAATCTGCTTGGCCGTGCGGTCGAGGTCATCCACTGTTCGCGCCTCAAGCACCGCATCGAAGATCAGCGCCAGCCCGATCCCAGCCAGGACGAGCGCGAGCGCGATCAGGGCGGCCGCCGCGAGACCCAGCCGCAGACGTAGGGATTTCAGCCGCACCGTCCGTCCCCGCTGGGCTCCGGGACGGGCACGACATAGCCCTGGCCGCGGCGCGTCTCGATAACCCCAGCGCCGACCTTTCGCCTCAAGCGTGTCAGCAAGGCCTCGATCGCGTTCGCCTCGCGCGCGCTGTCGGTGCCGTGGAGGTGGTCGAGCAACGCGCCCGCTGGCACCACCTCACCGGGCCGATGCAGCAAGAAGGCGAGCAGGCGATACTCGAGCGCGGTCAGATCGACCGCGCGCCCTTCGACGCTGACGGCGCGCGTCCGGGTGTCGAGTTCGACCGGCCCGGAGCGCAGCACCGCGGAGGCGTGTCCGGCGGTTCGGCGCAGGATCGCGCGCAGCCGCGCCACCAACTCCTCCATGCGGAAGGGCTTTGCGAGATAGTCGTCGGCCCCGGCGTCGATGCCCTCGACGCGCTCGCGCCAGCCGTCCCGGGCGGTCAGGATCAGGACCGGCAGGCGGATGTCGGCTGCGCGCAACCTGCGCAGCACGCCAAGCCCGTCGAGGCGCGGCAGCCCGAGGTCGAGCACCATCGCGTCGTAGCTCTCGACCTCGGCACGGAACCAGGCGGCCTCGCCGTCGGCCACGACTTCAGCGACGTAGCCGGAGCGCTCGAGACCCTGCCTCAGGTCCGCTGCAATGCGCGGCTCGTCCTCGACGATCAGGATCTTCACGGCGCGAGCCCCTGGACGCGCGTGCGCTGCGGGCCCTCAGTCATCATCATCCTCGTCACCGTCGAGGATCCGCAGCGAGGCGGCATCAACCTTGAGGGTCCGCCGCTTCCCGTCTGCACTGAGAATCCGCAGCTTGTAGAGCCAGCGGCCGTCGCTCCGCTTGAGGTCGAGCGAGACCACATCCCCGGGCGCTGCGGCGCGGGCGGCGCGCAGCACCTCGTCGAGGGGGCGGATCTCGCCCTGCTCCAGGGCGCGGCGGGCGCGGTCGGCATCCTCGGCCGCGCGCGCGCTCGGACCGGCGCAGGCCAGCGCGGCGGCGAGGAGAAGAAGCGGTAGCGTACGGTGAGGCGGCATGGCGGCGATCAATCTACGCGCGGTTGCCTGACGGAACGCTGACAGGCGCCGTCAGGCTGCTGGGTATGAAAGCGGGCAGACGGGAGGCATCCGAGACAGCGCTGAAAGGCTCCCTCCATGTCCATCATCGTCGGTGTACTCCTGGCCTGCGCGGCCGGTCTGGCCGGTACGCTCCTTTGTCCTTCGCCGGAGAAACGCCGCGAAGGTCAGCATCTTGCCTTGGCGGGGGCCGCGCTCCTTGGGAGCGCGCTCTTCGCATTTCCCCTCTCGGCGCGTGCGGGCGAGACCCTGATCGGACCCGCGACAATCATCGACGGCGGCAACCTCGTGATCGCGGATCGCCACGTGCGCCTCTACGGGGTGTCGGCGCCCGATCTCGACCAGACCTGCTGGGATGCGCGGGAACGCGCGTATCCCTGTGGCCGCGCTGCGGCGAAAGCCTTGACGCAGCGGATCGGCGAGGCTCCCGTGACGTGCGAGTTGCCCGATGCGCCAAGCAACATCACGCTGACGGCGCTCTGCCGCGTCGCGGGCGAAGATCTCGGCGCCTGGGTGGTCGGCCAGGGCTACGCGATGGCCGAACGTCAGGATTCGCATCCCTACGCCGAGATTGCAGCGCGCGCCTGGGGGCGGCGGCTCGGAATGTGGGCAGGTGTCTTCCAGGATCCTGACGCATGGCGGCAATCCCATGGATCAGGGCTGGCGGCTCAACTGGCCACGAGGTCTTGAGGCGCGTGAGGGGGCGATCGCGCAAGCTTTGGGCTGACCTCTAATATACCTCTGAGCCCCTTCGGTCGGGGGGCCGCTCAGGGTGGGAAGCGGAGATTGGCTAGCTGCCCGCAAGCGAACGTTCTGCGTCCGACCCAAAGCGGCCAGTATATCAACCTTCAGCTGCACCAAAAAGCAGACATAAAAATCGGTCGCAGGGCAAGTTAACGCCGTTGTTCAAGATTGGCGTATTCCTTTCACATATGCGAAAAAGTATATCTTTGTTATAGCGATGCAAATCAGTTCTGGATTGTCACCTCGTGCGCCGACCGGACAAATTAGAAACACCCCTGGCGCGTATTTTGATTTTAGATCTGCGTAAAGACTCTGATAATCTCCAACGTGTCGAATAAAATCTGATTTTTCTCTTCATACTTGGTGTCATGCAGAGTAATGTGCCGAAAGGCAGGCCAGGAGCCTCTTCGATCTGCGCAAGCAAGTCGGTATCAGCCGAGAAGATCTGTGGTGGGATTTGGTATTTATTTGTCATTCATAAACCTGCTGAAGCGGTAACTCAGGTTATATTTATTGTGATGGGTTAGAGGGCATCGATCAGTTCACTGTGGGATGGGCGTGCACGTCGACGAGCATGGATCAGACCCTGGCGGCTCGCACCGAAGGCTTCTGCGACAACAGATCACCGAACGGCGTTCGCGACCTCCCGGACTTGGCGCGTCGCTAGATCTGCACGCTCGCTCGTTTCTGCGACCAACCGCATGGCCTCGGCGATGGTTGCGACGCCCCCAGCCGCCGTCTGCATGCTCCCGGACATTTCCTTCGTGACGGCGGATTGCTCCTCGACTGGCCGCCTACGCCAAGGACAGCGACGGCGATCTGAAGTGGGACAACGCCTACAAGGCGGCGTCTGCCGCCCTGCCGATCACGGGTGGCGTTCTGGAGTGGCCGGCCGGCATCTGCGACCTGAAAGAGCAGATCTACGAGGTGTTCCCCAAGGGCTCACAGCAGGCCCGCACGATCACCAACCGCGGCCAGGGTACCGACGCAACTGTTCTCCGCTGGAAGAATGCCAACGGCGGCATCCGGTACGACTTCAGCTACTTCGGGCACTCGGCGCACTTGGCCGACCTCACGCTGAGTACCGAGTACGACAACATCGCGGGCAGTGGCAGCGCGTATCGGCTGAATTCTACCTCGGAATTCTATCCCGCCGGCCATCGGCGGGTTCCGTACGACACGGTGCGGAACGTGGTCACTCGGGGCGGACTCGGTGCCTTCAATCAGCAATACTGGAATAAGGGCATCGATCTCCGCGGGACCTCGAACTGCGACATCGTCAACATCATCTGCGCCGGCGGCTCTACGTCGGGGGAGAACTCGCCGCCGTTGGGCGACGGCATCTGCATCGAAGGGGGGCACATTCGGCGGCGACTTCTCCTACGGGCTGCTGCTGAACGTCACGAACTTCCAATTCGTTTGCTTGGACCGAGGGCATTACTACGGCGACTACGTGCAGGGCGTGTCCCTGGTCAACGGCAACGCCGTCTACTGCCGGACCGGCATCGCCACCGTGGAAAACGCGACGCGTAAGGGCGTGCTGGCGCAGCTCTATGTGGCGAATTTCCAGGCCGGCCTGCTCACGGGCTCCGGTATTGAGATCCTGACCGAGCTGTTCACGTTCGCGGCCATCAACTGCACATTCTTTATGAAGCGGAACCTTGCTGGCATCAGGATCGACCATCCGGTGCCGTTCCAGATTCACCACTGCTGGTTCCAGGGCGATACCTTCCTAGAGCCGCCGAATACGAAAGCCCCTCCCGGGTCGAACGGCGTCCAGATCGGGCCGGCGCTCATCGCGGGCGGCATGATTACGGGCTGCGTCTTTGCGGGCGTCGGAGCGGGCGTGCTCCTCAGCGCGGGATCGGCGGGCGTCACGGTCGACAACTGCCGCTTCCGAGTGAATGACGCAAACGTCGTGGATCTCGGCAGCCGCAACAATTTCGGCCTCGGCAATACCTGCGAGGACGATACGCTCCCACCCGCGACAGTCCCGGAGATGACGGGCGCCCCGGGCCAGGGCTCGCGCCCGTTTCGCTTCAGCAGCATCGGCAACGTCGGGACGCCGTTCTACACGAACTTCACGCAGGACAGCGGCGGCAACCTGCTGATCAGCGCCGACCGTGACAGTGGAACGCCCCGCTCAAGCCTCGTGAAGCTCGACGGCGCGCTTCAGCTACAGGTCGGGTCGAACTTCGCGAGCGGTCGCCACAACGGGGTCTCGGTCCCCGCCAACACCGCCACGAACGTGACGTGGTCGACGATTGAGGACACCGGAGGGTACCGCAACGCCGGCGCACAAGGGCGCTTTATCGCACCTACTACCGGCCTCTACAGCTTCACGGCGTCGGTCTGCCTCGGCACTGAGACGGCAGGTAGCCTCCGCTCCATCATCGTTCTCAAGAACGGTTCGACCGCCGATCTTCCAGCCGTGGCTCACCTGCCTGCGGGCAGTGGGGCCAACACGCAGCTCAGCGTGTCCTGCACCGTTCGTCTGAACGCCGGTGACTACCTGACGGTGCAGGCCTTCTCGGACGTCGCTACGTCCACGGTGGCCAACGAGGGCTACACATCCATGATGCGGGTGAGCTGACGATGTCGCCCGCAGCACGCCCGATCCGGCGCGGCGCCATCACGGCCGACGCAGGCGACGCCAGCAACTTCGCGCTGGCCGCTTTTCGGTAGGCGGTCGCGAAGCGCAGCGCATGTTTGCCGCTGCGAGAGGGGCGAAGTCCCGGATCTTCAAGCGCAGGCCGTCGGCGATGCAAGGACTTATGGTCCTTGCCGCGACGTGTTGCCTGGTGTCACACAAGAGACACTCGGACGAGGAGGTAGAACGTAGGGCCGGATTGCGGCATTGCTAATTAGTGGCCTTCGTGCTGCCTAGGCGCTCTAGATTGGAGACGCCAAAATGAGCAATGACTCCGAGCCGACGAATAATCAGCTGGTCACCGCTGATATCGACGGGCGCCTATCCTCCGACGGATTAGACGGCCAGTACGGAGCATTCTTGTCATTCTACGACGTACAATCGTCGGGCGCCAGCATATCTGGATCTTCGTTCGCAAACGCTGCCGTAGATCCTGTTGACTATATGGGCTACTCGCTGAACCCCAACGTTGGGAGCGTCCAGTTCTACGCAAAGATGGGCTCTGATGAAGCCTCCCTGCTCGATAAAGCAGGGACCTTCGGTGTCAGGAGTCAGTACAAGTTCGCACCGAAAGCTGATTTTCTCGGCTCATCCGTAACACTGCAAGTGCGCGCCGGCGCCGAGATGTACGCTCAAGAAGCTGCTGGTTTGATTGGGGATCTAAGCCGCATCACAGATCAGCTAACCGCTAGCTACGCAGCAAAAGCTGCTCAGGGCATAGACGACGTCGCGCTCCGCTCGGATATCATGAGCGTCGCACAGGTGACGCTGGCGTTCACGAAGCTGTACGAGACGAATGGCGTGAACGTTAACGCGCAACAAGCAAGGCAGATTGCGTCCGATATCCGAACGGCGGCAAGCGGATCAAACAGCACGCCCTTCTCCTCTTCTATACGGTCCGACGCCGCCAGGCTTTCTGAGATTGCCTCTGACTGGAACAACCTTCACTACTACAGGTCGATCGGCTCCGCGCCGCTCACAGAGGTGTCTTCATTGGAGGCATTCCTGACGAATGTGACCTGGACGACTACGTCACCGTCCAGCGGCGCGCCTCGACAAGGCATCATTGAGATCACAGGCGCTATCGGCCTCGACACGCAGGACGGCGGCCGCACCGCAGCAGTAGACGTTTCATCATCCTACATCGCGGCCCACCGTGCCGGCGGCGGTGTTTACCTGACCGGCACCGCCGCTGCCGATGCGTTTTCCGGTGCTGAAAGCGGAGATTTCATAGCTGGCTACCAGGGGAACGACACCATTTTTGGGGGCGGCGGCAGCGACGAGCTCTACGGAAACCAAGACAACGACCAGCTGTATGGCAATCAGGGGAACGACACGATCTACAGCGGTATCGGCAACGATAGCGCCTACGGCGGTGTTGCTTCCGACGTGATGTTCGGCAACCTGGGTGACGACCTCCTGTTTGGCAACATCGGTTCCGACGTTCTCTACGGCGGCCAGGGCAATGACACGCTCTATGGCGGACAGGGGGATGACCTTATCTCAGGCGACCGTGGCGACGACGTGCTTTCCGGCGATCTTGGCGCCGATCGCTATGTGTTTGGCCAGAACTCAGGTCGTGATGTGATCCTCGGCTTCAACCAAGCGCAGGGCGACCGTATCGACCTGCAGGGTCAGACCTATACCTTAGGCGCAGCCGCAAACGGGAATGCTCTGCTGAGGCTCTCAGGCGGGGGAACCGTCGAGTTTGCCGGGCTCTCGCAACAGCAGTTCAGCACCAGCTTCTTCGCTTGATAGACACCCCGGCGCTGACCGAAGCCCCGGCTGCTCATGCGGTCGGGGCTTCGGCATAGGGGATGTTGCGCCAGAGGCGGCCGCGTCCGCGGCCGCGGCGGCGCAGGGCGCCATCGACGACGTACGGGCCGGCATCAACCGCGCCACGCGCCCCGCCTACGATGAGGCCGGGCGGCACGTCCTGGACCGGGCTGACTTTGAGCCAATCGCAGCAGGTCCGGCCTTTCAGGCGTCGCTGCGGCGGCTGCGCAACGACGAGGTGCTCGGCCCGGCCTATGCCGGCCAGCCCGACAACTCCGTGGCTGTCATCGACGCCGTGACGAAGGACATGCGCGACCGCGGCGTGGCACTCGGCAACCGGGCCAACCCGGGCTTCAGTTCACAGGCTGCCAGCCTGTATGAAGGCGGGGCCGCTAAGGCGCGCGCCATCGCTCGAGACCCGGCCCGCGGCGGCTCACAGGCGTACGACGACGCGCTGGCCGCACAGGCGCAGGCGCGCGGGCAGAACCTGGAGCCGCTGGAGCACGGACCGCTCGGCGCCGTCGCGGGCGCCAGCGACACGAACGCCCCGACGGCCGCCGTGCTACCGCACCGCCCGCAGGTCGGCGGCGAGGGCGAGCTTGCCGACGCTGTCACGCGGCTGGCGGCGCGCGACCCCGACGTGGTTGGGCCGCTTATCCGGCAGGCACTCGCCAACCAGGCGGACGCCAGCATGACGCGGCTCGTTGGCGGAGAGGTACAGGGCGGTGGTGCCCGATTCCCGAAGGACGTCGCCGGGACGGAGCAGCAGGGGCGCAACCTCGACGCGGTGATGGCGGCGCTCGAGCGCGAGCGTGCGCCGGCTGCCTCGCCCCGCGAGGCTGTGAGCGAGCTGCTCGACGTCCTGCGCGCCACGGGCACCCGCAAGCCGCAGGGCAGCCCGACCAACTTTAACGCGCATTACCGGGCGGAGATCGGCGGCGAGACGTTGCCGCAGCAGGGGCTGACGGCGCTGCGCACCGGCGGCCGTTCCATGCTGGCGAACGCAGGTGAGGCAGCACGCCGGGCTTATCTCGGCCGCAACAACGCGACTCTGGCCGAGCTCTTCTCGGCGCCCGACAGCGTGCAGCAGATCCGGAGCATCGTCGCGCAGCGGGCTCAGACGCCGGTCGCTGATGCGGTGCTTCGGGCTGCCGTGCAGGGGCAGGCGGGGCGGCGCTGAGTAATGTGCCGGCTGGCATGATATGCCGGGCGGCGGATGCACAGCTTCAGCGACAGCCGCGCCCGGCCTCCCCGCCGCTGGACGCGCAGGGGCGTTCTCGCCGTCGGAGCCTGCGCGGCTGTGACTGCGGTCTACGCCGAGGATCAGGCGCAGCGGAACGCGCGACTGGCGCGCGAGCACCTCGACCGGCGCCTGCCGGAGATCCGCACGGCGCTGGCGCAGGCGCAGCCGGGGTTCGTGTTCCTGGCGGGCAACTCGCACGCGGAGATTGTCGCCCCTGCGCTGGCGCGGCGGGTGCTCTTGGTCAACGGTGGCATAGGGGGCACCTCGGCGCGGGGCTATGCCGCGCAGCTCGACGCATTGCCGTTCAGTGCTCGGGCTGGAACAGCGGTGCTGTTCGTCGGCACCAACGACATCCTGCGCCGGGCAGATCCGCTGTCGGAGAGCACCCGGGCCGGGTTTGAGGCTGCGGCAGCCCGCATCATCGATTGGCTCCGCGCGCATGCGGACGTGGTGCTGGTAGCCGCCGTGCCGCCGCTCGGCCCCGAGGCTGCGGCAATCCGCGATCCGGCGGCGGTTGACGCCTACTCAGCAGTCTTGCGCAGCCTGTGCGAGCGACATGGATGCCGGTTCCTCGATCCGTTCGCAGGCCTGCGCGACGGCGGACCTGGCCTGACCACGCAGGCCGCGCCGCCGGACGGCGTGCACCTGCGCGACTACGACAGGCTGGCAGCGGACTTGGCGGCGCTGATGACGGTTCGGTGACGAGTGCCGAGGCGCACGCGGGGTCTGGCATGCCAAATGCTAATCGCTTCGTGTGCCCGCTTCGGCGGTGTTTCCTCCCGAGACTTCAGCCCGCCACGGCTCAGCGCCGCGGCGGGCTTTTTGGTGCGCAACGTTAGTTTTCAAGCGCTCTCTTCAATTTGTATATTTTTTAGAGTCGTGCTTGCGCCCCTTGTTGTCGGTGAATTCAATTATGCCACGCTCTAGAAGTGATAACATAGCTTTGCTGACCGTCGGCCATGATTTATTCATTGCCAGGGCAGCTTCGGTTATGTTAATATCGTTCTTTGTTGTCAGATAAGTAACTATGAAACTTTCATCAGCAGTCAGATCATTTAACTGCTGAGGCGTAAAGCTTCTTGCCATTTACTTTGGAAGGAACGACTTTCGGTTTTTTACATCATTCTCTAAAGTTACATGGACATGGTAAGAGTGAGCTTCGATTTGCTTGAAGTGAGGTTCGGGCAGTCGAGCTTTCTGCATTGCGCTACGCATGCGCCGAGTTCCCTCATAGCCGCAAAATGTAAGCTCTAAATGCATCATCGCTTCCATGAGGTATGGATTGCGCGGATTGTGTGCATCGTACACAGTCAATGCAGTTGTAGGGGGCACGAACCCGCCGGGACTTTCAACTACAAACTTGTCATCAAAGATCTTCACAAATATATTTTGCGTTTTCAGGTTGTACGAGCGATGCGCTACCGCTATTGACAATAGCTTCGAACCAAGCTTCCTCTGGGTATTCCGGCTTTATTGTTATTCTGCCGCTTACTGTGAATCTCTGAAGAGTTCTTATTTGCGCAGAGACAATCGGCTTAACGTTGAATAATATTTTTGATGCATTTTCATCTACGAATGTGCTGTAAACAGAATTTAGCTCTTGTCCAAATTTCTCTTGATTGCCTTCGTAGCGGATCACCCGAATGCGAGCGCCTGGAATAACGTCTCTAGGGTCATGCGCGAAAAGAAGCGCACAAGTCAGATTTGGCTTGAATTTCTTTCCCACATGCTTGCCGAGCTTTGCCAACTCTAGCAGTTCTTCTTTTGATCGATCCGATTGCGAGCGTCGATTTATGTGAAAAGCTTTACAAAAATTGCTTATATCACCCATGTCGAATTCTTCGGGGTATTTAAGGTTAGTTTCTTCAAGTTCGTAGTGTATTTCTCCCTTCTAAATTCTCAGCTCTCTTTTTAAATACTCGTTAATTTTTATCTTTTTGTCGCCCTCCCTAACAAACGCTTCTCCACCCGACGTTTCTACAAGTTTATCAGGCCGATAGTTTACCCGGTACACCATAACGAAGTCATCTTCGCCCTTATAATTTTTAATAGCTACGTCCTTGTTTGCCCACCTTGCATCAGGGCAGAGCAAAGACAGGCTTTCGAGAGTATTTTTATGGGATGCGGCAATTTTCTTGCACCCAGAGAGTCGTCCGGAGTCATCTATACCCACGATGATTATGCCACCATGAGGTTGAGTATTGGACCACATAGAAAGGTATTCTGCCAATGCGCGAGGCTGAACAGACGCGCTTTTGCGCTCGACCCTTCGATCCTCGACAAACTGCTCGATATTATATAGATCTAGGCGGTCATATATCTCGTCGGGCGTCCATAGCTGGATTAGCTCTGCTCTAGGGGGCACCAGTTTGAAGGCGAACTGCTCGTCCATGACGCCACTCTAAATCACTCTCAATTCTTTTTCGAGTGGCCCGAAAAATCCACTCCACACAATGGGTTAGCTCGGTTTGCCGTTTTGAGAGCTGGCTCGCAGCTAGCCGCGGATGTCGCGCTGGCCTACAGCCTAGACCGATCATTACGGCCAGCGGACCGAGCGGCCACGTCGAGCGCGGGCTGGCCGAACGTCGCAGCCTCACCGACTCCCGCGCGTCTGCCTCGCGCAGCCTAGTATCGAACTTGTCGGCTGGCGTCGGGGTGTGACGATCGGGGCGGAAGGGCGATTCGGTCGTGCAGACAGGGTGCAGACTCGGCCAACGTCAAGCGAAGGCGTCGTCGCCGCGCCTGCAGGGCTCAGCACACCTACCGTCTGTACCGGCCCGCCTCGCACCAGAAGCGGGTTCGAACGCCCGGCTGTGCCTGGAACAGCTCCTGAGCCTGTCGGCAATTCTCCTGGTTGTAGGCGCGGCTCTCGGCGGCGTCGAACGTAGCCACGTGGATGCGCGCGTTCTCGTCGAGGAGCGAGTTGCGGTAGAGCGTCTCGATGGTCTCGGACGGGCCGCACGCCGCCACCAGCAGGACCGCGAACAGGGCCGCCAGCTTCAGCCGCGCGGCGCCCGCCAGCCAGCCGCCCTTGCCTCATCCTCCGAGCAGAACATGCGCTCGCCAGCCCGCTCCTTGATGACCGTGCGTGCGTAGTCCCGGCTGCCTGGCAGGTGGTAGACCTTCTCGCCCGAGCGGCTGATGTTGCCCTTGATCGCGCAGTTGAGGGCCGGGTGCGAGGGCACGGGGTCGGGC
>NZ_BPQO01000043.1 GCF_022179285.1 Methylobacterium hispanicum | reverse complement strand
TGCCGGTCCGTCCACATCTGCTCTCTCCTCCGTCCTGCCAGACGGATCGTGTATTGGTGACACGAGACAGATGGGGACGGCCGGCGGAGGACCTCAAACAGGCTCTTAGGTCCGGAGCGGGGTGTGACCGAGACGGAGGCTGTCCCGAACGTGAAGTGGCTGTTCGAGACCCAGGGTCGGAAGCGCTGCACCATCGTGTCGCCGAGTTGGCCCATTCCCACCCCTGGCACCGTCGAGGACGCCGACAAGCAGCCACCGCATCGCCAGGCCGCCAACCACCATCGCCGCGTCGTTCGCGAAAAGCAGGGCGATTTCATCGTCACGATGGAGCCTGCGGTCGGTAAGCCCAAGCCCGTCCGCTACGAGATCAGCCGCTATGGCGTGGGCCTCGCGCTCGCCGCGCCGAGCGTGGCGGCGGCATCGACCACGTCGACGGCGCGCCAGGGCTGAGCACGATGGCCTGGATCGACGATTGGTCCCTCGTTCCGGATCGGGGGCTTTCCTCGCCGCAAGCCAAGGCGGTGCTGGCCTATCTGGACTCGGCCGTCCAGGTCGCCCGTGTCATCGAGGCCCGTCGTCACCCGGGCGGGGACGAGATGATCGTCGCAGACGTCCAGACGGGCGCGCCACAGCGACCCGTTGTTGAGATCGAGCGCATCGAGCGCATCGGCATCGTATTCGGATCAGCGGCGGCCATGCCGATGGTCATGATGCTGCGGGATGGTTTTCCGGATACCGAGCACCAGCAGCTGGTGCCGGACGGCTTTCCGGCCGCGATGTGCATCGACGACAGGCCCTGGGACGAAGCGCGCCTCACCTGGACGCCGGCCGAGATGCTCCAGCGTATCCAACTCTGGTTCCGGCGTGCTGCGCGCGGGGAGCTCCACGACCCGCACCAGCCGGTCGATCCCTTCTTCGGGCTCTCGCCGCTAAAGATCGTTGTTCCAGCCTCCGTACTGTCGCGCGCCGAGAGCGTGGAACTCGTTGGCTTCCGCACCACGCCGGACGACCCGGAACTCTTCACCGTCATGCCGGCCGGCTCCATGCCGTATACCGCGGACGCTAACCGGCTGATCCCTGTCACCTACTGCGTGCCGCCCGAGCGGATGTCCCGCATGAGGAAGGCACCGCGCAACGTGGCGGCCCTTGGTGCGCTTCTCGCCGAACGAGGGGTCGACCTGCTTGGGGACTTGAAGAAGCGGATGCGCGCCTGGGCCGGTTCGGAGGAACGGGACCGAGCACGGCTCCATGGGGTCCTTGCCATCATCGTCGCCTTTCCCGTCGTCGCTCCGGATGGCAGCCATAGGCCGGGGCTCCTCGACCTACGCGTATTCATCACGCTGAAGTCGTTAGGCGAGATCGGGGTGGCCCTCGGACAACTGCATGCCCATGCAAACGCGGCCGCGTCCGGCTTCGCACGCGCGATCCCCGCCGGCGTCATCGACGAGGCCGCACTCGTCGCGTGCCAGGTGCAAATGGCGCAGGTGCATCGGGCGTTCGATCCCGATTGGGCGGCGACGCTGGCCGGCGGGACCGGCCGGGACGCTCGGAAAGTCGTGTTGGTCGGCGCCGGCGCCATCGGGTCACACGTAGCCGAGTACCTTGTCCGGGAGGGCCGGTTCGATTGGACCGTGGTCGATGACGACCGGCTGCTTCCCCACAACCTAGCGCGCCACACGCTTCGCGCGATGGAGAATGGGCATATCAAGGCTTCCGCGCTAGCAAACCGGCTGAACTACATCTTCAGGCCGACCACGGAAGCGCCGGTGGCGCGATCCATCGACGTCAACGTCCTCCGGCCCGGTGAAAGGAATGGCGAGCTCAAGGAGGCGCTCGCGGCGGCGTCGGTGATTATCGACGCGTCCGCCTCCGTTGCGGCCAGCCGCCATCTGGCCGACCTAGACGCGCCGGGAAGGCGGGCCAGCGTCTTCTTCAATCCGTCTGCCGAGGCCGTGGTGGCGTTGGTCGAGCCGGAGGATCGATCCCTGACGCTTCGCGACCTTGAAGCGCAATACTACCGCGCTGTGCTCCAGCGTCCGGAACTGGAGCGCCACCTCACGGCGGTCGGGGAGCGCTTCGCGTACACCGGTGCGTGCCGCGCCGTCACCAACCGCGTTCCGGAGAGCCGGATCGCCCTGTTATCCTCCCTTGCGGCCACAGGTCTGGCGCAGGCGCTCGGGCAAGCTGGGGCGTCGATCCGAGTATGGTCCGTGGACCTCGACGGCCGGGTCTGCGTCAGCAACCCGAGGACGGCGCCGGTGACGCGGTATCCCCTGCTGGATTGGGAGATCACCGTAGACGCGGATGCGCACGCCCAAATGGTCGCGATGCGGGTCGGGGTCTTGCCAAGCGAGACGGGCGGGTCCGCCGTCGGCATCGTCGACAGCCTCGCTCGCAAGGTGCACCTCGTCGAGCCCCTGCCGGCGCCTCCGGACAGCAAGGGGTCGCCGACCGGGTTCGAGCGCGGCATCGCCGGGCTTTCGGATGACGTGACCGGCAGGCTGGCCAGGACCATGGACCAGACCCAGTACATCGGCGAATGGCATTCCCACCCACCGCAGCACCCTTTGACGCCGAGCCCCACGGACGTCGTCCAACTCTGCCGGTCGGCGATGAACGCTTCGCTGGAGAGCCTGCCGGCTCTGTCCTTCATCGTCGGCGACGACGGGCTCAATGTCCTCATCGGCGAGACCGGGCGACTGTAGAGCGCCTGTTAGACACGATGCGGTTTCAACACGATCCGCCTGGTCGCGCTCGGGTACCCGCGCGGACCATGCCCGCGACCTCCCCGAGACGAGCCGTTGGCGATGTTGTCCCCCGTTCGGCGGCGGCATTCAGGGTTGTATGGGCCACAGGACGACGCTCGTTCGCGCCAATATATTAGGATTATATTCTTGACAACCATGGCCGGTTCGGTCATGCTGACGGTGTTGGCCGGTGAGTTGGCACGACCGCGCCGCTCGCCCCGTCCGCAGCCAGGAGAGCTTGATGACCCGACGACACGAACCGAGCATACCGCGACCGGCGGCACCGCCCCCGTA
The DNA here is from genome assembly GCF_022179285.1 of Methylobacterium hispanicum. GTDB lineage: Bacteria > Pseudomonadota > Alphaproteobacteria > Rhizobiales > Beijerinckiaceae > Methylobacterium > Methylobacterium hispanicum. Next base: position 39,506 of record NZ_BPQO01000043.1, on the reverse strand, counting down.
CCGGACCCGCTCCGGCCACCCCACCCGCATCTTGCAAGGCCCCCTCCCGGGGGCCTTCGTCGTTTCAGGGGACCTGCGATGAGCGCCCGCGCCAAGTCCGACCGCGCCAGCCTGCCGGCCCGCGTCGCCGAGACCCCGCTCGCACTCCGGCCGCCCGCGCTCGTACTGTTCGGCCGAGACGGCGGCGGCCGACCCCGCGCCGCGTGGTTCGACGCCGCCGACGCCGAAGCCGCCACCGCCGCGGCCGCGATTATGCGGCTGCGCGCCCTGCCTCTCACGGACGACGCCGGACGCGCCCTCGCCGCGCGGCTTGCTCGCGGGCGGGTCCTGCCGAGCGGCCGGGCGTTCGTGCCATCCGCCAAGCGCGACGTCTACGCCCGGCTGATCGCGCTCGCCGGCGAGGAAGCTGGGCTCGCCGTCGCTGTGGGCGGTCGGGCCGATCCGCCCGGCGCCAACAACGCCCCATCCTCGGATCCGCCGGGGGAAGCCGATCCCCCCGCGGCTGAGGAAGTCAGTACGGCACCCTCGTCGGGCGAGGAACGCCCATCGGACGAGGAGGAAGCCCCGTCGCCCCCCGCCGATGAGCCGGCGGGCGCGCCGTCGGCGTCACGCCCGGGCGCCCATCTCTTCGTCGGCCAGCCCCGCCCAGGGGACCGCGGCGAGATCGGCCTGGGCAGCATCGTGCTCGCTCACGAAGGACCTGACGACGGCTGGTGGGAGGCGGAGGTCATCGGGGCCAACGGCCGAACCTTCTCGCTGCGCTGGCGGGACTACGACCCGATGGTCTTTCCGACCATCCTGCGCACCGCCGACGAGCTTGCCCTCCTGCCCCCCGGGGCACCCTAGCCGCCCGTGAACTGCGCCCGGGCCGCTCCTTGCCGCCCGGACGCGCTATCGGCGCCGCGGCCCATGCGACGCCGTCCGGACCACGCCCCCAGCCACATCCCAAGGTTGCCATGACCGCCGTCCTCGACGCGGAGCGCGTGCGCGCGCTCAACGACATCCTCCGTCGCTCGCTCAGCGGCGGCACCCTCGTGCTCACCGCCGGGATCATCGCGCTCGGCCGCGAGCGCCAGCAGATCGTGCTCGACGCCATCGCCACCTTCGACCGCTTCGACGTCGACAACGACCCATACGGCGAGCACGACTTCGGCGCGGTCGAGGCCGCGGGCGAGCGGGTATTCTGGAAGATCGACTACTTCGACCGCGCCGGACGCAACGCCTCACCGGATCCGGCCGATAGTAGCGTCACGCAACGCGTAATGACGGTCATGCTCCCTTGTGAATACTGACTTGAACATCTTCGGCGGCTGCCGAGCCGCCTCTCAGTGCGTCGTCAGCCGGAGGCGACTTGGTGCAGCAAGATGGAGGGACAAAGATGATGAAACACTTTGTTGCTGCGATCATGATGATTTCGGCTATGCCAGTTCAAGCCGATGTTTACAGATACACATGCCGGGTCGATGGAAAATCGCTCGCCGTGCGTATCGATGACGCGCGAAAAACCTTGCGGTGGCGTAACAAGACCTACGCGATAACCGTCCAGGAAGACTGCGCCAAGTTTGGATGGCGAGCGACGCGGCCGGGCGAAGCCTTCGATTTTTGCACCGCCACGCAAGGCTACGCGGACTTCCAACAAGGCGACCGGCTGATCCAGTGCGATCAGGACCGCTGAAGGGTGGCGACCATGAGCCTGCCCTGCACACGCCGCAGCCGGATATCGGCGCGGAACGGCCGTGAGGCGGACGCATCGTCCCAACCCGGGCGTCACCTTGACCAGAAGCACTCGAAGCAGGGGTGTCGCATGGCGAGACGCTGGACGAGGCTCGTCATCGCAGTGATGCCGTTCTTGACGGTCGGGGGGGCCGACTCGGCGGCGACCGCGCCAGCACGTCGTTCGGTACCGTCCATTGCAGGCGACGCTGCCCCGCCGCCGACACGGGCCGTGTGGGGACCGACCGGCCGGGGGTCAAACGTACGCTATGGCGAGCCCGGCGACGAGCCGGACGTCGAGCTGCTGTGCCTGTCCGACCGCAAGATCGAGCTGCGGGTGTTCGACCCGACCGGCAAGAGTGAGCGCAACCGGGTCAAGCAGGTGCAGCTCGTCGGGCTCGGCGCCGTGCAGGCGGAGGAGATCGACCTCGCTCCCATCGACCGGCTGGTGATCACGATGTTCCTTGATGGCGGCAGCCTCGCGCTCACCGCCCTGCTGCTTGACCAGGATTTCGAGGTCTCGTTCCCCGGGGCACGCCTGCCGGTGCGCGGCGCGGGAGCCTCTGCGCTGGTGCGGGATCTCCTGCAGACCTGCCTCGCCAGCCAGTCGGTCGGTGCCCCGTCATTGAGCCTGCCACTGGCACCTGCGCCTGTCGTGCCGCCGGCCGGCGCCCCTGCGCCGGAGCGGCCTGAGGGATCAGTCGCGCGCCCCGCCGCGGACAAGATCCACGCCGGGCGATGCCTGGAGCTGAAGGTCGACGGCCGGGATCGGCCGTGCAACGGCGACATGCGGCTCAAGGATGATGGCCGGGGCACGGTGGATTTTATCACTGGCTACGCTGACGAGCGGGGCGCGGCCAGGACGGTGGTCGATTTCGAGGTGCGCCAGTCCGCGGAGCTCGAAAACGCCTACGGCTACGCGTTCCGGGTGAGTACGCTGCGGCTGATGACCTTCGACGCCCCGGAGACACGAACGGTCTGGGCAGCGACTGGGCTGTGCCAGATGGTCAAGCCTAACCCGGTCAAAGGGGGCGCCCGCGCCGTGCAGCAGGACATCGTCGTGATGTGCTCGGCGGTGCCGTCCGACGGCCGGGCGCCGGCGAAGCGGATCGACTGGAAATTTGTGTTCTGAGGCTGATCGGCGCCGAGCCATGACCGCTGGATGCGGCGTCGTCCGACGCAGAACCGGATGCGTGGTCGAAGCGGAACCGTGCGGGAGCGTTTCGGCGAGGGCGGCATAGGGCGGATGAGGACGTGCGAGATGGACTGGTTCGAGCGACTGACCGGATTCCGGGAAGCGGGCTACCAGGAGACGCAGGCTCGGCTACGCATTGTCGACGGCCGGCTTGTCCGTGAGGGTTCCGCCGAGAGCTACGCGGTGGGGACGCTGACGCTACCCTCCCTGGCAGAGCTTCGCACAGCGGCAGCCGGTGTTCATCGTCCTGGCCGGCTGCGACTCTCCATCGTTGAGGGTGATGCGCGCGCCCTGCACCGGGCGCCGGAGAATCGCGGTGCGCTGTTCCAGGTCGCCTCGCAGTTCAACATGCTGGAGATGGTTGGGCCGGACGTGACCCCGGAGGACGGTGTCGCGGGCTACGCCTACGACCGCACGCAGGGGCCGGCCTGCGCCATGGCCGCGGGTGCCGCCACGATCTATCGCAACTACCTCGTGCCGGTCGCGGGCGAGATCGGGCAGACGGCGGAGCGGCAACTCGACGGGCTCGCCGACCTCGGGGATGCCCTCGCGGGGCGCCTCGGCACGGATCGGGCTGCCTTATGGACGATGCGCAACGGCTACGCGCTGCCGACGCGGGCGGCCCTGGATGCTATTGCCGGGCACCTGAACGCGGCGGATGAGGGTACCCTCAACGATCTGCGGGGCCGGCTGCGGCTCGGCCTGCACCAGGACGTCGACGTCACCGAGGGGCCGGCACCGAGGCCGCTCGTCAGCCAGATCTTCTGCTCGGCGCTGCCGGTGGCCTACGCGAGGCTGCTAACCGAGGCTTGGGCGCCTTTCGCCCAGCTCGTGCTGGAGGCGGCTTACGAGGGCACGCTGCTGGCTGGGGTGCTGAACGCGGCGCGGGGGGCCTCGAAGCGTGTCCTTCTAACGCGGCTCGGCGGGGGTGACTTCGGAAATAACGACGCCTGGATCAATGCCGCCATGCTGCGGGCGCTTCGGTTGGCTGGCGACCGCGACCTCGACGTGGCGGTGGTGAGCTACGGGCGACCGCCACAGGCGATGCGGGACCTCATGGAGCAGTATGAGGTGGTGGCACACAGATGATCATGCCGGCGAGCCAGTTAGGGCCTTCGGACGTCTTCGACGCCTACGGTGTACCCGGACGCGACGAGCAGGCGACGTACGTGATCCGGCCGGACAGAAACATCGCATGGCGCAACCGCGGCATCGACGTCGATGGCTGCCGCGCGGTTCTCGACTGGTTCACGGGGCACAAACGCCGGGCTAGGCAAGCGGTGTGGTTGACCTTCGCGGCCAATCCGGGCTGCGAGGCGGAGGTTGAGGCGTTCCTGCGAGACTGCGATGCCGGCATCGGTGACGAGCCCGGCACGACGACGTTCTTCATGCTTGCACTCAGCGAGGGCTGCTAGGCCAGTCTCGATACCTTCGCCGACGACGCAGCCTTCGACGCGCACTTGGCTGAATCGGCCGCGCGTGCCTTCATGGCCGGCGCTGACTACCTGTTCACGGACGGGCTAAAGATCATCCAGGAATGGGTGCTGGCGGGTAGGAAGCGCAAGGCATGATTGCGGCCCACGGCGCCGGGGAGATCCGAGCGTGGGATACTCGCAATACGAGCAACATGCGGATGCTATTGGTCAGAATTTGCTGAATCTAACCCACACCCTCGGTCTGGTCACGCCCCGTCTTAGACATGCCACCGGTGTGCCTGCAATCCATGTTGTTGACCCTTTGCAGACCTAGCGACTGGCTGGATGAGACGTCTGCTCGGAACGGAGAAGCGGACCTCCCCAGGGCAGCCACAACATCAGCAGGTACGGGTCATTGGCGACGGCCGAACGGGGAACGCTCCGGCGGGTAAACGCGCCGCACGACGGCGACGCTTGGCTCGGACGCAGCCCATCCTCGAACGATGCCGTCGGGTCGCCGTCACGGTCCATCGGATCGTCCGAGCGACGCCCACCTCGACGCCCAATGCCCCGCACATCCCGTAATGCTGGCGTAACCCGCTATGTCTACCGAACCTCCCCGTCACGGAGAGAGGTGTTCCATGGACACGGAGCCGGAAAATGCGGACGATGCATTCGAGTTGTTGTTGAGGCGGACGGTCACGAATGCAGTGACTTCCGGCTTGAATAGCAACGTCCATCGGAACGACGATATCATCGCTCGTTTGATGGACTACGAGCAGCGGGCGCGCCAGGAACGTCTCAGTTCCCAGACCCTGCAGGTTATAATGTCGGGGAGACGCCTGCTCGGCGAGTGACGGAAAGCGGCCGCTGCGGACCGCGCGCCGGAGAGGGCATGCCAGCCAAGCGCAATTCGCGGGTCCGAAGCCGGCCCCCGACGCGTAAGATACCGTCCGGTATGTATGATGGCGGCCACCAGGACCGGAACCGTTGCCCAATCCCGAAACCATGCACGTGGCAGCGAACCACGAGGTAACCATCGGCCACCTGCGGTCGAGGGCGGCACACACCAATCGGCCAGTTGCGGCGCCGGCGACAGGGACGACCCCTCCCGCCGGAGGCGAGCCATCCCGGTCGCGGGAACCATGACCATGGCGACCGAAGGCGCATACCGTCGGAAGAAGCAGCCCGAGCTCGTCCGGCGGACGCTGCTCGACTGCGCCGCCAAGCTCGCCCTGGAGCAGGGTCTCGCCGCGGTCACGGTGCAGGGGGTCTGCGACGCCGCTGGCGTGACCAAGGGCGCCCTGTTCCATCACTTCGCGAGCAAGCAGTCCCTGGTCGAGGGCGTCGTCTCCGACCTCATCACGCAGCTCGATGCCGACATCGAGGCGGCGATGGCCAGAGATGCCCATCCGCACGGCCGGTTCACGCGGGCCTACATCGACGTGACCCTGCACGACCCGATGATGACCGAGGGAGGCCAATGGGCCGCCCTTCACGTCTCCATCCTCGCCGAGCCGAAGCTGCGCCGGCTGGTCTCGGACTGGTTCGCGGAGCGCCTGCGTCGCCATCACGGGACGGACGCCGGACCCGACCTGGAACTCGTCCGGCTCGCCGCCGACGGCGCGTGGCTCGCCTACCTCGTCCGCGAGAAGCCGAGCGACCCCGTGCCCGTTCTCGGCGAGCTCCGCGAACGCCTCGTCGCCATGACCCTGGCCGGACGGACGACGACCCCGAACGACGGCAATCCCTGAGCCATGAGACACAGTTCACCGAACGAGTTCGCACCGGAAGGGGCGGACGACCCCAACTACGACGACGTCGCCACGGCGCACGTGTCGGTGGCGCGCATCCTCGGCCTGTTCCGGCCCTACCGGGGGCGGATCGCGCTGGTCCTCTTCCTGATCGCCTTGGCATCGGCCGCCGGGCTCGCCGCCCCGTTCCTACTCCGGGCGATCATCGACGAGGCCCTGCCGAAGGGCGACCTGCCGTTGCTGGCCACCCTCTCCGGCAGCTTGGTCGCTCTCGCCGTGGTCGGGTCCGGCATCGGCGTGCTGCAGGTCCTCGTCACCGCGAGGGTCGGGCAGGCGATCATGCACGACCTCCGGGTCGCGGTGTACACCCACCTCCAGTCGCTCTCGCTCGGGTTCTTCACGGGGACCCGCGCCGGCGACATCCAGTCCCGCATCGCCAACGACATCGGCGCCTTGCAGGCGCTGGTGACCCACACCGCCGGCGAGGCGACCCGGAACGCCAGCACGGTCGTCATGACGGGTGCCGCGATGCTGCTCCTGGACTGGCGGCTCGCCCTGCTCTCGTTCCTCGTCCTGCCGCTCGCGACCTGGATCAGCGACCGGGTCGGCCGGAAGCGCGAGGCGTTCACCTACGAGCAGCAGGGACGGATCGCGGAGATGTCGTCGACGGTGCAGGAATCCCTGTCCGTGTCCGGCATCGTCCTCGCCCGCACGATGGGACGCACCCTCGACCTCACGCAACGCTTCGACCGGGCGTCGCGCGAGGTGGCGGCCCTGGAGGTCCGGTCCCACACCGCGGGCCAGTGGCAATGGTCGGTCATCGATCTGGTACTCCAGGCGATGCCCGCCCTGACCCTGCTCCTCGGCGGCTGGATGATGGCCTCGGGCACCGCCATGACCATCGGTACGCTGGTGGCCATGATCGCCCTGCAGGAGCAGCTCCTGTTCCCGCTGGAGGAGGTGCTGCGCTCGGGCGTCGAGGTCCGGAAGACGCGGGCCCTGTTCGCGCGCATCTTCGAGTACCTCGACAAGCCCGTGGGGATCACCGAACGGCCCGATCCCGTCACGCTCGATCCCGCCACGGTCGCGGGCCACATCAGGCTGGATCGCGTGGTGTTCTCCTACGACCGAGCGGGACCCGCAACCATCCGGGGCGTCACCATCGACATCCCGGCGGGCTCGCACACCGCCATCGTCGGCGCCACGGGCTCGGGTAAGTCCACCCTCGGCTATCTGCTCGCCCGCCTCTACGACGTGGATGCTGGCGCGGTGCTCTACGACGGCGTCGACGTGCGCGACCTGAGCCTGCGCTCGCTCACGGACATCCTGGGCGTGGTCACGCAGGACCCCTACCTGCTCCATGCCAGCGTCGCGGAGAACCTGCGCTTCGCCCAGCCCGACGCCACCGATGCGGACTTGCACGCCGCCGCCCGGACGGCGCAGCTGCACGACGTGCTCGCGGCCCTGCCGGACGGGTACGACACCGTGGTGGGCGAGCGCGGACACCGCTTCTCCGGCGGCGAGAAGCAGCGCCTGTCGCTCGCCCGCACCATCCTGCGCGACCCGCGCGTGCTGCTGCTCGACGAGGCGACGAGCGCGCTCGACACCGCGACGGAGCTGGCGATGATCCGTGCCCTCGAACGTCCCGGCAGGGCCCGCACGACCATCACCATCGCGCACCGGCTGTCCACCGTGCGCCGGGCCGACCAGATCGTCGTGCTCGACCGGGGGGTGGTAGTCGAGCACGGAACGCACGACGAGCTGCTGGGCCGCAGCGGCGCCTATGCCCGTCTCGTTCGCAAGGCGGCGTGACGATCCGCTTCGGCCGGCTCCGTCCTGCCGCCATCGTTCCTTGGAGGTTCAACCGTCTTGCGCGTCCTGGTCGTAGAGGATGACCCGCAACTGAGCGCATGGCTCAAGACCACGCTCTCGGACGCCCTCGGGCACGCCGACGTCGTCGACAACCTCGACGAGGCGCTGGCCGCCGTCGGCGTCCAGCCGTTCGACCTCGTCGTGCTGGACCGCAGGCTGCCGGACGGCGACGGGATCACCCTGATCTCGCGCCTGGCGCAACTCAGGCCCCGGCCGGGGGTGCTGATGCTGACCGCGTTCGACGACCCGGTCGAGATCGCGCGGGCCCTCGACGCCGGGGCCGACGACTACGTGCCGAAGCCGTTCGAGCCGGTCGAACTCGTCGCCCGGGCGAGGGCCGTGATCCGCCGGCTCCAGGTCGACCGAAAGGGCGTGCTGACGGTCGGCAACCTGTCCTTCGACACCGCCGCACGGTCGGTCCGCGTCGCCAACAACCCGATCCCGGTCCCGCGCAGGGAACTCGCGCTGCTCGAAGCCCTCGTCCGTCGGGCCGGGCAAGTCGCCTTGCGGGAGGTGCTCGAAGCCGCGGCCTACGGCTTCGACGACGAGATCCAGTCCAACGCCCTCGACGCGCATATCTCCCGTCTCCGGAAGCGGTTGCGGGCCGCCGACTGCTCCGTGGCGATCAAGCCGCTGCGAGGCCTGGGCTATATGTTGGAGGCCGGCTGATGCCGCGCGGGCAGCCCTCCATCGCCCGGCTCGCCGCCGCCTTGCTCAGCCTCGTCGTCGCCGCCACCATCCTGTGCACCTGGACGCTGGTCAGTGCCCTGCAGGGCGATGACGGCCTCTTCGCCCAGTACGACGTGGCGAAGGTCATCCAGGCTTCCATCTCGCGTGGCGAGGACGGCGCGCCGGTCGTCTCGTCGACGAGCGAACTCGACGGGATCAAGCGAGCCTTTCCTGACCTCTGGTACGTGGTCACGACGGAGGGCGGGAGGGTGCATTACGGACCCGTGCCCGCATCGGTCCGCGACGGAGGCGCGGCGGCACCAAGCCCGGCGTTCGACGGGGGCGATGGCCTGCGTCTCACCCACTGGACCATCGCGGCTCGGCTCGGCGCGAAAACCGTACAGATCCAGGTAGGGGGCGCCGTCTACAGTCCCGCGCAAGCCGCGTTGAGCAGCCTGCGCGACGTCAACTACACGGCCATCCCGCTCCTGGTCGTGACCGCCGCAACCATCCTGGTCGCCCTCCTCACCGTTCCCGCCCTGATCGCCCGACCCGTGCGCCAGGTCTCGCGTTCCGCGGAACGCATCGACGGCGGGTCCCACGGCATCCGCCTGCCGTTGGGCGAGGCCCCGCGGGAACTCGTCCCGATGGTGGCCGCCTTCAACCGCGCCCTGGAGCGCATCGACGTGGCCTCGGCCGCGCAGCGCCGGTTCCTGTCGAACGCGGCGCACGAGCTCCGGACACCGCTGACCCGTGTGCGGACCGGCCTGGAGCGGGTGGAGGACTCGGACCTGCGTCGGGTGCTCGTGGCCGACGTGCAGTCGCTGTCCTCCACTGTCACGATGCTGCTGCAAATCGCACGCCTGTCCTCTGACAGTCCGGAGATGCGCCGGTTCGACCTCGTGGCGGCTGCGCGCGCCACGACCGCCGAGCATGTCCCGGCGGCGCTCGCCGCCGGCGTGGACATCGCTTTCTCCGGGGAGGGCGACGCCGTCCACGTCACCGGATCGGAGACCGCCGCCCGCATCGCCGTCGGTAACCTCGTGGGGAACGCCCTGCAGCACGCCCGCTCCGGAAGGTCCGTCCTGGTCGAGGTCCGTCCCCCCGGGACCGTTCGCGTGATCGACCACGGCGACGGGGTCGAGACCGGCATCCGGTCGGAGGTGCTCCAGCCGTTCGCGCGAGGACGGTCGAGCGACGGCACGGGGCTCGGGCTCGCCCTCGTCGCGCAGGTCATGGCCATGCACGGGGGAGGCGTCGCGATGGACGAGACCCCCGGAGGCGGGTTGACGGTTTCCCTCACGTTCCGAGGCGCGGAGGCCTGAACCTCGCCGCCCGTCGATCCCGACGAACGTAATGTTGCGGCAACCTCGGCCGCTAGGATCGGGACGTCCTCCCCTCCCGGGAGTCGAGGTGAACCCCATGCGCAACAAAGCCTTAGTCCTCGCGACCGCGCTCGTCGCGTTCTCGTCCGCCGTCCCGGAAGCCCAGGCGCGGGGGCGGTCGGGGGCATTCGCGGCTGGCTTCGTCGGCGGGCTCGCCGCGGGCACGCTCGCCGCCTCCGCGGCACGGGCGGAGCCGGTCTACGACGACGGCTACGAGTACGGTCCGCCGGAATGCGACCGCGTCTACCGCCGCCGGTTCGTCATGCGCGAATACGAGCCACCGTTCGAGCCGCTCGGCTTCCACGCCGACTGGGATGACTGAGGGCTCCGGTCCTGCGCCCGTCCCCATGGCACGGGTTCACGAAGATGCGGGGCCGCCGTCGCAGACGGCCGCCCAAAGAAACGGGCGTCCGAGGCCTCGCCCGGCCCGATGGGATTTCGAGATGCGGTTTCCGAGATCGAGCGCCCGCTCGGCCATGACATGCTGCCTTGCCGCAGTGCTGGGGACCTCCGTCGCCGAGGCGGCGGCAACACCCGTGATCCCAGGGGTCCCGGAGACGCGTGCCGACGACGGTCCGCTGGCGGCGCTTGAGCGCTCCTGGTCTGACGTCGTCGCGTCGCTCGGCGAAGCTATGGCCGGAGCGCCGTCGTTCGGACCGGTCCTCGTCTTCTCGGAGGCCCGCTGCCCGAGCGTGGACAACGGCACGGCCCTGGACTGCGGACTGGCCGCCGACCGGATTTGCCGGGGGGCCGGGCGCACGACGGGCATTTCCTTCGATCAGACGACGGGACGGACATGCCGCGGCGGCGTCGCGTCGCAAAGCGGCGGGCTGTCCATCACCTGCAAGCCGTCGGCCTGGATAAGCCATGCCCTATGCTGGTGATGCGCCTGCGATGCGACGCCTGACCCCATCCCCCATGCCCGGGCGGCCCCCTGGCTCGTTCCTCCTCGCGGCGACGGCCGCGGTCGGCTTGGTCGCCCTGACCATGGCCGGCTGCGAACGGGCCGCCGACGGGAAGGCCGCTCCGGGAGCGGACGCGGGGCCGACGCCGGTCACCACGGTGACCGTCGAGGCGGCGACGGTGCCGCGCACCCTCGACCTGCCGGGTCGCCTCGCCTCGACGCGGGTCGCCGAGGTCCGGGCCCAGGTCTCCGGCATCGTCCGGGAGCGCGCCTTCGAGGAAGGCAGCCTCGTCAGGAAGGGCGACGTCCTCTTCCGCATCGATTCCGCCGTCTACCGGGCCGAGGTCGACGCCAAGGCCGCCGCCTTCGACCGGGCCGAGGCCGCGCGGGTGCAGGCGCTGAGGCAATCGGAGCGCACCGAGACACTGCTGGAGCGCCAGGCGGCCAGCACCGCCCAGCACGACGTCGCGACGGCCGCCCTGCGCCAAGCGGAGGCGGACGTCGCCAGCGCCAAGGCGCATCTCGCCCGGGCCCGGATCGACCTCGACTACGCCACCGTGCGCGCGCCCATCGCCGGCCGCATCGGCCGGGCCCTCGTCACCGAGGGCGCCCTCGTGGGCCAGGGCGAGGCGACAAAGCTCGCGCTGATCCAGCAGATCGACCCGATCTTCGCCGACTTCAACGCGCCCGCCTCGGACCCGAGCCGCCTCGCCGCGCGCGCGTCGGGCAAGGAGGAAACGGAGGTGCGCCTCGTCCAGCCGGACGGCTCGCTCCACGCCGACGCCGGGCGGCTGCTGTTCTCGGACGTGAGCGTCGACCCCGGCACCGGGCAGGTGTCCCTGCGGGCGACGTTCCCGAACCCGAAGGTGGCGCTGCTGCCGGGCACCTACGTCCGCGTCCGCGTCGCGCAAGGGACGGTGCCTGGCGCGGTCATCGTGCCGGCCCAGGCCATCCAGCGCTCCAGCGCCGGGGTCGCGCAGGTGTTCGTGGTCGGCGACGACAGGACCGTCGCGCTGCGCCCCGTGCAGGCGGGGGCGCTGACGGATGCCGGCTGGATCGTCGAGGAGGGGCTGAAGCCTGGCGAGAGGGTCGTCGTTGAGGGCTTCCAGAAGATCCAGCCCGGCATGGCGGTCAACCCGACGCCCTGGCACGGCGCCCGGACGGCCGCGGCCTCCGCAGAACCCTGACCGCGCCGGGACCGGACCTCCATGACCCGCTTCTTCATCGACCGCCCGATCTTCGCCTGGGCGATCTCCATCTTCGTCATGCTGGTGGGCGCGATCTCCATCGCCTTTCTGCCGGTCTCGCAATACCCGGACGTGGCCCCCGTCACGGTCCAGGTGAGCGCGACATATCCGGGCGCGCCACCGGAGCGGCTCTACGACGGCGTCACCCGCATCATCGAGGAGGAGCTCAACGGCATCCCGGGGCTGATGTACTTCGAGTCGACCAGCGACACATCGGGCATGGCGTCGATCATGGCCTCGTTCGCGCCGGGCTCGGATCCGTCGAAGGCGACGGTCGCGGTGCAGAACCGGATCAAGCGCGTCGAGGCGCGGCTGCCCCGGGCGGTGACCCAGCAGGGCGTCGTCGTCGAGGAGGCGAGCACCAGCTTCCTCCAGTTCGTCACCGTGTCGTCGAAGGACGGCTCGCTGGGCGAGGTCGATCTCGGCGACCTCGCCGCCCGCCGCCTGCTGGGCGAGCTGCGGCGGGTGCCGGGCGTGGGCCGCGCCACCCTGTTCTCCTCCGAGAAGGCGCTGCGCATCTGGATCGACCCGGTCAAGCTCGTGGGGTTCGGGATGACGCCGGGCGACGTCACGGCCGCGGTGGGCGCGCAGAACGCCCAGGTCACCTCGGGCATCGTCGGCGCCCAGCCGGCCACGCCGGACCAGCGCATCGCCGGCAACGTCTTGGTGAGGGGCCAGTTCGCCACGGTCGCCGAGTTCGGTGAGACCGTGCTGCGCGCCAACCCGGACGGCTCGCTGGTGCGGCTGCGCGATGTCGCCGAGGTCGAGCTCGGCGCCCAGTCCTACGCGATGCAGACGCGGCTCGACGGGCGCCCCGCCGCCGGCATCGGCATCCAGCTCGCGCCGGGCGCCAATGCGCTCTCGGCCGCGCAAGGTGTGCGGACCAAGATCACCCAGCTCCAGCGCACGCTGCCGGCCAACGTCAGCGTGACGGTGCCTTACGACACCACGCCCTTCGTCGAGGTCTCGATCAGTAAGGTGCTGATGACCCTCGCCGAGGCGATGGCCCTGGTCTTCGCGGTGATGTTCCTGTTCCTGCAGAACGTCCGCTACACCCTGATCCCGACCATCGTCGTGCCGGTCGCGCTGCTCGGCACCTGCGGCGCGCTGCTCGTCGCCGGCTTCTCGATCAACGTGCTCACCATGTTCGGCATGGTGCTGGCCATCGGCATTCTCGTCGACGACGCCATCGTCGTGGTGGAGAACGTCGAGCGCATCATGGCCGAGGAGGGACTGCCGCCGCGGGAGGCGACCCGCAAGGCGATGGGCCAGATCACCGGGGCCATCGTCGGCATCACCTCGGTGCTGGTGGCGGTGTTCGTGCCGCTCGCCTTCTTCCCCGGCTCGGTCGGCGTCATCTACCGGCAATTCGCGGCCAGCATGGCGACCTCCATCGCCTTCTCGGCCTTCCTGGCGCTGTCGCTGACGCCGGCGCTGTGCGCGACCCTCCTGAAGCCCGTCGCGGCCGGCCACGGCCACGACAAGGGCGGCTTCTTCGGCTGGTTCAACCACCGCTTCCGGGCCGGCACGCTGGCCTATCGGTCCGGTGTCGCGGGCCTGCTGCGCCGGCCGGTGCGGGCGCTCCTCGTCTATGCGGTCATCGTCGCCGCTCTCGGCTGGGGCTACCTGCGCCTGCCGACGAGCTTCCTGCCGGTCGAGGACCAGGGCTACGTCATCGTCGACGCGCAAACACCTCCGGAATCGGCCACCGGGCGCACGCTCGACGTGGCGAAGCGCATTGAGGAGCACTTCGCCCGCGAGCCCGGCATCGACAGCCAGACCCTGCTGCTCGGCTTCGGCTTCTCCGGCCAGGGCCAGAACGCGGCGCTCAACTTCGTCGGGTTGAAGCCCTGGGGCGAACGCGGGCCGAATGACGGCGCCGATGCCATCACCGCCCGCGCCAACGCCGCCCTCGGCGGCCTGACCGACGCCATCGTCATGTCGCTCGCCCCGCCGGCCATCGACTCGCTGGGCAACTCCAGCGGCTTCGCCTTCCGCCTCCAGGACAAGGGCCAGCAGGGCCATGCGGCGCTGGCGGCCGCGCGCAACCAGCTGCTCAAGGCGGCGAGCCAGAGCCCGGTGCTGCAGGGCGTCTACGTCGAGGGCCTGCCGACCGCGCCGCAGGTCGAGCTCGTCCTCGACCGGCAGAAGGCGAACGCGCTTGGCGTCACCTTCGCCGACATCAACGACGTCCTATCGACCAGCCTCGGTTCGACCTACGTCAACGACTTCCCCAACCAGGCACGGATGCAGCGGGTCATCGTCCAGGCCGAGGCGTCCCGGCGCATGACGGCCGAGGATCTCCTCGACTTGCACGTCCGCAACGCCAAGGGCCAGATGGTGCCGCTGCAATCCTTCGCGCGGGTCGAATGGACGATGGGTCCCTCGCAGGTCGTTGGCTTCGATGGCTACCCGAGCATCAAGATCTCGGGGACCGCCGCGCCGGGCTACGCCAGCGGCGATGCCATGGCCGAGATGGAGCGGCTCGCCAAGCAACTGCCGCCGGGCTTCGACTTCGCTTGGACCGGGCAGTCGCTGCAGGAGAAGCTCTCCGGCTCCCAGGCCATCTTTCTGCTCGCGCTGGCGCTGTTCTGCGTCTTCCTCTGCCTCGCGGCGCTCTACGAGAGCTGGTCGATCCCGCTCGCCGTCCTCCTGGTGGTGCCGACCGGCGTCGTCGGCGCGGTCTTCGCCATGCTGCTGCGGGACATGCCGAACGACGTCTACTTCAAGGTCGGCCTGATCACGGTGATCGGCCTGACGGCGAAGAACGCCATCCTGATCATCGAGGTGGCTAAGGACCTCGTGGCACAGGGACGGTCCCTGCACGAGGCGGCTTTGGAGGCGTGCGAACTGCGTTTCCGGCCCATCGTGATGACCTCGCTCGCCTTCATCCTCGGCGTGATGCCGCTCGCCGTCGCGACGGGCGCCAGCATGAACAGCCAGCGGGCCATCGGCACCGGCGTGCTCGGCGGCATGGTCACCGCGACCGTGCTCGCCGTGTTCGTCACGCCGCTCCTCTACGTGCTGGTCGCGCGGGCCTTCCCGTCGCGTCGGGCAAGGGGGACGAGAGACGGTCAAGCCGACGCTTCGGCAGCCCATGGCATCCCGGCGGGCTGAGCACTGCGTGAAGGCCTTCGAGCGTCGCCCGGCACAGATCCCCGACCCCTCCATCCCGCAAGTCTGGGGGGATTGTCGGCTCGCCTCACCGCCCTTTCGTGGCCCTGCCGACAGGACGTTGTGGCCGTAGGACCAACCATTCCATCTCAACGGCAGCTGTTGGACTCCAAACGAACATCCCAGTGTCTTCGGTCGGAAGTCCGCTAATGGCGCAAAGCCGTCACGCGTCGCAATTCATGCTAACGTCCGGTTTTTTGATGCAGGTTTTCAATAGCGGACCAGCTGTTATGCACCGAGCCGCCATTCCGATCACGACCCAACACCGCCAAAGCTGACTACCTGACTGGCTCTCACGCGCGCACGCTGAACGCGAGCGCAGAAATATCTGACCCTGGCTGCATCCGATTACCCAGCCCACGGCTAGCGCCATCGATGCCGATCCGCGGCAGATGGAGAACACCATGCGACTGAGTCTGATCGCTGCAAGCCTGCTGGCCGGCACCTGCTTTGGAACCGCTGCGCGTGCTGAGACCGTTGCGGCACTCATCGGCGACGCCAGCTTGGCGCATGTCGACACAGCCGCGAAGAAAGTCACGAAAACGGTGACGATCACCGGCATTAGCGGCAGCGTCCTTGGCATCGACGTCCGGCCGGCAGATGGCATGCTTTACGCGGTGATCTCGGACGGCAGCGTCGTCACGGTCGATCCGATGTCGGGTAAGGCCACGGCGAAATCGAAGCTCGATACGACGCTGGCTGCCGGCACCGCGGCCATGGTCGATTTCAATCCTGTCGCCGACCGCCTGCGCATCATCGGTTCGGACGGGACCAATCTCCGCGCCAACGTCGACGACGGCAAGGTCACGAAGGACGGACAGCTCAAGTTCGCCGAAACCGACACCATGAAGGACAAGACGCCGAAGGTGATGGCTGGTGCCTACACCAATGCCTTTAAGGGCACGAAGGAGACGGCCTTGTTCGACATTGACGCTTCCGGCGCTTTGCTGAAGCAGGCTCCGCCGAACGACGGCATCCTCAACACCGTCGGCATGCTCGGCATGTCCGGCGAGGCGGTGGCTTTCGACATCCTCTCAGACGGACAGGGCGGCAACCAAGCCTGGGCCATCGTGGGCGATACGCTCTACAAGGTGAATCTCGCCACGGGGAAGGGCGAGATGGTCGCCAAGATCGACGGCGTGTCTGGCAAGGTCCGCGACATCGCCATCCTGCCCAAGTCGTAGTTCGCTCCGCAGATGCAGGACCGGCCACCTAGCCGGTCCTGCCGAGTGCCGGGAGGATCATGGAGCCGTTCGATCATGCGTCCGCCCTAGAGGGCTGCGCCCGCCAGGACCCTGCGTCGCTGCGTCGACTTTATGACCGCGAGGCCGGGTTCCTGCTCGCCGTCGCGCTTAGGATCGTCCGGCGGCGGGACGTTGCCGTCGAAGTCGTCCACGACTCGTTTCTCGATATCTGGGAGCGCGCCGGCAGCTTCGACAGTAGCCGCGGTGCAGGTCGCGCCTGGATCGCCAGCATCGTGCGACACCGCGCGCTGAAGTACATCCGTGCCGCCGGTCGAGAGACGGATATCGACGAGGCAAAGACGGCGGAGATCGTCGACACTGCGCCCGATCCTTTCGCCGCGCTGGCGGCGGCGCAGGACGGAGCGCGCCTGCACGCATGCCTTGCGAAGCTCGACGCCGACAGGCGGCGGGTGATCCTGCTCGCCTATGTCGAAGGACTGTCGCAGTCTGAGATCGCCGAGCGGCTGGCAACGCCGCTCGGGACCGTGAAGGCGTGGGTCCGCCGTAGCCTTATCGCCCTGAAGGATTGCCTGTCATGATCCCGAGCGATCCGGAAGGCCGCGATGTTCTGGCGGGTGAATACGTCCTAGGCCTGCTCGACGGGGCAGCGACGGCGGAGATCGAGCGGGCTCTGCTTTCGGATGCAGATATGGCCCGCCGCGTCGCGTTCTGGGAAGAATGCCTGCTGCCGGCCTCCTCCGCTCTTGGAATGGCCGAAGTCGATCCTGCACAATGGGCGCGGATCGAGCAGGATCTCGTGACGCGCCGACATGCACTCGGTCGGACCACGCCTTCCGCGCTCACGCGGTCGAAGCACGGAATAATGCGGGCGGCGTGGCACAGCCCCTCTCTGTGGCGGGCCACCACGGGCCTCGCCACGGCCGCCGCGCTCATTCTAGCGATCCTGCTGAGCCGCATGTCAGCGCCTGTCGAGAGCCCGACGCGGTACTTCGCGATCCTACAGAGCCGCGACGCCCTTGGGCAGGAGAGCGGCCCGGGATGGCTTATACAAGTTGCACAGAATGGCGCGGTTCGGTCGCTACCGCTGGCTGATGTGCAGCCCGGAAGCGGGCGCGCGTTGCAACTCTGGACCTTGTGGGATCAGGCTCGCGGTCCGGTCTCCCTCGGCGTGCTGCCTCCGGGTGGAGCGATCCGCCTGCCGCCGGAGCGACTGGAAGCCATCGGTGACGGGCAACTGTTCGAGATCACGCTGGAACCCGAGGCTGGTTCGCCCATCGGTCGCCCGACGGGCCGGATCCTATTCATCGGCCGTGCGAAAGGGGCTGCGTCGCAGGCTCTGTAACAACCATCCCCAGCATCGACGGCGTTGCGGAACCAACCTCCGCCACGGAATCAATCGATACTCTTAAGATTCGCGGTCGTAGCTCGCCTCCGGCCGGGCGGCTATGTGCGCTGTGAGCGATCCGGCAAACCAGTAAAACTAATTTCGTGCTTGCACACTGCCGGCTTGCTTTGGAAGCTGCCACAAGACGGCGCGCGGTACTCGGCGCTAGAGTGTACGTCTTCGGGCGTGCAAATGTTTAGGTGTGTCGAAAGAGAGCTGATTGAGCACACCGGCTCGGTAGAGCACTGCCTCCTCGAGCATGGCTCATGGCAGAGCCCCCGCATCCCCATCCCCATCCCAATAGGCAGCCTCACCCACAGGAGATCCAGGTATGCCCCAGCCCCCTTTCCCGGATGGTCTCTCTCGCAGTAATCAGATCAATCAACTGACCGGCGGCTACGGCCAGATCGCTATCGAGCTGGTGGCCGAGGGCTGGTCCCCCTACCTCCTCGTCCTCAAGTATCGGCATCTTGGGGGCCGTCGCGACGCCGTCCTTGCCCAGATGAAGCGTGAGGCCGAGCGGGCGCATCGCTGGCTCTGCGAGCGGGTGTGGCGCAACTGGCGCGCCCCGAGCCGCCGGGATTGGTGCCCGGTGTGGATCCTCGCCCCGGACTTCCCGGTCGCGAAGCGGGCCAAGGTCAGTGCCCGCTCCGCTTGGCGCGATCTGCTGCCCAACGATGGGTTGCACTACCAAGGCGTTGCCGTGATGCCCCCGGGGGGCCGCCTTCGCGAACCGCTCGACTCGCACCTCGGACCATCGGGCGCACGTTACTGCCCGCGCGGCGGACCCCTCGTCTCGCTCACCGCCACCCCCATAGTGAGCGATCTTGACTACGTACACGCCTACAACTTCAAGGCGCTGGCGCGTGGGCGGACCGACTTCGACGACATCTTGACGCTTCCGCCGTCCTCGGCTGAGCTCGACAGCAAGCCCAGGCCGGCTACGGAACCGTGGCGTCATCCGGTTCTGGTTCGAGACTGAGAGAGCCGGGACAGCCTCGCCGCCCCAGCTCCTGTCGATCAGTGCACTGACGGCTTGACGCGACCGGCCGGCCAGCGGAACGCTCGCCGCGCCCGCAATCGCACCCAACCCTCATCCGGATCGGCACTCTCCTCCATCCCCATGCCAACGAGGCGAATCATCACAAGCTGTCCCGCCTTCACCGATAGCAGCCGCTTCTTCATCTCCGGCGTCACCTCGAGCATAATCGTCTCTCGCCCGCTCGGATCCTGGCCCTGCTTCAGCAGCGGCTCGGTTTCGGACTCGCTGCCGAGGTGTAGGTAGTCGACCAAATCGTCCTTAAGGTCGCCCTCCGACGGGTCGTTTGTGCACTCGCCCGGGTCATCCTCAAGGCCATCCAGGCTCCAGTCCTGGTCCGGCGTCTTCCGCGCCTTGCCTCCCAGGTGCACCGGTTCGTCGTCGATCAGGAAGTCCGGGTTCGGCCCCTTCGAAGAACCGCGGACGCGCTTCGCCCGAGCGAGCTCCAACTCGACGCTGATCTCGTACAACTTTTCGATGCCGCCATCCGCCTTGATCTGCTCCGCCACGATGTGGGCCGGCATCCCCTGGCGCATGTACCCACCGAGCGCCGCCGCGTACTTCCCGGTCCGCTTGCGCGCCACTTCGCTCGTCGCATTGAAGACAAAATTCATGACGTGCCGCAAGGCGTTCTTGTGCTGCTTGGATACCTTGAATTTCCGCTTGCCGTTTTGGAAGAAACTCAGACTATAAAACTCCTTGAACGCATTGAAGTCCGTGCTGAGGTGTCGGGCGATAGCGTAGGCGAACTGCAGGCCGCCGTAGAGTTCCTCTCGAAAGCTATCATGAGTCTGCTGGACCTGCGCGGCACACTCAAGTGCAGCCCCGATTGGGTTCTTCGCGATGCGACGCTGCAGCTTCGACTCATCGGGCGGGAACGCCCCCGTCCAACTGTAGGGGTTTTCGAGGTTG
This sequence comes from Methylobacterium hispanicum, assembly GCF_022179285.1. Classification (GTDB taxonomy): domain Bacteria; phylum Pseudomonadota; class Alphaproteobacteria; order Rhizobiales; family Beijerinckiaceae; genus Methylobacterium; species Methylobacterium hispanicum. The sequence goes on along the minus strand of NZ_BPQO01000043.1, from coordinate 19,638 downwards.
CTGATCGTCTCCCACTTATCCGTTTCGGCCTGTTCTGCTGTCTGATTCTTGCCCATCGTCGCCTATCCTTCGATTTCGGTTGCGGCTTGGAAATCTCGTTACGAGAGTTTCGAGCGCCGGTTGTGACTGTCGTCTTTTTGGGGGTGTTTGGCTTGGCCTCTCGTTGCTGATGAGAGACGCTACCGTGCCGCAGCCCGCGGGAGATCAGCGGGTCGGAATTGTCCGGGCGTCGGCTGGAGCAGCGTGGTCGGCCGAAGCGCCGCGCGAGACAGACGGGCGTTTGGTTCCGTTGGATGCTACCGGTCATCCGGGTCCATGAGGGCCGGGGCAGATGCCCACCCCGGCCCGTCGCTTCAGGCGCGGCGGGAATTCCAGATCACCTTGCGAACCCGCAGCCGCTGCCACACCCCCTCGGTGCCGAGGCAGGTCACGTGGAGGACCGCCTCCTCCCCGGCCGCCATGTCGAAGAAGCGCGTCTGGCGATCCAGCGTCACCTCGAGCTCAATGGTCGGACGTCCCGCCGGATCACAGCCGCGCTCGATCACCGGCACCACGCCGAGAGCGATCTGATCGCGGAGGCTGAGCCCGGCGTACAGGTTGTGCCCCTTCGCGCTTCCGAACGACTGTGGCTCCTCCGCCCCGTGCTCCGAATCGTCCTCGGCGCGAGAAGCCTCGACGGTGACAGCAATGTAATCCTGATGCACCTGCTCGGAATCCGCGCTATCATGCTTGATATTCGACATTCGTTTTGTCCTCACATTGTTATTGTTACGGCCCCACGACTTCAGCGGTGTTGTTGGTTCCAGGTCTCGTGTCCCGCTGTTGATGAACGACCGTAACTCGCCGTAGCCTGCGAGGGATGGTGCCGCCGGATTTGTCCGGGTCGGACCGGCGGACGGGAGCGCAGCGCTTGAAGTCAGCGTGTGTCGGATTCTACTGGACTCTGCCGGTCACCTGGGCCGACTTCCGACGCCTGCCCAGCGACATCAATGGCGCTGCCCGGGCCAGCCGGACGATCCGCTACCAGCGCGAGCGCGTGAAGCAGTGGGTCCGGGCGGAGGCACTCAGCCTCGTCGGCGAGATCGCCTTCATGGACGTACGCACCGACCGGGCAACCGAAGAGGTGCGGGAAGCTTTAGTGGAAGCCCGCCGCCTGTGCGCACGCCAACACGCGGTGCTCGCCTACGTCGCCTTCGAGGAACGTAACCTGTGGCGAAGCAACCCACATCTCCGCCATCACGCCGAAGAGCTTGGCCTTGAATTGATCGCGCTGTCGCCTGACCCGATCACCGTCGATGGACGGCGTTTCGACCCGGTTGCCCACTTCAAAGCGTCACGGGTGGCGGAGCGCGAACGGATGGGCGAGTTGCGCCGGGAGGCCTATGCGGGCATCGCACGCGCGTTGTCCGCCATACCGGAGGGAGCCGGACGCTGGCAGGCGGTTGCCGAGCGCCTGAACATTGAGGGCGTTCGCAGCCTCAAAGGCGGTGCTTGGACTTCGGAGAACGTCCGGAAGGTCGTCGGGCGCCATGGGGACGCCTTCAGCAGCGTCCAAGGTTAGCCGAGAGAGCTCAGTAGCCGCGAGTTTGGTTCAGGGTCGGTGATGGCCTGGAGGGCTGTGAACCTTAGCCTAAAACTGCAGCGCAGAGGTTGCGTTCCGCCAGAATGGCTGTCCTCCAGCCACAGATGTTAGCTTGATGGGCCGCCATTTCGGTGGCGCCCCTTCACCAGCAAGGTTTATCCGATGCAGAACTTTGGGGTCCGAATGCGGATAGTTGGGGCGGCTATCAAATAGCTACGCGTCGGCACTGTCAGCAGCGGCAAGCCGGGTTGTTGGTGATCTTGATCGCAGGGTTCACGGCATGCGCTGCATGCGCCCAATCAGCGAGCTCATGAGAACTTCTACGACGTCCGCCTCCCGTGTCGAAGCCGCCGACGAAGGTCGCGGTGTGAAGGGGCCGCTATGCGTCAGGAGTTCGCCCCATTTTGTTCGGCTTCGCGCCATAAGCGGCCTTTCGAACAGAGCCACGAGAATGGCCGCTTTGCCTTCAAAAGCTACCATCGACGTGGAACGACAGGTTCGGGCGGCCACAACGTCCTGATCGTTCCTCGCGAGTCAGGAGGCGAGCTACGTCACCGGCGAGGTCTACGGCGCCATGGGCGGTAACGGCACCGCTTGATGGGAGTTCAACCGGTCGGGCCCCGGGCGAGCTTCCGCCGGAGCTCCTCCCGGGCCTCGTCGCTCTTGTCGAGTGCGAGGCCCATGGCGCGGAGGACCTCGCCCGTCTTGGAGAACTGGACGTCGGCGTAGGCCACGATCTCCAGGTGGTTGCCCCAGGGGTCGATGAAGTTGAACGGACGCTCCAAGAGCTCGGCCCCGGCCGCCCCGGCGAGGGCCATGACCCGGCTGCGGTCGTCCACGACGAGCCCGAAATGCCGGTACGTGTCCTTCGGCTGCTCGCGCCCGGCGATCAGGGCGATGAACTGGTCGCCCATGTCGAGGAAGGCCATCGCCGGGTGGTCCGCGTTCCCATCGTGCCGCCCACGCAACTCGAAGGAGAACACCGCGCCGTAGAAGCTCAGGGCCTCCTCGATGTCGCCGACCTCAAGGGCGATGTGGTTCAGGCCGACGAGGCGAGGCTTGGAAGGAATCATGGGTATACCTCCACTGCTGTCCCTGCCGACAACGCGGAACCTGCGGCTTCCACCCGTAACAACCGGTCTCAGGCAGTCGGCTGGTCGAGCAGCACCCAGAGACGCGCGATTCTGCCGTCCACGACCTCGACCACATCCGTTCCGGTCACCGCGACCGGCCCGCCGTCCGGGCCGGCCTGCCACCGCAGCGCGCCCAGGCCGTGATGCCCGACCGCCGTCCCGATGGGCGTGAACCGGAATGTCGGCCCGAACTGCTCCAGCAGGTTGCCGGCGACCGCCGAGATGGCGGCTCGCCCCTGCACGATGCCGGTCGGTTCGTACATGACCGGCTCGTCCACGAAGAGCTCGGCCAGGGCCGCCGTGCGCTTGCCCGCGTCGCGTTCGTTGAAGACGCGCTCCAAATTGGCGCGCAGCAGGCGGTCGTAGTTGGGTTCGGTCGCCGGTCCACCGGCGTTCGTGGTCTCGGACATCGGGTCGTCTCCTTCGAGGCTGGATTGGATGAGGTTAGCGACGAGCCTGCCCGGCCTCGTCGTTCAGGCCAGGTAGCCGCCGTCAGCGGTCAGGGCGGCGCCCGTGATGAAGCCGGCCTCCGGGCCGCTCAGGAAGGCCGCGAGCGCCGCGATCTCGGTGTCCCGCCCCATGCGCCCGAGCGCGATGAGAGGGGTGAGCATCGCCTCCATGCCGGCCGACATTTCGCTCGCCACCGGACCTGGCTGGATCGTGTTGACGGTGATGCCTCGCGGTCCGAGGTCTCGCGCGAGCCCGCGGGTTAGGGAGGCCACAGCGGCCTTGGTCATGCTGTAGACCGTTGTGCCAGGGAAGCCGCTGCGGTCGGCCCCGACGCTGCCGACGGAGATGATCCGCCCGCCCTCCCGCATGTGGCGGGCGGCCTCCTGCGCGGCGACGAACACGGCCCGGACGTTGACCGCGAGTTGCCGGTCGAAATCGGCCAGCGAGACGTCCTCGACGGCGCCGGGAACGAGGATGCCGGCGTTGTTGACGAGGATGTCGAGGCGGCCGAACTGCTCGACGGTGGCCTGGACGGCCCCGCGAACCGCGTCCGGGTCGGCGCTGTCGGCGGTTAGGGCGGTAACCGAGGCACCGGACGCAGCGAGATCCGCCACCAGTGCCTCGGCGCGCTTCGCCGAGGCTGCATAGGTGAAGGCGACGGCGGCGCCATCCTGGCTCAGGCGGCGCACGATGGCCGCGCCGATGCCGCGGGAGCCGCCCGTGACCAGGGCGACCTTGCCGGTGAGAGGTTGTGTCATGGACGTAGTCCTTCGGGACGCGGTGTGCGGGGGAGGTGGGTTCAGGTCCGGGCGATCAGACGAGGCGTGCGCCGCCGTCGACGTGCAGGGTCTCGCCGTTCATGAAGCCGTTGCTCATCAGGAAGACGACCGCCGCACCCGCCTCCTCGGCCGTGCCGAGGCGCCGCTGCGGCAGCTTCTCGGTCAGCGCGGCGACGTAGGCGTCGCGATGGGCACCGAGCGTGCGGGCGAGGAGCGGCGTATCGGTGGTGCCGGGTGACAGGGTGTTGACCCGCACCGGTGCCAGTTCGAGCGCGAGGCCGCGGGCGAGCGCCTCCATCGCGGCCGAGGCGGCGGCCAGCACGGCGGTACCTTGTGCCGAGGGGCGATCCGCCAGGGCGCCGGAGATGAAGGTGACGGAGCCATCCCGGGCCAACCGGTCGCCGAGGGCGCGCAGGGTGTGGACGGCGGCCCAGATGCGCTCGTCGAACGCCCGCTTCAGGTAGTCGACCTCGGCCTCCAGCACCTTGCCGGCCACAAAGGTGCCGGCGAGCAGGACGAGGTGGTCGACGTGGGGGATGTCGGCAAGCGCCGCCGCTATGGTCTCGGGCCGGGTCACGTCGGCGGCGCGCCAGCCAGCGAAGCCGTTCTCCGCCGCGACACGCTCGGCGCCCTCAGCGTTGAAGCCGACCACGATGACCGAGGCTCCCGCCGCCTTGGCCTGCCGGGCCGCGGCGAGGCCGATGCCGGAGGTGCCGCCAAAGACGACGACGGTGCGGTCCTGGAGGGTGCTGATCATGACGCTGTGCCTTCTCATCCGGCGTCGCTGCGGCGCCTGTGAAAAGGAGAATGGCTCGTTGTCGTCGCCTTGATAATCAGGCCGGCTTTCGCTTCAATAATGCCGCTATGGAACAGATCGGCCTCGACCGCCTCACCGGCATCATCGCCTTCGCGCGCTCCGCCTCACTCGGCAGCTACACCGCCGCGGCCCGCTCGCTCGGCATCTCGCCCTCGGCGGTCAGCAAGAGCGTCCAGCGGCTGGAAGCGCGGCTGGGCATCAGCCTGTTCACCCGCACCACGCGCTCGTTGACCCTGACGCCGGAGGGCCGCGACCTGCACGAGCGGGCGCTCCGCCTCCTGCGCGAGGCCGAGGAGATCGAGCAGGCCGCCGTGGCCGCCCGCTCCGAGCCGGCCGGCACCCTGAAGGTGACGGCGCCGTTCCCGGTCGGCGTGCACCTGCTCGCTCCGGCCCTGCCGCGCTTCCGCGAGCGCTACCCGAACCTGTCCGTCGACCTGCGCCTGGGCGACCGCTTCGCCGACCTGATCGAGGAGGGCATCGACATCGCCATCCGCGTGGGCGACCTGGCGGATTCCCGCCTCGTCTCGCGTCGCCTCGCGCCGCACCGGCTCTGCGCCTTCGCCGCGCCGGACTATCTCGCACGTCGGGGCACGCCGGAGCATCCGGACGAGCTCGTCCGCCACGACTGCGTGAACTTCCGCTTCCAGAGCACGGGCCAGGCCCTGCGCTGGCCATTCCGGATCGGCGGTCGGGTCGTGGAGATCACACCGGACGCCGGGATCGTGACGGACTTCAGCGACGCGGTGGCGGCCATCCTGGTGGCCGGCGGCGGCATCGGCATCTCGCCGACCTACATCGCCGCCCCGTACGTCGCCCGCGGCGCGCTGGTGCCGGTCCTGCGCGAGTTCGCGGTCGAGCGCTCGGTCGTGACGGCGCTGTGGCCGGAGAGCCGGCGCGGCAATCCGAACGTGAAGGCGTTCCTGGCCTTCCTCGGCGAGGTGTTCCCGTCGCCCGCCCCATGGGACGCACTGATCGCGGGCGCCGGTCTCTCCGCGTATGACGACCCCGCGAAGGCGTGAGTTTCGCCGCGCCGACGGTGCGGGACGACCTGCCTGTGCAGCGCCCGGGGGCCGTTCAGGCCGAGAGGCGGCGCGTGTTGTCGGCCACCAGCTCACGGTAGCGGGTGATGACCTGGCCGTGGGTGCCCCCGGCCATCAAGGTGTTGGCCGCCTCCATCGCGGCCACGACCTTCTCGGAGACCATCGACACCATCTCGGCCTGCGCCTCCGCCCCGCCCCACGCGATCCGCACCAGCCGCAACTCGATGACCCTTTGCGCCTCAACGGCGAGCAGGAACGCGGCGTAGAACGGGTTGAGCATCGGGGTCTCCGGTCGGGACAGCGGGACGTATAACGCCACCGGCGCGGCCCAGGTCCCGGCGGACGGCTACGCAGGTCCGCCCGCCCGGGCGCTCCCATCGACGAGGATCCAACCTATGACCTCAACGCGGCGTTAGGCACGACGACGTCGAGGGCCCGTCAGGAGGCGTGTTCGAAATGACCGGTTAGGCCTCGGGCCCCAGAAACCAAGCAGCGACAACGCTTGGGGGAACCCGCCGATGGTCCTGCCGCGCCGCCTGCCGCGCGTCTTCCGCTCCGGCCGCAACTGGGTCGCGCTCAGCGTCCTGGCGCCCCTGGGCATGCTGGCCATGTGCGGGCTGATGCTGCTCGACCTGCGCCACGACGCCTGGGACAAGGCCGAGCAGACCTCACGCAACCTCCTGCAGGTCGTCGAGCGCGACATCGCCCGCAACATCGAGATCATCGACCTGTCGCTGCAGGCGGTGGCCGACAACCTGCGCGCGCCCGAGACCTTGGCGGCGAGCGCGCGGGCGCGCCAGATGATCCTGTTCGACCGTGCCGCGACCGCGAGGGACCTGGGCGTCATGCTCGTCCTCGACGAGAACGGCGACAGCGTCCTCGACGCCTCCGCGCTGCCAGCGCGCAAGGTCAACAACGCCGACCGCGACTACTTCCAGGCGCACAAGACCCATCCGGACCTGGGTCTGCACATCAGCAAGCCCGTGGTCTCTCGCCTGACCGGCGCGCCCATCGTCGTGCTCAGCCGTCGCATCGACAAGCCGGACGGCTCCTTCGGCGGCGTGGTGCTCGGCAGCCTCAAGCTCAGCTATTTCAGCCGGCTCTTCGACCGGATCGGCCTCGGGCGGGACGGCGCGATCAACCTCTACCTGCGCGAGGGTACCCGCATCGTGCGCCACCCCTACGTCGCCGCCGACATCGGCGTGAACATCGCCGGCACGCCCAACTTCGACCGGTTCGTGCGCGAGGGGAACGGCGTCTTCGTCGGCACCTCGGTCCGCGACGGGGTCGAGCGGCACTACGCCTTCACCCAGGTTGGCACGTTTCCACTCGTCCTCAACGTCGCCCTCGCAACCCGCGAGATCGAGGCTGCGTGGCGCGTGAAGGCCCTCGGCATCGCCGCGGTGGTCCTGGTCCTGTGCGGCCTGACCATCGCGCTGTCGCTGCTGTTCGGTCGGGAGCTGCGCCGCCGCGCGGAGATGCACGCCGAGATGGCGCGGCTTTCGCGAACCGACGCGCTGACCGGCCTGGCGAACCGCCGTCGCTTCGAGCATGCCCTCTCCCGGGCGAGCGAGGACGCACGGCGGACGGGCAAGCCGCTCGCGCTGCTCGTCGTCGATGCCGACCATTTCAAGCGCTACAACGACAGCTACGGCCACGACGTCGGCGACGAGGTGCTGCGGGGGCTGGCCCGCTGCCTCTCCGCGAGCGTGCACCGGCCCGGCGACCTCGCCTGCCGCGTCGGCGGCGAGGAGTTCGCGTTGCTGCTGCCCGGCACCGACGAGCACGGCGCCGTGAGCGTCGCGCGGGAGGTGCATGACCAGGTCTCGCGGCTCGCTGTGCCCTCCGCCGGCATCGGCGCGGGAGCGGTGACCGTGAGCATCGGCGTGGCGGCCGCTTCTGGCAACCGGACGGGCGCCGCGCAGGATCTCTACCGCCGGGCTGATGCGGCCCTCTACGAGGCCAAGGCCGGCGGCCGCAACCAGACGAGGGCCGCGGTCCCGGTCGATGCGAGCGGCGGACGTGGCAAAGTCGCCGCCTGACGTCTCCGTCGACGCGCGGCCTCAACAATCCCGCAATCGCATGCCAGCACATTCTGAATTGGATGCGAACGCGCGAGGGGCCTCGCCCCCTGGCGGCCGAGCTACCGACCACCGCGACCCGCAGACCAAACCTCGATGACCCGCTACCTCGTCTCGCGCGCCAACCTGCTGGTCTTCGGCGTGCTCGTGGCCATCCTGGCGCTGGTCGGGGCGGTGACCTGGGAGCGCCTGAACGCCTCCCGCGTCGCCCGCGAGTGGTCGCAGCACAGCTACCGCGTGCTCGGCACGACCAAGGACCTCGCCATCGCCCTGCGCGACGCCGAGCGCGGCCAGCGGGGCTACGTGCTGACCGGGCGGGACGAGTACCTGGGCCCCTACGATGCCGCCCGCGACCGCATCGGCGTCCTGCAAGGCGAGTTGCAGAAGCTCACCGCCGACAACGCCGTCCAGCAAGACCGCATTCGGGCCCTGGCACCCGTCGTCCAGCACAAGCTGGAGGAACTCGCCCAGTCGGTCCAGGCGCGCCGCGACGGCGGGCTTGAGGCGGCCTTGCGCATCGTCAACACCGATACAGGCCGCAACGACATGCGCGAGGCCGAGGCCGTGGTCGCGTCGGTCCTGGCCGACGAGCAGCGCCTGCTCGACGAGCGCCTCGCCCAGAACGACACCCGCGCCTATTTGGTGCGCTGGCTCGTCATCGGCGGCTCGGCGCTGGCGGTTCTCACCTTGCTCTGGGCGGCGCGCCTCCTGAACCAGGCGTGGTCGCGCTCCTACCGGACCGAGGCCGAGCAGCGCGCCCTGGCGCTCCGCCTGCGCACCACGCTCGACAGCCTCAGCCAGGGCGTGGCGGTGTTCGGACCCGACCGCAGGCTCGCGAATTGGAACGAGTGCTTCCAGGTGCTGCTCGACCTGCCCAAGGCCATGCTGCGGCCGGCCACGACCTACGGCGCCTTCGTCGAGCACACGGCGGAACCTGGCCGGCCCGCCCTTGAGACCGAGGACCAGATCCGGCACGGCAGCCGGAATCCCCGCGAGGCCATCACCTACGAGCGCCGCGGTACGGACGGGCATCACCTGGAGATCCGCCGCACCCCGATGCCGGACGGCGGCTTCGTCCTGACCGTCTCCGATATGACCAAGCGCGCCCAGGCCGAGGGCGTGCTGCGCGAGGCGCAGAAGATGCAGGCCATCGGCCAGTTGACCGGGGGCATCGCGCACGACTTCAACAACCTGCTCCAGGTCATCCTCGGGAACCTGGAGTTCGTGCGCGCCAAGCTGACCGACGACGCCCGGCTGCAGCAGCGCATCGAGCGCGCGGCCTGGGCGGCGCAGCGCGGCGCCACGCTCACCGGCCAGCTCCTCGCCTTCGCCCGCAAGCAGCCGCTGGCGCCCGCCGCTATCGACCTCGCCGCCACCATGCCGGACCTCATCCCGCTGCTGCGGCGGACGCTCGGCGAGCACATCGAGGTCCGCTACGTCGAGACCGCGGGGCTGTGGCCGGCGATGGCCGACCCGGCGCAACTGGAGAGCGCGGTCCTGAACCTCGCGCTGAACGCCCGCGACGCCATGCCGGGCGGCGGGCGCCTGACCATCGAGCTCGGCAACACGGTGCTGGACCACGAGTACGCGCGCCACCATGCCGAGGTGACGCCGGGCGACTACGCCATGGTGGCGGTCTCCGATACCGGGCACGGCATGACGCCGGAGGTGCTGGCGCGCGTCTTCGAGCCGTTCTTCACGACCAAACCGGACGGCAAGGGAACGGGCCTGGGTCTCGCGATGGTGTTCGGCTTCGTCAAGCAGTCGGGCGGGCACGTGAAGATCTACTCGGAGCCCGGCGAGGGCACGACGGTGAAGCTCTACCTGCCGCGCGCTGTCGGCGCGGTGGCGGCGCAGGTTCGCACCGGTGCGCCGGTCGATCTTCCGCGCGGCTCGGCGACCGTGCTGGTGGTCGAGGACGAGGCGGCGGTGCGCGAGATCGCCTGCGCGATCCTGGCCGACCTGGGCTACCGGGTGCTGGAGGCCGCGGATGGCGAGGAGGCGCTACGGGTCTTCGGCGCGAACGCGGCCGCCGTCGACCTGCTGCTCACCGACGTGGTGCTTCCAGGCAAGGTCCGCGGTCGCGAACTCTCCGAGCGCATCCGGGCGCTGCGACCCGAAGTGAAGGTCGTCTACATGTCGGGCTACACCGAGAACTCAATCGTGCATCACGGTCGGCTCGACGACGGGGTTCGGCTCATCGGCAAGCCGTTCAAGCGCGAGCAGCTCGCCCTCAAAGTCGCCGACGCGCTCGGGATCCCGGCGGCACCTGCCGCCCACGACGGAAACGTCGTCGCCCTGCGTTCCAAGCGCGATGCCTGATCCGCGGACGGAGGATACGGACGGAGGCATTCGAACCAAAGGTCCGTAGCCCGCCCGGGCGAAGGCGAGTCGGCCTTCGCGCCCGCTGGCCGGTTCCGCCTCTGCGGTCGAACCGGCCGTCACCAGAGGCCTCGCGACTGCCTCCATTTACATGATGCCGTCCTGACAAAGGGGTCGTAACGCCGCGATGTGCTTTGCGTCGCGTCGCCGAGATCGGCGCCCCTCCGTGCCAGCCGCGCTGAAACCAATCTTGCCCACGGCAATTGGTGGAGACAAACCGTCACACGCGAACGAGGCCAGGGTCGGCGGGAGACGCGTCGCCCGGAGCGGACATCCATGCGCCAGTGCCAGATGCGGCATCCCTTCTGGTCCTCGGCTACCCAGGATCCCTGCCTGCTCGGTGTCGGGCACGGGCTGGAAGAAGCTTACGACGACTTTCTCCGGGACAGTATGCCCGAGGATTGGAAAGGTTTGATCGCTCAACTCGCCGAGCGTGTCGACGCCGCTGAGCGGGAAACGGAGGATTGATGCATAATGCAGTATCGAAGCGGGCGGCCCTCGTGGTCGACGGGGACGCGGCAGTTCGAGACCGGGCCGAGACGCTCCTTGGGGAAACCGATTTTGACGTGGTCGTCTGCGCCAACGGGGCGGCGGCCGTTGATGCACTGCGAGAGGGCGGCAAGGATTTCGTGTTGCTGTTGACGACTGCGACGCTGGCGGGTGAGATCGGTGGGCACCGCCTCGCGCGGCAAGCCGGTGAGTTCAGGCCGGGCATCCGGGTGGTGATGAGCACCGGCACGCCTGAGACGTGCCGGGCCCGGATGCCGGACGCGGCCGTCTGCACGCGCAGCCCCTGGCTACCGCTCGACGTTCTCGTCCAGGCCCATGCCGCCATGCGGGAGCCGCGCGGGCCGGTCGCCTGAACGGGTTAGTCCGGGACGAGCGGCACCCGCAGGGCGGGCCCGACCTCTACCGGGTCGCCGAGCACCCGGCGCGCGGAGGCGAGCTTCTGGAGCGTCTGCCGGTCGCTGCCGCCCAGCTTGGCGGCCTCCTCCATGCGGCGCAGGCGCTCTACCATCCGATCCACCGCCGCATTGGGAGCGTCCGCGTCCTCGGCAAGGGCCTGGACCAGCCCTGCCGTCGCGTCGTCGAGCTTCTCTGTCATCAGCCTTCACCGGTTCGGGGGCGCCGCCCACCGGGCGGCGACGGGACCGTCACTGCCGGGGCACACCGCAACCCGCGATGAACGCGGTCCGCCCGGCGGTCGCAGCTCCACCCCGGAACATGCGTCGATGCCGGTTGCACGCGACCCTCGCGGTCGGCGGAAATGCGTCCGCAACCAACCGCGGCGCAAAGCTAAGCCGGCCCGGCTCCCTTCAATGTCGCGCGACGCCTCGTACTCATGGGCGTGACGCGGGCAACGGCATCCGAACGGAGACCCGCAACCCGTCCGGGGCAAAGGCGACGTCAACCTCCGCTCCGGTCTGGGCGGCCAGGACCTTGTTCAGGAGCCGGTGGCCGAAGCCCTCGCGCGTCGGGTGCGCGGCGGGCGGGCCGTCGTGCTCATGCCAGTCCCAGCGCAGGCCGCGACCTGCCGCGCCTTCCTCCACCCACCATGCCACATGGAGCCGTCCGTTCGGGTCCGCCAGCGACCCGTGCCGCAGGGCGTTGGTGGTGAGTTCGTGCAGGGCCATGCCGACCGGCACCGCGAGTTCGGAGGGCAGCACGACCCTCGGGCCCTCCAGCGCCAGGCGCCCGCGCTCGTCGTAAGGGTCGAGCTCGGCCCGCAAGAGTCCCTCGAAGGACGCGACCTGGGCGAGGTCCTCGGTGATCAGCGCGTGCGTGCGGGCGAGCGACGCGATCCGGCCCGAGAAGGCGCGGGTGAGCTCGGCAAGCGGGAGACCGGAGCGGGCGGTGGCGTTGAACACGGCCTGGACGGTCGCCAAGGTATTCTTCACCCGGTGGTGCAGCTCGCGCACCATCATGGCCTGCCGGTCCTCGCCGGCGCGGCGCTCGGTGATGTCGCGCTGGGCCGACACCCAATGCGAGATGCGCCCGTCGGCCTCGTGCACCGGGGTGATCAGCCACTCAACGACGTAAGTCGAGCCGTCCTTGCGATAGTTCACCGCCTCACCCTGGAAGCGCTCGCCGGCCTCCAAGGCGGCGCGCATGCGGTCGAGCACGGCGCGCTCGGTGCCGGGCCCCTGCAGCAGGCGCGGCGTCCGGCCGACGACCTCGTGCGCCGCGTAGCCTGTCATGATGGTGAAGGCCGGATTGGCGTACTCGATGCGCGGCCCGGGCTCGTCGAGCTCGGCAGAGGTGATCAGGATGCCCTCGCCGGAAGCCTCGACCGCGGCGCGCAGCAGCCTGAGGTCGGCCTTTCCCGCACACGTCTCCTCTGGTTCGGCCAACCCGCTTCCTCCAGGACCATCCGTACTCAACCGGCCCGATAGGTCGTTGCACGCCCGCATCCGAGCGCATGCTGCTTAACCGGCAACCGTCTCGCGGGTTGCCGCGTCTCGCGGCCCAGGCTGCGCCACAGCGCCTCCAAGAGCAGCATCGTTCACCCCGATGGTCCACGGCCCGGAAGCCGGACGTTTCCGGGTCGCCTGGCGAGGTTCGGGGGACCTACTGGAACAGGCGCGCGATCTCGCCGTGCCGGCGCTTCAGGTGCAGTTCGATCAGTTCGAACAGGCCGCCTCGGTTGCGGGTGCGGCGCTCCGGCAGGTCGAGCTCGCGGAGCAAGGCATCCATCGCGGCCCGGCGCGCCCGATAGCCGTCGAAGTCGGCTAGGTAGGCGTCCACGACGCGCTCCGCCCGGATGATGGTGCCGGGCTTGTAGGTGGCCGCGAGCGCCAGGATCGAGCGCACCGTTTCGTCGAGTTGGTCCATGACGGAGGAAGCGCCCGGCCGCTCGGCAGGGTTCCGCTCCCCGCGCCGTACCCCGAGGCTTGCATCGGGACCGAAGACGGCCAGGTGCTCAAGCCGCCGCCTCGGCCCCGGCCTCCTGCATCGAGGCGAGCGGCGCCTCCAGGCGGCAGGTGAGGCCGGTCGGCGCGTAGGTCAGCCTGACCTCGCCGCCGACCTCGGCGGTGAAGCTGCGCTCGATCAACCGCGAGCCAAAGCCGCGGCGCGCGGGCTGGGTCAGGATCGGCGGCCCGCCCTGCTCGGACCAGGTCAGGCAGAAGCGCGGCGCCTCACCCTCGTGCACCACGTGCCAGCGCAGGTCGACGACCCCGCCCTCGTTCGAGAGCGCCCCGTACTTGGCCGCGTTGGTGGCGAGCTCGTGCAGCGCCAGCGCGAGGGAGAGGGCGGCCTTGGCCGAGAGCAGCACGTTCGGCCCGCTGGCACGGATGCGGCTCGCCGCGGTGCCGCGATGGACGGCGAGCGCGCCCTCGACCACCTCCGCGATGGGCGCCTGCGTCCAGCTCGACCGGGTCAGGATGTCGTGCGCCCGCCCGAGCGAGATCAGGCGCGCGGAGAACGCCTCGCGCGCCGCCGCCGGGTCCGCGAGGTCGCGGAACGTCTGGCCCGCGATGGCCTGGACGAGCGCGAGCGTGTTCTTGACCCGGTGCTGTAACTCGCCCGTGAGCAGGCGCTGGTGCTCCTCGGCCCGCCTGCGCTCGCTGATGTCCAGCATCGCGCCGATCATCCGAACCGCCTGGCCCCGCGCGTCGCGGATGACGTAGCCGCGGTCGAGGATGTCGGCGTAGGAGCCGTCCGCCCGCAGGAATCGGTACTCGTCCGTCCAAGCCGTCCCGGTCCCGTCGATGACAGCGTGGATGGATCGGTCGATACGGGCGCGGTCGTCCGGGTGGATGTGGGTGATCCACCAGTCGCCGGTCGGCTCGACCGCGTCCGGCGCGTGACCGTGGGCGACCTGCAGCGCCTCGTTCCAGAGGACGTGGTTCGTGGCCAGGTTCCAGTCCCAGATCGCGTCGTTGGTCGCGCGCGAGGCCAGGCGGTAGCGCTCCTCGGTCTCGCGCAGGGCCTGCTCGGCAAGCACGCCCTCGGTGACGTCGCGCGCGAAGCCGATGAGGCGCACCGGCCGCCCACCCTCGAACAGGGTCCGGCCCATGGCGTAAACCCAGCGTTCGACGCCGTCCTCCGGCGCCACCGTGCGGTAGGTGATGTCGTAGATGCCCGTCCCGGCCGGGTCGACGGCGGCGGCCACGGCCTGGTCCGCCCGTTCGCGGTCGTCCGGGTGCACGCGGGTCAGGTGCACGGCGAGGTCGACGGGGGCATCCGGGGTGAGGCCGTAGAGGGAACGGACGCGGGCGTCCCACCTCAGTTCGTCCGAGACGAGATCGTAGTCGAACACGCCGGTCCCGGTCGCCTCGACCGCGAGGCGCAGTTGCTCGCGCGCCTTCCTCAGGTCTTCCTCGGCCTGGCGGCGGTCGTGGATGTCGCTGTCGCTCCCCAGCCAGCCGACCACGGTGCCGCCGGCGTCGCGCATCGGCTCTGCCCGGATCAGGAACCAGCGGTACGCGCCGTCGTGGCGGCGCAGGCGCGCCTCCGTGTCGTAGACGGTCTCGTCGGTGCGGGCCCGCTCCCACGCGACCTGGAGGCCGGGCAGGTCGTCGGGGTGGATGACGTCGGCCCAGCCGAGCGGCAGCGCCTGGTCGGGCGTCTGGCCCGTGTAGGCGTACCAGCGGTCGTTCAGGTAGCTGAGCCCGCCGTCCGGGTTGCCGAACCAGACGATGGACGGGGCGAGCTCGGTCAGCGTCTCGAAGCGTGCCTCCGCCACCTTGCGCTCGTGGATGTCGATGGTCGTGCCGATCCAGCTCGTCAGAACCCCCGCCTCGTCCCGGACCGGGTGCGCGCGGGACAGGAACCAGCGGTACGCGCCGTCGGCCCGGCGCAGGGGGAACTCGACCTCGTAGGGCCGCTCGCTCGCGGCCGCGGCGAGCCAGGCCGCGCGGGTCGCCTCGCGGTGGTCGGGATGGATGACGCCCATCCAGCTCGCCTCGCCGGTCTCGCCGCGCGGCAGGCCGGTGTAGTCGTACCAGTAGGCGTTGCAGTAGGTGACGTTGCCCGCCTTGTCGCCGAACCAGACGACCTGGGGGCTGACCTCGACGAGCGAGCGGTAGCGCAGCTCGCTCGCCTCCAGCGCCGCCTCCTGGGCGCGCCGCTCGGTGCGGTCGCGCAGGATCTTGAGGAAGCCGACGAGTTCGCCGCCCTCCGTCCGCAGCGGCATCATCTCGCCCGATGCCCAGAAGCGGCCGCCGTCCTTGCGCAAGTGCCAGCGCTCGTCGTCCGCCCGGCCGCGTTCAATGGCGAGGCGCATCTCGACCTCCGGCCGTTCCGCCGCGCGGTCCTCGGGCGTGAAGAAGGCATGTACCGGCTCGCCCAGCATCTCGGCCTCGGACCAGCCCAGGATGAACTCGGCGCCGGCGTTCCAGCGGGTGACGCGGCCCTGGGGGTCGGTCGCGACGATGGCGTAGTCGGCGGCGCTGTCGAGGATGCGCTCGTGCAGCAGCCGCTGCTCGGCCTGCTCGCGCAGCGCGCGGCGCAGCTCCATCTGGCCCATTGCCTGGCGGGCGAGCCGCGCGAGGCCCCGACGCTGCCGGTCGCTGAGCTCGCGCGGCTTCGTGTCGAGCACACAGACGGTGCCGACCGGCCGGCCCTCGGCCGTCTTCAGCAGGGCTCCGGCGTAGAAGCGCAGGCCAGGCTCGCCGGTCACGAGCGGATTGCCCTCGAAGCGCGGGTCGCGCGTGGCGTCTGGGATGTAGAGGAAGTCCTCCTGCAGGATGGCGTGCCCGCAGAAGGAGGTGTCGAGCGGGGTCTCGCGCACGCCCAGCCCGACCTCGGCCTTGAAGAACTGGCGCCCGTCGCCGACGAGGTTGACCACCGCGATGGGGGTCTCGCACAGCTCGGCGGCGGCCTCCGCGATCTCGTCGAAGTCGCGCTCGCGCGGCGTATCGAGCAGGCGGTAGCCGTCGAGGGCACGAAGCCGGGCGGCCTCGGTGTCGCTGGTGCAGGCGCGATCCATGGCAAAGGTAGGCGCGGGAGAGGGGTCCGGTTCCACTGGAAGTGGATTCCAACGGCGTAGGCAAGGCTTGGCGGCCCCTTTGCAGATGGGCCAACGGCACACCGGGACGGCGCGCACGCCCCGGAACCTGGACCGCGACGCTGCACGAGGCGGCAACCGGATCGCGCCGCGCCAGTTACCGAGTACCTCATGGAGTTGACGCCGCCGCCATGTCCGGACGGAAGCCCCGTTTCCCGAAGCGTCTGCCGGAGGCGTTCGGCCGGCCTGCGGCCAAGGCCGGGCCGGTCGGCCGCCCGAGGTGCGCACACGCCGGCGAGCGGGGCAGCGGACGTCGTGGCTGACCTGTTCCCGTTCCTGCCGCCCGGCGGCGAGACCAGCGCGGAGATCCGCGCGCGCGACTGGTCGGCCACCTCCCTCGGGCCGTCCGAACACTGGCCGCAGGCGTTGCGCAACGCGCTCTCCCTGATGCTAGCCTACCCCACGGCGATGTTCCTGGCCTGGGGGCCGGACCTGCTCTGCTTCTACAACGACGCCTACCGGCCGATCCTGGGGTACCGTCTCGACACGGCCCTCGGGCGCCCGTTCCGCGAGGTCTGGGCGAGCATCTGGGGCGACATCGGTCCCCTGGTCGACGCCACGCTCGTGGGCGAGAGCCAGACACTCACCGACGTGATGCTCGACCTCTCCCGCACGGGCCAGCCCGAGCGGAGCTGGTGGTCCTTCACCTACTCGCCGGTCCGCGACGATGCCGGCTCGGTCGCCGGCCTGTTCTGCGTCACCGCCGAGACCACCGACCGGGTGCTCGGCGAGGCGCGTTTGCGCGAGAGCGAGGACCACTTCCGGCATACGGTCGAGCTCAACCCGCAGGTGCCCTGGACCTGCGACCCGAGCGGCAACATCACCTCCTACTCGAAGCGATGGCTCGAACTGACCGGCCAGGCCTCGGGCGAACCGGACGGGGCTGGTTGGGCCAAGGCCCTGCACCCCGAAGACGTGCCGTGGACGATGACGGTCTTCGCGGCCTCACTCTCGTCCGGCGAGCCCGTCGACGTCGACTACCGTATCCGCGTGGCCGCCACCGGCGAGTACCGTTGGATGCGGGCCCGGGCGCGTCCGCGGCGGGACGGGACCGGGGCCATCCTCCGCTGGTACGGCGTCGTCGAGGACGTGCACGACCGCAAGCTGGCCGAGGCGCGGCTGCGCGAGGTCAACGAGACTCTGGAGCGGCGCGTCGAGGCGGCGCTGGCCCAGCGCAAGCTCTGGGCCGACGTGTTCGAGACGACCGACGCGCTCGTCGCCGCCCTCGACCCCGATTACCGGCTGCTTGCCGTCAACCGCGCCTACGCGGACGAGTTCGAGGACATCTACGGCGTCCGTCCGGAGGTCGGTGATGGTCTTCTCGACCTCTTGGCGAGCAATCCGGAGCACCGGGATGCCGCGAGGGCCGTGTGGTCCCGGGCGTTGGCCGGCGAGGAGTTCACGGCCATCGGCGAGTTCGGCGACCCGACGCGGCGTCGGCCTTCTTACGAGTTGAAGTTCACGGCCTTGAGGGGCCCCTCGGGCGAGCGGGTCGGCGCCTTCCAGTACGCCCAGAACATCACCGGCAGGCTTCGAGACCAGGAGCGGCTCGCCCGCGCCGAGGAGGCGCTGCGGCACGCCCAGAAGATGGAGGCGGTCGGCCAGCTCACGGGCGGCGTGGCCCATGACTTCAACAACCTGCTGACCATCATCCGCTCGTCGGTCGAGTTCCTGCGCCGGCCCAACCTCGCCGAGGAGCGGCGCACCCGTTACCTGGAGGCGGTCTCGGACACCGTCGACCGCGCCGCCCGGCTGACGAGCCAGCTCCTCGCCTTCGCCCGGCGCCAGCCGCTCAAGCCGGAGGTGTTCGACCTTCGCGAGCGCCTGCGCGGCGTGGCCGACATGCTGAACGCGGTGACCGGCGTACGCATCCGCCTCGCCGTCGAGGTACCGGACGGGTCCTGCCACGTGCGGGCGGACCCCGGCCAGTTCGAGACGGCGCTGATCAACCTCGCTGTCAACGCCCGCGACGCGATGGACGGCGAGGGTCGGCTGACCTTACGTCTCGTCTGCGGCGGACCGCTGCCGAGCATCCGCGGCCACGCCGGCGCGCCCGGCCCGTTCACCGCGGTCTCGGTCAGCGACGAGGGCGCGGGTATCCCGCCCGGCGTGCTCGACCGGATCTTCGAGCCCTTCTTTACGACGAAGGAGACCGGCAAGGGCACCGGGCTCGGCCTCTCCCAGGTCATCGGCTTCGCCAAGCAGTCCGGCGGCGACGTCGAGGTGGCGAGCGAGGTCGGGCGCGGCACGACGTTCACAATGTACCTGCCGCACGTGGACCCTCCCGCCGGGGCCAACGACGCCGGATCGCCCGGGGCGGAGGCCGAGGACGACGAGCGCGGCCTGTGCGTGCTGGTGGTGGAGGATAACCTCGACGTCGGGCGCTTCTGCACGCAGCTCCTGGAGGATCTCGGCCACGGCACCGTCTGGGCACACAACGCCGAGGCGGCCCTCGCCGAGGTGGAACGGACGCCGTCCCGCTTCGACGCGGTCTTCTCGGACGTGGTCATGCCGGGCATCGGCGGGGTCGCGCTGGCGCAGCGCCTGCGGACCAACCATCCCGGGCTGCCGGTGATCTTGACCACGGGCTACAGCGATGCCCTGGCCCGGGACGACGCCCACGGCTTCGAGCTGGTGCGCAAGCCCTACTCGGCGGAGCAGGTCGCCCGCGCCCTGCGCGGCGTCGTCGCCCGGCATCGCCACGCCTCGGCCTGAAAGGCGGTACCGGTCGCGCCGAAGCCCGGCAGCGTCCGGGGAACCGGTGCCTGCCGGTCAGGACGGAGCGGCCTCGGCGCGATGCGGCTGTTGCCGGCGACGCGCCGCCGACCGCAGGGCGGCGTCCAACTGATGGGCCGAGTAGGGCTTCCGCACCAGGTCGAAGCTCTCGGCGTCGTCCGGCGCCGGCACGTGGCTGTAACCGGACGTGAGGATGACTGGCAACTCGGGATGCAGGGCCCGTAGGCGCCTGGCGAGTTCGAGCCCGCCCATGCCCGGCATCACCACATCCGAGAACACGGCGTCGAAGCGGAAGGGGACGGCCTCGATCTCGGCCAGGGCGGCCTCCGCCGAGGGGACGAGGAGCGAGCCGTGCCCGAGGTCGCGCAAGACCTGCGTGCAGAAGCGACCGACCTCGACGTTGTCCTCGACGACCAGGACGCACAGGCCGGCAGGGTCGGAATCCTCGTCGTCCCGGACCGCCGCATCCTCGGTCTCAACGACCGGCCGCTCGGCCTGCGGGAGGTAGAGCGTGAAGGTCGTCCCGCGCCCGACGACGCTGGCCACGTCGATGTCCCCGCCCGACTGCTTGGCGAAGCCAATGACCTGGGAAAGGCCGAGCCCCGTCCCCTTGCCGACGGCCTTGGTG
>NZ_BPQO01000042.1 GCF_022179285.1 Methylobacterium hispanicum | reverse complement strand
CGACCCCAACAGCCTGTTCACCACCCAGGCCTTCCGGATGCGCAACCGCGACCTGATCTACGTCTCCAACGCACCCTACACCGAGCTCCAGAAGGTCCTCGGCGTCTTCTCCAGCGTCACGGGACCCGTCGCATCCGCGGCGGCCGTCTACGCCTACTCGAAGTAGGGGCGGTGGACGCCCGTCCGCGTTCCGGCACGGTTCCCCTCGCGCCCGTGCCGGGACGCGGCGCTCAGCCGGTCCTCGGCGCCTCCAGCGCTCGGATGTCGTCCGGCCGCTCGAACAGGAAGTCCGGCCCCGCCGCGCGCAGCGCCTCCGGTCTGGTATAGCCCCAGCCGACCGCCCCGAAGGCGCAGCCGACCGCACGGGCCGCCTCCAGGTCCCGCAACTCGTCGCCGATGCAGAGCGTATCCGCAGCAGGCAGGCCCGCGCTCCGCAGGAGCCTGCGCAGCCGGGCGGCCTTGCCGAACACCGAGGCGCCGCAGGCCCAGTGCGCGACGTGGCCCGCGCTCTCCGGGCCCAGCACCCGCTCGACGTTCGCCCGGCTGTTCGAGCTGAGCAGGGCGAGGGTCGGACCGGCGGCGGCGAGCCCGGCCAGAACCTCCGCGATGCCCGGAAACGGGCGGATCGCCGCGATGTCCCGCGCCATCAGGGCGTGCATGTGCCGGCTGATCAGCGGCAGCTTCCAGAGCGGCACCTCGAGACGGCGCATGACGGCGGCCGCGCTCATCCCCCGCAGCGTCTCGGCCTCCTCGGGCGCGACCCGCCGGAAGCCGTAGCGGTCCGCGACCCCGTCGAGGACGCCGCAGAACCAGCCGAAGCTGTCGGCGAGCGTGCCGTCGAAATCGAGGACGACGAGGCGGTAGCGGCCCGGCAGGGGCGCCCGCGGCGGCACGGGGCTTGGTGGCACGGCGAGGACCCGGAATGGGAGCGGCGCGCGCCATCAAGCACGCGCCGCCCCTCCGGCCAAGCTGGACCCGTGCCTCAGGCCGCCTTCTGGGCCAGCGTCGGATAGTCGACGTAGCCCTCCGGACCCTGGCTGTACCAGGTCTTGGCATCGTCCTTCTGGAGCGGTGCGTCCGCGGCGATACGCGCGGGCAGGTCCGGGTTGGCGATGAAGGTGCGGCCGAAGGCGATCGCGTCGCACACGCCCGAATCGAGCGTGGCCTGCCCGCTGCGTCCGTCGTAGTCGGAGTTCAGGATCAGCGGGTTGCGGAAGCGCTCGCGGATCACCGGCGCCACGGGCGGTACGTCGGCCTTGCCGAAGGTGCCGTTCGGCCCCGGCTCGCGCATCTCCAGGAAGGCGATGCCGATCTCGTCGAGCGCGGCGGCGGCCGCGCCGAACAGGGCGTGGGGCTCGGAGTCGTTGACGCCCTGGATCTCGCCGTTGGGCGAGAGGCGCACGCCGGTGCGGTCGGCGCCCGCGACCTTGGCGACCCGCTCCGTCACCTCGCGCAACAGGCGGATCCGGTTCTCGATCGGGCCGCCGTAGGCGTCCGTGCGGCGGTTCGGCCCGTCCCGCAGGAACTCGTCGATGAGGTAACCGTTCGCCGCGTGGATCTGCACGCCGTCGAAGCCGGCCGCCAGCGCGTTGCGGGTGGCGCGCTCGTAGTCGGCGAGCAGGCGCGGGATCTCGTCGGTCTCCAGCGCCCGCGCCTCCGCGTAGGGCTTCTTGCCCGCGTAGGTGTGGGCCTGGTCCGGCGCCGTGGAGGCGGAGGACGAGACGGGCCGCTCGCCGCCGAGGAAGTCCGGATGGACGAGGCGGCCCATGTGCCAGAGCTGGCAGACGATTCGGCCGCCCCGGTCGTGCACCGCCTTCACCACCGGCTCCCAGGCCTCCGCCTGCGCGTCCGACCAGATGCCCGGCGCGAAGGGCCAGCCGAGGCCCTCCTGGCTGATCCCGGTCGCCTCCGAGATGATGAGGCCGGCGCTCGCCCGCTGGGCGTAGTACTCGGCCATGATCGGCGTGGGGACATGCGCGCGGTCGGCGCGCCCGCGGGTGAGCGGGGCCATGAAGATGCGGTTCGGCGCCTCGATGGCGCCGATGCGGATCGGGTCGAGCAGTGAGGGCATTCTAATCCCGTGTGTGTGCTGCAATCGGCAGATGCACGCTCACATGGGCAGCCGATCCGGTCCGGCCAGTGCGGCACCGCACACACGACGGGCCGGCCAAGGATAGGCCGGCCCGCCTCTCGGGTCCGTCGCGGGGCTCAGCTGTGCGCCAGCACGGCCAGCAGCAGCAGGGCGATGATGTTGGTGATCTTGATCGCCGGGTTCACGGCCGGGCCCGCCGTGTCCTTGTAGGGGTCGCCGACCGTGTCGCCGGTCACCGCCGCCTTGTGGGCGTCGGAGCCCTTGCCGCCGTGGTGCCCGTCCTCGATGTACTTCTTCGCGTTGTCCCAGGCGCCGCCGCCGGACGTCATCGAGACCGCGACGTAGAGGCCGGTGATGATCACGCCGAGCAGCGAGGCGCCCACCGTGGCGAAGGCCTGGCTCTTGCCCGCGATCAGCTGGATCACGAAGAACAGAACGATCGGCGTCAGGACCGGCAGGAGCGAGGGCACGATCATCTCGCGGATCGCGGCGCGCGTCAGCATGTCGACGGCGCGGCCGTAATCGGGCCGGTCGGTCCCCTGCATGATGCCGGGCTTCTCGCGGAACTGGCGCCGCACCTCCTCCACCACGGCGCCGGCGGCGCGACCCACCGCCGTCATGGCGATGCCGGCGAAGAGGAACGGAATCAGGCCGCCGAGCAGCAGGCCGACCACGACGTAGGGGTTCGACAGCGAGAAATCGACGACGACGCCCTTGAAGAAGCGGTACTGCGTGTCGCTGGCGTTGGCGATGAAGTAGTTCAGGTCGGAGGTGTAGGCGGCGAACAGCACCAGCGCTCCGAGGCCCGCAGAGCCGATGGCGTAGCCCTTGGTCACCGCCTTGGTGGTGTTGCCGACCGCGTCGAGGGCGTCCGTGGACTTCCGCACGTCCGGCGGCAGGCCGGCCATCTCGGCGATGCCGCCCGCGTTGTCGGTGACGG
Organism: Methylobacterium hispanicum; assembly: GCF_022179285.1. Taxonomy (GTDB): domain Bacteria; phylum Pseudomonadota; class Alphaproteobacteria; order Rhizobiales; family Beijerinckiaceae; genus Methylobacterium; species Methylobacterium hispanicum. The sequence continues at coordinate 42,379 of NZ_BPQO01000042.1, read as the reverse complement.
GGCCGAAGGCGTCCAGCGCCACGACGAAGCCGGCGAGCGCCAGCATCGCGGTCACCGCGATGGCGATGCCGAAGAGGCCGGCGAGCGCGTAGGTCGCGATGATGCCGGCCACGATCACGATCGCCGGCAGCGCCGTCGATTCGAGCGAGATCGCCAGACCCTGGATCACGTTGGTGCCGTGGCCGGTAACCGAGGCGTCGGCGATCGACTTCACGGGCCGGAAGTTCGTGCCGGTGTAGTACTCGGTGATCACCACGATCAGCGCGGTGATCGCCAGCCCGATCACCGCGCAGCCGAACAGGCCGGCCGAGGTGAAGCTCTGCCCGGTCGAGGTGGTGAAGCTCGTGGAGAACCCGCCGAGCAGGGTGAGGTTGACGAGGGCGATCGCCGCGACCGAGAGCACGCCGGCCGTGATCAGGCCCTTGTAGAGCGCGCCCATGATCGACTGGTTGGCGCCGAGCCGCACCGCGTAGGTGCCGGCGATGGAGGTGACGATGCAGGCCGCCCCGATGGCCAGCGGGTAGAGCATCATCGATTCGAGCACCGCGCCCCCGCTCCCCGTGGGGCCGGAGAAGAAGATCGCGGCGAGCACCATGGTGGCCACGACCGTGACCGCGTAGGTCTCGAACAGGTCGGCGGCCATGCCGGCGCAGTCGCCGACATTGTCGCCCACGTTGTCGGCGATGGTGGCGGGGTTGCGCGGATCGTCCTCCGGGATACCGGCCTCGACCTTGCCGACGAGGTCGCCGCCGACATCCGCGCCCTTGGTGAAGATGCCGCCGCCCAGCCGCGCGAAGATCGAGATCAGCGAGGCGCCGAAGCCGAGGGCCACCAGCGCGTCGATCACCTCGCGGCTCGACGGCGCGAGCCCGGCGCCGCGGGTGAGGTAGAGGTAGTAGAGGGCGACGCCCAGCAGCGCGAGGCCGGCCACCAGCATGCCGGTGACGGCGCCGGACTTGAACGCGACCTCCAGGCCCCCGCCGAGCGAGGTGGAGGCGGCTTGCGCCGTGCGGACGTTGGCGCGCACCGAGACGTTCATGCCGATGAAGCCGGCGACCCCGGAAAGCACCGCGCCGATCAGGAAGCCCACCGCCACCTTGATCCCGAGAAAGACGGCCAGCACCACGAAGAGGACGACGCCGACGATGCCGATCGTCGCGTATTGCCGCCGCAGATAGGCCTGGGCGCCCTCCGCGATGGCGCCCGCGATCTCCTGCATCCGCTGGGTGCCGGGGTCGCGCTTCAACACGTCGGTGATCGTGACGATCCCGTAGGCGACGGCGCAGAGCCCGCCCAGGATGATCAGCAGCAATGGTGTCATTCTACCGTCCTTGAATTCGATGCCTGGCGTGGGCTTGTGATCGTGGAGCTTGGCCGGATCCGGCCATGGGACGTGTGCTCTGGACGTGATTCGGTGACGTTCGCTGCAGTACGGGCATTCCTTCCCAAGACGTCCCCGCCATGCTTGCCAAACTTCGCGGCACAGAGCAAACAGGACTTCGGGCAAGCAACATCTGATCTTGCTGCGGCGCAGTAAAGAGCCGGGCAGGATTTTGCGGTGCGATGACTTGAGTTCATCGAGAACTGGGCCGGACTAGCGCCGGGCTGGCCGGCCTCTGCCGGGTGAGCGAGATCGATCGCGTCGGGCCCGGAATCGTCGGACGGCGCGGTTCCGGTCTGGTCTCGGCGGCAGCCGATCGAGCCCGGCCGGACGACCGGCCGGCGCTCGGGGGACACGGATTTTGGTTGAGCGGTTCGGCGCTGTAAGGTGAACCGCGCCATGCCCCCTCTCCCATAGGGAGAGGGTTGGGGTGAGGGGTATGACGGGTCAGGACCGAGCACGCGGTCGACGCGCGTTCAGGGCGCCGCCTCGTATGGCAGCGTCATACCCCTCACCCGGCTTTCTGCGAAAGCAGACCTCTCCCTTTGGGAGAGGGGACCCGCGCTCAGTTCCGGGACGATGCGTCGAACCGAACCCATCGACCGGAAACGGTATGACACCCCGAGCGCAGTCGGCGATCCCGGGGCGATCAGCCGGCTCCGCCTGACGACCGCGCGGCCACGGCGCGGCCGCGCCGACGGTCTGCGTTCAGGCGCGCTTGGCCAGCAGCTGCTCGATCAGCGAGCCGCCCTGCTCGATGGCGGCGAGTTCCTCGGCCACCGCCGCGACCGTGTCGCGGATCTGCTCGGCCGTGTGCTCCGAGGTCATGAAGAAGCGCAGCCGCGAGGCCCGCTCCGGCACGGCCGGGTGGATGATCGGCTGCACGTTGATGCCGCGCTTGTAGAGACGGTCCGAGAGCGTCACGGATTTCAGCGAATCGCCCACGATCACCGGGATCACCGCGAGCCCCAGGCTGAAGCCGGTGTCGAGCCCGTGCTTCCTGGCGCAGTCGAGGAAGAGGCGGCCGTTCCGGCGCAGGCGCTCGACCCGCTCGGGCTCGGCCTGCATCACGGCGAGCGCGGCCTCCGCCGCCGCCGCGAGCGGGGGCGACATGCCGACGCTGTAGACGAAGCCGCCGGCCGTGCACTTCAGGTACTCGATCAGCGCCGCCGGGCCGCAGATGTAGCCGCCGCAGCCGGAGAGCGTCTTCGAGAAGGTGCCCATCCAGATATCGACGCTGGTCGGGTCGATCCCGGCATGCTCGAACAGCCCGGCTCCGGTACGCCCGAGGACGCCGAGGCCGTGGGCCTCGTCCACCATCAGCCACGCGTTGTAGCGCTGCTTCAGGGCGATCAGGCCGGCGATGTCCGGCGCGTCGCCGTCCATGCTGTAGAGGCCCTCGACCACGATGAGCGCCCGGCGGTGCTCGTGGCGGGTGGCCTGCAGCAAGGTCTCGAGCGCGTCGAGGTCGTTGTGGGCGAAGCTGCGACGCTGCGCGCCGGAGAGCTGCGCGCCCGTGACGATCGAGTTGTGGCTGAGCGCGTCGTGGTAGATCACGTCGCCGCCATCGAGGAGCGCACCGATCGTCGTGACGTTGGTGGCGTGCCCGCTCACCATCGCGACGCAGGCATCCGTCCGGTAATGCGCCGCCAGGGCCTTCTCCAGGCTGATGTGGCCGGGCCGCTCACCCGCGACCACGCGGCTCGCCGAGGACGAGGTGCCGAAGGCGTCGATCGCGGCCTTGGCGGCCGCGCTCACCCGCGGGTGTCCGTTCAGCCCGAGATAATCGTAGGACGAGAAGTTGACGAAGGGCCGGCCCGCGATGCGCGTGGTGGCGCCGGCTTTCGTCTCGTGGACGTGGAAGAACGGGTTGCCGAGCCCGATCAGGTCGGCGGCCGAGCGCTGAAGCTTCAGCTCACGGTAGCCCGGCAGCGATTCGAAGCTGAGGATCGCAGGATCCTGAGAGGGCCCGGAGGCCCGGGCCGGCTGCGGCCGGGGCGGCGTGCGCCCCAGCCGGTTCGTCACAAAACCTGCCAGAGCGGCGCGCCCCCCGTCCGGCTTCGGATTCGTCATGGAAGGATCTCTTTGATCTCGCGACTGTTCTGCTCGACGAGGTCCTGGAAGGGCGCGATCGCGGTCGCGTCGACCTCGCTGCCGACATGCTTCGAGGCGAGGCTGAGCGCGACGCCGGCGGCCTCATCCATGGGCGCCGAAACCGCCTGAATTAAGGTCTCGGACAGCTCATTGACGGTGAGGCCCGACGAGAGCCCGGCCGGCGGCGAATCGAGGCCGAAGCGCTCCTGCAGGCTGGCGCCGAGCTCCACGCCCATCAGCGAGTCGAGGCCGATCTCCGAGAGCTGGCGCACGCGGCTGATGTCGTCCTTCGGCAGGCGCAGGATGCGGGCGATGTCCTCGACGATCGCGTCGGCCACGGTCTTGCGGGCCGTGTCGAGGTCGCCGCCCTTGAGAAGCGCCGCGATGTTGATCGTCGCGACCGCGCCGGCCTCCGCCTGCTGGTCGGAGCCGAGGTCGCTGTAGCTCGGCGACTTGAGGGTGGCGAGGCGCTCGCGCGCCTTGCCCCAGTGCATCGCCGCGATGGCGACGACCGCCTCGTCCGGGCTCTGGCCCTGGGCCTGCAGCGCCTCCTCCATCAGGTCGAGGCAGCGGCGCGCCTCCATCGGCGTGACGCCGACGCGGGAAGCCAGCGTCTCCATCACCGCCTTGTTGCGGGCGAGCATGCCGACATCGCCGATGGCGCCCCAGGCGACCGCGAGCGCCGGCAGCCCCCGGCGGCGGCGCTGGCGGGCGAGCCCCTCCATGAAGCCGTTGGCGGCGACATACGCGCCCTGGCCCGGGTTGCCGATGAAGGTGGTCGCCGAGGAGAACACCACGAAGTAGTCGAGCTGACGGTCGCGGGTCGCCGCGTCGAGGTGCTGGGCGCCGATCACCTTCGGGCCGATCACCGCGTCGAGGTTGGCCGCGTCGATGTTGGCGATCAGGCCGTCCTGCAGCACGGCCGCGGCGTGGATCACGCCCGCGAGCCGGCCGCCCTTGGCCTCGATGCCCGCGATCAGGCGATCGACCGCGGCGCGGCTGGTGATGTCCACCGCAGGCGCCTCGACCGTAATGCCGCGCGCGGCGAGCTCAGTGACCGCCGCCTTCGCCTCCTCGCTCGAAGCACCCTTGCGGCCGCAGAGCACGATGTGCTTGGCGCCCCGGTCCGCGAGCCAGCGCGCCGCCTCCAGGCCGAAGCCGCCGAGGCCGCCGGTGACGAGGTGTGCGCCCGTCTCGGAGATCGCGAAGCTCGAGCGCTGCGCGGCCGGAACGCGGCCGGGCTTCGGCGGGCTGATGACGATCTTCCCGATATGGCCGGATTGCTGCATCAGCCGGAAAGCGTCCGACGTCTCCTCCGCCGTGAAGGGCTGGAAGGGCAGGGGCTTCAGGCCGCCCTCGCCGAACAGCGCCATCACCTCGCGGAAGAGGCGCGCCCCGTCCTCGCCCTGGTGCTGCAGCACCTGATCGAGATCGACGCCGAAATAGGAGAGGTTCCGGCGGAACGGGCGCAGGCCGATATGGGTGTTGGCGACGTAGTCGCGCTTGCCCAGCTCCACGAAGCGGCCGAAGGGTTTGAGGGCGTTGAGCGAGCGCTCCATCGCCTCGCCGAACAGGCTGTTCAGCACCACGTCGACGCCCGACCCGGTGATCGCCCGGATCTCGTCCACGAAGGCGAGCGAGCGCGAATCGAGCACGTGCTCGGCGCCGAGCGCCTTCACCAGCGCCCGCTTCTCGCGCGAGCCCGCCGTCGCGATGACGCGCGCGCCCTTCAGCTTGGCGATCTGGAGCGCGGCGAGGCCGACGCCGCCCGCGCCGCCATGGACCAGCACCCACTCGCCGCGGCGCAGGCGGGCCAGCGAGACGAGGCCGTAATAGGCGGTGAGGAAGGCCACCGGCACGGTCGCCGCCGCCATCGGGTCGAGCCCCTCGGGGGCGGGCGCCACCACGAGGTCGGGCACGACGATGTGCGTGGCGAAGCCCGACTGGGCGAAGGCCACGACCGGATCGCCGACCTTGAAGGTCGAGACGCCCGGACCGACAGCCGCGACGCGGCCGGCGCATTCGAGGCCGAGGCGGGGGCCGGCGAAGCCGTCCTCCAGGATCTCCTCCGGGAGCATCGAGAGCGCCCAGAGCACGTCGCGGAAGTTGAGGCCGGTTGCCTCGACGGCGATCTCGACCTCGCCGGGGCCGGGCTTGCGGCGCTCGGCCGGGCCCCAGACCATCTCGTTGAGACCGCCGGTGTTGCTGCGCTCGAGGCGCGCGGCCTCGGCCGGCACGGCATCCGCGGCGCGGCGGCGCGCGGCGCCGGGATGGAAGCGCACGACCTGCGTGCGGTCCTCGTCCAGCACGATCTCGGTCTCGGGAGTCCCCGAGAGGATGAGGTCGCGCAGGCGCTCGGAGGCGCGCTTCGAGGACATCTCGGGCGCGAGGTCGATGCGGCGCACGTCGAGGTTCTGCACCTCGTTGGCCAGCGTGCGCGAGAAGGCCCAGACGCCGGCCTCGACGTTGGTGGCCTGACCGCCGCGCTCGCGCGTGGCGCCGGGCGCCACGACCCAGAGCCGGGTCTGGCGGGCGCCCAGATGCTCGATGCAGCGCTTGAGGCTGAGGCAGCGGTCGCGCAGGCGCTCGGCCGCCTCGCCGCCGCGGGTGAAGGCGCCGGCCAGGAACACCACCGTGTCGGGGGTCTCCCGCTCCAGCTCCATCAGGGAGGCGTCGGAATCGAGGATGATCGAGACGTGCACGCCGCTGGCGACGAGCAGGGTGGCCAGCGAGGACGCGGTCTCGGCAGCGAACTCGTCGTCCGAGCCGATCACGAAGGCGAAGGTCTGGGCCGGCGCAGGCGCCGGGCGGGCCGGCGCCTCGGCGACGAGGAGCAGGTCGTCGCCGTTGGCCGAAGCCGCGCGCTCGGCCTGGACGCTGACGAGGCCGGTGGCGCTGAGCGTCCGCTGCCAGCCCGCGATGTCGTCGAGGCGGCCGACGGGGAGATCGCCCACGCCCGCCTCGAACCAGCCCGGGGTGAGGCCGAAGACGAGGTCGCGGAACAGCGACGCTCCCGGCTCCACCGCGACCATGAGGCCGCCGGTGGCGAGCGCGTCGGCGAGCTGTCGGGGCAACTCGCGGGCGCCGCGGTGGAGCGCCCCGCTCGTCAGGACGAGGTCGAAGCCCGAAGCCGGCAACTCCTCGGCGGCCTCGATCACGGTGACGCCGCGCGGCAGGGCGAGGCGGGCGCGCTCGGCCAGACGCCGGTCGGTGTCGAACACGGTGAGCCGCGCCTCGACCTCGTCCGCGAAGGTCGCGACCTGGGCCGAGAGCGGGCCGAAGCCGGCCTGCAGGATGCGCAGCGCCCGGTCCTTCGGCAGGCGCTCGCGCGCCGCCTCCGCGATGCGGGCGACCACGTCAGCCGCGTGGCGCGCGGTGGCGCTGCGCAGGGTGAAGGCGTCGAGCGCGTTCTGCGGCAGGGCCGGGGCGTCGGTGAGATCGCCCGCGAGCAGCCGCTCGACCAGCGCGCCGACATCGGCGACCAGCACCAGCTCGGCCGACAGCTCCGGATGGTCGGCCGCGATCCAGCGCACGATCTCGTCGGGGGCGGGCAGCGCCGAGCCGTCGTTGAGCGTCCAGGCAGCACCCGCCTGCTCGGCGAGCCCGCTGCTCTCGAGCGCCAGCAGCGCGTTGACGAGCCACGGGCGCAGCTCGGCCGGCACGCGTCGCGCGTCCACCGCGACCTTGCCACCCTCGGCGAGACCTGACGCCAGCCTGTAGGCCAGCGAGGTCGCCCAGCCCTCCAGCAGGAGGTGGCCCGGTGACAGGCCGGCATCGGCGTCGGCCTTCGCGGCATCGACGGCGGGCTTCAGGCGCGCCGCGATGGTCGGGCGCCGGTCCATCGGCACGGCGGTCGGCTCGGTAGCGAGCTCGGTGGTCTGGGTGATGGCGTAGGCGGCCAGATCGTCGCCGCCCTTGGCGCGCAGCGCCTGGAAGCGGCCCTCGCGGATGGTGGCGACGACCGCGCCGTCGGCGTCGAGCACGGTGAAGTCGGCCAGGATGCTGCGCTCGTTGCAGCGGCGGGTGCGGATCACCGCGCGGGCGATCGACGCGCCGGGCTTCACCAGCCGGATCTCGCCGAAGCGGACCGGGATGTAGGCCTTGCCGGCGTTCTCGCCGAGGAGATCCGCGAAGAGCAGGATCAGGCCGTGGAAGCAGGCATCGAGGCGGGCCGGCACGAGGCCGTAGCGCGCGTCCGCCTCCGCCGGCACGAGGTCGGAGACGATGGTCTCGTCGTCGAGCCGCGCCGAGAGGGCGACCTGCCGGAAGCTCGGGCCGAAGCCGAGGCCGGCGGCGAGCGCCTGGGCGTAGAGGGCCTCGCCCGTGACCGCGCGGTCCTCGGGCATCTCGACGTCGGGAGCGACGGCCGGCGAGAAGTTGCCCTCGACCACCTTGGCGGAGGCGTGGAGCTGCCAGGGCGTCTGGGCGAGGCGCGGGCGGCTCAGCACCTGGATGCCGTTGCCCGAGCCGGAGAGGCGCACCGCGACCTCGCGCAGGGCCTCCTCGTTGAAGACCATCGGCGCGTGGATCTCGAAGTCGGCGAGGACGATCTCGTCGCTGCGCAGGGCCTCGCGGGCGCAGGCGAGCGCCATCTCGACGAAGCCGGCGCCCGGCATGATCGCCTGGCCCTCGATGCGGTGGTCGTCGAGTTCGGGCACCGTGACGGTGTCCACGAAGCCGTTCCACTCAAGTCCGTCGGGCGTGGTGCGCGAGCCGATCAGCGGGTGGTAGTGCCGCGCCGAGGTCGCGCCGACGCTCTCGGTGGTCTCGGCCAGCCGGAAGGAGCGGCGCTGCCAGGGATAGGTCGGCAGGCCGATCGCGCCCTTGGGCGCCGCGCCGAACAGCAGGGCCTCGTCCACGGCCGCGCCCTGGACCAGGGCGGCGCTGACCGCCTTGGCGATCGGATCGCCGCCGGCTTCCTTGCGGTGCATCACGCCGACGACGGCGTTGTCGATGCCGAGCGGCTCGATCGCGTCGCCGACGTGGGACATCAGGGTCGCGCGCGGGCCCACCTCGACGAAGATGCGGGCGCCCTGGCGGGTCGCCTCCTGCACCGCGTCGCAGAAGCGGACCGGCTCGCGGATGTTGCGCCACCAGTAGGTCGCGCCGAATTCCTCGCCCGAGAGGATCTTGCCGGTGACGGTCGAGACCATGCGGGTGGTGCCGGCCGAGGGCTTCAGGCCGGCGAGGTCACGCAGCAGCGGCTTCTCGGTCGGATCCATGATCCGGCCGTGGAAGGGGTAGTCGAGGTCGAGCTTGCGCCCGCGGCGGCGCTTGCGCGAGAGCGCCTTCAGCGCCGCGTCGATATCGGCCACGGGCCCCGCGACGGTCACGGCCTTCGGGCTGTTGTAGGCGGCGATGTCGAGGGTGGGGAACTCCTTGAGCGCGCCCGGCACCTCCTCGACGGGCATCAGGAGCACCGCCATGGTGCCCTGGCCGCGCGTCGTCTCCTGGTGGTGGCTGCGGTAGAAGATCACCCGCACGGCCTGTTCGAGGCTGAGGATGCCGGCGGCCTCGGCGGCCGCGATCTCGCCGACGCTGTGGCCGAGCACGTAGGCCGGGTTCAGGCCGCGGGCGCGCAGCGCCGTGGTCGAGGCGCTCTGGATCGCGAAGATCAGCGGCTGCGAGACGCTGGTGAGCGCGAGGCGCTTGTCGAGGTCCTCGGCCTCGAGCGCCTCCTTCAGCGACCACTTGGCGTAGGGCTGGAACAGCGCGTCGATACGGTCGAAAGCGGCGCGGAACACGGCGTTCTCGGCGTAGGCCTCGCGGCCCATGCCGGCCCACTGGCTGCCGTTGCCGGAATAGATGAAGGCGACCTCGGCGGCGCGGTCGATCGCCGTGCCGGTCACGGCATCCGCATTGTCCTCGCCCTCGCCGACCGCGCGCAGGGTCGCAGCCACATCGGTCTTACCGTCGAGCGGGATCGCGAGGCGCGCGTTCAGGCGCTCGCGGCGGTGGGCGGCGCCGGCCGCGATCCGCTTGGCCTCGGCGGCGTCGGCCCGCTCGAAGCGCTCGGCGTAGTCGAGCGCGAGGTCGTTGAGCGCCGCGCGGCTCTGGGCCGAGAGCAGCAGCACTTCGGGCCCCTCGCTCGCTGGACCCGCCATCGCGACGCGGGCGGTCGGCTCCGCGTCGCTGAGGACGACGTGGGCGTTGGTGCCGCCGAAGCCGAAGGAGTTGACGCCCGCGAAGCGCTCCGCCGTGCCCCGCGCGATCGGGCGGGCCTGCCGCACCACGTCGAGGTTCAGCTCGCCGAACGGGATGTCGGGGTTGAGCTCGGCGGAGTGGAGCGAGGCCGGGACGAGGTCGTGCTCGAGCGCGAGGCTGGCCTTGAGCAGGCCGGCGAGGCCCGAGGTCGGCTCGGTGTGGCCGATATTGGTCTTGATCGAGCCGATCGGCAGCGGCGCCTTGCGCAGGCGGCCGAGCTTCGTCCCGATGGCCGAGGCCTCGATCGGGTCGCCGACCGGGGTGCCGGTGCCGTGCGCCTCCACGAAGGCGATCCGGTCGAGGTCGATCTCGGCCTCGCGGTAGACCTTCTCGAGCAGCGCGCCCTGCGCGTAGCCGGAGGGCAGCGAGATGCCGGTGGTGCGCCCGTCCGAGTTGACGCCCGAGGCGACGATGCGGCCGCGCACGGTGGCGTCCGCCCGCATGGCGGCCTCGGCCGATTGCAGCACGAGGACGACGCCGCCCTCCGAGCGCACGTAGCCGTCGGCGTTGGCCGAGAAGGCCTGGCACAGGCCGGTGCGCGAGAGCATCTGCGCGTTCGAGAAGCAGATGAAGTTGAACGGGCTCGCGAGCACGTTCACGCCCGCGACCACCGCCGTGTCGATGCGGCCGGACTGGATCGCCTGCACGGCGTTGTCGAGCGCGACCAGCGAGGACGAGCAGGCGGTGTCGACCGTGAAGCTCGGACCCTTCAGGTCGAAGATGTAGGAGATGCGGTTGGAGAGGATCGAGAGCGTGTTGCCGGTGGCCGCGTAGGCGTCGCCCGACGAGGCGTCGAGGATGCGCAGGTTGCCGTAATCGAGCGAGGAGGCGCCGACGAACACGCCGATCTGCGAGCCGGCGACCGCGGAGGGACGAAGCCCCGCATCCTCCAGGGCTTCCCAGGTCAGCTCCAGCAGCAGGCGCTGCTGCGGGTCCATCTGCTCGGCCTCGCGCGGCGAGATGCCGAACACCGCCGGGTCGAACGACCAGACGTCGTCCAGCACGCCCGCCGCCCAGGTGTAGCTCTTGCCGCGCTCCTGCGCGCGCGGGTGGCCGAAGCGGTCCAGCGACCAGCGATCATCGGGGACGCGGCTCACCGCGCAGCGCGGCTCGGTCAGAAGCTGCCAGAGGCCATCGACGCTCGAAGCGCCGGGCAGGCGGCAGGCACGACCGACGATGGCGATATCTGTACGTTGAGTCACGTTCGGTTCGCACACGCTCGTTACGGGAGCCGATTCGTCCGCCGGCCACGGGGCATTCCCTTGATCCCTTAGTATGGCTCCAATGCGGAGGCAAACCGGCGAGAGCTGGGACGATGTGGGCTGTTGCCCGAATGCATCGGGCTGTGGCATGTATTCATCAACGTCGATTCAGGCCTGCTGGACCTGCCGCATTGACAAAGTGCAGTCCGACGATTCCGTTTGTTGCGGTGCCGCAGGATCGTTGCCTTAATTCGGCCGCTTTGCCCGCCGTCCGTCGAATGGATGTTCGTTCGCGGCCGGGGCACGACTTGCGCGAATCCGACGACATCCGCGGCGGGACAGACGGTCTCGCTGCGCTCACGCTGCATCGACCACCGACCCCGGTGGTGGAAGCAATCGCGTTCCGGAACAGTCCCGCTCCGGTATTGTCGCCATGCCGCCACGGCATGGGCGCGCGGCTCAGGCCTCCGCGTCGCCTGGACGGCCGACGCTGACGTAGCGAAAGCCGTGCCGCTGCACACTCGCCTGATCGTACACGTTGCGCAGATCGACGAGGACGCGGCCCGCCATGGCCTGTCCGAGGCGGGCGAGATCGAGCGCCCGGAAGGCGTTCCACTCGGTCACGATCACCAGGGCGTCGGCGCCCTCGGCGCAGTCGTAGGCGTCGCGGGCATACGCGACCTCGCCGAGCAGGGGCTTGGCGGCCTCCATGCCCTCCGGATCGTAGGCGCGCACCCGGGCGCCCGCGTCCTGCAGGCCGGTGATGATCGAGAGCGAGGGCGCGTCGCGCATGTCGTCGGTGTTCGGTTTGAAGGTCAGGCCGAGCACCGCCACCGTCTTGCCGCGCACCGAGCCGCCGCAGGCCTGCACCACCTTGCGGGCCATGGCGCGCTTGCGGCTGTCGTTGACGGCGACCACCGTCTCGACGAGCCGCACCGGGGTGCCCGCGTCCTGCGCGGTCTTGACCAGCGCCAGCGTGTCCTTCGGGAAGCAGGAGCCGCCGTAGCCGGGGCCCGCGTGCAGGAACTTCGCGCCGATGCGGTTGTCGAGCCCGATGCCGCGGGCGACCTGCTGCACGTCGGCGCCGACCTGCTCGCAGAGGTCGGCGATCTCGTTGATGAAGGTGATCTTGGTGGCCAGGAACGCGTTGGCGGCGTACTTGGTCAGCTCCGCCGTGCGCCGGCCGGTGACGAGGATCGGCGCCTGGTTGAGGAAGAGCGGGCGGTAGATCTCCCGGAGCACCTCCTCGGCGCGCGGGTCCTCGGCGCCGACCACGATGCGGTCGGGCCGCTTGAAGTCGCCGATCGCCGCGCCCTCGCGCAGGAACTCGGGATTGGAGGCGACCGCGACCTCGGCGTCGGGGCGGATCTCCCGGATGATGCGCTCGACCTCGTCGCCGGTGCCGACCGGCACGGTGGACTTGGTGACGACGACCGTGAACCCGTTCACCGCCTCGGCGATCTCGCGGGCTGCCGCGAACACGAAGGAGAGGTCGGCGAAGCCGTCGCCGCGGCGCGACGGCGTGCCGACCGCGATGAACACGGCGTCGGCCTCGGCGACCGCGGGCTTCAGCTCGGTGGTGAAGCTGAGGCGGCCCTGCTCGACGTTCTCGGCCACCAGCGCGTCGAGGCCGGGCTCGTAGATCGGCATGCGCCCGGCGTTGAGCGCCGCGATCTTGGCCGGATCCTTGTCCACGCAGACGACCTGATGGCCGAAATCCGCGAAGCAGGTGCCCGAGACGAGGCCCACATAGCCGGACCCGATCATCGCGATGCGCATGGACGCCTTTTCCTGTGTTCCGGGGAGCCCCGGCGGCCCGGCCCCGCCCCTCGCCCGGATTCGCGGTGAGATTGAGGCGACGGCCCCGAATGGCCCAGCTTTTGCCGGATGTTCCGTCCGGGTGCCAGCCCCGGCCGGATGGACCATCATGAAGTGATCAAGGAGCGCGCCTATGACGGGCGGGCGCCCGCGGCTTCGCAGGCGCCGACACTTCCGCTAGAAGTCCGCCCGCTCGGGGTGCCGACCGGGCGCGAGGGAATGCGATGACCGAACTGCCCAACGTGCACGTCCGTGCCGAGGTCCTGGCCCAGGCGCTGCCCCACATGCAGCGCTACGATCAGGAGATCGTGGTGATCAAGTACGGCGGCCACGCCATGGGCGACCGGGCGGCGGCGGAGGATTTCGCCGAGGACGTGGTGCTGCTGGAGCAGTCCGGCCTCAAGCCGATCGTGGTCCACGGCGGCGGTCCGCAGATCGGCCGGATGCTCGACCGGCTCGGCATCCAGTCGGAGTTCCGCGGCGGCCTGCGCGTCACCGACGAGCCGACCGTCGAGGTGGTCGAGATGGTGCTCGCCGGCTCGATCAACAAGCAGATCGTCGGCTGGATCTCGGCCGAGGGCGGCCGGGCGATCGGCCTGTGCGGCAAGGACGGCAACATGGTCCGGGCCAAGCGCGCGACCAAGACCGTGCGCGACCCCGACAGCATGGTCGAGCAGGTGGTCGATCTCGGCCTCGTCGGCGAGCCGGAGCACGTCGAGCGCGGCGTGCTCGACGCGGTGCTGAAGGCCGAGCTGATCCCGGTGCTCGCCCCCGTCGCCTACGGGGCGGACGGGCAGACCTACAACGTCAACGCCGACACCTTCGCGGGCGCCATCGCGGGGGCGCTGCGCGCCAAGCGCCTCCTGCTGCTCACCGACGTGCCGGGGGTGCTCGACAAGGACAAGAACCTGATCCCGGAACTCACCGTCGAGGATTGCCGGCGGCTGATCGCGGACGGCACGATCACGGGCGGCATGATCCCGAAGATCGAGACCTGCATCTACGCGATCGATCAGGGCGTCGAGGCGGTGGTCATCCTCAACGGCAAGGTCAACCATGCGGTGCTGCTGGAGCTGTTCACCGATTACGGTGCCGGCACCCTGATCCGCAGGGCCTGATCCTGCTCCCGCGGCCGGGCACGCCCGGTCGCCCCCTTGCGCCGTCGAGAGCCTCGTGTACCTGCCCGAAGCCTGTCGCCTCACGACACCCGATGCCCGCGGTTTCGACCGCGTCGATACCTGGGTGTTCGACCTCGACAACACGCTCTACCCCAGCGACGCGATGGTGTGGCCGCAGGTGGACGAGCGCATCACGCTCTACGTGATGCGCCTCTATGGGCTCGACGGCCTCTCGGCGCGTGCCCTGCAGAAGCACTTCTACCACCGCTACGGCACCACCCTGAAGGCGCTGATGGTCGAGGAGGGCGTCGATCCGCACGACTTCCTCGACTTCGCCCACGACATCGACCACTCGACGATCCGGCTCGACGCCGCGCTCGGCGACGCGATCGAGCGGCTGCCGGGCCGCAAGCTCATCCTCACCAACGGCTCGCGCCGCCACGCCGAGCGGGTGGCCGAGAAGCTCGGCATCCTCGAGCATTTCGAGGACGTGTTCGACATCGCGGCGGCCGATTTCGTGCCCAAGCCCGAGCGCTCGACCTACGAGCGCTTCCTCGACCGGCACGGCATCGACCCGACGCGCGCGGCGCTCTTCGAGGACATCGCCCGCAACCTCGTGGTGCCGCACGATCTCGGCATGGCGACGGTGCTGGTGGTGCCCAAGATCGCCGATCCCTATCGCGAGGCCTTCGAGCAGGCGGCGGTGCAGGAGCCGCATATCGACCACATCACCGACGACCTCGCGGGTTTCCTGGAGGGCTGCGTGATCCCGGCGACAACCCCGTGAGCGGCCAGCCCGACACCGCCGCGCTCGCCGCCGCCAAGGCGCCGAGCCTCGCCCAGATCGAGGCGCTGGCCGACGCCGCCTTCGCGGGCCTGCCGGAGGCGTTCCGCGCGCTGTGTGCGGGCGTGCGCATCGTCGTGGACGATTTCCCCGACGAAGAGACGCTGGCCGAGATGGCGTGCGAGAGCGAGTTCGACCTGCTCGGCCTGTTCCGCGGCGTCGGGCTGGCGCAGGCGGGCGAGATGGTCACCGGTCAGATGCCGAACGCGGTCTGGCTCTACCGCCGACCGCTGCTCGACTACTGGGCCGAGCACGACGAGACGCTGGGCCACCTCGTCGCCCACGTGCTGATTCACGAGATCGGCCACCATTTCGGCCTCTCGGACGACGACATGGCCCGGATCGAGGCGGCGGCGGAGATCGCCTAGCCCGCGTCCCCGTCCCGGATGCGCCGCAGGCGGCTGATCTTCGGGCGGCTGGTGCGGAACTGGCCGCGCTCGATCGCCACGAAGACGAGGATGGTCAGCGCGATCGCGGTGAGCCACCAGACTACGGTGAGGCCGACGCCGATGCACGCGATGGTGAAGGCGCTGGCGAAGGCCGCCATCGCGCCCGGCACCAGGAGCGGGTTGTCGCGCCCCGCCCGCCGGATCGAGGCGTAGAGGGCGAAGGCGGCGGCGAGCGAGCCGACCACGCCGAGTTCGTACCAGAACTCGAACAGCGCCGTCGTCGGCGCGTTCATCGGCACCAGCCCGGCGAAGCGGCCGCGCAGCGCCGTCTCGAAGCCGTGGCCGGTGATGAGGCGGAGCGGCTCCGAGGTGACGACCTTCTGCCAGCTCTTCAGCGACAGCACGCCGGGCGCCAGCGGCCCGAACAGGGCCGCGCCGACCGGCCGGGCGAGGAAGGGCAGCAGCGGGGCCGCCGCGAGGAGGCCCGCGCTGATGCCCGCCGTCAGCAGCACGCCGAGGCGCGGCCGCCAGCTCGTCACCGCGAAGGCCAGCGCGCCGACCACGAGGGCCACGATCTGCGTGAGGTTCGGCGAGATCGCCAGCGCGGCGGCCACGGCGAGCGCGATCGCCAACGCCTCGCGGTCGCGGCGGCGCGAGCGCAGCCACGCCACGGCCGGCCAGACCAGCAGGGCGAGCAGCGTCAGGCCGCGGCTGAGGGCGCCGTCGTCCTCCGCGCTGCCGCGCATCAGCTGCTCGCCGAACAGGCCGAGCAGCACCGCCACCAGGGCCGCGACGGTGACGCCGAGCGGCAGCAGGTAGAGGTTGGCCGAGCGCATCCGGTCGGGCAGCGAGAGATAGCCCATCAGCGTCAGCAGGATCACCGCGACGAGGTTGGCCAGCCGCTCGGCGGCGGCGCCCAGGAACGGCGTCCAGGCGAGCGACAGGGCGGACCAGAGCACCACCAGCATGCCGGCCAGGAAGGCCGGCGAGCCGAGCAGGCGCAGCCCGAGCGGTCCGAGGCGGCGCTGGCGCCCGTCGATGGCGCTGGCGATGACGAGGAGCACGACGGCGATCGGCGCCAGGATCACGGAGGCGCGGCGCGCCACCTGCGACACCACCGGCACCACGACGAACAGTCCGAAGAAGCCGACGCGCCGGAGCAGGGCCGCGGCATCGAGGGCCGGATCGATGGTCGGGGTCGGTGAACGCGCCATGGGTTGCGACTCTGAGCACGGATCCGGCGCGGGCGGAGGCCCGCACGGTTTCGTGCCTTCTCCCTAGTGCACCGCGCGGGCAAGCGGCTGTAGATGCCCGGACACACCGTGCCCGGGATGCGCCCCAGGATGCGGCCCGGGATACGCTGCCGTCAGGCGGTCGTCGTCTCGGCCCGCGGCCGGCGCCGTACCGCGCGGCGGCCGAGATCCGACATCACCCGCCAGCCGCCCCAGGCCGCCAGGAAGCCGAGCAGCCCGGCCACGAGCCCGTCGGCGGTGGTGGGGACCGCCGGCTGGTAGTCCGTCAGCGTGGCCCGCACCAGCCCGACATCCGGCTGGCGCAGGATGGCGAAGGTGCGCCCGAGGGGGCTCGTCGCCTCGGCCAGCGCCTGCTGCTGGGCGCTCAGGGCGGCGAGGCGCGCGACGGTGGCGCCTGCCGCGGCGCCGCGGCGGGCAACGAGTTCGTCCGGGTTGCCGCGCATGCGATCGACCGCCCCGTCGCGGGTGTTGCCGGTGGCCCGCGCGTCCGCATCGAGGCTCGCGACCTCGCGGCGCAACTCGTCCACCGCGCCGCCGAGGCGCTGGGCGTATTGCTGGGCGAATTCCGGCGCCTGCGCGGCGACGCCGCCGCCCAGGAGCCCGAGGGCGAGGCCGAGGGTGCGGAACACGGCGAACACGGGCGACCTCCGATGATGCGCGCGGGACAAGAGCATGCCGGGCCGCCGGGGACCAGGGGCCTGCACCCAGTCCTGGATCCCAAAGGTCGAGACCTTTGGCGGGTGCAGGGTGGAACCCTGCATTTGGCTCTTCGGCCCCGGCAAAGCCGGGACCGAAGAGCCAATCCCGGGGCTGCGCGCCCCGGACCCCGCCTGCAGCGCCTTCAGGCGCCGAAAGGGCCTGAGGCCCTTGGGGATCCCCGGGACTCAGGCGGGGAGCGTCAGTAGGCCGGCCTGCCCGTCCGCGCAGCCGAAGGCGAGGCGGTTGCCGCGGCGGTCCCAGGCGAGCGCCGAGATCGCGCTCGCCTTCACGGCCGGGCGGACCAGGAGCTCGGCGGCATCGCCGAAGCGCACGAGCAGGATGCAGCCGTCCTCGTAGCCGATCGCCAGCACCGGTGCCTTCGGGTGGAAGGCCACCCGCGAGACCCGGGCCGGGCGCACGCCGCACTCGCGCGGGGCCTTGCCGGTCGGGCCCTCCTTCGAGTCGAACGGCCAGATGATCGCTGCCTCGGCTCCGCCGGTGGCGAGCCACTTGCCGTCCGACGACCAGCCGAGCGAGCGCACCTTGCCGGGGTAGCCCGACATCCGCATGTGGCCGGGATCGGGCTGGAGGCGCCAGCCGTGCAGGGCGTTCTCCTGCATCGTCGTGACAACGAAGCGCCCGTCGGGCGACCACGTCACGTCGATGTGCGAGCCCTTCCACGAGACCACCTCCGGCGGGGTCTCTAGGTTCGGGTACCAGAGGCTGGCACCGTTGTAGTGCGCCACCGCCAGCCGGTATCCCTTCGGCGCGAAGGCGAGGCCCCGCGCCGTCGAGGGCGCCTCCAGGGTCCGCTCGCGGCCCTTGGCATCGCGCGCCACCACGCGCCGGCCGGCCGAGAAGGCCAGCCCGCCGTCCGGATGCAGCGCCAAGGCGTCGATCCAGGCATTGCCCCTGGCGACCGCCGCCTCGGTGAGCGTGCCGTCCTTGGCCACCGCCACCACGCGCCCGTCGTCGCCGCCGGTGAGGAGGCGGGCTCCGTCGCCGGCCGCCACGAGGATGGATCCGTCCGGGTGGGCCGCCGCCCGCACCGCCTCGCTCCCTGAGGCCAGCACCACCGTGCCGTCGCCGAGCGCCAGCGCCAGCGTATCGCCGAGCCAGTGCGCCGCCGTCACGTGCGCGCCGGCCTCGACCGGGGCGACGTGGCTCGTCAGGGAGGCGGAAGTACTCATGCGCGGGTCCTTCAGGGTACGGCGGTGACCGATCGAGCGGATAGGACGGCGGCGATCACCGCGAAAGTCCCCCCGACCAGGGCGGGCACCAGCAAGGCGTAGAGCTCGTAGGTGCCGTAGGCCAGCGTGCCGACCAGCGCGCCCACGAGCAGCGCCCCCCAGACCGTCGCGTCGCCGATCCAGCCCAGAGGCGGCCCGGTGCGGGTCAGCGCCTCGGCGATCTTCTGCGCGAGCGCGAACAGGGCCCCCGTCACGAAGGTGGTGCCGGCGCGAAACCCCTTCACCTGGGACAGCACCGCGTTCTGCGCGCCCATCGCCATGGCCATGAAGAACGAGGCGAGGCCGAGTTCGGGCGTCGCGAGGCCGAGCGAGAGGGCCGCCAGGATCAGCAGCGTCTCGTAGGCGAGAACCACCGCGGTGGCCCAGCGCCGCGGCACCACGATCGCGAGCCCGCTGCCGAGCGTCGCGCCGAACAGGAAGCCCGAGACCAGCATCGCGGGAAGGCCCGCGTGCCGGAAGGCGCCGTTGGCCAGCGAGACCGAGAGCTGCGTCGTGTTCCCGCTCATGAACGAGGTGTAGAGGCCGCCCAGCCGCACGAAGCCGATCGCGTCGACGTAGCCGGCGAGCGCCGTGAGCGCGAGGCCGGTCCCCAGCTGCCAGGATCTGTTCACGAATCGCGTCCCCGAAAGCTTCGCAATAAGACTTCGTTAACCAGTTCGGGCGCTCCGTTCAGGTGCGGGTGGGCAGGGTTAAGCCTTCGCTCACCAAACCCGAGCAATTCGATCCAATCACGGCGAACACCGGAGCTGAGGGCCCCGTTGGTCCGACGATCCGGTGCCGGGGCGTCAGCCCCGCGCCAGGTGAGTTGGAGTTGCGTCATGATCCCCTTCGCCTGCACCGCGCTCGCACGGCCCGCCTTCCTCGACCGGATCGACCACGCGTCCTCGACCGTGCTCGTGGTCGAGGACGAACCCTTCGTCTGCGAACTCGCCGCCGAGGCGCTGGCCGACGAGGGCTATCGCGTGCTGACCGCCGCCGACGCCTGGGAGGCGGAAGAAATTCTTGCCCGCGAGACCGTGGACCTGCTCTTCACCGATATCGACCTCGCCCGCAACACGAACGGCCTCGCACTCGCCCAGCACGCGCGATGCCAGTGCCCGGACCTGCCGGTGGTCTACACCTCGGGCGGCCGCGCGGGCCTGCCCGCCAGCGAGCAGGTCTCCGAATCCGTCTTCGTGCCGAAGCCCTACCGGCCGAGCCAGCTCGTGGCGCTGACCAACGACCTCCTGCGCCGCGCCCATCCCCACCACGCCTGACCCGCCACCCCCGAGACGACCCATGATCCGCACGCGCCTCCTCATCGCCTCCCTCGCGCTCGGCCTCACGGCCGGCACGGCACGGGCCGCCTGCGACGTGACGGGCGCGCGGATCGAGGAGAAGCTCGCCGGGAAGAGAGACCTGCAGCAGGACGCCAACCAGCAGACGGTGCGGGATCTGCGCACCCTGCGCGACGCCGCGATCGTGCTCGACGCCTTCAAGTACAGTGCCGAGTGCGAGCGCCTGCTGGCGATCGTCTCGGAACTCGCCGCCGATCCCGAGCGCGCGATCGAGCAGGGCGGCGACACCGACGAGGACAAGGCGGAGAGCCTCGTCCAGGCCCGCAAGCCGCGCATCCCCGCCGGCGGGAGCGAGCCGAACCCGAAGCCGCGCTGACCGCCGGATCAGCGCGCTCTCACGGCTGCGCCGGCGCCTCGCGCTGCTCGCCCCGGCCGCGCAGGTTGGCCTTGGCGAGCGTGCGGGCGAGACCCGCCGCCATCTGCTGGCGCAGGGTCTCCGTGACCTCGATGTCGGTGAGCCGCCACGCCCAGCCGCGCAGGCGCATGCGGATGCGGGTCTGGTCCTGGCGCGGGCGACCCGGCGGGATCGCGATCACGACCGTGCGGAAGCCGCGCATCTCCGAGGCGAGGTAATAGGGCACCAGGCCGCCGACCCGGTCGATGCGCAGGCCCGCCCGGGCCGGCGCGGCCGGCCGCCCCTGCTCGACCTTGTCGAGCCAGCCGTCGTCGAGGAGGTCGATCACGGTGGCGGGCGTCACCATCGTCTCGGCCAGCGCCAGCGCGAGGCCGGTCGCCGCCTCGCCGAGCTGCTGGCGCTCGCGGGGGCCGAGATCCGGGTTCTGGTCGGTGGCGGCCTTCACGGCGGCGGTGGTCTGGCGCACGAGCGAGAGCCGCAGCGTCCGGAAGTTCACGTGGCTCTCGACATAGCCGACGTCCCGCGCCCGCACCGCTTGGGCGAGGTCGTAGAGCGCCCAGAGCGGGCTCAGCGTGAACAGGATCCAGCCGAGCGCGATCGCGAGGGGGACGGCGAGCCAGCGCATCGGGCGGCTCAGCCGGGCCTGGCCGCGCTCAAGCCGACCGCGCCCAGGTCGCGAGCGGCGCGAAGGCGGCGACGACCGATTCGTAGACCGGGCGCTTGAAGGGTACGACGAGGCCGGGCAGCTCCTCGAACGCGGCCCAGCGCCAGGCATCGAACTCGGCCTTGTGCGCGCCGCCGCCCGGATGGTCCACGTCGATGGCCTCGTCGGTGCCGAGGAACGCGAAGGCGAACCACTTCTGGGTCTGGCCGCGGTAGCGCCCGCGCCAGGCCTGCTTCATGGCGTCCGCCGGCAGGTCGTAGGCGAGCCAGTCCGGCACCTCGCCGAGGGGACGGATCAGCGCGGGGGAGACGTTCGTCTCCTCGTGCAGCTCGCGCACGGCCGCCGCCGCGGCGGCCTCGCCCGCGTCGATCCCGCCCTGCGGCATCTGCCAGGCGTGGGCGCCGGCCCCGAGCCGGTCGGCGTCCTTGCGGCGGCCCACGAAGACGCCGCCCGCCCGGTTAATCAGCGCGACGCCGACGCAGGGGCGGTAGGGCAGGGGGGCCTCTTGGCCGAGGAGGGGGGCGCTCGTCATCGCGCGGGACCATAGGGAGGGCGGGCACCGGCCGCAACGGCCGGGAGGCCGCGCTACTCCGCCTTCGAGACGCGGCTGTCCGCCGACTGGTTCCGCAGGGCCGCGCTCACCGGCACGAGGCGCAGGCCGCGGGCCTCGAGGTCGCGTGTCCAGCGGGCGATGCGCTCGATCGTGACGGGCAGGGCGCTGGCCGAGGCCAGCACGAAGCCCTTGGCGCGGGCCTGCGCCTCGAGCCGGGCCAGCTCGCGGTCGATCGCATCGGGCCGCGCTACCGCGTCGAGGACGATGTCGGCCCGCGCGAGCGGCGCCCGCGCCTTCTGGGCGAGTCCCGGCGCGACCGGGCGGGCGCCGGTGCCGTCGTCCACGAAGCCGAGGCCGCGGGCGCCGATCTCGCGCAGCACCGGCTCGAAGGCGGCGGCGTCGCCCATCAGCTTGGCGCCCATGAAGTTCACCACGCCGACATAGCCGGCGAACCGGCTCATCGCCCAGGCGAGGCGGTCGGCGTTCTCGGCGCCCTTGAGGGCGGTGAGCAGGGTCTGGGGGCCGGGATCGCTGTCGGGATAGTCGAAGGGCTCCATCGGGGCCTGCAGCAGCACCTCGTGCCCGGCCGCACGGGCGCGGGCGGCGGCGCGCTCGACCTCGCCGCCGTAGGGCGCGAAGGCGAGGCTGACGGCGGGCGGCAGCTTGGTGATGGCGGCGGCCGTCGCCGCCTGGCCGATGCCGAGACCCGTGACGAGGATCGCGATGCGGGGCCCCTGGCCCGGCTCCTCGGGCCGCGCGTAGACGTCGAGGGCGCGAAGCCGCCCCTCGCCGAGCTTCGGCAAGGCGCCGTGCCGCCCGCGGTCGGTGAGGCGCGGATCGGGCGCGGGCGCGAGCTGGGCGACGGGCGCGGGCACGCGGATCACCACCGCCTCGCTCGGCGCCCCCGTGCCGCTCGGCCGAACCACGGTGACGCCCGAGGCCGATTCGACCTCCTCGGCGCTCCGCTGCGCCCGCGGCGGTGGGGTGTCCGGCTCCGGTGCGAGCGCAGCGGCCGGAGCTTGCGCCACCTGCGGGGCGGGAGCCGGCTCGCGCAGGGTGATCGCCACGGTGACCCTCGGCTCACCCCCCTGCGGGTCGCCGAAGGCGACGAGCGCGCCCGCGCCGAGCGCCAATACCGCCGCGCCGCCGCCGAGGACCGTGCGCGCCCTGAGCGGCCCGCGCAGCCGGGCGCGGATCCGCTCGGCCCGGCTCTTCGGCTCGGCCATCCCGAGGGGACGCGTCAGGATATCGTCGGAGGTCTCGCTCACCGGCGTCTCGACAGGGGCCGCGCCGACTCCGCGAGGCGCGGGCGGGCTACCCCCGTATTGCCGGCCCGCAGGGTTAATTTTCTCTCAACGCGTCGACCCGAGCATGCGTGTCGATCGAGGGGGCACCGCGGGGCGTCGGCCCGAAGCGCGCCGCATCTCCCGCCCCCGCGGAGGTTACCGGAGTCACACAACGCGTTCCGGTACCCTCCGCGCTCTCCCTCCCCCCTCTGCGGGGGAGGGAGAGCGCGCGACGACGAAAAAACCCCGCCCGGCTCGCGCCGGACGGGGCTCCTCGTCTTACCCGATCCCGCCGATCAGTTCGGCAGGCTCGGCTTCTGGGTGTTCGACGCGCCCTTCTGGATGCCGTGCAGGAAATCGATCGCCGCGGTGAGCTGCTTGTCCTTGGCCGGGTCCGGCGGGACATAGGCGGAGGATCCGCCGCGCTCCTCGGTATCCTTCTGCTTGAGGTGGCCCTTCAGGCCGGCCTCGCCCTTGGTCTCGTCCTTGCCCTTCAGCTCGTCCGGCACGTCCTGCAGCACCTCGGTGTCGGGCTCGATGCCCTTCGCCTGGATGGAGCGTCCGGACGGGGTGTAGTAGCGCGCCGTGGTGAGACGGAGCGCGCCCGAGCCGCCGAGCGGGATGATCGACTGCACCGAGCCCTTGCCGAAGGAGCGCGTGCCGAGGATCGTCGCGCGCTTGTGATCCTGCAGGGCGCCGGCCACGATCTCGGAGGCCGAGGCCGAGCCGCCGTTGACCAGCACCACCACCGGCTTGCCCTTGGTGATGTCGCCGGCCTTGGCCGAGAAGCGCTGCGTCTCGTCCGGGTTGCGCCCGCGGGTCGAGACGATCTCGCCGCGGTCGAGGAAGGCGTCGGAGACCAGCACGGCCTGGTCGAGCAGGCCGCCCGGGTTGTTGCGCAGATCGATCACGTAGCCCTTGAGCTTGTCGTTGCCGATCTCGCCGGAGAGCTTGTCCACGGCGGTGCGCAGGCCGTCGAAGGTCTGCTCGTTGAACTGGGTCAGGCGGACGTAGCCGACGTCCCCGCCCTCGACGCGCGAGCGCACCGGGCGGATCTTGATCACGTCGCGGGTCAGCGTGACCTCGATCGGGTCCTTCGCCTCCTTGCGGCTGATCTTCAGCTTGACGGCGGAGTTCACGGGCCCGCGCATCTTGTCGACGGCCTGGTTCAGGGTGAGGCCCTGGACCTGATCCTCGTCGATCTGGGTGATCACGTCGTTGGCCAGCAGACCCGCCTTCGAGGCCGGGGTGTCGTCGATCGGGGTGACGACCTTGATCAGGCCGTCCTCCATCGTGACCTCGATGCCCAGCCCGCCGAACTCGCCGCGGGTCGTGGTCTGCATGTCGCGGAACGCCTTGGCGTCCATGTAGCTCGAGTGCGGGTCGAGCGAGGTCAGCATGCCGTTGACGGCCGCCTCGATCATCTTCGACTCCTCGGGCTTCTCGACGTAGTCGGTCCGCACCTTCTCGAACACGTCGCCGAACAGGCTGAGCTGGCGATAGGTCTCGGCGGAGGCTGCGACGGCGCGCGGGCCCGACAGGAAGTCGGTCTGGGTCGCGACCATCGATGTCCCGGCGCCCAGGAACGCGCCGAGCATGATGAGGGAAGTCTTGCGCATTAGCCGCGAACCTTCTCGCTTGGGCTCTTCGCCCACCAGGGCTCCGGGTCGATGGAGCCCCCGTCCTTCTTGAACTCGACGTACAGAACCGGATCGGTCCGGTCAGTTGCCGCCTGGGCCACGCTTCCCTCGCCCATGCTGCCCACCGGCTCTCCTGCGAGCACGAACTGGCCGACCTCGACGCCGATCTGATCCATCCCCGCGAGCAAGAGATAGTAGCCATCGCCCGCGTTGATGATCAAGAGACGCCCGTAGGACCGGAAGGGTCCCGCGAAGGCCACCCAGCCGTCCGCCGGAGAGGCGACGACAGCCTTCGCGCGGGTCGAGAGCGATATGCCGCGCGTCAACCCGCCGTTGCCGTCGGGCTGGTTGAAGCCGCGCACGAGGCGGCCCACGACGGGCCGCGGGATATCGCCGCGGGCATCCACGAACTTCACCTTCGGGGCGAGCCGGGCGGGATCGCGGAAGCCGGCCGCGGCGAAGCGCTCCTGCGTGGCGCGCGCCTCGCGCTCCTCGGCGGCCTTGGCCGCGTCGGCCGCGCGCCGGGCGGCGGCGACCTCGGATTCCACCCGGTCGAGCAGGTCCTTCAGGCTGCGGGCCTGGTTGCCGAGTTCGGCCGCGCGCGCGCGCTCCGCGGCGACGCTGGTCTCCAGCTCGGCCTGACGGGTCCGCCGGGCCGCGACCAGCGTGTCGAGACGCAGACGCTCGCGAGCCCAGCCGGCGAGGTCGTTCTGCAGGGCCTGCTTGTCGGAGGCGATGAGGCCGCGCAGGCGCACGAGCTCCGTGAGGTCGCCCGCCAGCGTATCGACCTCGCCGCGCAGCTCCGGCACCACGGCGCCGAGCAGCATCGAGGTGCGGATCACCCGGAGCATGTCCTCGGGGTTGACCAGCACGGCCGGCGGCGGGCGCCGGCCCATGCGCTGGAGGGCCGCCAGGATCTCCGCGATGACGCCGCGCCGCGCGTCGAGCGAGCGGCGGATCGCCGCCTCGCTGTCGCCGAGCGTCCTGAGACGCTCCTCCAGCCGGTTCATCCGGTCCTCGGTGGCCTGCGCCTGCCGTCCGGCATCGAGGAGCGCCGCGTTCAACTTCGCGCGATCGCGCCCGATCTCGCTGATCTCGGCCTCGGCCTGGGCGCGGGCACTGCCGCTGGCGGCAAGCGCCTCCTCGATCCGTTTGAGGTTCTCGGCGCGACCGTCGCGCTCCGCCTCGGCCTTGCGGATGCGGTCCGGGTCGGCGGCGCCCTTGGTCTCGCCCTTCGCTTCCTGGGCCCGGGCGCGCTCGGGCGCTGCCGCAAGGACGACCAGAAACGTGAGGGAGAGGGCGCGGAGAGCGGGCGTCATGCGGCGATGGGGCCCTCAGGCGCCGACGTCGCCGCGATGGTAGGGATGCCCGGCGAGGATCGTCATGGAGCGGTAGATCTGTTCGAGGACGAGCACGCGCACGAGTCCGTGGGGGAGGGTGGCGGCCCCGAAGGAGAGGATCAGCTCGGCCCGCGTCCGAATTGAGGCATCGTGGCCGTCCGCGCCGCCGATCACGATCGTCAACGCCGGCCGTCCCGCGTCGCGCCAGGAGCCGATCCGCTCGGCGATGCGCTCGCTCGCGAGATCGGAGCGCCCGCGCTCGTCGTAGGCGACGAGAACGCCGCTCGGCGGCAGGTGGGCGAGAAGGCCTTGCGCCTCCTCGGCGCAGCGGTCGGTGGCGCGCCGCGCCCGGCTCTCGGGGATTTCCAAGATGTCGCAGGCCGGCACGCCGAGCCCGCGCCCGACCTGGGCGGCGCGCTCGCGGTAGCGATCGGCCAGATCCCGCTCGGGCCCAGCCTTCAGCCGCCCGACCGCCGCGACAAGGAGGCGCACGGGATGGCGTCAGCCGGCGAGCGCCTGGCCCGCCGGGCGGTCGGCGCCCCACATCTTCTCGAGGTTGTAGAAGCCGCGGACCTCGGGGCGGAAGATGTGCACCAGCACGTCGCCCGCATCGATCAGCACCCAGTCGCAGGCCGGCAGGCCCTCGACCCGGGCGTTGCCGAAGCCCTTCGCCTTCATCTCCTGCAGGATCTTGTCGGCGATCGAGCCGACATGGCGCTGCGAGCGGCCGGACGCGATGATCATGGTGTCGGCAAGGGAGGTCTTGCCGGCGAGATCGATGGCGATCGTCTCCTCGGCCTTCATCTCCTCGAGGCACCCGAGCGCGAGCGTCCTCAGATCGTCGATCCGCTCCAGCGCGGCGGTCTCGGGCTGCTGCGCCCCGTTGTGGCTCGTCTCGGACAGCGTCACGATTCCTGATAACTACGTTCGGTCCCGCCGGAGCGGTAGGCTTCAGAAGGTGGAGGGTTCGGAAGCCGATTGCAATACGCCGTTCGGGCGCCGGGCGCCACCGCGGATCTCTGCGCGGATCTGCGTTGACGACAGCGTGGAGCGCGGCCCGTGCAGGAAGATCCAGGCCGGCGGTGCGCGCAGCGGCAGCGTCCGGGCCTCGGCTTCGGGGACACGGTTCCGGGCGAAGAGCCGCGCGGCGCGGGAGGCGGGTGCCGTGAGCGTGAAGCCCGGGCGGTCCACGATGGCGATGGGCATCGTCGCGGCGATCTCGCGAAAGCCCTTCCAGCGGTGGAAGCTCGTCAGCGAATCGGCGCCCATGATCCAGACGAAGTGCACGCCGGGCCTGCGTCGTGCGAGATAGCGCAGGGTCTGCCGCGTGTAGCGCGCGCGGATCCTCGCCTCGAAGCCCGTGACCGCGATGCGCGGATGGTCGGCGACGCGTTCGGCCTCCGCGCAGCGCCGCTCCAGCGGCGCCAGCACGCGCGCGTCCTTGAGCGGGTTGCCGGGCGTGGCAAGCCACCAGACCCGGTCGAGCCCGAGTCGCCGCAGCGCGGTCAGCGTGACGTGCCGGTGCCCGAGATGGGCCGGGTTGAACGAGCCGCCGTAGAGCCCGATCCGCATCCCCGGTGCGGAGGGCGGCAGGACCAGCCGCACGGCCCCGTCAGACGGGCCGCGTCTGGCCGTTCCCGTGGACCCGGTACTTGAAGGTGGTCAGCTGCTCGACGCCGACCGGCCCGCGGGCGTGCATGCGGCCCGTGGCGATGCCGATCTCGGCGCCGAAACCGAATTCGCCCCCGTCCGCGAACTGGGTCGAGGCGTTGTGGGTGACGATGGCCGAATCGACCTCGGCGAGGAAGCGGGCGGCGGCCTCCGCATTGGCCGTGATGATCGCGTCGGTGTGGTGCGAGCCGTTGGTCTCGATGTGGTCGATCGCCGCGTCGAGCCCATCGACCACCCGGGCCGAGATCACCGCGTCGAGATATTCGGTGCGCCAGTCGGCCTCGCTGGCCGCGCTCACCCGCGCGTCGACCGCCTGGACGGCCGCGTCGCCGCGCACGGCGCAGCCCGCGTCGAGCAGCGCGGTGACGAGCGGCGCCAGATGGGTCTCGGCGCAGGCCTGATCGACCAGCAGCGTCTCGGCGGCGCCGCATATGCCGGTGCGGCGCATCTTGCTGTTGAGGAGAACGGTGCGGGCCATGTCGAGGTCGGCCTGCCCGTGCACGTAGACATGGCAGATGCCGTCGAGATGGGCGAAGACCGGCACGCGGGCCTCGCTCTGCACCCGCTCGACGAGGCCGCGCCCGCCGCGGGGCACGATCACGTCGACGCAGCCGTTCAGGCCCGCGAGCATGGCGCCGACCGCCGCGCGGTCGCGGGTCGGCACGATCTGGATGGCGTCCGCGGGCAGGCCGGCGGCGGCGAGTCCCTCGCTCATCGCCTGCGCGATGGCGACCGCGCTGCGGTGGCTGTCCGAGCCCGCGCGCAGGATCGCGGCGTTGCCGGCCTTGAGGCAGAGCGCGCCCGCGTCGGCCGTGACGTTGGGGCGGCTCTCGAAGATCACGCCGATCACGCCGAGCGGCACGGCGACGCGCTCGATCAGAAGCCCGTTGGGCCGCTCGATCGCGGCGAGCTGGCGCCCGACCGGGTCGGGCAGTGCGCCGATCTTCTCGACCGCCGCGGCGATGCCTTCCAGCCGCTTCTCGTCGAGGGTGAGCCGGTCGATCAGCGCCTGGGTCTGGCCCGCGGCCTTGGCGGCGGCGACGTCGCGGGCGTTCTCGCGCAGGATGACCTCCCGGCTCGCCCGCAGGCGCTCGGCGATGGTGCGGAGCGCCACGTCCTTCGTCTGGGCCGGGGCCAGCGCCATCTGCCGGGCGGCGGCGCGGGCGCGCCGGCCGATGCCCGCCATCAGGGTCGTCAGATCGTCGGAATTGGCGAGATCCGACTTCAAATTCAGAGCAGGCACGTGACTAACCCCGTCGACGCAACGTCGAGTCCCGATCAATTGCAACGCGTCTTCGCATATCCGGATCCGGCGAAACAAGTCACGGATCGCACATCGGAGCTAGTCCACGAACAGGGCGAGGTCGTCCCTGTGGACCATCCAGGAGCGGCCCGGATGGGTGAGCAGCTCGGCGATGCGCGCGCTCGGATGGCCGATGATCCGCATGGCCTCGTCGCTGTCGTAGGCCACGAGGCCGCGCCCGAGCGTGCGGCCGGCGAGGTCGCGGATCATCACGGCGTCGCCGCGGGCGAAGCTGCCCTCGACCGTGCGCACGCCGACCGGCAGCAGGCTGGCACCGCCCTGGAGCGCCCGGACCGCGCCGTCGTCGATGACGAGGCAGCCGCGGGGCTCCAGCGAGCCGGCGATCCAGGTCTTGCGCGCGGCGTTCGGCGTCGAGCCCGAGAGGAACCACGTGCAGCGCCCGCCCTCGGCCACGCTGCGCAGCGGGTTCTTCTCGCGCCCGTCCGCGATGATCATGTGGGTGCCGCCGCCGACCGCGATCTTGGCCGCCTCGACCTTCGTGCGCATGCCCCCGCGCGACAGCTCCGAGGCGGGCCCGCCCGCCATGGCCTCGATCTCCGGGGTGATGCGCTCGACGATCGGGAGATGGCGCGCGTCCGGGTCGCTGCCGGGCGGGGCGGTGTAGAGCCCGTCGATGTCGGAGAACAGCACCAGCACGTCGGCGCCGATCATCGTCGCGACGCGGGCGGCGAGGCGGTCGTTGTCGCCGTAGCGGATCTCGCTGGTGGCGACCGTGTCGTTCTCGTTGACAACCGGCACGGCGCGGAGTTCGAGGAGCTTCTGCACGGTGGCGCGGGCGTTGAGGTAG
This sequence comes from Methylobacterium hispanicum, assembly GCF_022179285.1. GTDB lineage: Bacteria > Pseudomonadota > Alphaproteobacteria > Rhizobiales > Beijerinckiaceae > Methylobacterium > Methylobacterium hispanicum. The sequence goes on along the minus strand of NZ_BPQO01000042.1, from coordinate 13,170 downwards.
CGGCGGCGCTCCTCGGTGTCCTGCGGGGTGACGAGGATCTGACCCGCCACGATGCCGTGATGGCCGAGCGCCTCCGACCAGTGCCGGGCGAGCGCGATCTGCCCGACCGAGGCCGCGCCCTGGCTCTCCTCCAGCTTCAGCGCGCCCGGCGCCAGCCCGAGCACCGTGCGGCCGAGCGCGATGCTGCCGGAGGACACGACCAGCACGTCGACGCCGCGGGCGTGCAACTCGGCGATGTCCTCGGCGAGCGCGGCGAGCCAGGCGTGCCGCAGGCGTCCGCGGGCCCGGTCGACCAGCAGGGCCGAGCCGACCTTGATGACGATGCGGCGGAAATCTTCGAGGACGGGTGTCGAGGCGGGCGTCATGGTGCGGGGCTGTAGGCGGGGACGATGTCCGTGTGGACGAAGTCGTCGCCCTTGAACAGGAGGGGCAGGCGCATGACCGATGCGACCGCGTCGACCGATTCGTCGCTGAAACTCATGATCGAACGGTAGATCCCGTCGCCTGCTGCAGCACCGCTGTCAGGGCTGCCAGGCCGGCGCGTTCGCATCGGCCTCCTCGGCCGCGGCCGCCGCGATGGTGGAGGCGAGCGCGCGCAGGGCCTCCTGCACGCCCTGGCGGGTGGCGGAGGAAAGCACCAGCGGCGCGCGGCCCGCGGCCTCCGTCAGCCGGGCGACCTGGGCTTCCAGCGTCTCGGGGTCGAGCACGTCCGCCTTCGAGAGGGCAACGATCTCCGGCTTGTCGGCGAGATCGTTGCCGTAGGCCTCCAGCTCGCCCCGGACCAGCCGGTAGGCCTCGCCCGCATCCTCGCTGGTGCCCTCGACGAGGTGGAGCAGCACGCGGCAGCGCTCGACATGGGCCAGGAACTTGTCGCCGAGGCCGACGCCCTCGTGCGCGCCCTCGATCAGGCCCGGGATGTCGGCCAGCACGAACTCGCGCCCGTCCGTGCTGACGACGCCGAGCCCGGGATGGAGCGTGGTGAAGGGGTAGTCCGCGATCTTGGGCTTGGCCGCCGTCACGGTGGCCAGGAAGGTCGACTTGCCGGCGTTCGGCAGGCCGACGAGGCCCGCATCCGCGATCAGCTTGAGGCGCAGCCAGATCCACATCTCGGTGCCCTCAAGGCCCGGATTGGCGTGCTTCGGCGCCCGGTTGGTCGAGGTGGTGAAGTAGGCGTTGCCGAAGCCGCCGTTGCCGCCCTTGGCGAGCCGGATGCGCTGGCCGATCTCGGTGAGGTCGGCGATCAGGGTCTCGCCGTCCTCGGCCAGCACCTGCGTGCCGGCGGGCACCTTCAGCACCACGTCGGACCCGTTGGCGCCGTGGCGGTTCGAGCCCATGCCGTGCTCGCCCTTCTTCGCCTTGAAGTGCTGCTGGTAGCGGTAGTCGATCAGGGTGTTGAGGCCCTGCACGCACTCGATCCAGACGTCGCCGCCGCGCCCGCCGTCGCCGCCGTTCGGGCCGCCGAACTCGATGAACTTCTCCCGGCGGAACGACACGCAGCCGGCCCCGCCGTCGCCGGAGCGGACATAGACCTTGGCTTCGTCGAGGAACTTCACGGCGACACATCCTTCCGGGAACGGCCCCCGGGGCCAGTTCCGCCTGCCATCATACACTCAGCGACCGGACGCGAAGCGAGTTCCGCGTCCGGTTCCACGCCGCCGCTCACGCCGCGCGGGCGGCCCCGGCGCCGGTCGTGGCCGAGCCCAGCCAGCGCGCGCGCTCGAGGCGGAACAGGTCCACCGTCACGCCGCCGCGCGCCGGGCAGGGGCGGGTCGCGACCACAGTCCGGACGAAGCCGCACCGTTCCAGCAGCCGGCGCGAGGCCGGGTTGTCGGTCCGCGCCGAGGCCGCCACGACCGCGCCGCCCGCATAGGCGAAGTAGGCATCGAGGAGCGCCGCGACCGCCTCGCGCATCAGGCCGCCGCCCCAGTGGGGCTGGCCGAGCCAGTAGCCGAGCTCGGGCTCGGCCTCGCCCGCGACGATGCCGACGATCCCGACGAGTTCCGCGGGCGCGGAGCGCCGCGCCAGGGCCAGGGTGAGGCCGGTGCCGGCGGCGTTCTCGGTGCGCGCCCGCAGCAGGAAGGCGTCCACCTCGGCCCGGGGCAGCGGGTGCGGGATCCGGGCGGTCATCTCCGCCACCGCCGGGTCGCCGGCGAGGCGCAGGATCGCGCCCGCGTCCTTCGCCATCGGCCAGCGCAGCCAGAGGCGGCCCGTCTCGATCCGGAAGACGTCGTCGCGGGTCAGGTCGGGGAACATCGTGTCACCTCGCGGGCGGCGCCTCGCTCGGGAGGGCGCCGCGGTCAGAGACGACGAAGGGGAGGATGGTGCCCCATCCTCCCCGCTGGTTCCGTCCGGTGCTGGCCCGCGCGATGCGCGGTGCTGGCTCGGGACCGTCTGCCGGGTGTCTGGGACACCGGCGGGACGCTCGCTTCGCCTACGCGCGCCCGCCGCTTACTCTGCCGCCTCGAGAGCCGGCACCACCGTCACGAAGGCGCGCCCGCGGCGCGTCTCGAATTGCACCTTGCCGGGTACGAGGGCGAACAGGGTGTGGTCCTTGCCCATGCCGACGTTGCTGCCGGGATGCCATTTGGTGCCGCGCTGACGCACGATGATGTTGCCCGGAATGACGGCCTCCGAGCCGAACTTCTTGACGCCGAGGCGCCGGCCTTCCGAGTCGCGACCGTTGCGGGACGAGCCGCCAGCCTTCTTGTGTGCCATGGGAGATGCTCCGAATTCTTGGGGTCGGGGATGCGGTCGCGGTCCGGGTCCGGAGACCCTTCGCGCGCCCAGCGCTGTCAGACCTGGATCAGGCCTGGATGCCGGTGATGCGGACCACCGTGTGGTGCTGGCGATGGCCGCGCTTGCGGCGCGAGTTCTGGCGGCGGCGCTTCTTGAAGGCGATGACCTTCTTGTCCCGGCCGTGGCGGACGATCTCGCCCGTCACCGTGATGCCGGACAGCGTCGGCGCGCCGACCTGAGTGGCGCCCGCGCCGTCGGCGAAGAGCAGGATCTCGCCGAACTCGACGGTGGAGCCTTCCTCGCCCGGGAGGGTGGCGATCGTGATGGTGTCGTTGGCGGCGACGCGGTACTGCTTGCCGCCCGTCTTGATGACTGCGAACATCGTTCTCTCGTGTTCTCGAACGGCCTCCGGGGCGGATCCCCTGGGCCGGCTTCTTGTTTGAGTCGTGACCCCGGCGCGTGGCCGGCATCAACGCGAAACGCGCGGACTTCTGCGAGGAAGCCGCGCGTGGTGCCCGGTGGATAGGCCGCGGGTCGGCGCTTTGTCAAGGATCGGGCGCGGGATCAGTTCACGCGCATGATCTGGATCACCGCCGGCGTGATGATCACCACGAACAGCACCGGCAGGAAGAACAGGATCATCGGCACGGTGAGCTTCGGGGGGAGCGCCGCGGCCTTCTTCTCGGCCTCCGTCATGCGCTGGTCGCGGCTCTCCTGGGAGAGCACGCGCAGCGCCTGCCCGATCGGCGTGCCGTAGCGCTCGGCCTGGATCAGCGCGGTGGCGACCGCCTTCACGGGATCGAGCCCGATGCGGATGGCGAGGTTCTCGTAGGCCTGGCGGCGGTCCGGCAGGTAGGACATCTCGGCCGTCATCAGGGCCAGTTCCTCGGCCAGCACGACCGAGGAGGTGGCGATCTCGGTGCTGACGCGCTTGAAGGCGTGCTCGATCGCCATGCCGGATTCCACGCAGATCAGCGTGAGGTCGAGGGCGTCGGGCCAGGCCTTGCGCACCTCGGCCTGCCGCTTCTTGGCGGTGTTGAGCAGGAACAGCTCCGGCGCCTTGATGCCCAGATACGCCGCCACGATCACCAGGGCGACGCGCACGAGCGTCGGCTGGTCCAGCACCTCCAGCACGAAGAAGTAGAAGATCGCCCCCACCGTCATCACGACGGGCATGACGAGGCGGAAGAACAGGAAGGCCGTCTCGGATTGCGGGCCGCGGTAGCCCGCCTGCATGAGCTTGACCTTCGCGGTGTCGGTGCCGAGCCAGCGGCGCAGGTCGAACCGCTCGACGACCTCCTTCATGTAGGTCTTGGTCTCGACCCGGAGCGTGGCCCGCGTCGAGGCCTTCTCGCGCTCGCGGCGGCGGATCTGCTCGCGCTCGTCGCTGACGAGCTTCATCCGCTTGCCGAGCTTGTCGGCTTCGAGCAGCGGCTGGGCGATCGCGAAGGCGGTCGCCGCCGCGGCGATCGCGGTCAGCACCGTGCCCAGGGTGCGGGGATCGAAGAGCCACGCGGCGATCTGTTCGAGCATGCGGGAAGCCTCAACGGATCCGGTCAGATGTCGAAGGCGATCATCTTCTTGATGGTGAAGATCCCGGCGGCCATCCACAGGGCGGAGGCGGCCAGGGCGATCTTGCCCGCATCGGTCGTCCAGAGGAGCGAGATGTAGTCCGGGCTCGTCAGCGTCGTGATGCCGGCGACGCCGAAGGGCAGGGCCGCGATGATCGAGGCCGACGCCTTGGCCTCCATGCTCATCGCCTGGACCTTGCCGGCCATCTTGCGGCGCTCGCGCAGCACCCGCGAGAGGTTGTTCAGGGCCTCCGAGAGGTTGCCGCCCGATTGCTGCTGGATGCTGATGACGATGGCGAAGAAGTTCACCTCCGGCACCGGCACCCGCTCGTGGAGGCGCGCCACGGACTCGGCCAGCGACAGGCCCAGCGCCTGCGTCTCGATGATGGTGCGGAACTCGCCGCGCACCGGCTCCTCGGCCTCGCGCGAGACCATGCGGAAGCAGTCGCCCACCGGGATGCCCGTGCGGATGCCGCGCACCACGACGTCGACGGCATTGGGCAGCTCGGCCGTGAACTTCGCGATCCGGCGCACGCGCAGGGTGCGCAGGATGTACTGCGGCACGCCGACGGTGCCGACGAACACGCCGCCGAGCGCCACCAGCGGGTTCTCGGTGATCATCAGGAGCAGGAGCGCGAGCACGAGCCCGATGCCGCCCGAGATCATCCAGAAGGTCTTCACGCTCCAGGGCAGGCCGGCGCGGGCGATCTTCAGCTCCAGCGTGACCTTCGTGGTACCCTTCGCCTTGGCGTCGATCTCGCTCAGCGTCTTGGCGATCTGGTCGCGCCGGCTCACGCCGGCCACCCGCACCTGGGCGTTGCCGGCCGGAAGCGTCAGCGTCTTCAGGCGCTGCGCGGCCCGGCGCTCGCCGCCCATCAGCGGCAGCACGAAGACGTAGACGAGGCAGGCGGCCGCGAAGGCGCCGAGCCCGATCGCGATCCGCGGATCGACCGCGCCGCTCACGCCGCCGCTCCCGTCTCGGCGGCGTCGAGCGCCGCGGAGAGCTTCTGCTCCAGCCCGTAGTAGCGGGCGCGCTCCCAGAATTTCGGCCGGCCGATCCCGGTCGAGCGGTGGCGCCCGATCAGGCGGCCGTTCTGGTCCTCGCCCACGATGTCGTAGAGGAAGACGTCCTGCGTGGTGATCACGTCGCCCTCCATGCCGATCACCTCGGTGATGTGCGTGATCCGGCGCGAGCCGTCGCGCAGGCGCATCGCCTGGATCACCACGTCGATCGAGCCGACGATCATCTCCCGCAGCGTCCGCGAGGGCAGGGTGAAGCCGCCCATCGAGATCATCGACTCGATGCGGGACAGGCACTCGCGCGGCGAGTTGGCGTGCAGCGTCCCCATCGAGCCGTCGTGGCCGGTGTTCATCGCCTGCAGGAGGTCGAAGGCCTCCGGTCCGCGCACCTCGCCGACGATGATGCGCTCGGGCCGCATGCGCAGGCAGTTCTTGACGAGGTCGCGCATGGTGACCTGGCCCTGGCCCTCCATGTTGGGCGGCCGCGTCTCCAGGCGCACCACGTGGGGCTGCTGCAATTGCAGCTCGGCCGCGTCCTCGCAGGTGATGATGCGCTCGTCGTGCTCGATGAAGGCGGTGAGGCAGTTGAGCAGGGTCGTCTTGCCCGAGCCCGTGCCCCCCGAGATCACCACGTTGCAGCGCGAGCGCCCGATGATCTTCAGGATCTCGGCGCCCTCCGGCGAGATCGCGCCGAAGCGCACGAGCTGGTCGAGGGTGAGCTTGTCCTTCTTGAACTTGCGGATGGTGAGCGCCGGCCCGTCGATGGAGAGCGGGGGCGCGATCACGTTGACGCGCGAGCCGTCCGGCAGGCGCGCATCGCAGATCGGCGAGGCGTCGTCGACGCGCCGGCCCACCTGGGAGACGATGCGCTGGCAGATGTTCATCAGCTGATGGTTGTCGCGGAAGCGCACGCTGGTGAGCTGGATCTTGCCGCCGACCTCGATGAAGGTCCGGTTCGCGCCGTTGACCATGATGTCGGCGATGTCGTCGCGGGCGAGCAGCGGCTCCAGCGGGCCGTAGCCGAGCACGTCGTTGCAGATGTCGTCGAGCAGCTCCTCCTGCTCGGAGATCGACAGGACGATGTTCTTGAGGCCGATGATCTCCGAGACGATGTCGCGGATCTCCTCGCGCGCCGTCTCGCCGTCGAGGCGGGCGAGCTGGGTGAGGTCAATCGCCTCGATCAGCGCGCCGAAGATCATGCTCTTGGTGCGATAGTATTCCTCCGAGCGCTGCGTCTCGACCACGACCGGCGCGGAGACCGGGATCGGGTCGGGGCGCCGGGCGGGCGCGTCGGGCTGCTGGAGGACGGGGACCGCCGCCTGCGCGACCGGCGCGGCGGCCAGGGCGGCGCCCGCCGGGGAGGCCGGGTGGGCGACGGCGCTTCTGCGACCGAACATGGCGGGCCTCCTCGGGCTCTGGAGCCGGGGTCAGGACGCCTTGCGGCGGGCGAGCTTGGCCAGGAGCGGCTGAAGCGGTTCGAGCAGGTTCGCGCGGGTCCGGCGCGGCTCGGGCCGGCCGAGGATCGTGGCGGCGAGCTCGGAGAACATGTCGGCCACCTTCGATCCCGCCTGCACCTCGGCGATCATCTGGCCGTTGTTGGCCGCCGTGCCGAACAGGGCCGGCTCGAAGGGGATCGTGGCGGCGAGCGTCGTGTCGAGCGCCTTGGCGAACTCCGCCGCGCCGATCTCGGGGCGCTTGGGCATGCCCGCGCCGTTGAGGACGATGCGCGGGGCCCGATCGTTCGGCCGCCCGTGCTGGAGCGCGGTCAGCAGGTTCTTGGCGTTGCGCAGCGAGGCGAGGTCGGGCCCGCTCACGATCACCAGCTCGTCCGCGCCCGTCAGCACGCGGCGCGACCACGCGCTCCAGAGATGGGGCACGTCGAGCACGATGCAGGGCACGGCCGCGCGCAGGTGCTCGATCAGCCCGTCGAAGGCGGGCTCGGAGAGATCGATCGTCCGGTCGAGGGTGGCGGGCGCCGAGAGCAGGCTCAGGTGCTCGCTGCACTTCGAGAGGAGGCGCTCCACCAGCGCCGAGTCGAGCCGCTCGGGCGCGAACACCGCCTCGGCGATGCCCTGGGGCGGATCCTGGTTGAAGTTGAGGCTCGCGGTGCCGAAGGCGATGTCGAGGTCGGCGATCACGGTCTGCAGCTTCTGGCTGCGGGCGATCGTCCAGGCCAGGTTGTGGGCGATGGTCGAGGCGCCGACCCCTCCGCGCACGCCGCAGACCGCGACGGTGCGCCCGACCGGCTTCACGCCCGGCGCCGAGAACAGGTCAGAGATCGAGGCGATCAGGTCCAGCGGATCGACCGGCGCGATCAGGTAGTCGCTCACGCCGCGCTGGATGAACTGCCGGTAGAGGCCGACGTCGTTGACGTGGCCGATGACGATGACCCGCGTGCCCTCGTCGCAGACCTCGGCCAGCTGGTCGAGGTACTCGAGCGGCTTGGTGCGGGCCCCTTGCGTCTCGATCAGGATGACGTTGGGCGTCGGCGCGCTGCGGTAGGCCTCCACCGCCGCGGCGGCGCCGCCCATCTGCACCTTGAGATGGGCCTTCTGCAGGCGCCGGTCGGCGCCCGCGCCCTCGACGGTCGCGGCGGTCTCGGGCGTCTCGCAGAAGGCCTGGATGGTGATCCGCGGCACCGGTGCGATCATGCGCTCGGGTGTCTCGGAGGGGTCCGGCATGGGTCAGGTGTTCCGTCTCGGGTCCGGAGCGGGGAGGTTCGCGGCAGGGGCTGGTTCAGAGGCCCAGGCGGCTGCCCACGTTCGTCTGGCCATCCTGCCGCCAGTTGGTTGACGGATCCTTGCCGTCGCGGATCTGGCCGATGTCCTTGACCCGGCGGGCGGTGTCGATCCGGCCCTCGGTGCGGCCCCGCACGAGATCCACCGGGTCGGCGACCTGGGCCGCGACGTTGGCCTGCGTGGCGCAGCCGAGGTTCCAGGCCGGCTCGTTGCGCAGGTTCGTCATCGGCGTGCTGAAGCCGAGATCCTGCGGGAACAGCCCGCACTTGTCGGCGACCCGCGCCTGCAGGCGCTGGAAGCCGAGCCGTACCGGCGCCGCGAGGCCCGGATTGGCCACCGGGTAGCCCGAGAGGACCAGCTCGCCCGCGCCCACGCCGCCCGAGGCCGCCAGCCGCCGCACGGTCGCGACGGTGCGCTCGGTCGCGGCGCCGACGCCGGGCGCCACGCCGCGCGGCACCTCGACCGTCAGCGTGCCGCGGCCGTAGCGCCGGTACTCCAGCACGAACGCATCGACGTCGGCGGCCTGGCGCGGATCGAGATGCCCGGTCCCGTTCGGGAAGACGTCGAGCGTGCGGGCGTCGTCGGCGAGCACGATCGGGTGGCGGGCGCGGTAATCGTGGGGGTAGACCGAGCCGGTGGTCGTGCGGTCGCCCTGGCAGGCGCCGAGCGCCGTGCCGATGAGGGCGGCGAGCGCCGCCGCGGCGAGAGGGGTCGGGCGGGGCAGGGGCGGGTGCATCGCGCGGGAAGATCCTGGTCGGGGTGCCGGACCGGGCGTCGCCGCCCGAGGATGTCGGTTGCCGGGGGCTCAGTCGGTGATGAAGCCGACGCGCCCGCGATAGGCGCGGCCGAGGGGCTGGGCGCCCGCCACGCCGTAGAGGCGGTTGATCTGTCCGAGCAGGACGCCCTGGCCGTCGGTGGCGTCCACGAAGCCCTCGTCGGGCCGGGTGACCTGGCGCTGCTCCATCGGCTTGGCGATGTAGGGGGTCACCATGATCATCAGCTCCGTCTCCTGCCGCTGGTAGTCGCGGCTGCGGAACAGGGCGCCCAGGATCGGCAGGTTGACGAGGCCCGGCAGGCCGGAGACCGCCGCCTTGCTCTTCTGCTGGATCAGGCCGGCCGTCATCATGGTGCTGCCCGAGGGCAGCTCGACGGTCGTCTCGGAGTTGCGCACCGTCAGGCCCGGCACGGCGGTCGTCGCGTTGCCGCTGACGAAGCTGTAGGAGTTCTGCGGATCGACCTCGCTGACCTCGGTTCCGACGCGGATCGAGATCCGGTTCTCGGACTGGACCACGGGCGTGAAGTTCAGGCTGACGCCGTACTTCTTGAACGCGATGCCGACGACGCAGGTCGGCTGCTGCCCGGGGACGAGGGCCGGCGTGCAGGACTGGCTCGACGGGACCGGCAACTCGCCGCCCGCGGTGAACTTGGCCGACTCGCCCGAGATCGCGGTGAGCGTCGGCTCGGCGAGGATGCGCGAGACGCCCGCCTGCTCGAAGGCCTTCAGCGTCGCCGTCAGGCTCGCGCCGCCCGCCCCCGTGATCGTGCCGGAGATCAGGTTGCCGTTGGGGAACTGGCCGCCGGACACGGCGAGCGGTGCGGCGTTCACGAAGTTGAGGTTCGACCAGCCGCCGCTCAGGTTGACGCCGAGCTGCTTCAGGACGGTGCGCGAGACCTCCGCGACGGTGACGCGCAGCATCACCTGATCCTTGCCGCGGATCGTCAGGTTGTTGATCACCGCCCCGCGGGCGCCGCCCGCGATGCCCGCGCTGCTGGCCCCGCCGCCGCCGCCGCCTCCCGACGAGCCCACGAAGGCGTTGGCGATGTCGATGGCCTGCTGGGCCTCCGCCGCAGAGTTCACCGAGCCCGACAGCAGCACCGAATCGCCGCTGGAGCGCACGTCGAAGCGCCCGCCCGGGATGCTCTGGCCGAGGATCTGGCGCAGCACGTTGAGGTTGAGGTCGCGCGCCACCGTGACGTCGAGGGCGGCGATCTGGCGTCCCTCCGCGTCGAGGATGAAGATCGAGGTGGTGCCGTTCTCCATGCCGATGACGAAGACCTTGCGGGTCGAGCGCACCACGGCGTTGGCGACCTTGGGGTTTGCCACGAACACCTCCTTGGCGTCGCGCGGCAGGTCGATGATCACCGAGCGCCCGGCCGTCATCTCGACCTTGCGGGTGGTGTTGGCCTCGGCGTTGCCGATGGCGATGGCCGGCGGCGGCCCGAGGATCTGGCGCTCCTGCGCCGCGGCGGTGCCGGCGGCGAGCGCCAGGCCGAGGCTCAGGCCGAGGCTCAGGCGGCGGCCCGAGCGGGCGCGGGGGCGGGCGGGGGAGCGGGGCATCGCGGCCATCACCGGGTGGATTGCTGACGGGCGACGCCGAAGCGCACGACCGTGAGGGCGTTGGTGTTCTGCAGCGGCTCTGGCTCGGCGGTGCGGCCGGAATCGGAGAGGCTGCGCAGCGCGAGCGAGAGAGCACCGACCTTCTGGGCCAGCGTGATCGTCTCGGCCTGGGCGGGGGTGAGCGCGAGCGTCGCGGTCTCGCCGGTGACGACGTTGGTGCCGTTCTTCTCCTGGATCAGCTGACCCACCGCCAGGACGCGCACGTCCGTGAGGATCGTCTGCGCGGTTTGCACGTCGGCGCCGCCCGCGCGCGAGCCGTCCTCGTCGCGGGCGGTGCGGATCACGTCCACCCGGTCGTTCGGCAGGATGAAGCCGCCCGCCGAGTTGGTGCCGCGGCTGTCGGTGACGATGGCGACCGCGCGCATGCCCGGCGGCAGGATCGCCGCCATGAAGCCGCTCTCGGGCCGCACGAGCTTCTGCGGGCGCACGGGCTCGCCCGGCAGGAAGGCGGAGCGCACCGTGGCGCCGACCGTCTCCTCCAGGGCCTTCGGGTTGACCTTGCGGGCGATGTAGCCGGACACGAGCGCGTCGTCGGGCCATTTCTGCCAGCGCAGGTCCGCCGCCTGGAGAACCTGGCCCATCGGCAGCTCGGCCGCGGCGACCAGCACCTCGCTCACGGGCGCGGGCGGCGGTGCCTCGACCCGCACGACGGGCGGGGGCGGGGGCGGGTCACCCCCGCTCATCAGAAACGCCGCCCCACCGCCCGCGACGAGGGCGATGGCGAGGACGGCAAGGCGTGCTGGTTGCATGTCGGCCCACGGCATCCGGGACGGCGTGGGGTTCGCCGTCCGGGACAGTCTGCCCGGGCATTCGTGTAGGTATGGTTAAGGGGAGGTCACCGGGCCGGGTTCCGCCCGTGTCGATCCCGGCACGATCAGGCCGAGATCGCGCGCGCCCAGACGACCGTCTCGGGGAAGACGAGAAGTGCCGCGGCGGCGAGCGCGATGCCGTAGGGAACGCCCGTCTTGGCATCGTGCAGGTGCAGGACGAACGGCAGGCGCGCGGCGGCCCTGGGCAGGGGATGGCTGCGCGCGGCCAGGAGCGCCAGCGTCAGGCCGCCGCCCAGCAGCGAGGCGACCAGGAGATAATCGACGAGGCCGTCGAAGCCGAGCCACAGCGCGGTCGCGGCGGCCAGCTTGGCGTCGCCCCCGCCGATCACCCCGAAGGCGAACAGGGCGAAGGTGACGGTGAGGACGAGCGCGGCGGCGCCCAGATGCAGGCCGATCTCCTGCGCCGACATCAGGCCGGTGCAGGCCAGGACAGCGAAGGCCGCCACGAGCGCCAGCGAGATCCGGTTCGGGATCAGCATGGTCAACAGGTCGCTCGCCGCGGCGTAGGCCATCAGGAACGGGAAGATCACCAGGATTCCGAGCGTGGCCATGGCGTCTCGTGCTCAGCGCGGGTGGTCGGATGTGCGGCGCGGAATCGACAGGCACCCCGAACGCGGCGCGGCCGATCCCGCGCCAGGGCGGAATCGGCCGCGCCGCCGGGTTGGCCGGCGCGTCCCGGGACCGGCCGGGCGCCGGTCCGGCGCGCCGTCCGGATCAGTTGAGCTGGGCCGAGATCGCGTTGAACTTCGCGTTGAGCTGAGTGCCGATGATCTTCAGGGTGCCGATGATGACCACGGCGATCAGGGCGGCGATCATGCCGTACTCGATCGCGGTGGCGCCGGACTCGTCGGAGGCGAAGCGCTTGAAGACAGACTTCATGGGAACGATCCTTGGTTCAACGACGTGCGAGGGCCGTCGAAGCTCTGCGGTCTCGATCGGCGACGGGTGCAGGATGTCTCAAGCCGCCTTGAAATTCGGTTAAGTCGGTCCCCCTCATCCCGGCACGCGGGCGTGGCCGGAATCTTGGTGAAGGAAAGGTTGTCGGCACGATCGCACAGGACAAAAACCTGTCGTCGGTCCATGATCCTCGCTTGGATCTTCCCTTGGCCGGAGGGGCCGCGACGGCCCGGCCGCGCCGGCGGGGCCACTCCCGCCCGGCGGGCGGGCTTAGGCCTTCCTTCACCAATCCGCGCTCTTCTGGCGGCCAGATGCGGAACCGCCGCCCGCGCGGCCGGCGGCCGCCGAGAATTCCAGAGTGCCGCGAGCCATGCGCCGTCTCCTGCCCCGCCTCGCCAAAGGTCTTGCCGCCGGCCTCGGCCCGGTCGCCGGCCTCCTGATCGCGACCTCGGCCGCCCTCGCGGCTCCGGAGACGCCGCCCGTCGTCACGGTCTTCGTCGACAACGCCAAGGTGATGCGCCTGCCCGAGCGGACCCAGACGATCATCGTCGGCAACCCGATCATCGCTGACGTGACCCTGCAGAAGAACGGCGTGATCGTGCTCACCGGCAAGAGCTTCGGCTCGACCAACCTCATCGCCCTCGACGGCGCCGGCGCGATGATCGCCGAGACGACGATCCGCGTCGATGCCGCGCAGACCTCCGTCGTCACGGTCCAGCGCGGCGCGCTCGACCGGAACTCCTATTCCTGCACGCCGGTCTGCCAGCCCTCGGCCCAGCTCGGCGACGCGGCCGAGTATTACGGCTCGGTCAGCGGCCAGGCGGACGCCCGCCGCAAGATGGCGACGGGCGGTCCGGAGCGCTGAGCGGGCCCTAGATGGTCTGGTTGTAGGCGCCGACCTCTGGGTTCTGGCGCAGGACGGCGTCGACGGCCTCGAACATGGCGCGCAGGCGCGCCTCCGAGACCGGGCTCTCGACGAC
>NZ_BPQO01000041.1 GCF_022179285.1 Methylobacterium hispanicum | reverse complement strand
CCGGCCAGAACGCCCGCATCGACGGCCGCCTGGAGCTGGCTGCGGCGCGCCGAGACCCGGGCGTAGTCGATCCCACCGCCCACAAGCCCAACCAGGACCGTGCCGCCGAGGCCGAAGATCAGAGCGACGGAGCCCCGGCGGTCGGCGCGAAAGGCCGCGAGGGCGCCGCGCGCGCGACAGCTCCGCGCCCTCCTGTGCCGACCCCCCCGCATCACATCGTTCGCCCGCGCAAATCTTCGCAGGCGACATCCTTAGGACCGGGCAGGTTAATGAACCGCGCTGCCTCGTCAGGTTGTAAATATCTGCGGAATCACAGCTTAAGTTGCAAGGACAACGCGCCGCGACCCCACAATCGCGGCGGGAAAATCTCACGGGTTGTAAAGGGTGGTGCGCCTAGAACTGCCGATCATGTCCGGCGCTCCGATGGGACGATCTGCCGGACCGCGCAACCGGCCCTGGAATATGCCTGCCCCGAGCGGCCCTCCCGCACTCCTGTCGCGAGATCGATCGACATCCCTGCGGGCTCGCCTGCTCGGTGCCGGGCGCGATTTCGCGCGGGCGCGCTCGGGCGCGGGCGCGGTCGAGTTCGCGCTGCTGGCGGTCCCGTTCCTGCTGCTGCTCTGCGTGGTGGTGGAGGCGGCCATGATGACCCTGTCGCAGCAGACGCTGGACAGCGCGGTCGATCGGGCGACGCGCGCGCTGCGCACCGGTGCGTTCCAGGACGCGGCGGACGGCAACGACCCGGCCAGCCGCCTGCGCCGCATCATGTGCGGCAGCGCCGCGGTGCTGTTCCGCTGCCAGGACCTCAGGCTCGACGTGACGCGGGGCTCGAGCTTCGGCGCGGTCCGCCCGGCCGAACCCTACGACAGCCAGAGGAAGGGCTGGGCCCAGAGCTTCGGCAGCACCTTCCAGTGCCCGCTGGGCGGGGACATCGTCGCCCTGCGGGCGGCCGTGCCCGTGCTGCGCCTGTTCAACGCGCTCGATTTCACCCGCCATCCGATGGGCGCCAACAGCCAGCTCCTCGTGTCGACGGCGATCTTCTCCACCGAGCCCTATGCCGGGAAGGTCTGCCAGTGAGGCCGGGGCCGCTCGCCCGGCGCTTCGCCCGCGCGCGGTCTGGCGCCAGCGCGGTCGAGTTCGCGATCATCGTGCCGATCCTGCTCGGCCTGTTCATGGCCGCCGTCGAGCTGCCGCGGGCCTTCTCGACCGCCAAGCGGCTCGATCTCGCCGCCAGCACCATGGCGGACCTGATCTCCGGCACGAATCCCCCGCTCGACGAGGTCTTCGCGGCCGCGCAGGCGGTGGCGACGCCCTACGACATCGGGGCCGCGGGCATCGTGCTCACGGCGGCGGGCGTCTACCTGAAGGACGGCGCCGCCGTGGCGCGGGTCTGCTCGAGCGCGGCGCAGAAGGACGAGGCCCGCAGCGTCGGCTCGGTGATCGGGCCCGCGCCGACGGGGAGCACGGCGGGCGGGCGCTACGTGATGGCGGAGGTGCGGATGCGCTACGCCGCCCTGTTCCGGGTCTTCCCGACCCTTGCCAACTGGACCTTCTCCTACACCACGGTCTGGCCGGTGCGGGAGGGCAGGGCCTACTGGGGCAACGCCGAGGTGGTGCTGCCCGGCGGACAGCCCTGCCCGCCGGTCTGAGCCCCTCATCCGGGGGGCAGCACCTCGATCTGCAGGCCGCCGTAATAGGCCGCGAGGTCGTCGATCTCGGCGTCCGTGAGATCCTTGGCGACGACGTTCATCACCGCGTTGCGGCGGGTGCCGTCCCGGTACTCCCGCAGGGCCTTGACGAGGTAGACCTCGACCTGGCCCGCGAGGTTCGGCGCCTCCGGCAGCTTCGAGAGCCCGTCGAGCCCGTGGCAGGCCTGGCAGGCGGCGGCGCGCTTGCGGCCCGCCGCGGCGTCGCCCCCGGCCGCGGCCGGGAGCGCGCCGAGGAGCAGCGCCGCGAGGGCGAGGCCAAGCGGCTTGCTCGGACCCCTCACTTGTCCCCGCCCTCGTAGGAGATGCGGTAGATCGCGCCCGCGGTGTCGTCCGAGACGAGGAGCGAGCCGTCGAGCAGCACCGCCACGTCCACGGGGCGGCCGAGATACTCGCCGTCCTGCGTCAGCCAGCCCTCGGCGAAGGGCTTCACGGAGGCGACCTTGCCGTCGGCGCCGAGCGTCGCGAACATGATCCGCGCGCCCACCGGCGTGGTGCGGTTCCACGAGCCGTGCTCGGCGATGAAGATCCCGCCCTGGTAGGCCTTCGGGAACTGCTTGGCCGTGTAGAAGGTCAGCCCGAGATCGGCCGCGTGCGGCGGCAGTTCGGCCAGCGGCGCCACGGCGTTCGCGGGCGGGGTTTGGTCCTTGTACTCGGTGGTGCGGACCTGGCCGCCGCCGTACCAGGGGAAGCCGAACGTCTCGCCGGCCTTGGTGGCGCGGTTCAGCTCGCCCGGCGGCGTGTCGTCGCCCATGCCGTCCACTTGGTTGTCGGTGAACCAGAGGCTCTTGTCGGGCGCGAAGTCGATGCCGACCGAGTTGCGGATGCCGGTGGCGAAGACCTCGCGGTTCTTCCCGTCGGCATCGACCCGGACGATGCCGCCGATGCCGGTCTTCGCGTAGAGGTCGAGCTTGTCGGCGGGCGGCACGTTGTAGGGCTGGCCGAGCGCGATGTAGGTCTTGCCGTCCGGCCCCACGCGGCAGACGCGGGCGGTGTGGTTGTAGCTCTCTTCCGACGCCGGGATCAGCTCGCCTTGGCGGACCACGATGCCGGCGGCCACGTCCGGGTTCTCGTAGAAGAACTCGGCGGCCGGGAAGGCCAGCACCCGGTTCTGCTCGACCACGGTGAGCACGCCGTCGCGCGAGAAGCAGACGCCGTTCGGCACCTTGAAACCGATGCCCGGCGCGAAGGGGCGCACCTCGTCGGCCACCCGGTCCTTGTCGCGGTCGGTGACGGTGTAGACCTTGCTCTTGCGGGTGCCGACGAAGAGCACGCCCGCATTGGGGCCGACCGCGATCGAGCGGGCGTCCGGCACCACGGCGTAGAGGTCGATCTTGAAGCCCGCGGGCAGCGTGATCTTGGAGAGCGTCTTGCGGATGGCGTCGGCGCGGCGCCCGGTCTGCGGCACCTCGGGCGCCGGCTCCGTGCCCGTGCTCTTGAAGGCCTGGAGCTTCTCGAGGTCGTCGGCCTTGCCCTTGGTCTCGCCGGGCTGGGCGCCCTGCGCGAGGGCGCCGGTGGTGAGTGCGGCGCTGGCCAGAAGCGCGGCGAGGATCTGTGAACGCATGGGTGTCTTCCCCGGTGCCGCCCCGTGATCGGGCGTTCGGGGGCAAGTCTTGCGCGCGAGACAGCGGCGCGCAAGGTGATCCGATGACGGCCGGAGGCGGCCGTCCGCGCCGGGGTGGCGCCCTGGCGCATCCGTGAAGGCGGCCGGTTCAGGCCACCTTGCGCGGCACCAGCCGCTCGCTCCCGAGCGCCTCCTCGGCCCCCGAGATGCCGGCCTCGGTGTACTCGGCGTCCTCGTTGACCCGCCAGACGTCGTGGCGGCGCTGGCCCGCCAGGATGTTCTCCACGGTCAGCATCGCCGTCATCATGGCGTGGTCCTGGTTGTTGTACTTGTGCATGCCGTTGCGGCCGACGAGGTGCAGGCTCGGGAAGTCCCGCTCCAGCTCCATGCGGACCATCGCGACGTTCTCGGCGTAGGTCTCGTCGTAGACCGGGTAGGCCTTGGGCTGGCGCACCACGCAGGCATCGACCACGTCGGCCGGGTCGATCAGGCCGATCTTGCCGATCTCCGCCTTGGCGAGCGCGACGAGGTCCGCGTCGGAGCTGTTCCAGAGCCCGTCGCCCTCGAAGCAGAAATACTCCAGCCCGAGGCAGGTATGGCCCGCATCCGGCACCATCTCGGGCGACCACGAGAGGAAGTTCTGCACCCGGCCGACCTTCACGGACGGGTCGTGGATGTAGATCCAGTTATCGGGGAAGGTCCTGTCGGACTTCGCGATCAGCGCAACCGTGAGGAAGTCGCGGTACTGCAGGGCGCGGGCGTGGAAGGTGCTGAGCGGCCGCGGGCGGATCGCGTCGACGAGTTCGCGCACCGGCGCCGAGGAGACGAGGTTGCGGGCCGTGTAGGTCTCGCGGCTGCCGTCGCCCATGAGCACGCTCACCGTCCAGATGCCGGTGGCGGCGTCGTAGCCGAGCCCGTCGACAGCGCGGTCGAGCAGCACCTTGCCGCCCTGGGCCCGGACCTTGGCGGCGGCGGCCTCCCACATCATGCCGGGGCCGCGGCGGGGATAGCGGAAGGATTCGATCAGGGTCTTGATCACCGGCTCGCCGGCCTTGCCACCGGCCTTGGGCTTCCCCCGCAGCCCGAGCGAGCGCATGAGCGCGTCGCGGATCGCGGCGCCGAGGTCGAGCCCCTTGATGCGCTGGGCCGCCCAGTCGGCCGAGATCGCGTCGCAGGACATGCCCCAGACCTTCTCGGTGTAGGTCTTGAAGAAGATCGAGAACAGGCGCTCGCCGAACTGGTTGCGCACCCAGTCGTGGAAGCTCTTGGGCCTCTCGATCGGCTTGGCGCGGGCGTACAGGTAGGAGAGCACGCAGGCCGTGCTGGTGAGCAGGCCGAGGTTGCGCAGCGCCTCGAAGGCTTTCAGCGGGTAGGCGTAGTACTTGCCCTGGTAGTAGATCCGCGACAGGCGCGGGCGCTCGATGAAGTCGTCGGGCAGGAGCTCGTCCCAGAGATCGACCACGGCCTTCGACTTCGAGAAGAAGCGGTGCCCGCCGATGTCGAACAGGTAGCCGTTGTGGGAGACCGTGCGGGAGATGCCGCCGACCTGGGCGGGGTCGCGCTCCAGCACCGTGACGGAGCGGCCGTGCTTCGACAGCAGGTAGGCGGCGGTCAGCCCCGCGGGCCCTGCGCCGATGACCAGCGTCTCGGTGTGATGGCTCATTCCCGGCTCCGGCGGGGCGGTCCCCCCATGAGGTCCGCCCGAACGTGCCGGAGTATCGCCCGGAAGGGTTAACGAGGGCTGTCCCGGGGCCGCCGCGGGCCCGTCCCGGCCCGGTCAGGAGATCCATTTGAGGGCGCGGATGACGCCCATGTCGGCGGCGCGGCGATGGGCCGAGACGTCGCGCCGCCCGGCGATCTCGGCCTGGTTGGCCGCATAGTAGCGGTAGGCGCGCAGCAGCATCTCGCTGTTCGACAGGGTCGGGCGCCAGCCGAGCGCGGCCTTGATCCGCCCGGTATCGAAGGTGAAGTCGGCCGCGATCATGCGGTAATGGTAGGGCCCGAGCGGCGAGAGCCGGAGCGCGTGCGCGGCCCGCATGGCGAGGACGGCCGGCCCCTTGGGCAGGCCGACGATCCGCGAGCGGCTCCCGGTCTCCGCGATGACGTGTGCGAAGCTCTCGCGCATGGTGTCGACCCGGTCCGAGCCGATGCCGAAGGTGCCCGCGCGGCGCTGCTC
The DNA here is from genome assembly GCF_022179285.1 of Methylobacterium hispanicum. Lineage (GTDB taxonomy): Bacteria > Pseudomonadota > Alphaproteobacteria > Rhizobiales > Beijerinckiaceae > Methylobacterium > Methylobacterium hispanicum. The sequence goes on along the minus strand of NZ_BPQO01000041.1, from coordinate 41,383 downwards.
CCAGGCCAGCAGCATCGCGGCGATCAGGTCGCGGGCGTAGATGAACTGGTAGCGGTGCGAGCCGTCGCCGACCGTCCAGACCCGGCGCCCCTCGGCGATGAACTCGAACAGGATCGCGAGGAGGCCGAGGCGTCCCTCGTCGATGATCGTGGGCGAGCGGATCACCGTCACGGCGACGTCGCGGGCATGGGCGGCAAGCACCTTCTCGCCCTCCCATTTGCTCGCGCCGTAGGGCTCGCAGGGCTCCGGCGCGTCGTCCTCGCGCACCGGCCGCGCGAAGCCGCGGCCCCAGAGGCAGTTGCTGGAGATCGCGACGAGGCTCGGCACGCCCGCCGCCGCGGTCGCCGCCGCGAGGCTGCGCGTGCCCTCGACGTTGGAGGACCACATCTCGGCCTCCGGCACGGCGCCGTGGGCGAGGAGCGCCGCGCAGTGGAACACGCCCGCGAAGCCGCCCCCCGACAGGATCCGGTCGAGGCCCGGCCGGTCGCGGATGTCGCCGACGACGCCCTGCAGCCGCGGATGACGCCGCACGCCCGGCAGGAGGTCGATGCTCGTGACCGCGTGCCCGGCCGCCAGCAGGTCGTCGATCAGGAGGGATCCCAGGAAGCCGGAACCGCCGGTGACGAGAAGACGGGCCATGTCGGTTCTCAGTTTCGGTTCTCAGTGTCGGTTCTCGGTGTCGGTTCTCGGTGTCGGTTCTCAGACGGGCGCCGCGCGCGGGACCGCGACGCTCGGCCGGCCGTCGGCCGGGGCGAGGAGGCGCCACGCGGCAGCGAACAGGGTGCCGGGCACCAGCGCGCACAGGATCGGCAGGTCGAGAATGAACAGCACCCGGGCGAGGGGGACGAGGAGCCAGGTGGCGAGCGCGAGCGGGGCCGCCGGCCGGCCGAGCGCCAGCAGGGTCAGGCCCGGCGCGACCAGGGCAAGCTCGTAGTGGCTCGCGTAAGGGAGCATCACGATCGGGGCGAGCAGGACGACGAGGAGCGCCAGGGGATCCATCTGCGGGCCGTCCCCCGCCCGGCGCAGGGCAGCCACCCCCGCCGCGAAGGCGAGGAGCGTCGCCGTTCCCTGGAGCGCCCAGGCGCCGGCCGGCGGCATGCCCCAGAAGCGCGCCGCGAAGAAGGGCGAGACCGAGGTCTCGATCCAGCGCGCGTGGAACTCGGTGATGAAGGCGCTCTGCAGGGGCATGGTCACGCCGATGAAGCGCTCCCACGGGCCCGGTCCGAACAGCAGGACCGAGAGGCCGACGAGCGCCGCGGTCGAGAGGGCGGCCGCCGGGATCCAGCGCCAGCGCCCCGCGAAGAGCAGGACGAGCCCGAGCGCCAGGGCGAATTGCGGCTTGACCGAGAGCAGGCCGAGACAGAGCCCGGCGATCCAGGGGCGGCGCCGGCTCTCGAGCACGGCCAAGGCCGCCGCCAGCGCGATGAGGCCGCCGAAATGGCCGTAGAGCACCATCGCACCGGCCGGCGGCGCGGTGCAGACCACGAGAATGAACCATCCCCGCCGCGCCGCGGGCCCCAGCCAGAGCCGCGTCGCCACGGCCAGGGCCGCGAGGTTGACGAGCGTCCAGGCGATCACGGCCGGCAGGAAGGGCAGCAGGCCGAAGGGGAGCAGGAGGACCAGGATGTGCGGCGGGTAGACGAAGAGCAGCTTCGGATCGTGGGCGATCTCGAACACCGCCATCACCGTGTCCCGGTAGGCCGCCGGGTCGGCGAGCACGGCGCCCTGTCCCGACAGCGCGAGGCGCGGCGCGAGCCAGAAGTTGACGAAGTCCCGCCCGAACGGCGTGCCGACGAGCCAGCCCTTCAGGTCCCAGGGCCGGATCCCGAGCCAGTTCGCCAGGGTGACGGCGGCGCCCGCGGCCACGATGAGGCGCTGCCGTGCCGAGAGGGATTGGGGGACCATGGCCGAGGCTCCGCGATCCGGACCGCGCGTCCCGTCGGGACGGGCGGACCCTTGACGTCTCGCGCCCCCGGTTCGAATCGGCTCTCCGCCCGATCCGGGAACAGTCCGGCACGGTTAACCGGGCCGGCCTGACAGCCGATTAACGCCGCGCCCGATCCGGCGCTTGACCCGCCATTAAGCGGATCACGCCCATCCTCACGCCGTCGCGGCCGCGCATCCGCGGCTGCGCGGAGTTGACGGCGGATGACGACGGGGATCGCGGTGCAGGCGCCACTGAGGGCGCGGGTCGATGTCCAGCTCGTGCTCTGGCTCATCGTCGGGTTCTCGCTGCTCACGCTGAACGCGCCGGCCGACCTCTGGGGCACGATCACGCGCCTGCGCGTGCCCGACACCGACGACGCGATGCGCCTCGTGGGCGTGCGCGACCTGCTCGCCGGCCAGGGCTGGTACGACAACGTCCAGTACCGGTTCCTGCCGCCGGGCGGCGTTCCGAGCCACTGGTCGCGCCTCGTCGACGCGCCGATCGCCGGGCTGATCCTGCTGCTCTCGCCGATCGCCGGCCGGCCGCTCGCCGAGGGGCTGACGGCCGTGCTCTGGCCCCTGCTGCTGCTCGGCCTGTTCTGCCTGATGGTCTATCGGGGCGTGCGCGAACGCTTCGGGCCCCGCGCCGCGGTGCTCGCGGTGTTCGTGGCGACGCAGACCTTCGGCATCCTCGTCCAGTTCCAGGCGGGCCGGGTCGATCACCACAACCTGCAGATCCTGGCGATCTTCGGCCTCGCCCTCTGCCTCGTCCGCAGCGGCCTGCGCCCGGGGCTCGTCGGCGGCGGGCTCGCCGCGCTCTCCCTGGCGATCGGCCTGGAGGCGCTGCCCTACATCGCGCTGGGCGCCCTCTTCCTCGCGGGCGACTGGGTGCTGCGCGGCCGGGCGGCGCTGCCGGCCTTCCTGGGCTTCGGGCTCGGGCTGTCGGCGGCCTTCCCGCTCTTCGCGGCCCAGACCGCGCCCGGCCTCTGGGCAACCGCGTACTGCGACGCGCTCTCGCCGCCCTGGCTCTGGCTGGCGGCGGGCGGCTGCGCGGCGGCGCTGGCCTGCGCGGGCCTCGACCGGCGTCTGACCTCGGCCGGCGCACGCCTCGGTCTCGCGGCGCTCTGCGGCGGCGCCCTGCTCGGCGGGTTCGCCGCCCTGGCCCCCGCCTGCCTCGGCGGTCCCTTCCCGGACATGACGCCGCTGGTGCGCGCGCACTGGCTCCACACCGTCAACGAGATGTCCTCGGTCCCGAAATTCGTGGCGTGGCGGCAATGGGAGATCCTGGCCTTCTACCCGATCCTCGTCGTGGCGGCGGCTGCTGCGACCTGGGCCGCCTTCCGCGGTCCGGAGCGGCGTCTCTTCCGGGTCGCCGCCCTGTTCCTCTGGCCCGGGGTGCTGCTCGGATTCGTCCAGCTGCGCGGCATCTACGTCGCGGTGGCCTTCGTGCCGCTGGTGGCCGGCCCTGTGATCGACCGAGCGCTCGCGGCCGCGCCGCATCTCAGAGGGGCGCGCCTCTGGGGAGCGTTGGCGCTGAGCGCCGGCCTGGTCGGCTCGAGCTGGACGGCGCTCGCGCTGCTCGCGGGGGCGCTTACCCCAACGGCCGCGAACGGCCGCGATCCGGCCGGCGCGGTGACCTGCCACGCGGACGCCGCCGTGGCGCCGCTCGCCGCCCTGCCACCCGGCACGGTGCTGGCGCCGATCTTCATCGGCCCCTCGATTCTGCTGCGGACGCCGCATTCCGTGGTGGGCGCGCCCTACCACCGGGCGATTCCGGGCCTCACCGCCGTCCTCGAGGGCCTCGGCGGGACCGAGGCCGACCTGCGGCGGCAGGTCCGCGCGCATGACATCCGCTATCTGGCGACCTGCCCGTCCCGGCCCGGCGACGACCTGCAGGCGGAAACCGCCTTCGCGACGCGTCTCACCCGCGGCGAGATCGCGGTGCCGTGGCTGGAACCCGTGGACCTTCCGGGCAGCGCGCTGCGGGTCTGGCGGGTGCGTTAGAGAATCGTGCTGGATATCGGATCCAGCACGATTCTCTAAGCTCTCGGTCTTGCATCATCTTCGTCCGAAAGCCGGCAGCCACCTTTCGGGATGATGCTCTGACCGGCTACGATTTCACCACCCGGTCGAGCCGGTTGTTGACGAAGAAGTACAGCTCCTTCGCGCCGGGCTCGGTGTAGAGCACCTGCACCTCCCGGCCGGCGCGGCCCTCGCCGATCAGCACGTCGGTCGGCGCCCGGCCCTTCAGGCGGACGAGGTCGCACTCGCCGATGCCCGGCTCGATCGTCGCGGCGGTTCCGGGCGCGGCGCCCGTGCAGGCGCCCTCCGGGGTCAGCACGGGCCCGCTGAAGCTCGGCGGCGGCGCGGGCGGGCGCGGCGGCACCGGGGCGATCTCGGTGGGCGTCGGCGGCGTCCGCTCGGTGGCGGTGCAGCCCGCCAGAGCGATGGCCGCGAGACCGGTCAAGAGACCGGCCTTGAGGGCGAGGCTCGGCCGGCTCATCGGCTCGCCCGCCCCTCACCTGCCTCGCGCGCCTTCACGGCGGCGGAGAACAGGGCGGCGGCGTCCCGCTTGAAGGCGGCGCGCGAGTCCGCCCGCGAATAGAACATGTGGCCGCCCGGATAGACCGCGAGCGTCAGGCGCGGCGGCTGGCCGTAGGCGGGGATCTGGTCGATCAGCAGCTTCGAGGCGAAGTAGGGCGTGACGAGGTCGGTGTAGCCGTGGGCCACCAGCACCCGCATGTTGCCGTCGAGCGCCAGCACGCCGCGCAGCTGCCCCAGCGCCTCGGGGGCGGAGCGGCCGGAATTCCAACCCCAGCTCCGGTTCACCGCGCCGTTCAGGAGTTCGTAGCGCAGGTTCGGCACGCGCCAGTTCAGGCGCTTCGCGTAGAGGTCGATCATCGCGCTGGTGAGCGGCGCCTGCAGCGCGGTCAGCAGCGGGTCGTCGAAGCCGGAATGCGGCGCGGTCGGATCCGGGTCCCAGCCCGTCACCGCCGTGTCGTAGGCGCTGGCGACGCGCCCCGAGGTCCGGTCGGCCTCGCGCTGGACGCTGCCGGTGGAGACGCGCCCGGCCTGCTGCCGCACGAGGGCCGGGTCGAGCCCGGTCAGCGCGGCCACGCGCTCGGTGAGGCGGGCGACGGCTTGCGCGTCGTTCGGGCCCTTGAGCAGGTCGGCGAGGTAGGGTCCGGTGGCATAGCCCTCCGCGTCCCGCATCAGCTCGGGCGTCGGCGTCCGGCCGGAGCGCTCCAGGGCGGCGGCCGCGAAGGAGGGCAGGCGCAGCACGTGGCCCAAGGGGTTCGCCCGCGGCTGCTGCAGCCAGGCGAAGTCGAGCACCGGCGAGAGCAGCACCATGCCGGACAGGCCGACGCCGACATCCTCCTGGAGCTTGGCCGCGATCAGGGGCCCGCGGAAGCCGCCGTAGCTCTCGCCGACGTAGAATTTCGGGCTCGCCATGCGATCGTTGGTGCGCAGGTACCGGGCGATCGCGGCGGCGAGCACGGAACTGTCAGACTCGACGTTCCAGTAGGACTTGCCGTCCCCGTCCGCCGCCCGGCTGTAGCCGGTGCCGACGGGATCGATGAAGACGAGATCGGTGACGTCGAGCCATGTGCCGTCGTTCGGCACCAGCGCCACGCCCTGCGACGGGCTGATGCTCGGCCCATCCGCGGGCAGGCGCCAGGGGCCGATCGCCCCGATGTTGAGGTAGGCCGAGGCCGCGCCGGGGCCGCCGTTGATCGCGAAGGTGACCGGGCGCTCCTGACCGTTCTCGCCCGGCCGCGTGTAGGCGATGTAGGCGATCTCGGCCTGGAGCTTTCCGGCTTCGTCGACGAGGGGCAGGCTGCCGGCGGTCGCGGTGAAGTCGAGGCGCTTGCCGTCCGGCAGGGTGATGCTCTGCTGCGTCACCGAATCGGCGGGCAGCTTGCGGCCCTCGCGGGATTCCACGGGCGGACGGTCGGGTCCGCGGCGGGCCTCTTGGGCATGGAGGGGAGCGAGGCCGATGAGGAGAGCGGTCAGGGCGCAGAGCGTCCGCCTCAGCGCGCCGCTCTCCCTCCCCCCTCTACGGGGGAGGGTGCCCTGCGAAGCAGGGGGGTCGGGACGTAGTCCCGCAGAGAGGGGTGCGACGGTGCAGGATGTGCTCTGCATCGACGCGGCGCCACCTCTGGAAGCCGGGTTCCCCTCTCCCGACCTTCGCTCACGCGAAGGCCACCCTCCCCCGCAAAGGGGGGAGGGAGAGCGCGCGGGGGAGTGGGATGCATCCGTCAATGCGTCACGCCTTCTTGTTCCAGCGGCCGTCCTCGTCCTGCTGCCAGTAGGCCACCGCGTGGCCGGCGGCCTTGGCCTGGCGCCACTGCTCGCGGGCGCGCAGCAGCGCGTCCTGGTCGGTGCCGTCGAACAGGATGCAGATGCGGGCGTAGTCGGCCGCGTCGGGGGGCAGGTCGGCGCCTTCCACGAGGAAGCGGATCGAGGCGCCGTTCGGGTTGAGGTCGCGCAGCGTCAGCACCACCGGCTGGGTGCCGGCATCGGGCTCGCGGTCGGTGCCGTGGGGCAGGAAGCTCTCGTCCGCGTAGGTCCAGAGCCCGTCGTCGAGGGCGGCGAGGCGCTCCTCGCTCACCGCCTGGATCGCGGCCTGCCAGCCGCGCTCCAGCGAGCGCTCGACGAGGTTGGGCAGCACCCGCTCCAGGGGCTGGCGCTGCATGTGGTAGAACAGGATCTCGGTCACGGCGCCCCGGAGATAGGCCCCCGCTGCCGGTCCCGCCACCGCCTGCGTCACGTGGGCTCGATGAAGTGGGGCACGAAGAGCGCGTCGTCTCCGGTGACGAGACCGTCCGACTCGCGCAGGCACAGCCCCGCGGGCTCGTCGCCCACGATCCACGAGCCCACCAGGGCGCGCCGCCCGTCGAAGGCCGGCAGCTCGGCGAGCGCCTGGCGGACGAAGCCTTCCGCGCCGTAGGGCCCGGCCCCGTCCACGAGGGGCGTGCCGTCGCGGACGAGGCTGACATTGGCGCCCTCGCGCGAGAACAGGGGCTTTCGCGCGTAGCTCCGCCCGAGGGCGGCGACCTCCGGATCGTCCTCGAAATAGGCCGGCAGCAGGTTCGGGTGGCCCGGCTCCAAGGCCCAGAGGCAGGGGAGCAACCCCTTGTTCGAGAGCAGCATCTTCCAGGGCGGCTCCAGGAAGCGGGTCGGCGCGCCCCCGACCGCCGCGCCGAAGGGATCGGCGAACGCCCATTCCCAGGGATAGAGCTTGAACAGGGTCTCGATCGGCGCGCCCGCCCGGGTGCAGAGGCCGCCGCCGGGTTGCAGGCCGAGATCGGGCAGGTCCGCGAAGGCGGTCCGGCAGCCGGCCTGGACGGCGCAATCCTCCAGATAGGCCACGGTGCCGCGGTCCTCCGGCGCCCGCGCGTCCGCCGTGAACGCGAGAAGACCCGGGCCCGCCACCGCGCGGAACCGGGCGATCAGGCGCTCGTGCACGGCGTTGTACTGGTCCGCGCCCGCGGGCAGGCGGCGGTCGCGCAACGCCTCCTCCAGCCACAGCCACTGGAACACGCCGGTCTCGTAGAGGGCGGTCGGGGTGTCGGCGTTGTATTCCAAGAGCTTGGCCGGGCCGGTGCCCCCGTAGGCCAGGTCGAGCCGGCCGTAGAGGCTCGGATCACCCCGGCGCCAGCTCGCGCGGATCGCGTCCCAGGCCGTCTCGGGAACCCGGAGTCGGGCGAGGATCCGCTCGTCCGCGACGGCGCGGCCCACGAAGGCGAGGCAGAGGGCGTGCAGCTCGCCGCTCGGCCCCTCGATCTCCGCCTCGATCTCGTCGAGGCCGAAGGCGTAGGCGTGGCTCTCGTCCCAGTAGGGCGCGCCGTCGAGGGTGTGGAAGACGAAGCCGCGGGCGCGCGCGGTGTCGCGCCAGTCCGGCCGCGCGCCGGTGGCGACGCGGCGCATCAGCCGCCCCAGGAGCTGCGGGTCGAGCCGTGCGAACTGGCGCTGAACGCCCGCCCGGTCTGGCCGAAGCCGCCGAAGGTGGTGCCGTGCAGGGCCGCCGTCCGCATCCGGCCGGCCGAGGCGCGGCCGCCGCTGCCGGTGAGGATCCGGGCGCCGCCGCCGGTGCAGTAGCCGCCGTGACCCGCGGCGGCCGCCGCGTGGCCGGCGCGCGGGGCGTGGTCGAAGACCGGCTGCGGCGTGATCCCCTGGCTCGCCCGCCGGCCGATCAGGTAGCCTGCCATGCGCGGCAGGTAGCCCGCGCGTGCCTCGACGCTCGGCCCGCCGCCGACCTCGCTTCCCGACAGGCAATGGCCGGGCCCGTGGTGCCCCTCGCAATCGATGAGGCTTGCGTAGCGCGGCGCGGCGGTCGGGTAGGCTTGGCGCGCGACCGCGTACTCCCCGCGGCACTCGTCCTCCGGGCGGATGCCCTCGGCGGTGCAGGCGGCGGCGTCCGCGTAGACGAGCACGTCCTCCTCCCGCTGGCTCGGATCGATGCCTCCGAGGCCGAGCGCCGCCGCGCCCGCGCCCGCGACCAGAACGAGGGAGACGGTCTGGGAGCGCTTCGAGCGCGTCCGCTGGCCCTCGCGCTGACCCTCGGCTCCCGGCGTGGCGTCCATCCGGCTGGCTCCCCCGTCCCGGCCCGAATCGGACCGGCGGCGATCAGTACGTCATCGAGGCGGCGTTGATGAGGCCGCCGGCCAGCGAGGCGGCGGCGAGCAGGATCGCCGCGGCGCCCTCGCCCCGCTCGATGCGAGCCGAGAGGTCGGGCAGCACGAAGCGCATGCCCCAGTAGACCGCCATCTGCACCACGAGGGCGACAAGGCCCCAGACGATGCAATCGAGGAGTGACTGCGCGTTGTAGATCGCCACGAAGAGGGGCAGCGTGTAGCCGATCAGGCTCGCGCCGAGGGCGGTGGCCGCGGCCGCGTTGCCGGCCCGGATCAGCGCGATCTCCCGATGGGCGGTCGCCGTGAGGTAGACGACGAGGTAGGCGGCCACCAGCGCCAGGGCGGTCGCGTAGTAGGCGAGGAAGGCGGGAAGCCCGGAGATCGAGGACACGGGCTTCCTCGCCTCAGACGAGCCGGCTCTGCTCGATCGCCGCGCCGATGAAGCTCTTGAAGAGCGGGTGCGGCTCGAAGGGGCGCGACTTCAGCTCCGGGTGGTACTGCACGCCGATGAACCAGGGGTGGCCGACATGCTCCACGGTCTCCGGCAGGAGGCCGTCCGGCGAGGTGCCGGAGAAGCGCAGGCCCGCCGCCTCCAGCCGCTCGCGATAGGCCATGTTGACCTCGTAGCGGTGGCGGTGGCGCTCGGAGATGTCCGTCGAACCGTAGATTTCGGCGATCCGGGTGTCGGCCCCGAGGCGGGCCTGATAGGCGCCGAGCCGCATCGTGCCGCCGAGGTCGCCGGCGGCCGCGCGCTTCTCCAGCTCGTTGCCCTTCAGCCACTCGGTGAGCAGGCCCACCACCGGCTCGGAGGTCTCGCCGAACTCGGTCGAGTTCGCGTCCGCGATGCCCGCGAGCGCGCGCGCCGCCTCGATCACCGCCATCTGCATGCCGAAGCAGATGCCGAAATAGGGGATCTTGCGCTCGCGGGCGTAGCGGGCCGCCCGGATCTTGCCCTCGGCGCCGCGCTGGCCGAAGCCGCCCGGCACCAGGATGCCGTTGATGCCCTCGAGGAAGGGTGCCGGATCCTCGCGCTCGAACACCTCGGACTCGATCCACTCGAGGTTCACCCGGCAGCGATGGGCGATGCCGCCGTGGGTGAGCGCCTCGGTGAGCGACTTGTAGGCGTCCTTCAGGCCCGTGTACTTGCCGACGATCGCGATCGAGACCTCGCCCTCGGGGTTCCGCACCCGCTCCGAGATGGTGCGCCAGCGCGTCAGGTCCGGCTCGTCCGTCGGCTCCAGGCCGAAATGGGCGAGCACCTCGCGGTCGAGGCCGGCCTCCCGATAGGAGAGCGGCACGTCGTAGATCGAGGCGACGTCGCGCGCCTCGATCACCGCCGATTCGCGCACGTTGCAGAACAGGCCGAGTTTCCTCCGCTCGTCGGCCGGGATCGGCCGGTCGCAGCGGCAGAGCAGGAAGTCGGGCTGGATGCCGATCGAGCGCAGCTCCTTCACGGAGTGCTGGGTGGGCTTCGTCTTCAGCTCGCCCGCCGACGGGATGTAGGGCAGCAGCGTCAGGTGCATGAAGGCGGTGGTGCCGCGCGGCAGTTCCTGGCCGAGCTGGCGGATCGCCTCGAAGAAGGGCAGGCCCTCGATGTCGCCGACGGTGCCGCCGATCTCGACGAGGACGAAGTCGTAGGCCTCGTTGCCGTCGAGCACGAAGGTCTTGATGGCGTTGGTGACGTGCGGGATCACTTGGATGGTGGCGCCCAGATAGTCGCCGCGCCGCTCCTTGGCGATGATGTCCTGGTAGATCCGGCCCGTGGTGATGTTGTCGGCGCGCGTCGCTGGGAGGCCGGTGAAGCGCTCGTAATGGCCGAGGTCGAGGTCGGTCTCGGCGCCGTCGTCGGTGACGAAGACCTCGCCGTGCTGCGTCGGGCTCATCGTGCCCGGATCGACGTTGAGGTAGGGGTCGAGCTTGCGCAGCCGCACGCGGTAGCCGCGTGCCTGAAGCAGGGCCGCGAGGGCGGCCGAGGCGAGACCCTTGCCGAGCGAGGAAACCACGCCGCCGGTGATGAAGACGTACCGCGTCATGGGCCTCGGTCCATAATCAATGCGTGGGGTTTTGCCAAACGCGAACGCCGCCGCGCCACCCGTTTCCTGTGATCGGGCGGCGCGGGGCCGGGCCGCGTCGGCGGCATGGGACTGGTTTTCGGGTCGGTATCTGTCCGGCGGGCGCGCTCGCCCGCCGGTCGTCGCTGCGCCGACGGTGCGTCAGCGGGATTGCGGAGCCTCGGGCGGGCCGGCGGGCTGGCTCGGAGCGGGCGTCGGTGCGGCGGGGGGGGCGCCCGGCGCGGGGGCCGTGCCCTGGTTCTGCTGCTGGCGCAGGGTGTCGAGCAGGTTGTCGGCCCCGCCCGGCTGCTGGCGCGCCGGCTGGCTCGTGCCGGCGCCGTCGAGGATCGAGCGCGGGCCGGCGGCGCGGTGCGACATCACGGCGAGCGTCATGCTGGTGACGAAGAACAGGGCGGCCAGGATCGCGGTGGCGCGGGTGAGCGCGTTGGCCTGGCCGCGGCCGGTCATGAAGCCGGAGACGCCGCCGCCCCCGCCGCCGCCGAGCCCGAGGCCGCCCTCGGAGCGCTGCAGCAGCACGACGCCGATCAGCGCGAGCACGATGATGAGGTGGACGACGATCAGGACGGTCTGCATCGGGATTCCGGGGTCTTACCTGTCTGGCGCCGATCCCGAGAACGCTCGCGATGCTCAGGGATCAGAGGCGGGCGCGCCGCCGGCCGGTGCTCCAGCGCGCCGCCCGCACAATCGGCCGGGCCATACACCAGAAGCGGGCGCGCGCCAACAGGAAGCGGGCCGAGACCGGACGAGGAGGCCCTCAGGCGTAGGCGTTGCAGATGCCCAGGAAATCCTCGGCCACGAGGCTCGCCCCGCCGACCAGCGCGCCGTCGACGTTCTCGACCGCCATCAGCTCGCGGGCGTTGCCGGGCTTGACCGAGCCGCCGTAGAGGATGCGGATCTTGGCCGCCTCCTCGCCGACGAGCTTGTCGAGCATCTCGCGCAGGGACGCGTGGACCTCGGCGATCTCGGCGGGCGTCGGGGTGCGGCCGGAGCCGATCGCCCAGACCGGCTCGTAGGCGATCACCGTGTCCTGGGCGGTCGCGCCCTTCGGGATGCCGATGGCGAGCTGGGCCCGCACGATGCTGAGCGCGCGGCCCTGCTCGCGCTCCTCCATGGTCTCGCCGACGCAGATGATGCCGCACAGGCCCGCGCGCCGGGCGCCGAGCGCCTTGGCGTGCACGCCGTCGTCGGTCTCGTGGTGGTAGGCGCGCCGCTCGGAATGGCCGACGATGACGTATTTGGCGCCGAGGTCGGCCAGCATCTCCGCCGAGATCGAGCCGGTGAAGGCCCCGCTTGGGCGGGCGTGCAGGTTCTGGCCGCCGATGGCGATGGGCGAGCCGTAGGTCGCGGCCACGCACGAGCTGATGAGCGTCGCGGGCGGGCAGATCAGCACGTCGATCTTCTCGAGCAGCGCCGGCGAGAGCCCGTCGCGGATCCCCTCGACGGTCGCGAGCGAGGCGCGCGTGCCGTTCATCTTCCAGTTGCCCGCAACCAGAGGACGCCGCCCCGAACCCGCCATGCCCGTTCCCTCGATCGTGTCGTGCCGCCCGGATGGGGCGGGCCTAGCAGAGCAAGCTTGGGCGCGCAAACCGGTCCGGTGACGACGGCGCGGCCGGCGTCGCCGCTTCGATCGGTAACTTGATCGGTAACTTGGCGAGGCGCCCGCGGATGGGCTATCGCGAATGCAAACGCGCCTCTGCGAACGCAGACGCGCAGAGGCATGACGGCCCCCGCGGCCCACGGGCGCGGGGCGGACGCGGGACGACGATGCTCCAGAACATTCGCGACGCCAGCCAGCACTGGCTCGGCAAGATCGTCCTGACGATCATCTTCACCCTGCTGATCGCGGGCGTGGGCATCTTCGGCGTCGAGGAGTTCTTCCGCGGCGGCTCCAGCACCACGGTCGCCACCGTCGGCAAGACGCAGATCGGCGCGGAAGCCGTGCGCAGCGCCTACCAGAACCAGCTCCAGCGCTTCCAGGCGCAGTTCCGCCGCAACATCACGCCGGACCAGGCGCGCGCGCTCGGCATCGAGCGGCAGGTGCTGCAGCAGCTCGTCACCGAGGCCGCCCTCGACCAGAAGACGCACGACCTCGGCCTCGCCGTGTCGGACGCCGCCGTGCTCCGGGCGATCCAGGACGAGAAGAGCTTCCAGAACGCGGAAGGCCGCTTCGACCGGACGCTGTTCTACCAGACCCTGCAGCGGGCCGGCCTGAACGAGCAGCTCTTCGTGCGCGAGCAGCGCGCCGTCATCGCCCGCCTCCAGCTCGCCGAGGCGGTCTCGGCGGAGCTTCCGGTGCCCCAGGCGATGCGCGAGGCGGTGCACCGCTACGCGACGGAGCGGCGCGGGGCCGCCTACCTCATCCTCACCCCCTCGGTGGCGGGCGAGATCCCGGCCCCGGGCGAGGACGACCTGAAGGCCTATTACGAGACCAACAAGGCGGCCTATCGCGCACCCGAGACCCGCGCCGTGAACCTGCTGGTGCTCGACCCCGAGGCCTTGGCCAAGCCCGACGCCGTCTCGGCCGAGGAGGTGCAGAAGATCTACGACGCCCAGAAGGGCACGTTCGGCAAGCCGGAGCGCCGCACCATCCGGCAGATCGTCTTCCCCGACGAGGCTTCGGCCGAGGAGGCCCGCAAGGCGATCGAGTCCGGCGAGAAGAGCTTCGAGGCGGTGGCCAAGGAACGCGGCACCGACGACAAGGATCTGGTGCTGGGCACCCTGACCAAGGCCGAGCTGTTCGACCCGGCCGTGGCGGACGCCGCCTTCGCGCTGGAGCAGGGCAAGGTCAGCCAGCCGGTGAAGGGCCGCTTCGGCACGGTGCTCCTCGACGTCACGGCGATCGAGCCCGGCACGGTGAAGCCGATCAGCGAGGTCGAGGGCGAGATCCGCCGGCAGGTCGCCCTGACCCGCGCCCGCGAGGGCATCGACAAGACCCACGACGCCGTCGAGGACGAGCGCGCGAGCGCCAAGCCGCTCGCCGACATCGCGCGGGAGCGCGGGCTCGCCCTCGTCGCCGTGCCGGCCGTCGACGCGCAGGGCCGCGACCCGGCAGGCGAGAAGGTCGCGGGCATCCCGGAGGCGGACACGACCCTGCCGGCCCTGTTCCGCGCCGAGATCGGCGGCGACAACGAGCCCCTGCGCACCAAGGCCGGCGGCTACGTCTGGTACGACGTCACGAAGGTCGACGCCGCCCACGACAAGCCCCTCGACCAGGTCCGCGACGCGGTCGCCGCCGGCTGGCGCAGCGCCGAGGTCGAGAAGCGCCTCCAGTCCAAGGGCCGGGAGCTCGCCGAGCGCCTCGACAAGGGCGAGACCCTCGAGGCGCTGGCCACGGAGACCGGCCTCAATCCGCACACGGCCGAGGACATCGCCCGCAACCAGCCGAAGGACCAGCTCACCGCCGACGTGGTGGCGCGCGTCTTCGCCACGAATGTCGGCAAGGCGGGCTCGGCTCAAAGCGGCGAGAACCGCGCCGTGTTCAAGGTCACGCAGGCGACGATGCCGGCCTACGTGCCGGGCAGCCCGAGCGACAAGACCGTGGAGGGCAACTTCCGCACGGCGATCGCCGACGACGTGCTGGGTGCCTACATCGCCGAGGTGCAGCGGAGCGCGGGCGTCAGCGTCAACCAGGCGGCTTTGCGCCGGGCGATCGGCGGCGAGTACTGATGTCGGATCCGAGCGACTTCGACGCCGTCCGGGCGGCCTACGAGGCGGGCCGCCCGGCGCTCCTCAGCCTGACCCTGGTGGCCGACCTGGAGACCCCGGTCGCCGCCTTCCTGAAGCTGCGGGCCGGGCACGCGGGCCCGGCCTTCCTGCTCGAATCCGTCGAGGGCGGCGCCGTGCGCGGGCGCTACTCCATGATCGGTCTCGATCCCGACCTGATCTGGCGCTGCCGCGACGGCCGGCCGGAGCGGACGCACGGGCCCGACCTCACCCGGTTCGAGCCCGACGCGCGGGCGCCGCTGGCGAGCCTGCGGGCGCTGATCGCGGAGAGCGCGATCGCGGAGGCGGATGAGGGCGGGAGCGCGGACCTGCCGCCGATGGCCGCCGGCCTGTTCGGCTATCTCGGCTACGACATGGTGCGGGCGATGGAGCGGCTGCCCGAGCCGAACCCCGACCCGCTCGGCGTGCCGGACGCGGTGATGATCCGCCCGCGCGCCATGGTGGTGTTCGACGCGGTGCGCGACCTGATCACCGTGGTCTGCCCGGTGCGGCCGACCGACGGCGTGCCCGCCCGCGCGGCCTACGAGGACGCCCTCGCCCGGCTCGACCGAGTGGCGGCGGCGCTCGAGGGCCCGCTGCCGATCGAGGCACGGATCGACCTCGCCGAGGTGGCGCCGCCCGAGCCGGTCTCGAACACGCCGCCGGACGCCTACGCGGCGATGGTGGCGAAGGCGAAGGAATACATCGTCGCGGGCGACATCTTCCAGGTGGTGCTGTCGCAGCGCTTCGAGGCGCCGTTCACGCTGCCGGCCTTCGCACTCTATCGCTCCCTGCGGCGCACCAACCCGGCGCCGTTCCTGTGCTACCTCGATTTCGAGGCCTTCCAGATCGTCTGCTCCAGCCCCGAGATCCTGGTGCGGCTGCGGGACGGAACGGTGACGATCCGGCCGATTGCCGGCACGCGTCGCCGCGGCGCCACCCCCGCCGAGGATCGGGCGCTCGCCGAGGAGCTTCTGGCCGACCCGAAGGAGCGCTCCGAGCACCTGATGCTGCTCGATCTCGGCCGCAACGACGTCGGCCGGGTCTCCCGCATCGGCAGCGTGCGGGTCACGGACTCGTTCTTCCTCGAATACTACAGCCAGGTGATGCACATCGTCTCGAACGTCGAGGGCGCGATCGATCCCGCCCACGACGCACTCTCGGCACTGGCGGCGGGCTTTCCCGCCGGCACGGTCTCGGGCGCGCCGAAGGTGCGGGCGATGGAGATCATCGACGAGCTGGAGCGCGAGAAGCGCGGGCCCTACGGCGGCTGCATCGGCTATTTCGGTGCGCGCGGCGAGATGGACACCTGCATCGTGCTGCGCACCGCCATCGTGAAGGACGGGCGCATGCACGTCCAGGCAGGGGCGGGCATCGTCTACGATTCCGACCCGGCCTCCGAGCAGCAGGAATGCGTCAACAAGGCCAAAGCCCTGTTCCGGGCGGCGGAGGAGGCGGTGCGCTTCGCCGCGCAGGCGCGGCGGGGACAGTAGGGCGCAGGACCCGTCCGTTCCCTGGGCATGGATCGGGTCCCATATCGCGCCTGTCCCCGGTATCGGTCCCGAGGTCCAGGGCCCGCGTTCCACACGGCCGGGCGGAAGATGTGAGGCGGCGATGAGTGCGAGTGATCCGACCGTTGCCGGCCAGCCCGCCCGCACGGGCCTGATCCGGGCGATGGGCCGGGGCTTCCTCGGGCGCTGCCCGCATTGCGGGGAGGGCAGGATCTTCGGCCGCTTCCTCAAGGTGCGGCCCGCCTGCGAGGCCTGCGGGCTGGAACTGCACCATCACCGGGCCGACGACCTGCCGCCCTACCTCGTGATCTTCATCGTCGCCCATCTCGTCGGCTATCTGATCCTGGAGCTTGAGATGGGCTACGACGTGCCGCTGTGGTTCCAGCTCAGCTTCTGGCCGCTCGTCACGCTCGGGCTGGCGCTCGGGCTGCTCCAGCCGGTGAAGGGGGCGGTGGTCGGGCTGCAATACGCGCTTGGCTTGCACGGCTTCGCCGGGCTACCCGGAGTGCGCTCCGCGACGGAGGGGGACCCAGCCATTGGACAGAGCGGCGCCGGACAGGGCGGACACGGGCGGGCCGGACTCGGCCGCGCCTGAGACGGCGGAGGCGCCCCCGGCGGCCGGCGCGCGGTCGCTGCGCCCGCGCGACGCCGCCACGCTGATCCTCGTCGATCGCCGCCGCGGCGGCCTCCGCGTGCTGATGGGCCGGCGCAACCCCGGCCTCGCCTTCATGCCAGGCCGGTTCGTGTTCCCGGGCGGCCGCACGGAGCCCAGCGACCGGCGCATGCCGGTGGCGAACGCGCTGCCGGACTACGCCGAGGCCGCGCTCGCGCGGCAGGTCTCGCGCCCACCGCAGGATCTGGGCCGGATGCTGGCGCTCGCGGCGATCCGCGAGACCTTTGAGGAGACCGGCCTCGTCGTCGGCACCACCGCGTACGGCCCGCCCGAGACGGTGCCGCAGGGCTGGGAGGCGTTCGGCCGGCACGGCGTGCTGCCGGATCTGGAGGCGCTCCACCTCGTCGCCCGGGCGATCACGCCGCCGAAGCGCGTGCGGCGCTTCGATACCCGCTTCTTCACCGCGGCGCGCGGCGCCGTCGCGGCCGAGGAGCCCGGCCGGATCGGGCCGGACGCGGAACTCGTCGAGCTCGAATGGCTGCGCCTCGACGCGGCGCGCAAGCTCGACCTGCCCTTCATCACCCGGACGATGCTGGACGAGCTGGAGGCCCAGATCGCCGCCGGCTTCGCGCCCTATCGGCAGATCCCGTTCCACTACGAGCGCCACGGAAAGCGGGAGCGGGTGGCCCTGTAGGGGCTCCGCAGAACCCTGTGGGTCTTGACCGCGAGGGCCGGATCGGGCATTGACCCGCGCGTATTCGGCCGGGGGCAAAGCCCGGCCCTTTTCGTTTTCGCGTTTCGCTTACGCGGAATGCCGCGAAGCTCAGGAGCGCCGCCCCATGGCCAAGGCCGTCACCGTCAAGATCAAGCTCATCTCCACCGCGGACACGGGCTACTTCTACGTCACCAAGAAGAACTCGCGCACGCAGACCGAGAAGCTGACGATGCGCAAGTACGATCCCGTCGCGCGCAAGCACGTCGAGTTCAAGGAAGCCAAGATCAAGTAATCGGGCTTCTTCTCCAGACGCTTTCCAGAGCCGCTCCGGGCACGGGGCGGCTCTCTTCGTTCGAGCCCCGACCTCACAGCTCCTGCGGCAGCCCGTAGACCGTGCCGTCGAGCGTCGGATCGAGGGTCCGGGTCAGGCCGCGCGCGATGGCCACGAGGGCGGTGACCATCGGGGTCGAGGGCTCGCGCTTGGCCGCCACGAGGCCGATCGTGTGCTCCAGGACCGGCCCGGTGATCGGGATCGACCGCACGCCCTCCATGGGGCCTAGCGCATCGGTGAGGATCGCCGGCAGCACGCTCGCCCAGCGCAGGGTGCGCACATGGGTCATCAGCACGATCATCGAGTTCGATTCGAGTGTGGTCGAGGGCTCCTGGCCCGCCGCGCGGATCTGCAGGTCGATGATGCGCCGGTTCTGCATGTTGGGCGTGAGCAGGCAGAGCGGGATGCGGCCGATCTCCGCCCAGGTCACCGAGGCGCGGTCGTCGTAGGGACCGCCCGCCGCGGTGAGCAGGCGGTAGCGCTCGCGGTAGAGGGGCACGGCGATGACCCGGCCGAGCGGCTCGTTGTCGAGGTAGGTCAGGCCCGCATCGGCCTCCAGGTTCTCGATCAGCGAGAAGATGTCGGCCGAGGTGGTGGACTCGACGGTGAGCCGCACGTCGGGATGGCGCGCGCGGTAGGGGGTCGTCAGGCTCGCCACCATCGGCAGCGCGGTCGGGATCGCGGCGATGCGCAGATGCCCGGTCAGCCCCTTGCGGAGCGCGGAGACGTCCTCGTGCATGGCGCGGGCGTCGGCCACGATCCGGCGCGCCCATTCGAGCACCCGCTCGCCCTCCGGCGTGAAGCCCTGGAAGCGCGAGCCGCGCAGCACGAGCTGCACGCCGAAGCGGTTCTCGAGCTGCTTGACCCCGGCCGAGAGGGTCTGCTGGGTCACCCCGCAGACCTCGGCGGCGTGACCGAAATGCTGCTCGCGGGCGAGGGCGAGCAGGAAGTCGAGCTTGTCGATCACGGGACGTTCCGGGCGGCACGCGGGCGGGCGGCGACGCCAAGGTAGTCCGGCGGGCTCCGGCCCTCAACCGGAGGTCCCTCGGCGTGCGGATCTCACCTGGGCCCGGCCCGCGGGATCCGGATCGCGGCGGTGGTTCGCGCGGTGCGCGCGGGCGTCAGCCCGCGTCGCTGGCGCCCGCGCCGAGGAGCTGCGGGTCGCGGGTGGCGGCCCGCACGGGGCTCTCGGCCCGCGGCGCCTCACCGGTGAGGGCCCGGACCACGAGGTCGTCGACCCGCTCGCCCTGCTCGGGCAGGGCGGTCTCCAGATTGGCGATCATCTTCGGCGTCCAGAAGGCCCGGATGTGCTTGTCGATGCCGGCGACCGCCTCCTCCTCCGGGTAGGACCGGAAGAAGGCGGCGATCTGGTTGGCCATGCGGACGAGCTTGTCCGCCTGCGTGAGGGCGCTCATCCGGGTTTACTCCGCCGCCTTGAGGGACTGGGCGATGCGCGTCAGCGAGAAATCCTCCTCGTAGAACTTCGCCTGCCAGTCGGACGGCCGGTTGGTGCGCCGCACCTGCACCGCCGTGACCTTGTACTCGGGGCAGTTGGTCGCCCAGTCCGAGTAGTCGGTGGTGATGACGTTGGCGCCGGTCTTGGCGTGGTGGAAGGTCGTGTAGACCACGCCCGGCTGCATCCGCTCGGAGACCCGGGCCTTCAGCGCGATGTCGCCCGAGCGGCTCTCCAGGGCGACGAGGTCGCCGTCCACGATGCCGCGCAGCTCCGCGTCGAAGGGGTGGATCTCCAGCACGTCCTCCTCGTGCCAGCGCGAATTGTGGGTGCGCCGCGTCTGCGCGCCGACATTGTACTGGGAGAGGATGCGGCCCGTGGTGAGGATGAGCGGGAACTTCGCCCCCGTGCGCTCCTCGGTCGGCACGAACTCGGTGATCATGAACCGGCCCTTGCCGCGGACGAAGCGGTCCACGTGCATCATCGGGGTGCCGAGCGGCGCCTGCTCGTTGCAGGGCCACTGCACGGAACCCAGCTCCTCCAGCTTGGCGTAGGACACGCCGGTGAAGCTCGGGGTCAGCGCGGCGATCTCGTCCATGATCTCGGACGGGTGGCTGTAGTTCATCGGGTAGCCGAGCGCGTTCGAGAGCAGCACCGTGCCCTCCCAGTCGCCGTAGCCGCCCATCGGGGCCATCACCTTGCGGACGCGCGAGATGCGGCGCTCGGCGTTGGTGAAGGTGCCGTCCTTCTCCAGGAACGAGGCCCCGGGGAGGAAGACGTGGGCGTACTTGGCGGTCTCGTTCAGGAACAGGTCCTGCACGACGATGCACTCCATCGCCATCAGGCCCGCGGTGACGTGGTGCGTGTCGGGGTCGGACTGGGCGATGTCCTCGCCCTGGATGTACATCCCCTTGAAGGCGCCATCGACGGCCTCGTCGAGCATGTTGGTGATGCGCAGACCCGGCGCGTTGTCGAGCTTGGCGCCCCAGAGGGACTCGAAGCTCTCGCGGGTGGCGTCGTCGGAGACGTGGCGGTAGCCCGGCAGCTCGTGCGGGAACGAGCCCATGTCGCAGGAGCCCTGCACGTTGTTCTGGCCGCGCAGCGGGTTCACGCCCGCGCCCAGCATGCCGATGTTGCCGGTGGCCATGGCGATGTTGGCCATGCCCATCACCATGGTCGAGCCCTGGCTGTGCTCGGTGACGCCGAGGCCGTAGTAGATGCCGGCCGCACCACCCTTGGCGTAGAGGCGGGCGGCGCCCCGCACCTCGGCCGGATCGAGCCCGGTGAATTGCTGCTGGTTCTCCGGCGCGTGGCGCTCGTCGGCGACGAAGCGGGCCCAGGACTCGAACTCGGCCAGATCGCAGCGCTCGCGGACATAGGCCTCGTCGATCAGCCCCTCGGTGACGATGACGTGCGCCAGGGAGTTGATGAAGGCGACGTTGGAGCCGGGCTTCAGGGGCAGGTGGAAGTCCGCCTTGATGTGGGGCGACTTCACGAGGTCGATCTTGCGGGGATCCGCGACGATGAGCTTGGCGCCCTCGCGCAGGCGCTTCTTCATGCGCGAGCCGAAGACCGGGTGGCCGTCGGTCGGGTTGGCGCCGATCACCAGGATCACGTCGGAATGCGCCACCGAGGCGAAGTCCTGGGTGCCGGCCGAGGTGCCGAGCGTCGACATCAGGCCGTAGCCGGTCGGCGAGTGGCAGACGCGGGCGCAGGTGTCGACGTTGTTGTTGCCGAAGGCCGCGCGCACGAGCTTCTGGACGAGGTAGGCTTCCTCGTTGGTGCAGCGCGACGAGGTGATGCCGCCGACCGAGTCTTTTCCGTATTTCGCCTGGATGCGCTTGAACTCGCTGGCCGCGCGATCGATGGCGACCTCCCACGACACCTCCTGCCACGGATCCGTGATCTTCTCGCGGATCATCGGCTTGGTGATGCGGTCCTTGTGGGTGGCGTAGCCGTAGGCGAAGCGGCCCTTGACGCAGCTATGGCCCTCGTTGGCCTTGCCTCCCTTGTAGGGCACCATGCGGACGACCCGCTCGCCCTGCATCTCGGCCTTGAACGAGCAGCCGACGCCGCAATAGGCGCAGGTCGTGACCTCGGCGTGCTCGGGCTGGCCGAACTCGTGGATCGACTTCTCCTGGAGGGTCGCGGTCGGGCAGGCCTGCACGCAGGCGCCGCAGGAGACGCACTCCGATTCGAAGAAGTTCGTCGGACCCGCGGCGACGCGGCTGTCGAAGCCTCTCCCTGCGATGGTCAGCGCGAAGGTGCCCTGCACCTCCTCGCAGGCGCGGACGCAGCGGTTGCAGACGATGCACTTCGACGGGTCGTAGGTGAAGTAGGGGTTCGACTCGTCCTTCGGCAGGTACTTCTCCGAGGTCGGCCGGACGTGGTTGTCGCCCTCGTAGCCGTAGCGCACGTCGCGCAGGCCCACGACGCCGGCCTGCGTCTGCAGCTCGCAATCGCCGTTGGCCGCGCAGGTCAGGCAGTCGAGCGGGTGATCGGAGATGTAGAGCTCCATCACGCCCTTGCGGAGCCGGTGGAGCTTGTCCGACTGCGTGTGCACCACCATGCCGTTCTCGGCAGGCGTCGTGCAGGAGGCGGGCGTGCCGCGCCGGCCCTCGATCTCGACGAGGCAGAGGCGGCAGGAGCCGAAGGGCTCCAGGCTGTCGGTGGCGCAGAGCTTCGGGATCTGCGTGCCCGCGTTCATCGCGGCCGCCATCACCGAGGTGCCGGCCGGGACCGTCACCGACATGCCGTCGATCGTCAGCGTCACGGTCTGCGCATTGACGCGGATCGGCGTGCCGTAGTCGATTTCCTTGATCAGGCCCATCGACACCTCCTCACTCGGCCGCGACCGGGAGGTCCCCGGCGCGCCTGAAATCCTCGGGGAAATGGGTGATCGCGCTCATCACGGGCATCGGGGTCAGCCCGCCCATGGCGCAGAGCGACCCGTCGGTCATGACCTCGCAGAGGTCCTCGACCAGCTTGAGGTTCTGGTCCGGCCGGATACCGGAGATCACCTTGTCCATCGTCTCGACGCCCCGCGTCGCGCCGATGCGGCAGGGCGTGCACTTGCCGCAGGACTCGGTGGCGCAGAACTCGAAGGCGAAGCGGGCCTGTTTGGCCATGTCGACGGTGTCGTCGAAGACCACGATGCCGCCGTGGCCGACGAGGCCTTTCTTCGCAGCCATCGCCTCGTAGTCGAGGGGTGTGTCGAGGAGTTCGTCGGGGAAGTAGGCGCCGAGCGGGCCGCCGACCTGCACGGCGCGGACCGGACGCCCGGAGCGGGTGCCGCCGCCGAAATCCTCGATGACCTCGCGCAGGGTGATGCCGAAGGCCATCTCGATCAGGCCGCCGTGCCGGATATTGCCGGCGAGCTGGATCGGCAGGGTGCCGAGCGAGCGGCCCATGCCGTAATCGGCGTAGGCCTTGGCGCCGTGCTCCAGGATCCAGGGCACGGCCGTGAAGGTCATCACGTTGTTGACGAGCGTCGGCTGGCCGAGAAAGCCCTTCAGCGCCGGGATCGGGGGCTTGGCCCGCACGATGCCGCGGCGGCCCTCCAGGCTCTCCAGGAGCGAGGTCTCCTCGCCGCAGATATAGGCACCGGCACCGAGCCGGACTTCGAGATGGAAGGCCTTGCCCGAGCCCAGGACGTTCTCGCCCAGTACTCCGGCCTCGATGCCGTTGGCGATGGCCTCCTTCAGCGCTTGATAAGCCTGCGGATACTCGGAGCGCAGGTAGATGTAGCCGCGCGTGGCGCCCGTCGCGATGCCGGCGATCGTCATGCCCTCGATGAGGTTGAAGGGGTCGCCCTCCATCATCATCCGGTCGGCGAAGGTGCCGGAATCGCCCTCGTCGGCGTTGCAGACCACGTATTTCTGGTCGGCCTTCGCCAGCATCACCGTGTTCCACTTGATGCCGGCCGGGAAGCCCGCGCCGCCGCGGCCGCGCAGGCCCGACTCGCGCACCTCCGCGACGATGCCCTCGGCGTCCTTGGCCAGAGCCGTCTCGAGCCCGCGATAGCCGCCATGCGCCCGGTAATCCGCAACCGAGACGGGATCGACCACGCCGCAGCGGTGGAAGGTCAGGCGCTGCTGCCGGGCGAGGTAGGGGATTCTCTCCGGGTCGCCGAGGCGCAGGGCATGCTCCCCGCCGGTGGTCAGGCCGGCATCGAGCAGGGCGTCGACGTCCTTCGGGGTGACCGGGCCGTAGGCGATCCGGCCCTCGGCCGTCTCGACCTCGACCATCGGCTCCAGCCAGAACAGGCCGCGCGAGCCGGTGCGCTTGACCGTGATGTCGAGGCCGCGGCGCTCGGCCCCGGCGAAGAGGGCGCGGGCGACCCGGTTGGCGCCGAGCCCGAGCGCGACGGCGTCGCGCGGAACGGTGATCGTGACGCTCACTGGCGCACCTCCGTCAGGGTGGCCTCGAGGGCGTCGGCGGTCAGGTGGGCGACCGGCTCGCCGTCGACGAGGGCGGCGGGACCGTTGGCGCAGAGACCGAGGCAGTAGACCGGCTCGACGGTGCAGGAGCCGTCCGCCGTGGTGCCGTGCCACTCCGTGCCGAGGCGCCGGAGGATGTCGGCGTGGAGCTTGTCCGAGCCCATGGCCTGGCAGGCCTCGGCGCGGCAGAGCTTCACCGTGTGGCGGCCGGCCGGCGCGCTGCGGAAATCGTGGTAGAAGGTGATGCAGCCGTGGACCTCGGCGCGCGACACATTCAGCGCGTCGGCGATCAGCGGCACGGCCCCCGCATCGACGTAGCCGAAGGTCTCCTGCAGCGCGTGCAGGATCGGCAGCGTCGCTCCTTCCAGATGGGTGTGCTCGGCGATGATCCCGGCAGCGCGCGGGGCGCTCCAAGGCTCGAAACGCGGCATCGTTTCCTACCTACATTGTTCCTGTTCTAAGACCCGAGAGGAACAGAAATGCAGGTGGGCTTCAATCAAGCGCTCAGGTGGTTCGACAAAGGACGCCTGTCAGCCTGTCACTTCGCCCCTGAATGCGCCGGTTTCGGTGGCGGATGGCCGGGCCGGACGGCGGGCGTCCCCGCCGCCATGGGGTCGGGAGCGGATCAGCTATGCAATAAAGTGCAGAGTGGCTGTATGGTTCCGGTCGCTGGCGCCCGATCAGAACTCCATGTCGAGCTCTTCAATCTCCTCCGGCTCCTCGGCGGCCGCTTCCGCCCATTCCGCCATCAGGGGCCAGCGCAGGATCGTGTCGCGATAGGCGCCCGCGCGCGGCGGCAGCGCCACGTCGTAGGTACGGAAGCGCGTGCAGACGGGGGCATACATCGCGTCGGCCAGCGTCGGACGCTCGCCGAACAGGAAGGGGCCGTCGTAGCGGGCGAGGCAGTCGTCGAAGATCGTGACGATGCGCTCGATGTCGCCCCGGGCGCCGTTGAAGATCGGGAAGTTCGGGTGGAAGGCCTTCAGGTTCATCGGCAGGGCCGAGCGCAGGTTGATGAAGCCGCCGTGCATCTCGCCCGCGATGGAGCGGCAATGGGCGCGCGCGGCGGGGTCCTTGGGCAGGAAGCCTGCTTCGGGGAAGGTCTCGTTGAGGTACTGCGCGATGGCGAGCGTGTCCCAGACCACGATGCCCTCGTGGCGCAGGCGGGGCACGAGGAACGAGGGCGAGAGGTGGAGCAGCTCGGCCCGGCTTGCGGCGTCGTCGCCGGCCAGGATCTCGGTCGCGAAGTCGAGCCCGGCCATCCGGCAGATCAGCCAGCCGCGCAGCGACCAGGACGAGTAGTTGCGGCTGGAGATCGTCAGCGTGGCCGTCATGACCGTGCCTCCCGGATGATCGGTTCTTTCCGATTCGCCGCATCCAAGACTCGTGCCGAACCGGCCGCGGAGGCAAGCGGGGCGGGTGCGTTGCGCAGAGATGTCGCGGATTCCAAAGGTCGAGACCTTTGGCGGGTGCAGGGTGGAACCCTGCATTTGGCCCGTCGGCCCCGGCAAAGCCGGGACCGGCGAGCCAATCCCGGGGCTGCGCGCCCCGGGACCCCGCCCAAGGGGCAAGCCCCTTGGGGATCCCAGGATCAGTCCCGCTTGAGCAGCGCGGCGACTTCCGCCTCCTCGGCGGGGCTCAGGCCGCGCTCCGGCGCGGGCGCCCGGCGGCGGGCGAGGCGCCAGATGCCGAAGCCGCCGAGCAGCACGGCGAGCAGCGGCGTCGCCCAGAGCAGCAGCGTGTGCAGCCCGAAGACCGGGCGCAGCAGCACGAACTCGCCGTAGCGGCGCACGATGAAGTCCTCGGCCTGCTGGTTGGTGTCGCCGGCCTTCAGCCGGTCGCGCACCAGCACGCGCAGGTCCTTGGCGAGCGGCGCGTCGGAATCGTCGATCGACTGGTTCTGGCAGACGAGGCAGCGCAGGCCCGCCGAGATCTCGCGGGCGCGGTGCTCCAGGGCGGGGTCCGGCAGGACCTCGTTCGGCTGCACGGCGCGCGCCGGGCCGGCGGCGAGAAACGCCGCGAGCAGGAGGGCCGCGCGCCTCATTCGGCCGGCACCGCGTTGGGCACGGGCTTGGCCTTCGCCCGCACCGGCGCGCCGACGCGCATGCGCCGGTCGGTGAGCGAGACGCCGCCGCCGAGCGCCATGATCACGGCGCCGATCCAGATCAGCAGCACGAAGGGCTTGTAGTAGAGGCGCAGGCCCACGCCGTCCGGCTGGATCTCGCCGAGGCTGGCGTAGACTTGGCTCGCGCCGACCGTGAGCAGGCCCGATTCCGTCACCGCCATCTGCCGGCTCGGGTAGAAGCGCTTGCCGGTATCGACATGGCCGACCACGTCGCCCGCCGCGGTGCGGATGGTCAGGAAGGCCGCGGTCTCCTCGTAGTTCGGGCCGGGCCGGGGCGCGACCCGGTCGAGGGTGGCGACGTAGGGACCGGCGGCCAGCGTGCCGCCGGGCTTCAGCGTGGCCAACCCCTCGGTCGCCCACCCTTGCGCGGCGATGCCCAGCACCGCGACGCCGACGCCCGCATGCGCCAGGGCCGTGCCCCAGGCCGAGCGCGGCAGGCCGGTGGCGCGCCGCCAGATCAGGCCGGCGCCGCGCACCCGGTTCGAGCCGTAGCCGCGGGCGCGCGCGACGATCTCGAGCGCGGAGCCGACGATCAGGTAGGCGCCGAGCCCGACGCCGACGGGAGCGAGCACCGGCCCGCCCCAGGTCAGCGCCAGCGCCGCGAGCCCGACCACGAGGGCGGCGGCCAGCGCGGCGAACAGGCGCTGGCTCGCGGCCAGCACGTCGCCGCGCTTCCAGGCGAGTGCCTGCCCGAAGGGCACGATCAGCAGGAGCGGGATCGCGAGCGGGATGAAGGTGGCGTTGAAGAAGGGCGGCCCGACCGAGATCTTCTCGCCGGTCAGCATCTCCAGGAGCAGCGGGTAGAGCGTGCCGACGAAGACGGTGGCGCAGGCGGCGACCAGGAACAGGTTGTTGAGGACGAGGCTGCCCTCGCGGGAGATCGGCGCGAACAGGCCGCCCTGGCGCAGCAGCGGCGCGCGCCACGCGAACAGCGTCAGCGAGCCGCCGATGAACAGGACGAGGATCGCCAGGATGAAGACGCCGCGGGTCGGATCGACCGCGAAGGAGTGGACCGAGGTCAGCACGCCCGAGCGCACGATGAAGGTGCCGAGCAGCGAGAGCGAGAAGGTGAGGATGGCGAGGAGCACCGTCCAGACCTTCAGGGCGTCGCGCTTCTCCATCACGACGGTGGAGTGCACGAGCGCCGTGCCGGCGATCCAGGGCATCAGCGAGGCGTTCTCGACCGGGTCCCAGAACCACCAGCCGCCCCAGCCGAGCTCGTAATAGGCCCAGTACGAACCCATCGCGATGCCGAGCGTCAGGAAGCTCCAGGCGGTCAGCGTCCAGGGCCGCACGGCACGTGCCCAGACCGCGTCGATGCGCCCGTCGATCAGCGCGGCGACCGCGAACGCGAAAGTGATCGAGAAGCCGACATAGCCGACATAGAGCAGCGGCGGGTGGATCGCGAGGCCGGGATCCTGCAGCAGCGGGTTGAGATCGTTGCCCTCGAGCGGCGCGGGCACGGCGCGCGTGAACGGGTTCGAGGTCGTGATCAGGAAGAGCACGAACACGAAGGTGATGAAGCCCTGGACGCCCAGCGTGTTGGCGCGCAGCACCGGCGGCACGGCGTTCTTCGCCACCGCCACCAGGGCGCCGAACAGGGTGAGGATCAGGATCCAGAGGAGCATCGAGCCCTCGTGGTTCCCCCAGACGCCGGAGAGCTTGTAGATGAAGGGCTTGGCCGTGTGCGAGTTCTGCACCACGTTCAGGACCGAGAAGTCCGAGGTGGCGTGCGCGTAGGTCAGCGCCGCGAAGGCGAAGAGGATGCAGGCGAAGCTGCCGAGCGCGGCCTGCACGGCGACCTGCCGCAGCGCGGGCTCGCGCGCGCGGGCGGCCCAGAGCGGCATCACCGCCTGGACGAGGGAGAGCGCCAGCGCCAGCGCCAGCGCGAAGTGACCGGTCTCGACGAGCACAGTTCGGGGTGATCCTCTCGCTTCGTCCTCTAGCGCTCGCTGCGCGGACCGAGCGTCCTGTCGGTGCTCGTGGTCGCCTGCGGGGCGGCCTTCGCGTCTGGGGTAGCCTTCGCCCCGCCCTCCTGCCAGCGCCCCTGCGCCTTGAGCGCGTCGGCGACCTCGCGCGGCATGTAGGATTCGTCGTGCTTGGCCAGCACCGTGTCGGCCCGGAACAGGCCGCCGGGCTCGAGCCGCCCCTCCGCCACCACGCCCTGTCCCTCGCGGAACAGGTCGGGCAGCAGCCCCTTGTAGTGTACCGGCACCGTCGCGTTGGTGTCGGTGACCTTGAAATCGACCGTCTGGTCGGGCCCGCGCCGGACCGAGCCCGCCTCGATAAGGCCGCCGAGGCGGAAGCGCACGCCCGGGCCCACGCCCTGCGCCGCGACCTCCGAAGGCGAGCGGAAGAACACGATCGACCCGCTCATCGCCGTGAGGATCAGGCCGACGGCCAGCACGAGCACGCCGCCGCAGACGCAGATCAGGACCAGGCGGCGTCTCTTGCGCGTCACGGCGGCTTCGTCCCCTCGCGTGGCCGGGTGCCGACGGGGCCGCGGAGCCCGGCACGGCCCTGGCCGTTCTGAATTGCTCCCGACGGTGTCGGCCCCGGCGCTGCCCGGGTCAAGTCCGGGAGCCGGGACCGATTGTCAGGGGGAGGGGGCCGCTTCGAGCCGGTCAGGGCTTGCCGCGGCCCGGGAGGCCCAGTTCCTTGGCGAGCCCGTCGAGCTGCACGCTGGCCCCGGAATCGGCGGCGAGCGCCATGCGGGCGCGCTCAAGGGCCTGGGCGGCGTGGTCGCGGTCGCCGAGCGCGCTGTAGGAGCGCACGAGCCGCATCCACTCCTCGGCGCTGCCGCCCTTGGCGGCGAGGCGCCGGTCGAGGCCCGCGACCATGGCGCGGATCGCCGCGTCGCGCTCGGCCGGCGGCATCGCGGTGACGGCGGCGATGGCGGATTCCGTGTCCGCCCGCGCGGCGGGCTCCGGCGCCGCGGCGCGCGATCCCAGCTCGCGCGCGCCCGCTTCCAGGCGCTCCAGCGCGGCCGGGTCGTCCTTCAGGGCCTTCCTGGCGCGCTCCAGCGCCTCGTGGGCCCGGTCGCCCTCGCCCAGCACGGCGCGGGAGCGGGCGAGGCGCAGCCACTCCTCCGGCGTGCCGCCCGTCTCGGAGAGGCGCCGGTCGAGCCCGTCCACCATGCCGCGGATCGCCGCCTGCTGATCCTCGGGGCGGGGGCCCTTCGGCGCGGCGGCCTCCTTCGGGGGCGCCGGCTCGCCCCTGAGGCGGGCGAGGCTCTCGCGCACGAGGCCGAGCCAGGGCGCGTCGGCGGGGCTCGCCGCCTCGATCGCGTCGAGCTGGCGGATCGCCTCGCCCGTGTCGCCCGCCTGCTCGGCGGCGCGGGCGAGGTAGAAGCGGGGCTTCGGCGTGTTCGGATCGAGGGCGACCGCCCGCTCGAAGATCGGCTTGGCCTCCGCGGGCACGGTGCCGTTGGCGGCCGCCACCAGCGCCTCGCCCCAGTCGGAGAGGGTGGCGGGCGTCTCGCCCTTGAGCCGGGCCACCGCCTCGTAGGCATGGGCGGCGTCCGCGAAGCGGCCGAGCCGCATGTAGACGGGGGCGAGCACCGCCCAGCCGCGCGCGTCGCCGGGATCGCTCGCGAGCTTCGCCTCGATCTGGCCGATCGCCTTCATCAGGTCCTGGTTGCCGGCCTGCTGGGCCTGGCGCTCGGCCTGGGTCTGGGCGGGCAGGTCGGGCGAGCCGTAGAGCCCGTAGGCCAGCAGCGCGACGAGGGGGATGGTGGAGAGCGCGAAGGCGGAGGCCGCGCGGCGCTGGCGCAGGCGCGGCTCGGCCACGCCCGGGTCGTCGCCCGCCTGCGAGGCCCGGTTGGCGCGCAGCAGCCGGCGGGCGGCCTCGGTGCGGGCGGCCTCGGCCTCCTCGGGCGCGATCAGGCCGCGGGCGAGATCCCGCTCGATCTCGGCGAGCTGGTCCTCGTAGAAGCCGGTCTCGGTGGTCGCGGCGCCCGCCTCGCCCTGCCCGGTGCGGATGCGCCGGGACATCGGCCAGAGCAGCGCGAGCACCGCCGCGGCGGTCATGCCCGCCAGTATGAACCAGATCGGCGTCATCGGACCCTGTCGATCGGGCCCGGACCGGACCTCTCGTCCAAGGGTACGTACGATCGGGTGGGCCCCGGCACGATCCCCTGTTCTGGCGGCACGGTGTCACGCAAGTTCGGCCCCATGACAAGAGCGGGGCCTTGGCGGGGCTGCCGTCGGGGACCCGCCGGGGCCCCGCGCACAGAGCCTGTTGGACCGGCGTTCGAAAGGATCTCCGCCCCTTTTCCCGGACGCCTGAAGCGTCAGCGGAAGGTGATCCGGGACCCAGCACAAGGAGATGCGGAGCGTCCGAACCCTGCGCCGGTGCCAAGGATCGCGCCGCTTCGCGGCCCTTCATCGTCTGGGTCCCGGATCACCCTCCGCTGACGCTCCGGGCGTCCGGGAAAGAGGTGGTTCACGCTCTCGTCGGGGCTGCGATGCGGTCAAACAGGCTGTCAGTGGGTCGCGGCGCCGGCCGGCGCGTCGCCCGGCACCTCCAGCACGGCGCGCAGGCCGCCGAGTCCCGCCTCCTCGAGGCTGAAGCGCCCGCGGTAGAGGGCGGCCAGATCCGCGACGATCGACAGCCCGAGGCCCGAGCCCGGCTTCGACTCGTCGAGGCGCCGACCCCGTCCAAGCACCGCCTTGCGGGCGTCGGGCGGCAGGCCCGGCCCGTCGTCCTCGATCGAGAGGAGGAGATGGGGGTAGTCGTCCGTGTCCACCGCCTCGGCCCGGATCGCGACGCGGCCGTGCGCCCATTTCGAGGCGTTGTCGACGAGGTTGCCCACCATCTCCTCGAAATCCTGGCGCTCGCCCCGGAAGCGCAGGCCCGGCGGCACGTGGACCTCGTAGGCGATGTCCTTGTCGCGGTAGATCTTGCCGAAGGTGCGCACCAGCCCGGCCAGCGCCGGCTCGACCTCCGTCGAGGTGCCGAGCGTGCCCGCGAGCGCGGCGGCGCGCGCCCGGTCGAGGTGGTAGTTCACTTGGTCGCGCATCACCGCGGCCTGCTCGCGGATCTTCTGGGAGAGGTCCTCCGGCGCGTCGGCGGCGCCGACCTCGTTCACGATGATCGAGAGCGGGGTCTTGAGCGCGTGGGCGAGGTTGCCGACCTGGGTGCGGGCGCGCTCCAGGATCTCCCGGTTGGTCTCGATCAGGAGGTTGATCTCGCCCGCGAGCGGCGCGATGTCGCTGGGGTACGAGCCGGTGATCCGGTCGGCCTCGCCGCGCCGCACGGTGCCGAGCGCGGCGCGCATCTTCTTGAGCGGCAGCAGGCCGAAGCGGATCTGCAGCAGGGTGGTGATCGCGAGTGAGAGCCCGAGCAGCCCGAAGGTGACGTAGAGGGAGAAGCGGAAGCGATCGACGTCGTTGACGATCTCGTCGGCCGGGCCCGCCACCCGCACGGTGTAGCGCCCCTCCTCGCCGAGATCGACGTCGCGCTCGATGATGCGGAGCTGCCGGTCGTCCTGGGCCCGGCCGTAGCCCTGGCGGATCTGGCCGACGCCCGCCTTGTTGTCCGGGTCGGTCGCGGGCTTCAGGGGCACGCCGACGAGCGAGCGCGAGGTGCGCAGGTCCCGCGGGCGCGCGTCCGGCCGCCCGACCTGCCAGTACCAGCCCGAGAGCGGCAGGTCGAAGCGCGGGTCGCCGAGCGAGAAGGAGCGGCTCTCCGGGTCGGCCGGCGAGACGAGGTCGGTGGCGAGGTTGTTGGCGAAGACGAGGAGCCGGCTGTCGAAGGCGCGCTCGGTGTTCTCCCGGTAGAGCGTCGTCAGGATCCAGGCCGCGATCAGGAGGATCGCCGAGGAGGCCAGGAAGGCCGAGACGGCAAGCCGCACCGCGATCGAGCGGCGGCGCAGGGAGAGGAACCGGAGGAGGGCGGTCATGGGCTACGGCGTTCGAGGCCGGGTGTCCCGGCGCGGGGAAGGATAGAGCACGCCGGCATTTTCCGGGGATTTGCGGCGTCCGTAGCGCTCAACCGGACCCCGTCTCACACCCGCGCAGGCGGCTGGTTCGGGTCCACCAAGTACCCCAGCCCCCGCACGGTCTGGATCAGGTCCACGGCGAGCTTCTTGCGGAGCCGTCCGACGAAGACCTCGATCGTGTTCGAGTCCCGGTCGAAATCCTGGTCGTAGAGGTGCTCGGTCAGCTCGGCGCGGGAGACCACGCGGCCGGTATGGTGCATCAGGTAGGAGAGCAGCCGGTACTCGTGGCTCGTCAGCTTCACCTGGGCGCCGTCCACGAAGACCTTGCCGGAGCGCGTGTCGAGGGTGACCGGCCCGCAGGCGATCTGGCTGGAGGCGTGGCCGGCGGCGCGGCGCAGCAGCGCCCGCACGCGGGCGAGCAGCTCCTCCATGTGGAAGGGTTTCGTCACGTAGTCGTCCGCGCCCGCGTCGAAGCCGTCGACCTTGTCCGACCAGCGGTCGCGCGCGGTGAGGATGATAACGGGGGTCTTCACGCCCGCGCGGCGCCACTTCTGCAGCACGCTGACGCCGTCGGCCTTGGGCAGGCCCATGTCGAGGATGATCGCGTCGTAGGGCTCGCTCTCGCCGAGATAGCCGCCCTCCTCGCCGTCATAGGCCTTGTCGGCGACGTAGCCGGCCTCCTCCAGGGCGGCGACGACCTGCCGGTTGATGTCCTTGTCATCCTCCACGACGAGCAGGCGCACGACGCAACTCCCTCAAGTCTTGGACCGCGAACTAGTATTGTCCCGCGACCCGGCCGGTCTTGGCATCCACCATCACGTGCACGAAATGCCCGTCCCGGCGCAAGGCGGTGAGCATGTAGACGAGCCCGTCCTCGTGCCGGCACAGGCTGGCGCGCTGGATCTCGGCCCGCGGGATCACCGTGCGGGCGGCGCGGATCGCCGCCACCGGCTCGATCACGCGCTTCTCCGAGACCTCCTCGCGCAGGTCCGCGGCCGAGAGGCAGGCATCGAGCCGCGGGGCTGGGCCGGACGAGGCCTGGGCGAGGCGCGGGGCGTTCTCGTCGGGCTCCTCGGCCATCGTGCCCGGGCCGCCCGCGACGAGCGCCGCCGCGGTCAGGCTCAGTGCGAGAAGGGCGAGGGCGTGGCGCATGGGCAGGACTTGTGGTCCGGGGGCACTGAATGCGCCCTGAATATCACCGCCGGGCACCGCTGCCGACCGCGCTCCGGGCGGGGCGGCCGCGCCGGGCGCGCGGTCCTCGGGGCTGGGGGCGGGTCGTTTCGTCATGGTCGGCGCGAAGGGTGGCGCGGGCGGGGCCGGAGCGGGGATGGCAGGCTCTTACACGCGAGCGCCGCCGCGGTTCCCGCGGCGCGGCCGGGCCGCGTGCGGGCTCGACGCGGATCTCAGCGGCGGCAGACCGGGTCGGCGATCCGATTCGGGGCCGGGTCCGCGCGGTGGCGGGCCCCGGCCGTGTAGGAGGCGACGCCGCAGGTGGCCAGGAACAGCCCGGCTCCGAGGAGGCGCCCGAGATGGGCCAGCCGGTGCCCGAGGGCCCGGCGCGTCGCGCGCGCGCTCATCGCAGGTCTCCCCGAAGCAGGCGCCAGACCTGGCGCACGACCGGCAGCCGGTCGATCCCGAACTGGGCGAGCGCGAAGCCCGCCAGCGTGACCGCCACCGCGGCGTTGCGCACCCGGCGGTAGAAGCGGGCGAGCGCCCGGTGCTCGATGCGGGCGTCGATCAACTCGTCGAGCGCGGCGAGCCGGTCGGGGTTCTGGCGGCGGATGAAGCTGCGCCATTCCGTGCCGAAGCGGACGACGAGGCGGTCCTCCTCGGGCTCGTCCCCGTGGGCGCGCCGGACGAGGCTCTCGCCGAGCCCGTCGGCGGGCGGGGGCAGGGCGCGCCCGACCTCCTGGCCGAGCGCGTCGAGGGCCGCCCGGCGGCAGGCGGGGCCCGGGGGCGTCGCGCGGCGTTCTGGGCGTGACATGCATGACGCTCCTCAATGACGCTCCTCAATGACGCTCCTCAATGGCGCTCCTCCGGGCCGGTCCGTCGTCAGCGTCGGCGCGCCGCGCGCCCGACCGCGTCCAGGGCGGGCGCCAGGGTGTTGGCGGCCGTGGCGCCCTCCTCGAGGTCGAGGCGGCGGAACACCCGCTCGGCCAGCCCCGGCAGGCCGCCGGCCGCCCGGATCACGAAGCCCGGCACCTCGTCGGCGGCCCGCTGCACGGCCGCGGCGATCACCGCCGAGCCCACCGGCACGGTCAGCACCCGTCCCTTGGCGGCGCCCGCGACGGCGTTGAGGGCGTAGTCGGTGACGCGGGCAACCATGCCCTCGACCATCCCGCGCGAGACGACGTAGCCGAGGAGCGGCGCGAAGCGGGCGATCAGGCCCGTGACGAGGGCGATGAGCATCGGCGAGAGCACCGCCTGCAGCGTCTGGGCGAGGGCGACGAGCCAGTCGCCCCAGGGCAGGATCACGGCGGCGTCGGCCGCCAGGGCGGTCCCCGGCGGGAGGGTGAGGCAGGCGAGCGCGGTCGCCGCGAGCGTGAGCGTGCGGGGCATGGGAATCCTCAGGTGTCGCAGGTTGCGCGGCAGACCCGGCCGGCTCGGGAGAGGCGTCAGGCGCGGCGTGGGCCGGCCCGGAGGGCGTCGAGCCGGGCCAGGAGGCGCGCCAGCGGGCCGGGCGGTGCGACGACCGGCCGGATGGCGGGCGTCGGCACCGCGGCATCCGGCACGGCCGCGACCGGGCGGGCGCCCGCCACCGGCCGGGGCAACCCGCGCGCGTAGGGGGTGACGAGCTGCTCGGCCTCCGCCGCGCGCCGGCCGCGGATCGCGGCGGGCCTGTCCCACCAGAGCAGGGCCGCGCGGGCGCCCGCGAGGTCGCCCGCGTTGAGCCGCTTCAGGAAGGTCGCGCGGGTGAACGCCGCCGGGCCGATGTTGAAGCAGACCGAGACCAGGGCGTCGAAGGCGTGCTGGCCCACCGGGACCGCGAGGCCCGCCCGCACGGCCGCGACGTAGGCCGCGACGTCGCGCGAGAAGATCGCGTCGCACTCCGCCGCCGTGATGGTCAGGCCCGGCACGACCCGCGGCGGCCCGGCCGCGGAGGTGTGGCCGATGCCGATGGTCCAGACGCCGACGCTGTCGCGGTAGGCGGCCAGCCGCCGGCCCTCGCGCGCGACGAGGACGGCCTCGCCGACGGGGCTGAGATCCATGGGTTCCCTCCGGGGTGTCAGGGCAGCTGGGCGCCGTGGAAGGCGGAATCGGCCGCCGCCGCGTAGCCGTCGGCGCCGGTGAAGCGGGCGAAGACCTCGACCCACTCGCCGGCCGCCAGCGGCAGCACGGCGTCGATGAGGAGCCCGCTCACGCCGTCCGCGAGGGGCCCCGCGGCGGCGGACCGGCCGCGTCCGGCGGGGGCGCCGCCGCGGTACAGCCGCGCCTCGAACAGGCTCGGCTGGCTCGTGCCGTTGCGCCGGTAGGTCAGGGCCGCGCCGAGCCGGTAGAGCCCCGCTTCCGGCGCGACGAAGCGGTTCTGGCCTGCCCGGAAGGCGCCCTGGTCGTTGCTGTCGGCCTCGTTGAAGGCGATCCTGGTCCAGGCGCCGGCCGGGATGTAGTTGTCGTAGTTCGTGCGGGCGGAGAACTTCGCGAGGTTGGCGATGCGCGCCCACTTCGCGCCGTCGAACCATTTCAGCGCGCCCGCGCTGCTGTTGACCGCGATCTGCCCGAGCGCGCCGCCCGCGGGGTCGGCGGAGGCCGGCACGAGGGTCAGTGCCGAGAAGCGCGCGGCGGCCGGCTCGGCGGTGCCGACCGGGGTGCCGTCGAGCCCCGCAGGGAGGCGCACGCGCCCGCTTCCCGCCGCGACGCTGAGAGCCGTGACGAAGGCGGCGCCGTCCCCCGAGACCTTCAGCGCGAGGTCGTCGCCTCCAAGGAGGCCGAAGAGCGCGCGGGCCGAGAACCCGGTCTGGAAGCTCAGCGCGGCGTCGCGTCCCGCCGCCCGCCGGTTCAGCGCGAGGCGGATGTCGCCCGCCTCGGGCTTCGTCTCGTCCCAGGAGAACAGGGCGCCGTCCGCCTTCACGGCGAGGCGGTTCTCCGCGTCCGGCACCGCGTTGACGCCGAGGCCGGCGAGGTTCCGCAAGCTGCGCAGGGTCGCGGCGAGCGGGATCCAGCCCGCTCCGGTGAACAGGTAGGCCTCGCCCTCGTCCACGAGCCAGGCGAGCCAGCCGGGCCGGGGCACGAGCCCGATCCAGACGCCGCCCTGGAAGCAGGCGACCTGACCCGCGAGGCCCGTCCAGGCCCCGCCGGGATCGTCCGGCACGAGGTAGCGGTCGCCCTCCGCGGGGCTCGGCGGCGGGGCGGGGCGGTCCTTGTCGAGGCAGGCGATCTGCACCAGGGCATCGAGGAGGGCCAGCGCCTCGTTGTGGGTGACGTGCTTCTGCGCCTGCGCCGCCGCGATCAGCGGCAGCGCAAGGTTGCGGGTGGTGGACATCGGGGGGCTCCTGGGGATGATCGGGCGCTTGAGGGCCGGCGCCGACTTCCGCGCCGCGTTCCGGCGACGCGCCTCCCTCTCCCCTCTGCGGGAGAGGGTAGGCCGGCCGTGAGGCCGGGTCGGGTGAGGGGAGCGACGGTGCCGGATGGCGCTCGGCATCGACGCTGAGCCTGTGCCAGCAGCGTGGTTCCCCTCACCCGACCCGCTTCGCGGGCCACCCTCCCCCGCAGAGGGGGGAGGGGAAGCGCACGGGCGTCAGCCCATGCGCACCGGCACCCGCGCCCGGCACGCCTCCCCCGGCCCGGCGAGCGCACCGACCTGCGCCACCGCGACCGTGATCGCCGTCTGCGAGGTGCCGAAATCCGCGATCTCGTCGGCCGCCGCGTAGAGCAGGGCCGGCTCCGCAGTCGCGGTCTCGCGCAACACCCGCCCGTCGGCCCCGAGGATCGCGACGCGGTAGGCCTCCGGCTCGTCCAGCGGGATCTCGGCGGGCTCCCAGCCGTCGGCGGCGCGGCGCGCCCGGCGGATCCAGGTGAGGCGGATGCCCGCCGCCTCCCGCCGCGCCCGGAGATGCACCGGAGCGGGCGGCCGGAACGCGCCGAGCCCCGCGCTCGCCGAGACCTCCGCGAAGGCCGGGTCGCCGGGGTCGCGCGCGGCCGGGCCGATCCGGTAGCGGAAGGCCCGGCCCGCCTCGTCGAGGCGGTCGACCAGCGGCACCACGGCGCCGCCGTCGAGGCGCACGATCAGGCTGCCCGCGGGCGCCCCCCGGGCGGCGGCCGCCTCGCTGTTGCCGAGCCCGCGCAGCATCCGGGCGAGCCGCCAGGTCTCGGGTCCCGTCAGGGTGGCGAGCGCCGCCGATAGGATCTCGACCGTGCCGTCCGGCGCCACCACCGCGAAGGTGTTGCCGCCGGAAAGCCACGCGGCCTCGTCGAGGCTCGCCAGCGCGCCCGCGTGGCGCAGCGTGACGTCGAGCCGCGCCGCCCGGTCGATGCGCCAGAGGGGGCCGGGCGGGAGGGCCGAGAGCGTGCGGCCGAGGCAGGCCGGATGGTCGAGGATGCGGTGCAGGGCGAGCGGGCCGTCCGCGCCCGCGCCGCGCCAGACCGCGACCGCGCCGGGCCAGGGATCGGCCGCGACGGCGAGCCATTGCAGGGCGGCGGGCTCGGCCCCCTCCGCCGGCAGGTCGAGCACAGCGCAGAAGGGCGGGCCCGGCAGCGCCGGGGGCGGGACGCTGCCGCCGACGCGCACGGGCGCGCGCCGGGCGGGGCCCGGCCCGTGCAGCGGCACGCCCCGGGTCTCGATGCGGCGCCCCGCCGGGCCGTCGTCGATGCGGGTGACGCGCTGGAGCGCGGGCCCGCCCGCCCGCGCGGCGGGCAGCGCTACGAGGTCTCCGGGCTCCAGCGCGACGAGGCGGGGGCTCAGCGCGAAGCGGGCGGTGTCGCGGCCCGCGATGGCGCGGTCGAGCAGCGCCTCGGCCAGCGCCTCCGCGCTCGCGCGCCGGGTGACGAGGGCCGCCTCGACCCGGCTCTCCCGGCGCCGCCCGCCGGCCGGCCGCGCCGCCGCCGCGTTGGCGCGCCGGTAGCCCGCGCTCTCCGAATCGGTGAAGCCGAACTCGACGCTGCGGGGCAGGGCGCTGTCCTCGGCCCGCACCTGGGCGAGCGGCGCCTCGGTCCCGGAGGCGCGCACGAGGTCGTCCTCGGCCAGCACCAGGGCGGTCTCGCGGCGCGGGCCCCGCAGGCGCAAGGTGCCGGCCACCGCCGAGACGTCGAGCCCGTAGAGTTGGGCCAGCGGCTCGAGCGCGGCGCGCGCCGAGAGCGGCCGGTCGATGACGTAGCCGTCGAGGAAGGCCGCCGCCTCGATCCGGGCGGGCGCGTCCACGCCGAGGTCGGCCAGGATCGCCGCGACCAGCCGGTCGAGGTCGCAGCCCTCGATGCGGCCGGTGATCCAGTGCCCGACCCGCCAGTTGCCGGTATCGGCCCAGACCGCGTCGGTCTCCGGGAAGGCCGGGAAGGGCCGCGCGTCCCAGGCCCAGACGAAGATCGCGGCCGGATCGACCATGCGCCCGCCGTAGACCGGCGAGACCGGGTTGTGCGCCTCGGAGAAACCCGGCGCGGCCGGGTCGAAGCGGGTCAGGATCGCCTCCAGCCCGCGCAGCTGGATCAGCGCGTCGCGCGCGCCCGTCGAGCCCGGCGGGGCGGCGCTCTCGGAGGATTTCGGGTCGGGGAAGACGTTCGGGCCGTTGGTGCCCTTGTCCACCGCCGGCACGCCGATCTCGGTGAGCCAGATCGGCTTGGAGCAGGGCAGCCAGGGACTCGCCCCGGACTCGACGCCGCCCGTCCGCTCGACATGCGCGTTCGACCACCAGCCGACGAGGTCCTTGGCCCGGTAGAGCCACGGCTTCCCGTAGGCGCCGTCCGTGATCGGAGCGCGGGCCTGCGCGGCGCGCGCCCGCGCGTCGGGATAGTACCAGTCGAAGGCCTCGCCGCGGCCGCAGGCCTCGGTGAGGTAGGCGCGGTCGTAGATCGTGTCGGCGAGGTCCGCGTCGGCCTGGCCGGGCGCGTCGCGCCAGTCGGTGAGCGGCGGGTAGTAGTCGATGCCCACCGCCGCGATGTTCGGGTCGGCGAAGAGCGGGTCGAGGGGGAAGCGGATCCAGGCGCCCCCCTCGCGGACATGGGCGCCGTACTCGGTCCAGTCGGCGGCGTAGACCAGCGGCACGGCCGGGCCGAGGAGCGCCCGCGCGTCGGCCGCGAGGCTGCGGAGCGCCTCGACCGCCGGGTAGCCGGAGGCGCCCCGCACCCGGGTCAGGCCGACGAGCTCGCTGCCGATCACCAGCCCCGCGAGCGGCGTGCCCGCGGCGGCCCAGCCGGCGGCGAGCCCGGCGTAGTGCAGCACCTGCCGCCGGTAGCCCTCCGGCCCCGCGAAGAAGGCCGCGACCTGCGCCTCCGCCTCCGCGGTGCCGTCCGGGCTGCCGGGCTCGCCCGGGGCCGGGTGGCAGGTGATGCGCCCGCGCCAGGGATAGGGCGGCTGGGCGGGCGCGCCGCGCGGGTCCGGCAGGGCGTTGGCGTGGGGGATGTCCATCATCACGAAGGGGTAGAGCACCACCTCCAGGCCGCGCCGGGCCAGCTCCGCCACCAGCCGGGCGAGGCCCGCATCCGAGGGCGTGCCGCCGAAGGCCGGCGTGCCCTCGGGCGCCCGGCTCATCACGGCGGCGCCCGCGCGGGGGATGCCCGCCACCTGCCAGCGGTCGCCGGCCGTGGCCTTGCCCCCGTCCTCGACCTTCGGCACCACCCGGCACGCGCCCGCCCGCAGGTCGTCGCCGAACCACGAGACCACCACGGCGACGCGGGCGAGGTTGGGGCAGAGCGCCTGGAGCGCGTCGAGCGAGGCGACGACGTCGGTCGCGGCCTGGAGCTGGTGGCGGTTGGCGGGCCGCGTCCGCCCGAAGCCGAGATCGACCGTGACGAGGGCGGGGTCCAGCCCGAACTCGCTCGCCCCCGGGATCAGGTCGATCGCGCGCACCAGCGGCGCCAGCCCGTTGACCGGTCGCACCACCTCGAAGGCGAATTGTGGGATGCGGTTGCCGAAATCGGCGAGCGGCAATCCCTCGAACACCACGTAGGCGAGGCCCCGATAGGCGGGCGCGTTCTCCGCGCCCTCCTTGGCGACGACGAGCGGGTCCGGCGCCTGGTCCGCGCCGCCCCGGTGAACCCGCAGCGTCAGGCCGGTCTGGTCGAGCTCGCGCCCGTCCGCCCAGATCCGGCGCACGCAGGCGATCTCGCCCTCGCACAGGCCGACCGCGAGGTTGGCGAAGTAGGCGTAGGCGGTGCGGACCGTCTTCTGCCCGCCGCCGCCCTTGGCGCCGCTGCCGGCGCGCTCGACCGTGGTGTTGGCGACCTCAAGCGGCCGCGTCGCCCAGATCAGGGTGCCGCCGATGCGGGCGCGGCCGTAGACCCGCGGCACCGGATCGCCCTCGGTCGAGGTGAGGCCCGCGACGTCGGCGAGCCGCGGGCCCTCGACGTGGCGCGGGCCGGCCCGGCCGCCGAGCAGCGCCCCGTCGATCGCGCCCCCCGCCGCGGCGCCGAGCGCGCGCCCGACCACGCCGCCGATCGGCCCGCCGAGCGCGGTGCCGACGGCCGCCCCGGCCGTGGACAGGATCAGCGTGGCCATGGCGGCGCTCCGGCGATGGGGGACGGGATCGGCAGGACGGGGTCCACAAGACGGGATCGGCAGGACCGCTCGTGTCCGGAGGGGCCGGGGCGCGCGTCGGCACGATGCAGGATGGGCCGGTGCAAATACTGGCGCACGCCCATCAGGCTAAAGCCGGTGTTAACGCAGGATGTCGTACCGAGCCGGTACTCTCGATCTAGCGCCGGTTGCCTGCGATGGTCCTGCTCTCCAACGTGCGAATTTTGCACAAGATCGCGGCAGTCATTGCCCTGATCGGTGTCATCGTCGGTGGCTGCATCTGGCACGCGAGCGCGCGCATGGGCACGATCGGCGAGAGCTACGACCGCTTCATCGCCCACGACGCGCGGGCGGCGGCGAATGCGCGCCGGATCAACCGGCACATCTACGAGATGTACTACGCCGTCTACCGCACGATCGCGGAGACGGACGCCGAGCAGATCCGGCGGGCCTCGGCGCAGTTCGAGGCGGCCGCGCCGGGCCTGCGCCAGCTCTTCGGCGAGATCGCGGCCGACATGCCCAGCTTCGCCGGGCGGATCGAGGAGGTCCGCGCCGGGGCCGAGAGCTTCATGTCCAGCGTCTCGGAGGCGCGCTCGCTCGGCGAGGCGAACTTCAACGCGGAGGCGCTGGCCGTCATCCA
Source organism: Methylobacterium hispanicum (assembly GCF_022179285.1). Lineage (GTDB taxonomy): Bacteria > Pseudomonadota > Alphaproteobacteria > Rhizobiales > Beijerinckiaceae > Methylobacterium > Methylobacterium hispanicum. The sequence continues at coordinate 615 of NZ_BPQO01000041.1, read as the reverse complement.
CCGGGACGTCGATCCGACCTTCGCGGCGCTCACCGGCAGCGCCTCGAAGCTCAGCGCCGACATCGCGGCCAGCATGGAGGCGGGCGCGCAGGGGCTGGCCGGCGACATCGCGGCGACGCGCCTCAGCCTGTGGCTCCTCACCGGGCTCGGGCTCCTGGCCGGCATCGTCGCGGCGGTGCTCGTCGCGATCCTCGGCATCAGCCGCCCGCTCGGCCGCCTCGTCGCGGTGCTGCAGCGGATGGCGCAGGGCGCGATCGACGCGGAGATCGCGGAGGCGCGGCGCGGGGACGAGATCGGCGCGGTCGGCCGCGCCGTCGAGGACATCAAGGCGATGGTGGCGCGGAAGGCCGCCGAGGAGGCCGAGGTCAGGCGCATCGCCGACGCGGCCGCCGCCGAGGCGCGCCGCCGCACCATGGTGGATCTCGCCGACGGCTTCGAGCGGGCGGTGGGCGGCATCGTCGGCACGGTCTCGTCGTCCGCGACCGAGCTGCAGGCCACCGCCCAGACCATGACGGCGACGGCCGCCGAGACGGCCGGGCTGTCGGCGACCACCGCGAGCGCGGCCGAGGAGGCGTCCACCAACGTCAACACCGTGGCGGCGGCGGCCGAGGAACT
>NZ_BPQO01000040.1 GCF_022179285.1 Methylobacterium hispanicum | reverse complement strand
GGCGAGCGTGGTCTTGCCCAGCCCCGGCGGGCCGACGAACAGCACGTGGTCGAGGGCCTGGCCGGTCTTGCGCGCCGCCTCGATGAAGATCTGCATGTTGGCGCGTGCCGCACGCTGGCCGACGAACTCGGAGAGCGACAGCGGGCGGATGCTCTGGTCCGGCTCGCCCGGACGCGCCTCCGGCGTCAGCAGGGTCCGGGTCAGGTGTTTCGGTGCCGTCATCGCGGAATCAGGCGGCCAGCGCCCGATCCTCCCCGCCGGTGAAGGGTTGGAGAAGGACGCGTCGGCCCTTCAGGTCGTGCACCGTCACCTGCCATTGCGACCAGTCCGTGCGCGCGTCGAGATCGCGCATCACGCCCTGCGCCACCCGCCGCGCCCGCTCCGCCAGCCGGGCCGGCGCGCGGACATCCGCACCCTCGGCGTCGAACACGCACTCGTATCCGTTGGTGCAGTGGAAGCGGTAGCGGGCCATCGCTCATCCTCTCTCGATCCGTGCCGTCCCGGAACGGTGCTCCGGGATATGTTCATCATATGTTCTCAACGCTGTCCAGGCCGGACCGAGCCGCCCGCGACCGTATGTCCGACGGATCCCGCACCGTCATCCCAATGGTCCGGTTCGGAAGCGTAACGCGTGAGAGCCATCGCGACGGGATTGATCGTCGATAAGGCCCAGCCCCTCCGCCCCGAATGACGGGCCGCGTGATCGCGCCCGAATGCCGAGCATCGATTCACTTCATCGATCATCACACCATAAGACGCGTCTTTCGCGAACGAATAACGTCGATCCAAGGTTGTTCGTCATCACGTAACTTTATCGCTTCTCTACACAGAGACGGAGAAATTCCTCTTATCCCCCTCCGACACGCGGCGCCTCGATTGATCGGCGATCATACGCGGGCGAGCGCGACATCATCGAGACCCGAGCGGCAACGCTGCAATTCGCTCGCGCGTGCCTCGATAAGGCGGCGCATTCCTTCGCGGATACGACTTATAACACACGAAGTCTGATTTCATCTGTCGTTGCATGACATATCGAATTACAACCAATAATACACGTGTTGCAGGATTGCAATCATTCTCGCAAATGCCGGAATGTACGGCATTATGATTTGTTCGACGCGCGCTTACGGACTAAGTTGCTGTCGTCGGCGTCGCGCCGGCTCCAAAATTCGAAGATGCTCGACCAGATAATCAAAACGACCACGCGCTGAGCGGGCGGTCTGGCGTCTTGTGGGTCTCGAAGCTTGTGGAGATATCGATGAAGCTCTTGAAGAGCGCCCTGCTCGGCTCGGCCGCGGCGCTCGCCGCCGTCGCCGGCGCCCAGGCCGCCGACCTTCCGATCAAGAAGGCCGCCCCGATCGAGTACGTGCGCGTCTGCTCGACCTACGGTGCCGGCTTCTTCTACATCCCCGGCACCGACACCTGCCTGCGCCTCTCGGGCCGCGCCCGCTTCGAGTACGGCTACCAGGCCCCGCTCGCCCGCGGCACGGGCAACGGCGACTACAGCGGCTACCGCGGCCTCGCCCGCATCAACCTCGACGCCCGCACGCAGACCGCCTACGGCACCCTGCGCGCCTTCGTCCGCCTCGAGGGGGCCAGCCGCACCGGCTTCCCCGGCATGAACTCGGGCACCCAGAACCGCATCGCCAACGCCTTCCCGGCGCTCGGCGTCGACGGGTTCGGCCGCGTGCAGCAGTACTTCAACACCGACAAGGCGTTCGTGCAGTTCGCCGGCTTCACCGCCGGTCGCGCGTCCTCGTTCTTCGACTTCTACGCCCACGACTTCGAGATCCAGGCCGGCACGCTCGGCTCGGACGTCGCCTCGACCAACCTCGCGGCCTACACCGCCACCCTCGGCAACGGCTTCTCGGCCACGCTGTCGATGGAAGACCCGAGCTTCCGCCGCACGCCGGTCTACTCGCCCGCCAACGTCGCCGCCGCGGCGGCGGTGCTCGGCAACTCCAGCCTGCAGACCTTCGCGGTCACGCAGTCGCCGGCCCCGGTCTTCCTCGGCTTCAACGCCGCCGGCCTGCCGGTCGGCCTCGGCTTCGTGGACGTGATCGAGCGCAACCGCATGCCCGACTTCGTCGGCGTGCTGCGCTACGACCAGCCCTGGGGCTCGGCCCAGATCTCGGGCGCCGTGCACGAGGTCAACGTCGGCGCGCTCAACAGTGCACCTGCGCAGATCATCGGCACGAACCCCGGCACGCTCGGCCGCACGGCCTCCGAGTACGGCTGGGCCGTCCAGGGCGGCCTGAAGATCAACCTGCCCTTCATCGCGCCGGGCGACACCCTGTACCTGCAGGGCTCCTACGGCGAGGGCGCGGGCTCCTATACCGGCGTCTCGGCCTGGGCGGGCTCCTACATCCAGTCGGCCACCTCGCTCCAGGGCGCGGCCTTCGCGCAGTTCTTCTCGGACGCGGTGCTGAACCCGCTCAGCAACCGCCTCGAGCTGACGCAGAGCTTCTCGGTCGTCGCCTCGATGCTGCACTACTGGAGCCCGACGCTCCGCTCGGCCCTGTTCGGCTCCTACGGCGAGATCGCCTTCGCCCCCGGCGTGCGCGCCGCCCAGGCCTCCTACAACGGCCTCACCGGCACCGGCTTCGCCAGCGTCGGCGCGTTCAACAGCGACTACTACCGCCTCAACGCGATCCTGCGCGACACCTACGCCTTCAACGTGGGCGGCAGCCTGATCTGGTCGCCGGTGAAGGACCTCGATATCGGCGTCGAGGGCGTCTACCAGAACTACGGCGTGCAGAACGGCCGCGTGATCGACCTGAACCGGACCCCCGGCGCCACGTCGTCGGCCGGCTTCGCCACCGCCGTGGCCAACGGCACCCTGCGCACCGTCACCAACGCCGACGTGTTCCAGGTCCGCGCCCGCGTCCAGCGCGACTTCTGAGCTCCGGTCCAGGCGCGCGACGGGTCGCCGTCACGGCACCCCGCGCGCCTGGGCTTGAGACCCGAGAACTCGACCCGGTTCGCGAGAGCCGGGTCTTTTTGTGCGGGACGTCCGCGTCCGCGGACCGGCCCGTCGCTCCCGGCGACGGTCGTCCGGCGCGGGGGCCGCGCGCCTCAGCGGCCCGACAGCGCCGCGACCCGTTCCGCCAGCGCGTCCACCTGCGCTTCGTCATGGGCGGCCGAGAAGGCGACGCGCAGGCGGGCGGTGCCGGGCGGAACGGTCGGAGGGCGGATCGCCACCACGAGGAAGCCCTCCGCCTCCAGCGCGCGCGACAGCGCGAGGGCAGCCTCCGCCCCGCCGACCAGCACCGGCACCACGGCGCTCTCGGCCTCCGGCAGGCCGAGGCGCGCCGTGAAGCGGCGGGCGAGCGCGAGCGGCCGGGCGCGGCGCTCCGGCTCGGCCTCCAGGATCGTGAGCGCCTCCAGGGCCGCAGCCGCCGAGGCCGGGGGCAGGCCGGTGGTGTAGACGAAGCTGCGGGCGCGGCTCGTCAGCAGGTCGATCACGGGCCGCGAGGCGCAGAGATAGCCGCCATAGGAGCCGAGCGCCTTCGAGAGCGTGCCCATCTCCAGGGGCGCCCGCGGGCCGTCCTCGGCCACGCCGAGACCGTGCGCGTCGTCCACCAGCGTCCAGGCGTCGTGGCGGCGGGCCACCTCCAGGATGTCGCCCATCGGCGCCCGGTCGCCGTCCATGCTGAAGACGCGCTCGGTCAGGACGAGGCAGCGCCCGTGCGCGGGCCGCTCCGCCTCCAAGAGGCGCGCGAGGTCGGCGACGTCGTTGTGGCGGAAGCTCAGCGTCCGCGCCCCCGAGAGCCGGGCGCCCGCCCACATGCAGGCGTGGGAGAGTTCGTCGAGCAGCACGAGGTCGCCCCGGCCGGCCAGCGCCGGGGTGATGCCGAGATTGGCCATGTAGCCGCTGCCGAAGACCAGAGCCGCCGCCTTGCCCTTGTGGTGGGCGAGGCGCTCCTCCAGCGCGTCGAGGAGCGGGTGGTTGCCGGTCACCAGCCGCGAGCCGCCCGAGCCCGCGCCGTAGCGCGCCGCCGCCGCCTGCGCGGCCGCGACCACCCGCGGGTGGTGGCTGAGGCCGAGATAGTCGTTGCACGAGAAGGAGACGAGCCGGCGCCCGGCCCGCTCCGCCGCGGCCCCCGGCCCACGCGCGGTCGGCACGAGGCGCCGCCGCAGGGCGGCCTCATCGAGGGCGGCGAGTTTCCCCGCGGCGAAGGCGTCGAGGCTGTGCATGGGCCGTCATGGGGCCGGGTGCGCCGGCCCTGTCAAGGGCGGCCGCGCGCGGCCTTGACCGCGCCGGGCGCCGGCACCATCCCGGTCCGATGGATGCGACGCCCGCCGGCCGCCACCTCTGGCGCCCCTACACGCAGATGAAGAGCGCGGCCGCCCCGCTCGAGGCGGTCGCGACCCGCGGCAGCCGGATCGTGCTGGCGGACGGGCGCGAGCTCGTGGACGGCATCGCCTCGTGGTGGACGGCGGTGCACGGCTACAACCACCCGCACATCGCGCAAGCCGTCGCCGACCAGCTCGCCCGGATGCCGCACGTGATGTTCGGCGGCCTCACCCACGCGCCCGCCGAGCGGCTGGCCGCGCGGCTCTCCGCCCTGCTGCCGGGCAACCTCGACCACGTCTTCCTGGTCGATTCCGGCTCGGTCGCCGTCGAGGTCGCGCTGAAGATGGCCGCCCAGCTCTGGCTCAACCGGGGCGTCGCGGGCCGGACCCGCGTGCTGTCGTTCCGGGGCGGCTACCACGGCGACACGATGGGGGCGATGTCGGTCTGCGACCCCGAGGAGGGCATGCACCGCCGCTTCGGCGCCTACCTGCCGACGCAGGTCTTCCGCGACCTGCCGCGGACAGCCGAGCAGGAAGCGGCGCTCGACGCGGCGCTCGGCCGCCACCGGGACGAGCTCGCGGCCGTGATCGTCGAGCCCCTGGTGCAGGGCGCGGGCGGCATGGTGATGCACGGGCCGGAGGTGCTGGCCACGGTGGCGCGGCTCGCCCGGCGCCACGGGCTGCCGCTGATCTGCGACGAGATCTTCACCGGCTTCGGGCGCACCGGCACCCTGTTCGCCTGCGAGCAGGCGGGCATCGTGCCGGACATCCTCTGCCTGTCGAAGGCGCTCACCGGCGGCACGATGGCGCTCGCCGCGACGGTGGCCACCACCGAAATCTTCGAGGGCTTCTGGTCGGACGATCCGGCCGCCGCCCTGATGCACGGGCCGACCTTCATGGCGAACCCGCTGGCCTGCGCGGCGGCCAATGCCAGCCTCGACCTGTTCGAGCGGGAACCCCGCCTCGACCAGGCGCGGGCGATCGCGGCCCGGCTGCGCGACGGGCTGGAGCCCCTGCGCGGGGTCCCGGGCGTCGCCGACGTGCGGGTGCTCGGGGCGATCGGCGCGGTGCAGTTCGCGAGCCCGCCGGATCTCGCCGCCCTCAAGGCGCGGCTCGCCGCCCGCGGCGTCTGGGTGCGGCCCTTCGGCGACATCGCCTACCTGACCCCCGCCCTGACCATCGGTTCGGCGGATCTCGATCACCTGCTGGCGACGCTCGCCGAGAGCGTGACGGAGACCGGGCGATCGGCCCGGCTTTCCTGAATCGATCATGAACGGGCTGCAACCCGGACCGGATTTGACCGTTGGCACAGCGTCCGGGCGTTCGGGCGGGGCCGGACGGAACGCGGGAGGATGCGCATCGTGTCGAGTGGGCAGACGATCTCTCAGGACGACCGGCCGGTGATCCTCCTCGTCGAGGACGAGGCGCTCACCATCATGGACCTCGGCGACGTGCTGGAGGACGGGGGATACGAGACCGTGCAGTGCGCATCGGCCGAGCGCGCGCTGAGCATCCTGCAGGCCCGGCCCGACATCTGCGGGCTGGTCACCGACGTCGAGCTGTCGGGCAAGACCAACGGCTTCGAGCTGGCGAACTCCGTCGCGGAGGCGCGGCCGAAGCTGCCGATCCTGATCGTCTCGGGCCGCGCCGCGCCCGATCCCGAGCGGATGCCGCCGGGCGCGCAGTTCCTCGCCCGCCCCTGCAGCGGCGACGAGATCCTCGACCGTCTCAAGAGCCTGATGCCCTGCTGAGGCGGGGTTTTCCGCCGGGCCGAGGGCTCCGCGGCCTCCATTGTCATCGTGGCTTCACGCAGGCGCGCCACAGGCTGGCCCTGCGCGACCCGCTCGCTCCGCACGGGCGGGACGAACGCGCGCGGAAACCGGCTTGGAAGCCGGACGAGCGAGGTGCACGATGTCGACGGCGGACGAACGTTCGGCGACCCCGCCGGACGATGCGACGGTGGGCGGCCCCGTGAACGGCAAAGGCGAGACCGGCAAGGGCGAGACCGGCAAGAGCGAGACCCGCAAGGGCAAGCGCGGCAAATCCGGCGCCGGGGCGGAAACCGGGGCGGCCGCGGCCCGGCGCCTGCGGCCGCCGGGGCAGAAGAGCGTCGGCTGGGCTCTGGTCCAGGCCGCGCGCCTCCACCGCGGCCGCATCGGCGACCGGCTGGCCAGTCTCAACCTCTTCGCCGGCCAGGAGCAGGTGGTTCAGGTGCTGGCGGCCGCCGGCACCATGACGATGGGGGATCTGGCCGCCACCCTGCGGGTGCGCCCGCCAACCGCCTCGAAGACGATCTCACGGCTCGCCGCCCTCGGCTTCGTGGAGCGCCGGGCCGAGGCCGGCGACGGGCGCATCGTGCGGGTTCGCCTGACGGAGACCGGCCTCGCCAAGGCCGAGGCGATCGAGCGGATCTGGGACGAGGTCGAGGCGGAACTCCTCGACGGGTTCGACGGCAAGGAGCGGCGGCGCCTGCGCAAGCTGCTGCGCAAGGCCGCCCGCAACCTCGCGGACGCGTCCGGCGTCGCCGGCCAGGAGACCGAGGCCGACGCGGAGATCGAGGCCGAGGACGACGAGGCGGATGCCGCGGGCCTCAACGGCAGCGCGCTGCGGGCGCTCTGAGGTTCGGGCTCCGCTATTGGACCCCCCGCCCCGGCGAAGCCGGGGGACGGTTCCAAATGCAGGGCTCTGCCCTGCACCCGCCAAAGGTCTCGACCTTTGGAATCCAGGACTGCCGATCCGGCCCGTCCGGGTCCTAGCTGTTCCGGTACCAGTCCCAGACCAGGAAGGCGGGGACCGGGAGTACGATCGCGAAGAAGATCCAATCGAACATCTGCGGCATGGCGCGGCCCTGCTGTCCGGTATCCTCCCCCGTCTACGGAGCCGTTCGCGCCCAAGTTCCGGAATCCGGGCGACCTCGGCGCCGCCCTTGATGGCCCGCGTTCAGCGATCGCCGCCGGACAAAACGGTGTTGTAATAACGTTACGCATCCCCGGGATCGCGCGATCGCGCCGAGACGCCGGTTGCAGTCGCTCGCCAGGACATGCAGCGTTATACTGTCACGTTGCTGGAATCCTCCCTTGCGTCTCCCTCACCGTCTCGTCGTCGGCGCAGCCCCGCTCTGCCTGATCCTGCCGTTCGCCGGGGGCGCGCGGGCGCAGCAGGCCGTCACCCTCGACGAGATCAGCGTCACCTCGCCGAGCCCGGTCCAGGCGGTCCGCCCGGTCCAAGCCCCGCCGAGCGCCGCGAGCAGTGTGGGCGGCATCGGCCTGCTGCCGGTCGTCACCGACACGTTCTCGCCGGTCACCGTGGTGACCCGCGACCAGATCGCCCGCGACCAGCCGCGCACGCTCGGCGACGCCCTGTTCGACCGGCCCGGCATCTCGGCCTCGACCTACGCGCCGGGAGCGGCCTCGCGCCCGATCATCCGCGGCCTCGACAACGCCCGGGTGCGCATCCAGGAGAACGGCATCGTCAACGGCGGCGTCTCGGATCTCGGCGAGGACCACGCCGTGCCGGTGAACCCGCTGGTGGCCGACCGGCTGGAGGTGATCCGCGGGCCGGCGACGCTCCGTTACGGCTCGGGCGCCATCGGCGGCGTGGTCTCGGCCGAGAACAACCGGGTGCCGACATTCATCCCGGCGAACGGCGTCACCGGCCAAGTCACCACCGGCTACACCAGCGTCGACAACGGGCGCCTCGGCGCCGCGACCGTGGATGCGGGCAAGGACGGCATCGCGGTCCACGCGGACGGCTTCAAGACGGCCGCCGACAGCTACGCCATCCCCGGCGGCATCCAGCGCAACTCCTACAACGCGTCGGAAGGCGGCTCGGTCGGCATCTCGGCGATCGGCGAGCGCGGCTTCGTGGGCGTCGCCTTCAGCCATTACAACGCGCTCTACGCGATCCCGGGCGGCGAGGCGGAGCAGGCGCGCACGCGGCTGACCCCGAACCAGGACCGGGTGATCTCGCGCGGCGAGTACAGGCCGCTCGACGGGCCCTTCGAGGTGATCCGCTACTGGGCGGGCTACTCCGTCTACCGCCACGACGAGATCGGCATCGGCGAGGACGGGCGCGAGGGCCAGCAGGCGATCTTCAAGAACCGCGAGGCGGAGGTCCGAGTCGAGGCGCAGCACGTGCCCGTCTTCACGAGTCTCGGCAAGCTCACGGGCGCCGTCGGCGTGCAGGCCGACCGGCGGGTGATCAACACGCAGCTCGAGAGCTTCCTGCCGCGCACCGATTCGCGGGCGAACGCCGTCTACCTGTTCGAGGAGTTGGAGGTGGTGCCGGGCACCCGCCTCCAGGCCGCCGGGCGCATCGAGGGCGACCGGCTGCGCAGCACCGCCGTGCAGTTCCCGGCCGATTACCTGCCGGTCGAGGGCGAGGATCCGCTGCGCTATCCGCTCACCCGCCGCTTCGCGCCGAAGAGCGCGAGCTTCGGCCTGTTGCAGGATCTGCCGCTGGGCTTCGTCGGCAGCGTGACCGGCTCCTACGTGGAGCGGGCGCCGACCGGCTACGAGCTGTTCTCGCAGGGGCCGCACGACGCCACCGCCACCTTCGAGATCGGCGACCCGCGGCTCCGGCTCGAGCGCGCCCGCACGGTCGAGGCCAGCATCCGCCACGCGGTGGGGCCGCTCCGCTTCGAGGCGACGGGCTTCTACACGCGCTACACCGGCTTCATCTACAAGCGCCTGACCGGCCTCCTCTGCGACGACGACTTCGCGAGCTGCGGCGCGGGCGACGAGTTGCGCCAGGTCGTCTACTCGCAGCAGAACGCGACGTTCTACGGCGCGGAACTCATCGGCCAGTACGATGCCATCCCGGTCGGCAACGGCTTCTTCGGCATCGAGGGCCAGTTCGACTCCGTGCGGGCAAAGTTCGACGACGGCACCAACGTGCCGCGCATCCCGCCCTACCGGATCGGCGGTGGCGTCTACCTGCGGGCGGAGGGCTGGTTCGCCCGGGTGAACCTGTTGCACGCCTTCGCGCAGAACCGGGTCGCGCCCAACGAGACGCCGACACCGGGCTACGACGACCTGCGGGCCGAGCTCAGCTACACCAAGCCGCTCGACCCGGCGGTCTACGGGATGAGCGAGGTCACGCTCGGCCTCCAGGGCCGCAACCTGCTCGACGCCGACATCCGCAACGCGGCCTCGTTCAAGAAGGACGAGATCCTGCTGCCGGGGCGCAACGTGCGGCTGTTCCTGACGGCGCGGTTCTGAGCGGGCTGATCGGGATACGGTTGTGTCCGGCCTCGCCGGCCCTCGCGGATGAAACACAGGCCTTTTCCCGGACACCTGGAACGCAGTGGAAGGTGATCCGGGATCCAGACGGCCAAGTGCCGCAAAGCGGCTCCATCTTCAGCAACCTTGCAGCAGATGGACGCTTCGCGACATCGTGTGCTGGGTCCCGGATCACCCTCCGCTGACGCTCCGGGCGTCCGGGAAAGCGGCGGTCCGGTCGAGGCCAGGCAGCCGGCATCCGTTGAGCGGCGACAGGCTCACCCGTGGCAGGTGCAGCCGGCATGGTCGCAGCCGGCATGGTCCGGGTGCCCCGCGGCGCACTCGTCGCAGCAGAAGGCCTTGCCGTCCCGCTCGACCGCCTTCGCCACCGGGACCACGCAGACGCAGTCCGGGCAGGCGCATTTCACCATCTCGACATCGACGCTCGCCATGATTCCACTCCCCGTGCCGGGTATCGGCAGGTCATCCTCCCCCATCCCGACGCCGGAGGCCAGAGCCTCGGCGCGACACCGCGGACTGTGATCCTCCGCGCGCCGAGCGCGTTGCCTCCCAAAGCCGGCCCGCCGCGTTGCCGGACCGGGCGAAGGGATGCGTGCGCGATGACCGACCAGAAGATCGAAGCCTACGAGGGCCCGGCGGGCGGCTGGGGCTCGGCCAAGTCCCTGGCCGAGATCCTGACCCGGGAGCAGATCCCGGCGTCGGGCGCCGCGATGCTGATGAAACAGAACAAGCCCGACGGCTTCATGTGCGTCTCGTGCGCCTGGGCGAAGCCCGCCAAGCCCTTGGCCTTCGAGTATTGCGAGAACGGCGCCAAGGCCACCGCCTGGGAGCAGACGAGGCGGCGCACGACCCCCGACTTCTTCGCCCGGCACAGCGTCACCGAACTCCTCTCCTGGCCGGACTACGACCTGGAGGAGCAGGGCCGGCTCACCCATCCGATGCGCTACGATCACCAGAGCGACCGCTACGTGCCGGTCGCCTGGAGCGAGGCGTTCGCGGAGATCGGCCGCGAACTGAAGGGTCTCGATCCGAAGTCGGTGGTCTTCTACGCCTCGGGTCGCGCCTCGCTCGAGACGAGCTACCTGTACGCGCTGCTGGCGCGGATGTACGGCAACAACAACCTGCCCGACTCCTCGAACATGTGCCACGAATCGACCTCCGTGGCGCTACCGCAATCGATCGGCGTGCCGGTCGGCACCACGCGGCTGGAGGATTTCGAGTCGACGGACCTGATCCTGTTCTTCGGCCAGAACGTCGGCTCCAATTCCCCCCGGATGCTGCATCCGCTGCAGGAGGCCCGCCGCCGGGGCGTGCCGATCATCACCTTCAACCCCCTGCGCGAGCGGGGTCTCGAGCGGTTCACCAACCCGCAGGCGCCGCTGGAGATGCTGACCAACAGCTCCACGCAGATCTCGACCCAGTACCATCAGGTCAAGGCGGGCGGCGACCTCGCGGCGCTGACCGGAATGTGCAAGGCGATCCTCGCCGCCGACCGCGACGCCCTGGATGCCGGCCGGCCCCGCATCATCGACGTCGCCTTCGTCGAGGAGCACACCCACGGGCTGGCCGACTTCGTACGCTTCTGCGACGGCCAGGACTGGGCGGACCTGGAGAGCCGATCGGGCCTGAAGCGCGAGGCGCTGGAGGCGGCGGCCAGCGTCTACATGCGGGCGCGCAGCACCATCGGCATCTACGGCATGGGCCTGACCCAGCACCGCCGGGGCACCGAGACGGTGCAGATGCTGGTCAACCTCTTGCTCCTGCGCGGCAATATCGGCCGGCCCGGCGCCGGCATCTGCCCGGTGCGCGGGCACTCGAACGTGCAGGGCCAGCGCACGGTCGGCATCTCGGAGAAGCCGGAACTGGTGCCGCTCGACCGGCTCGCCGAGCAGTACGGCTTCGAGCCGCCGCGCGAGAAGGGCCTCAACACCGTCGAGGTCTGCGAGGGCGTGCTCGACGGGAGCGTGCGGGCCTTCATCGGGCTCGGGGGCAACTTCGTGCGCGCGGTGCCCGACACCGCCCGGATGGAGGAGGCGTGGCGGGGCTTGCGCCTCTCCGTGCAGGTCTCGACCAAGCTCAACCGGGCGCATCTGGTGCGCGGCGAGATCGCCTACATCCTGCCCTGCCTCGGCCGGATCGAGGTGGACCGGCAGGCGAGCGGGCCGCAGGCGGTCTCGATGGAGGATTCCTGCTCGGCCTTCCACGGCTCGCGCGGCGTGTCCGAGCCGGTGAGCGAGCATGTCCGCTCCGAGCCCTGGATCGTCGCCGAGATCGCCAAGGCGACGCTCGCGCCCAACCCCAAGGTCGATTGGGACGGCTGGGTGGCCGATTATTCGACGATCCGCGACAGCATCGAGGCGACCTATCCGGACACGTTCCGGGACTTCAACAAGCGGATGTTCGAGCCCGGCGGCTTCTACAAGCCGCTCGCCGCGCGCGACCGCAAGTGGGAGACGAAGACCGGCAAGGCCAACTTCATCGTGCCGCCGGGCCTCGAGGCCGACCCCGACATGCCGCGCTCCGACCGCTCGGTGATCGACCTGATCACGCTCCGCTCGAACGACCAGTTCAACACCACGGTCTACGGCTACGACGACCGCTTCCGCGGGGTGAAGGGCACGCGCCAAATCCTGTTCATGAACGAGAACGACCTTGCCCGCCTGGGGCTCGCGGACGGCGAGACGGTCGATGTGTCCACCGACGCCGACGACGACGTCGCCCGCGTCGTGCGGGGCCTGCGCGTGGTCCGCTACGACATCCCCGAGGGCAATTGCGGCGGCTACTACCCGGAGATGAACGTGCTGATCCCGCTCTGGCACCACGACGAGCAGGCCAAGACCCCGGCCGCCAAGGCGATCCCGGTGCGCGTCACCCCCGCGGTGCCGGAAGCCGTGACCGGCGGCGCCTGAGCGGGCTCTGGACGCGGGCGCTGCGGCCCGGCAAGGAGGCCGGGCCCCTCGACTCTCGGGCCCGCTCCGGACCTCCTTGCACCGATGACCGACACCGCACCGGACGGACGCCACGCCGCGCTCCTCGACCAGATCGGCGCGGGCGCCTCCGGTCTCGACCTCTCCGGAGCCGCGCTCGGGCGCGCGGGGCTGGCGCCGCTCGCCGATCCGGCGGCGTCCCCGCCCTGGTGGGATGCCGGCTGGGGCGGCCTCGCGCTGGCCGGGCGCGATCTTGGCGATGCCAAGCTGGAGGCGGCCGACCTCTCCGGCGCCAACCTGCACGGCGCCCGGCTCGGCGGTGTGGTCGGCCGCTCGGCCCGCTTCGACGGGGCGAATCTCGAGGAAGCCGACTGCGCGGGCGCCGACCTCAGCGGGGCGGGCTTTCGCGGGGCGGTGGCGGGCCAAGTCAGCTTCGCCGAGGCGATGCTGGAGGATGCCCGCTTCGGCGAGGCCGCCATGCGCTTCGCCAACTTCCGCCAGGCGCTCCTCGACGGGGCGGACTTTTCCGGTGCCGACCTCTGGGGTGCCGACTTCACCGGGGCGGACGCCGACTACACCAACTTCCGCCGTGCCCGCCTCGACGAGGCGAACCTCTCGGACGTCAACCTCACCCACGCGGATTTCGAGGGCGCGAGCCTGACCAAGGCGCGGCTCGTCGGCTCGCGCCTGCGCGGCGCGAACCTCGCCGGGGTCAAGCTCGACGGGGCCGACCTCTCGGGAGCGGACTTCTCCGACACCAGCCTCGTGCGGCTCAACCTCGCCACCTGCCGGCTGACCCACGCGCGCTTCGCGGGCGCCTTCGTCACCGGCACGCGGATGCGCGTCGAGCAGCTCGGCGGCGCGGTGGGCGAGGAGGTGGCGCAGGCCTACGAGGCCGCACAGGCGAGCTACCTCGCCCTGGAGCAGAACTGGCGCAGCATCGGCAGCCAGGACGCGGCGAGCTGGGCCTACAAGCGCGGGCGCCGCATGGGCCGGATGCAGGCCGGCGTCCAGGCACGCGCCGCCTGGACGGCGCGCGACCCGCGCGCCCTCGTCCGCCACGGCTACCGCTGGGTGGCCGACCGCTTCGTGGAGTGGCTGTGCGATTACGGCGAGAGCCTCTCGCGCATCGCCCGCGCCTTCGCGATCGTGATCCTGGTCTTCGGCCTGCTCTACGGCCTGACCGGCGGCATGATCCTGGAGGGCGAGGGCCGGGCGACCTACAACCCCATCGACCTGATGAGCTACAGCGCCCTCAACATGATGACGGCGAACCCGCCCGAGATCGGCATCAAGCCCACGGGCCGCATCGCCAACCTGCTGGTCGGCGTCCAGGGCGCGGCCGGCATCATCCTGATGGGCCTGTTCGGCTTCGTGCTGGGCAACCGGCTGCGGCGCTGAGGACGGCACGGGAGGACTCGGCATGCGCGATGGGACTCGACATCGGGGCGGACGGACGGCCCGCGCGGGTCTCGCCGCCGCGCTCCTGGGGCTCGCCCCCTGGCCGGCCGGCGCCCAGACGCCCGCCGAGCAGGCGCCGCCGGCCGCGACCGAGCCGGCGGACCGCCTGCCCGCCGCCTGCCGCGCCGGGATCGACGCGGGGGCGCGGGCGGCGGGGCTCGATCCGGCCCGGGTCGCGGCCCGGCTCGACGGGCTCGCGCCCGATCCGGCGATCCTGGCGGCGACGGGCGCGCAGGCCGAGTTCGTGCGCCCGATCTGGGCCTATATCGACGCCGCCGTCACCGAGGCGCGGGTCGCGGACGGACAGGCGCGCCTGCGCGACCTCGCGCCGACCTTCGCGGCACTCGAGGAGCGCTACGGCGTCGATCGCCACATCCTGGCGGCCTTCTGGGGCGTCGAGTCGAACTACGGCGGGGGGATGGGCGAGGCACCGGTGCTCCGCTCACTCGCGACGCTCGCCTGCGGCGACGGCGCTCGCGCCGGCTACTGGCGCGACGAGCTGGTCGCCGCCCTGCGAATCGCCGAGGCCGGCGACGGGCCCGACCCGCTCCTCGGCTCCTGGGCGGGCGCGATGGGGCATACCCAGTTCATGCCGAGCGTCTATCTCGCCCACGCGGTCGATTTCGACGGCGACGGGCGGCGCGACATCTGGCGCTCGGCCCCCGACGCGCTCGCCTCGACGGCGCAGTACCTGCGCGCGTCCGGCTGGCGGCCCGGCGAGGGCTGGGGCCAGGAGGTCGCGCTGCCGGCAGGGTTCGATTACGCCCTCGCCGACGAGACCACCGAGCGCAGCCTCGCCGAGTGGGCCGGCCTCGGCCTGCGCCCGGCCCGGGGCGAGCGCTTCGCGGATGCGGAGGCGCAGGCCGTCCTGATCCTGCCGGCCGGCGCGCGGGGGCCCGCCTTCCTGCTCCGGCCGAACTTCCGGGCGATCCTGCGCTACAACACGGCGCTCGCCTACGCGCTCACCGTCGGCCACCTCGCCGACCGCCTGCGCGGCGAGCCGGGTTTTTCTCGCGATTGGCCGCGGGGCGACCGCGCGCTCACCGTCTTCGAGATCCGCGACCTGCAGACGCGGCTCTCCGAACGCGGCCACGCGGCGGGGAGTGCGGACGGCAAGATCGGACCGCGGACGCGGGCGGCGATCCGCGCTTGGCAGGCCACGATCGGCCTGACGCCGGACGGCTACGCCGACCCGGCCCTGCTGGAGCGGATCCGGGCGGAGCGCTGAGGCTGCCACTCTCCCTCCCCCCTCTGCGGGGGAGGGAGAACCGGCGCCTCACGCCTTCACGATGTGCGCGCCCGCGAGGCCGTGCCGGGCGAGCGCGTTGCGGGTGTCGACCACCAGCGGCGCCTCGGCGGCGATCAGCGCGTAGTCGATCCCATCGTGGTCGGTGACGACGAGCGCCGCGTCGCAGGCCCGGAGCGCCTCCGGGGTCAGCGCCACGGAGCGGCGGCCGGCAAGCCCCGGATGGGCGCGGCTCGGCGGGATCTCGGGCACCAGCGGATCGTGGTAGGCGATCGATGCGCCGCGCTCCTCCAGGAGCGCGATCAGCTTGAGCGCCGGGCTCTCGCGCATGTCGTCGAGGTCGCGCTTGTAGGCGACACCGATCAGCAGGATCCGGGCGCCGCCGAGCGGCCGGCCGCGCTGCCGGTCGAGGGCCAGCGCCAGCCGCTCGACCACGTAGCGCGGCATGCCCCGGTTCACCTCGCCGGCGAGCTCGATGAAGCGGGTGGCGACGTCGAACTCCCGCGCCTTCCAGGTGAGATAGAACGGGTCGATCGGGATGCAGTGGCCGCCGAGCCCCGGGCCCGGCCAGAACGGCATGTAGCCGAAGGGCTTGCTGGCCGCCGCCTCGATCACCTCCCAGACGTCGATGCCCATGGCGTCGTAGACGACCTTCAGCTCGTTCACGAGCGCGATGTTGACGGCCCGGAAGATGTTCTCGGTGAGCTTCACGGCCTCGGCGGTCGCGGTCGAGGAGACCGGCACGGTGCGGGCCACGATCGCGCCGTAGAGCGCGTCGGCGAGGTCTCGCGCGCGCGAACCGTCTCCGCCCACGACCTTGGGCACCGTGCTCAGCGTGTGGGTGCGGTTGCCCGGGTCCTCCCGCTCCGGCGAGAAGGCGAGGAAGATCTCGCGCCCGCTCCTGAGGCCCGTCGCCTCGAGGATGGGCTTGACCACCTCCTCGGTGGTGCCGGGCCAAGTGGTCGATTCGAGCACGACGAGCTGACCGGGACGGAGCGTGCGGGCGATGTCGGCGGCGGTGGCGCGGATGTAGGAGAGGTCGGGCTCGCGCTGCGGCGTCAGCGGCGTCGGCACGCAGATCAGGATGGCGTCGCATCGGCCGAGCTCGCCCATGTCGGCGCTGGCCCGGAAGCGGCCGGTGGCGAGCGCGGCGCGCATCCCGTCCGTGTCGAGATGGCTGATCACCGGCTCGCCCGCGTTGATGCGCGCGACCCGGTCCGGGTTGATGTCGAGGCCGATCACGCAGAAGCCCGCCCGCACGGCGGCGAGCGCCAGCGGCAGTCCGACATAGCCGAGGCCGATCACCCCGACGACGGCCGTGCGCTCGGCGAGGCGGCGGGCCAGAGCGTCCGCGAGATCGTCCATGCAAAAGGTCTCAATGGTAGGGGTCGGCGGCGTCGCGCAGGCCGTCGCCCAGGAAGTTGAAGGCCAGCACCGTGACGAGCACCGGCAGGACCGGCACCAGCAGCCAGGGGTAGAGCTGGACGGCGGCGAGGTTCTGGGCCTCGTTGAGGAGCACGCCCCAGCTCGTCACCGGGGGGCGCAGGCCGAGCCCGAGGAAGGACAGGGCCGTCTCGCCCAGGATCATGCCGGGGATCGAGAGCGTCGCCGAGGCGATCAGGTGGCTCATGAAGTTCGGGATCAGGTGCCGGGCGATCACGCGCGTCGGCGAGGCGCCCATCAGCTCGGCGGCGGCGACGAAATCCTCCTCGCGCAGCGCCAGCAGCTTGCCGCGCACGGCCCGCGCCAGCCCCGGCCAGTCGAGCAGCCCCAGGATGATCGTGATGCCGAAGAACACCCAGAGCGGGCTCCAGTTCGGCGGCAGCGCCGCCGAGAGCGCGAGCCAGAGCGGCAGTTCGGGCAGGGAGCGCACCAGCTCGATCAGGCGCTGGATCGCGGCATCCACCACCCCGCCGAAATAGCCCGCTAAGCCGCCGAACAGCAGCCCCAGCGCGAAGGAGATCGCCACGCCCACGAGCCCGATCACGAGCGAGATGCGCGTGCCGTAGATCATGCGCGAGAGGATGTCGCGCCCGAGCCGGTCCGTGCCGACGAGGAACAGCGTGCCCCCCTCCGGCGGGCAGACGAGGTGGCGCTCGCCCGGGATCAGCCCGAGCCAGAGATAGCCATCGCCCCGGCAGAGGAAGCGCACGGGTTGCGGACGGCTCCGGTCCACGACGTAGTTGCGCCGGAAGGTCTCGAGGTCGAGCTCGGCCCGATACGGGTAGGTGAAGGGCCCGACGAAGCGGCCCTCGTGGAACAGGTGCAGCCCCTGCGGCGGCGCGTAGAGGAAGTCGCCGTTGCGCCTTGCCTGCCCGTAGGGCGCGAGCCACTCGACGAAGGGCACGCTGGCATAGAGGACGAGCAGGATCAGCCCCGAGACCACGGCGAGCCGGTGGCGCAGGAACTTGCGCACGAACAGGCGCCGCGCCGAGGGGGCGTCGCGGTCGCCCTCGCGGCCGGCATCCGGGTCGAAGGGCGCCGGATCGACGAAGTGGGCCACCATCAGCGGCCCCCGAGCCGGATGCGGGGGTCGAGCCAGACCAGCACGAGGTCGGAGATCAGCATGCCGACGAGGGTCAGCGCCGCCACGAACATCAGGATGAAACCCGCCATGAACTGGTCCTGGGTGCGCAGCGCGTCCAGCAGCAGCGGGCCGACGGTGGGCAGGCTCATCACCAGCGAGACCAGCACCGAGCCCGAGACGAGGTGGGGCAGGAGGTTGCCGATATCGGCCACGAACGGGTTCAGCGACATCCGGAACGGGTACTTGAGGAGCGCGCGCATCGGCGGCAGGCCCTTGGCGCGGGCCGTGACCGTGTAGGGCTTGGCGAGCTCGTCCAGGAGGTTGGCGCGCATCCGCCGGATCATCGCGGCGGTGCCGCCGAGCCCGATCACGAGGGTCGGCACGACGAGGTGGGCGAGGAGCGAGCGGATCTTGGCCCCGTCCCAGGGCTTGCCGGTGAAGCCCGCGTCGTAGAGGCCGCCGATCGAGAGGCCGAACCAGCGGTTGGCGTAGAAGAGCAGGATCAGCGCCAGCAGGAAGCCCGGCACGGCGAGCCCCACATAGCCCAGCACCGTCACGACCGCGTCGCCGAGGGAGTGCCGGTGGGTCGCCGAGTAGATCGCGATCGGGATCGAGACGAGGTGGACGAAGACCAGGGCGGCGAGGTTCACCACGAGCGTGAGCCAGAGCGCGTCGCCGACCACCTCGGCCACCGGCCGGTCGTACTCGAAGGACCAGCCCCAGTCGCCCTGCAGCAGGCCGGAGAACCCGGCGGGCCCCGGCATCAGCCCGACCCACATCAGGTATTGCTGCCAGACCGGCCGATCGAGGCCGTACTGGCGGATCAGCAGCTCGGCCTTGGCGATCGAGGCCGCCTCGCCGCCCGCGCGCAGCTCCGCGATGCGGTTCGAGAGGTAGTCGCCCGGCGGCAGCTTGATCACGAAGAAGACGAGCGCCGAGATCAGCAGCAGCGTCAGCGCCATCGTGACGAGGCGGCGGAGGACGAGGCCGGTCACGGGGTGCGCACCCACGCGCGACCTCCCTCCCCCCTCTGCGGGGGAGGGTACCCTGCGTAGCAGGGGGGGAGAGGGGAGCGACGGTGCAGGATCGGGCTCTGCCCTGCATGAAGGCCGCGCCTCTTCCGTTCACCGGGTTCCCCTCTCCCGACCCCTGCTGACGCAGGGGCCACCCTCCCCCGCAGAGGGGGGAGGGAGAGCGGCGTGGGGGACGGAAACGCCTGCGGATGGGTCGTCGCCCGCATCATCCCCGCCCCCCGCCGGCCGCCGCGTTCCGCTCCGCCGCCCGGTCCCAAAACACCTCGTCCAGCCGCTGCACGCCGATCAGCGCGGTCGGCTCCCACGAGTACAGCGCCCGATCCGGCAGGTTGGCGAGGCGCTTCGAGGCCACCACCGGCTGCAGCGCCCCCGCCACGGTGCCGATCACCCACTGGTTCTCCGCGTGGTTCATCAGCATCTCGCGCCAGATCGCGCCCTGCCGGGCGGGGTCGGTGCTCATGCGCCACTCCCGGTCGAGCGCGATCAGGCGCTCGACCTCGGGCACGTCGCAGGGCTCGCCGCCCGCGCCCCGGCTCTCCAGGTTCAGGCTCCAGCGCGGCCAGGCGTAGTGGTCCGCTTGCGCCGGGCTCAGGCCCGTCGGCGGCATGATCGCGGTCGGCACCGCGAGGTCGAGGCCCTGGGCCGCCACCATCACGGTCATCCCGGCCATGGAGCGGCGGCGCAGGTTCGTCCGCTCCTGGGGCTTGACCGCGAGGCGGATGCCCACCTCCCGCCAGAACTCGCCGATCAGCATCAGCCCGTCGAGGATCAGGCTCGCCTCGCCGTCGCTCTCGACCACGACCTCGAGGGCGCGCCCGTCCGGCATCAGGCGGATGCCAGAGGCGTCCCGCCCCGTCAGCCCGATCGCGTCGAGGAGGCGCGCGGCCTCGGCCGGGTCGTAGGTGGCGTTGCGGGTGCGCATCTCCGGCGCGTAGAGCGGGCTCTCCGACACCACCGTGTCGTTGCCCTCGGTGCCCAGCCCGAACAGCAGCGTGTTGTTGAGGGTGCGCCGGTCGATCGCGTGCGAGAGGGCGCGGCGGTAGCGCGGGTCGCGGTTGAGCTGCCGCCAGAGGGGATCGAGTGTGGTGAGGTTCGGGTAGAGCGCGATCTCGGAGCCGCGCGCCACCGGCCAGAGATGGGTGCGGTAGCCGTGCGCCCGCTCGCCCTCGCGCAGGCTCGGGATGTCGTTCATCGCCAGCCCGCGGAACATCAGGTCCGCCTCGCCCGCGTTGGTCTTGGCGACGAGGAGGCCGGTCGAGGCCACGTCCATCAGGATCGTGTCGAGGTAGGGCAGCCGTGTGCCCGCCGTGTCCACCCGGTGGTAGTGCGGGTTGCGCTCGAACACGAAGCGGGTGGCGGGCGACCGGGTGCGGGGCCGCCAGCCCTGGAGCGTCGGGCAGTCCGGGTTGTTCAGCTCGAAATTGTCGTCGAGCCGGTTGTGCAGCGCCGCCCAGCCGCGCAGCTTCTCGGCCTTGGCGGCCGCGTCCGCCGCCGCGCGCCCGGCGTAGCGGGGGTGGAACGGCTTCAGGTAGTGGGCCGGCCGGTAGATCAGCGGGTCGCGCGGGGCCGCGAGCGCGGGCAGGAAGCGCGGGTTCGGCCGCTCCCAGGCGTAGACCACCGTGCGGGCGTCGGGGAAGCTGACGGCCGGCGGCTTGCCCTCGACGATCAGGAAGTCCGGCGGGCCGCCGGGGCTGAGGTCGGGGTCGTTGGCGACGTCCTCCCAGTAATAGCGGAAATCCTCGGCCGTGAAGGGATGGCCGTCCGACCAGCGGTGGCCCGCGCGCAGGCGCAGGGTGAAGCGGCCGCCCTCCACGGTGACGCTCTCCAAGACGTCGGGCTGGAGGTTCAGGTCGGCGTCGTAGCCGACGAGGCGGGTATAGCCGTAGACCGAGAGGTAGCGCACGTCGCGCGCCTTCGCGATCAAGGTGCGGACCGCGCCGCCGGCCTGGCCGAGGCGCCGGCCGCGGGCGGCGAGATCGATGACGAGGGGGGCTTCGGGCGGTTCTTCCGCGCGGGCGGGGCGCGGGGCGAGGAGCAGCGCGCCGAGGCCGGCGAGGAGGGCGCGGCGGGACACGCCGGATCTCCCTCCCCCCTCTGCGGGGGAGGGTGGCCCTGGTGCGAGCGGGCAGGCGACGGACGAGGCGCGGGTCCCCTCTCCCGTGCGGGAGAGGTCTGCTTTCGCAGAAAGCCGGGTGAGGGACCCGGAGCCATCCGGATTGGACGGTGCGTTTCCGCGGCGGCCTCGCGCTTCGTCCGGAGAGTTCTCATCCCTCACCCCAACCCTCTCCCGCACGGGAGAGGGAGCGCGTCGAGGTTCCGACCTGTCCCGATTTACCGCGCCGTAGAGCGGATGAACTGCCCCGTCTGCAGAGGCGAGAGGGAGCGTCGCGCCTGTCCCGCTCATCCGCCCACCTCCGGATGCAGTTGCACGTAGGTCAGCCGCGCGGGCGAGTACCCCGTCGCCGCGTGCAGGTCGTCGAAGGCGTGGGCGCGGGCGATCAGGCGGGCCGCCTTGCGCACCAGCGGGTCGTCGGCCGGCTGCTCGAAGACGCGGCCGTTGCGCTGCCAGCGGATCGGCTCGGAACGACCCCCGGCCTCGTGCAGCGCCCGCACCATCGCGATGGTCGGGTGCGCGGGCCCGCCATGGGTGTGGATGCGGTGGCCGGCCGCGTCGTCGTCGAAGACCAGCCGCGTGAGGCCCCGCGCCCGCGCCTCCACCACCCGGCGCGCCTGGGCGACGTGGTCGTCGAAGAACGCCACCGTGCGGGCCGGATCGAGGGCCGACCAGTCGGCCGTCGACCAGTCCTGCGTGCAGTAGGTCGCCGCCGGGTCGCGATACTGCAGGCCCGAGAGGTCGGGGTCGCGGCAGAAGATGCGGGCGTCGGGGCGCGCCTGCCGGATCACCCAGGTGGTCAGCCCGCGGAACACGCCCGATTCGATCACGCAATCGGGCTCCAGCGCCCGCATCAGCACGAAGAGCTGGAGCGCTCCGTTGAAGCCGGAGCCGCCCCGCCGCTGCCGCACGGGCGCCCGCGGGATCAGCTCCCAGAACTCGCCCACGAGTGCCCGCACGTCGTGCCGGCAGGCGATCCCGGCGGCCGCCAGATCCTGCCCGAGCCGCGCGGCGGCGTTGTCGAGCAGCTGCGCGACCTCGTGCGGCGAGACCGGGCGGTGCGCCCAGTCGGGGATCGCCGGGACGAGGTCGTAGCCGAGCCGGTCGAACAGGGGGCCGAGCCAGCGGCGGCGCAGGCGTTCCATGAGGCGCGGCATCAGGCGGCCTGCCTCCTGGGCGCGGTGCCGCCGCGGCGGACGCGGTGGCCGGCCTCGATCTCCACCATCGCGCCGGCCTCGTCGGGGCCGAGATGGTAGGGCGCCGGCCAGCGCACGGGGTCCGAGTGTTCCCCCGTCACCGCCGCGAAGTCGAGCGGGTGGTCGAGGCTCGGATCCGGCACCGCGGCGAGCAGCGCCCGGGTGTAGGGATGGGCGGGATTGCGGAACAGGGCGGCGCGCGGCGCCTCCTCGACGATCCGCCCGCGGGCCATCACGCTGATCGTGTCGGCCATGTAGTCGATCACCGCGAGGTTGTGGGAGACGATGAGGTAGCTCAGGCCCAGGGCCGCCTGGAGGTCCTTCAGCAGGTTCAGCACCTGGGCCTGCACGGAGACGTCGAGCGCCGAGACCGGCTCGTCGAGGACGAGGAGCCGCGGCTCCAGGGCGAGCGCCCGGGCGATGCCGATGCGCTGGCGCTGGCCGCCCGAGAAGGCGTGCGGGAAGCGGGCGAGCGCGTCCGCCTCCAGCCCGACCATCGCCAGGAGCTCGCGGGCGCGCTCGCGCCGCCGGGCCGCCGGCACCCCGTGGATCTCCATCGGCTCGGCGAGGATCTGGCGCACGCTGAGGCGCGGATCGAGGGAGGCGTAGGGATCCTGGAACACGAACTGCACCTGCCGCCGGTAGGCGAACAGGTCCGCCCCCGCGAGCGCGTGCACGTCGCGGGGTCCGGTGCCGCCGTCGAACAGGACGCGGCCGGCATCGGGCTTCAGCGCCCGCATGATCATCTTCGAGACGGTGGTCTTGCCGGAGCCGGATTCGCCCACGAGCCCGAGCGTCCGGCCCGGCTCCAGGCAGAGCGACACGTCCGAGACGGCCCGCACCAGCCGGGGCTTGTCCCAGATCCGGCCGGCCCGCAGCGCGAAGGTCTTCGAGACGCCCTCGACCCGCAGGATCGGGCCGGCGGCGCGCGCGGGCGGACGGGCCGGGGGAATCGCCGCGCGGGCCGGGCGGATCGGGGTCAGGCGCTCGCCCGGGGCCATGTCGAAGCGCGGCACCGCGTCGAGGAGCGCCCGCAGGTAGGCGTGGCCGGGCGCGCGCATCACCGCCTCGCGCGGACCGGATTCGACCAGGCGCCCGCGGTACAGCACCGCCACGTCGTGGGCCATGTTGGCCACCACGCCGAGATCGTGGGTGATCAGCAGGATGCCCATGCCGTCCTCCGCCTGGAGGCGGGCGAGCAGCGCCAGGATCTGGGCCTGGGTGGTGACGTCGAGCGCGGTGGTCGGCTCGTCGGCGATGAGGAGCGCGGGCTTCAGGATGATCGCCATCGCGATCATCGCGCGCTGGCGCAGGCCGCCCGACAGCTCGAACGGGTAGGTCCGCAGGCCCCGCTCGGGGTCGGGGAAGCCGACATGGGCCAGCGCCTCCCGGGTGCGCGCGGCCGCCTCCCGGGCGGAGGCGCCGGTATGGACGCGCAGGGCTTCGCCGATCTGGTCGCCGACCGTGTGGAGCGGCGACAGGCAGGTCATCGGCTCCTGGAAGATCATGGCGATGCGGTCGCCCCGCACCGCGCGCATCGCCGCCCCGTCGGGCGGGAGGGCCGCGAGGTCCTGCCCCTCGAACAGGATCCGCCCGCCCGTGATCGCGGCGGCGCGGGGCAGGATCCGCAGGATCGCCTGCGCGGTCACCGACTTGCCGGAGCCCGACTCCCCGACGAGGGCGAGCGTGCGCCCGCGCATCACGTCGAGGGAGAGGCCGTGCAGCGCCTCGAACGGCCCGGACTCGGTGCGGAAGGCGACCTTGAGGTCGCGGATCGAGAGAAGCGGCGTCACGATGGCCTCGCCCCGGGACGAGACCACGGCGCGGCGCCCGCGTCCACGGGCGGGCGCGCGAACAGGTGTCGCGGATCCAGAACCGTCACGGCCGGATGGCCGAGGAGCAGCGGCAGCAGGGCTTCGAGGACGGCCCAGAGCCGGTCGTCGTGGGCGAGGTGGTGGGTGAGGATGCCGACCGGATCGCCGGCCGCCAGCCGCGCCACGAGGTCTTCCACCAGGCGCGCGGGATCGGCGAGCGAGCGGGTGCCGCGCCAGTCGATCGGGTCGATGTGGATGTCGGCGCGCACCAGGCCCGCGGTCGGCAGCGGGGCCCGGCGCGGCACGGCGGCCGAGAGGCCGGCATAGCCGAGATCCGGCAAGGCCGCGGCGAGATCGGGCGCGAGCCGGTTCCAGGGCGGCACGAAGACCGGCAGCAGGGCGTCCTCCGGCAGGCTCTCCCGGGCGCGGCGCAGGCCCTCCCGGGCGTCGGAGGCCAGCGCGGCGAGCGGGCGGTGCGGGCCGAACTCGGCGGGCTTCTCGCCCGCGGGCGCGTGGTTCGCGTGGGCGAGGCCGTGCACGGCGAGGCGCGCGCCCGGCGCGCCGTCGAGGCGCCGCCCGAGCGAGGGCGCGATGCCGGCCGGGATCGCCGCCAGGAGGATCGGGGCGGCGCAGGCGTCGCTCAGGGCGAGCAGCCGGTCGAGGGCGGGCGTGGCCGCGACCGCGTCGTCGTCCCGCCACCAGACGGGGGTGGGCGGACGGGTCTCGGCGTGACGGTCGAGGGCGGCGCGCAGGCGGTCGAGCGCAGATCCCCCTCCCCCCGCAGAGGGAGGAGGAAGGACCGGGGGGAGCGTCGCTCCCACCCCGTTCCGCACCATCGCCTCCACCAGCGCCACCGTCCGCCCCGCCCCGTCGAGCGCGAGCCCGTGCGGCGGCAGCGGGGCGCGGGGTGCCTCCGCGACAGCCCGCAGCAGCGCGTCGGCGTCGAGCCCGGCCTCGGGCACCACCCGCGCCAGCCCGCGCTCCGCGAACCGCTCGGCGCGCAGGCGCTGCTCGGTCTCGCGGCCGGCCTCGAAGGGGACGAGCAGGGCGGGCGTCCCCGTGGCGAGGAGATCGACCGCGGTGTTGTAGCCGCACTGGCTCACCGCCAGCGCCGCACGGGCCAGCAGCGCCCGGTAATCCGGCCGCGCCCGCTCCACCGTGCCGGGGGGCAGCCCGGCCGCGAGCGCGGAGAGATCCGCCTCCGGCACGCCGTGGCCGGCCAGGATCCGCCAGCCGAGATCCGGCCTCCGGCGGGCCGCCTCGGCGGCGGCGGCGAGCATCCCGAGCCCCGCCGCGCTCGACCCGGCCGAGACCAGGATGCCGGCGCGGTCGGACGCTGTGGGGACGGCCCCGCCCTCGTCGACGTAGCCGGTGTAGTGCAGCCGGACTGCCAGCCCGGCATCGACCGGCCAGGAGGCGTCGAGGGGCGCGAGCCCCGGGTCGGCGTGCACCAAGACCCCGTCGTAGAGGGCGGCCACCCGCGCGTGCGCCTCGGCGACCCGCCCGGGCTTCTCCGGCGCGACCAGGATGTCGCGGATCGAGGCGAGGACGAGCGGGCGCGGGGCCCCGGCGCGGGCGGCCTCGACCAGCGCCAGGAACTCGCCCGCCAGCGCCCGCCGGCCGAAGGGGAACAGCTCGGTGATCAGGACGTCGGGCGCGGCCTCCTCCAGCGCCGCCAGGAGCATCGACCGGCGCCGGTCGAGGAGCGCGGCGCCGGCCGGCCCTCCGTCGGCGGCGCGCAGCTCCGAGAAGGCCGTGCCGCGCACGCGCAGCGGCGGCAGCTGGACGAGGCGCACGCGATCGAGCCGCACCAGCGGGGCGGGCATGCCGCCGCTCGCCAGGACGACGTCGTGCCCGGCCGCCGCGAAGGCGCGGGCCAGCGCCGCCGCCCGGGTGAGATGGCCGGCGCCGAGCAGGTGCGTGACGGCGATCAGGACGCGCATGCGCAGGCCCCGGCGGGGCGGGCGGCGGCCTCCCGCACGGGCTCGAGCCCGGCGCTGGCGGCGAGCCGCGCCGCGATCAGGTCGATGCCCGGATCGAGGGCGAAGTCGGCGACGAGGCGCGCCCGCGCGGCCCCGGCGAGGCGGCGGCGCAGGTCCGGGTCGCGGGCGAGCCGCGCCAGCGCCCCGGCCAGGGCCGCCGGGTCGCCGGGGGGCACGAGGAGCCCGTGCGTGCCGGACGCGATGAATTCCGGCGTGCCGGCAAACGCGGTCGCGAGGATCGGCAGGTCCTGGCTCGCCGCCTCCATCAGCACGTTCGGCAGCCCGTCCCGGTCGCCGCCGGGGGCGGGCTTGGTCGGGAGCACGAAGAGGTCGGCCTCGCGCATCGCGGCGATCACGGCGGGCTGGGCCAGCGCGCCCCGGAACGCGACCCGGTCGGCGAGACCGAGCGCGGCCGCCCGCGCCTCGGTCGCGGCCCGGATCTCGCCGCCGCCGATCAGCGCGAGGCGCCAGTGCAGACCGGCCGGCAGGGTGGCGAGGGCGTCGAGCAGGTCGTCGTGCCCCTTCTTGGCGACCATGCGGCCGACGCAGAGGAGGCGCAGCGGGTCGGCCGGGTCGGTGCCGTCGCGCGGCGGGCGCGGGGGCGGCGGGGCGGGAAAGCGCGCGAGGTCGAGGCCGTGATAGGCGAGCGCGAGGCGCGGGGGGGGCCCTCCCCCCTCCGGGGGGACGGAAGGCAGAGCGCGGGGCGGTTGCGCCAACGCTTCCAGCCGCCGCAGCCCGTCCCGCGTGCAGGTGACGCCCCAGGCCGCGTCGGCGAGCTTCTCCCGCAGCTCCCAGTCCGGCGTGGTCCAGATGTCCTTGGCGTGGGCCGAGAAGCTCCAGCCCCGTCCGGTCAGCAGGGCGGCGTAGCGGGCGACGCTGGCCGGCGTGTGCAGGAAGTGGACGTGGATATGCGCCACGCTCCCCGGCAGCTCGCGGGCCAGCACCAGGGCCTGCCCGAGCCGGCGCAGGCGCGAGGCGCTGGGGTCGCGCGCGAGATCGCGCAGGAACAGGCCGAGCAGGCGGGGAAGGCGCGGCCGGCGGAGCGCTTGGCCGAGGCCGGCGAGCACCCGCAGCGGCGCCTCGTGCAGGTACTCCGGCAGGTAGGCGACCGGCGCGGCGATGCGCGCGTGCATCGGGTGGCGGTCCCGCTCGGTCGGGCGGCGCAGCGACCAGATCGCGAGCGGCAGGCCGCGCGCCTCCAGCGCCAGCAATTCCTGCGCGACGAAGGTCTCCGACAGGCGCGGGTAGCCCTTCACCACCACGGCGATGCGGGGCGCGCTCACAGGGCCTCCGCGACGGACAGCGGCCGGCCGGCGGTGAGCGCCCGCACCCGGTCGGCGACGACGCCCAGCCCGTCGAGCAGGCCCGGCAGCACGACCCGCGAGGGGGCGGGCTGGTCCGGCAAGGCGCGGAGCGCCGCGGCCATGCGCCCCGGCGCGCGCCCCCCGGCCTCCGAGAGCACGCGCACCAGCCCGAGCGCCTCGGCCGAGCGCGCCCGGATCTCCTGCTCGCGCCGGGGCTCGGTGCGCGGCACCAGGAGCGCCGGCCGGTCGAAGGAGAGGATCTCGCAGAAGGTGTTGTAGCCGCCCATCGCCACCACACCCGCGGCCCGGCCGATCAGCAGCTCGATCTGCGCGTCGAAGGTGATCGCCGCGAGCCGTCCCGGCAGGCGCTCGATCCGCGCCAGGAAATCCCTTCGCGCGGCCGCGTCCAGGAACGGGCCGAAGGCGACGAGCGCCGGCAGCGGGATGCCGGGATCGGCCTCGTAGGCGGCGATCACCCAGTCGATCAGCGCCGCGCCGTCGCCGCCCCCGCCCGGCGTGACGAGCAGGAAGGGAGCGCCCGCGAGCCCGGGCTCGCGCCGGGCGGGATCCGGCCGCGGCAGGGCGCGGCGCAGATAGCCCGTGTAGATCAGGCGGCGCTCGACGTCCGTCCCGAGGCCGAGCCCCGCCAGCGGCCGGTGCAGGCGCGGCACGCCGTAGACCCAGACCTCGTCGTAGTGGCGCTCCAGCACCGCGCCCGCGCCCTTGCGGGCCCACTCGGCGGCCAGCCGCGCGGGGTCGTCGAGCACGTCGCGCAGGCCCAGCACCGGGCGGCAGCCGCGCGCGGGCGCGCGCTCCAGCACCGGCAGCATCTCGCCGTGGAAGCCCGCCGGCTCCTTGTCCACCACGACGAGGTGCGGCCGGAACGCCTCGAAGGTGCGCAGGATGATCTCCCGGCGGGCCGCGACCGTCTCGTCGAGCGGGATCGCCGGGTCGCGGCTCGCATAGGCCCCGTCCGGGCGCTTCGTCACCGCGGGCACCGCCACGGCCGTGACGCCCGGCGTCGGCGCGAAGCGGTCGAGCACCGGCGAGCCCGAGACGATCGCGACCTGCGCCCGCGCGCCCCGCACGATCGCCTCGGCGAGGGTGCGCGCGCGGCGCAGATGCCCGAGCCCGAAGGTGTCGTGGCTGTAGATCAGCACCCGGCACGGAGGCTCCGGGCCGAACCCTGCCGGAGATGGACGCGACGCGATCAACGGGTGTCTCCCCAGCCGGAGCGCGAGAGCCTGTTCGCACACCCTGTGCCGTCGTGCCAAATGCGTCCGCGGCGGGGCATGCGTGCCGCGCGAGGTGAGGCACGGTTCGGACAGGTGATGATGCGCGCGTTGGAGCCGAAGCTGTTCGGGTACATCTGGCGCTACTCGCGGCGCGACCAGCTCGCGATCTGCATCGTGGTCCTCGCCTCTCTGCCGTTCTACTTCGCCTCGCTCGATCTGCCCCGGCGCATCGTCAACGACGCCATCACCGGCAAGGCCTTCGAGCGGGGCAACGCGACCGCCCCCTTCCTCGGCCTCACCGTGCACTGGCCGGGCTGGCTCGGCGGGGGCGAGAGCCGGATCTTCTCCGGCTTCGAGGTCGGGCGGACCGAGCTGCTCCTCGGCCTGTCCGGCCTGTTCCTCGCCCTCGTGCTGATCAACGGCGCGTTCAAGTTCTGGATCAACCTGCAGAAGGGGGTGCTCGGCGAGCGCATGCTGCGGCGCCTGCGCTTCCAGCTCTTCTCGCTGATGCTGCGCTTCACCCCGGAGACGCAAGGGGAGGTGAAGGCCTCCGAGACCGCCACCATCATCCGCGACGAGGTCGAGCCGATCGGCAGCTTCATCGGCGACGCGATCGTGGTGCCGGTCTTCCTGGGAACGCAGGCCGCGACCGCGCTCGCCTTCATCCTGATGCAGAACGTCTGGCTCGGCCTCGTCGCGGGCGGCATGGTGGGCGTGCAGATGGTGGTGATCCCGCGGCTCAGGCGCGAGATCATCCGGCTGAGCCGGCGCCGCCAGCTCGCCTCGCGCACCTTCGCGGGCCGGGTCGGCGAGGTGCTGGAGGGGCTGGAGACCGTCACCGCCAATGCCGCGGGGCGCTGGGAGCGGGCCGAGATCGGGGGGCGGCTCCACGGCCTCTACGACCTGCGCCTGCGGATCTACCGGCGGAAATTCGCGGTCAAGTACCTGAACAACCTGCTGGCCCAGGTCACGCCGTTCCTGTTCTACGCGATCGGCGGCCTGTTCGCGCTCAAGGGCCAGCTCGACATCGGGCAGCTGGTCGCGGTGCTCGCCGCCTACCGGGACCTGCCGCCGCCCTTGAAGGAGTTGATCGACTGGGACCAGCAGCGCCTCGACGTCGAGGTGAAGTACGAGACCGTGGCGGCCCATTTCGCGCCCCACCGCCTGCGCCCGGCCGAGCCGTCGCTGGAGGCGGAGCCGCCCCATCTCGTGGGGCCGCTCACCACCGAGGGGCTGTCCCTGCGCGACCCGCAGGGGGGCCGCGGCATCGAGATCGCGGATCTCAGCCTGGACCTGCCGGCGCGGGCCGCGCTGGTCTCGCCCGGGAGCGGCCTCGCGCGCCAGCTCGCCCAGGCGATCGCCGGCCTCGTGCCGCCGCAGGCCGGCGCGCTGCGGGCGGGCAGCCAGGATCTGATGGCCCTGCCGGCCGAGGCGCGCGCGCGGCGCATCGCCTATTGCGGCCCGGTGCCGGTGCTGTTCCCGGGCTCGCTGCGGGACAACCTGCTCTACGGCCTGCGCTGGCGGGCGAAGGCAGGCGCCCTCCAGCGCCAGCTGGGCCGCCGGGACCGCTACCTGGCCGAGGCCCTGCGCACCGGCAATCCGGTCGAGACGGCGGACGATCCCTGGATCGACTGCACGGCGCTCGGCCTGCCCGATGCCGACGCCCTCGACGCCCGCATGCTCGACCTGCTCGGGCGGCTCGGCATGGAGGACGACCTCTACCGCTTCGGTCTGCAGGCGCTGAGTTCCGTCACCCATGACACCCCGGCGGGCATGCGCATGATCCAGGCACGCGACTACCTGCGTCGGCACTTCGCGGAGGCCGGCATGGCCGGGCTGGTGATCCCGTTCGCGCAGGGCAGCTACAACCCCCAGGCGACGGTCGCCGAGAACCTGCTGTTCGGCGTGCCGCGCGATCCCCGCCTGAAGGGCCCGGCGCTCGCCACCGACCCGCGCTTCCGCGCGGCGCTGGCCCGCGCCGGGCTCCTCGACGACCTCGCGGCGATGGGCGTGCGCCTCGCCCGCGGCCTGATCGAGATCTTCCGCGATCTGCCGCCCGGCCACCCCCTGTTCCGGCGCTTCTCGCTGATCGATCCGGACGAACTGCCCGACCTCACCCAGCGGCTCGCCGGCATCCGCGGCGACGGGCGCCTGTCGCAACCCGACAACGAGACCTTCCTGGCGCTCACCCTGCCCTATATCGAGCCGCGCCAGCGCCTCGGCCTGCTCACGCCGGCGATGCGGAGCCGCATCGTCGGCGCCCGCTTCTTCGTGCAGCAGGCCCTGCAGGGTCCCGACGGCCATGGGATCGAGCCCTACGACCCGGCCCGGATCAACCCGCTCGCCTCCGTCCTGGACAACCTGCTGTTCGGCCGCATCGACGTGGCGCGCATGCACGGCGAGGTCGAGATCCAGAGCCAGGTACGCGCCGCCGTGCGGGCCTTCGACCTAGAGGCGGGCATCCGCCGCCGCGGACTCGAATTCGAGGTCGGCAACCGCGGCCGCCACCTCTCCGCCCGGCAGCAGGCCGCGGTCGATCTCGTGCGCGCCCTGCTGCGCCGGCCCGACATCCTGCTGGTGGACGGTACTGCGGCAGCCCTCGAGGGCGGGCTGGGGCGACTCGTCGCCGCGCTCGACCCGGATATGGCGGAGACGAGCCTCATCGCGGTCGCGGGCCCGGGCGAGGCGGCGTGCCTGCCCGAGCAGGTCACCGTCGCCCGCGCCGGGGAGACGCGGACGATGGAGCCTGCGGTCGCTTCCGGATGAGCGGCTCGGCTACCGCGCATCCCCTCGCCCCGCTTGCGGGGAGAGGGGATGCATCGGCTACCCAATCGTTTGCCCGGATCCCGCCTCACTCCCGCGCCCAGGGCGCCGCGGCGAGCACCCGCTGCAGGAAGCCCATCAGCGCCGTGACGCGAGCCGGGCGCGGATCGCCCGGCGGGGTGACGAGGTGGAGCGCGATCGGGGGCGGAGCCCAGCCGGGCAGGACCCGCTCGAGGCGTCCGCTGCGCAGATCCTCCCAGATCATGAAGTCCGGCTGGACCGCGAGGCCGAGACCGGCCCGGAGCGCGGGGGTCAGCGCGTCGGCGTTGTTCGCGCGCAGCTGGCCGGCGGGCACCACGCTCACCTCCGCGCCGGCCGCATCGCGGAAGCGCCAGCGGTCCGGGCTCGGCAGGTAGGCGTAGCCGAGGCAGGCGTGCCGGACGAGGTCGTCCGGATGCTCCGGCCGGCCGCGGCTCTCGAGATAGGCCGGCGCCGCCACGAGCGAGCGGTGGACCGGGCAGAGCCGACGGGCACGCAGCGAGGAATCGGGCAGCGCCGCGATGCGCAGGCCGATGTCGAAGCCCCCGCCGACCAGATCGACCTGCTGGTCGGAGAGGTGGAGATCGACGCAGACCTGCGGGTGCTCGGCCAGGAAGTCCGGCAACCGGGGCGCCACGTGCAGCACCCCGAAGGACATCGGCGCGGCGAGCCGCACCAGCCCCTGCGGCACCGCCGCCCCCGCGATCGCCCGCGCCTCCGCCGTCTCGCCGGCCGCGAGGATCCGCGCGGCGTCCTCCCGGGCCGCCCGGCCCGCCTCGGTGAGCGCCAGCCGGCGCGAGGTGCGGTTGAACAGGCGCGCGCCGATCCGCGCCTCCAGCCGGCTCACCGCCTTCGAGACCGTGGCCTTCGACAGGCCGAGATCCTCGGCGGCGCGGCTCAGCGAGCCCGCCTCCGCCACCCTGGCGAAGACGGCCCAGGCCTCGAAATCGGGAAGGCGCATCGGCTGGATCCGGAAACGATGGTTTTCCAGTGTTTCCATTTATAGGCGGGCCGGCAAGCCTCAGATTGTCCCCATCGAGAACGGCGCGACGCGCCCAGGCGAGAACGGCGCGACGCGCCCGGAATGGAGACGATCATGTCCGAGAACGGCATCCACCATGTCACGGCGCTCAGCGGCCCGGCCGCGCGCAACGTGGACTTCTACACCCGCGTCCTCGGCCTGCGGCTCGTGAAGAAGACCGTGAACTTCGACGATCCGGGCACCTACCACCTCTATTACGGCGACGGATCCGGTACGCCGGGCACGATCCTGACCTTCTTCCCCATCGCCCATGCAGGCCCGGGCCGGGTCGGGATCGGCGAGACGCAGGAGACCGCCTTCCGGGTGCCGCGCGCCTCGCTCGGCTGGTGGACGCACCGGCTCGTCGCCGAGGGCGTGCGCCACGAGGCGCTGGTGCAGGTCTTCGGCGAGTCGACGCTGCGCTTCCGCGATCCGGACGGGATGATGCTGGCCCTCGTGGGCGTCGCGGGCGCCGAGGACGAGCCCGCCTTCGCGGACGGGATCCCGGCCGAGCACGCGATCCGGGGCTTCCACGGCGTCACGCTGCTGCTCGCCGAGGCCGGCCCGACCGCCGCGATCCTCGAAGGTGTGTTCGGCTTCCGCGAGACCGGCCGCGAGGGCTCGGCGATCCGGCTGGAGAGCGGGGCCAAGGACGGCGGCCCGAAGATCGGCGGTGCCGTGACGCTCCGGGCGGTCGGCCAGTTCCTGCCCGGACGGGCGGGGGCCGGCTCGGTCCACCACGTCGCCTTCCGGGCGGCCGACGACGCCGAGCAGGCCGCGATGGCCGAGCGGCTCGCGTCGGAGCACGGGCTTAGCGTCACCGAGCAGCGCGACCGCAACTACTTCCGCTCGGTCTACTTCCGCGAGCCCGGCGGCGTGCTGTTCGAGATCGCCACCGACGCGCCGGGCTTCGCGGTCGACGAGCCGGCCGAGAGCCTGGGGCAGGCCCTGAAGCTGCCGCCGCACCTCGAACCGCACCGCGCCTCCATCGAGGCGGTGCTGCCCGCGGTCGCCTGATCGCAACGCCAGACCAAGGAGGTCGCCATGACCACGAGAGATCTCGGCCTGATCCACCGCTTCGAGCCGGGCGCGCCGGACCGCGCTCCGCTCCTCCTCCTGCACGGCACCGGCGGCGACGAGGGCGACCTGCTGCCGCTCGGCCGGATGGTGGCGCCCGGCGCCCCCCTCCTCTCGCCGCGCGGGGCCGTGCTGGAGAACGGCATGCCGCGCTTCTTCCGGCGCCTCGCCGAGGGCGTCTTCGACGAGGCGGACCTGCGCCGCCGCGCCCACGAGCTGGCCGACTTCGTGGCCGCCGCGCGGACGGCCTACGGGATCGGCGCGCCGGTCGCGCTCGGCTTCTCGAACGGGGCCAACATCGCCGCCGCCACGCTGCTGCTGCGCCCCGAGACTTTCGCGGGCGCGGTGCTCCTGCGGCCGATGCTGCCCTTCGGGGAGGCCGAAGCCGGGGCCGACCTCGCGGGCCGGCCGGTGCTGATGCTGTCCGGTGCCCTCGATCCGATTGTACCGGAGGCGAGCGCGGCCGCGCTCGCCGACCGGCTCGCCCGGGCCGGCGCCGCGGTCGAGCACCGCCGCCTTCCCGCCGGGCACGGCCTGTCCCAGGCGGACGTCGCCGAGGCGCAGGCCTGGCTGGGGCGGGCCGCCATCCCGGCGGCGGCGTAGGACCGGGGTCGCGCGAGGAGCGAACGAACCGCCGCGCCGGGGGTTCTCCGACCGGGCGGCCCGCCTCCGGGCCGCCCGGCACCCAAGGAGGCCCGGAGATGAGCGCGGCCATCGAACGCCGGATCCTCGATCGCCTGATCGCCCTCGGACGGGCGACGGGGCGGATCTCGTCGGAGGAACTGCGCGCGCACCTGCCCACCGCGACCATGACGGCCGAGGACATCGCGCTCGTGGTGCTGGAACTGGAGGAGGCGGGCGTCGAGGTGGAGTTCGAGGGGCCGCTGGAGGCCGCCGGGCGCCCCCACCCGGTCCGGCCCGTCGCCGAGCTGCCGCCGCTCCCAACGGCCCCGGCCGTCGCGGTGGCGTCTGCCCCGACGGCGCGGGCCGCGGCTGCGCCCGCCTCCGCCCCCGCGGCGGCGGCGAGATCCGGCCCCGGGCCGGCCGGCGGCGGGGTGACGGCGACCCGCGCCGTGCTCGCGGCCGGTGCGCTCACCGTGCTGGTGATCGTGGTGGTCTTGCTGCTCGTCCGGCGCTGAGCGTCGGGCGAAGGAGCGCGGGCCCTACTTGCGCGACGCCATCAGGTCGTGCGTCAGCACGGTCAGCTTGCCGATCAGGCCGGTGATGTCGCTGCGCTGGCAGGACCACTGCGTTCCGACCGCCTGCCCGTCCGAGGAGACCGACACGACGGCGACCGAGCGCAGCTTGCCCTCGCGGGCGAGCTTCAGCTGTTCCTGGAGCACGTCGATCATCGAGGCGATGTTCTCGTCCGCCTCGACAGTCGCGAGCTGGGCCGGGAACGGGACCACCGGCGCCGTCGAGGCTTGTTCACGCTTGCTCATCGCCGGACCTCTTGAACTCTGCTGCGATCTGCTCCGCCCTTTTACAGGTCAGTGTGGGCGCAGTGTGGCTGATCGCGGGCGGACGGCGTCATTCGTCCGCGGTGTGGCCCTTCGGCAACGAACAGGCCATCGGAAGAACGCGGGGCCGGCCGCGGAACGGCCAAGGTTGATAACGCGAACTCAAGCGGAACATTTAACCCGTCGTTAACCATCGGAGCGCGATGGTGCCCTCAGAACGGAGAGGGAACATCGATGCCCCGGACTGCCCAGCCGCTCGAGGAAGCCCGCCGCCAGGGTGCCTGCGCCGGCTTCGCCGCGAGCTTCCGCACCCGCTACAGCGCGGTCGCCGCCGAGCCCCTGCCGGCCACGCATGTCGATCTGATCCTGGCCCTTCGGCGGCAGGAGCGCGAGCGCGCCCGGGGCGCCGACCGCCATTGACGGAGTCGGTCGCAGACCGCTGTTTCCCAGTCGAGCGCTGTGAAATGCGGGGGTTTTGAGGGGGCAGCCAAGTTTTGGCCAGATTCCACGTATGTCTTGATCGCGGGGGTAACGAGTAAGGAGGCCGCGATGGTGGTCCTCGACCCGCGTACCGGTCGGCTGGTCTCGATCAGCCTGGGCGTCCAGCCCGAGAGTCGCACCGGTCCCGCCGCACCCCGGCCTGCCCGTCCGCCGAGCGCATGGCCGTCGCATCATCAGGATTCGCATCTCCGAGAATCTCACCGACAGGAGCCTCCGGACACTCCGGCGGACCGCCTGCGGACCCGCCGCGAGGGGGCTTGAGCCCCACGGGCTTTGTCCGGGCCCTCGCGTCCGCCTATCCTCCCCGGGACCTGACGGCAGGCCGGATCCGCGAACCGTGGCGCCCCGCTTCTACCTCGACCTGATCGACGGGGACGAGACCGTCCCGGACGAGGGCGGACTGGAGACCTCCGACCTCGACGCGGCCACGGCCCACGCCCAGGACGTGCTCCGCGAGATCCGCATGGCCGGCCGCCTCACGGGGGCCCATGGGCCCTGGGAGATCGTGATCCGCGACGCGCGGGGCCGGCCGCTCCGGCGCATCGCGGTGTCGTGAGGCGGCGATCCGCTCAGCCCGGCCCGGTCGCGAGGGCGAATCCTTCGTCCTGCCAGCCGGTGAGGCCGCCGATCATCAGCTTGACCGGACGCCCGCAGCGGGCGAGCCGCAGGGCGGCCTTGTCGGCCCCGTTGCAGTGCGGGCCGGCGCAGTAGACGACGAACAGGGTGTCGGCCGCCCAGGCCGCCATCCGCTCGGGCGTGATCGCCCGGTGCGGCAGGTTCAGCGCGCCCGGAACGTGGCCCCGCGCGAAGGCGGCCGGGCCGCGGGCGTCGAGGAGCACGAAATCGGGCGCTCCTCCTGCGAGGGCGGCGTGGACGTCGTCGCAGTCGGTCTCCAGCGCGAGGCGGCGGGCGAAATGCGCCTCGGCCTCGATGGCGGGGGCGGGCGAGGTCTCGGTGACGCGGCTTGCGGTCTGGCTTCCCACGGCGTGTCTCCTGTGCCGGTTGCAGGGCCAGGATGCGGCGTGGGATGAGGGGGCGTGAGCGCCGCTCCCGCCGATCCGCGTCAAGATCATGCCAAACGCTTGTCCCGACCGGCTCGTCGTCGCCCTCGCGTATGACGGGCTCTGCATCTTCGAGTTCGGCATCGCGGTCGAGGTCTTCGGGCTGGAACGGCCCGAGATGGGGCCGGACTGGTACCGCTTCGCGGTTGCGGGCATCGAGCCCGGCCCCCTGCGGGCGACCGGCGGCATCCGGATCGCGGTCGATGGCGGTCTCGACCTCCTGGCCGAGGCCGGCACCGTGGTGGTACCGGGCTGGTGCGGGGCCGCCGCACCCGTGCCGGAGCCCCTGTGCGCGGCGCTGCGGGCGGCCGCCGCGCGGGGCGCCCGGGTGATCTCCCTGTGCTCGGGCGCCTTCGTGCTCGCCGCGGCGGGCCTCCTCGCGGGCCGGCGCGCCACCACGCACTGGCGCTACCTCGACGCGCTGGCGCGGGCAGCCCCCGACGCCGTGCTGGTGCCGGACGTGCTCTACGTGGACGAGGGCACGGTCCTCACGGCGGCGGGCAGCGCGGCGGGGATCGACCTCTGCCTGCACCTCGTGCGGCGGGATTTCGGGCCGGAGGCCGCCAACCTCGTCGCGCGCCGGCTCGTGGTGCCGCCCCATCGCGAGGGGAGCCAGAGGCAGCGCGTCGAGCGGCCGGTGCCGACCGCGCGGGAGGGCGCCCGGCTCTCGCCGCTGCTCGACCGGGTCCGGACCCGGCTCGACCGGCCGCACACCCTGGCCACGCTCGCGGCCGAGGCTGGGATGAGCCCGCGCACCTTCCTGCGCCGCTTCCGCGCCACGACCGGCACGACCCCGGCCGCGTGGCTTCTGGCGGAGCGTCTGGCGAGCGCCCGCGCTCTCTTGGAGACCGGTGCCCGGCCGATCGACGACATCGCCGCCGCCTGCGGCTTCGGCAGCGCGGCGACGCTGCGGCATCATTTCCGGACGCGGCTCGGGACCAGCCCCGCGCGCTACCGAGCGGGTCTGGTTACGGCCTGAGGGGAAGGGGCCGGTTGGCGGGACGCGCTCTCCCTCCCCCCTCTGCGGGGGAGGGAGAGCACGCGCGGAAGGTGGCCGAACGGCCCCGCCTCACGCGCTCATCCGCACCTGCATCCGCGGCAGCGGCGCGCTGGGAGCCAGCCCGTACGCCCTCAGCGAGACGACCTCCGCCGGCCGGTCGTGGCGGGCCACCACCACGCTGTTGTCGGGCACCGCGATCCAGTTCCGGTGCTCGCGGTCGAGGGGCTCGGAGACCACCAGCACGCCGTCCTCGGACTCGCGGTAGTACAGGCTGTTGGCCGCGTCGTTGACCGCGTAGCGGAAGGCGTAGAGGTCGCGCCCGTCCGCGAGCGCCGCGGTGAAGCGGAACGGGTGGCCGCCCGCCGGGCCGCCGACGAGATCCGTGAGGGCGGCGAGCGTCGCCGCCGTCGCCTCGATCGGGTCGCGGCCGGCACCCGGGCCGACGAGCCCGGCGCCCGCGATCGCCAGGAACACCGCCTCGGAATCGGTCGTGCCGCCGCGAGACGGATAGAGCGGGTCGGGGATCAGCGCCTCGATCGGGCGGCGCAGGCGCGTCCAGTCGCCGATATAGCCGTTGTGCATGAACAGCCACGTGCCGCAGGCGAAGGGGTGGCAGTTCGGCCGGGTGATCGGCGTGCCGGTGGCCGCCCGCACATGGGCGAAGAACAGGTGCGAGCGCAGGTGCCGGCAGAGGTAGCGCAGGTTCTCGTCCGACCACGCGGGCTGGACCTCGCGGTAGAGGCCGGGCTCGGGATGGTCGCCGTACCAGCCCAGCCCGAACCCGTCGCCGTTGGTGCTGGCGGTCGATTCGAGCGCCTGGATGCTCTGCGCGACGAGCGAGTGGCCCGGCTCGGTGACGTAGCGCTCCAGCGGGATCGTGCGTCCCCGATAGGCGATCCAGCGGCACATGCGCGTCCCCACTCCCTCGTTGGCGCGGCAGGCGCCGCGCCCGGTCCCCATCGGCCAGGATCGTGGAGAAACCGCGTCACCTTGAGCGGACGGGCAGCCCGGCTCTAGATCCCGTGGGTCTGCAGCCAGGATTCCAGCAGGGCGACCTGCCAGAGCTTGGAATGGCCCTTGGGCGTCAGCGTGCCGTCCGGGTCGGCCAGGAGGTGATCGACGTAAGTGCGGTTGAACAGCCCGCGCTCCCGGGCCTGCGGCCGGTCCAGCACGTCGCGCACGAAGTCCATGTAGGGGCCGCGGATGTGCTTGAGGGCGGGCACCGGGAAGTAGCCCTTGGGCCGGTCGATCACCGCGGCCGGCAGGACCGTGCGGGCTGCCTCCTTGAGGATGGACTTGCCGCCGTCCCGCACCTTCAGGGCGGCCGGCACCCGGGCGGCGAGCTCGACCAGCTCGTGGTCGAGGAAGGGCACCCGCGCCTCCAGCCCGCAGGCCATGGTCATGTTGTCGACGCGCTTGACGGGGTCGTCCACCAGCATGACCTGCGTGTCGAGCTGGAGGGTCGCGTCGATCGGGTCCTTCGCGGCGGCACGCGCGTAGTAGTCGCGCACGAAGTCGCCGCTGTCATCCGCCCCGAGATAGTCCGGCGCCAGCGTCTCGCGCATCTCGGCGTGGTCGCGGTCGAAATAGACCCGGGCGTAGTCGGCGGCCGGATCGGTCGAGCCGGCCATCTTCGGGTACCAGTGGTAGCCGCCGAAGATCTCGTCGGCGCCCTGGCCGCTCTGCACCACCTTCACGTGCTTGGCCACTTCCTCGGAGAGCAGGCGGAAGGCCACGGCGTCGTGGCTCATCTGCGGCTCGGACATCGCCGCGATCGTGGCGGGCAGCATCTCCAGGGTGCGGGCCGGATCGACCGCGATCTTGAGGTGGTCGGTCTCGAATTCCCGGGCGACGAGATCCGAGTACTTGAACTCGTCGCCCTCGACGCCGTTCACCGCGTCGAAGCCGACCGCGAAGGTCTTGAGGCCCCGCTGCCCCTTGCGGGCGAGCAGCGCCACGAGGAGCGAGCTGTCGAGCCCGCCCGAGAGCAGCACGCCGGTCGGCACGTCGGCGATCCGGCGCCGCTCGACGGCGAGCGCCAGCATGTCGAGCACCCGCTCGCGCCACTCGGCCTCGCCGACGCCGGCATCCTCGGGACGCGGGCCGACGTCGAGGGTCCAGTAGGTGCTCTCCCGGCGGCGGCCGTCCGGCTCGACGGTCAGCAGCGTCGCGGGCGGCAGCTTCGTCACGCCCTTGAGGATGGTGCGGGGCGCGGGCACCACCGCGTGCAGGCTCATGTAATTGTGCAGGCCGACCGGATCGATCGCGGTGTCGACGTCGCCCGCCGCCAGCAGGGCGGGGAGCGAGGAGGCGAAGCGCAGCCGCCCCTTCGTCTCCGCGAAGTAGAGCGGCTTGATGCCGAGCCGGTCGCGGCCGAAGACGACGCGCCCGCCGTCGCGCTCCAGCACCGCGAAGGCGAACATGCCGAGAAGCCGCTCGACGCAGGCCGCCCCCCAGGCGTGGTAGGCCTTGAGCAGCACCTCCGTGTCGCTCGTCGAGAAGAAGCGGTAGCCCTTGGCCGTCAGCTCCTCGCGCAGCGCCGGGTAGTTGTAGATGCAGCCGTTGAACACGACCGCGAGGCCGAGTTCCGGATCGACCATCGGCTGCTGGCCGGCCTCCGAGAGGTCGATGATCTTGAGGCGGCAATGGCCGAAGGCGACCGCCCCTTGCGCGAAGAGCCCGCTGGCGTCGGGCCCGCGCGGGCTCAGAACGCCCATCATCGCGCGGACCGCGGCCGGATCGGCCGGGCCCCCGAAACTGATCTCGCCGCAGATTCCGCACATGGCAGCCGAACGCCTTTCCTCGGGCAGCCCCCAGGCGGCACAACCGAGCCGCGCCCGGGCCGTTCCAGCCCCGCGCGGTCGAAGGCGCCCCGGCGCGGTCCCCGACCTTTCGAATCCGTGACCGGCCGATGCACCAAACGGGCCGCCCGCCTCTGGATAGCGGGGATCGGTGGGGATGAATCCCGCTCTGGCGCAGGTCGGCGCGGCCTGGCGGGGCAGCGCTTAAAGGTCGATTCACGCCGGTCTCGTTAGCCTGCGGTTACCCACGTTGCGTACCCGAAGTGCCATGCCCCCATCCGTCGAGAATGCGCCGGACCTGTCCGGGCTCATCGAATTGTCGCGCGTCGCGCATCTCGACCTGAAGCCCGTGGTGCTGCGGGTTCAGACGGACCTGTTCGTGCAGGCGGAGCGCCGGGACCGGGCGGAGCGGGAATCCTTCGAGGCGCTGGCCTGCGGCCTGATCCCGACGGTGGACGAGGAGACGGCGCTGATCGTCGCCGAGAAGCTCGCCGCCTTTCCGGGCACGCCGGAGGCGGTGCTCGCCGCGCTCGCCCACCGCGGCGGGGCGGTGCGCGACGCCGTGGTGGCGGGCGTGCCCACGCTCAGCCCGCGCCTGCTCGATGCCGCGCTCGGCGACGGGGCGGACCTCGCGGGCGCCATCGCGGCCCGGCCGGGCCTCGACCGCGCCACGATCGAGGACCTGATCGGGCGCGACGACCCGGCGATCGACCGGGCGCTCGCCGCCAACACCGGCATCGTGCTGCAGGCCTCGGCCGCCGCGCGCCTCGTCGCCCGCGGCCGCACGCAACCCGACCTCGGCCGGCAACTGCTCGCCCGGCCCGATCTCTCGGCCGCCGAGATGGCGCCCCTCTACCTGCACGCCGACCCGCTCCGCCGCGAGGCGATCCGCGAGAGCGTCGAGGCGACCGCGGCGCTCCGCCCCTGCCCGCCCCCGCCCCGCGGGGCCGGCACGGAGCTGACCGGCCTCTCGGCGGCCCACGACGTCACCGGCTTCATCGGCTCGCTCGCCGGGCTGCTCGGCCTGCCGCGCGACTTCCTCTCCGCCTCGCCGGATCCGGGCACGCGCTACGACCTGATCACCCTCTGCCTGCGCGCCGCCGACCTGCACGAGGAGGAGGCGGTCTACGTCTTCCTCACGCTCAACGAGGGCGTGGCCCGCTCGGCCGAGCGCGTCTTCGACCTCGTGCGCCTGTTCCGCACGGTGAGCCGGGCAGCCGCCCGCGACCTGATCTCGGCGATCACCGACCGCCCCTTGCGCGAGCGCGGCGGCCCGGCCGAGGCCTACCAGCCCCACCACGCGCCCGAGAGCCCGAAGGTGCGCGCGGCAGCCTCCGAGCGCCCGGCGCTCCGCCCGGCGCTGCCGGGCCGGGTGCGGATGAGTTCCTGAGGGCCCACGGGATCGTCGGAACCGATCACACCGCGCCGCACCTCCCTCCCCCTTCCGCGGGGGAGGGAGATGCGCGTCATCGGCCCTGCCTGCGCCTGTACCGGGGGATGGCCCAAGAAGATCGGACGACCTGTCGCCCTCAGCCCAGCAGGCTCTCGAACAGCCCCCGCACCGTCCGCCGCTCCTCCTCCAGCTGCGCCGTCAGGGCCCGCGCGTCCGGCAGCCCCGCGGCCACCGCGATCCGGCCGAGCACGGCGGGGGGCGGGTCGGCCGGGTCGCCCTCGATCATCAGCCGCTGCCACTGGTGGATGTCGTCGAAGAGCCGGTAGGCCGCGACCAGGCGGTCGGCCGCCTCCTCCGGCAGCAGGCCCAGCGCGCCGGCCCGCTCCAAGACCTCCGGCGCGTCGCGGCCGACGAGGTCCGGGTGGGCCTGCGCGTGGCCGAGCACCAGCGCCTGGGCCAGGAAGTCGAGATCGAGGAGCCCACCCGGCGCCAGCTTCAGGTCGAGGGGACCGGCGTCCCCCTTCTCGGCGGCGACGAGGTCGCGCATCGCCCGGACCTCGCGCCCCACGCCCGCGGCATCGCGCGGCCGGCCGACCGCCTCCGCGATCACGGCCCGGATCTGGTCGGCGAGCGCGGCGTCCCCGCAGAGCACGCGGGCGCGGGTGAGGGCCATCAGCTCCCAGGTCTCGGCCGACTCGGCGAGGTACTGCCGGAAGCTGCGGGCCTGCGTGGCGATCATGCCCTGGCCGCCGCCGGGGCGCAGGCGCAGGTCCACCTCGTAGAGGGTGCCGCGCCGGGTCGGCGCGGTCAGCGCCGCGACGAGGCGCTGGGTCAGCCGGTTGTAGGCCACCGCGGCATCGAGGGAGCGCGGGCCGTCGCTCTGGCGGTTGTCGGGGTCGAAATCGTACAGAACCACGAGGTCGAGGTCGGAATCGGCGGTGAGCTGGCGCGAGCCGAGCCGCCCGAAGCCCAGGACCACCATCCGCCCGCCCGGGACCCGGCCGTGATCCCGCGCGAAGGCCTCGGACACCGCCTCCAGGCTTGCCGCCACCGCCGCCTGCGCGACGCCCGAGAAGGCCCGCCCGGCGCCTGCCGGCGGCAGGATGCCGGAGAGGAGCCGCGCCCCGGTCACGAAGCGCATCT
Organism: Methylobacterium hispanicum; assembly: GCF_022179285.1. Classification (GTDB taxonomy): domain Bacteria; phylum Pseudomonadota; class Alphaproteobacteria; order Rhizobiales; family Beijerinckiaceae; genus Methylobacterium; species Methylobacterium hispanicum. The sequence goes on along the minus strand of NZ_BPQO01000040.1, from coordinate 4,268 downwards.
GCCGGGCCGCGTCGCGGCTGCGGTCCAGGAACTCCTCCACCGACCCCGGCGACCCGACGAGTGCTCGGAACTGCGCGTCGAGCGCGGCCGCCTCGCTGACCGGCTCGACGAAGGCCGGGTCGATCACCGCGTCGAGCACGTGCGGGCTGAAGGCTACGGTGTCGGCGAGCCGCGGCGCGGTGCCGAGGAGGTCCGCGAAGAGCAGCCGCAGCCGCTCGTGCGAGCGCAGGATGATCAGCAGTTCCACCGCCGCCGGCATCTGCCCGAAGGCCCGGTCGAGGGCGGCGAGCGCCGCGTCGGGGTCCGGCGTGCCCGAGAGCGCCTGGATCAGGGCCGGCACCAGCTCCGTCAGCACCTCGCGGGCGCGGGCGCTGCGCACGGCCGGGCGCCGCCCGAAATGCCAGCCGCGCACGGTCTCGACCGCCCGCTCCGGCTCGCGGAAGCCGAGCTGGCCCAGCGTCTTCAGCGTCTCGGGGTCGTCGCCCGCCCCGCTGAAGACGAGGTCGCCGATGCCGGCCGAGAGATCGGGCTCCGCCTCGAACAGCAGGGCGTAGTGCGCCTGCACCCGGCCGGCATGGGCGAGCAAGGCCGCCTCGAAGTCCGCCCGCGTCGCGTAGCCGGCGAACCGCGCGAACCGCTCCAGGGCGTCGGCGGCCTCGGGCAGGCGCTGGGTCTGGGCGTCCTCCTGCATCTGCAGCCGGTGCTCGATGCCGCGCAGGAAGCGGTAGGCGTCGGCGAGTTCGTCCCGCGCCGCCGCGTCGATCCAGCCCTCGGCGACGAGCCCGGCCAGCATCTCCAGGGTGCGGCGCCCGCGCAAGGTGGGCCGGCGCCCGCCGAAGACGAGCTGCTGCGTCTGCACGAAGAACTCGATCTCGCGGATGCCGCCGCGCCCGAGCTTGATGTCGTGGCCGGCCACCGCCAGCCGCTCGTGCCCGCGCACCGCGTGGATCTGGCGCTTCATCGCGTGCACGTCGGCGATCGAGCCGAAATCGAAGTACTTGCGCCAGATGAAGGGGCGCAGCTCCGCCAGGAAGCGCTCGCCGGCCGCGATGTCGCCCGCGATCGGCCGCGCCTTGATGAAGGCCGCCCGCTCCCAGTTCTGGCCGACCGTCTCGTAGTAGCTGAAGGCCGAGTTGAAGGAGATCGCGGTGGGCGTCGAGCCGGGGTCCGGCCGCAGCCGGTAATCGACCCGGTGGACGTAGCCCTCGCCGGTGCGCTCCTGCAGCAGCTTGCCCAATCCTTGCGCGAGCCGGCTGAAGAACGGCGTCGGCTCCGTGCCCGCGCGGAGCGGCGCCGCCTCGGGATCGAAGAAGACCACGAGGTCGATGTCGCTCGAGTAGTTCAGCTCGCCCGCCCCGAGCTTGCCGAGCCCGAGCACGACGAGGCCGCTGCCGGCCTGTAGGTCCCCCGGATCCTTCGGGAGAAACCGGCCGAGATCGGCGGCCTGCCGCAGCAGCGCGTCGAGCGCGCCTGCCACGGAGGCGTCGGCGAAGTCCGAGAGCGCGCCCGTCACCTGCTCCAGCGGCCAGACCCCGCCGATATCGGCCATCGCCACGAGGAGCGCCAGCGCCTGCCGGTTGCGCCGCAGCCGCCGCCCGACCGCCTCGAGATCGACGTTCGAGCCCGGCTCCGGCCGCCCGGCCGCGCGCTGGTCGGCGACGAGCCGGGCGAGGTTCTCCTCCGGGCTGGCCTCAAGGAGCTGGCCGAGCCGCTCGGGATCGCGCGTCGCGATGCCCCACAGGAAGGTCGAGTGCTCGGCAAGCCCCGCCAGAACCGCCCGCACCCGCGGATCCGCGGCCAGCTCCGGCCGGTCCAGATCGGCGAGCCGCGCGGCGGCCCCGTCCGGGTCGGCGAGCACCGGCGCCTGGCACAGGCGATCCCGCAGGCTGTCCCGGCTCATCGACCCTCCCTAGCGCATCGTCCCGAAAGGCGGCGTCCGGCTTTCGGAAAAGACGATGCCGCATCAGGAGGTTAAAGCATCGTCCTGGATCCCGTATCCGGGACGATGCTCTGGCGCTCCTCCGCTCTTGCCGGCAAGGTTACCACGACGCGCAGGCCCGGCGCATTGTCTTCGAGCGCGAGGCTGCCGTGGTGCAGCCGCACCACGGCGTTGACGAGGCTGAGCCCCAGCCCGAACCCGGGTGCGGAGCGGGCCGCCTCCAGCCGCACGAAGCGGTCGAGCACCCGGCCGCGCTCGGCCTCCGGGATGCCGGGCCCGGAATCGGAGACGCTCAACCGGATCGTGTCCCCCGCCCGCGCGGCCGCGACCGCGATGGTGCCGCCGCCCCGGCGCCCGTACTTGATCGCGTTGTCGATGAGGTTCGCCAGCGCCTGTCCGATCAGCTCGCGGTTGCCCGTGACGCCGAGTCCGTCCGGCGCCGCGACGGTGAGGCTCACCCCCTGCTCCTCGGCGAGCGCCTCGTAGAGCTCGCCCACCCCGCGCACCACCGGCCCGAGATCGAGGGTGCCGAGCGCCGCGCCGCGGTCGTCCGCCTCCAGCCGCGCGATCATCAGGAGGGCGTTGAACACCCGGATCAGCCCGTCGCTCTCCTCGATCACGCCCTCCAGCGCAGCGCGCAGCGCCTCCGGCGAGTCGGAGCCCGCAAGCGCCGCCTCGGCCCGGTTACGCAGGCGCGTCAGCGGCGTCTTCAGGTCGTGGGCGATGTTGTCCGAGACCTCGCGCAGGCCCCGCATCAGCTCGCCGATGCGCTCCAGCATCCGGTTGAGGTTGAGCGCCAGCCGGTCGAGCTCGTCGCCGTTGCCGGCCAGCCGCAGCCGGTCGCCGAGATTGCCCGCCATGATGGCCCGCGTGGTTTCGGTCATCGCGTCGACCCGGGCGAGCACCCGGCTCGCCACGAACCAGCCGCCGACGACGCCGAGCAGCACCACCACGGCGAGGGAGGAGCCGAAGGCCCGCCCGATCACCGCGCGCAGCCGGTCGCGCTCCTCGGTGTCGCGCCCGACCAGCAGCCGGAAGCCGCCCGGCAGGGTGAAGATCCGCACGATCGCCCGGTGCACCTCGCCGTCCGTGCTGCCGCGCGCGTAGGCGGTCTCGACCTGCCCCGGGCGGGACAGGATCGCGGCCGGCACCTCGGCGACGTTGCCGACCACGTGCTCGCCCGCCGCCGTGGTGACGAGGTAGAGCGAGGCGCCGGGCTCGCGCGAGCGGCGCTCGACGACGTTGATCAGCCGGCGCAGGCCCCCGGCATTGTACTGCTCGGACAGGCCGTTGATCTCGGCGTCGATCGTCGAGACGATCTGGTCGTCGAGCACGCGGCGCGCGTTCCAGGCGACGTAGCCGAGCGCCACCACCGCGCAGGCCGCGAAGACCACGAGATAGGCCAGCGACAGCTTGAAGGCCGTGGTGCGGAAGAGTTTTTGTACTTTTGCCCAGGCGCTCTCGGGCGTCGCCTCGTCAGCGCTCATCCGCCCGCAGCACGTAGCCGGCGCCCCGCACCGTGTGGATCATCGGGTGCTCGAACCCCCGGTCGATCTTGGCGCGCAGGCGCGACACGTGCACGTCGATCACGTTGGTCTGCGGGTCGAAATGGTAATCCCAGACATGCTCCAGCAGCATCGTGCGGGTCACCACTTGGCCGGCATGGCGCATCATGTACTCCAAGAGCCGGAACTCGCGCGGCTGCAGCACGATCTCCCGACCCTCCCGCGCGACGCGATGCGACAGCCGGTCGAGCTCGAGCGCGCCGACCCGGTAGGTCGTCGCCTCCGCTCCCCCCTGCGCCGGCGCGGCGCGGCGGGCCAGCACCTCGGCGCGGGCCAGGAGTTCGGAGAAGGCGTAGGGCTTGGGCAGGTAGTCGTCCCCGCCGGCGCGCAGGCCCTTGACCCGGTCGTCCACCTGTCCGAGCGCCGAGAGGATCAGCACCGGCGTCGTCACGCCCTGCTCGCGCAGGGACCGGATCAGCGACAACCCGTCGAGCTTCGGCAGCATGCGATCGACGATCAGCACGTCGTACTGGCCCTCGCGCGCCAGCGCGTAGCCGTCGAGCCCGTCCGTCGCCTGGTCGGCGAGGTGCCCGGCTTCGCGAAACGCCTTGGCCAGATAGGCGATGGCCTGCGCGTCGTCCTCGATGATCAAGAGCCGCATGGACGCGCTCCATACAGCGGACGGCGCGGACGGCAAGCTCTGCGGATGCGGCGCGGGCATAAGCCCCCTCCCCTCTCGGTGAGGGCGCAGTCTCGCGCAGAGCCCCTTGCCGGAGGCTTCCCGCCGCATGACGGATCGGTAACTCTGAGCGCGAAAAAGCCGC
>NZ_BPQO01000039.1 GCF_022179285.1 Methylobacterium hispanicum | reverse complement strand
CATCGAGGACATCATCGAGCCCTACCTGATCCAGCAGGGCTTCGTGCAGCGCACCCCCCGCGGCCGCGTCCTCACCCCGCAGGCCTTCCGCCATATGGGCCTCGCCGTGCCCCGCACCGACCCGAGCCGGCAGCCCGGCCTGTTCCCCGACGACGGCGCCGATGCCTGAGGGGCGCCGCGCCGTCACGGTCACGCGCCGCACGGTGCTGCTGGGCCTTGGCGCGGCCGCGCTCGCCGGAACCGGGACGGCCGCCTACGCGGTCGGGGTCGAGCCGCGCCGGATCGTCGTCACTCGTTACCGGATCCGCACATCTGCCCCCTGGCCGGCCGGGCGCCGGCTCAGGATCGTCGCGCTCTCTGACATCCACGCCTGCGAGCCGTGGATGCCGCTCGGGCAGATCGCCGAGATCGTGGCGGTCGCCAACGGGCTCGGCGGCGACGTGATCGTGCTCACCGGCGACTACGTCGCCGGCATGAAGCTCGTCACCGCTACCATCGACGCGGCGGCCTGGGCGCCGGTGCTCGGGGCCTTGCGGGCCCCGCTCGGCACCTTCGCGGTGCTCGGCAACCACGATTGGTGGGAGGACCGCGCCGCGCAGCGGCGCGGGCAGGGCCCGACCGTCGCGGGCCGGGCGCTGGAGGCGGCGGGCATCCGCCTCCTGGAGAACGCCGTCGCCCCCCTCGATCTCGGCGGCGCCACGGTCTGGCTCGCCGGGCTCGGCGACCAGCTCGCCCTGCTGCCGGCGCGACGGCGCGACGCCACCCTCCGCCCCGGCGTGGACGACCTCGCCGGCACGCTGGCGCAGATCCCCCCGGGCGCGCCCGCGATCCTGCTGGCGCACGAGCCCGACATCTTCCCGCGCGTACCGCCACGGGTCGCGCTCACCCTGTCGGGCCACACCCATGGCGGGCAGGTCAGCCCCTTCGGCCACCCGATCATCGTGCCCTCGCGCTACGGGTCCCGCTACGCCTACGGCCATGTCCGGGAGCAGACGGATCTCGTGGTCTCGGGCGGGCTCGGGATGAGCGGACTGCCGGTGCGGTTCGGTATTCCGCCCGAAATCGTGGTGGTCGAGATGGAAGCCGGCGATCCCGCAGCGCGATAGATATGCATCGCACGCATATTTGATATCTTGTGCAGGGCCCGGACCGGGCGACGCTGGCATCGGAATCTCTTCCGGTACGCAGCCCAAATGCCTTTCGTCTCAGTCTAACGCACGGCCGCAGAACGGTTTTCCCCGCAGGGACGTGCGCCCCTTCGGATGCGCCGCCGCTGGCCCATGCCGGGACTGAAAGGACCGCTCCCATGCGGAACAGGACTGCGGCGCACAAGTTGATGGCGCGACCGTGCTCATCGGGAGCGCCGGCAAAACGAACGATCTCAGAGCGACCTTCGAGGAAGAACCACCATGAAGACCACCGTCCTGGCCGCGCTCGGCCTGTCCGTCGCCGCCCTCGCCACGCCCGCCCTCGCGCAGGACGCCCTGCCGCTGCGCATCGGCGCCGACGCCCCGGTCGGCGCAGCCGGGACCAGCACCCCCGCCTTCCGCGCCGAGGCCCTGCGCTCGGACGCCGCCAGCATCGAGGCGAGCCGCATCGCCCTGGAGCGCTCCCGCAACCCGCGCGTGCGCAACTACGCCAACCGCGTCCTGGTCGAGCGCGAGGCCACTACCAAGGCCCTGCTGCCCGAGGGCACCTCGCTGACGGCTACCGGCCGCGTCGTCTCCGACCGCCAGGGCATCCCGACCCGTCTCGACAACCCGCTCGGCGTGGTCCTGGCGCCCGTGACGATCGCCGCCAACCTCGGCACGAACATCGTCGGCGGCGTGCTCGGCGGCGTCGGCATCGTGGACAACAGCCCGGCCGAGCCGGGCCGCCGGGTCGCGCTCGGCCCGAACGGCCAGGAGCGCATCGCCCGCCTGCAGGCCGCCCGCAACAGCCGCGACTTCGACCGCACCTACGTCCGCGAGCAGGCCCGCTCGGATGCCCGCACGCTCGCGCTCTACCAGACCTACGCCCGCAACGGCGACAGCAACGCGGGCCGCACCTTCGCCAACGAGGCGCTGCCCTTCATCGCCGACGAGCACGCCCATTCGGCAAGCCTCGCCGGTCGCATCGACGGCTGATCGCCGCCGATCTCCGCCTGAGCGCGCAGGGCCGTCCCCGGAAGGGGGCGGCCCTCGTCGTGCCGGACCGCCCCCGGCCGCCCGAGGCCGCTATCCGGCCGGCTGGATGGCCAGACGGCCCCCCTGGCGTTCCAGGCTCCGCGCGAGAAGCCGCATCAGCGCGTAGACCGCATCGATATGCGGGGTCGCCGTGCCGGTGATCCGGCCGAGCTCGATCACCGAGCCGACGAGCGCCTCCAACTCGATCGCGCGGCCCGCCTCAACGTCCTGCAGCATCGAGGTCTTGTGCGCGCCGACCTTCTCGGCGCCCGCGATGCGCCGGTCGATGTCGACCCGGAACGTCGCGCCGAGCGCGGTCGCGATGGCCTGCGCCTCCGCCATCATGGCGCGCGCCAGCGCCCGGGTCTCGGGGAATTGGCAGATATCGACGAGCGTCGCGTGGGTCAGCGCCGAGATCGGGTTGAAGCTGAGGTTGCCCCAGAGCTTGAGCCAGATCTCGGAACGGATGTCCTCGATCACCGGTGCCTTGAAGCCCGCGTTGCCGAGCATCTGGGAGAGCGCCCGCGCCCGCGGGCTCACCGAGCCGTCCGGCTCGCCCAGCGTGTAGCGGTTGCCCTCGACCACCCGCACCACGCCCGGCTTCTCGAGGATCGCGGCCGGGTAGACCACCGAGCCGATCACCCGGGACGCGTCGAGGTGGCGGGCGATGCGGCCGCCCGGATCCGAGTTCTCGACCTGCCGGCCCGCATGCGGACCGTCGTAGCCGTGCAGGAAGTACCACCACGGGATCCCGTTCTGCAGGGTGACGACCGCCGTGTCCGGCCCGATCAGGTGCCGGAGGTCGGCCGCGATCGGCCCGACCTGATGCGCCTTGACGGTGAGCAGCACGGTATCGTGCACCCCCGCCTCCTGCATCGACTGGGTGGCGCGCACGTCGGGGGCGTGGACCTCCGTGCCGTCCTCCTCGATCAGCCGCATGCCCCCGGCCCGGATCGCCTCGAGGTTGGCGCCACGGGCGATGAAGGTGACCCGCTCGCCCGAGGCGGCGAGCTTGACGCCGAGATGTCCGCCGATGGCGCCTGCGCCGACGATCGCGATGCTCATCCGTCCGATTCCTGACCGCCGCTGGCATACGGCATGCCTACAAAACTGCCCGAACACGGACTTTCAGTCTTCCGCAAAGAATTCGGCCGACTCTCAAAAAAACTTCACCGCTCACGCATCGGTGTGCGGGGGAGCACGTGCGCGTCGGAACCTGGGTTCGGCTTCACCGTTCACGCCACCGAAGCGGCCCGCCGCGGCCACCCGCGCCGCAGCGACCGGGACCGCGAACGGGAGACGACGCGATGAGCAGCACCACCGACAAGCTCAAGGGCCTGGCCAACGAGGCCGCCGGCAACGTCAAGCAGGGCATCGGCAAGGCCACCGGCAACGAGAAGCTGCAGGCCGAGGGCAAGGCGCAGGAGCTCAAGGGTGAGACGCAGCGCGCCGTCGGCGACGTCAAGGACGGCGTGGGCAACGCCGCGCAGAAGGCCGCGGACGCCGTCAAGGGCCGCTGAGCCTCCCACCGCCGATCCATTAAGGAAGGCCGGCTCAGCCGGCCTTCTTCGTTTTCGGCCTGAGGAATCGAGAGAGAGGAAGAGAGATGAACCGCGATCACATCGAGGGTGGCGTCCGCAACCTGCGCGGCCGCGCCAAGACCGCCGTCGGCGCCGTCGGCGGTCGGCCGGGTCGTCAGATCGAGGGCGCGATCGATCAGGCCGCGGGCGCGGCGCAGTACGCCTACGGCCGCGCCCGCGACGCGGCCGAGGATCTCGCCCGCGACGGCCGCCACCTCGCCCACGAGGCGCGCGAGCGTGGGCAGGCGCTCTACGACGAGGCGGAATCCCGCGGCCGGCACTACCGCGACCGGGCCGAGCGGCACGGCCGGGCCCTGGCGCACCGGGCGAACGAGAACCGCGCAACGACGGTCGCCATCGTCGCCGCGGTGGCCTTCGGCCTGGGCTGGCTCGTCCGCGGCCGGGACTGACGGCCGGATGCACCGCACCGGCCCCGGAGATGCCGGGGCCGCTCAGAACAGGCATAAAGACATCTTTATGTCTTGATTGCCTCCTCCGTCTCGACCTGCTACAGGCCTCGCCGACGCGGTCGCGGCCGGTGTGTGGGGAGAAGGCCCCCGCGCGCCGGCCGCCCGCACCCGACCCAGAGCCTCAGAGACGGAGCTTCAGACCCCATGGCCAAGGATTACATCGTCAGGGACATCGGTCTGGCCGATTACGGCCGCAAGGAGATCTCGATCGCCGAGAGCGAGATGCCCGGCCTGATGGCGGTCCGTTCCGAGTACGGCCCGAGCCAGCCGCTGAAGGGCGCCAAGATCGCCGGCTCGCTCCACATGACGATCCAGACCGCGGTGCTGATCGAGACGTTGAAGCACCTCGGCGCCGACATCCGCTGGGTGTCCTGCAACATCTACTCGACCCAGGACCACGCCGCCGCCGCGATCGCCGCCGCCGGCATCCCGGTCTTCGCCGTGAAGGGCGAGACCCTGGAGGAGTACTGGGACTACACCGCCCGCCTGTTCGACTGGCATGATGGCGGCATGCCGAACATGATCCTCGACGACGGCGGCGACGCCACGATGTTCGTGCATCTGGGCCTGCGCGCCGAGAACGGCGACACCGCCTTCCTCGACAAGCCGGGCTCCGAGGAGGAGGAGGTCTTCTTCGCGCTCCTCAAGAAGAAGCTCAAGGAGAAGCCGAAGGGCTGGTTCGCCGGGCTCAGTGAGTCGATCAAGGGCGTCTCCGAGGAGACCACCACGGGCGTGCACCGCCTCTACATCCTCGCCAAGGAGGGCAAGCTGCTCTTCCCGGCGATCAACGTGAACGACTCGGTCACGAAGTCGAAGTTCGACAACCTCTACGGCTGCAAGGAGTCGCTGGTCGACGGCATCCGCCGCGGCACCGACGTGATGATGGCCGGCAAGGTCGCGATGGTCGCGGGCTTCGGCGACGTCGGCAAGGGCTCGGCCGCCTCGCTCCGCAACGCCGGCTGCCGCGTCATGGTCTCGGAGATCGACCCGATCTGCGCGCTCCAGGCCGCGATGGAGGGCTACGAGGTCGTCACCATGGAGGACGCCGCCCCGCGCGCCGACATCTTCGTGACGGCCACCGGCAACAAGGACATCATCACCCTCGACCACATGCGGGCGATGAAGGACCGGGCGATCGTCTGCAACATCGGCCACTTCGACAACGAGATCCAAGTCGCCGGCCTGAAGAACCTCAAGTGGACCAACATCAAGCCGCAGGTCGACGAGATCGAGTTCGCCGACGGCCACCGCATCATCCTCCTGTCGGAGGGCCGCCTGGTGAACCTCGGCAACGCGACCGGCCACCCGAGCTTCGTGATGTCGGCCTCGTTCACCAACCAGACGCTCGCCCAGATCGAGCTCTGGACCAACCCCGGCAAGTACGAGCGCCAGGTCTACACCTTGCCCAAGGCGCTCGACGAGAAGGTCGCGGCCCTGCACCTCGAGAAGGTCGGTGCCAAGCTCTCGAAGCTGCGCCCCGACCAGGCGGCGTATATCGGGGTGGGCGAGAGCGGCCCGTTCAAGCCCGAGCATTACCGCTACTGAGGGCCCTCGGCCCGCCGCTCAAAATTTTCTTGAGCTCTATCGAGCCCGGCCGTCGCGCCGGGCTCTTTACGTTTTGTCAACCCTGCACCGGGGTAGCGAACTGTGTCTTCTGTGTGTCGCGCGCGCGCGGCGTGCGCCCCGGCTCCCGGCCCTGCGCGCAAACCCCTTCCGGCGCGATTCGCCCCCGCGCTAAGGTGAATCGAATCTTCAGATGAGGTGACGCGCCGCCGGTCCGCGAGGATCGGCCGGCCGGAACGGTGCCGCGTGCGCCGCGCGATCGCGCGCGCCGGCCTCATCGGTGGTCGAGGGATGAGGCGGGTCATGGGTCTCGAACGGACGGCGCGGCTCGCGGCCCGCGTCGGCGCACTCGTCGTCGGCGCCCTGTTCTGCCTCGGGGCCGCCTGGGCGGCGCCCGCGGATCCGGCCGCGGCGCTCCACATGCACGGCGTGGCGAGCCTCTCGGTGCTGGGCGGCCTGCTCGCCTTCGCCACGATCCTCTCGCTGCTGCACCTGCGCGAGCGCGCCCGCTGGACCCGGCGCGACCGCGAGCAGGCCGCGGCGCTGGACGCGCTGCGGGGCGCCCACGACCGGGCCGAGATGCTGCTCAACGCCGAGCGCCAGATCATCGTGACCTGGAACGCCCGCAGCGAGCCGGTGATCGAGGGCGATGTCGGCCTCGCCTTCGACGGCCGATCGGCCGCGGGCGCGGCGCGGCGCGTGCTCGCCTTCGGCTCCTGGCTTCTGCCCGCCGACGCGGGCGCGATCGAGGCGGCGGTCGAGGCGCTGCTGGTGCGCGGCACCGGCTTCCACCTCGCGCTCCGCAGCCAGGACGGGCGCAGCATCGAGGCGCAGGGGCAGGCGGTGGCCGGCCGGGCTCTGCTGCGCCTGCGCGAGACCAGCGAGGAGCGCCGTGAGATCGCGGAGCTGCGCGAGACCCTGGACGAGGCCCGCCGGGGCGTGGCCGCGCTGGCCGCGCTCCTCGACGCGATCCCGCAGCCGGTCTGGCGGCGCAACCGCGAGGGCGGGCTCGCCTGGGTCAACACGGCCTACGCGGCGGCCGTCGAGGCGCCCTCCCGCGAGGCGGCCCTCGACCAGGGGCTGGAGCTCCTCGACCGGCCGGCCCGCGAGACCGTGGCGCGCGAGGACGCCGCGCGGCGCGGCGCGGGCCCGACGGTGGCCCGCCTCTCCGCCGTGGTCGCGGGCAGCCGCCGGGTGCTCGACGTGTTCGAGAGCCGCGCCGACAGCGGCCGGGTCGGCATCGCGGTCGACGTCTCGGAGCTGGAGAGCGTACGCGCCGACCTGCAGCGGCAGATGAACGCCAACGTGCGCACCCTCGACCAGCTGCCGACCGCGGTGGCGATGTTCGACGACCGCCAGCGCCTGATCTTCCACAACGCCGCCTACCGCCAGCTCTGGGACCTCGACGCCGCCTTCCTGGAGGGGCGCCCCTCGGACGGCGAGATCCTCGACCACCTGCGCGCCGAGCGGAAGCTGGAGGAGCACGCCGATTTTCGCGCCTGGAAGCAGGGGGTTCTGGCGGCCTACCGGGCGGTGGAGGCCAACGAGACCTGGTGGTACCTGCAGGATGGCCGGACCCTTCGGGTCGTCGCCGACCCGAACCCGCAAGGGGGGCTGACCTACCTGTTCGACGACGTCTCGGACCGGGTGAACCTCGAATCCCGCTACAACGCCCTGATGCGGGTGCAGGCCGAGACGCTCGACACCCTGCGCGAGCCCGTGGCCGTGTTCGGCGGCGACGGGCGCCTCACGCTCGCCAACCGCGCCTTCTCGGCCTTCTGGCGCCTCGACCCGGAACTCGTCGCCGAGCGCCCGCGCGTCGAGGCGGTGATCGAGGCCTGCCGGCGCCTCGCGCCCGCCGAGGAGCCCTGGCTCGACATCCGCGACCGCGTCGTCGGCCTGGAGAGCCGCGAGGGCCTCGCCTGCCGGCTGGAGGTGGTGGACGGCACCGTGCTCGACTGCACCGCCCAGCCGCTGCCGGACGGCGCCACGCTCATCACCCTCATCGACGTGACCGCGAGCGTGAACGTCGAGCGGGCGCTGACCGAGAAGAACGACGCCCTGGAGAAGGCCGCGCAGCTGCGCGACAGCTTCGTCCACCACGTCTCCTACGAGCTGCGCTCGCCGCTCACCAACATCATCGGCTTCACGCAGCTGCTCGGCGACGAAACGGTCGGAGCGCTCAACGTGCGCCAGCGCGAGTATTCCGAGCACATCATGCGCTCCTCGGGCGCGCTCCTCGTCATCATCAACGACATCCTCGACCTCGCCTCGATCGATGCCGGCTCGCTAGAGCTGCAGCGCGAGATGGTCGACGTGCCCGCCACCGTCGAGGCGGCGATGCGCGGCATCGAGGACCGGCTCGCGGAATCACGGCTCAGCGTGCAGCTCGACGTGCCGGCCGGCATCGGCAGCATCTACGCCGACGGCAAGCGCGTGCGGCAGATCCTGTTCAACCTGCTCTCGAACGCCGTCGGCTTCTCGCATCCGGGCGAGCGCATCGAGGTGCGCGCGCGCCGCACCGCGACCGACCTGACGCTCAGCGTGCGCGACCACGGCGTCGGCATGCCGGCCGAGGTCGCGGCGCTCGTCTTCGACCGCTTCGAGAGCCGGACGCTCGGCACCCGCCACCGCGGCGTCGGCCTCGGCCTCTCGATCGTGCGCTCCTTCGTGGAGTTGCACGGCGGCCGGGTCACGCTCGAATCGAGCCCGGGCGCCGGCACATGCGTCACCTGCAGCTTCCCGCTGGTCGATCCCGAGGCGCAGGTGGAGGCGGCCGAGTAGCCGGCCGATCACGCAGGCGTGCGGCGCGGATCGCTTGACGCGTCGGGCCCGGGATCCCAGCACGCCTGCCATGTCCACACGCGCGACCACCGGCTGGGCCGTCTTCCGCAACGGCGATTTCCGCCTGTTCGGTGCGGCCCGCTTCCTCACCGGCCTCGCCTACCAGATGCAGGCGGTGGCGATCGGCTGGTTCGTCTACGACCTCACCAAATCCGCCCTGGCGCTCGGCCTCGTCGGGCTGGCGGGCTTCCTGCCGGCGATGCTCGCCGCGCTCATCACCGGCCACGTCGCCGACACCTACGACCGGCGGCTCGTGGCGGCGGTCAGCTTCGGCGTGCAGGCGGCCACCAGCTTCGGGCTGCTCGCCTACGCGCTCTCCGGGGCGCAGGCCGTGTGGCCGGTCTACGGGCTGGTGATCCTCGTCGGCACCGGCCGCGCCTTCGCCAACCCGGCGCTGCAGGCGCTCCTGCCGACGCTGGTCTCCCGCGAGCTGTTCGGCGGCGCCATCGCCTGGAACGCCTCGCTCTGGCAGACCTCCTCCGTGCTGGGCCCGGCGGCGGGGGGCCTGCTCTACGCGGCGGGGCCGGCGGTGGTGTTCGGCGGGGCGGGGGCCAGCTTCGCGCTCGCCGCCCTTCTGGTCGCTGCCATCCGCTTCCGGCCCGCGGCTTCGGGTGAGCGGCCGCGGGTCAGCTGGGCCACGCTCTCGGCCGGGCTCGCCTATATCCGCTCGCAGCCCGTGGTGCTCGGCGCGATCAGCCTCGACCTCTTCGCCGTGCTGTTCGGCGGCGCCACCGCGCTCCTGCCGATCTTCGCCGCCGAGGTGCTGCATGTCGGGCCCCTCGGCCTCGGGGCCCTGCGCAGCATGCCGGCGGCGGGCGCCGTCACCATGGCGATCTGGCTCGCCTACCGTCCGCTGCGCCGCCACGCGGGCGCCCGGATGCTCCGGGCGGTCGCCGTGTTCGGCCTCGCCATCGTGGTGTTCGGCCTCTCGACCTCGCTCACGCTCTCGATGCTCTGCCTGTTCGTGACGGGCGCGGCCGACATGATCAGCGTCTACGTCCGCCAGAGCTTCGTCCAGGGCGAGACCCCGGACGCCATGCGGGGCCGGGTCGCGGCGGTGAACACGGTCTTCATCGGCGCCTCGAACGAGCTCGGCGAGTTCGAGTCCGGCCTGCTGGCCGCGGCATTGGGCGCCGTGCCGGCCGTGGTGGCGGGCGGCGCGATCACGGTGCTGATCGCGGTGGCGTGGGGCCGGCTGTTCCCGGCCCTGCGCGACCGAGACCGGCTGCTGAAAGAGGGGTGAGAGGTCCGCCTCCACCCCATTATCCATTTCGCGACCAAACCGGTACCGATTATGGATAAACCCTGTTACATCAGCACCTTGATTCACTTTGATGACGGTGGGGCGTCATGGATCCGGAAGCGCCGGGCTACCGGGAACTCGATGGCGATCAGGTGCGCCAGCTCATCAACACCGAGCAGGTGTTCGAGGCGTATCGAGAGGCGCGCGCCGAGCTCGGCGACCGGTTCGCCGGTTCGATGGCCTGGAAGACGGTGAGCGGCGGATCCTACCTCTACCGCGCGCGGGCCGGCACCTGGAAATCGCTCGGTCCGCGAAGCGCGGAGACGGAGGCGCTGCACGCGCGTTTCACGGAGGGGCGAGCTCGTGCCCGCGCGCGCAGCGCCGACCTCGCGCGGCGGCTCGACCGGATGGCGGCCGTCAGCCGCGCCGAGCAACTCGGCAGGATGCCGGTCATCGCCGCGCGCATCCTGCGGGCGCTGGCCGAGTCCGGCCTATCCCGGCCCATTGTCGCGACGGTCGGCACCAACGCCCTCTTCGTCTACGAGCGGATGGCGGGCGTTCAGATCGCCGAGTCCCGGCTCGAGACCGCCGACATCGACCTGCTCTACGACGCGCGGACGAGCCTGAAACTCGTCGCACCGGAGGTGACCGCGAACGGTGTGGTCGGCCTTCTCAAAAAGGTCGATCACTCGTTCGAGATCCTGCGCAAGGGCGGCTTCCGCGCCGCGAACCGGGACGGCTACATCGTCGATCTGATCACGCCGGCCGGGAAGGATCCGATCCGCCCGAGCGAGCCGCGGCGGATCGGCGCCGAGGCGGACGATCTGGTCGCGGCGGAGATCACCGGTCTCGCGTGGCTCGTGAACAGCCCGAAGGTGACGGCGACGGTCCTAGACCTGCGCGGCTACCCGGCGGAGATGGTGGTGCCCGATCCCCGCGCCTTCGCCCTACACAAGGCTTGGCTGTCGTCGCGGGACGACCGCGATCCCGGCAAGCGACGCCGCGACCGGGCACAGGCGGAACTGGTCGCGGCCCTCGTCGCCCGCTACCTGCCGCATCTCGGCTTCGACGATCCGGCCTTGCGGGCGCTGCCCGCCGCCCTGCGCCGGGAGGCGCCGTCGCTGCTCCCGGACGACGCGCCCGAGCGCGCGCACGACCGCCTGGAACCGGACTGGTGAGCGCCCCTCACCGCCCCGCGAGCAGCGGCGACCAAGTCGGATCGGAGGCGTAGGAGGGGGTCGGCACGGGCTGCTCCACCTTGCCGGTGATGTCGACCATGTAGAGCTTGCCGCCGCCCTGGCCGCCCGGATCGCGGAAGAACAGCACGTACTGGCCGTTCGGCGCGAAGGTCGGGCCCTCGTTGTGGAAGCCTTCCGTGAGCACCCGCTCGCCCGAACCGTCCGGCTTCATCACGCAGATGGCGAAGCCGCCCTTGCGCTGGCGCGTGAAGGCGATGAGGTCGCCGCGCGGCGACCACGCCGGCTGCGAGGCCGAGCCCTCGCCGAAGGAGATGCGGCGCGGGTTCGAGCCGTCGGCACCCATCACGTAGATCTGCTGCGAGCCGCCGCGGTCGGACTCGAACACGATCTGCGAGCCGTCCGGCGAATAGGTCGGCGAGGTGTCGATCGCCATGCCGTTGGTGATCGAGCGCTGCGCCTTCGAGGCGAGGTCCATCGTCACGATGTCGGCGTTGCCGCCCTGCTGCACGCTCATCACGAGGCGGCGCCCGTCCGGCGAGAAGCGCGGGCTCGCGCTCATCGAATCGACGTTGCCGACCGCCTGCCGCGTCCCGGTCTCGAGGTTGATCACCTGCACGCGCGGCTGGTGGCCGGTGGCCTGCGCCATGAAGGCGATGTCCTGGGTCGCGGGCGAGTAGCGCGGCGCCACGATGGCGTTCTCGCCGGTGGTGATGGCGCGGACGTTGGCGCCGTCCTGGTCCATCACCATCAGGCGCTTGCGGCGGTTCTCCTTCGGGCCCGACTCGTCGACGAACGCGATGCGGCTGTCGAACCACGGACCGATGCCGGTGATCTTCGTATACACGGCGTCGGAAATGAGGTGGCCGGTGCGGCGGGCGTTGGCCGGATCGGTAGCGTATTGCTGGCCGGTCATCTGCTGGCCCGACGTCACGTCCCAGAGTCGGAACTCGACCTTCAGCCGCCCCCCGCCGTCGCGCGAGACGCGGCCCGTCACGAGGCCCTGCACGCCGGTGGCGCGCCACTTGTCGAAGGCCGGCGCCGCGTCGAAGGCGGGGTTCTCGGGAAAGCGCCCCTTGTCGAGCGGCGTGAAGTAGCCGGAGCGCCGCAGGTTGTTCGCGACCACCCCGGAGACGAGGCCGCCGAGGCTCGGGTCGCCCGCGAAGTCGGCGATCGCGATCGGCAGCGGCTGGAAGGCGCCCCCGCCGATGCGCAGCTGGAGCTGCGCCTGGGCCGGCAGCCCGAGCAGCGCGAGGGCCAGAAGAGGGGCGAGGAAGGCCAGGAGCGTGGCGAGCGGCGCCGTGCGGCGTCGCGGGTGAGCGAGATGCATGCTGGTCAGGTCCGGTCGCTGGATCGGTGCAGGGGGAGCCGGGGCGTCAAGTCGCCGTGAACTCGAACTCCGCGTTGATGGCTTTCCAGTCGTTGTAGAACGGCGCGTACTGGGCCGGGATCTTGTAGGGCGCGCAGCGCCGCACAGCGCGGAGCGCCGCCGAAGCGATCGACTGGTCGGTCGCGTTCTGGCCCGAGCGCATGACCCGGGGTTCGCTGCCCAGCGTCCCGTCCGGGTTCAGGCGGATGTCGAGCACCGGCAGGATCACGCCCTGCGAGGCGCCGGGCGGGGCCGAGTAGCAACGCTCGATCTGCTGCTGCAGCATGCCGACGAGCGCGTCGCGCATCGAGGGCGAGAGCTTCTGCGACGTCCCGGTCGCCGCGCCGAGCGAGGCGACGCGCTGCACGTCGCGGCCCGTGGCACCGGTCGATTGCGAGGGCGACTTCGAGGCGAGCAGGGACTTGATGTCGCCCGCGTTGAACTTGTCGGCGATCTCGGCCTGCTTGCGGGCCTTGGCCTCGGCATCCGCCTTGGCCTTGGCATCCGCCATCGCCTTGGCCTTGGCGGCCTTGGCGGCGGCTTCGGCCTTCGCGGCGGCCTCCGCCTTGGCCTTGGCGGCGGCCTCCGCCTTCTCGCGCTCGGCCTCCGCCTTCTCGGCCATCTGCTTCTGGTGCTCGGCCTCCTTGCGCTCGGCCTCGGCCTTCGCGGCGGCATCCGCCTTGGCCTTGGCAGCAGCCTCGGCCTTCGCCTTCGCGGCGGCATCCGCCTTGGCCTTGGCCTTCGCTTCGGCGGCGGCCTCCGCCTCCTCGCGCTCGATCAGCTTGGCGAGTTCCTCGCGCTTCTCCGCTTCCGCCTTGGCGGCCTCGGCCTTCGCCTTCGCCTCGGCCTTGGCGGCGGCAGCCTTCTCGGCAGCGGCCTTCTCGGCGGCCGCAGCCTTGGCGGCCTTGGCGGCCTTGGCGGCCTCGGCCTTCTCGGCGGCGGCCTTCTCCGCCGCGGCCTTCTCCGCCGCGGCCTTGGCCTCCGCGGCCTTGGCCTCCGCCTTGGCCCGCTCCTCGGCGGGGTCCGGCTCGCTCATGCGCAGCGCCATCGCGTCGGCGTTGGCGACCTTCATGTCGGCGGTGCGGGTGGGCGCGGTCGGCGAATCGACCTTGGCGTTCTCGGGCTCGCGCTCCTCGAACTTTTCCGCTTGCCGGTCGGCACGGGGCTTGGCGTCGGAGAGCGGCTTCTCGGCGTTGCGCTCGCCCTTGGTCAGCTCCGAGAACTGGTTCTCGGTGATCACCTCGACGGGCACGCCCTCCTGGGCCTCCGGCAGCGCCGGGGCCGAGATGCCGATGATTGCGGCGGCCACCACGGCGACATGGGTGCCCACCGAGATCCAGACCCCCGGTTCCCTGCGGTCGAGCTTGAGTGCCACGCTGGCGCCCCGTTATCGCTGGTCGGGCTCGGTGACGAGGGCGACCTTGCGGAAGCCCCCGCCGGTGACGATCGCCATCACCTGGGCGACGCGGCCGTAATCGACGCGCTTGTCGCCGCGCACGAAGACCCGCTCCTCGGTGCCGGACTTCGAGGCCTCGGTGAGCTTGGGCACGATCGTGTCGTCGGAGAGCTCGTCCTCGCCGAGGAAGACCTGGCCGGTCTGGCGGATCGACAGGGTGATGGGCTTGGTGTCGGAGTTGAGCGGGGCCGCCTTGGATTGCGGCAGGTCGAGGGGCACGCCGACCGTCATCATCGGCGCGGCCACCATGAAGATGATCAGCAGCACCAGCACGACGTCGATGAACGGCGTCATGTTGATCTCGTTGATGGCGCCGCCGCGGCGCCCGCCGCGCCGCCGCCTCGTGCCGGCCTTGCCGCCCGCTGCCATGCCCATGGGTTCGGCTCCTTCCGGGTCAGGCGGCGAGCGAGAGGCGCTCGTCGATCTGGCGGGAGAGGATCGCCGAGAACTCGTCGGCGAAGCCCTCCAGCCGCGACTGGGCCTTGGCCACCTCGGCCTGGAGCTTGTTGTAGGCGAGCACCGCGGGGATCGCCGCGAACAGGCCGATCGCGGTGGCGAACAGCGCCTCGGCGATGCCCGGTGCCACGACCGCGAGCGAGGTGTTCTTGGAGGCCGCGATCGAGGTGAAGGCGGTCATGATGCCCCAGACCGTGCCGAACAGGCCGATATAGGGGCCGGCCGAGCCGATCGAGGCGAGGAACAGGAGGCGGGATTCCAGCCGCTCCACCTCGCGCTGGATGGTGACGTCGAGCGTCTTGTCGATGCGCTGGCTGAGCGACTGGATCTGACGGCCCGAGCCCTCGAAGGAGCGCTTCCACTCGCGCATGGCGGCGACGAACACCGCGGCGAGGCCGGTGGCCGGACGGTCGTTGAACGAGCGGAACAGCTCCTCCAGCGAGCGGCCGGACCAGAATGCGTCCTCGAAGGAGTCCATCTCGGCGCGGGTGCGGCGGAACAGCAGGGTCTTGTCGACGATGATCGCCCAGCACCAGACCGAGGCGCTGAGCAGGCCCACCATCACGATCTTCACGACGAAGTGGGCCTGCAGGAACAGGCCGAGCAGGCTCATATCGGCGACCGGTGCGTGGACCGCCATGGCGTCGGCTGGATTCATGGACCTGTTCCTCGGTGCCCCGGAGAGCGCCCGTACCGAAGCGGGCAAGGCTCGCGCTCGGGCCAAATCGTCGAACGATTTCAACGGCAATCGCCGCCGAACGTGTCGAAGTTAGGGCCGTGCCGGGGCCGCCCGCGTCGCCCGGATGCGTGAGGTTCAGTTAAGGCCCTGGCAGGGTTAAGGATTGGTTGCCGGAGTCAGCCTCTGCCGCAGGCGCTCGGGCAGGCGGATCGCCCGTCCGCCGCGCACGCAGGCCACCACCACCTCGGCGCGCACCAGCGCCTCCTCGCCCCGCATCACGGCCTGGGAGAGGTGCATCGAGGCGCCGCGCAGCTCCCGCGTCGCGGTGACGATCGTGAGCGCATCGTCCATGCGGGCGGGCTTGAGGTAGTCGATCTCCATGCGGCGCACCACGAAGACGAGGCCGTCCGCGTCCCGGTGCAGGTCGGACTGGTCGCCGGCCAGGTCCCGCAGCAATTCGGTGCGGCCGCGCTCCATGAAGCGCAGGTAGCTCGCGTGGTAGACGAAGCCCGAGAAATCGGTGTCCTCGTAATAGACCCGCACCGGCAGCCGGTGCGCGTCGGCGCGTGTGGTCGGATCCATGGATGCCCAAGTCTCGAGAGACGCGGGCTTCTAACGACTGGGGCGGCCGATGGCGAGGGCGAGGGACGCCCTCAGATCTCGATCTCGGTGCCCACCTCCACAACCTGCCGGGTCGGCACGCAGAAATAGGCGCCGGTGCGTTCGGCGTTGCGCTGCATGAAGGCGAACAGGTTCTCGCGCCAGGGCATCATGCCCCGGTCGTCGCTCTTCGGGATCACCGTCTCGTGGCCGATGAAGACCGTCATGTCGTCGAGGATCGCGGCCGGCAGATGCCGGTGCTCGACGGCGCAGCGCAGGCCCTCGGGGATCGAGGCGTCCTCCATGAAGCCGTAGCGCAGGATCAGCCGGTAGAAGTCCGGCGCCAGCAGGGTGGCGCGGGCGCGCTCGGTCTCGGGCACCGTCGGCGTCTCCTCGTAGAGCGCCGTGACGATGACGACGCGCCGGTGCAGCGCGTGGCTGCGCTCGACGAAGCGCGACAGGTGCAGCGGGATGCCGTGGGTCGCCGCCGACAGGAAGGCGCCCGTGCCGGGCAGGCGGACGACGTCCCGGTGCTGCAGGTTCGCCAGGAAGGCGGCCTCCGGCTGGCGCATCGCGGCGCGCGCCTCCTCGATCAGATGGTTGCCCCGCCGCCAGGTCAGCATCATCAGGGCGACGAAGCCGGCGAGCACCAGCGGAAACCAGCCACCCTCGAACAGCTTCACGCTGTTGGCGCCGAGGAAGACCAGGTCGATCACGAGGAAGAAGCCGTTGACGGCCAGGATCGCGGGCAGCGCGTAGCCCCATCTGTGCGCGATGAGGGCGGCCAGCACCGTGGTGATCGCCATCAGCAGCGAGACCGCGATGCCGTAGGCGCCGGCGAGCGCGTCCGAGGTCTCGAACACCACGACCGCCGTCAGCGTGGCGGCGGCGAGGAGCCAGTTCACCGCGGGCACGTAGATCTGCCCGCGCTCGTCGGGCGCGGTCTGGACGATGCGCATGGCGGGCAGGAAGCCGAGCTGGATCGATTGCTGGGTCAGCGAGAAGACCCCTGAGATGATCGCCTGCGAGGCGATGACGGTGGCGAGCGTCGCGAGCCCGATCAGCGGGTAGTGCGCCCAGTCCGGGGCGAGGCGGTAGAACGGGTTCTCGATGGCGTCGGGCTCCAGCAGCAGCCCGGCGCCCTGGCCCAGATAGTTGATGACCAGCGCGGGCAGGACGAGGGCGAACCACGAGACCCGGATCGGCCCGGCGCCGAAATGGCCGAGATCGGCGTACATCGCCTCGCCGCCGGTCACCGCCAGGAAGGCCGCGCCCAGCATCGCGAAGCTCACGCCCCAGCCGGCATGGCCCATGAACTCCACCGCCTTCAGGGGGTTGGCGGCGGCGAGGATCTCGGGTCGATGCCAGATCCCGCCGAGGCCGAGCAGGACGAGCACGCAGAACCAGACCAGCATCACCGGGCCGAACATCCGACCAATGAAGGCGACGCCCTTGCTCTGCACGAGGAACAGGGCGACGAGGATCGCGAGCGTGATCGGCACCACGAAGCGCCCGAGGGCGGGGGCGTCGACCTTCAGCCCCTCCACCGCGGAGAGCACCGAGATTGCGGGCGTGATCGCGCCGTCGCCGTAGAGGAGCGCGGCGCCGACGAGGCCGACCACGAGGAGGAGAGCCTGCCAGGTGCCGGGTTTGGCGTGGCGGGCGCCGAGGAGCGCCAGCATCGCCACGATGCCGCCCTCGCCGTTATTGTCGGCCCGCAGGATCAGCACCGCGTACTTGATCGAGACGATCAGGACCAGGGCCCAGAGGATGAGCGAGACGGCGCCCGTGACCGCGACCGGGTCGGCGCTGTGCGCGCCCGGGTTGGCGGCGCGCACCGCCTCCTTGAAGGCGTAGAGCGGGCTCGTACCGATATCGCCGTAGACGACCCCGAGCGCGCCGAGCAGCAGGGCGGGCCTCAGCCGGCCGCGCTCTTCGCCGGCCTCGCTCCCTGCGCGGACCTTGCTCTGGCTCACATTCGGCTCCGGGCAGGCGCGACCCGACCCGGGTCTGTCGGGCGCTACAACGCGCGACCGGGCTCCCCGGTCCCATCGCGCCGCGAAGGATAAGAAACCTGCGGCCCGCGCGCCACGTCCGCGAGTTCGTCGGGGCAGGGCGCGTCCCGGCCCAGGCAGAGCACGGGGGCGGCGACGCGCGGGCGGATCGCGGCCGCCACGGTCTCCGGCGGCGTCGGCGCGCCGGGGCTCTCGCTCACCGCGACCGCCCGCAGCGGAACGGCGTGGAGCCGCAGGGTCTCGCAGGCGGTGAGCGCGTGGCTGATCGCGCCGAGATAGCTGCCGGAAACGAGGAGCGCCGGGATCCCCAGGGCCTTGAGCCAGTCGAGGCCGGTTGCGTCCGGCGTGACCGGGCTCATCAGGCCGCCGACGCCCTCGATGATCAGGATGTCCTCGGCGCGGGCCATCTCGGCCCGGCACCACCCGACGAGGTCGGGCAGCGCGAGGGCGCGGCCCTCCAATGCTGCCGCCTGATCGGGCGCGAGCGGGGCGACGTAGCGCCAGGGCGAGCAGGCCGCGACGGTCTCCGGTGTCGGCGCGAGCCCCTGGGCGTCCAGCAGCCGGGCGGTGTCGCTCGCGGCGAAATCCGGATGGTCGAGGGGCGGGACGCCGCTCGCCAGCGGCTTCAGGGTGCGGACCCGGCGCCCCTCCGCGATCAGCCGCCGGGTGAGGGCGGCGGTGACGTAGGTCTTGCCGATCTCGGTGCCGGCACCGGCGATGAACAGGGCGGGCATGGCGTGATTGCGATGAACGATGGGGCGCGGCGCGTGCCGCTCTCCCTCCCCCGCAGAGGGGGAGGGACGTCACGCGGGTCAGACCTGATAGGTGCCGTGGCAGTGCTTGTACTTCTTGCCCGACCCGCAGGGGCAGGGCTCGTTGCGGCCGACGCGCCCCCAGGTGGCCGGGTCGGCGGGGTCGCGCTCCAGCACGGCGCCGTCGGCCGAAAGCCCCTGCGCCGCGTAGCCGAGGGCCGGGCCCGCGCCGCCGTCGCTGCCGGAGCCCCGGCCGAACTCGTTCTCGCCGGTGACCGGGTCGAGGTGCTGGGCGAACATCGGCGGCAGGCTCGGCGCCTCGCCCGGGAAGGGCTGAGCCCCCGCCTGGTCCGGCTCCTGGAACATGATCTCGACCCGCGAGAGCTGGCCGGTGACCTGCTCCCGCAGGCTCGTCACGAGGCTGTTGAACAGATCGAAGGCCTCGGACTTGTACTCGTTCAGCGGGTCGCGCTGGGCGAAACCGCGCCAGCCGATCACCTGCCGCAGGTGGTCGAGGGTGACGAGATGCTCGCGCCAGAGATGGTCGAGGGTCTGCAGCAGCACCTGCTTCTCGATATAGGCAGTGACCTCAGACCCGTTCTTCTCGGCGCGCTCGGCGTAGGACTCGTCGGCGAGCTTGCGCAGGCGCTCGCGGATCTCCTCGTCGGCGATGCCCTCTTCCTTGGCCCAGTCCTCCACCGGCACGTCGAGGTTCAGCACCTCGGCGATGCGCTGGGCGAGACCCGCCGTGTCCCACTGCTCCGCGTAGGCGTTCTCGGGGATGTGGGCGGCCACGAGGTCGTCGATCACGCCGTGGCGCATGTCGTCGACGGTCTCGCGCACGCTCTCCTGGCCCATGAAGTCGCGGCGCTGCTCGAAGACGACCTTGCGCTGGTCGTTCATCACGTTGTCGTACTTGAGCACGTTCTTGCGCATGTCGAAGTTGCGCGCCTCGACCTTCTGCTGCGCCTTCTCGATCGCCTTGTTGATCCAGGGATGGATGATCGCCTCGCCCTTCTCCAGACCGAGCTTCTGCAGCATCCCGTCCATGCGGTCGGACCCGAAGATCCGCATCAGGTCGTCCTGCAGCGAGAGGTAGAACTTCGAGCGGCCCGGGTCGCCCTGGCGGCCGGAGCGCCCGCGCAGCTGATTGTCGATGCGCCGCGACTCGTGGCGCTCGGTGCCGATGATGTAGAGGCCGCCGGGCAGGGCCTTCTTGCGGCCCGCGGCCGGGTCGGCCGGCTCGCCGGTGGCCAGCACCTTGGCGCGGTTCTCGGCGATCTCGGCCTTGATCGCCTCGACGGCCGCGTCGCGCTCCGGCCCCTCGGCGACGCCCGCGAGCTCCTTCTCGACCCGCATCTCGACGTTGCCGCCGAGTTTGATGTCGGTGCCGCGGCCGGCCATGTTGGTGGCGATGGTGATCGCGCCCGGCACGCCGGCCTCGGCCACGATGTAGGCCTCCTGCTCGTGGAAGCGGGCGTTCAGCACCGCGAAGCGCTTGGTGACGCGGCCCTCGCGGGCGGCGGCGTAGACGTCGGTGAGCGCGTTCGGGTCGGAATAGTCGAGCGCCGTGTAGCCGTGCTTGCGCAGCAGGTCGGCGAGGTACTCGGACTTCTCGATCGAGCCGGTGCCGACCAGCACGGGCTGCAGCCGGGAATGGGCCCGGTCGATCTCCTCGATGATCGCCTCGTACTTCTCCTCGACGGTGCGGTAGACCTGATCGTCCTCGTCGACGCGCTCGACCTCCTTGTTGGTCGGGATGTCGACCACCTCGAGCTTGTAGATCTCGGCGAACTCGTCGGCCTCGGTCGAGGCGGTGCCGGTCATGCCGGCGAGCTTCTTGTAGAGGCGGAAGTAGTTCTGGAAGGTGATCGAGGCGAGCGTCTGGTTCTCGGGCTGGATCGTCACCCGCTCCTTGGCCTCGAGCGCCTGGTGGAGCCCCTCCGAGTAGCGCCGGCCCTGCATCATGCGACCGGTGAACTCGTCGATGATCACCACCTCGTCGTTGCGGACGATGTAGTCCTTGTCGCGCGTGAACAGGGTGTTGGCCCTGAGCGCCTGGTTGACGTGGTGGACGAGGCTGACGTTGTGGGCGTCGTAGAGGTCGCCCTCCTTCAGGATCCCGGCCTCGCGGAGCGCTTCCTCGATGAACTCGTTGCCCTCCTCGGTCAGCGAGACGGTGCGCTGCTTCTCGTCGAGGTCGTAGTAGGACTTCTGGAGCTGGGGCATGATCGCGTCGACCGCGACGTAGAGCTCCGAGCGGTCGTCCACGGGGCCGGAGATGATCAGCGGCGTGCGCGCCTCGTCGATCAGGATCGAGTCGACCTCGTCCACGATGGCGAAGTTGTGCCCCCGCTGCGCGAGCTGGGACATCTCGTACTTCATGTTGTCGCGGAGATAATCGAACCCGTACTCGTTGTTCGTGCCGTACGTGATGTCGCAGGCGTAGCTCGCCTTGCGCTGCTCGTCGTCGAGCCCGTGCACGATGGTGCCGACGGTCAGCCCGAGGAAGCGGTAGACCCGGCCCATCCACTCGGCGTCGCGGGAGGCGAGATAGTCGTTCACCGTGACGACGTGGACGCCCTTCTCCGAGAGGGCGTTCAGGTAGACGGGCAGCGTGGCGACCAGGGTCTTGCCCTCGCCGGTGCGCATCTCGGCAATGCCGCCCTCGTGCAGCACCATGCCGCCGATGAGCTGCACGTCGAAGTGGCGCTGGCCGAGCACGCGCTTGGCGGCCTCGCGCACCGTGGCGAAGGCCGGGACCAGGATGTCGTCGAGGGTCTTGCCGTTGGCGAGTTCCGCCTTCAGCATGTCGGTGCGCGCGCGCAGGGCCTCGTCCGAGAGCGCCTGAAGCTCGGGCTCCAGCGCGTTGATCGCCGCGACGCGCGGGCGGTAGCCCTTGACGCGGCGGTCGTTCGAGGAGCCGAAAATCTTCTTGGCGAGATTGCCTAGCATCGTGGACCTACGGACGCGCGAGCCCGTCGGCGGCGTACCGCCACGGGCCGGTCTTGGCTGAGTTGGCCGGGCTTATAGAGGTAAACATCGGGTCGCGCACCTGAAAGAGGCGGTGCCCACAGGCGGGTGCTTTCGCGCCGGCCGCGCCTCCGGCCCCCGGGCCGGTACCGTTCGAGGGCCGTCCTCACGATCGGGTGTTCCGGGCAGGGACTGATCTGCGGCGACGCTTGCGTTCGGCACGCGGCCAAGCCACCTGTGTCGCCGAAAGCCGTGCCTCGAACCTTTCAGAAGGTCGTTCAGGATCCCGCACCCGCGGGAAGCGCGGCCGCCGCACGCCGAGGAATTCCGACGCCATGACGAAGCCGACCCATCTCCTGCGCGCCAGCGCCCTCGCGCTCGCCCTCGCGATGCCGGGGCTCGCCTCGGCCCAGGCCCCGGCATCCAAGGCGTCCGAGGCCAAGGCGCCTGAGGCCAAGGCGTCCGAGGCGAAGGCGGCGGAGACGCCGGCCCCAGCGCCGATCGCGCCCGACACGGTGGTGGCCAAGGTCAACGGCCAGCCGATCACCGGCGGCGACCTCGCCGTCGCCTCGGACGACCCGGCGCTCTCGCTGCCCGGCGTGGACGAGGCGCAGAAGCAGGGGCTGCTGGTCGACTACCTCGTGGACCTGAAGGTCGGCGCCCAGGCCGCCGAGGCCGCCAAGGTCGCCGACACGGCGGACTTCAAGCGCAAGCTCGCCTATTTCCGCGACAAGCTCCTGCTCGACGAGTACCTCGAGCGCGAGGCCAAGAAGGCCGCGACGCCCGAGGCGGCGCGCGCGGTCTACGACCAGAGCGTCAAGCTGATGAAGCCCGAGGAGGAGGTGCACGCCCGCCACATCCTCGTCGACAACGAGGCCGAGGCGAAGAAGATCGCCGCGCGGATCAAGGGCGGCGAGGATTTCGGCAAGGTCGCGGCCGAGGCCTCGAAGGATCCGGGCTCGAAGACGGAAGGGGGCGACCTCGGCTGGTTCACCAAGGAGCGCATGGTGAAGGAATTCGCCGACGCCGCCTTCAAGCTGCCGGTCGGCCAGGTCTCTGACCCGATCAAGACCCAGTTCGGCTGGCACGTCATCAAGGTCGAGGAGAAGCGCGTGAAGCCGCTGCCGACCTTCGACGAGTTGAAGGAGCAGATCGACCAGCACCTGATCCGCAAGGCGCAGCAGGACCTGATCCTGAAGCTGCGCCAGGACGCGAAGATCGAGCGGACCAGCGCGGCCCCGCCCTCGCCGAGCGAGGCGAAGCCCGAGGCCGCGGAGCCGAAGAAGCCGTAAGGGAGGAGCGAGGGCGGGGCCGCGCTCCCGGGTTCCCAGAAGCCACATCGTCGTCCCGGGGCCGCGCCAGCGGAACCCGGGATCCATGGACACCGGGCGCCTCGTCCTGCCGCTCCGGCATGCGTGGATCTCGGGTTCGCCAGCGGCGCCCCGGAAGCATGGAGAGACCGTCGGGAGACGGCGCGCCACGCTATCGGGCCGTCGCGGCCGTCGTGGCCCGCATGTCCTCCGCCACGCGGGAAAACCGCGCCCTGCGCCCCGCCTCCGGTTCCACGCGCCGCGTTTTGCCTCTAGCTAGGGGCCCCGGGCCGCGCCGGTGGGCGGGCGAGCGACAAGGATCGGCGGATTTGGATCTCTATCCTGCCACCTCCCACGCGGCGGGCGACCGGCTGGACCCCGTCGCGATCATCGACATCGGCTCGAACTCGGTCCGCCTCGTCGCCTACGATCGGCTCGGCCGCGCGCCGACCCCGATCTACAACGAGAAGGTCCTGTGCGGCCTGGGCCGCAACGTGCTCACCACCGGCCGGCTCAACGAGGAGGCGGTGCGGCGGGCGCTCTCCGCGCTCGCCCGCTTCCGGGTACTCTGCGACACGATGGGGGTGAGGCGCCTGCACGTGCTGGCCACAGCCGCCGCGCGCGACGCCGAGAACGGACCCGACTTCCTGGAGGCGGCGCGGAACGCCTGCGGCGCCGAGATCCAGCTCCTGTCCGGCCGGCGCGAGGCCGAGTTGTCGGCGCTCGGCGTGATCTCGGGCTTCAACGCGCCGGACGGCGTGGTTGGCGACCTCGGCGGCGGCTCGCTCGAACTCGTGGATGTGCGCGGGGCCGTGGTGGGGCAGGGGGTGACGATGCCGCTCGGCGGCCTCGCCCTGCAGGACCTCTCGGGCGGCTCGCTCAAGAAGGCGGCCAAGCTCGTGCGCGAGCACATGCGCAAGGCCGCCCCGCAGCTCGAGACGCTCAAGGGCCGGACCTTCTACGCGGTCGGCGGCACGTGGCGGGCGCTCGCCCGCCTGCACATGGCCGCGCGCCAGTACCCGCTCCACGTCATGCACGGCTACACGGTCGAGCCCTCGGACGAGCTGAGCTTCCTGCAGGTGGTCGAGCAGTCGGACGCCGCCCAGCTTCAGGACGTCGAGGCGATCTCGGAGGCGCGCCGACCGCTGCTCGCCTACGGCGCCGTCGTGCTGGAGGAGATCATCCGGGTCGGCCGCCCGCGCGAGATCGCGATCTCGGCCACCGGCGTGCGCGAGGGCCTGCTCTACGAGCAGCTCGACCGCGACGGGCGGGCCGCGGACGCGCTCCTGGCCGCGGCGGCCGAGCTGAACGCGCTGCGCGCCCGCTCGCCCGCCCACGCCGAGGACCTGATCGCCTGGACCGACCGCTTCGTGGAGAGCCTGGACGGACCCGAGACGCTCGACGAGCGCCGCCTGCGCCACGCCGCCTGCCTGCTCTCCGACCTCGCCTGGCGGGCCCATCCCGACTACCGGGGCGAGCAGAGCATCGCGCTGATCCAGAACGGCGCCTTCACGGGCATCGACCATCCGGGCCGGGCCTATCTGGCGCTGGCGGTCGCCCTGCGGCACGAGGGCGTGGCGCCCGAGAAGGCGAGCCCGGTCCTGCGGGCGCTCGCCGGCCCGCGCCTGTTCGAGCGGGCGCGGCTGCTGGGCGCCCTGCTGCGGGTGGCCTTCCCGATCTCGGCGGCGATGGGCGGGGTGCTCGAGCGGGCGCCGCTCACCGCGACGGACAGGACCGTGACCCTTCGCCTGCCCGCGTCGGCCAGGTCGCTCGGCAACGACCGGCTGCTCAACCGCGTGCGCGGCCTCGGCCGGCTGATCGGGCGGGACGGGAAGATCGAGATGGACGGGTAGCGGGCTCGGTGCGCGGAGGGTGCGGGGGCATCGTGCCGGCTCGGATCCGCGCTGAGTTCCTCGTCCGCGCGGCCCATCGCACACGACGACGCGCCGACATCCGCCACACCCTCCCCCGCAGGGGGAGGGCGGCGCGTTCAGCCGACCGAGCCCTGACCGGCGAGGCTGGCAGCCCGCACCGGACAGACCCCGCGCCCCATCCGGGATGGAGCGCTCGGCAAACGCCTCACTCCGCCTGCAGGCCCGCGCCGGTCTCCGCCGCGTCGCGCCCCGCATCGACCGCGCCGCCCTGCGCCTCGACCACCGCCGCCACCGTGACGTTGACGATGCCGCGCGCCGTCACGGACGGCGTGAGGATGTGGGCGGGCTTGGCCGGACCGATCAGCAGGGGCCCCACGGGAAGGGCGTCGGCCAGCACCTTGGCGAACTGGAAGGCGATGTTGGCCGCGTCCAAGTTCGGGAAGATCAGCACGTTGGCAGACCCCTTGAGGCGCGAGCCCGGCAGGACGCGGTCGCGGATCAACTCGGAGAGGGCCGAGTCGGCCTGCATCTCGCCGTCGACCTGAAGGGTCGGCGCCCGCTCCTGCAGCATCTCCAGGGCGCTGCGCATCTTCCGCGCCGAGGTCGAGTCGGACTGGCCGAAATCCGAGTGGCTGAGCAGCGCGATCTTCGGGGTCTGGCCGAAGCGGCTGACGTGGTTGGCGCAGGCCATCGCCATCTCGGCGATCTCCTCGGCGGCGGGGTCCGGCCGGACATGGGTGTCGGCCAGGAAGAAGGCGCCCTTCTTGGTGACGATGAGGCTCATCGCGGCGCATTGCGTGAGGCCGGGCTTCAGCCCGATCACGTCGCGGATGATGCGCAGGCGCGTCTCGAAACGGCCCTCCAGGCCGCAGATCAGCGCGTCGGCCTCGCCGCGGCGCACCGCGATCGCGCCGATCACCGTGGTGTTGGTGCGCACCAGCGTGCGGGCGGCCTCGGGCGTGATGCCGCGCCGGCCCGCGACCTCGAGGTAGGTCTGCACGTAGGCGCGGTAGCGCGGATCGTCCTCGGGATCGATCAGCTCGAAGTCGCGGCCCTCCTGCAGCGAGAGGCCGAAGCGCTTGAGCCGGGTCTCGACCACCCGCGGGCGCCCGACCAGGATCGGCTTGGCCACCCCGTCCTCGACGATGGCCTGCACCGCGCGCAGCACGCGCTCGTCCTCGCCCTCGGCGTAGATGACGCGCTTCGGAGCCTCCTTGGCCTTCGAGAAGAGCGGCTTCATGATGAAGCCGGAGCGGTGCACGAAGCGGTCGAGGGACTCGGCGTAGGCCTCGATGTCGGCCACGGGCCGCCCGGCCACGCCCGAATCCATCGCCGCCTTGGCGACGGCGGGGGCGATGCGCAGGATCAGGCGCGGATCGAACGGGCTCGGGATCAGCGAGCGGGGGCCGAAGGGCCGGGCCTCGCCGCCATAGGCGCGGGCGACGACGTCGGAGGGCGTCTCGCGAGCGAGCGCGGCGATCGCCTTCACGGCGGCGATCTTCATCTCCTCGTTGATCTTGTGGGCGCCCACATCGAGCGCGCCCCGGAAGATGTAGGGGAAGCAGAGGACGTTGTTGACCTGGTTCGGGAAGTCCGAGCGCCCGGTGCAGATCATCGCGTCGGGCCGCGCCTTCTCGGCGAGATCCGGCATGATCTCCGGGTAGGGGTTGGCGAGCGCCATGATCAGCGGCTTCTCGGCCATCTTCTTGAGGTACTCGGGCTTGAGCACCCCGCCCGCCGAGAGGCCGATGAAGACGTCGGCGCCGGGGATGACGTCGGCCAGCGTGCGGGCCTCGGTCTCCTTGGCGTAGATGTCCTTCCAGCGGTCCATCAGCTCGGTGCGGCCGGCATAGACCACGCCCTTGATGTCGGTCACCGTGATGTTCTCGACCCGGGCGCCGAGCGAGACCAGCAGGTTGAGGCAGGCAAGCGCCGCCGCGCCCGCGCCCGAGGTGACGATCTTGGCGTTCTCCAGGCTCTTGCCGGCGAGCTCCAGGGCGTTGAGCACCGCCGCCGCCACGATGATCGCGGTGCCGTGCTGGTCGTCGTGGAAGACCGGGATGTTCATCCGGGCCCGGCAGCGCTCCTCGACCTCGAAGCACTCGGGCGCCTTGATGTCCTCCAGGTTGATGCCGCCGAAGGTCGGCTCCAGCGCGCAGACGACGTCGACGAGCTTGTCGACGTCGAGCTGGTCGACCTCGATGTCGAACACGTCGATGCCGGCGAACTTCTTGAACAGGACCGCCTTGCCCTCCATCACGGGCTTGGAGGCGAGCGGACCGATATTGCCGAGGCCGAGCACGGCGGTGCCGTTCGACAGCACGGCGACGAGGTTCTGGCGGATCGTGAGGGTGGCGGCCTCCTGCGGGTCCTCGTGGATCGCCATGCAGGCGGCGGCCACGCCCGGCGAATAGGCCAGCGCGAGGTCGCGCTGGTTGCCGAGCGGCTTCGTCGCCTGGATCTCCAGCTTTCCGGGCTTGGGCAGGCGATGGTAGACGAGCGCCCCGGACTTCAGGTCCTCGGACATATTGTCGGCCATGGCCCTCTCTCCCGCTCGCTCTCAGCCCATGCGCGCACACCGCGGCGGCGCCCGTTGAAGGCCCTGTTGCACCGCCTGCGCAGTGGGCGCAACCCGAACAACGAGACACGAATCCACCTCGCGAAACTGGTTCGCCGGCACGGGTTCTCCATCGGCGCCTATTCCTACGGTCGGCCGAAGGTGCGCTTCCCCGAATCCGGCCGGCGCCTGACGATCGGCCGCTATTGTTCCATCGCCGACAAGGTCGAGATCCTGCTGGGCGGCGGGCACCGGCTCGACTGGGCGACGACCTATCCGTTCGCCGCGATGGAGGGACTGTTCCCCGACGCCGAGGCACCGGAGGATTACCACGTGGCCCGCGGCGACGTGACGATCGGGCACGACGTCTGGCTCGGCTCCGGCTGCCTGATCCTGCCGGGCGTCACGATCGGCCACGGGGCGGTGGTGGCCGCCCGGGCCGTGGTGACCCGCGACGTGCCGCCCTACGCGGTGGCCGCCGGCAACCCGGCCCGCGCGGTGCGCACCCGCTTCGAGGCCGACACCGTCGCGGCGCTGCTCGAGGCGGCCTGGTGGGACCTGCCGCACGCCACGGTGAGCCGGCTCGTGCCCCTCCTCAGCAGCGACCGCATCGACGACCTGCTGGCGGCGCTCGCCGTTGCGCGCCGGCCCTGAATCGCCTACCCGCGAGGCTCGGTTCTCAGCAGACGTACAGACCCATGTCCGAAACGCCCCCCGACCGCCTCGCCGCCAACCCGAACAGCCCGTACTACGACGAGAAGCTGCTGGAGCGCGGCGTCGGCGTGCGCTTCAAGGGCGTCGAGAAGACCAACGTCGAGGAGTACTGCGTCAGCGAGGGCTGGGTGCGGCTCTCGGCCGGCAAGACGCTCGACCGCGCCGGCAACCCGATGACGGTGAAGCTCAAGGGTCCGGTCGAGCCCTATTTTCGCGATGCGGCCTCCGAGGGGACCGCCGAGGCCTGAGCCGCAGCGCGCCTGAGCCCGCCCGCGTAGTCGCGGAGCGCCGCCGCGACCATCGCGGCGACCTGGGCCTCCGTCCGGGGCTCCCGCACCACGAGGCTCGCCAGCACCTCCGGATGCCCGCGCCGCTGCTTCGGCGTGCGGGCGTGGTTCGAGAGGCGCAGGCGCCAGGGGCCGTCGCCGTGCGCGAGGTAGAGGCTGTCGCCGCGCTCGTTGCGGGCGACCTCGCGGAAACCGTGCTCGGCGAGGAGGCGCGCCGCACGGGCGAGGGCGGCCAGCGGGGGCAGCGGAGCGGCGGGGGAGGGTGGTAGGGAGCAGCTCATACGATCATGTCCGACAGCTGTTCCGTCAGCGGCCGTTCATCGCCGACAGGAAGGTCTGAGGATCAAGCCGCGCGAGATCCAGCGGGTGCCCGGCCTGACCCGCCAGGAGCGCCATGAAGGCGAGTTGTGCACGTCCATTGCCGTCGCGGAAGGCGTGGACCGCGTTCAACTCGGCCAGAAGATGGGCCGCGCCAGCGATAAACCCTATCCGATCAAATCCGCGCAGGTTGCCGGCCTGCCGGAGACCACTGAAGATCCGCTTCAATTCGGCGTCGATATGCTCAGGGTAGCAGAAGACGCTGCCGCCCTTTCCGATGCGCACGGTGCGCGAACGGCCTGCCCAGGCATAGACGTCTTGGAAGATGTGCCGGTGGACGGCGCGAAAGTGGCGCTCGCCCCAGCGCCCGGCTGGCATCGGCTCAAGGAAGCGGTTGGCGGTCGCAACAGCCTCGAACCGGTCCAGCGCCACCTGATCGTTCAGGCCGGGACGGTTCCTGAGGACCGTCGAACCCGGATAGCAGTACGGATCGACGGCGACCGCATACATCCCGTCAGGTCGATCCGCGGCCGTACTTGTCCGCAATGGAAGACGCGCGCTGCTCCGGCGTGAGACCGCGGCGCTCCAGGGAGGCAAGGTCTCGCCGCATCTCGTCCGTGAGGTGAATGCCCTCGACGGCGCTGATCTTCTCGAACACGGCGAGGCCCAGCACGAGGCCGCTCTTCCGTTTGCCCGTTCCGGTCCGGACGGGCTTGGCATCGCGATCGTCACGCATGGTTCAATCCTATCGCGGGCTCGGCCGCATGTCAGCGCAAACCCTCGCGCCGCAACGCACTTCGCCCCCGCAGCGCCGCAAGCGCGCCCGCCGCCGCGCCGCCGTAGCGCTCCCAGCCGGCGCGGCGCAGGACGAGGAGGGAGAGCGCAGCCTTCAGGCCGTTCACGAGCAGCGTGCTCCGGCTCGGATCCGGCAGGCCGTACTTGCGGGCGACGTAGGCCCGCGACCACGCGATGTGCCAGCGGGCCCGAAAAACCCGGCCGGGCTCGGGCGCCGAGGAGCGCCCGCGGCCGTGCAGCGCCTCCGCCCCGTGGACGTGGACGAGCGCGCGGCCCGCATCGGCCATCCGGCGGCAGAGGTCGTCGTCCTCGTAGAACAGGAAGATCGCCTCGTCGAAGCCGCCGAGGTCGAGGAACAGGGCGCGCTCCACCATCAGGCAGGCACCCGACAGGAAGGGCGCGCAGGCATCGCCCTCCGGCGGGTCGCGGCGGCCCTGCGGGTTCTGCAGGTAGGGCGCCAGGAAGGACTGCGCCTGGAAGAAGAAGCGCCCGTCCGGCTCCACGATGCGCGGCGCGTAGAGCCCGGCATCCGGGTAGGCTTGCGCGCCCGCGCGAAGCGCCGCCACGGCGCCCGGCCGGAGGATCAGGTCGGGGTTGACGAAGAGGACACGGGCCGCGTCCGCCGCGCGGACGCCGATGTTGTTGGCCCGGCCGTAGCCCTCGTTGCGGGGGTTGCGGATGACGCGGGCGCCGAGCCGCTCGGCGAGATCGGCCGAGCCGTCGCGGCTGGCATTGTCCACCACGAGTGCCGGCACGCCCTCGGCGCGGAGCGCCGCGAGGCAGTCGGGCAGGGCGTGGGCGCTGTCGTGGGCGACGACGATGGCGACGAGGTCTTGCACAGGAACCACCGCGTCTCCCTCCCCCGCAGAGGGGGGAGGGTTGGCGTTGCGCCTACTTCTTCTCCGGCAGGTTCAGCCGGATGTGCAGCTCGCGCAGCTGCTTCGGCGTCGCCTCGGAGGGGGCGCTCATCATCAGGTCCTCGGCGCGCTGGTTCATCGGGAACAGCACCACCTCGCGGATGTTCGGCTCGTTGCAGAGCAGCATCACGATGCGGTCCACACCCGGCGCGATGCCGCCGTGCGGCGGGGCGCCGAGGCGCAGCGCGTTCAGCATGCCGCCGAACTTCGCCTCCAGCACATCCCGACCGTAGCCCGCGAGCCCGAAGGCCTTCTCCATGATCTCCGGCTTGTGGTTCCGGATCGCGCCGGACGACAGCTCGATGCCGTTGCAGACGATGTCGTACTGGAAGGCCTTGATGCCGAGGATCGTCTCCGCATCCGCCTCGCCGAGCTTCAGGAAGGCCTCGTGGTCGAAGTTCGGCATCGAGAACGGGTTGTGCGAGAAGTCGATCTTCTTCTCGTCCTCGTTCCACTCGAACATCGGGAAGTCGGTGATCCAGCAGAAGGCGTACTGGTCCTTGTCGCAGAGGCCGAGATCGTCGCCGATGCGGATGCGGGCCTTGCCGGCGAGCCCGGCCGCCTTCGCCTCGGGGCCGGCCGCGAAGAACACCGCGTCGCCGGCCTTGGCGCCGGCCTTCTCGGCGATGCGGGCCTGGATCTCGGCCGGGATGAACTTGGCGATGGGCCCGCGGCCGGTGAGCGTGCCGCCCTCGTCCTCGAACACGATGTAGCCGAGGCCGGGCGCGCCCTCGGAACGGGCCCAGTCGTTCAGCTTGTCGAAGAAGGAGCGGGGCTGGGTGGCCGCGCCGGTCGCCGGGATGGCGCGCACCACGCCGCCCGACGCGATCACGCCCTTGAACGCCTTGAACGCGACCGCCTCCTCGGCGAACTCGTCGGTGACGTCGGCGATGATCAGGGGGTTGCGCAGGTCCGGCTTGTCGACGCCGTACTTCAGCATGGCGTCCGCGTAGGTGATGCGCGGGAACACGTCGGTGACGCGACGCCCTTCCGCGAACTCCTCGAACACGCCGCGCAGGACCGGCTCGACGGACTGGAACACGTCCTCCTGCGTGACGAAGCTCATCTCGATGTCGAGCTGGTAGAACTCGCCCGGGGAGCGGTCGGCGCGCGCGTCCTCGTCGCGGAAGCAGGGCGCGATCTGGAAGTAGCGGTCGAAGCCCGCGATCATCGTGAGCTGCTTGAACTGCTGCGGGGCCTGCGGCAGCGCGTAGAACTTTCCGGGGTGCAGGCGCGACGGCACGAGGAAGTCGCGCGCGCCCTCCGGGCTCGACGCCGTGAGGATCGGCGTCTGAAATTCAAAAAAACCACCGTCGCGCATGCGGCGGCGGAGCGCGTCGATGATCGCGCCGCGCTTCATGATGTTGGCGTGCAGCTTCTCGCGGCGCAGATCGAGGAAGCGGTAGCGCAGCCGCGTCTCCTCCGGGTACTCGACGTCGCCGAAGACCGGCATCGGCAGCTCGGCGGCCGCGCCCAACACCTCGAGGTCGTCGATGTAGACCTCGACCGCGCCGGTCGGCAGCTCGGCGTTCTCAGTGCCTGCGGGGCGTGTGCGGACACGGCCGTCGATGCGGATGACCCACTCGGAGCGAACCGCTTCCGCCGCCTTGAAGGCCTTGGAATCGGAATCCACCACGCACTGCGTCAGGCCGTAATGGTCGCGCAGGTCGATGAACAGCACGCCGCCATGATCGCGCACGCGGTGGCACCAGCCGGAGAGGCGGACGGTGCCGCCGACGTCGGACGGGCGGAGCGCCCCGCAGGTGTGGGTACGGTAACGGTGCATGGCAGGCTCTCGGGAACGAGGCCGGCACCATTCACGGGAGGCTCACCAAGTCAAGCGCGCGCGGCGTTTCCGGGGCCCGAAGACTACCGGAATCGGCGGGCGATCCCCATATGATCTCCATGAACGCGCACGTGTTTTCCGATTTTTCGGCGGCCCGGCCCGAGGCCGCCGCGCCGGCCTCCCCGGCCTGGCATCTCCTGCCGCTCGATGGCCGGTTCGAGCTGGTCTACGAGGACGGGCAGGGGGTGTGGAGCCGCCGCACGGTCGCGGCGCGCGAGCTGAAGCTCGGGCCCGGCCGCACGCTGCTCGGCGGCATCGATCCAGGCCGCGGCGGCTACCGCGGGTTCCGGGTCGATCGCATCCGCCGCCTCACCGACACCGCGACGGGCGAGCGGCTGGAGGGCGGCATCCTCGACTGGCTGATGGCCCGCGCCGAGGCGCAGCGGCGGGAGCAGGCCAGGCACCACCGTCGGCGGACGCGCGAGCAGACCCGTGCCCGCCGCGAGGCCGCGCTGGAACGCCTCGCCTGAGCCTCCGTACTCCGCCGGCTGGGGAGGGCCGGTTAGCGCCGCTCCCCAAGCCCGAAAACCTCCGGTATAGCCGTGGGATGGACCTGATCAGCACCACGGCGGCCCTCGAAGACGCCTGCACCCGGCTCGCCGCACAGCCCTTCGTGACCGTCGACACGGAGTTCATGCGCGAGACGACCTACTACCCCAAGCTCTGCCTGATCCAGATGGCGGGGCCGGACGGGACGGGCGTGCTGGTCGATCCGCTCGCCAAGGGCATCGACCTGCAACCCTTCATCGACCTGATGGCCGACGAGGGCGTGGTGAAGGTGTTCCACTCCGCCCGCCAGGATCTCGAGATCATCTGGCTGATGGGCGAGGTCCTGCCGCACCCGTTCTTCGACACGCAGGTCGCCGCGATGGTCTGCGGCTACGGCGACTCGGTCTCCTACGAGCAGCTCGTCAACGACGTGGCCAAGGCCAAGATCGACAAGTCCTCCCGCTTCACCGACTGGTCGCGCCGCCCGCTCTCCGACGCCCAGCTCGCCTACGCGCTCTCGGACGTGACGCACCTCGTCAAGGTCTACGAGAAGCTCGCGGGCGAGTTGCTGCGCACCGACCGCGGCGCCTGGCTCGACGAGGAGATGGGCGTGCTGATCTCGCCCGAGACCTACCGGGCCGACCCGGCGCTGGCGTGGCGCCGGCTCTCCGGCCGGATGCGCAAGCCCCGCGAGATCGCGGTGCTGATGGAGGTGGCGGCCTGGCGCGAGCGGGAGGCGCAGGCGCGCAACGTCCCGCGCGGGCGCATCCTCAAGGACGAGGCGGTGATCGACATCGCCACCGCGGGTCCCCGCAGCGTCGAGGCGCTCGGGCGCCTGCGCACGATCCCGGCGGGCTTCGAGCGCTCGCGCACCGGCACCGAGATCCTGGCGGCGGTCGAGCAGGGCTTCGCGCGCGACCTCTCCGAGATCCAGCTCCCCGAGCGGGCGCGCCGAAGCGGCGGCAACGGGGCCCTGGTCGAGCTCCTGAAGGTGCTCCTGAAGGCAGTGAGCGAGAACGAGGGCGTCGCGCCCAAGATCATCGCGACGGTGGACGACCTCGAGGCCGTGGCCGACGACGACGAGGCGCCGATCCCGCTGCTCCAGGGCTGGCGCCGCGCCCTGTTCGGCGAGAAGGCGCTGGCGCTCAAGCACGGCCGCCTCGCGCTCTCGGCGGAGGGCGGACGCATCGTGGTCCGCGCGCTCGATTAGGACAGGAGCGCCCGCTCTGTAGCGGGGGATGGCGTGACAGGGGGCAGGCACGGGATTAAATGGCAACGGGATTGCCGCTTCATCCCGCCCTCCCGCGTCGCGTCCCATGGCCGAACCGAACGAAGTCCTGAAGACGCTGACGGGGCTCGGCCATGTCTCCGCGGAGGGCTGCGTTCCGGTGCGCGTGCGCTACCGGCTGCTGTTCGAGCGGCGCGGGGACGAGCTCATCGCCCACGGAACACTCAAGGGCCGCCATGCCGGCCTGCGCCCGATCTGGCTGGAGCCCGACGCGCAGCTGCGCCTGCGCAACGGAAGGCGGCTCGCCATCGCGGTGACCGACCTCGTCGGCGACGAGGCGGAGTTCGAGAGCACCGGCCCGGTCGGCGAGCTGTAGCCCCGGCCTCAAGCGAGCCCGCCCATCCGGCGGACCAGCGCCCATTCCGCCTCGGTCACCGGCTGCACCGACAGGCGCGAATTGTTGACCAGCACCATGTCCTTCAGGGCGCTCTCGGCCTTGATGGCGTCGAGCGTCACCGGGCGTGGCAGCGCCTCGACCGCGCGCACGTCGACCATGCCGAAGCGGCCGCTCTCGTCGGTGTGGTCCGGGTAGTAGGGCCGGATCACCTCCACGATGCCAACCACCGCCTTGCCCTCGTTCGAGTGGTAGAAGAAGCCCTGCTCGCCGACCTGCATCGCCATGAGCTGCTTCTTGGCGAGGTGGTTGCGCACCCCGTTCCAGAAGGTGCCGGCCGCGCCCGCCGCGACCTGCTGGTCCCACGACCAGGTGGAGGGCTCGGATTTGAACAGCCAGCGCGCCATCGTGTGCCTTCCCCGCCGGCCTCCTGCGGCCGCGCGGAGGATCCCTTAGGCCGGGCGGCGCCCACGCGCATCACCCGTGCCCCATCTTCCCGCTGGGTCCCGCGCGGTTTGGTTGCTAGGGAGGCGCGGTCCCCATCGCCGGTCCGCCATGAAGAGCCTCGAGATCCCACCGGGCGTCGCCCCCGCCATCATCCTCGTCGAGCCGCAGCTCGCCGAGAACATCGGCATGACGGCCCGCGCCATGGCGAATTTCGGCCTCACGGAACTGCGCCTCGTCAATCCGAAGAACGGCTGGCCCAAGAAGGGCGTGCGCGAGGCGGCCTCGGGCGCGACGCACGTCCTCGACGCCGCGACCGTCCACGCCAGCGTCCCGGAAGCGATCGCCGACCTCCACCACGTGCTCGCCACCACGGCGCGCGAGCGCGGGCAGATGAAGCGCGTCTACGGCCCCGAGGAGGCGATGGAGGCGGTCTGCGCCCGCGCGGGCCAGCGCGTCGGCGTGCTGTTCGGGCGCGAGCGCGTCGGGCTCACCAACGATGAGGTCTCGTACGCCGACGCGATCGTGACCTTTCCGGTCTCGCCGGACTTCCCCTCGCTCAACCTCGCGCAGGGGGTGCTGCTGACGGCCTATGCGTGGCGGCGCGCCAGCGGCCGGGCGCGACTCCCCTTCTCGGGCGAGATGCTCTCGCCCCCCGCGACGCGGGAGGCCCTGCTCTCGCTGTTCGGCAGCCTGGAGGCGGCGCTCGACGGCGCCGGCTTCTACCCGCCCGAGAAGCGCGAGATCATCGCCCGCAACATGCGCGACATGCTCCACCGCATGGCAATGACCGAGCAGGACGTGCGCACGGTGCGCGGAGCGCTGAAGGCCCTGACGCGAGGCCGCGGGGAAGGTTAGGCCCCCGGGGAGGAGACTCCCTGCCTACGGCTTGCCCGGCTCCAGCAGCCGGTTGTCGTTCTCGTCGAGCAGCGGCACGTCGAACTCCCGCAGCACGCGCTCGATGTCGTCGCGGCGCTTGCGCAGGATCGTGTTGAGCTGGCGCTTCCAGTCGTCCTCGCCGAGCCGCACGCCCATGCCGATCCGGTAGGTCATGGCGGGGCGGTCGGGCTCCTTGAGGAGGGGCACCACGTCGAGGGGCTTGCCCGTGCGCGCCGCCGCCTGCTTGGCGAGCCAGCCCGCGGCCGGACCCCAGATCACCGCGGCGTCGATCGCGCCATCGGCGAGGTCGGAGATCACCTCGGCCGAGACCGTCTGGTGCGGGCGGGCGGGGTCGAGCTGGTAGGGCGCGTAGGCCTTCATCCCGGAGATCAGGCCGAGATCGCCCATCCGGTTGACCGGCGGCGTGCCGGCGATCACGCCGATGCGCTTGCCCTTGAGGCGGGCATCGTCGAGCCCGGTCACGTCGGTGAACTCGCCGCGGCGCGTCACCAGCGTGTAGGCGGAGCGGTAGTAGGGATTGGTGCTCTGGACGAGCTCGCTGCCGAACGCGGAGCCGATGATGAGGTCGCACAGGCCGGTGCCCAGCGTGTTGCGCACGAAGCCCGGCCCCTGCGTCAGCCAGTAGTACCGGACCTTGACCTTCAGTTCGTCCGCGACGATCGCCGCGATCCGGTTCTCGAACCCGTCCTCCTTGCGCTGGGAGAACGGCATGTTGCCCGGGTCGCCGCAAACGCGCAGCGTGTCGGTGGTGACGAGGTCGGGCAGGTGCTGCGCCGGAGCCTCGCGCGCTCCTGCCAGAAGCAGGAGCGCGCAGGCGGCAGCCGTGGCGGTCGCGCGGGGCGTCATCAGCCGCCCAGGCACTCCTTCTCGGCCTTCTTGGCGGCCTCGGGCTTGTCCTCCTTGTCGCTCGGACGGACGCGGCCCATGGCGCCCGCGGCGCGCGCCTTCAGGTAGACGTAGAGGTCGTCGGCGTAGCACATGACGTTCTTGTTGTCGCCGAAGGCCGGCATCACGCTCTCGCCGCCGCCCGCGGTGTGGTTCTGGCGGCCGCCGGCGATGATGCCGATGAACTCCTCGTAGGACAGGCGCTTCAGCGAATCCTTGAGGGCGGGCGCGTAGGTCGAGCCCATGCCGTCCGGGCCGTGGCAGACGTGGCACTCGGCGTGATAGCGGCGGTAGCCCGAATAGGCGTACCAGTCGAACTTCTTGCCCTCGTTGGTGACGTGGAAGGTCGGGTGACCTTCGGCGTCGAAGTACTTGCCGTCCTCGACCTTCACGGCCGCGTCGCGCTTGAGGAGCTTCTCGTCCTGCTCGGCGGTCTTGTCGTTCGGGTTGAGCGAGTTGGCGAGGGCGGGATCGGCAGGCTTGGCATCCTCAGCATGTACGGCAACCACGTTGACGGTTGCTAGGGCGAGGGCAGCCACGAGCGGCCGCGTGACGAACGTGCTGAGGTGGTTCAACGGATGTTTCTCCCTGGACCTTTGGCCGTGCCATTCCACCGTTCGGGGCCGGCCTTCTTGAGGAACAGTCTAATCATAAGAGTACCGGCGCGGAAGCCCGCGCCGGTACCCATTCACCCCTGAGACCCGCGACCGATTAGTTCGGCAGCGCGAACACGGTCAGCTGACCGCCGAGGTTGGTGTAGTTCGACAGGGCCGCGTAGCCGCCGACCGC
The DNA here is from genome assembly GCF_022179285.1 of Methylobacterium hispanicum. Taxonomy (GTDB): domain Bacteria; phylum Pseudomonadota; class Alphaproteobacteria; order Rhizobiales; family Beijerinckiaceae; genus Methylobacterium; species Methylobacterium hispanicum. The sequence continues at coordinate 13,617 of NZ_BPQO01000039.1, read as the reverse complement.
GCCGAGACCGGCATTCGGGTCGGTCAGGCCGGCCGCGAGGCCGATGCCGGCCCAGCCGCCGACGCCCGAGAGGACGCCCACGTACTGCTTGCCCTTGTGCTGGTAGGTCATCACGTTGCCGATGATGCCCGACGGGGTCTTGAACTTGTACAGCTCCTTGCCCGTCTTCGAGTCGACCGCCTTCAGGTAGCCCTCGAGGGTACCGTAGAAGACCACGTCGCCGGCGGTGGCAAGAGCGCCCGACCACACCGAGAACTGCTCGGCGTTCGACCACTTGATCTTACCGTTGACGCCGTCCCAGGCGATGAAGTTACCCATGCCGCCGTGCGAGCCGGGGGCGGGGTACATCGACAGGGTCGCACCGACGTAGGGCTGGCCCGGGGTGTAGCTCACCCGGAACGGCTCGTAGTCCATGCAGACGTGGTTGGTGGGCACGTAGAACAGGTTGGTCTTGGGCGAGTAGGCCGCCGGCTGCTGGTCCTTGGTGCCGAGCGCCGCCGGGCAGATGCCCTTCGAGTTCACGTCCTCGCCGTTCTGCTCGGTCGAGTACTTCGACACGACCAGCGGACGGCCGTAGGTCTTCGAACCCTTGTCCATGTCGACCTTGGTGGCCCAGTTCACCACCGGATCGAACTTCTCGGCGACGAGGAGTTCGCCGGTCGCGCGGTCCAGGGTGTAGCCGAAGCCGTTGCGGTCGAAGTGGGTCAGCAGCGGACGATCCTTGCCGTCGACCTTCTGGTCGGTAAGGATCATCTCGTTGATGCCGTCGAAGTCCCACTCGTCGTGCGGGGTCATCTGGTAGACCCACTTGGTCATGCCGGTGTCCGGGTTACGCGCCCAGATCGTCATGGACCACTTGTTGTCGCCCGGACGCTGCTTCGGGTTCCAGGTCGAGGGGTTGCCCGAGCCGTAATAGACCAGGTCGAGCTTCGGGTCGTACGAGAACCAGCCCCAGGTGCAGCCGCCGCCGGTCTTCCACTGATCGCCTTCCCAGGTCTTCAGCGAGGAGTCCTTGCCGATCGGCTTGCCGAGCGAGGTGGTCTTCTCCGGGTCGACGAGCAGCTGATCGTCCGGACCCATCGAGTAGCCGCGCCACACCTTCTTGCCCGACTTCAGGTCGTAGGCGGTGACGTGGCACTGCACGCCGAACTCGCCGCCCGAGATGCCGACGATAACCTTGTCCTTGACCGGCAGGACGGTCGCGGTGTTGGTCTCGCCCTTCTTCGGGTCGCCGTTCACGACCGACCAGTTGACCTTGCCGGTCTTGGCGTCGAGCGACACGACCGTGGTGTCGGCCTGGTGCAGGATGATGGTGCCGTCGGCGTAGGCCAGACCACGGTTCACCGTGTCGCAGCACATCACCGGGATCACGGACGGATCCTGCTTGGGCTCGTACTTCCAGACGATCTTGGCCTCGTTGTCGAGGTCGAGCGCGTAGACGATGTTCGGGAAGGGGGTGTGGACGTACATCATGTTGCCGACGACGAGGGGCGAGCCCTCGTGGCCGCGCAGCACGCCGGTCGAGAAGGTCCAGGCGACCTGGAGGTTCTTCACGTTCGAGGCGTTGATCTGGTCGAGCTTGGAATAGCGCGTGTTGGCGTAGTCGACCGTCTGAAGCACCTGCTCCGCCGGGTTGGCGATGCCCTTCATGACGCTGTCATTGGCCAGGGCCGGGGCAGCGAACGCCGCGACGCCTGCACCGAGGGCGAGAAGATGAACCGCTCTCATGGATTCCTCCGACAAGTCTTTGAGGCCCTGGCCACGGGTGTTCAGCCCGCGACGGCGAGACCTGACCTGCTGTTTGCGACAGGGATACCATTACGCCTCGGTAGCGGGTCGCTCTCACGGTGCCGAACGAGCACCGAACCAGAGCCGGCCATCCCTTCGGCCAGCCCCTCGAAACCGAAGCTTGAACGAACTCTAAGAGAAATTTGAGCGCCGTCAATCCGTCTTGCCGCTTCTACCCGCGACAGGGCAGCGCAGATCCCCAGTCCAGCTCGCGCCACGCCAAATGCTGCCACGCACAAACTCTTTGTGCATCGCAGCATGGCAACTCATCCGGCCGACGTTCCGTGCCCTGTTCTGGGCCTGTTCATGCGTATTACGCAAAACCACTCGCCGCGGCCGCGCCACGCATGCACCGGGAGCGGGCGGAACCGCTTTTGCAGCGCCGAACACTGTCCTGCCGCCGATGCGGGGCGGGGCATTCTGTAAGGCTTCCGGGCTTCGATCGCGAGCCGGCACGAGAATGCCCGCGGATGCCGGATCCTCCCGAATCTCCACCCTCCTCGGGCCGGCGAATGCGCGCCCGAGCGCATCCGGCGGGTGTCCGCACGGGCCGGGCGACGACCGGGCGAGGATCAGGCCCGCTCAGGACCACTCAGGCCCGCTCAGGCCGCGCGCGCGGCCGGCACGGCCACCGCCGTGAGCGTGTCCATCACCCGGCTCGCCGGCAGGGTGACGATGACCTCTGTCCCCTCGCGCGGGCGGGACCTGAGGGTGAAGTTGCCTCCGTGCAGGTCCACGAGCCCCTTCACGATCGGCAGGCCGAGTCCCGACCCCTGCTCGGCGGTCTTGATCGCCATCGAGCCGCGGCCGAACGAGGACATCACGGTGTCGATCTCGTCCTCCGGGATGCCGGGCCCGCTGTCCTTGACCGCGACGTACTGTCCGCCGGAGCTGGTCCAGCCGACCTTGATGGTGATCTCGCCGCCCGGCGGCGTGAACTTCACGGCGTTCGACAGGAGGTTGAGCACGATCTGGCGCAGCGCCCGCTCGTCGGCCCAGATCCGCGGCAGCGAGGCGTCGATGAACTCGGCGAAGGCCTGGTTCTTGGCCTTGGCCTTCAGGCCCATCATGTGGCGGCACTCCTCGACCACGTGGGCGAGCTGCACCGCCTCCTCGTTCATCTCGTAGCGGCCCGCCTCGATGCGGGAGAGGTCGAGGATCTCGTTGATGAGGTTGAGGAGGTGCATCCCGCTGTCATGGATGTCGGTGGAGTACTCCCGGTAGCTCGGGGCGGCGTGCGCGCCGAAGACCTCGTTCTTCATCACCTCCGAGAAGCCGAGGATCGCGTTGAGCGGCGTGCGCAGCTCGTGGCTCATCGTGGCGAGGAAGCGGGACTTGGCGAGGTTCGCCTCCTCGGCGCGCCGCCGCGCCTCGTCGGAATTGGCCTTGGCCTGCTCCAGCTCGCCGAACACCGCGTCCTTCTCCGCCCGCGACTGGAGCGCGCCCACCGTCGAGGTGTAGAGGCGGCGCGCGAGCCCGAGGAAGAAGATCTGCGAGCCGCAGGCCATCGCCACGAGGAGCAGCGCGTCGGTCTCGCGCGAGAAGGCGAGCAGCGCCAGCGCCCCGGCGATCAGCGGCGCGAGCGCGGCCACCGCCGCGGCGGGCACGGTGGCGGCGAGCATGGTGGCGACCGCCGAGGCGATGACGAGACCGAACAGGCCGAAGGTCCAGCCGCTGGTGGCCCCGAGCCCGACCATCGCCGCCCAGGCGAGGCTCTGCAGCGCCTCCCCGATGACGAAGCGGCGGCGCCAGCGCGGCAGCGCGATCGCCTGCGGGTCCGTCCGCAGGAAGCGCAGGCTCATCGCGGTGTTGAGCGTGACCAGCAGGATGACGCCGACGGCCCAGACCACCGGGATCAGCGGCCCGGTCCAGAAGCTCGCGGCGACCGCCAGCACGATGGCGAAGAGGCCGAGCGGGATCCCCGCGCCTGTGCGGTACTGGGCGTAGTGACGCAGGAGTTCGTAGTCGAAGGCGCGCTCGAGTCCGGTCTGCGAGGTGAGACGCTCGCGCGCCGAGCGCATGTCCCGGGCGATGCCCCGCCGCCGCGCCACCTCCTCCGTCGAGGGACCGCGCCCGCGCTGCACCATCTCGACGGTCAGGTCGGACATCGAACCCTTGAACGCTGCGCAGGAGAAGGCCGCGGCCCGTTCCCGGCCGCCTGCGCCAGAATGGGTCGGATGTGTTAAGAACGGCCTGCCGCGACCCCTCGGATTGTCCGCAACCCGCGCATCGGCGATTCACGCGGAGGTTGCGTGCTCCGGCGCACATGCATGGGATGCGGAGCGGATTAACGCTCACCCGGTTGTAGGGTCCGCGATCCAGGGGAGGGTTCGGATGGTCAAGCTCACCGTCAACGGCACGACGCACGAGGTCGAGGCCGATCCCGACATGCCGCTCCTCTGGGTGCTGCGCGACCGCCTCGACAAGACGGGCACCAAGTACGGCTGCGGCATCGCCCAGTGCGGCGCCTGCACGGTCCACCTCGACGGGCAGCCGGCCCGCGCCTGCCAGACCCGGATCGGGGACGTGGGCGACGCGCAGATCACCACGATCGAGGGCGTCTCGGGCCGCGTGGCCGAGGCGGTGCAGGGCGCGTGGCGCAAGCTCGACGTCGTGCAGTGCGGCTACTGCCAGTCGGGCCAGATCATGTCGGCGATCGGTCTGCTCGCCGGCAACCCGAAGCCGACCGACGCCGACATCGACGGCGCCATGGACGGCAACATCTGCCGCTGCGGCACCTACCAGCGCATCCGGGCGGCGATCCACGAAGCCGCCCGCTCCCTCGCCTGACGTCCTGACCGGAGCACCCCCATGCTGAAGATCCGTCAGCCGACGACCCAATCCTCGCCGCGCGCGAGCCGCCGCGGCTTCCTCACCGGCGCGGCGGCCGCTGCCGGCGCCATCGTGATCGGCTTCCGCCTCGATCTCGGCAAGGCGCGCGCCGCGGGCGCCGACCTTGCCGCCGTGAAGGCGCAGCCCAACGCCTTCGTGCGGATCGGGGCCGACGACACCGTGACGGTCATCGTCAAGCACCTCGACATGGGCCAGGGCAACACCACGGGCCTCGCCACGATCCTGGCCGACGAGCTCGACGCCGACTGGGCGACGGTCCGCACCGAGTTCGCGCCCGCCGACGCCGCGCTCTACAACAACCTGCTGATGGGCCCGATCCAGGGCACCGGCGGCTCGACCGCGGTGGCCAATTCCTGGATGCAGTTGCGCAAGGCGGGTGCCGCCGCCCGCGAGATGCTGGTGGCCGCCGCCGCCTTCGCCTGGAAGGTGCCGGTGGCCGAGATCACCGTCGAGAACGGCACGGTGCGCCACGCGGGCTCGAACCGGGAGGCCCGCTTCGGGGAACTCGCGGCGTCCGCCGCCTCGCTGCCCGTGCCGCAGGAGCCGCGCCTGAAGGACCCGGGCCAGTGGCGGCTCATCGGCCAGCGCGTGCCGCGCCTCGACTCGAAGATGAAGACCGACGGCAGCGCGGTCTACGCCCTCGACACGCGCCGCCCCGGCCAGGTCACGGCGGTCGTCGCCCACCCGCCGCGCTTCGGCGCCACCGTGACGGGCTTCGACGACGCGGCCGCCCGCAAGGTCGCGGGCGTGATCGACGTGGTGGCGGTCCCGAGCGGCGTCGCGGTCATCGCCCGCGACACCTGGGCGGCGATGAAGGGCCGCGAGGCCCTGAAGGTCACCTGGGACGAGAGCGCGGCCGAGACCCGCTCCTCCGACGCGATCCTGGCCGCGTACCGCGAGACGGCCAAGCGCCCCGGCATCGTCGCCTCCGAGCGCGGAGACCCGGCCGCCGGCATCAAGGGCGCGGCCCAGGTCCTGGAGGCGGAGTTCAGCTTCCCCTACCTGGCGCATGCCGCGATGGAGCCCTTGAACGCCACGATCGAGCGGGCGCCGGACGGCACCTACGACATCTATGCGGGCTTGCAGTTCCAGACGATCGAGCAGGCGACCGCCGCCGCGATCCTCGGCGTCACCCCCGACAAGGTCCGGCTGCACACGCAGTGGGCCGGCGGCTCCTTCGGCCGGCGCGCCACGCCGTCCGCCGACTACATCGCGGAGGCCGCCCACATCCTGAAGGCCTGGGACGCGAAGGCGCCCGTGCACCTCGTCTGGACCCGCGAGGACGACATGACGGGCGGCTACTACCGCCCGACCGTCTACCACAAGATCCGGGCAGGCCTCGACGCCAAGGGCGCGGTGACCGGCTGGCAGCACGTCATGGTCGGCAAGTCGATCATGATCGGCTCGCCGTTCGAGGCGATGCTGGTGAAGAACGGCGTCGACGGCACCACGGTCGAGGGCGCCTCCGACACGCCCTACGCCCTGCCGGCCTACCGCTTCGAGGTCCACAACGCCCGCGAGGGCGTGCCGGTGCTGTGGTGGCGCTCGGTCGGCCACACCCACACGGCGCACGCCATGGAGGTGATGATCGACGAGTTGGCCCACGCCGCCAAGGTCGATCCGGTGGCCTACCGCCTCTCGCTGCTGGCGAACGCGCCGCGCCTCGCGGGGGTGCTCAAGCTCGCGGCCGAGAAGGCGGGCTGGGGCGCGACGCAGGAGAGCGAGAAGGGCCGCGCCCTCGGCGTCGCCGTCCACGAATCCTTCGGCTCCTACGTGGCCATGGTGGCCGACGTCACCGCGGGCGCCGGCAGCATCAAGGTCAACCGGATCGTGGCGGCGGTCGATGTCGGCATCGCGGTCAACCCGGACATCGTGCGGGCGCAGGTCGAGGGCGCGGTCGGCTTCGCGCTCTCCTCGGTCCTGCGCAACCGCGTCACCCTGAAGGACGGCGTGGTGCAGGAACGGAACTTCGACGCCTACGAACCGACCCGGATGAGCGAGATGCCGGAGGTCGCGGTGCACATCGTGCCGAGCCAGGCGGCGCCGACCGGCATCGGCGAGCCGGGCGTCCCGGTCCTGGCGCCTGCCATCTCCAACGCGGTCTTCGCGGCGACCGGCCAGCGCCTGCGCGCGCTGCCCCTCGACCTCGCCGGCCTGAAGGGCGTGTGATTCGCCGCACATCGCGGCGGCGGTCACGGGGTCTAAGCCCGTTCTCGAAAGCACCCCAAGGCTTTCTAGACCCCAGCAAGACCCCTTCACGGCGCGGCTCACCCCGCGCCGTTTTTTCGTGTCCGTCCCGGCGCCCTGGCCGTTCATCGTGGCAGCCCCCATCTGCCGGATGGATGACCACCCCCGACACCTTCGCGACGACCGCCACGCGCCTGCGCGCCTGCCGGATCTGCCGCGACGCCCCGCTCTACGGGCCGCCCCTGCCCCAGGAGCCCCGGCCGATCGTGCAGGGCTCGGGCACCGCCCGGCTCTGCATCGCCAGCCAGGCGCCGGGCACGCGAGCGAACCGCACCGGCAAGCCCTTCACGGACCCCTCCGGCGTGCGGCTGCGCGCCTGGCTCGGCCTCGACGAGGCGGCCTTCTACGACGCCGCCCGCGTTGCCATCGTGCCGATGGGCTCGTGCTTCCCCGGCCTCGACGCCAAGGGTGGCGACCGGCCGCCGCGGCGGGAATGCGCGGAGCGCTGGCGAGCCGAGCTCTTCGAGGGCCTGCCGGACCTCGAGCTGATCCTGGTGATCGGCCAGTACGCGCAAGGGTGGCACCTGGGCAGGATGCCGGGTGGGCTCACCGCCACGGTGCGCGGCTGGCGCGCGATCCTCGGCCGGCCGGGCAGGCCCCGCGTGCTGCCACTGCCGCACCCCTCCTGGCGCAACAACGGCTGGCTGAAGCGCGAGCCCTGGTTCGAGGCCGAACTGCTTCCCGTCCTGCGTGCCGAGGTCGCGCGGGTGATGGCGCGCGATTGACAAACGGTGAGGCCGGCCCGATCCCTCGCGCCCGACCGGAGACCGCATGAGCCAGATCACCGACCCGCGCGACCGCCTGATCGTCGCCCTCGACCTCGCCGACGTGGAGGGCGCCCGCGCCCTGGTGGACCGGATCGGGGATGCGGCCACCTTCTACAAGATCGGCTACCGGCTCGGGTACGGCGGCGGCCTCGCCTTCGCGCGCGCGCTGACGGACCGCGGCCTCAAGGTGTTCCTCGACCTGAAGCTCCACGACATCGGCAACACGGTGGAGGAGGGCGTGCGGGCGGTGGCCGACCTCGGCGCCAGCTTCCTCACGGTGCACGCCTATCCCCAGACCATGCGGGCGGCGGTGCGCGGCCGGGGCGGACGCCTCAAGATCCTCGCCGTCACGGTACTGACGTCCTACGACGAGGCGGACGCGCGGGAAGCCGGATACGCCCTGCCGGTCGCCGAGATGGTGGCGCGGCGCTCGGAGCAGGCCCGCGAGATCGGCATCGACGGCATCGTCTGCAGCGCTGCCGAGGCGGCGGCGGTGCGCGGCATCGTGGGACCCGACCGCCTGATCGTGACCCCCGGCATCCGTCCGGCGGGGTCCGACCCCGGCGACCAGAAGCGGGTGCTGACGCCCGGAGAGGCACGCCGGGCCGGCATCGACCACGTCGTGGTCGGCCGCCCGATCACGGGCGCGGCCGATCCGCGGGCCGTGGCGCGGGCGATCGTCGAGGAGATGGAGTCGGCGTGATGGCCAGAGGCTACTGGATCGTGCGGGTCGATGTGAGCGACCCGGAGGCCTACGGGCGCTACGCGCAGGCGAACGGGGCGGCGTTCGCCAAGTTCGGAGGGCGCTTCCTCGTGCGGGGCGGCGGCTTCGAGGCGGTGGCCGGCACGGCGCGAGCCCGCAACGTGGTGCTGGAATTCCCGACCTACGAGGCGGCGCTCGCCTGCTGGAACTCCGACCTCTACCAAGAGGCCCGCGCACTCCAAGGAAGCACGCAGGCCGAGATCCTCGTGATCCAGGGCTACGACGGCCCGCAGCCCGGCGCCACGGAGGCGCCGCCGACCGCGAGCACGCCGGCCTCGGAGTAGGGGACCAGCGCTCTATCCGCCTCAGGGCCCGCTCGGCACAGGCGCTTGCTCTGCAGGGGCGGAATTGCGGCGTGCGCCAGCCTCACACCGAGGCAGCACGCAGCATCCGTGGAGCGGACGCGCGTCTCATCCCGCAGCCGGGCGCGCCGGCCGCAGGGCGCGCAGCGCGAAGGCGACGATCTGCTCGAGGGTCGGTTCCGGCACCTGCGGCAGCTGGCTCACCATGAGCGGGTGGGTGTGGCGCAGGATCGCGGCCTGCACGCAGCGGGCCGCGACCGCCGGATCCTCCGCCTCGAACTCGCCGCTGCGGACGCCGTCGCGCACGATGCGCTCGAACACGGCGCCGATGCGGTCGACATGGTGGCGGCAGACCTCCCAGCTCTCCCCCATCGCCGCCTCGACCATCTCGTGGATGCGCGGATAGCCGGCCCAGCGCTCGACCGTATCGCGGTGAAGCATCGTGATCGCCTGCCGCAGCCGCGCCTCGGCGGAGAGGCCGGCCGCGTCCGCGATCCGGGCGATCAGCGCCTCGACCTCGCCGGTGACGCGCTCGACCACGGCCTCGTTGATCGCCTTCTTCGAGTCGAAGAAGCGGTAGACGTTGGCCGGGCTCATCTTCAGCGTCTTGGCGATGTCGGCCACCGTGGTCTTCTGGTAGCCGATCTCCCGGAACGAGCGCTCGGCCACCGCCAGGATGCGGCAGCGCGTGGTCGGCGCGCTCTCCTCGGGCGCGCCGTCCTGCGCGGGATCCGGATGGGCCAGGGTCGTCATTCTCGCTGCATGTGCCGTGGCGGGGGCTGCTGAGCCGGCTTGCGTCCTGATTAGGCAGGCCGGCCCGGCCCGTCAAAAGACGCCGGCCCCGGCGCGGCGGTTCCGGACGGGGACGATGCGCCGCCGCCGCGGGTCCGGAACCGCGCCCGCGGGCATCGATTGCCATGCCGACGGCGGCGCATCACCGCGATCCGGGCCGTCGCGCCGGGGAGCGGGCGACACGCATGAAGCTGCAGAACAAGCGGGCCCTGGTGACGGGCGCCGATTCCGGTATCGGCCGGGCCACGGCCGAACTCCTGGCCCGCGCGGGCGCGGACGTGGCGATCACCTACCACACGGACGCGGACGGCATCCGGGAGACGCAAGCGCGCGTCGAGGCCGCGGGCCGCCGGGCGCTCGCCCTTCAGCTCGACGTCGGCGACCCGGGCGCGGTGCGGGCCGCCTACGACACGATCGCGAGCCGGTTCGGCGTGCTCGACATCCTGGTGGCCAACGCGGGGCAGGCGATGAGCGGCATGGCCGTGGCCGACATGGAGGACGCGCGCCTCGAACAGATCCTCAGGGTGAACCTGATGGGGCCGCTCTTCACCGTGCGGCCCTTCATCCACCTGCGGCGGGCGGCCGGCGGGCGCGGCAAGGTGGTGTTCGTCTCCTCGGTCGCCCAGCACCTGCCGACGCCCGAGAGCGCGCCCTACGGCATGTCGAAGGCCGGGCTCGGCTCGCTGTGCCGCAGCCTGTCGCGGGAGCTCGCCGAGGACAGGATCAACGTGAACAACGTCGCGCCCGGCCTCATCGAGACGCCGATGACCGCCGACCGCTTCGAGAACCCCGACAAGCTGGAACAATCCCTCGAGCGGATCCCCTGGCACCGGGCCGGCCAGCCGGAGGACATCGCCCAGGCGATCCTCTACCTCGTCTCGTACGAGGCCGATTACGTCACGGGCCACACCCTCGTGGTCGATGGCGGGCTCACCATGCAGTGGGGCGGCGCCTGAGACGGCTCAGAAGAAGCGCTCCTTGATCACGATCGTGTCGCCGGGGCGCACCGGATAGCTCATCGGCACGATGCCGTTGACGAGGCCGCCCGGTCCGCCACGGGTCAGCACGGCGTAGTCGCGGGCGGCCCGCGGGCCGAAGCCCGCCGCGATCGCGACCGCGCTCTCCACCGTCATGCCGTTGACGTAGGGGTACTGGCCCGAGGTCGTGACCTCGCCCAGGATGTAGAAGGGCCGGTAGGCATCGACCTCGACGGTGACGTGGGGCTCACGCACGTAGCCCGAGGCGAGCTTCGCCTCGATGGTGCGGGCGGCCTGGGCCGTGCTCTGCCCGCCGATCCCGACCGCGCCGATCAGCGGCATGGCGATGCGGCCGGCGCCGTCGACCGCGTATATGTTCGAGAGGTTGTCCTGCCCGAACACGATCACCCGCAGCTTGTCGCCCGCGGCGAGCGTGTAGCGGGCGCCGATCGAGCCGGTGCCGGTGGCGTCGAGATCCGCGGTGCGGAATTCGGGCCGGAGGCAGCCGCCGAGGGCGAGGCTGCCGGAAAGTGCCAGGAGCAGAGCGCGCCGGTTCATCACACCATGACCGTCGGAGAATACCAGATGGGATGGTGTCTAGTCCGTTAGGGTTAATGAAGACTGACCCGGCCCGTCCCCGGCCCGTCCCCGGCACGGCGATGCGGCCAGCGCTTAACGGCTGCTCAACCTTAACGGCGTCATGATGCGGCCCGGCGGCACGTCCGCCCGTACCGTCGCGAAGGCCGTCCATGTCCCGCTCCAGCCCGCGCGCAACACCCGAAGGCCGCTCCCCGGGGGAGGGCGTCAGCGTGGCCGAGTTGCCGGGCCTGCTGCGCCGCTCCTGGGCCTGGATCCTTCTGCCGACGCTGGCCGCCGCCGCCGCCGCCCTCGCCTTCGTGCAGGTCGTGCCGCCGCGCTACACGGCGGAGGCCAAGCTGCTCCTGGAGAGCCGCGATCCCGCCTTCGCCCGCACCGCTCAGGAACGCGCCGATCAGGCCGCGCCGATCGACGAGCAGGCCGTGGCGAGCCAGGCGCAGGTGATGATGTCGCGCGACCTCGCCCGCGAGGCGGTCCGCCGGCTCAAGCTCGTCGGCAACCCGGAATTCGACGCCGAGGCCGGCACGCCCGGCCCCCTGCGTCAGGCCCTGATGCTGCTCGGTCTCGCCCGCAACCCCCTCGAACGCCCGGCCGAGGAGCGGGTGCTCGACGCCTTCCTCGAGCGCCTGCTGGTCTACCCGGCGGGCAAGTCGCGCATCCTGACGGTCGAGTTCCGCTCGCGCGACCCGGACCTCGCGGCCGAGGGCGCCAACACGGTGGCCGAACTCTATCTCGGCTCCCTGGAGGCGGCGAAGGTCGATACCGCCCGCTACGCCTCGACCTGGCTCGGCGGCAACATCGACACGCTCCGCCGCCGCGTCACCGAGGCCGAGGCGAAGGTCGAGGCCTTCCGGGCCAAGAACGGCCTCGTCTCCGGATCCGGCTCGACGGGGCAGCGCCTGACCAGCCAGCAGCTCTCCGAACTCTCGACCCAGCTCTCGCAGGCGCGCACCATCCAGGCCGACCTCGCGGGCCGGGTGAAGTCGATCAAGGAGATGGTCAAGGACGGGCGCGCCTTCGAGATCCCGGACGTCGCCAACAACGAGCTGATCCGCCGCACGATCGAGAACCGCATCACCGTGCGGGCGCAGCTCGCGCTCGAGTCGCGTACCCTGCTGCCGGCCCATCCCCGCATCAAGGAGCTGACCGCCCAGGTCGGCGAGCTCGACGCGCAGATCCGGGCCGCGGCCGAGCGCATCGGCAGGACCCTCGAGAACGACGCCCGCATCGCCGCCTCCCGGGTCGAGAGCCTGCAGGCCGCCGTCGACGGGCAGCGCGACGTGGTGGTGAAGGGCAATTCGAGCGAGGTCGAGCTGCGCGCGCTGGAGCGCGAGGCCAAGGCGCAGCGCGAGCAGCTCGAATCCTACCTCTCGCGCTACCGCGAGGCCGCCGCCCGCGACGCCGAGAGCGCGACGCCGGCCGACGCGCGCATCGTCTCGCGGGCGGTGCGGCCGGAGCAGCCCTCCTTCCCCAAGAAGCTGCCGACGCTCGGCTTCGCGACGCTGCTGGCCTTCCTGCTCTCGAGCGGCGCGGTGATCGGGCGCCGCCTGCTGGCCGAGCCCGGACCCCACGAACCGCGGGGCGGGGACGCCCCCTGGGACGGCGACGCGCCGCAGGGCGGCGGCGGGCCGGGCGGACCGGGTCCGTCCTGGCGGCGCACCGAGCCCTACAGCTTCCCCGAGGCGATGCCGCCGAGCCGCTGGGAGGGGGGCCTCGCCAACGCGGCGCCGGCCATGCCCGCCCGGCCCGCGGCCCGCGCCGCGGCGCAGGAGCCGGAGCCGATGCCCGCGCCGTCCGGCGCGCCGGAACCGGCCGGGTTCGCGCTCGCTCCGCTCGTCGCCCGGCTGGGCGACGGCCCGCGCCGGACTTCGGGCCGCACGGTGCTGGTGGTCGAGACCGAGCCGCGCCGGGACGGCGACCTGCCGGACGCGCTCGCCCGGCATCTCGCGGCGGGCGCCGCGACGCTCGCGATCGACCTGAACGGCCCGGAGGAGGAGGCGGACGAACCCGGCCTCACCGACCTCGTCGCCGGCGAGGCCGCCTTCCAGGATGTGATCCAGGCCGCGGGCGGCCTGCAGCGGATCGCGACCGGGTCCGTGGACACGCAGGTGCTGCTGGACGAGCCCGACGTCCTGGCCGCGACCGTGGATGCCACGGCGGAGGCCTACGACTGGGTGGTCTTCCGCCTGCGCCTCGTGCCGGAGGTCCTGGCGCTGCTGGCGCAGCTCGCCCCCCAGATGGACAGCGTGATCCTCGCCTCGAACGCCTCGGCGGACGATCCCGAACTCGGCGACCTGTTCGGCCTCGCCGAGGATGCGGGCGCCGGGCAGGTGCTGGTGGCCCAGGACCGTCCCGCGCGCCGCGCCGAGCCGGTAACGGAGCCGGTCGCGGAGCCGATGGAGCTGCGCCTCTCCGCCGCCTGAGAGCCTGTTTGAGGTCCTCCGCCGGCCGTCCCCATCTGTCTCGTGTCACCAATACACGATCCGTCTGGCAGGACGGAGGAGAGAGCAGATGTGGACGGACCGGCATCG
>NZ_BPQO01000038.1 GCF_022179285.1 Methylobacterium hispanicum | reverse complement strand
GGCCGGCGACGACCTCGTCGAGGGCGGCGCGGGTGACGACACCCAGTACGGCGGCGACGGCAACGACATCCTGGGCGGCCAGGGTGGCAACGACCTGCTGCAGGGTGGGGCGGGCAACGACCGCCTCTGGGGCGACGAGGGCGACGACATCGTATTCGGCGGTGACGGCAACGATGCACTGGAAGGCGGCACGGGCAACGACCTGCTCCGGGGCGAGGCTGGCGCCGACACATTCGTGTTCGGCCGCGGCCAGGGTCAGGACACGGTGAGCGACTTCTCGTTCGCGAGCGGCGACAGGTTGTGGCTGCAGGGCCAGGGCTACACGGTGAGCCAGGTCGCCGGAGGCACGCTCGTCACCCTGTCCGACGGCAGCGTACTCCTGCAGGGTATCTCGGCATCGTCCTTCCAGGCTAGCTGGGTCGTGTAGGGGCTGAAGCTACGGACGACAACCAAGCATGAAAAGGCCCGCCGCGTTCGACCGGACTTGCTGCATCATCCTAGCTGCAGCAAGCCGCCTGAGGTCGTGCTCGGCGAGGATTGAGAACGCACCGGCAGCGCCAGTGTTCTGCATCGAGCCATCGCAGGTCACAGTGGAAGTCCAACTTGGCGACGTGTCAAGCAGCGGACATCCGATCTCGAGATTCTGAGAGACCATCTGGCCAGCATTTTTATGTAACGCTCCGTAGGAAAAGAAGGTCAGGCAGAGGAATACGGATCTTGTTCTGTCCACGATAACGGATCCGCGAGCGGCCTCCTAAAAAGACCGAATTTTAACCTTAGCCTTATAGAGGCATCTACAAAAATCAGCTTCATACCGTTGCAATGTGATGGCAGCCCGCTTCTCGCCACTCAGTAGGATTAAAGCTTTTGCTGATGCCGATGATGGAGCGGCAGCAGTTGAGTTCGCGCTAGTCGCTGTACCTTTCCTGGGGTTGTGCGCCGCGATCATCCAGGTCGCTTTCCTCATCTGGGCCGCTCAAAATCTCGATCGCTCTCTGCAAGTTGGCGCTCGGTCCTTATTCACCGGGCAATTCCAGCTCGCTAACGCCGGGCAAACCGACCCGGCGGCGTTGCTTACAGGGCTTCGGTCACAGATGTGCGGCTCGGCCTCCAGCAATCTCATCACTCTGTTCAACTGCTCTGCAGTCAAACTCGACGTGAGGACGGCCAGCTCCTTCGGCGCGTCCACACCCTCAGCCCCTGTCGATCCGAATACAGGTACATGGAGTACTAATTTCGGAAATACTTATGTGTGCCCCAAGCCCGGCACAATCGTGGTCGTCACGGCAGCCGTTAAATTTCCGGCTTTCCTCGGCCTGCTCGGAGTAAAATTCAGTACCTTCACAGATGGCTCATACCTTTTGATGTCAACGGCGGTTTTCCGCACCGAGCCTTATCAGACTACGGGAACCACAGCATGTGCCAGTTAGAGGCGCCCGGAACCGTAGTGGCCCGTTTTACTTTGTGTCGCTCGGGCAGCGCCATGACCGAATTTGCGTTAATACTGCCGGTGCTGCTGTTAGTCTTCGCTGGCGTCTCAGAGTACGCACATGCGATCGACAACTGGCGCAAGCTGACACTGCTCGCCCGTACTGTGTCGGACCTGACAGCTCAGGGAGACACACAGAACCCTATCGGCTCCGGTCTCATGGCAGATATCTTCGCCTCCTCGAATGCAGTGCTGCGCCCATTCGATAGTTCTGGAGTCAAGATCGTCGTGAGTGCGATGGGCGTCGATCTGACGAAGCTCAACCTCATCCCGAAGGTTTGTTCCAGCACCGCAAGCGCAAACGCCACGGCCCGAGGTCTCGGTGCCGCAAGCGACCTGACTGTGCCAGCCGGATTTCAGACAACAGGCGTACGGTATATCCTGACTGAAGCCAACATGGACTATAGGCCACTCCTCGGCAGTGCATTGGTCAAGCTGCTTGGCAACGCGAACGGAACTTTCAGTTTCAAGGTTAGCATGCCCTGGCCGGCTCGGGGCGGCAAGAAATACGGAGCGAACACCTACACCGAGGTGGTCCTTCCGGGAGGCGAAGAATGCAAGTAGCCGCAGTGTGCAAGGCTGTCGCACGCCTGCGTGGAGCCCGGGACGGCAACGTCGCGATCCTATTTGCCTTTCTCAGCCTGCCGATTCTGGGCCTCACAGGCGCTGCTATCGACTACGGGTTGGCTACTCGTCTTGAAGTGAAACTGCAGGCTGCCACAGACGCGACGGCACTCGCCCTATGTCAGACGCCGCTCTCCACGACCAAGCCTGCGCTGCAGATCCAGGCCAGCATGACGATGGCTGGTTTCATGGGCGCGGCGGTTACAATTGACCCACTCAACATCACCGACAATCCGCGACAGATCACGCTGACTTCGCGGATGCCTTCGCCCATCTTCTTCGGCAAGATCACCGGTACGACGGCGATCAGGCCGCGCGCCACCGCGCGCTGCGCCACTCCCCTGCCTAAAACATTCGAAATTGCTCTCGTGCTCGACAACACCGGCTCGATGAACGTCTCCGGCGGCGGCCAAACGAAAATGCAAGCCCTGAAGACGGCAGCGACCAACTTCGTGGATTACGTCTACAGTAATGACTCTTTCTCGTCTGGGACTCGCCTCTCCATCGTGCCCTTTGCCTCGGCTGTAGCGATTCCAGCAATCTATCGCTCCTCGTCCTGGATCGACCTTGCCGGAAAGTCTTCGTATCATTGGACCAACGTGCTATCGCCGGGCGCCTCCGGCTTCACGAATCGCCTTCAAATTTTCTCGAAACTCCAGAGTGCATACGCTGACTGGGCTTGGGCAGGCTGTCTCGAGACCTTGCCTTATCCGCTCAACGTCCAAGATGTTATGCCCTCTTCCAACGATTCCCTTTTTGTGCCGATGCTAGCGCCCGACGAGCCCGGAGATGGCAGTGTAACGTACGCATGTGTAGGTTCAAACTGCAGCTTCAATAGCTACATCAGAGACATGAATGGGACGTCTGGATGCGACTCTACGAGCAATTTGAGTTTCGCGCAGCTTGAAGGAAGGTCCTGCAAGTACGTCTCTCCTGCTGGGGCGGCACCGACAAATTCCAATTCCTACACCGGGGTGCCAAACGGCCCGAATTTTGGCTGCACGACCAAGCCATTGCAAACGCTGACAAGCGATACCGCCGCCCTAAAGAATCTCATCAACGGCATGGCGCCGCTGGGGTCAACCAACATCCACGAGGGCCTGATGTGGGGTTGGCGAACGCTGTCTCCATTGAGCGTCTTCGCCAGCGGATCGAGCCCGCCGGCCTCCTACAGCTCGAGCACAGTCAACAAGATCCTCATCCTGATGACGGACGGGGAGAACAGTTGGCCAATGAACGGGAACTCGCCCTATAACCAGTCCATGTATTTTCCAGCAGGCTACATCAAGAACGCGGATGGGTCAGGTCCGAATACACGTCTGCCACCAGGCAACCAAAACATCTCGACCGCTTCAAACTCGCGCAATGCGTTAGACGCCCTGACTGCGCAGGCGTGTAGCAATGCAAAATCTGCTGGTATATCGATCTACACGATTGGCTTCAGCGTCTCGGCAGACCCTATCGATCAGCAAGGCCTTAACCTTCTCAGCAGCTGCGCGAGTACGACTAATCAGTTCTTCGTTGCAAATGATGCAAATGGTCTGATCAATGCCTTCAACCAGATTGCATCCAGCATTGGATCGCTTAGACTAACGCAGTAACGCGCGGATACGGCCGCTCTGGTGTCATGGCGACTGCCATGGCCTGGAACGGCTGGCGCCTGTTCGCCAAGGGGCGAGCGGCACGCCGCGCAGCTACCCTCGGCGCGTCATGACGCGCCGGAACTCCGGGCTCCCAGGTCCTTGTGCGTCGAGCGTCACCGTCGTCCGCGAACCGCGACACGAGACGATTCACAGCCCGACCCTCGGTGCTGCTTAGTGCCGGCGCAGTCCTAACCCTCCCCCGATCGCCTACGGACGCCTCGGGCGGCTGCGTGGCACACGACGAGTGACAGTCTTGAACGCGAAGATGACGACGGCTGCGTAGTCCAGGAGCGGACCTTCCCAGAGCCTGCTACGGGTCGGGAGCAGCGGTCCAGGCCCGCCAGCGCCAATGTCGGCTTGTGCTGCAGAGAGCCGTCTGCGACGTTGGGTTCAGCGGCAGCATCGGATTCCTCATGGCGGGCTCCTCAACCCAGGAGCCTTTCATGCCCGAAGTTGTCACTGTTCCCACCAGCACACGTGTTCCCTGGAACCGCGGCCGTATCGTCGGCCCCAAACCGCCACTGAAGCCGAAGCACATCTGGGCCCTGCGCACGCGCCTCCAGCTCGCCAACCGTACGCGAGACCTTGCCCTGTTCAACCTTGCCGTCGACAGCAAGCTGCGCGGGTGTGATCTGGTCGGCCTGCGCGTGAGCGACATCTACCTGGGCGACGCCGTGCGTCTTCGAGCGACCGTCTGCCAGCGCAAGACCGGCAGGCCGGTTCCGTTCGAGATTACCGAACCGACGCGCGAGGCTCTCGCGGCTTGGCTGACTGCGCGCAGGTTGAAAGCCGGCGACTGGCTGTTTCCAAGCCGAAGTCGACTCGGAGAGCATCTCACGACGCGGCACTACAGTCGGCTGGTCGACCGCTGGGTTGCCCTGATCGGCCTGGATCCCTCGGTGTTCGGCACGCACAGCCTGCGCCGCACGAAGGTCGCGCTGGTCTACAAGCGCACCGGCAATATACGAGCCTGCCAACTGCTACTCGGCCACACCAAGCTGGAGAGCACGGTTCGCTACCTCGGCATTGAGGTTGACGACGCTCTGATCCTCTCAGAGCAGACCGAGATCTGAACCGGACGCCGCGGTCGAGATGGCCGCGGCGTGCCAGCATGATGGTCGCCCCCCCAGAGTGCCGAATGACCCTAAGCAGGCTTTGGGAATGTCCGCTTCCTGGCAGCCCAATCTGCGAACGGGCGACCGCGATGGGTGGTTTTGCGACTGTCCGCTTCCGGGAGCGGAAGGGGGAAAAGCGGACAGTGGGCGATTGGCTGAATTCGGCTCCAAGCGGGATGATCGCCCTTTCCGCTAGCCTGCCATAAACTTCCGCGCCGGCAGTTTCAGGCTTCCGGCGGGTTAAGCAGAACCCAGAGGCGCGCGATCCTGCCGTGGACGACTTCTGCGACATCCGACCCCGTGACCGTGACCGAGCCACCTTCGTCACCCGCCTGCCATTGCAGCGAGCCAAAGCCGTGATGGCCGACGGCCGTCCCGGCCGGCGTGAAGCGGAATATCGGGCCAAACCGGTCCAGCAAGGCTCCGGCGACCGCTGAGATGGCGTCGCGTCCCTGCACGACGTTGTCCGGCTCGTACATCACAGGCTCCTCGACGAAGAGTTCGGCGAGTGCTGCGGCGCGCCGCTCCGCGTCCCGCTCGTTGAAAACACGCTCTAAGTTGGCGCGTAGGAGCCGATCGTAATCAGGCTCCGCCGCTTCTGAGATTTTCGATGTTGTGTCCGACATGGGATGTCTCCTTGGCATGGCCGGTTCGGGTGTTCAGTCGAACTTGACGAGGTCGAGCGCGGTGAGCGGCCCGCCAGGAAACTGGACGAAGCGACCACCGACCGCGAGTGAGCCCAGGTCGATGCCGAAGAAGCCGAGCCGGTCGATCAGCGCCGCCACCTCCGCCTTCGCCTGCCCGTCGTCGCCCGAGTAGAACAGCACGCGGCGGCCCCCGTCGCTGGTGGGATCGCCGGATACGAGATCCGGCCGCAGATGGTTGAAAGCCTTCACCACCCGAGCCCCGGGGACGAAGCTGACGAACACTTCGGACGATGAACGGTCGCCCAGGTCGAACGGCTTGAACAGCGGCGCCTCGATGGCGTTGTTCGCATCGATCACGATGCGGCCGGCGAAGTCCGACAGGCCATCGAGGGCGGCCCGCAGCTTCGACCAGTTCACAGCGACGAAGACGATGTCCTTCGAGGCGGCCTCCTCGCGGGTACCCGCCGTGATGCTCGGCCCGAGCGCGGCGACGGTATCCGCCAGGCTTTCCGGCCCCCGGCTATTCGCGATGGTGGCAGGGATCCCACGGCGCGCGAGCGCGGTCGCGATGGCGGCGCTGATCTGTCCGGCGCCGATGATGCCGATGCTGGGCATGGTTTGCTCCTGTATCGCTGGCCTGGCGGTGGCCGGGTTCAGGCGGTGAGCTGGCCGTCGGCGACGATGTCCGCGCCCGTCACGAAGGCCGCTTCGGGGCTCGCCAGAAAGGCGACGACGCTGGCGACCTCGCCGGGCTGGCCGTAGCGGCCGATGGCCATGCCGGGACCCACGATGGCGGCGACCGGCCCGTCGGCCGGGTTCATGTCGGTGTCGGTCGGACCGGGATGCACCGTGTTGACGGTGATGCCCCTCGGGCCGAGGTCGCGGACCAGGCTGCGGTTGAAGCCCGCCACGGCCCCCTTGGTCAGCGTGTAGACCGAGGCCGTCGGGAAGGCGGCGTAGCGGGTCATCGACGAGCCGATGTGAATGACGCGCCCGCCGGCCTTCATGTGGCGGACGGCCTCCTGGGTCGCGACGAACACGCCGGTCACGTTGACCGCGAGCATCCGCTCGTAGTCCTCGAACCGGACCTCCTCAATAGGTGCGTTGATGGCGATGCCGGCGTTGTTGACCAGGATGTCGATGCCGCCGAGCATCTCGACGGTGCGGGCGACGGCCGCCCGGACGGCCGCCGGGTCACCGGCATCGGCCTCGACCGGGACGGCTCTGCCGCCGGCCGCCTATATGTCCGCCACGACCTGGGCGGCACGCTGCGGCGAGGCGCTGTAAGTCAGGGCAACGGTAGCCCCGTCGGCGGCCAGTCGCTTGGCGATGGCGGCGCCAATCGAACGGGAGCCGCCGGTCACGAGCGCTGTCTTGCCGGCGAGGGGTTGGGGTTGCTGGGTCACCGTCGTCACTCCATCGCGTTATTGATGGCGTGAGAATGAGCCAACCACTCGCTCTGGATTAGCCGGAAATGGCTTGGTATGCCTTCAACGGATCGTTGAAGGTGTTGCATGGAGACTTTGGCCAACCTCGAAGCCTTCGTGCGCAGCGCCGAAAGCGGCAGCTTCTCCGAGGCCGCGCGGCGGCTGTCGCTGACGCCGGCCGCGGTCAGCCGCAACGTGGCGATGTTGGAGCGGAACCTCGGGGTGCGGCTGTTTCACCGCTCGACGCGCAAGCTCACCTTGACCGAGGCCGGCGAGGGCTTCCGCCAGGCGGTCGGAGGAAACCTGGATGGCCTGCAAGCCGCGATTGCCGGCGTCTCAGCGGACGGCGGCGAGCCGGTCGGAACGCTCAAGGTCAGCCTGCCGCCGACCTTTGGGTTAAGCCACGTCCTGCCGCTTCTGCCGGGCTTTCTGGCCCGCCATCCGCGCGTCCGTCCGGAATGGCACTTCGAGAACCGCCAGGTCGACCTCGTCGCCGAGGGGTACGATGCCGCCATCGGCGGCGGCTTCGCGCTGTCCCCCGGCATCGTGGCCCGTACTCTGGCACCCGCCCACATCATCGCTGTGGCGTCGCCGGCCTACATGCGGGGCCGCGTGCCGCCCTCCGATCCGGCTGGGCTCCAAGGATTCGACGGCATCGTCATGCGGTCGCTCCAGACCGGTCGCATCAGGCACTGGACGATGCGAGACGCAACCGGCCGCGAGGAGAGCGCGCTCCTGCGGGAAAGCGTCGTCGTGAACGACCCGAGCGCCATGCGGGAGACGGCGCTGCTCGGGCTCGGCGTGGCGCTCGTAGCCGTGCCCGACGCGTACCCAGACCTCGAACGGGGGAACCTCGTACGGCTGCTGCCACGCTGGTACGCCGATGCCGGCGCGATCTCCCTCTACTTCGCCTCGCGCGCCAACCTGCCACCGAAGACGCGGGTCTTCGTCGGTTGGGTGGTCGAGGCGTTTAAGACCGAGCGTCTGGCCGAGCGATTTGCAGGAAGCCTGGGGTAAGTTTTGGTCGCCAGCAGATCAGATAAATGCCCGGAAGCGTGGAAGGAGCCCCGGCCGACCCAGGTCAGCGCGGCGCCATCTCCACGGCTAAACGGCTGGCCAGGGCGCCACGCACGTGCTCGCGGAACAGGCGAACGCGGGCCGGCAACTCCCGCCCCGCGAGGCTGATGGCGCGGAGTGTTCCGCCGCCGGAGGACCACCCCGGGAGCACGCGCACGAGATCGCCGCTCTGAACGGAACGGGCCGCCACCAAGGTCGGGAGCTGGCCGATGCCGGCGCCGACCAGCGTCAACCTCAGTACCGCTGCGAAGTCGCTGGCGAGGATGGCCGGCCGAAGCAGGACCGGCTCGATCCGCCCGTCGGCGGAGAGCAGTTTCGCGAAGGGCCCGAGTTTCTCGCGGCCGAGGATCAGATCGTAGTCAGCGAGATCGGGCAGCCCCGCCGGGGCCGGCCGGCGCTCCAGGTAGGCCGGCGAGGCGTAGAGCCCGATGGCGAGCGTGGCCATCATGGACGCTCGATAGCCGGTGTCGCCGTCCTCGCCGCCCAGGCGAAGCGCCAGGTCGACCCGGTTGGCCGCAAGGTCGAGCACGCCGTCAGTGTTCAGGAGTTCGACCGTGATCTGCGGGAACAGAGCCCGGAAGCTCGCCACGATCTCGGGCATGACCTCGATGCCGAAATCGACGGAGGTGGTCACCCGCAGGTGCCCGGCTGGGACCGCATGGGAGTCGCGCGCGCTCTCGGCGGCCTCGTCGAACAGGGCCAAGCCCTCCTTCGCCCTGGCGTAGAAGGCGAGCCCCTCGGGGGTCGGGGTGACCGCCCTGGGATGGCGCGCGAGAAGGCGGGCGTCGAGCGCCCGTTCCAGCCGGGAGAGCCGGCGGCTCACGCTGCCCTTGGTCTCCCGCAGGCTCGCGGCGGCCGCCGTCACGGTGCCGAGATCGACCACCGCGCAGAAGGCGCGCACGTCAAGAATGTCGCCGCCGAAGGTTTCCGCTCGAGCAACCATGTGGTGCCGGATAGCAGTCTCACATCGGGCCGGGAATGGGGGTAGGCAACCATCAACGCCAAAACACGGCTCGTCGGGAAGGCGAGCCCGGCGCCCTGTTTACGAACCGGAGACAACCGTGAAGTCCCTCACCGCCTCGATCCTTGGCTTGGCCCTGACCCTTTCCGCGCCTGCTATCGCCCAGACTGCTCCGACTCGCGACCCGGCCCAGATCCAGGCCGGCACCTACGCGGTCGATCCGAACCACACCCAGGTCGGCTGGCGCGTCTCCCACATGGGCTTCTCGAACTACGCCGGCGGCTTCTCGGACGTGTCGGGCACGCTGGAGCTGCAGCCGAAGAACCCGGCGGCGGCCAAGCTCTCGGTGAAGATCCCGGTTGCCTCGGTGACGACCACCAGCGCCAAGCTTACCGACGAGCTCAAGGGCGACCAGTGGCTCGACGCCGCCAAGTTCCCCGACATGACCTTCGTGTCCACCAAGGTCGTGCCGGCCGGCAAGGACCACGCGAAGGTAACTGGCGACCTGACGCTCCACGGCGTGACCAAGCCGGTGACGCTCGACGTCACCCTGGTCGGCGCCGGCACCAACCCGCTGAACAAGAAGACCACCGTCGGCTTCGAGGCCACCGGCAAGCTCAAGCGCTCCGAGTTCGGCGTGAAGACCTACGTGCCGCTGATCGGCGACGAGCTGCATCTCACGATCGCGGGCGCCTTCGAGAAGCAGGACTGACATGACCGTCCGGCGGCGCGGGGTCGCGCCGCCGTCCCCCCTCTCTACCGGAGGTCTTCGATGAGCGCGCATTCGTACACGCCGACCGCCAAGGCGCTGCATTGGCTGATGGCCGCGATCTGGATCGCCGCCTGGATCCTGGGCTTCTGCGCCGTCTACCTCCGGGAGACCCTGAACCCTCATCACGGCCTCACCATCACCCATAAGGCGTTGGCCAGCACCCTGCTGTTCCTGATCGTATTGCGGATCGCGTGGCGCCTGACCCATCCGGCCCCGGCCCTGCCCGATACGATCAGCCCGGCGATGAAACGGGTCGCCGGCCTCGGCCATCTGGCGCTCTATGCCCTGGCCCTTCTGGCCCTTCCAATGTCCGGCTGGCTGTGGAGTTCGGTGGCCGGCAAGCCGATCCTTGTCCTCGGCCTGTTCACCCTGCCGCCCCTGACCGCACCGGCAAAGGAGTGGTACGACTCGGCGAAACTCCTGCATGTCACCCTGGCCTGGGGGATGGGGGCTATGGTCCTGGGCCATGCGCTGGTGGCGCTGAAGCACCACTTCGTCGACCGGGATGGCATCCTGCGCGGCATGCTGCCGGCATCCCGCCCTGGGACGTCGGTTACATCGACCCGGGGCGCCGAGGCCTGATCCGAGCGCACTCTCGACACGGGAACGGAACCACACATGGCAGACCTGAGACCCCTCCGCTTCGTCACGCTGGTCGGGAGCCTGCGCAAGGGCTCCTACAACGCGGCCATCGCCCGGGCCCTTCCGGACCTCGCGCCGGAGGGCGTGACGGTCGAGCACCTGGGTTTGATAGGCGCCTTCCCGCACTACGACGCCGACCTGCAGGCCAATGGCTTCCCGGCCGAGGTCGTCGCCATGGGCGAGGCCATCGCGGCCGCCGACGGGGTCATCTTCGTAACGCCCGACTACAACTACTCAGTGCCCGGTGCGCTCAAGAACGCCCTCGACTGAATCTCCCGTCTGCCCTCGACGCCGTTTGCCGGCAAGCCAGTGGCCATCCAGACCGCCTCGCCCGGGATGATCGGCGGCGCCCGGTCCCAGTACCACCTCCGGCAGGTGCTGGTGTTCCTCGACGCGCACGTCCTGAACAAGCCCGAAGTGATGGTCGGCAGCGTGACCGGAAAGGTCGACGTGGAGAGCGGCACCATCACCGACGAGGTGACCCGCGGCTTCCTGGCTAAGCAACTCGAAGCCCTTGCGGCCTTCGCGCGGAGGTCCTGAGCATGGCGACGGGGTGACTTGGGCTGGAGGCAAACTCTCGCTTCCGTCACAAATTTCAGGGTCTCTAGCTGCCCAAGACGGTCGCATCGCCGCCGGGACAGGACAAAGCCACGTCCGCTTTTGGGAACCACAAGACCACGCGCTGGCGACTGGCATGGGTCGCATGGAGACCGTCGGCTCTCCCAGCAACTGCGCCCCGGAGCAGTTATTCCGCTTTCGGCCAGATCCGACGGGCGCCAATCGCCTACCGGGCGTCCCAGACGGGTGGAAAGCGGAAATTAGCTCGCCGCCCGCAAGTGGACGTTCCGCGCTGTCCCGACAACCGGACATTTGATCAGGCTCGCAGCATCTTCGAAGCAGACATGGCCGCCTATCAGGCGTGGACACGGCGCGCCTGTAGCAGGAGCTCCGCGCCCAGATGGCACTTGCGGCAACCTCGAGCATTGCCTTCCGCAGAAGATCCGGTCCTGCGAGGCGCGACGCGCATGTTTCCCGTTCCAGCCTGGCTGCTCCGCCGCGAGACGCTGCTCCTGGCGGCTACCCTCGCGGTCGGTGCGAGCGCGGTAGCGGCCTGGTACCTCTTGCAGGCCAGCGTGCTCACCATCGCGGTCGCCCCGCGGGACGGCACGGAGCCGGAGCTGATCAAGGCCTACGCCGATGCCCTGGACGCGAGCCACGAGGGCGTCCGCCTCAAAATCCTCTCCTTCAACGATGTACGCGAGAGCGCGGCTGCCCTTCAGGACGGGCGTGCCGACCTCGCGGTGGTCCGGCCCGATGTGCTTCTACCCACCAACGGGCTGACGCTCGCAATCCTGCGCGATCAGGCGATGATCATCGCCTCGCCCGCGCAGACTGGCATCAAGAGCTTCCCGAAGCTTGCCGGCAAGCGGCTCGGCATCGCGGCTCACCGGGACGCCGACTTCTCGCTCCTCAAAAACATCCTCGGCTACCACGGCTTGGCCCTCGACACCGAAGCGGCCGGAGGCCCCGTCCGGGAGGGCGCAGTCCATCTCGTCCGTGTGGATCAGGATGGCGTAGCCGCGGCGTTCCGCGATAAGCGGATCGACGCTTTCGTCAGCATCATCGCACCTTCGGCACCCAAAGCTTTGGCCCTGGTCGGTGCCGTACGCTCGGTTGCCCGCAACGGCAAGATCGAGTTCGTCGCGGTCGAGGACGATGGCGCCATCATTGAGCGCTTCCCTCGCCTTCAAGCCGTGACGATCCCGGGCGGCCTCTTCGCGGGTGCCCCCAAGCTGCCCGCCGACGACGTGAAGACGGTGGGGGCCTCCTACCGACTGATGGCCCGAGCTTCTCTCAGTCGGGTCGTGGCGGCCGATGTTACGCAGATGCTCTTCGAGAAGCGCACTGCGGCCGCCGAGAAGACGGATGCCGCCGAGTACGTCCAGGCGCCGGCCTACGACACGACCGCCGCGGCGACGAGCGCGCGTGTCCCGATCCATCCTGGTGCCATCGACTACTACGAGCGCGAGCAGCACGGGTTTGTCGACCGCTACGGCGACACCCTCTACCTGCTGGGCGCTCTGGCCGGCGGCTTGTTCTCGGCGCTCGCATGGCTGCGCCAGCGATTGTCCAACCTACGCCGTGAGCGAATTGACGAAATTATTGACCGTTTGCTGGAGGTCTCTGAGCAGGCCCGGACGCTGACGGATCCGGCAGCCATCGAGGGGCTCAACGTCGAGGTCGACCGGCTTGCCACGGAAGTTGTGCGCTACGCTCGCGAGCGCGACCCGGACGAGCGAACGATGGCGGCCGTCTCGATAGCGATCGACACGGCCAAGGCGACGATCAAAGACTGCCGCCACCTCGCAGCCCCTCCCAAAGATCAGGGTTCGCTTCGATCGCTGAGATCCCTTCGAGCGCATGGATCGGACGCGTGAGCGAGCGAGGTCGAGAAGGTTGCTGACAAGCAGACGTTGCAGAGGTCCGGAAAGGGTGGAACGCGACCTCTGCGTCAAGGTGCAATCTCCCTTCACGAGAAGCCACGGTGCTTGTGGTGAATCGGCATCAAGGCACTTTGAGCACCAACTTACCACGCAAGTGACGCGCCTCACTGATCCGGTGGGCTTCGGCAGCCTCCGACAACGCGAAGGTGCGGATCTCTGGCGGGCGAATGGCCCCGGCTTCGATCAGATCGGCGACCCGGTTCATACCTTCTGCGGATCGTCTCACCGGCGGCTTCAGAGCCAAAATGCCATCCACCTCCGATGGAGGAGGTGGGCCACCGATGAAGGCGGCCCGCCCTCCCGGCCGCAGGACTAGGAGAGTTCGCTCGCCCGTCTCACCACCCACCGTATCGAGCGCCGCATCGCAGCCTTTCGCTGCCTCGACGAAGTCCGCTTCGTTGTAGTCTATGATCTCGTCGGCACCGAGGGAGCGCACGTAGGCATGATTGGCGGCGCTCGCCGTGGTGATGACATGCGCCCCGCGATGTTTGGCGAGCTGGATAGCGACGCCCGCGACGCCGCCCGCTCCACCCTGGATCAGGATCGTCTCGCCCGATTTCAGCTGCAACGTTTCTTCGATCGCGCTGACGGCAGTCAATCCGGTGAGAGCCATCGCGGCCGCCTGCTCATGCGAGACGCCGTTAGGCTTACGGCCCACGATGCCCGCCTTCAGCGCGATCTGCTCTGCGTAACCGCCCTCCACGCCCTGCATCGTGACAGCGAAGACATCATCACCCAAGCGGTAAGTTGTAACACCGGCACCTACAGCCACGATCGTGCCTGAAATATCCCGACCGAGGATGTGTGGAGATACGAGGTTTGGGTAACTGCCGCGCCGCTGCTTCCAATCGGCGGCGTTTATGCTCGCCGCTTTGACGTTGATCAGGACTTCGTCGTCTGCCGGCTTAGGCGCTGGTCGATCTCCGTAGACGAGGGCATCCGGTCCGCCGAACCGCTCGATGTAGACTGCCTTCACGACGTACTCATAGGCTCATGTCGATGCCAAGGTGCTACGCCCCACGCGCGCCGCTGCCTAGGGGTCCAAATCTGACGCCTGATACTATCCTGCACGGCCTGCTTTGGGTGCTCAACCTCGCCGCCGGGACCCTGGGCTGCGTTCGCCGCGGGTTCCGCTGCCGCGGTGTATCCCTGATGATCGCTAAGTAAACCTTCTGGGTCGTCGGGCAGGGGGACGGTGATGCCTTTGCCGGGGTGAACCCTCGACGCCCGCGGCAGCGCGGGCATGACGGCAGCGGGGAACCGCTGGTCCGCGCGCGAGGAGGCGAGTTTCTCGAGATTGGAGCTTAAGTTTGATTTTTGATCGGCGTGACATCCTGAAGGTAGGGCTCGGCGCGGCCTCGGTTCTTCCCGTCGGCGGTGAGGCGGTGGCCGGACCGGCGGCACCATCCGCGCCTGTGACGTCCGGGCCCAACGCGATGTCTTCCGCCGTGCCAGGAATGTATCGGATGCCGACGAGCGCCATCGACAGCCTGATCTTCCGCGATCTGTTCGGGTCGGCGGAGATGCGCCGGATCTGGTCCGACGAGTACCGGACGCAGATGTACCTCGACTGGGAGGCCGCCTTGGCGCGGGCGCAGGCGAAGGTCGGCGTGATCCCGCAGACGGCAGCGAACGAGATCACGCGGGTCTGCAAGGTAGAGAACATCGACTTCGCCCGCTACGCCGAGGAGACGCTGACCATCGGCTACCCGGTGCTGGGCCTCGTGCATCAGATCGCTCATCTCTGTCAGGGCGATGCAGGCAAGTACTGCCACTGGGGCGCGACCACCCAAGACATTACAGACTCGGCCACGATCCTGCAGATCAAGGCGAGCTTCGACCTGATCGCCGAGGATCTCGACCGGGCCATCGTGGCGACCGAGACGCTCGCGCGCGACCATCGCTCGACGCCGATGGCGGGCCGCTCGAACCTGCAGCAGGCCGTGCCGATCACCTTCGGCTTCAAGATGGCTCGGCTTCTGGCCACCCTGAAGCGTCACCGCACACGGCTAGTCGAGATCCGCCCCCGGATCGAGGTGTTCGAGTTCGGCGGCGCGGCCGGCACCCTGGCGACCCTCGGCGACAAGGGTTTTGCCGTTCAGGAGGCGCTGGCCAAGGAGCTCGGCCTCGCGCAGCCGGAGATCGCGTGGCACACGGAGCGCGACCGCGTGGCCGAGGCGGGCTGTTACCTCGGGCTGCTGACCGGCACCCTCGCGAAGTTCGCCACCGACCTGAAGCTGATGATGCAGACCGAGGTGGACGAGGCGGCCGAGCCCTACGTCACCAACCGCGGCTCCTCCTCCACCATGCCGCAAAAGCGTAACCCGATCTCCTGCTGCTACATCCACGCCTGCGCCGCGACCGTGCGCCAGGGTACGGCAGCCCTCCTCGATGCGATGGTCGAGGATCACGAACGGTCTACCGGCCCGTGGGAAATCGAGTGGATCGTGCTGCCGGAGGTCTTCACCCTCACGGGCGGCGCGCTGAAACAGGCGGTCTTCGTGCTGGAGGGCCTCGAAGTCCATCCGGACGCGATGAAGAGGAACCTCGGGCTTACCAAGGGGATGATCGTCTCGGAGGCGGTCATGATGGGGCTGGCGCCGAAGCTCGGGCGGGACAAGGCGCACGACGTCCTCTACGCCATCATCCACGATCCACAGATGGGCGACCGGTCGCTCGCCGAGATGCTCCTAGCCCGCAAGGAGGTGACGGATGTCATCTCTGAGGCCGAGATTCGCCGCCTGACCGATCCCGTGAACTATCTCGGCCTCTCCGAGGCAATGACTGATCGGGTGCTGAAGGCGAGCTGAGCTCCCGGGGTGTATCCTCGACTGGCATTCCGGCGGAGTTCGAGGGCGTCGAACGGTTGGAGAAGCCGCTTCAGCTCCGGCAGATCGTTGGTGCGGTCGCTCGGCTGATGTCTTCGGCCACGTAGCCCGAAAGCGGACGCTCCCAACGTCTCAGAAGGGTCGGAGGCGGAACGTCCGCTTCCGGGCCGGCAGCAAACTTCCGCTTATGGCGCCTTGTGGACCTTCGGCATGCTTCAGAGCGACCTGAGTGAGCGAGAGGGGGATGCCTTACAGCCGCCTGTGGATGGTCAGAGGGCGCCCTTGGCAGTGATCGCAGGATCGTATCCACTGCGTGTGCACACGAAGCTGAGGCGCCTGCAACTGCAATAACTTAGCTGATGCCTTCTGTTGAGGTCATGCTGGGTGAGAATCCTGGCGCCCCAGCCAATTCTTCCCTGCGCATCAGCGGGTTAGAGGCCGAGACATCTCGGACACACAGGAACAGATGGTGATTTGAGCCGGCACGCTTCCCGGCACACCCCGGGCGAGGCAATCTGCAGCGAGCACGGGAGGCTCGCTTGGCCAACATCTACAAGCGTGGACGGGTCTGGTGGGGACGCGCGAACGTCCACGGCGTCGAGCACCGCACATCGCTGAAGACGCACCATGAAGCCGTCGCCAAGGCGAAACTGCGTGCGTGGCTTCCGGAGATCGGATCGCAGCCATACGCCCACTCGGTGCGCGGAAGCCTCGGCGGTATGCTGGCCAATCCCAAGAGGTCAGACGGCACGATCTACGCGATTGGCTATGGTGAGAAGGTCAAGATCGGTTGGACCGATGGCACGGTCGGCTACCGACGCGACGGCCTTCAGATCGGATGCCCTGAGGATCTGGAGGTGTTCGCGAGTCGACCCGGATCTTGAGCGGAGGAGCGAGCCCTTCACCGCCGCTTCGCTGATCACCGCATCCGGGATGAGTGGTTCCGTGTCGAAGGCGAAGTCGCAGCGTGGCTGGCCAGGGGCGCCCACCCTTCAGCGGTGTGACCCGCGCGCGATAGCCGGCCTCCCCCATCCCGCGCCGATGTCCGCGGACCATCATGACAGCACGAAAAGCGCCCTGGTACGAATCCGAAAGCGCTGGACCCGTGTCACGGCAAACGACACGCCGACAACCGATCGTGCAGCAAGGCGTTTGGGCAAACCCAAACCCTTATGGAAGCGCCATTAGGCTAGTCTGTGCGCTTTTGGCGCAGTTACCGGAACTGATGGGCCGACTCGGGAGCGAGCGCCACATCGGCGGTGCGATCCATAGCCTGCAAGGTGAGAAAACTCAACAAAAACAACATCTCGGAACAAAACTCTGACCGCCCGCCAAACATAAGCTGCTAGGCCCGGGGTCATTGGCACTTACACGAATGACATCGTATATGCGCGACTAGTGCCAGGCGCGCTAGATGAGCTGAATAAAAGAAATCCTTCAGATGGGCACGGTCACAGAAAGCACAAGCACTTCCAGCATCTTACTGACGAATTCGGTCACCCTAAGCTCAAAGACCACTTGGGTGACGTCGTCCTGCTGATGAAAGACTCTAACTCATGGCCTGAGTTCAGAAGGCTATTGGAGAGGGTGAAGCCCAGGATCAGCGCGCCGGGCGAGTTGCCCTTCAATCCAGGACAACCGTAGCCACGCCATGGCCGATCGGAAGTCCACGGGCGTGATCACCTGGCGCCGGACCTTCGACGACGCGCCCCACGATTTTGTCGCGGAGCGGGACGGTCTCACGCTCGGGCGCATTCATCGGCACAGGCCGGGCGGGTTAGAGCGCGAGGTCTGGTTCTGGACCGCGAGCGGGCTCCTCACGACGGCCGCGGAGATCGGCAAGGTGTACGGTGTAAGCCGGCGGCGCGCCGCGCAATGCGAAGAAGAGGGGCGGCATGGTCAGGCTCCACAGCAGGAACATGCTCGCCGCGTGCGACAGGCTGTTCCCGGACAGCCGCACGCCGATCCCGTTGACCACGGTGTAAGCCCCGATCTGAAGGCCGGTGAGCAGCGCGGCGGGAAGGAAGTCGGCGCGCACCCGCCGCCCCTGCAGGGCGAGCGAGAGGATACCGCCGGAGACCAGCGCGACGCCAACGATCGGCAGGACGCCGAGGGCTTCCTGCGCGAACAAGGCCGCGCCCAGCGCCACGGGGACGGGCGAGGAGCCGCGCGCGATCGGATAGGTCTGCCCGGGGTCGCCAGAGCGATAGGTCCACACGAGGGACAGGTTGTCGGCCGTATGGATGCGGGCGGAACTGATCACGTACGGCCAACCCGCCGCGTTCGGCCAGGGCAGGAACACCATCGTCGCCGCCGAAACGCAGGCGACGGCGATCATCATCAGCGTCATCGACCAGAGGCGGTCTCTGCCGCCGCGCAGCACCGCGTTCCAGCCGGCGTGCAGGAACGCTGCGGCCATGACGCAGGCGAGGACGAGCGGACTCATGCGCGGTCGCTCCTCTCGTGCGTCACGGGCGCCTCGGCACGGCGAGATGCGGTGCCAGGGCGAGCATGAGCGGGACGACGGCGAGGGCCATCGCTGCGGCAGCGACCGCCGCCCAGCTCGGCCCAACCGCGTCGCCGAGCGGGCCGTAGAGCAGGGGAGCGGCCAGCGCGGAGCCGCCGAGGGTGCAGGTGTAGAAGATCGCGAAGGCCCGCTCGACGCGTCCGCCCGGCGCCAGATCCGGGACCGTGCCGTACAGCACCGAGGATGTGCCGTTCAGCATCAGGCCGAGCCCCGGCAGCACGACGAGGGCGGGCGCCAGCGGAAGGATGATCATCGCCAGGATCGCCACGGCCGTGCCGACCTCCGTGAGGAGCACGCTGCGCGTCACCCCGAAGCGCTCCCCGAGCCGGCCGAACGCCGCCTTGCCGAGGGCACCGCCGACGGCGACGAGCGCGAAGGCCATGCCCACCGCGGAGAGCGCCGCGCCCTTCTCCTGCAGCAGGAACGGCAGGTAGACGAGAAAGGCCGGGCGCGCGGCGTTGTCGAGCATGCCGATCGCGACGAGGAGCCCGAAGGCGGCCCGCTGCGGCGGCGGGTCGGCCCCTTGCGCCACATCGTGCGGAGCCGGCCGCGCGCGCTCCCCCGCCGCGCCGCGCGCGCAGGGCTCGCGCGGCAGCAGGCCGGCGACCCCGACCGCGACGGCCAGACCGAGACCGGCGACGAGCCAGAGCACGGAGCGCCAGTCGAGCCCGGCGAGCAGCAGGCCGACGAGCGGCGGCAGCGCCGCCTTCCCGAGATCGCCGGCGAAGTTGTAGGTGCCGAGTGGGCCGCGCGCGCCGCGCCCGTAGGCCCGCGCGATCACCGCGGAGGCGAGCGGGTGCTGGGTGCTGCTGCCCGCTCCGGCGAGCGCGAGGGCCCCGCAAAGCCCGACCACGCCGCCCGAGGCCCCGGCGAGCGCGTAGCCGCCCGCGCTGAGCAGCGTGCCGAGCACCAGAACGCTGCGGGCGCCGAGTGCGCGGGCGAGCGCGGTCGCGGGCATCTGCAGGCCGGCCAGGGCGCCGACATAGAGCGCGCGCACCAGCGCGAGGGCGACGTAGCCCAGGCCGAACTCCGCCTGCCAGACCGGCAGCAGCACGTAGATCAGGTCCGTATAGCCGTCGTGCAGCGCGTGATTGATGCCGGCGGCGGCCAGCGTCCTCGCGGGCCGCGGTGCGGCACCGGCCTCCGGACAGGGCGGGCCCGCGGCCCGCGCCTCCGTTCCCTCGGCGGTCGTCGTCGGCATGAAGCGCCCCCTGTCCGGCGTGCGGTGCGGCCTGCGGCCGCCGTCGTGAGCGCTACATCCGTGAGCTTCCGGCGATGAGCCACGTTTGCCTCACGGTATCCGTGCGCTAAGCTCACGGGTGCCGGCCCCGGGATCCGATGCGTCGCCTTCCGCCCCTTCACGCTCTGCGCGTCTTCGAGGTCGCCGCCCGTGCCGGCAGCCACGCCGCAGCGGCGGCCGAGCTCGGGCTGACCCACGGGGCCGTCAGCCGGCAGGTCGCCGCGCTGGAGGCGTGGTTCGGCCAGCGCCTCTTCGTGCGGGTCGGACGGAACGTAGTGCCTACGCCGGCGGCACGGGCCTTCGCGGAGGCCGTCAGCCTCACCTTCGACCGGCTCGATGCCGCGGCCGAGATCTGCGGCCGGCCTCTCGCGCCGCGGACCCTGCGGGTGAGCACACCCACGACCTTCGCGATGCGCTGGCTGATTCCCCGTCTGGATCGCTTCCACGCGGCACGGCCGGAGGCGGAAGTGGTCGTCACGACGACGACCACTCTGCACAACGCTCTGCGGGGCGGCTTCGACCTCGCAGTCCGGCGCGAGCCACGGCTCGGCGCGGGCGCCCACCATCCCTGGGGGGCCTACCGCGCCGTCCCCTTCCTGGCGGAGGCCAACACGCTGGTGGCGAGCCCGTCCCTGCTTGCCGCCCGCCCCCTGCGCGCACCGTCGGACCTCGCGGGCGGCACTTTGCTGACGAGCGAGACCCGCCCAGGCGACTGGGGCGACTGGCTCGCCGCCGCCGGCCTGCCCCTGGAACTGGGCCCCCGACGGACGTTCGATCATTACTTCGTCGCGCTGCAGGCGACGGCGGACGGGCTCGGCTACGGCGTTGGTCCGCTGCCCGTGCTGTCCGGTGATCTCGCGGCGGGCCGTCTCGTTGCGCCCTTTCCCGAGATTGTCGTGCCCCGCCCCGGCTACGTGGCTCTGGTGCCGAACGACGCGGACAAGACACCGACGCTCACCGCGTTCATCGACTGGCTCGTCGCCACGAGCGCGAGCGGGGCCTGACGATCGCCGGGGGCGGTAGGACGGACATTCCGTCGCCGGGTGGAATGCGCTAGCGTTCGGTTCAGCGCGAACGAGCTTTCGCATGCTGGCAGATCCTGCTCGCTCGCGCCTCGACAGCTTTCGCTCACGTCCCTGGAGGCCGGACAGCATGCTCTCGGAGCGTCAGAATGCGATCATGACCATCGCCCGCAGCGATGGCCGTGTGCTCGTCGAGGCCTTGTCCGGACACTTCGCGGTCAGCGTCCAGACCATCCGCAAGGATCTCAACGACTTGTGCGATGCGCGTCTCCTCTCGCGCATCCACGGCGGCGCGGTGCTCGGGGCGGGAGCCGAGAACCTCGGCTACGAGGCGCGCCACGCGCTGGCGGCCCCCGAGAAGGCCGCGATCGCCCGCGCCGCAGCCGACTTGATCCCGGACCGCTCCTCGCTGTTCATCAACATCGGCACCACGACCGAGGCGGTCGCCAGTGCCCTGCTCAGCCATTCCGGTCTGATGGTGATCACCAACAATCTCAACGTCGCTCACGCCCTGCGCGCGAGCCCGGAGATCGAGTGCGTCGTGGCGGGCGGTCTCATCCGGCGCTCGGATGGAGGAATCGTCGGGGAGGCGGCCGTCGACTTCATCCGCCAATTCAAGGTGGATTTCGCGGTCATCGGCGCCTCGGCCATCGACGAAGACGGGTCGCTCCTCGATTTCGACTATCGGGAGGTCCGAGTGGCGCAGGCGATTATCGCCAACGCGCGCCACGTCATGCTCGTCGCGGATGCGACCAAGTTCGAGCGCAGCGCGCCCGTGCGCCTCGCCCATCTCGGCCAGATCGGCACCTTCGTGACGGATCGCTGTCAAAGCGAGGCCCTGCGCGATCTCTGCCGCGCGTCCGGGGTGCGCCTCGTTGAAACGGGACGTTGACCATCGACTTTCGGTTGACTTTCGTTTGGCTTCGAATTTAATCCTCCGGCTTTCGCAGCTGCCTTCCAACGTCGCAGCCCGAAAACGGGGAGGCCCATGCGAACCTTCGACGTCGCCGTCATCGGTGGTGGGATCAACGGCTGCGGCATCGCCCGCGACGCGGCGGGGCGCGGCTACTCGGTCGCGCTTACAGAGCAGAACGACCTCGGCAGCGGGACCTCGTCCTGGTCGACGAAGCTGATCCACGGCGGCCTGCGCTACCTCGAGCACTACGAGTTCCGCCTCGTGCGCGAGGCGCTGGCGGAGCGCGAGGTGCTCTGGAGCATCGCACCCCACATCGTGCGTCCCCTGCGCTTCGTGCTGCCGCTGCACGCGGGTCTGCGCCCGGCCTGGCTGCTGCGCGCCGGCCTGTTCCTCTACGACCATCTCGGCGGCCGCAAGCGGCTGCCCGCCACGCGCCCGGTAGACCTCACCGGCCCCCTCGGCGCTCCCCTTAAGGCGGCGTTCCGGCGGGGCTTCGAGTATTCCGACGCGCGTGTGGACGATACGCGCCTCGTCGTTCTCAACGCGCGTGACGCCGAGGTGCGGGGCGCCGAGATCGCGGTGCGCAGCCGCGTCGTCTCGGCCCGCCGGGTGGGCAGCATGTGGCGCATCGTCCGGCGCGACCTCCGGTCCGGCCGGGAGGAGGAGATCGCCGCGCGCTTCCTCGTCAACGCGGCCGGCCCCTGGGTCGACCGGGTGATCCAGGGGCCCCTCGGACGGAGCGAGGCCCGGCACGTGCGCCTCGTCCAGGGCTCGCACATCGTGGTGCGCCGGCTCTACGAGCACGACCGGGCCTTCATCTTCCAGAACGCGGACGGCCGCATCATCTTCGCCATCCCGTACGCGAACGGCACCACGCTCGTGGGCACCACCGATCGCGACTTCTCCGGCGATCCGGCGGATGCGGCGATCACCGAGGAGGAGACCGACTATCTCCTGCGCGCGGCCAGCGAGTACTTCGCCGAGCCGCTGCGCCGCGCGGACATCGTCTGGTCCTTCTCGGGCGTGCGCCCGCTCTTCGACGACAACGCCTCCACGGCGCAGGAGGCGACGCGCGACTACGTTCTCAAGACGGAGGGCGGGCCCGGCGAGGCGGCTCTGCTCAACATCTTCGGCGGCAAGATCACGACCTACCGCAAGCTCGCCGAGGACGCCCTCGCGGAGATCGGCCGCCAGCTCGGGGCACGGGGGCGCTCCTGGACAGGGACCAGTCCGCTTCCCGGCGGCGACTTCCCGGTGGACGGGGTCGCCGAACTGGAAGCCGCCCTCGCGCGCGCGGCACCCCGGCTCGCGGCCTCCACGGTCGAGCGCCTGGTGGCGGCCTACGGGACCGATGCGTTGCGCATCGCCGCGGATCTCGGGCCCGACCTCGGCCACGGGCTTCACGCGGGCGAGCTGCGCTGGATGGTCGAGCGGGAATGGGCGCGCACCGTCGAGGACGTGCTCTGGCGCCGGTCGAAGCTCGGCCTCGCCTTCTCGGCCGACGAGGTCGCGGCGTTGCGGACGACGATGGCCACCCTGACGGGCTCGCTCGACGACGCCGCGACCGGTCCCGCGACGGCTGCCGGCTGAGGTGGCTCCGAGGCACGAGCCTGCGACAGGACTCGAAGACGGCGGCCCGGCCTCGGCCGGAGACACGCCAAACCCGAAGGGGGAAACGATGTTGCGACGAGACGATGCCGCGCGGTGGCGGCGCAGGGCGAGGCCTGACCTGCTGATCGCGTGCCTGCCGGGGGGGCCGGGTACCGGTCGCCGCTGCGCGGCGAGGCTGGCCGCCGAGGGCGGCCCCGAGGGCAGCCACCGGCCCCATTCCGCGACCCTGCCGCCCGGGGCCGGTCACGGCCTCGCACACGGGGGCGCACGATGATCGGCTTCCTCGCGCCCGCCGCGCACCGGCCGCTGATCCCGCCGGACCGCATCGATCCGACCTACCGCCGGCTGCGGTGGCAGATCTTCGCGGGCATCTTCCTGGGCTATGCGGGCTACTACCTGCTGCGCAAGAACTTCTCTCTGGCCATGCCCTATCTCGTCGAGCAGGGCTACAGCCGCGGCGAGCTCGGCACCGCCCTATCGGCCGTGGCCATCGCCTACGGCCTGTCCAAGTTCCTCATGGGCCTGGTCTCGGACCGATCCGATTCCCGCTACTTCCTGCCCATCGGCCTCGTGCTCTCGGCGCTGGTGATGTTCCTGTTCGGCTTCGCGCCCTGGGCGACCTCCAGCGTGAGCATCATGTTCGTGCTGCTCTTCCTCAACGGCTGGTTCCAGGGGATGGGCTGGCCGCCGAGCGGGCGCACGATGGTGCACTGGTGGTCGCAGAAGGAGCGTGGCGGCGTCGTCTCGGTCTGGAACGTGGCGCACAACGTCGGGGGCGGCCTGATCGGTCCGTTGTTCCTGCTCGGTCTCGCGTGGTTCAACGACTGGCACGCGGCCTTCTACGTTCCCGCGACGGTGGCCCTCGGCGTGGCGGTCTTCGCCTTCCTGACCATGCGGGACACGCCGCAATCCTGCGGCCTGCCCTCGGTCGAGACCTGGAAGCAGGATTATCCGGAAGGGTACGACGCGAACCACGAGCGCGAGTTCTCGACGCGGGAGATTTTCGTCGAGCACGTGCTGAAGAACCGGCTGCTCTGGTACATCGCCTTCGCCAACGTGTTCGTCTACCTGCTGCGCTACGGCGTGCTGGACTGGGCTCCCACCTACCTGAAGGAGGCCAAGCACTTCTCTGTCGACAAGACCTCCTGGGCCTATTTCCTGTACGAGTGGGCCGGCATCCCGGGCACCCTTCTCTGCGGCTGGTTGTCCGACAAGCTGTTTCGCGGCAACCGCGGCGCCACCGGCGTCGTGTTCATGGTCGGCGTCCTGATCGCGACGCTGGTCTACTGGCTCAACCCCGAAGGCAATCCGGGCATCGACCTCGCGGCGCTGATCTGCATCGGCTTCCTGATCTACGGTCCGGTGATGCTGATCGGCCTGCAGGCCCTGGAACTGGTGCCCAAGAAGGCCGCCGGAACGGCGGCCGGGTTCACGGGGCTGTTCGGCTACCTGGGCGGCTCTGTGGCGGCCAGTGCGCTGGTCGGCTACACGACGGACCATTATGGCTGGAACGGCTGCTTCGTCCTCCTGCTGTCCGCCTGCGTTCTCGCGATCGTCTTCCTGGCTCTGACCTTGAGGCACGACGGCGCTGCCGCCAAGCGACACGCCTGACGATCGGCTGCGCGTACCGAGCCGCTCGGTACGCGCAGCCATCGCACGGGTTCGGCGTCCTGCCCGCGCGGGGTCTTCGTGCAGCGTCGACGGCGCCGCGGGCAGCGACCTGTGTCCTACCCTCGGCACGATCAGGCTGCCCGGGGCAGGGTCCGGCCGATGGCGTGCCGAGCCGCGCGCAACCGCTCTCCGCGTCACCCGTTGTTCGCCACGAGGGATAGGGAGACGGCTAATGAAATGGACAGCGGCCTTCGCGCCGGCGCCGGGTGGCGCCAGCCCGGCGCTCGCCGAACTGTCGGAGGCGGACTGGATACCCGTCGATCAAGTCAAGCAGAGGCTCAGGGAAGCAGGTCATACCCGCATCACCGCATCGAGGCCGACGACGGCCGCTGGAAGGGTGAGTGGGTCAGGAACGGCGTGACGATGGAGTTTCACGCCGGTCTCGAAACAGGAGCGATCACGAAGGAGAAGCCGGATAAGGACTGACCGCACAGGATCGGAGGCTCGTCATCGCAGTTCGGCCTCTCGGGCATGAAGCGGAAAAAGGGCACGGCGTTTCTCGTCGCGGTGCGGCAGAAGCGCGAGGCCGTGCGGGTCTATGCCGTCATCGCCCATTCCGAGACCGACGCGCTGGATCGGATGCGGGCCCTGGCGATCGACGGCATGCAGGTTGAGATCACAGGTTCCCTCTCGCGGGATCTGGTCCGTCGCCTAGATCTGAAGCCCAGCGAGATACGCCTCATCTGAGTGTCGCGATCCGAACAAACGAGCGAAGGGGGAGCTGAATGCTGGGTTGGTTTCGGGCGCTGATGCCGCGCGAGGACCGCTTTTTCGACCTCTTCGCCCGCCACTCCAAGACCCTGATCGCCGGAGCCGAGGCGCTTCAGGGGGTTCTGAAGGGCGGCGAGGACGTCCCGCGCTACTGCCAGATCATCGTCGACCGGGAGCAGGAGGCGGACGCGATCACCGCCGAGGTGCTGCTCGCCGTGCGACGCAGCTTCATCACGCCGTTCGACCGCGGCGACATCAAGGACCTGATCCAGTCGATGGACGACGCCATCGACCAGATGAACAAGACCGTGAAGACCATCGCGCTCTACGAGGTGCGCAGCTTCGATCCGCTGATGCGGGAGATGGGCGAGACCGTGCTCGAGGCCGCCCGGCTCACCGCCGAGGCGGTACCGCTTCTCAACGCGGTTGGAACTCATGCCTCCCGCATCAGCGCGCTGACGGAGGCGATCACCCGCGTCGAGGGCCGCTCTGACGCGCTTCAGGAGCGTGGCCTGAAGGCCCTCTACCAGGCGCACCGCAAGGACGGCGGCGACGGCGACACCATGGCCTACATCATCGGCGCCGAGATCTACGGGCACTTGGAGGACGTCGTCGATCGCTTCGAGGACGTCGCCAACGAGATCAGCGGCATCGTGATCGAGAACGTGTGATCTGCATGGACGCCGTCTCGCTCGCGCTCCCCGCTCTGGCCGGCCTCATCGCGGTCGCGCTGTTCTTCGACTTCCTCAACGGTCTGCACGATGCGGCGAACTCCATTGCCACCATCGTGTCGACCCGTGTGCTGCGGCCGCAATACGCGGTTCTGTGGGCCGCCTTCTTCAACTTCATCGCGTTCCTGTTCTTCGGCCTTCACGTCGCGCAGACGCTCGGCACCGGCATCGTCGATGCGGGCATCATCGATCCGCGGGTGATCCTGAGCGCGCTGGTGGGCGCCATCGCGTGGAACATCGCCACCTGGGTGCTCGGAATCCCGTCGAGCAGCTCACACGCGCTGGTCGGGGGCCTCGTCGGGGCCGGCATGGCGAAGGCGGGCCTCGACGTGGTGGTCTGGGCCGGCCTGCTGAAGACGGTCGCCGCCATCGTGCTCTCCCCGCTCCTCGGCTTTCTGCTGGCGCTCCTGCTCGTCCTCATCGTGTCCTGGAGTTGCCGACGGGCGACGCCCTTCGCGGTCGATAGAAGCTTCCGGGTCCTGCAATTCGTCTCGGCCTCGCTCTACTCCCTCGGGCACGGGGGCAACGACGCTCAGAAGACCATGGGGATCATCGCGGTGCTGCTCTACTCGCAGGGCCATCTGGGCGGCACGTTCCACGTGCCGCTCTGGGTGGTGCTGGCCTGCCAATCAGCGATGGCGCTCGGGACCTTGTTCGGCGGCTGGCGCATCGTGCACACGATGGGCTCGAAGATTACCCGGTTGAACCCGATGCAGGGCTTCTGCGCCGAGACCGGGGGCGCGATGACGCTGTTTCTGGCGACATGGCTCGGCGTGCCGGTCTCGACCACGCACACCATCACGGGCGCGATCGTCGGCGTTGGCGCCGCCCGACGGACCTCGGCGGTGCGCTGGGGCGTGGCCGGCAACATCGTGATCGCCTGGGTGGTGACACTTCCCGCGGCGGGCCTCATCGCAGCAATCTGCCATGGGTTGATTACGCTGCTTGTCTGAACGTGGCTACGCCTACCGCTCAGGGCCTGAGCCAAGCAGTCTGAAACGCTAGACATGCTCGCCGGTGCGGCCGAAAGCACTGTATCTTCGTCGATTCGGAAGTGAGCCATGGACGTCATCGCCAACCCGATCGAAGCAGACGGCACTGAGTGGACCCTATACGATTGCTCTGGCCACCATCTCGGCCTGATCCTAGAGTCAGCTTGGCCGAACGAGTCCTTTGTGATTCTACCGGAGCGTGGATGCC
Organism: Methylobacterium hispanicum; assembly: GCF_022179285.1. Taxonomy (GTDB): domain Bacteria; phylum Pseudomonadota; class Alphaproteobacteria; order Rhizobiales; family Beijerinckiaceae; genus Methylobacterium; species Methylobacterium hispanicum. The sequence continues at coordinate 25,175 of NZ_BPQO01000038.1, read as the reverse complement.
GTCTCGATGGCATTCCTGCCTTCCATGCTTCGTTGAATAACGTCCTGACTGCGATTGAGCACCACGTCGATGGCACGTGTGGGCTTGTCCGGAGCTCAGCGCACCAATGTACGCCCCACCTCTTCGCGATAGGCTGAGGCTATAACAGCCGCTTCTGGTGCCCAACGGCTGGCGCCTCCGCTCCCGTAACACCAAGATGGGATGCGTCTGCGATCAACGGCGGTCAGGTCCGTTGCACCTTTTCGCCGATGGCTGCTCATCCACTTCATCCGGACCTTCGGAAAAGGCGACCCTAACATCTGCAAGGAGTCAAGAGTTCGCCCTAGTCTTGTTTGGTTGCGCACCAATCCTGGGTGGTCTCTGCAGCGGCGGCCTGGGATCAAGAAGGATCGGGACTCTACCGTTCCCGCCACGCCTTGGCGATCTGATCGGTGAGCGGCTTGGTGAGGTAGCTGAGCACTGAGCGCTCACCGATCTGCAGGAAAGCCTCGACGGGCATGCCCGGTACTAGCCTCAGGCTGCCGAGACGCGCCCGCTCGGCCTCCGCGACGCCGATGCGAACCGTGTAGTAGCTCAGTCCGGTCTTGGGATCCTGGCTCACGTCGGCCGAGACGCGGGTCACCTGACCGTCGATCTCAGGTGTTGTGCGCTGATTGAAGGCAGAAAAGCGCAGCACCGCTCGCTGATCGAGCTGGACGCTGTCGATGTCCTGCGGCTGGATCCGGACCTCGACGGCGAGCTGGTCGGAGGAGGGCACGATCAGCATAGCGGGCTCGGACGGTATCACGAGGCCGCCGACCGTATGCACGGTCATTTGGTGCACCACCCCGTCCTGCGGCGCGCGCAGGTCCACACGCTTCAGTTGGTCCTCGGCCGCCACCCGCTTCTCGACGAGCTCCGACCGCTTGGCCCGGATCTCCGAGAGGTCCTTGCCGACTTCGGTCCGCATATCGCCGTCGACTTGTAGGATCTGCAGCTGCGTCTCGGTGATCTTGCCACGGGCCGCCGCGGTCGAGGCCGTGAGCTGGCCGCGCTCGCCCTCAAGCCTCGCAGCGTCGCGTTCCAGCGCGGTCACCCGCGCGTAGGGCACGAGGTTCTTCTCGTAGAGTTCGCGCACGCCCTTGAGCTCCGTGCCGATCAGCGCGATCTCGCGCGTCTTGGCGCCAGCCTGCTCGGTCAGCCCGGTGATCTCCTGTCGCAGCTGGGCGACGCGCTCGCGGAGCTGGGCTTTCTGGCCCTCGCGCCCGCTGAGCCGGGCGGCGAAAAGCCGCCGCTCGCCCTCCAGCAGGTTGGCGACCGTGCGGTCGTAGCCGGCGCGGGCGGAGAGATCCTCCGGGAAGGCGATCGCCGCCGCTCCATCCCGCTCTGCCTCGTCGCGGGCCTGGCGCGCGGCGAGCTCGTCGAGCGCCTTCAGCACGATGTCGAGGCCCGCCCGCGTCTGGGTCTCGTCGAGGCGCACCAGCACCTCGCCGGCTTGGACGCGCGCGCCTTCTCGCACCCGCAGCTCGCCGACGACGCCGCCGGTCGGGTGCTGGACCTTCTTCACCTCGGACTCGACCACGAGCTGGCCGGGCGCGATCACCGCGCCGGCGATCTGGGTCAGCACCGCCCAGGAGCCGACCCCGAGGACGAGCGCGCTCGACAGCCCGAGCGCCTGTGCGAGGTGGCGGCGGATCGCGGCCTGGGCGCGCGGGCGCGGCGGTCCGGGACGGGCGGTCGGATCGAGCAGGAGGGTGGCCGGGCCGGCCGGGTTGAGACTCGCGGCCATCAGGCGCTCTCCTGCAGGACAGGGACCGGCGCGGGGGCCGGAATGGGATTGGATTCGGGCTCGGGCACGATGGTCGGCGGCGGGGCGGGCGCCGGGCGCAGTACGCGTCGGAAGACCTCGTCCTTCGGGCCGAAGGCCTGAGCGCGACCTTCGGCCATCATCAGCACGAGGTCGACGGCGGCGAGCGCGCTCGGGCGATGGGCCACCACCACGCAGATGCCGCCCCGGCGGCGCACGCCCAGGATCGCCTCGGTCAGCGCCGCCTCGCCCTCGTTGTCGAGGTTGGCGTTGGGCTCGTCCAGCACGACGAGGAACGGGTTGCCGTAGAGCGCGCGGGCGAGGCCGATCCGCTGGCGCTGGCCGGCGGACAGGCCCGCGCCGCCTTCCCCGATCCGGGTGTCGTAGCCCTCGGGCAAGCGCAGGATCAGCTCGTGTGCGCCCGCCGCCTCCGCGGCCGCGATCACCGCCGCGGGATCGGGCTCCGGCTCGAAGCGACCGATATTGTCCGCGATCGTGCCGGCGAACAGCTCGGCTTCCTGCGGCAGGTAGCCGAGATGGCGTCCGAGGTCCGCGCTCGACCACTGGTCGAGGGCCGCCCCGTCGAGGCGGACCTTCCCGCGCCCCGGTGGCCAGACCCCCACGAGGGCGCGCACGAGCGAGGACTTGCCCGAGGCCGAGGGGCCGATCACCCCCAGCGCCTGGCCGGCCTTCAGCACGAAGCCGAGATCCTGCACCACGAGCCGCATCGTGCCGGGCGGGGCGACGCTGATGCCCTCGACCGCGAGTTCCCGGGCCGGCGCCGGCAGGGCGTGGGGCTGCCCTGAGGCCGGGATGCGGGCGAACAGCTCGGCGAGACGGCCCCAGGCCTGACGGGCCTGGACGAAGCCCTTCCAGTTGGCGATGGCGAGCTCGGCCGGCGCGAGAGCCCGCGAGACCAGGATGGAGGCGGCGATGATCACGCCGGAGCTCGCCTCGCCCCGGATGACGAGCCAGGCGCCCAGCGCCAGCACGCCCGATTGCAGGGCCATGCGGAAGACCTTCGAGACGGCGCCGAGGCCGCCCGCGACGTCGGCCACGCGGGCCTGCGCGTCCATGTACGCGCGGTTGGCCACGGCCCAGCGGGCGGAGAGCCGGCTCTGCATGCCGAGGGCTGCCAGCACCTCGGCGTTGCGCCGTCCGGCCTCGGCGAGCCCGTTGCGGCGCAGGCCGTGCCCAGTCGCGGCCTGCGCCGGCTCCCGAGTGGTGCGCTCGGTGGTGAAGGTGATCAGCGCGAGCACGCAGGCGCCGCCGAGAGCCGCCAGCCCGATCAGCGGGTGAAACAGAACGCAGACCGCGAGATAGATCGGGATCCAGGGCAGGTCGAAGAGGGCGCCGGGGCCGGCGCCCGCCAGGAAGGCACGGACCTGATCGAGGTCGCGCAGGGGAAGCAGGCCGTCGCCCGGGGGGGCGCCCTTCAGGGGTGCGCGCACGACGAGGTCGAAGACCCGGGCCGAGAGCGCCTCGTCGAGGCTTGCCCCGACCCGGGCGAGCACGCGGGCGCGCAGCGTCTCGAGCGCGCCCTGGAAGCCGTAGAGAACGAGGGCCAGCACCATCAGGCCGACGAGCGTCGGTATCGAGCGGCTCGGGATGACCCGGTCGTAAACCTCCAGCATGAAGAACGAGCCGGTGAGATAGAGCAGGTTGACGAGCCCGCTCATCAGGGCGGTCCCCAGGAAGGCGGTCCGGCACGGTGCCAGCGCCGCCGCGAGTTCGGCACGTCCCTGTTTGGCGATCACGGTACACTCTCGAACGCTGAGGGGATGGGAGGTGGTCGATGGCTTCGGACGCGGCATCCGAGCCGCGCGGGGTCCCCGCGCCCCTGCGGGAGAGGGGGCCCGCGCCGCGTCCGGCGAAGGATGCACCGGTGTCGAGCGTCACCGATGCCGAGTGGGGGGCGCGCCCGGCGACCGGGCGCGCCCGCCTCAGGCCAGCGCGCGGCCCTCCTGCAGCCCGTACTGGATGTAGTGGGCGAGCGGATCGATGCCGGCCGCCGCCACGTCGGGGTTGCGCGCCAGGTAGGCATCGGTGTCGAACGCGGCGCTCGGGTTGCGGCCCTCGTGCCATCCCACCTCCTGGTAGTGGAGCAGCGGGTTTTCGCCGGTCGCGGCGACGTCCGGGTTCTGCTGGAGGTAGAAGGCCGTGTCGAAGAGCGCGTTCGGATTCCGCGCCTCCGCCGCCCCGTAGTTCAGGTAGTGCTGGAGGGCGTAGCTCTCCGGGGTCACGCCCGCCGGGACCGAGGCCGCGACGTCCCGGTTCTGTGCGAGGTAGAAGCTCGCGTCGAACCCGCCGATCGCCGGGTTGGGCCCGTCGCTCTCCCCGGCGTAGACGGTGCGGCCCTCGGCCCGGCCGAAGTTCAGGTAGTGGGCGAGCGCCCCGGAGCCTGAAGCCGCCACGTCCGGGTTCGAGTGCAGATAGGCCTCGGCCGAGAAGTCCGCGCCGGGGCTGCGCCCCTCCCGCTCGCCGGATTGCAGGTAGTGTTCGAGCGGGTTGACGCCGGCGGCGGCGACGTCCGGGTTCTCGGCGAGGTACTGGCCGGTCCGGAAGTAGGCGTTCGGGTCGCGCCCCTCGTGCCAGCCGAAGACCGCGTAGTGCAGGTCGGCATCGACATGCGCCTGCCAGACGTCGAGGTTCTTCGCGTAGTAATAGATGTCATCGACGAGGCGGTTGCCGTCGTTGTTCTGGATCTGCCCGTCGGTGAAGTTCAGCGTGTCGATGCCGCTGACGTCGGTGACGACGCCGTCCGGTCCGACGAGGACCAGGGCCTCGCCCGCGAGCCCCACCTTCGCCTGCGTGAAGGAGAAGTCGAAGCTGGCGCTCGCCTGCGGGCGCACGCCGTCGAGCTGGATGTCGAGGGTGGACTCGGCGGTGCGACCCGCGGCATCCGCCGCCGTGTAGGTGAAGTGCTGGCGGTCGCCGAAGCCGACCGGCAGGTTGTTGGCTCCGATAGCCTGGTAGCTGTAGCTGCCGTCCGCCGACACCGTCAGGGTGCCGAAATCCGTCACCACCCGGGCCGCGCCCTCGCTGGGCACCGCGACCGTGAGCCCGTCGGAGAACCGCACCGCCGTTACCTGCAGGCCGCCGCCCGCATCGTTCGCCAGCAGGTTGCCCGTGATGGCGGGCGCGTGCGTCACCGTCTGGTTGAGGTCCGCAACGAGGGCCGGGCCGCCCTCTTCGCCGAGGCCGGAGCCGGGCGGCGTCACGCCGCCGTCGCCTGTCCCGCCGCCCGTTCCGTCGCCCGGGGTCGTATCGATCACCAGCGTGACCGGTCCGGCGGCCGGACCGCGGTTGCCGGCCGTGTCGACGGCCGTCACGGTGACGCCGTAGCTGCCGTCGGCGAGCGTCGGAGCCTCGACGGTCCAGCGGCCGTCCGAGCCGACGACGCCGGTGACGACGACCGGCGTGGTCGGCGTGTCGATGACGACCTCGACCGTCGTACCGGGCTCGGCCGTGCCGGTGAGCGCCGGCGTCGGGTCGGCGACGCTGCCGCCGGTCTGGCCCACGGCGCCCTCCAGGACGGGAGCCGTCGGCACCACCGTGTCGATGGTGATCGGCAGCGCCTGCGAGGGGGCCGAGGCCGTCCCCGCGCCGTCGGCCGTCGTGGCGACGAGGCTGTAGGTCCCATCCGCCAGCGCCGGCAGGGCGACCTGCCAGGACCCGTCGGCGCCGACCGTGCCGGTGACCGAGCGCGGATTGCCGGCATCGGTGAAGGCGATCGTCACGGAGGAGCCGGGCGTGCCGGTGCCGAAGACCGTGGGCGTCGCGTCGGCGGTGACGCCGTCGCCCGGGGTTCCGGTATCGTCCTGAATGCCGGCGATCACCGGCGTCGCCGGTGCGGGGGGCGGCGTGACGACCCCGCCACCGTCACCGCCTGCGCTGCCACCATCTCCTCCGCCACCGTTGCCGCCTCCGCCGCCCGGCTGGGCGCCGACGACCACCGCATTGCCGTTGGCCGAGGCGATGTTGCCAGCGACGTCGGAAACAGTGACCGAGGCGGTCACCGTGCCGCTGAGCGTCGACAGGTCGGCCGTGTAGGCGCCGTCCGCGGCGACGTTCGCGGTGACGGTGCGGGTGCCGTCCGTGAAGGTGACGACGGCCGCCGCGTCCGCGTCGAGCCCCGTCAGGGTGAAGGTCGCCGCCGCGGCCTCGTCCGGATCGAGCACGCCGTCCGCCGTCCCGTCGAGGCTGAGCGCGACCGCCGGCAGGCTGTCGGCCACCGTGTCGATCGTCAGCCGCAGGGCGTCCGCCGTGGCGCTCGCGAGCGCGCCGTCGGCGCTCCGGGTCGTCACCGAGAAGACGTAGGTTCCGTCGGCCAGCGTCGGCACGGCGAGGCTCCAGGTGCCGTCCGGTGCGACGTTGCCGGTGAGCGCGGGCGCCCCCGGGGCGCCGTCGTAGCGCACCTCGACGGTCCCGTTCGGGATGCCCGTGCCGGTGAGCGTCGGTGTCGCGTCGCGGGTGATGCCGTCACCGGGCACGCCGGTATCGTCGGTGAAGCCCGTGATGGTCGGCGGCGCGGCGCTCGGGCCGACCGCCACCGGACGCGTGGCCGGGACCAGGCTCGCGAGATTGCCCGCCGCGTCCGCGATGTCAGAGCCCTGCGCGAGCCCGAGGCTCAGGGTGCCGGTCCCGGTGACCCCTGTCACGGTGACCGTGTAGCTGCCGCCCGAGCCCGTGACCGCGGAGATCGTGCCCGCGGCCCCGTTCGTGCCGGTGAGCACGAAATCCTCGACGCCGACACCCGAGACGCCCTCGGGGAAGCTCACGGCGACCGTGAAGCTCTGCGCCGCCGGGCCGCCCGCGGCGTCGGCCACGGCCGTGCCGGCCGGCACCGTCGCGTCGATGCGGATCGGGAAGGGATCGCTCGCCGGGCCGGCATTGCCGGCGGCGTCGATCGCCACCGCCGTCGCCGCGTAGGCCCCGTCCGCCAGCGCCGGGAGGGTCGCCGTCCAGGCACCGCCCGCGTCGGCCTGCGCCTCCACCGTCACCGGGCCGGCCGGCGTGCCGACCGTGACGCGGATCGTGGTGCCGGGATCGGCCCCGCCGGAGAGCGTCGGCGTCGTGTCGGACGTGAGCCCGTCGCCCGGCAGGCCGGTATCCTCCGCCAGGGCCGCGATGACCGGCGCGCCGGGCAGGCCGGTCGCGACGGTGAGCGATCCGCCCGGGACGGTGCCCACGTTGCCCGCGGCGTCGCTCAGGCCGAGCGTCGCGTTCACCGTCCCGCTGAAGCCGCTGAGATCGACCGTGTAGGTGCCGTCTGCGCCCACGGTCTCGCTCGTCTGGCGGATGCCGTCCGTGAACGTGACCGTGCCGGTGGTGCCGGGATCGAGCCCCGCCACCGTGAAGCCGACCGCGCCGGCCTCCGCGCCGTTGATGACGCCGTCCGCCGTGGCGTCGAGGCCGAGCGTGGCCGTGGGGGCGCTGTCCAGCGTGCGGTCGATCGTCAGCGCGAGCGGGCCGGAGGTGCCGATCGCGCCGCCGTCGGCGGCCGTCAGGGTCGCGGTGATGCTGTAGAATCCGTCCGCGAGGGCCGGCAGGGCGACGGTCCAGGTTCCGTCGGCCGCCACCGCGCCGGTGGCCGTGACGGCCGCGCCCGCGGCGATGGCGGTCAGCGTCACGGTCGCGCCGGGGGCGCCGATGCCCCGGATCGTCGGCGTGTTGTCGTTCGTGACGTTGTCGCCGGGCACGCCGGTATCGTCGCTGTAGCCCGTGATCACCGGCTGGACCGGCGGGATGCCGGTGACGTCGCGGCTCGCCGGGACCAGGGTCGCGGCGTTGCCCGCGAGGTCGGCGATGTCCGAGGCCGGGGCGAGGCCCAGCGTCAGGATGCCCGAGCCGGTGACGCCCGCTACGGTGACGGTGTAGCTGCCGCCGGAGCCGGTGACGCCCGTGATGGTGCCGGCAGCACCGTTCGTGCCTGTGAGCAGGAAGTCGTCGACACCGACCCCGGTGACGGCCTCGGGGAAGCTGACCGTGTAAGTGAAGCTCGCGACCGCCGGGCCGTCCGCCGTGCTGGCGGATGCGGTGCCCGCTGGTGCCACGGTGTCGAGCGCGAGGGTCGGTCCGGTCACGGTGGCGGTGGTGCCGGCCGGTCCGGTCAGCACCAGGCTCGTGCTCACCGGGCCCGTCAGCCCGGACAGGTCGGCGGCGTAGCTGCCGTCGGCGACGACCGGCACGGTGACGGTGGTGCCGCCGGCGCTGAAGCTGGCGCTCGCCGTGGTGCCCGTGTCGAGGCCGGTCACCGTGAAGGCCGTGGCCGCGGCCTCGGCGGCGTTGATGACGCCGTCCGCCGTGGTGGCGACCGTGAGGGTGGCGGTCGGCGGCGCATCGATTCCGGGGTCGATCAGCAGGCTGACCGCGGCCGAGGCCGGCCCGGTGTTGCCGGCCACGTCTCGGGCGGTGGCGGTGAGGCTCGCGGTGCCCGCCGGCAGGGCGGCGGTCGGGGTGAAGCTGAAATTGCCCACCTCGTCAGCCGCCGCGGTGCCCAGCACCGTGCCGCCGTTGGCGATGGTCACCGTGGCGTTCGGCTCGGTCGTGCCCGTGATGGTCGGCGTGGTGTCGTCCGTCGTGGCCGGCAGCCCGGTCAGGGTGGGCGCCGCGGGTGGCGTCGTGTCGATCGTCAGCGCGACCGCGGTCGAGACCGGCGAGACGTTGCCGGCCGCGTCCGTGGCGGTGGCCGTCAGGCTGTTGCCCTCCGCCGTCAGAGGCGTGGTCGGGGTGAAGCTGAAGGCGCCGTTCGCGTCCGCCACGACCGATCCGATCTCGGCCCCGTTGTTCGCGATGCTGACCGTCGCGCCGGGCTCCGCCGTGCCGCTAATGGTCGGCGTGGTGTTGTTGGTGGGTGCCGTGAAGCCCGTCAGGACCGGTGCGTCCGGCGGCGTGGTGTCGCCTCCGCCGACCGGCGGCGCCGTGATCACGACCGGCACCGCGGCCGAGGCCGTGCCGGTGTTGCCGGCGACATCCGTGGCGGTGGCGCTGAGGCTCGCGGTGCCCGCCGGAAGCGGGGCGCTCGGGGTGAAGCTGAAATTGCCCGCCGGGTCCGCGACAGCCGTGCCCAGCACCGTGGTGCCGTTGGCGATGGTCACCGTGGCGTTCGGCTCGGTCGTGCCCGTGATGGTGGGCGTGCTGTCGTCGGTAGCGGGCGGCAGCGCGCCGAGCACGGGGGGCGCCGGCGGGGTCAGATCGACCGTCAGCACCGTCTGCCCGGCCGGCGAGGTGTTGCCGGCCGCGTCCGTGGCGGTGGCCGTCAGGGTGTTGGCGCCCTCCGGCAGCGACGTCGTCGGCGTGAAGCTGAAGGTGCCGCTCGGGCCGGCCACGACCGATCCGATCTCGGCGCCGTTACTCGCGATGGTCACCGTCGCGCCGGCTTCGGCTGTGCCGGTGATGGCGGGCTGGCTCTCGTTGGTCGGATTCGGGAAGGCGGTGAGGACCGGCGCGTCCGGCGGGGTGGTGTCACCCGCGACCGGGGGCGGCGTGATCTCGAGGACGATCGTCGCGGAGGCCGGACCTGTGTTGCCAGCCACATCCGTGGCGGTGGCGGTGAGGCTGGCGGTGCCGACCGGGAGCGGCGTGGTCGGGGTGAAGCTGAAGGCGCCGCCCGCGCCGGCCACGACCGTGCCGAGCACGACGTTGCCGTTGAGCACCGTGACGGTGGCGCCGGCCTTGGCCGTGCCGGTGATGGTCGGCGTCGTGTCGCCGGTCGTGGCCGGCAGGGGATCGACGGCCGGGGCCGGCGGTGGGGTGAGATCAACGCGGAGCGGCGTCTGCGCTGCGAGCGAGACGTTGCCGGCCGCATCCGTGGCGGTCGCCGTCAGGCTGTTGGCCCCCTCCGCCAGCGCCGTCGTGGGCGTGAAGCTGAAAGCGCCGTCGGTGCCGGCCACGACCGTGCCGAGTGTCGTGCCGTTGCTCGCGATCGTGACCGTGGCGCCGGCCTCCGCCGCGCCGGTGATGGTGGGCGTGGTGTCGTTGGTCGGGTTCGGGAAGGCGGTGAGAACGGGCGCGCCGGGCGCCAAGAGATCGACCGTGAGCGTGACCGGGGACGAGGCCGTGCCGGTATTGCCGGCCGCGTCGGTGGCTGTCGCCGTCAGGCTGTTGGCGCCCCCCGTCAGCGGCGTCCCGGGGGTGAGACTGAAGCGGCCGTCCGCATCGGCCAGAGCGGTCCCGATCGGGACGCCGTTGTTCAGCAGCGTCACCGTCGTGCCGGCCTCGGCCGTGCCGGTGATGAGGGGCGTCGTGTCGTTGGTGGCGTCCGGGAGGGCGGCCAGATCCGGGGCGGCCGGCGGGCTCGTGTCGATCGTCAGCGTGACCGGGCTGGATGCGGCCGAGACGTTGCCGAGCGCGTCCGCGGCGGTCGCCGTCAGGCTGAGGGTCTCGTCCGGCAGCGGCGCGGCCGGCGTGAAGCTGAAGGCGCCGTTGGCGTCGGCGATCGCCGTGCCCAGCACGGTGCCGTTGTTGGCGATGGTCACCGTGGCGCCGACCTCGGCCGTACCGGTGATGGTCGGTGTGGTGTCGCTGGTGCTGCCCGGCGCGGTGGTGATCACTGGGGCCGCCGGCGCGGCCGAGTCGACGGTGACCGCGATGCCCGTGGAGGCCGGCGAGGTGTTGCCGGCGAGATCCGTGGCGGTCGCCGTAAGCGTGCTGGTGCCCTGCGGCAGCGGCGTGGTCGGTGTGAAGCTGAAGCTGCCGCTGCCGTCGGCCACCGCCGTGCCGAGCACGGTGGTGCCGTTGGCGATGGTCACAGTGGTGCCGGCCTCCGCCGTGCCGGTGATGGCGGGCGTGGTGTCGTTGGTGGGCGTCGGGAAGGTGTCGAGCACGGGGGCGGCCGGGGCGGTCGCGTCGATGGTCAGCGTGACCGAACCGGACACGGCCGAGACGTTGCCGAGCGCGTCCGCGGCGGTCGCAGTCAGCGTCAGGGTGCCGTCCGCCAGCGCGGTCGTTGGCGTGAAGCTGAAGGCGCCGTTGGTGTCGGCGACCGCGGTGCCGAGCACGGTGGTGCCGTTGGCAATGGTGACGGTGGTGCCGGCCTCCGCCGTGCCGGTGATGGCGGGCGTGTTGTCGGGGGTCAGCGCCGGGAAGGGGTTGAGCACCGGGGCGTCCGGGCCGGTCGTGTCGACGGTCAGCGTGGCCGTGACGGGGGCGGAGGTGTTGCCGGCGACGTCGGTGGCGGTCGCCGTGAGATTGTTGAGGCCTTCTGCCAGCGGGGCGGCCGGGGTGAAGGTGAAGGTGCCGTTGGTGCCGGCGACCGCGGTACCGAGGGTGGTGCCGTTGTTGGCGATGGTGACGGCGGCACCGGCCTCGGCCGTGCCGGTGATGGCGGGGGTGGCGTCGGTGCTGGCCGCGGGCGTCGTGAAGGTGGGCGCGGCGGGCGGGGCGGTGTCGATGGTGACCGTCACCGTGGCGGCGCCGGACGGATTCCCGGCCAGGTCGCGCGCGACGGCGGTGAGGGTGGTGGCGCCGTCTGTCAGCGGCGTCGTGGGGGTGAAGCTGAAGCTGCCGTCCGCGCCCGCGATGGCCGAGCCCAGGACGACGGGGCCGTTCGTGATTGTCACGACGGCGCCGACTTCGGCCGAGCCGGTGATGGTCGGCATGGTGTCGTTGGTGGGCGTCGGGAAGGCGTCCAGCACCGGCGGCGCCGGCGGCGTGGTGTCGGGCACGACCGGCGCCGTGATCGCGGTCACGACCGCGTTCGAGGCCGGGCCGGTATTGCCGGCGGCGTCCGTGGCGGTCGCCGTCAGGGTGTAGGGACCGGAGGGCAGCGGGACCTCGGGCGTGAAGGTGAAGGCGCCGTTGGCGCCGGCGACCGCGGTGCCGAGCACGGTGGTGCCGTTGGCGATGGTAACGGTGGCGCCGGCCTCCGCCGTGCCGCTGATCTCGGGCGTGTTGTCCGCGGTCGTGGCCGGCAGCGCGTTCAGCGTCGGGGCGCCGGGCGCGGCCGTGTCGATGGTTAGCGCGACCGCGGCCGAGGCCGGGCCGACATTGCCGGCCACGTCGCGCGCCGTCGCCGTCAGCGTGAGCGTCCCGTCCGCCAGCGGGGCGGTGGGCGTGAAACTGAAGGCGCCGCCGGTGTCGGCCACTGCCGTGCCTAGAACTGCGGTGCCGTTCAGGACCGTCACCGTGGCGCCGGCCTCGGCCGTGCCGGTGATGGTCGGCGTGGGGTCGCTGGTGCTGTCCGGCGCGGTCGTGATCACCGGGGCGGCCGGCGCGGCCGAGTCGACGGTGACCGCGATGCCCGTGGAGGCCGGCGAGGTGTTGCCGGCGAGATCCGTGGCGGTCGCCGTGAGCGTGCTGGTGCCCTGCGGCAGCGGCCCGGTGGGCGTGAGGGTGAAGCGGCCGTCCGCTCCAGCCACCGCGGTGCCGAGCACGGTGGCGCCGCTCGTGACCGTCACCGTGGCGCCGACCTCGGCGGTACCGGTGATGTCGGGGGTGGTGTCGCCGATGGGGCCTGTGAAGGCGGCGAGCACGGGGGCGGCCGGCGCCAGGGTGTCGATCGTGACCGGCGTGGCGGCCGAGAGGACCGAGGTGTTGCCGGCCGCGTCCGTGGCGGTGGCCGTCAGCCTCGCGGTGCCCTGCGGCAGCGGCAGGGCGGGCGTGACGCTGAAGGCGCCGTTGGCGTCGGCGATTGCGGTGCCGAGCACGGTGGTGCCGTTGAGGACCGTGACGGTGGCACCGGCCTCCGCCGTGCCGGTGATGGTCGGCGTGGTGTCGTTGGTGGGGCCTGTGAAGGCGGCCAGCACCGGGGCGGCCGGGGCGGTTGCGTCGATGGTCAGGCCGAGCGCGGCGGAGGTGGGCGAGGCGTTGCCGGCCGCGTCCGTGGCGCGGGCGGTCAGGCTGAGGGGACCGTCCGGCAGGGGCGTCGTGGGCGTAAAGCTGAAGGTGCCGTTGGAGCCGGCGACGGTTGTGCCGAGCACGGCGGTGTCGTTGAGGATGGTGACGGTGGCGCCGGCCTCCGCCGTGCCGGTGAGGGTGGGTGTGTTGTCGGTGGTGGTGCCGCCCGCTGAGGTGAAGGCGGGGACGACGGGGGCGATCGTGTCGACCCGCACGGAGGTGGCGGCGGAGGCACCGCTGACGTTCCCGGCCGCGTCGGTGGTGGTGGCGCGCAGGACGTAGGTGGCGTCAGGCAGGGGTGTGGTGGGGGTGAAGGTGTAGGTGCCGTTGGCACCCGCGACCGCGGTGCCGAGCACGGTGGTCCCGCTCAGGAGCGTGACGGTGGTGCCGGCCTCCGCCGTGCCCGTGATGGTGGGCGTGCTGTCGTTGGTCAGGGCCGGCGCCGTGACACTCGGCGCGCCGGGCGCAGCCGTGTCGATCGTCAGCGCGACGCTGGTCGAGGGAACGCTCGCGTTTCCGGCAGCATCCGTCGCGCGCGCGGTCAGGGTGTAGGTTCCGTCGGCCAGCGGTGTCGTCGGCGTGAACGCGAACTGCCCGTTGGCGCCCGCCGTGACGGTCCCGATCTGCGTCGCACCGTTGAAGATCGCGACGGTCGAGCCGACCTCGGCCGTGCCGGTGAGCGTCGGGGTGTTGTCACCAGTGACGGCAACGCCCGCACTCAGGCTCGGTGCGCCCGGGGCGTACCGGTCGTTCAAGACCACGTCGTCGATCCGGAAGCCGAGCCGACCGAGACTGAGATCGAGAAGGCTGCCGTTGAAGATCCGGACCTCGGTCAGGCCATCCCACCGGTCCCCGAAGGTGATCTGCTGATCGCCGAGCAGACCGCTGAGGTTGAGCAACTGGAACGCGTCGCCGGAGACGACCTGCACACCGTTCCTGAATCCGACGAAGTAGGTGTTGGTGGCGGCTCCGAGGAGGGTTCCGCTGTTGAAGTCCAACTGGTCGAAATCGAACTGGCCGCCGGAGGCCTGGGAGATTGACAGGTAGCCCGATCCGTCCAGGACGCCGACCTGCACGCCTGTCCCCTGGCCGGTCTGGAGTTGCGCGTCGCGGCTGAAGAGCGTGGTGAAGTTCTGGACGGCCAGGGTGCCTGTCGCCGCACCCGAATAGCTGCGCTGCGCATAGACGAAGCCGCCGAGGACGAGCGGATTGCCGGTCTGGTTGAGCGCGTTCTCGAAGGTCTGCGTGACGGCGGCCATGAGCGCATTCCCCATTCGATCGCCCGCCTTCCGGAAGCCGTGGCTTCTGCGGCGCGATACTGAGCTGAAGCGGTTGGCGTGACGTGTGTCGTGCCGGTCAAGCCTCGACAGTCCAGCCAATTTCAGAAGCAAACCTGCGTCGAGGCCGGACTAAGGAAAGTTCTCGCTCTGGAAAAGACATTTCCAAGCGGCAGAATGTTGCTGACGGACGTGCTGATGGAGCGCCTCGGCCGGTAAGCCGCTTCGCCGTGGCCATATGATCCCGCCCGAGGACGTGCTCGCCATCACGGCGTCCCGCATTCAGGGACGCACAGTGCCTGGAAAGACGGCTAGTGGCGCCGGACGTGGGACGGCATCTTCGGGGTGTCAGGCAGTTCCGGAGCGGGGCCGCCCCACCCGAACGAGAACGTCATGTCCTACGAGAGATTGACTGCCGAGAACGCCGCCGTGCTGTTCGTCGACCATCAGACCGGGCTCGCCAACTGTGTGCAGACCCAGTCGCCCGCGAATTTCCAGAACAACGTGAAGGCGCTCGTGTCCATCGCGCAGGTCTACGGCCTTCCGGCCGTGATCATGACTAGCGCTTCGGACGGCCCGAACGGCCCGATCATGCCGGTGGTGGCGCAGGGCCTGCCGAACGCCGCCATCGTGCATCGGCCGGGCGAGATCGACGCCTTCGACAACGCCGACTTCGCGGCTCTGTCGGCGAAGGACGCGGGATACGACGTCTACGCTGTCGTCGACGCCTCCGGCACCTGGAGCAAGCTCGTCGAGGACGCAGCCATCACCCGGATGGTCCAGGCCGGCATCGTGCCGATCAACTCGGTCGCCGTCGGCACGGAACTCCTCACTCGCTGGCAGTCCGCCACCGGCGAGGCACACGCGAAGCTGATGGGCGACCACCTGTCCTTCGCCGGCAACAACTACGCCGGCTTCCTGGCCGCGACGGGGCAGGCGTAACCGCTCGAAGGGGGCCGGGCACCGACCGCACGGTGACGACCGGCTCCCCTCGCGTTGGATTGTTCCGCTCGCGACAACAATGCACTGCGAAGGACGAGCATTCTCGCCGTGCTTCCACCGGGGCACCTTGTCCCTGCGGTTCGGGGCTTCGCCCGGTCCGAAATTCAGGGAACACGGTCATGAAGCTCTACCATCATCCCCTCTCTGGCCACGCGCACCGGGCCCGCCTGTTCCTCTCGCTGCTCGGCGTGGCCCACGAGGCCATCGAGGTCGATCTGAAGGCGGGCGCGCACAAGCGCCCCGAGTTCCTCGCCCTCAACCCGTTCGGGCAGGTGCCGGTCCTCGACGATGACGGGACGGTTGTCTCGGACTCGAACGCCATCCTCGTGTACCTGGCCCGGAAGCTCGGGCGCGCGGAGTGGCTGCCGGTGGACGCAGAGGGCGAGGCCGCCGTGCAGCGCTGGCTGTCGGTCGCGGCCGGCGAGCTCGCCTACGGCCCGGCCGCCGCGCGCCTCGTCACCGTGTTCGGCGCGAAGTTCAACCCGGAGGAGGTGATCGGCCGGGCGCACACGCTGCTGGGCCGCCTGGAGGCCCATCTCGCCGGTCGCGACTGGCTGGTCGGCCAGCACCCCACCATCGCGGACGTGGCGCTCTACAGCTACCTGGCGCGCGCCCCCGAGGGCAACGTCGACCTTTCCGGCTACGCCAACGTCAACGCGTACCTGCGCCGGATCGAGGCCCTGCCGGGCTTCGTCCCCTTCGTTCAGACGCCGGCCGGCCTCACGGCCGCCGCGTGACCTTGGCGCGCGGTCGCGCCGCCAGGCGCGCCCGCCCGAACCGGACGGGAGAGTATCATGAGCGACGGTCCGACCATCACGAAGTCGTCGCCCTGGCATCCGGGCGAGAAGGCCATCCAGCAGCAGGTCGGCGTGGCCGAGCGGATGGAGCAGGTCGGGCGCCGGGTGGTGCGGGACTTCATGCCCGACCAACACCGCGCGTTCTACGAACAGATCCCGTTCATCGTGGCCGGCAGCGTCGACGGTCGGGGCGACGCCTGGGCGACGCTGGTCGCCGGCGGTCCCGGGTTCATCGCCTCGCCGACGCCGACGACACTCGACATCGCGGTGCGGCCGGATCCGAGCGACCCGGCGAGCGCGGGCTTGCGCGACGGGGACGCCATCGGGCTGCTCGGGATCGAGCTGCATACCCGCCGACGCAACCGCGTCAACGGCCTCATCCGCGCCGCGGCGGACGGCGTTCTGAACTTCGCCGTCGACCAGAGCTTCGGCAACTGCCCGCTGTACATCCAGCTGCGCGACTTCGCCTTCGTCCGCGACCCGCGCGAGCCCTTTTCTGGAACCGTCGAGGAGAACGCCGGCCTCGACGCGGACGCGCGCGCCATTGTCGAGGGTGCCGACACGTTCTTCGTCGCCTCCTACGCCGAGCGCGACGGCCGCCGCCAGGTCGACGTCTCGCACCGCGGCGGCAAGGCCGGCTTCGTTCGCGTCGCCGAGGACGGCACGCTCACGGTCCCCGACTTCGCCGGCAACCTGTTCTTCGCCACGCTCGGCAACATCCTCCTGAACGGCCGGGCCGGCCTCGTCTTCGCCGACTTCGAGACCGGCGACCTCCTGCAGATGACGGGCGACGCCGAGGTCGTCCTGTCCTCCCCCGAGATCGCCGCCTTCCAGGGCGCTGAACGGCTCTGGACGTTCCGGCCCCGCCGGGTCGTGCGGCGGCGGGGCGCGCTGCCCCTGCGCTGGACGTTTCAGGCGGACGGCTGGTCGCCGAACTCCCTGATGACCGGTGACTGGCACGCGGCCGCCGACCGGCTCCGGGCCGCTGACCTCGCGACGCAATGGCGCCCGTTCACGGTCACGAAGATCGTCGACGAGAGCCGCGCGATCCGCTCCTTCCACCTCCAGCCTGCGGACGGGTCCGGGCTGATCCCGCACCAGGCGGGGCAGCACCTGCCCATCCGTGTGCCGCTCCCCGGCGCGGACAAGCCGGTCATCCGCACCTACACGCTCTCGGTCGCGCCCTCGGACGCGGTCTACCGGATCAGCGTCAAGCGCGATGGCACTGTGTCCGGGCACCTCCACGACACGCTGCGGGTCGGCGACTTGGTCGAGGGGCGGGCGCCGGCCGGCAGCTTCACCATCGACGCCCATGCCAAGCGGCCGGCCGTGCTGCTCGCCGGCGGCATCGGCATCACGCCGCTGCTGGCGATGCTGCGCCACCTCGTCTTTGAGGGCCTGCGCACCCGGGGCATCCGGCCGACCACACTGGTCCAGGCGGCCCGCTCCAAGGAGGAGCGTCCCTTCGATAGGGAGGTGGCCGAGCTCGCCGCCGCGGCCGGGAGCGCGGTGAGGGTCGTGCGGGTGCTGAGCGCGCCCGGGGATGCGGTGGCGGGCGTCGACTACGATGTCGCTGGCCGGATCGACATGGCGCTGCTCGCCCGCGTGCTGCCGTTCGGCGACTACGACTTCTACCTCTGCGGTCCGACCGCCTTCACGCAGGCGCTCTACGACGGGCTGCGCGACCTGAACGTCGCCGACGACCGCATCCACGCCGAGACCTTCGGCCCCTCGTCGCTGGTCAGGAGCGTGCCGGCGGACGCCGAGGCGGCCACGCTGCCGCGTGCGTCGACGGAGCCAGTTCCGGTCGCCTTCCTGAACGCGTCGAAGGAGGCGCGCTGGGTGCCGGGTTCGGGGTCGCTGCTGGAACTCGCCGAAGCCCGCGGCCTCAGCCCGGAGTTCAGCTGCCGGACCGGCACCTGCGGCACCTGCAGGACGAAGCTCCTCAAGGGCGCCGTTACCTACGCGAAGGCCCCCACAGCACCCCGCGCGGACGACGAGGTGCTGATCTGCTCGGCCACCCCGGCCGCGGGCAGTGGGCCCGTCCATCTCGCCCTCTGACCGGCGCCGATGGCCGAGGGTCCCGGCCCGCCGACCGCCCTCTCGATACGTTTCCACCCCGAAAACCCCGAGGAGAAGCCGATGTCCCGTCCACCGCTGCCGCCGTTCACTGAAGAGAGCGCCATCGAGAAGGTCCGCCTCGCCGAGGACGGCTGGAACAGCCGCGACCCGGCCAAGGTCGCCCTGGCCTACACGACCGACACCCGTTGGCGTAACCGGGCCGAGTTCGTCAGCAGCCGCGACGAGGCCCAGGCTTTCCTGACCCGGAAGTGGAACCGCGAGCTCGACTACCGCCTGATCAAGGAGCTCTGGGCCTTTACCGGCAACCGCATCGCCGTGCGCTACGCCTACGAGTACCGCGACGACAGCGGCCAGTGGTTCCGGGCCTACGGCAACGAGAACTGGGAGTTTGCCGAGGACGGGCTGATGCGGGCCCGCCACGCCAGCATCAACGAACACGCGATCCGGGAGGAGGACCGCAAGTTCCGCTGGCCGCTCGGCCGCCGTCCGGACGACCATCCGGGTCTCAGCCATTTCGGCTTCTGAACCGACCTTTGAAGCCTGGGAATGCGGCCATGTCTTCCTTCACCCTGGACGGGCGCGTGCGCCTGTCCGTCGCGCTCGCCCTGGCCGATGACGGCCGCGACCCGCCCGTTTCTCCGGGGCGGGAAGCGGAGGCCCGCGGGCTCGGGATGTGCGGCGTCGAGGTCGACGCCGCGCGCCGCGGCCGGAGCTTCGACGCGCGCACGTCGCGGGCGCTGGCCCTGGCCCTGGCGGCGGCCTCGCGGGACGGCGGGCGCCTTCACGAGGAGCGTGCGCGGGCGGTGTGGTCTGGCATCCCCGCCGAGGTCTGCCGCGAGATCGAGAGCCTCGCCATAGAGCTCGCCAGCGACGGAGCGGCGCCGGACCCTGAACCCACGGTCGCCCGCGACGGCTAGTCGGCCTGGCCCGACATGCCGTTCACCATGGCGCGACGGCTTGGCGGCGCGCCCGCTCGAACAGCTGTATTCGTCAAGGCCATGATGGCCGGGCCGTTGGGGACGGGGGAGCAGGGACATGGACCGCTGGCAGGCCATGCGGATCTTCGCGAAGGTCGCGGAGACGGCGAGTTTCGCCGAGACCGCGCGCCTGATGCACATGAGCCCGCCGGCCGTGACGCGGGCCGTCGCCGCGCTCGAAGAGACCGTCGGCGCCCGGCTGTTCGTGCGCACCACCCGCTCCGTGAAGCTCACGGAGGCCGGAGGCCGCTACTACGAGGATTGCCGGCGCATCCTTGCCGACATCGTCGAGGCCGAGGCTGCCGCCGCAGGTTCCTACGCGACGCCGTCCGGAACCCTCGCGGTGACGGCATCTGTCCTGTTCGGCCACATGCACGTGCTGCCCATCGTGACCGACTACCTCGACGCCTACCCGACCATGGCGGCACGGACGCTATTCGTCGACCGGCAGGTCAACATCGTCGAGGAAGGCATCGACGTCGCCGTGCGCATCGGCCACCTCTCGGATTCCGGCTTCACGGCTACGCGGGTCGGGTCGGTGCGCCGCGTCGTCTGCGGCTCGCCGGACTACTTCGAGCGGCACGGCGTCCCGCAGACACCGCAGGACCTGAGGGACCACCGCGTCGCCATGTCCACGGGCGCCTGGGCCTCGACGGAGTGGCGGTTCGCGCAGGATCAGCGCGTGACGGTCCATCCCGCCTTGATGAGCAACACGAACGAAGCCGGCATCGCCGCGGCGCTCGCGGGCTGGGGCCTGACCCGGGTGCTGCACTACCAGATCGGCTCCGCCCTGATGGAAGGCCGCCTGCAGGTCGTGCTCGCCGACTACGAGGAGGAACCGCTGCCCATCCATGTCGTCTACCCCGAGGGGCGGCAGGCGCCGGCGAAGGTCAGGAGCTTCGTCGACATGGCCGTCGCGGCGCTCCGGGGAAGCCGGCTGCTCAACTGAGAGGGCGCAGGGTCGATGCGAGGCCTCGGTCCGGGTCGGTTCGACCTGGCCGAGGTCATCGGCACCAAGCGATCCTATCTGTTCCGCAGGCGACCACAATGCCTTCCACACGACGTCGATTAACGCCTGCAAGCTGAACACCGATGATGTCTCCATGAGGCGGCGAGGTCCTCTACGCCCCCACGAAAGGAGACACCGATGAAACACCTTCTGCTTGCCCTGATACTCACGACGGCTGGCACCGTCCTTCCCCCTCATGCCAAGGCGGAGCAAGCCGCGGATGCCGCCTAGGCACTGGCGACGGTCCACTACCGTTCCGCGACGGTCGACGGCGTGAAGGTCTTCTATCGCGAGGCCGGCCCGGCCGACGGCCCGGCCGTGCTGCTCCTGCACGGATTCCCGACCTCCTCCCATGTTCCGCAACCTGATCCCGACGCTCGCGGACCGCCACCGCGTCATCGCGCCCGACTACCGCGGCTTCGGCCAGAGCGACGCGCCCGACCACACCCAGTTCGCCTACACATTCGGCCACTACGCCGACCTCGTGGACGGCCTGCTCGGCCAACGCGGCGCCAAGTCCTACGCGATGTACGTGATGGATTACGGCGCGCCGGTCGGCTACCGCCTCGCCCTCAAGCACCCCGAGAGGGTGAAGGGCTTCATCTCGATGGCGAGAACCTCGGAGAACCCCTCCACGCCGAACTTCGCGGCCGAGTACGGGCCGCGCCCGGTCGCGCCGGTTCGCCCCCGATGAAGGAGACCTGCAGGAAGTGGCTGCGTCGCTGCGCCCGGAACAGCGGGATGGCCGCCTTGGTGACGTTGACTACGCCGAACAGGTTCGTCTCGACCTGCGCGCGGAACGAGGCGAGGTCGGTTTCCTCGATGGGCGCGACGTCGCCGTTCCCGGCATTGTTGACGAGCACGTCGATCCGACCGAACCGCTCCGCCGTGGCCTCGACCGCCCGGCGCGCGCCTGCCTCGTCACTGACAACGAGGGGCACCGCTAGCACGCGCTCGCCGCCGGCCTCGACGAGGTCCGCGAGCGCGGCAGGATCGCGCGCCGTCGCGCAGAGCCGCTCACCCGCCGCGACGACAGCCTGGGCCAAGGCCCGGCCGAGCCCCCGCGACGAGCCCGTGATGAACCAGGTCCTATCCATCTCCACCACCGCTTCTCCATGCTTCGACGAGGTCGAGATCGGTGGCTGAGCGGTCGTCCTCAAGCATCGCGTCGCGAACCTCTCCATTACCGAGAGCGGAATGAAATTCAGGACCGCAGTCCATTATCATCCTGGCCGAGAAGTAGTGGGCGCAGCGCCCGCCCGACGACATCCCGACTTCGCAGGAGGTGGATCATGAACTCGGTCTCTCTCGTCGGCGGCCCACGCCTCCACCTCGCGCAACGCCTCAGGGAGGTCGCCGCGAACACGCCGGTCGCCGACTTCGGCATCGTGTTGGGGCTGTCCGGCCTCGGCGGCGCTTGGCGCGCGGCCGCGCTCGCGTGGCACATGTCCGCGCTCGTCGGGGAGACGGTCTACGCCCTTGCCGGCGCGGTCTGGGTTGTGCTCATCGTCCTCTATGCCTTCAAGGCCGTCCTCGCTCCCGACAAGCTGGCGGCAGAGGCGGTCGATGCGGTCCAGTGCTGCTTCATCGGCCTCGCCGGCGTTGCAACCATGCTCGTCGCGGGCGGGCTCATCCCCTACTCGGCCGGAGCCGCAACCGTCCTGTTCGGCCTCGGCGTCCTGTTCACGCTCGGCTTCGTGGTCTGGCGGACGGGCGGCCTCTGGCAAGGCGGTAGGGACTACGTTGCCACGACCGCGGTGCAGTATCTGCCGACCGTGGCTGGCAGCTTCGTATCGGCTACTGTGGGCGCGGTCCTCGGTCTCACCGATTGGGGCCAGCTCGCGTTCGGCGCCGGCCTGTTCTCCTGGCTCGCGATGGAATCGGTGCTGCTCCACCGCCTGCTGACCGGGACCGAGAAGCCTGTTGCTCTGCGGCCGACGCTGGGCATCCAGTTGGCGCCCGCGCCGGTCGGGGCCATGGCCTACCTCTCGGTCGGGGGCGGGGCGCCGGACCTCTTCGCGCATGCCCTGATCGGCTACGGCCTGCTTCAGGTCCTGGTCTAGGCGCGGCTCGCGCCCTGGATTGCGAAGGCCGGCGCTGTCCCTGGGCTCTGGGCCTTCAGCTTCGGTGCCATGGCCACGGCCCCGGTTCGCCTGGTCGCCCACGGCGATGCCGGAGCGCTCTCCGTCCTCGCTCCGGCGCTGTTCCTGGCCGCGAACGGCCTCGTCCTCGGCCTTGCCATCATGACCGTGATGCTACTGCTGCGGGGCAAGATGTTCGCTGCACCGACGGCAGTCAGCCAAGCTCGGACGTGAGCGCGCCCGGGCATCCCATCAAGGAACCCGACGACTGCTTTCAGCGGTTGTTAAGTGCCTTGCTTTTGAACCAACCGCCGATCACGGTGGAGCATTCTTGTTCGTGTTGCTTCGGCGGCGGCTCGTTGCCGAGGACGTCGTGGCCGCCCGGACCTGCTGTTACACGTTAATGGCAGCTTCCGAAGGCTAAGCAGCCATTCGCGCAGCTCTGTGCGAAAGCCGCATGTGGCGCAAAGCCGAATATTAGGTGTGCAAATTTCGAACCGAAGCTGAGTTCAAGAACTACCATTTCGAAAGTCTTTTCTACGGCCTGAAGAAGACGCGCGCCGGGCGGCCATTACATCAGCGGGGGCGGGCACATTGGCGCCCCCATTTCTCGGCGCTGCGATGGCTCCGGGCCGTCTGCAGGATGAAGTTGATGAAGAGCGCAGTTCGCGCGTTGAATACCTCAGGCGCTGGCCGGGCCGAAAAGCTTGGTAAGGTAGCGGTAGTACAACGGCTACGTCTGGCGGAGTTCGTCCCGGGTGAAGGGCTCACGCGCCAACCGGCCGTGCAGATAGACACTCGCCGCCATCGCGACGAACTCGCCCTGGTTCTTTAGGGGGTGAACTGGACCAAGGCGTTGCGAGGGTTTTGGTTTTGTGATTCACCGCCGCCGTTTGCAGCGCGGAGGCGGCGATGGCGGATCTGTTCTGACTCTCGGACGACCAGCGGGCGGTGATCGAGCCGTTCATGCCGAAGGACCAGCCTGGGCCCGAGCGCAAGAACGACCGGCAGGTTATCTCGGGCATCCTGCACGTGCTTACCTCAGGCCGCCGCTGGCGCGACTGCCCGGCCGCGTATGGCAAGCGCACAACCGTCTACAACTGCTTCAATCGCTGGTCCCGTCGTGGCTTCTGGCGCGCGATGCTCTCTGCCCTGGCCAAGGCCGGATGGGCGGGTGACGCTGCAGCCATCGACAGCAGCGACGTCCGGGCCCACCGCTCGACCCCCTTGGAAGCGGATGTAGATACTCTCGCCTGGAAGATGATCCGCTTTGTGAGAGAATGCGGCATCGCATGTCACAACCGTGCAGATCGGTTCGTCATAGCTTCGAACATCGATCTCCGGCTCTCCGAGCACAAGGATGAGACATGAGCGAGATCAAGCGACTGGTCTGGAACGAGGTGGCCCCGCAGGGGGGCAAAGCGCTCTATGGCATTCACCACTACATCACGACCAGCACCGATCTACCCCATGAGCTGAACCACCTCATCTTCCTGCGGGTGTCGCAGATCAACGGTTGCGCGTACTGCATCGCCCTGCACACCAGGGACCTTCTCAAGACGATGCCAATCGAGAAGGTTGTCTTGGTTCCGGTCTGGGCCGAGGTGCCCCACCTGCTTCCTGAAAAGTACCGCGCCGCGCTCGCGTGGGCGGAGGAAGTCATGCTGGTCAGCGATACGCATGCTTCCGATGAGGCCTATGCGGCCGCAAGCACGGCCTTCGCGCCCAAAGATCTGGTGGACCTCACGATCACCATCGCGGCGATGAACGCGTTTAACCGCCTTGGTTCACCCTTCCGCCTCCCGGTCCAGGCGAAAATTTAGTTGGTTCTGCGCTCTGTCAGGGGCGGCACCAGCGCCGTCCCCTTCCCGTGGATGTCAATCGATCTCTGGCGGCAGTTCCACGTCTCACGTGCTGATTTTTCCAAGGCATGTCACATTGGGACCGACCCGCCTCGTCATTTGTCCAACGGGCGCCTGAAAGCAAGGAGTCGCCCCGTCCGTTCCCGAAGAGGAGACGGGTATCATGAAGATCGTGGTGATTGGCGGAAGCGGCCTCATCCGTAGGCATCTAACGGCCGAATTGTCGCGACAAGGACATGAGGCCGTTGCGGCTTCGCCGAGCAGCAGGGTGAATTCGCTGACGGGCGAAGGCTTGGCCAGGGTTCTTGCGGGAGCCGACGTCGTTGTTGACGTATCGAACTCTTCATCCGTCGAGGACGCGGCGGTGCTCGACTTCTTCGAGCGCTCTAGCCGCAACCTCCTCGCCGCGGAGCGCGAGGCGGGTGTGAAACATCACGTTGCCCTATCAATCGTGGGCACGGACTGCCTGGAGGGGAACGGATACTTCCTCGCGAAGGTCGCGCAGGAGCGATTGATCGCGGCTTCTGGCCTGCCCTTCACCATCGTCCGGGCGACGCAATTCTTCGAGTTCGTCGCGACGATTGCCCAGGCGTCCGTCGCAGGCGACCGCATCGTTGTTCCCGATGCCGACCTCCAGCCGATCGCCGCCGTCGATGTCGCCGCAGCGCTCGCCGATGTCGCGCTTGCTCCTCCCCGCAACACGACGATCGAGATTGCCGGGCCGGAGCGCATGCCGTTCCGCGACTTCGTCGCCCACTCGATCGCATCCACCGGCGACCGTCGGGAGGTGCTAGCCGATAAGGCGGCGCGCTACTTCGGCGCCGCGCACGATAAGGGTTCGCTTGTTCCCGAGCAGACGGAAGCGGCGCGGCTCGGGCCGGCGCGTTTCGAGAGCTGGCTCGCTGCTGCCTGAACCGCTGCGCTTCTCCCCATCCACGAAGAAAGACCCCTTTCATGTTCAGAGCATTTCTGCTGGGCGCCCTCGTTGCCGTCTCCGCCGTTCCTGCGATGGCGATTGATATTGTGAGGGGCGAGGCCCGCGTCACGACGATCTTCGACCATCCACTACCTTCGGTTCCCGGCAAGAGCCTGCGCGGCGTCCTCGTCGAGTACGGTCCGGGCGGTTCCTCACCGTCCCACACCCACGCCGCATCTGCCTTCATCACGGCAACAGTGATCGAGGGCGCGGTGCGCAGCCGGATCAACGACGGCCCGGAGAAAGTCTTCCGCGTCGGCGAGAGCTTTGTCGAAATGCCGGGTGATCACCACGGTGTCAGCGCTAGGTCGTAGACTCATAAAGTTCGCAGCCAGACCCGCAGGGCTGCGAGCTTGACGCTGGCCAGGAAGTTGTCCTCGCAGCCGGACCCGCAGGGCTGCGAGCTTGACGCTGGCCAGGAAGTTGTCGGGGTCCTTGTCGTAGCGGGTGGCGACGGCTCGGAAGTGCTTGATCTTGCTGAAGAAGC
>NZ_BPQO01000037.1 GCF_022179285.1 Methylobacterium hispanicum | reverse complement strand
GCCGGACCTGCCGGTGGTGCTGACCTCCGGCTACAGCCACGTGCTCGCCCAGGACGACGCCCACGGCTTCGAGCTCGTGCGCAAGCCCTACTCCGCCGAGGAACTCGCCCGGATCTTCCGCTCGCTCTCCGGGCGCCAGCCCCCGGCCGTCTGAGCGCGCCTCATTCGGGCGCCGCGAGCGCCGCGTCGAAGGCCGTGCGGCCGGCCTCCGTGATCTCGTACTCCTCGTGCCGCCGGGCCGGCAGCGCGCGCCCGGTGCGGCGGATCAGGCCGCGCTTCTCCAGGTAATGATTGATGCTCTGCGGCGCGTAGTAGCGCGGGGCAGCGTAGAGGAGCCGCAGACGATAGAGATAGACCGGCTTCAGCTTGCCCATGAGCAGGGCATAGCGGAATCCCCCGGGCCCGTCAGCCGGATCTATGCGGAGAGAGACGATTTTCCGAGGCAATCTACTGTAATAAGAGTAATTTTAAACTCGAATGCTGCGGCGGGTATCCGGGTGCCGCGCGCCCGCGCGTTTTCGGAGCGCGGGGCACGGGACCACCCGCCGCGGCGGCCGGCCCGCGGTCCGGGGGCGGGACGACGTGTCGAGCGCCCTCGCGTTCGGTCCCGGATTGCGGCACGGAGAGCCGATTCCGCCCGGATGCCGGCGAGAGCCTGCCGGGGGCGAGGGGTTCGGTATCGGCCGCGCACGCGGCCCGATCGCCCGAAGAGGCTTCGGCCCGAAGCGCCCCAGCACGGGAGGACGCCCGTCCCGGGCGCGGGCGCGGGCGATGGTCGTGGACGCGCGCCTTGGCGCCCCCGGAGGTCGCAGAGCCGTTCCCTCTAGCGACCGCCATCGAGGCGGCCGCGAACGTAGCCGTGCGAGATCAGCCGGTCACGGCGCAGCGTGCGCCGCTCGGCCTCGGCCAGATCCGCGAGGGCATCCTCGACCGCGCGCACGAGCGCGGCCCAGGCGTTGCCGCCGCTGGCGACCCGATACGCGTGCGCGATGCGCTCGGCCTCCGTCGGCTCGGTCTCGGTCGCACGATCCACCATCCTCAACTCCGCCGTGTTTCGAACAAAGCATGAACACGCTATGCGGGAGCACGGGTCAACGCTGGGGATAAAGCCTGTGGAAACGGTGGATAACACGGTTTCCGGTTGGTGGGTTCGGTCCAACGCATCGTCCTGGAACGAGGCGCGGGTCCCCTCTCCCATAGGGAGAGGTCTGCTTTCGCAGAAAGCCGGGTGAGGGGTATGAGGCTTCCGAAAGAGGCGAGGGCCTGAACGCGCGTCGATGGCGCGTTCAGTCCTGATCCGTCATACCCCTCACCCCAACCCTCTCCCTCTGCGAGAGGGGGCGCGGCGCGGTTCACCGCACGCGCCCGAACCGATCGACGGAGGCCGTATGACACCCCCGGCCGCCTGGCGGCGCGTCCGCCGGCCTGTCTCCGGTGCCGGGCCGGCCCAAGGGGTCGGCTGCGCTCCCCCGGGACCGTGCGTGGAGCGGTCGGCCGCGGCCGGCAGGCGGGCGCAACGGATCGGGCAGACCCGATGCGCGCATCGCAGCCCATCAAATCACCGGGTTCGGGATCATAGAGCCGGCCACACGGTTATGTACCCGCTTGGTCAGCCGAGAATGGGAGGACTTTTCATGAGTACCGGCACGGTGAAGTGGTTCAACGAGACCAAGGGCTACGGTTTCATCCAGCCCGATGACGGCGGCAAGGACGTGTTCGTTCACATCTCGGCGGTCGAGCGAGCGAACATGCGGACCCTGGTCGAGGGGCAGAAGATCTCGTACGAGGTCGAGACGGATCGCAAGTCCGGCAAGGAATCGGCAGGCCAGCTTCAGAGCGCCTGACGCGGACCGGTGCGGGCCGCGCGCCATGCGCCGCCGACCTTCACCGTTCCTTAACCATACGGCTGCCATACCGGGTCATCCCGGCCGCGGCTCCGCCGTCGGACTGGAAGCGGCCACGATGCCGGGAACGGTGACGCCGGATGTACGCGCACCCTTCCCGGCCGTCGTGGCCGCATCTGCGTCGGGCCCGAGGGTTCCCGCCTGCGGCGCGATCCCGGGTCGACCCGATCCCGGGTGCCCGGCTCGCCGGCCCGCTCGCGGGCACCCGCGTGCGGCGAGGCTGACGCGCCGCTAATCCTCGTCGTCGCCCTCGACGTCCACGAGATCCGTGGCGCTGTCGTCGTCCTCGTCCTCGATCAGCGTGTCGTCGCCGTCGCTCCCGCTGTCGTCCTCGATCGTGAGGTCGTCGTCGTTTCCGGCGTCGTCGCCGGCCGCGTCGGCTTCCTCGGCCTCGACCTCGTCGAGCGAGACGAGCTCGGGGCCGTCCGTCTCGCGCTCCTCGTCCTCGACGACCGGTTTGCGCGAGAAGGCCGGTGGGGCGCTGCGGGTGTAGCTCGTTGCGACCGACGTCGGCACGACGTCACCGGTGTAGGGCGAGATCACGGGATCACGGTTGAGGTCGTAGAATTTGCGTCCTGTCGTCGGGCAGACCCGCTTCGTCCCACGTTCGGAATGATCCATCCAAGCCTCGTCCTGATACAACTTCACGGGACGAGATGCGCCTTGCCGACGGCAGGTGTCAAACGCCCGGGATCGCACCCGGCGCAGGCGGCGCAGGCGGCGACTATGAGGCCGGACGGCCCGGCCATGCCCGGGCCGGCAACCTCGACCGTACGAGATCGTTGGTCCCTCGATCGGGCGGACGACGCCGAGACGGCACCGGAGGGGCGATGGGCCAGGACCGCGACAGCACCGATGGCGTCGGCCGGAAGGTCACCTTCCTGGGCCGCGGACTCGGCCTGCGGTCGCAGTCCCGGCTCACGCTTCTCGTCTGCCCGCTCTGCTCCCAGCGCAACGGCGACCGGATGGCCGCCAAGGGGACGTGTGCGTGGTGTGCCTACGAGCCGGCCGAGCGGGATGAAGAGCCCTGCGGGCCGGACCACTGACCCCGGCGGTTCGACGCGGCGGGCTATCCCGTCTCGGCCTGAGCGACGGCCTCGCTGGCATAGCGCGCGCGGGCGGCGCCGTCGGCGGGCAGGTCCCTGGCCTCGCACCAGGCCAGAAACGCGTCCGGCGTGAGCCGCACCCGCACGACCGCGACGCCACTTCTCGCCACTTCCCGTTCGAGCTGCTCGGCGGAGATGAGCCAGCCTTCATGGCGCGCGGGTAGGCGGTCGGCATCCTGCATCATGGCGCGCAGGCGGCTGTAATCGTCCGCCTCGTACCAGGCCATGCCGACACGGCGTGGACGTTCCATCGGCTCCTCGACACGCATCGCCCGAAGCGCGCTGTAGCACGCGACCGCTCCGGTGTCCGGCATGCCGCGCGCGGTGTCCATCTCGGCCGCTCGTCGGAGCCGGCATCGCCCGGGCCTGAGCAGAAGGAACGGGCCGCGGCGCGCGCATATCGGCTGCCGCGGAGCGAGCCCGCGAGGCCGTGGCCCGGCGAACGTCCGGGCCGAGGCGATGATCGGCGCGCGAGGAAGCGTGCCCCATCATGATCTCGGGTGCACCAAGCGGTGTCGATCCGGCGCCGGCCCGTGCCTGCGTCCCGTGGCGATCGTGCTCGCGAATCTCTCTCGCTGCCGGACCCGTCGGCAGCATGTCCATGAACGAAGCAGCGTGACCGAGCGGAAGGCGATCGGCAGCAAGTTCTCGCGGCTCTAAAATTTGCAATTTATAATTGTACTTGGATCCCGCATGATCTTCGAGAGGGCAGGAGCGGCTGGAAAACTGGCGATCGTGCCCGGTACAGCCGCAAAGTGTTGCACATATGTGACCTTATCGGGCGATAGAGCGGCGTTCCCGGCCGGATTAACTGTTTTGGCACCTCCGTTGCTGCCGCCCGGCTACACGGAAGACCGGGGGATGCAAGATGTCGGTTCGGGGGTTTGCGGCGGTCGCGCTGTCGCTGTTCACGGTCGGGACGGCCATCGCGGCGGATCTCGACGAGAAGAAGGCCCCCACGGAGAAGGCGGCGGCCGCCAAGGAAGCGCCGTTCTTCCTCTTCGCGGATACGCAGATCAGCTACCGCTACCAGTTTCCGACCGTCACCCCCGGCATCCAGATCGAGAGGCCGGACGGCAGCTTCCGCTCGCGCGAGGCGCCCAAGCACATCCTCAACATCTCGCACGCGGATGCGTGGGCCTACGGCACGAACTTCTTCTCCCTCGATATCCTGAAGTCCGGTTCGCAGTTCCCGGCCGGCACCACCAACACGCCCGGCGGCATTCCGGCCGTCTCCGATTACGGCAACACCGAAGCCTACGGCCTCTACCGCGGCACGCTCAGCCTGAACGCCCTGACCGGCACCAAGGCCTTCACGGTCCCAGGCATCGTCAAGGAGATCTCGCTCGCCTTCGGCTTCGACGCCAACTCGCAGAACGACGCCTTCGGCTCGAAGAAGCGCGATGTCGTCGGCGGCCTGAACTTCGCCTTCGACGTGCCGACCGGCTTCCTGAACCTGTCGGTCCACGCCTACAAGGAATGGAACCGCAACGGCTTCAACACGCAGCCCGACCGTGACCAGAGCTTCAACACGGTCCCCGAGTTCGAGATCGTCTACAGCCTGCCGCTCACCTTCACCGGCCTGCCGCTGTCGCTCGTCGGCTTCAACAACATCGTCCTGCCCAAGGGGCGCGGCATCAGCGACAACCCGGCCGCCTTCGCGTTCAACCCGGCGCGCGGGCTGGAATTCCTGTCGCGCACCAACCTCGTGCTCGATCTCGGCAAGCTCGTCTACGATCAGCCCAACAAGATCGATGTCTTCGTCGGCTTCCAGTACTGGCGGAACAAGTTCGGCAACCAGGAGACCGCGACCTTCAAGGGCACCGAGGAGAAGAGCTTCCTCGCCGGCGTCGCCGTCCACGTCTTCTGAATCCCGATGGGAACGCGACGCCGCATGATGGAATCGAGCCCCCGCACCCGCGCTCCCCGGCTTCGCGAACGGCCGGCGCTCCCCGCGGACGAGGCCGGCGGCGGGCTCGCGGCGGTCCCCGGTCGCGCGCGGCGCGCGATCGGCGGGGCGCCCGTCCCGATCGCGACCGCCCGCCCGACCGGGGACCGCGCCCGGCCGGCACGCAGCCTGTTCGGACCGGCGTGATGGCGCCCGCATCCCTCGCACCGGGTCCGCCCGGAGGCCCGACCCCGCTCTTCGGGGCCTACGGCATCGTCAAGCGCTTCGGCGCCTTCACGGCGAACGACGGCGTCGATCTCGAGATCCGCGCCGGGGAGATCCACGCCCTGCTCGGCGAGAACGGCGCCGGGAAATCGACCCTGATGAAGATCCTCTACGGCCTCCTGGAGCCGACCGAGGGCGTCGTCACGCATCGGGGCGACGTCGTGCGGCTGGCGAACCCGGAAGCCGCGCGGGCGCTCGGCATCGGCATGGTCTTCCAGCACTTCTCGCTCTGCGACAACCTGACGGTCGCCGAGAACATCGCCCTCGTCATGCCCGCCGCGCTGACGGGCCGGGCGCTCGCGGAGCGGATCGCCCGGCTGGGCGAGGATTACGGCCTCCATCTCGACCCCGCGCGGCCGGTCTGGTCCCTCTCGGCCGGCGAGCGCCAGCGGATCGAGATCGTGCGCTGCCTGCTCCAGGACCCGAAGCTCGTGATCCTCGACGAGCCGACCTCGGTGCTGACGCCGGGCGAGGCGGAGGTGCTGTTCGCGGTGCTGGAACGCCTGCGCGACGAGGGCCGCGCCCTGCTCTACATCTCCCACCGGCTCGACGAGGTGCGCCGCCTCTGCACCCGGGCCACGATCCTGCGCGGCGGCCGGGTCGTCGGCGCCTGCGATCCGCAAGCGGAATCCGCCCGCTCCCTCGCCGCGATGATGGTCGGCACGCAGGTGGGCGAGGTCCGGCCGAAGACGGCCCGCGGGACCCGCGCGGAGCGCCTCGTGCTCGACCGCCTGTCGCTGCCCGCGCCCGGCCTGCACGGGACGCCGCTGCGGGACATCGCGCTCCGCGTCGCGGGCGGCGAGATCCTCGGCATCGCCGGGATCGCCGGCAACGGGCAGGCGGAGCTGTTCGACGCCCTGTCGGGCGAGAGCCGGGCGCCCGCACCCGGGGCCGTGCGCCTCGACGGCCGGGCGGCGGGCCACCTCGGCATCAATGCGCGGCGCCGGCTCGGGGCGGCCTTCGTGCCCGAGGAGCGCAACGGCCACGCCGCCGTCCCGCCCATGAGCCTGTCGGAGAACGCGCTCCTGTCCCGCCACGCCACCGCGCCGCTCACGCGGCTCGGCCTGCTGCGGCTCGGCGCGGCCCGGGCCCTCGCCCGGCGGGTGATCGACGCCTTCGACGTGCGCGGCGCCGGCCCGGACCCGGCCGCCGGCACGCTCTCCGGCGGCAACCTCCAGAAATTCGTGGTCGGGCGCGAGATCCTCGCGGAGCCCGGCATCCTCGTCATCAACCAGCCGACCTGGGGCGTCGATGCCGCCGCCGCCGCCCATATCCGGCAGGCCGTGCTCGATCTCGCCGGACGGGGAAGCGCGGTGGTGGTGATCAGCCAGGATCTCGACGAGCTGTTCGAGATCGCCGATTCCATCGCCGTCCTGCATGCGGGCGCGCTCTCGCGGCCCGTCCCGACCGGCGCGACCGGCCGCGCCGCCCTGGGGCTGCTGATGGGCGGGGCCGGCGAGCCGGACCCGCGGGGCGGCGAGCCCGCGGTGGCCCCCGCGATCGGAACGGTCGCGCCGGTGCGATGAACCCCTGCCGGACCCGATCCCCCCATGCGCGCCAGACGCCAGGACTGAACGGGATGCGCGATGCGCCTTGATCTCCTCCCCCGCGCGCGCCGGTCGCGCCGGCTCGATCTGCTCGCGCCCGCGCTCGCCTTCCTCGCCGCGGTCCTGATCGGCGGGATCGCGGTGGCGGCCCTCGGCGTCCCGCCGGGGCAGGCCTTCCTCACCTACTTCGTCGCCCCCTTGAGCGAGGTCTGGTCGCTGCAGGAGGTCGCGCTGAAGGCGGCGCCGCTCGCGCTGATCGCGACCGGGCTCGCCTTCTGCTACCGCGCCAACCTGTGGAACATCGGGGCGGAGGGCCAGTACGTGGCCGGTGGCCTCGCGGGCGGCTGGGTCGCCGTCGCCGCGCACGGTTCGCAGGGGCCGACCGCCTGGATCCTGCCCGCGATGCTGCTCGCCGGCACGTGTGCGGGCATCGCCTACGCGATGATCCCGGCGCTGCTGCGGGTCAGGCTCGGCGTGTCGGAGATCCTGACCAGCCTGATGCTCGTCTACGTCGCGCAGCTGCTGCTCGACTACATGGTGCGCGGGCCCTTGCGCGATCCGCAGGGCTACAACTTCCCGCAGAGCGTCAGCTTCGACGATGCCGCCCGGCTGCCCCTGCTGATGGCGGGCGAGTCGCTCCACGCGGGCGTGCTGATCGGCCTCGTCGGCATCGGGCTGGCGGCCCTCGTCCTGACGCGGACCCTGTTCGGCTTCGAGGTCCGCACCGTCGGCGCGAGCCCGCGGGCGGCGCGCTTCGCCGGCTTCTCGGACGCGCGCCTGACGCTCGCGGTCTTCGCGATCTCCGGCGGGGCCGCGGGGCTGGCCGGCATCTGCGAGGTGGCCGGACGGATCGGCCAGCTTCAGCCGGAGATCTCCCCGGGCTACGGCTTCACCGCGATCATCGTCGCCTTCCTCGGGCGCCTCAGCCCGCCGGGCATCCTGCTCGCGGCGCTCGTCATCGCCCTGACGACGATCGGCGGGGAGGGGGCGCAGATCGACCTGAAGCTGCCCCTCGACCTGACCCGTGCCTTCCAGGGGCTGCTGCTCGGCCTCGTGCTCGGGGCCGACGTGCTGACGCGCTACCACGTCCGGATCGTGCCGGGCGGTGCGGGCGCCAAGGGGATCCCATGAGCCTCGACATCGTCCAGATGGTCCTCGTCACGGTGCTGGCGGCGGCGACGCCGCTGATCCTGGCCGGCATCGGCGAACTCGTCGTGGAGCGCTCCGGCGTGCTCAATCTCGGCGTCGAGGGCATGATGGTGCTGGGCGCGGCCGCCGGCTTCGCCGTCGCCGCCTGGACCGGATCGACCGGGCTCGGTGCCCTCGGCGGGGCCGGCGCGGGCCTGCTGCTCGCCGCCCTCTTCGGCCTGCTCACCGTGGTTCTGGCGGCCAACCAAGTCGCCTCCGGGTTGGCGCTGACCATCCTGGGGCTCGGACTCTCCGGCCTCGTCGGCGCCGGCTATGTCGGGATGAAGCGCGATCCGGCTCCCCATCTCGACCTTCCCGGCCTCACCGACCTGCCCGGCATCGGCCGGCTGCTGTTCGGGCACGACGCCTTCGTGTACGCGGCCCTCCTCCTCGTCGCGGGGGTGTGGTGGTTCCTGTGGCGCACCCGCGCCGGGTTGACCCTGCGCGCCATCGGCGACGATCACGCCGCGACCCACGCCCTCGGGCTCAAGGTGCGCAAGGTCCGCTTCCTCGCGGTGCTGTTCGGGGGCGCCTGCGCGGGACTCGCGGGCGCCTACCTGTCGCTGGCCTACACCCCGTTCTGGGCGCCCGCGATGACCGCGGGACGCGGCTGGATCGCCCTGGCGCTCGTGGTCTTCGCCTCCTGGCGGCCGCTGCGGGTGGCCGCCGGGGCGCTGCTCTTCGGCGGGGCGACCGTGCTCCAGCTCCACGCCCAGGCCGCGGGTCTCGGCCTGCCGGGGCAGCTGCTCTCGGCCGTCCCCTACCTCGCCACCATCCTGGCGCTCGTCCTGCTGTCGCTCGGCCGGCGCCGGGGCGGTTCGCTGGCGCCCGCGGCGCTCGGCCGGGTCTTCGCCCCGAGCCGTTGAGGGGCGCCGCCGCGCGGGACGGTCTCCCGCCGCCCGGCGGCGCGGGGGACCGGCCGCCGCAGGGCCGGACACCGCCGGGACCGGGCAGGCGCTCGCGGCGCCCGCGCGCTCCATCCTGGCCCTGGTCTTGCTCAGAAACGCCCCGGGGCGCCCCGATGCGGCGCCCGCGAGCCGCGGCGGACGACGCCGTCGAAAAGGGGTGGGGATTCATGATGGGCAGCATCGTCACGCGCCTGGCCGGCGCGCTCCTGTGCGCGGCCGTCGCGGCGGGTCCGGCGCGGGCGGCGGACAAGCTCAAGGTCGGCTTCGTCTATGTCGGCCCGGTCGCCGACTACGGGTACTCCTACCAGCACGACCTCAGCCGGAAGGCGCTGGCCGAGGCGCTGCCCGGCGCGGTCGAGACGACCTTCCTCGAGAACGTGCCGGAGGCCGACAGCGAGCGCGCCATCGAGAAGCTCGCCCGCTCGGGCGCCGGCCTGATCTTCACGACCTCCTTCGGCTTCATGGAGCCGACGCTGAAGGTCGCCAAGAAATTCCCGACGGTGAAGTTCGAGCACGCCACCGGATACAAGCGCGCCGGCAACGTCTCCACCTACTCGGCCCGTTTCTACGAGGGCCGCTACGTCTGCGGGAAGATCGCGGGCAAGCTATCGAAATCGGGGACCGTCGGCTACATCGCCTCCTTCCCGATCCCCGAGGTCGTCAGCGGCATCAACGCCTTCATGCTCGGCGCGCAGTCGGTCAACCCGGACATCAAGCTCAAGATCGTCTGGGTCAACACGTGGTTCGATCCCGGCAAGGAGGCGGAGGCCGCCAAGGCGCTCCTCGCCCAGGGCGCCGACATCCTGACCCAGCACACCGATTCCGCGGCGCCGCTGCAGGAGGCCGAGAAGGCCGGCAAACTCGCCTTCGGCCAGTCCTCGGACCAGTACCGCTTCGCCCCGAAGGCGCAGCTCACCTCGATCGTCGATGACTGGAACGGCTACGTGATCCAGGAGGCCAGGGCCGTCCTCGACGGCACGTGGAAGAGCCATGACAGCTGGGGCGGCATCAAGGACGGCATGGTCGTGCTGGCGCCCTTCACCAACATGCCCGACGACGTGAAGGCGCTGGCCGAGGAGACCAAGCAGGGGATCGTCGCGGGCAGGATCCACCCGTTCGAGGGGCCGGTGCTCAAGCAGGACGGCTCGGTCGCCGTCAAGGCGGGCGAGCGCGCCCCCGACCCGATGATCCTCGGCATGAACTGGTACGTGAAGGGGATCGACGATCGGCTGACCCAGTAGGCGCGCGGGGTCCCCGGGCGGCGGCGCCGGATCGCTCCGGCGGCGCCGCCTCGCCTCTCGATGCCGCTCAGGGACGCGGCGGGGGCGGCAGACCGGGCTCCTCGGCGGGCGGCGGGGCCCCCTCCACCGGGACGCCGACGCCGGGTGCGGCCGGGATGGCGTCGCCCGAGCGGATCGCATTCCGCTCGTTCGGGACGGCGGCCATCCCCTCGGTGCCGCCCGGTGCGGTCGCCCCGGGGGTGCCGGCCGGGGCGCCGACCGATCCTTGGGCGAACGCGGCGCCGGCCAAGCCCGCGAGGGCGCACAGGGCGAGCGTGGCTGTCGTGAGGGTGCGCATGGGACGGTCTTTCCGGTTGCGGATGTGGGAGGGGGTGTCGTCGCGCGGGGATCCGGAGACGCGGCTCACCGATGCCGCCCTCCGTGGGAGCGGATGGCCTTTCCGCGCCGCCCGCCCGGGGCGGTGACGCGCGGCTGGCCGGCGGGCGGCGTCACCGTGCCCTGTGCCCGGGCGCCGGGCGCCACCACGATGCCGCTGCCGAGACAGGCGACCGCGACGAACCAGGCGAGGAGGGGGAGGCCGAGGCCGGCCGGTTTCACGCGCATCCGGAAGGCTCCCGCGGGGCCGTGATGGCCGCCCGCGCCGTCGTCGGCAGCAAAGGCCGTGCCGCTCCGACCATCGACGGCCTGCAGATTCCAACGAACCGGCCCCTGTCGCCGGAGCGCGCCCCCACCGGGCGGCACGATCGCGGGCCCGGCACCGCCACTGCGGCCGCGCGCATCCGCCAGGACGACGCAGCCGCGGGCGGCGTACCGGAGGGGGGCGCCGGGGTCTGTGCTCGGTAGGGACGTGCGCACCCTCCCGACGTCAGGGAAACACGGCGTCTCCGCACGTCGTCATATCCGTGCGCTGAAGCAGCCTGATCCGTGCTCTCATACGGGCTCCGGTCGATGGGTTCGGCCGTGTGCGGTGAACCGCGCCGCGCCCCCTCTCCCAGAGGGCAGGGCGATCGCATATGGCGGGGGTCGTCTCCTAGATCGCGTTGGGGAACCGTGCCGCGCCCCCTCTCCCATAGGGAGAGGGTTGGGGTGAGGGGTATGACCTTTCAGATCTGAGCACGCCATCGACGCGCGTTCAGGTCGAGCCCTACCTGGAAGCCTCATACCCCTCACCCGGCTTTCTGCGAAAGCAGACCTCTCCCTATGGGAGAGGGGACCCGCGCTTCGTCCTGAGACGATGCGTCGAACCGAACCCGTCGACCCGACACCGTATCACCGTACCGCGCCCGTCGATTGGTATCGGGGTGATAGGCGATAGGACCGACCGATAGCCGCCATCGAGCCTCATGTTCGTTCCGGAGCGATCGGTTTCGCGGCGTATGGGGGGACCTGATCGCCGCGGTCGAGGATCCGGGCCGCCCTGCGCCGCCGCTCACGTGTCGGTGTGGTTGCGCGCTTCCGCGAGGTCGATCTCCCGGACGAGCCGTCGCAGGAGCCCGTCGCCGATGCGGCGCCTGCGGCTCAGGCCGAACA
This sequence comes from Methylobacterium hispanicum, assembly GCF_022179285.1. Lineage (GTDB taxonomy): Bacteria > Pseudomonadota > Alphaproteobacteria > Rhizobiales > Beijerinckiaceae > Methylobacterium > Methylobacterium hispanicum. The sequence goes on along the minus strand of NZ_BPQO01000037.1, from coordinate 45,948 downwards.
GGGCGTGGCGCTCGGCCCGCAGGCCCGCGACCCGCAGGCGCTGCTCGATCGCCGCGCGCTCGCGCCCGCGCTTGTCCGCCTGGTCGCTGCCGACCGAGCGGTACGGGCGCCGGTCGTAGCGCTGCAGCACCGCGGCGGCGGCCTCGGCGATGATGTCGGCATCGCCCCGGTCCTTCTCCAGTTCCGCCTGCAGGCGCTCGATCACCCGGCGGGCCGCCTTCGCGGCCGCCTCGCGGACGGCGTCCTCCTCGGCATGTCCCTCCGGCTCGGGCGGCAGCTGGAGATGGGGCAGCAGGAGCGGCAGCAGCGCGCTGGCGATCGCGAGGGAGAGCAGGATCACGCCCACCGCGATGCAGATCGCCAGGGTCCGGGCCGGAAAGGGGGCGCCGTCCGGCAGCGCGAGCGGCAGCCCGAGGATGCCTGCCAGCGTCACGGCGCCCCGCACGCCCGAGAGCGTGGTCACGAGGACGAGGTGCCAGGTGACGCCGCCGGCCGCGCCGCCGCCCGTGAGGCCGAACCGCAGGGTGACGAACGACCACGCGAAGCGCAGCACCATCAGGCCGAGCGTGATCGCCGCCACGTAGCCGGACAGCAGCGCGCCCGCGCCCCATCCCGACCCGCCGGTCGCCCGCATCGCGTCGGCGAGGATCCCGGGCAACTGCTCGCCCAGGAGCACGAAGATGGCGCCGTTGGCGGCCAGCTGCACCGTGTCCCAGACGGCCGTGCGGCGCAGCCGGGTCAGCGCCAGGGCGCGGCCGCGGTTCTCGACGAGGTTCATCGTCCCGCCCGCGGCGACCGCCGCCAGGATGCCCGAGGCGCCGACCCGCTCGGCGAGCGCGTAGGCGCAGAACGGGATCAGCAGGCTGAACAGGGTCTGCGTGCCCGGATCCTCGCCGAGCCGGCGGATCAGCCGGCTCTGGAGCTCGGTCACGAGGAGCGTGCCCGCGATCCCGATCCCGATCCCGCAGGCCACGAGCCACAGGAAGGTTCCGGAGGCGGAGAGCGGCGAGAAGCTGCCGGTGAGCGCCGCCGCCACGGCGAACCGCAGGCAGACGAGACCCGACGCGTCGTTGAGGAGCGCCTCGCCCTCCAGGATGTGCATCAGCCGCCGGGGGATCGCCACGCGGGCGGCGACCGCCGAGACGGCGACCGGATCGGTCGGCGAGAGCACGGCGGCGAGAGCCACGGCGACCGCCAGCGGCATCGCCGGGATCAGGGCGTGGATGAACAGGCCCATGCCGGCGACGGTGAACAGGACGAGCCCGATCGAGAGGGCGAGCACCACGCCGCCGTCCCGCACGAGGGCGCGCTTCGGGATTCGCCAGGCGTCGAGGAAGAGCAGGGGCGGCAGGAAGACCAGGAAGAAGGTCTCCGGATCGAGGCTCACCGTTGGCAGCGGCAGCAGGGCCAGGGCGGCGCCGAGCCCGATCTGCACGACGGGGAGCGGGATGGGCGTGATCCGCGCGGCCGAGCTGCTGACGACGACGGCGACGAGCAGCACGAGGACGACGGTGACGGTCTCCATCGCGCCGCTTCACACCACGGCGAGGGCGAGGGCCAGGACGGCGAGGCCGAGCACGATCCAGACGACGTCGTCGCCGACGAGCCCGCTGTGCGACGCGTTCAGCAGGGCTGCCGGCCCGGCGTGCAGCCGCCGGATGTGGGCGGCCGCCGCGGGTGCGACGCGGTCTCCGAACAGGGCGAACGCCGCGAGGAAGAGGGCGAGGCCGACGCTCGCGGCCGGCATCCAGGCTGCGCCGAGGGCCAGGGCGCCGGCGTCTCCCGGCAGCGCCGCCCGACCCGTGAAGGACCGGGTCCAGCCGGGCGCTGCCGCCACGAGCGCTCCGGTGGGCGCGGCGAGATCCAGGACGAGCAGCGCGCCGCAGGGCACGAACATGACCCAGTAGGCCCGGTTGCCGCGCTCCTGCTCCTCCAGGGTCGGTGCCCGCCCCTCGTTTCCGGGACGCCCGCCCCAGCCCAGGAAGATCCGTGCGCCCGCGCGCAGCACCGCCGCGCCGGTCATCGCGGTGCCGAGCAGGCTCGCCGCGAGCGCGAGGCGGTGGCCCCCGGCCTCCAGGGCGCCGTGGAGCGCCCTTGCCCCGAGATCGAGCAGGCCGACCGGAAGGCCGCCGAGCAGCAGGCCCGCGAGGCCGAGGGCGGCGCCGGCCCCCGCGAGGCCGCGGCCCCGCCCCCGCAGGGCGATCTCGTCGACGCTGCTGCGCAGCGCGAGCAGGATGCCGGCGACCATGAACAGGGCGCCCTTCACCAAGCCGTGCCCGACGACGTAGAGGAGGAGGCCGGCGGTGGCACCCTGCGAGAGCGCGCCGATCCCGACCAGCATGATCCCCGCATGGCTGATCGTCGAGAAGGCGAGCAGGCGCTTGAGGTGACGCTGGATCAGCGCCATCCAGCCGCCGAACAGCGCCGTGACGGCGCCCCCCGCGATCATGAACACGCCGACCGCGTCACGGATCTGCGCCGAGCCGCCGAACACGACCCAGACCAGCTTGGCCAGGCCGAACAACCCCATCGCCACCATGGCGCCGGAGAAGATCACCGAGACCGGGCTCGACGCGACCGCGTGCGCGTCCGCGAGCCAGAACTGGAACGGCACCACCGCCGCCTTGATCATCAGGCCCGCCGCCACGAGGCAGAACGCGGCCGCCGTGACCGGGTCGTGCCCGGCCCGTGCGACCGCGGCGGCGAGGTCGGCGAAGTCGAGGGCGCCGGCCCGGGCGTAGAGCAGCCCGATCCCGGCCAGCATCAGGATGCCCGCGAGGCTGTTCGTCACCGTGAAGGTCATCGCGCCCGCGATCGCCGCGTCGTCGAGGCGGTAGGCGGTGAGCGCGAAGGCCGTGACGCTCATCACCTCGAACCACACGAACAGGTTGAACAGGTCGCGGGTGAAGCAGAACCCCACCATCGCGGCGAGGAACAGCAGCATCAGGATCTGGAAGTGTCCGTGCGTCCTGTCGAAGAAGTTCCAGGCGAAGACGAGGGTCGCGGTGAACAGGAGCGCCGCGAAGGTCGCGATCCCGGCGCTCGCCGCATCGGCCGAGAAGCCGATGCCGAGGGCGGCGCCGTCGCGCGGCGTCCAGCCGCCGAACCACGTCACCAGGGGCCCCTCCGCCGAGGCCCGGCCCGCGATCGTCGCGCAGAGCGCCGCGACCGCGAGCGCCGTGAGGACGGCGACGAGGTCGGGCAGCCAGATCGGCAGCGCGCGCGAACCGATGAGCAGGAGCGCGCAGACGAGGAGCGGCAGGGCGACCGGGAGCGGCGGAAGCGCCGCCGCCGGAAGCGCCGCCGCCGGCAGCGCCTCGGTGGCGAGGACGAGCCAGTTCGGCATCAGGGCTGCGGCTCCGGCCGGGCTTCCCCCGCGAATCCGGCCTCGCGCGGTCCGGCATCGCGGGTTCCGGCGTTGCTGGGCGGGTGCATCGGCTTGAGCTTCTGGGGATCGAGGGTGCCCCGGCGCTTGAACACCTGGAGGGCGAGCACGAGCAGCAGCGCCGTGAGGGTCGCGCCGACCACGATGTCGGTGAGCACCAGGGCCTGCATCACCGGATCGACCGCGGGGGTGCCGGGCGGATGGTCGTAGAAGATCGGCGCGATGGCGTCCCGGCGGTAGCCGATGCCGAGGAGCAGCACGTAGGTCGCGGACTGGCAGACCGCGAGGCAGCCGATGAGGTGGATGTAGTTCCGGCTGGTCACGATGCCGTAGAGGCCGATGCCGAGGAGCCAGGCGGCGGTCGCGTAGGGGAGCAGGCTCACGCGTCGTCCCCCCCGTCCGCGCCGTCCGGGCGCGGGGCCCGCGTCTCCTCCAGGAATTCGAGCACGAGCTGGCTGAAGCCCGCGGTCACGGCGGCGGCGACGCCGAGATTGGCCACGAGGACGAGGCCGCCCGAGAGCAGGGCCCCGAAGGTGCCGAACGGCAGCACGTTCTGCATGAAGGCCGCGCCGACGAGCATCGGCCCGAGGCCGCAGAGCACGACGAGGAGCGCGCCCCCGCCCTCGATCGCGTCCAGCACGGCGCTGCGCACGCCCCGGCGCCAGCCCGCATACCCCTCGCCGAGGTAGATCAGCACGCAGGCCGAGGCCAGCACCGCGCCGCCCTGGAAGCCGCCGCCCGGGGTGAGGCTGGCATGGACGGTGACGTAGAGGCCGAACAGCGCGGTGAGAGGCCCGGCGATCCGGCAGGCGAGGATCACGGCCTCGCTGCGCGGCACGACCGCGCGACCCGGCAGCCGGGCCGCGCGGTCGCCGTCGCGCTCGCCCCGCCGGCCGCGCAGCAGCACGACGGTGCCGGTGACCGCGGCCAGGAGCATGAATTCCTCGCCCAGGGTGTCGAGCCCGCGCAGGTCGAAATTGATCGCCGTGACCATGTTGGCGATGTTGCGCTCGGCCGGCGCCACCGCGTTGATGCGGGCGCCGTAGGGGGCGATGGCGGTGCCGAATTCCGGCATCGCGGCGATGACCGCGAGGGCGCAGGGCGCCAGCACGAGGGCGGCGAGCCCGAGCAGGAGGACGCGCAGGCGCGGGCTCACACGTTCTCTCCGGAGCCGGCATCCTGGCCCGGCCGGTCCGTCCGCACCGCGCCGAGGGCGACCAGAACGATCAGCGGCACCGCGACGGTGCCCACGGCGATCTCCGAGAGCGCCACGTCCGGGGCCTGGAGCCCCGTGAACAGCAGCGCGAGGACGAGGCCGTTGGCCGAGAGGGCGAAGACCTGCCGGCGCGGCTCGCGGACCAGCACCACCAGGGTGCCGGAGGCGGCGCTGAGCAGGAAGAGCAGGGGTAGGACGACGCTCACGCGGCGGGTCCGTCGCGCAGCAGGAGGGCGCGTCCGGTGGCGTGCGCGAGCGCGGCGCCCCAGCCGAGCGTCAGCAGCATCACGAGAACCACCTTCACGGAGCGGACCGAGAGGCCGTCCGTCGCGAAGGCGGCGGCGCTGATCGGGAGCGCTGCGGCGGCGTTGAGGAAGGCGACGGCGTGGAGCCGGTCGAGCGCGCGGCGCAGGCGCAGCAGCGACAGGCAGGCGAGCCACGCCGCCGCGACGGTCAGGGCCAGCGCCAGCGGCACGAGGATGTCGGCGCTCACAGCCATCGCTCGAGGAAGACCACGAAGAGCAGGGTGCCGGGCAGGGTGAGGACCGTGAGCGTGAGGGCGAGGTCGATCGTCGAGGGCTGGTCGGTGGCGAAGCTGAGGCAGAGGAGCAGGATCACGCAGAGCGATCCGGCGAGCTGGACCGCGGCGAAGCGCTGCCCGATCCGCCCGCGGCAGCCGGCGACGAGCGCCAGGCCGAGCGCCGGCAGCAGGGCGAGCGTGGCGAGGGTCCAGGGCAGGAGCGGCGCGGCGGTCATCGGGCGCGCCGCCGTGCTCCGGTCCGGGCGCCGCCCCGGTCGCCTCGCGCGGGGCTCCGGTCCGCGAAGGCGTGGCTCTGCACCCGCCCGTGCACCGGATCGACGCGCAGGATGTAGCGCCCCGGCGAGAGCGAGGCCGCGAGCACCGCCACGGCGCGCTCGCCCGCCGCCTCGGGCCCCGGATCGGAGAGCGGGAAGCGCGTCAGCTCCGCCGCCGGGCCCTGCACGATCGACCCGTGCGGATAGCGCGCCGCGAGGCTCCGCCACAGCAGCCGACCGATCCGTGCCGTCTCGCCGGGCAGTCTGGCCACCGCCCGCAGGGCGGGGCGCAGTAATCCGGGTCGCAGCGCCAGCGCCCTGTGCCCGGAATGCGGCCGGCCGCGGTTCCAGACGGCGACGAGCCCCGCGCAGAGGGGACCCACGCACAGTTCCGCCGCCTCGAACGAGCCGGCGAGCAGGAAGTAGACGGCGGTCAGTGCGGCCCAGGCCGCGACGAAACGGATCACCACGCGCTCTCCCGGCCACGCCCTCCCTGCCGGCCTAAGGCGGCGCGCCAAGTCGTTACAACGCGATTTCCGATCCGTTCCGCGGAACTGTCCGGCTCTGCCGAATACTTTGCCTGGACGAGCCGGCCCGCGGGAGCCTTCCTGGCGGCCGCGCTTTTATGTCGTGGCGCTCGCTCGGCGCCGCGGGCCGGAGGGCCAGACCATGTGTGCGGGCCGCGGAAGCGGGGCGAGGCAAGCGGGCTACGGCCGCAGGCTGCCCGAGGTTCACTTCCGGTCGCGCGGCCCGCGCCGCCGGGCGGCCAACGAGAACCGGCAGGCGGCCCCGGGTCCGGTCGGCCTCGCCCTGTCGGCCCTCAGGCTGGCGACGTTGAGCACGGCAGCGCTGGCCGTCCTCGCGCTTCGCCTGCTCCCGTCGTCCTGACGCACCGAGGACCGAGTCCGGATGCCGCGCTACTTCTTCCACACGCATATCGGCGACGACGTGGTGGTGGACCCCGAGGGCAGCGAGCTGGCGGACTTGGAGGCCGCCCGCGAGGCCGCGCGGGTGCTGGCCCTGCAACTCCTCCAAGGCGCCGACGGCGATCCCGACTTGCTCAAGGCCGTGCTGTTCGTGGCCGACGAGGCCGAGGACGTGGTGCTGGAGTTTCCGCTGGTGGACGCGCTGGTCGCCGCGTCGGTGCCGGGCCCCGAGGGCGGGAGCGAGACGCTGCACTAGAGCCGTTCCCGGTGGCAACGCGATCGGGAACGGCTCCAACCTCTCGTCCTGACGCGCGCTCTTGCGCCGAACCGGCGTCCACTTCGGCGCAAGAGCGCTCGAGCCTGCGCGCGTGCGCGGCCTTTCGGCAGGCATGGGTCCGCCTTCGCGGAACGGCGGGACCGGCGGCCGGTTGGCTGAGACCAACAGACCCAGGGAGCCCGACATGCGAACCACGATCCTGGCCATTGCGGCCACGCTGGCCCTCGGGGCCGCAGCCCATGCCGCAGAGGGGGGCTCCGGGCAGACCCGCTCGGGCACGATGAACAGCACGGGGGCCAGCGATGCCGGCTCCGGTTCGTCTCCGGGCGCCGCCGGCAGCGGACCGACCTCGGGCAACGCCAGCCGGTCCGGTACGTCCAACAGCACGGGCGCCAACGATGCGGGCGCAGGGTCCACGCCCGGAGCGGCCGGCAAGGGAACCTCCGCCCCGACGCGCTAGACCGGTCGATTGCGGGCCCGGCGTGCGGCCGAAGCCAGGAACGGCGCGGTCGGGCCTGTCATGGAACTGGCATACGGAATGCTTAAGGCATCCGGGCCAATCACGGCATTCCTTTCGAGAGACCCACTCAGCCCGCCCGGCTCGCCGCGGCGGGCTTTTCTTCGGGTTCGTCCCTGCGCGCCATCCGGGCGGGATAATCCCGCGCCACCGTGTGCCGGGCGTGCAGCAGAGCCCGCCGAGCGGCCCGCGCCAGCAACGTCGCGACAGCGGCGGCTGCCGCCCCGGCGCAGAGCAGCAGGATCATCCCGATGCCCAAGATGGCGGCCGGCGTCATAAATGCAACTTTCAGAAGCGAACGAGGCATTTTCGGCAACCGCAGATGAATTCAGGCCCGGCCCTATACAGACATCATCATGTGCTGATCTGACGCGCGGGGTGCAATACGAATCCGCGCCGCTGCGTACTCGGCCTTGCGGGAAAGGGTTTACGGGCCGTGCATCCCGGCGCTCGATGCATCCCGCCTCCCGCCGCCGCTTAAGGTGCGACCGCTCCGGCCTGGGCTCGCCTCACGCGGCCTGCTCGATCGTGAACTCCATGCCGCGGCCCGGCCCCTGGTCGGCGTAGTCGATCAGCGCGAGGCCGCGCTCGGCGAGCGTCGCCTCGACGAGTGCGCGCTGCTTGCGCACCATCTGCCCCACCGCGAGAGGTGTGAGGCGCGGACTTGCCTGGCGCAGGCGATCGACGCCGATGGCGGCCGGCGTCCCCTCGCTCTCGGCGATGCGGGCCAGGGCCAGCCCCAGGTCGCGGGCCTTCGTCTCCGCGGCGGACATCTTCCTCGGTGCCATACCCAGCAGCCCCTCATACGGTTTCCGGTCGATGGGTTCGGCCGTGTGCGGTGAACCGCGCCGCGCCCCCTCTCCCAGAGGGAGAGGGTTGGGGTGAGGGGTATGACCTTACAGGACAGCGCTCGGCATCGACGCGCGTTCGGCGCCGCGCCCTACCTGGAAACCTCCTACCCCTCACCCGGCTTTCTGCGAAAGCAGGCCTCTCCCGATGGGAGAGGGGACCCGCGCTTCGTTCCAAGACGATGTGTTGGACCGAACCAATCAATCGTAAATCGTATCACAAAGCCCCTGAGCCGTCTGCCCGAAGAGCCCGTGGCTCCGCGCGAGGCCGCCCGGAGCGCTCCCGCGCGGGGCTGGGTTGTGGCTCCGCGCAAGAGCGCGCCACGGCAAGGATCTCGCGGCAAGGTCTCGCGGCAAGGTCTCGCGGCAAGGATCTCGCGGCAAGGATCTCGCGGCGAGAGCCTCGGCGCCAGAACCCGGAGCCGCACTCGCCGCAACCCGATCCGGAGGAACGCTAGCGCGATTCCGCGATGTGCTGCGCGAGGATCGCGTCGAAGGAGGCGTCGGCCTCGAATCCGAGGGCGTCGGCCGTGCGGGTGTCGAAGGCCTCCGGCCAGGTCTCGATGATCCGCATGATCGCCGGATCGGGCTCCCGCCGGATCAGGGCGACGGCATCCGCGCCGGCCGCGCGGCGCAGGGCCTCGATCTCCTCCGCCACCGTCGCCGAGATGCCCGGCATAGTGAAGGTGCGACGGGTGCCGAGACCCGAGAGGTCGAGGCCGGCCGCGTGCAGGAGGAAGCCGGTCGCGGCGCCCGGGCTGGCGAACCAGTGGCGCACCGTGTCGGGCACCGGCAGCACGGCCGGCAGCCCGGCGAGCGGCTCGCGCAGGATGCCGGAGAAGAAGCCGGAGGCCGCCTTGTTGGGCTTGCCCGGCCGCACGCAGATGGTCGGCAGGCGCAGGCCGATCCCGTCGAGGAAGCCGCGGCGGCTGTAATCGGCCAGCAGCAGCTCGCCCATCGCCTTCTGCACCCCGTAGGAGGAGGCGGGCGCCGGGATGAAGTCGTCGCCGATCACCGGCGGCAGCGGCTGGCCGAACACCGCGAGCGAGGAGGTGAACACCACCCGGGGCCGGTAGCCCTCGGCCTCGCTCAGCGCGCGGATCGCCTCGAAGAGCAGGCGGGTGCCGTCGAGGTTGACCCGGTAGCCGAGGTCCATGTCGGCCTCGGCCTCGCCGGAGACCACCGCGGCGAGATGGAAGACGATGCCGGGCCGCTCCTTGAGCGCCGCCGCGGCCGCCCCGGGCGCGGAGAGGTCGGCGGCCTCGACGCGGACCGGGCCGGCAAAGCCTGCCGGGGCCTCCGGCCGCACCACGTCCACCAGAGTGAGGCCGGTGAGCGGATCGTTGCCGACGCGGCCCGCCGCGACGAGGGCGGCGGTGAGGCGCCGGCCGATCATGCCCGCGGCGCCGAGGATCAGGACGTGCATGGGAAAACTCCGCTCAGCGCATCAGGTCGAGGGCGCGGGCGAAGAAGTCGCGCCCGCCGAAATTGCCGGATTTGAGGGCGAGCAGCATCGGCTCGGCGGACGCGGTGCGCAGCACCGGCACGCCGGCCGCGATCTCCGGCCCGACCCGGAAGGCCCTGAGGCCCAGATGATCGACCACGGCGCCCGAGGTCTCGCCACCCGCCACGACGAGCCGGCGCACGCCGCGCTCCACCAGGGCGGCGGCGAGCCGCGCCAGCGCGCCCTCGATGGCGTGGCCGGCGGCCTCGACGCCGTGACGGGCCTGCAGCGCGCGCACCGCCTCCGGGTCGGCGCTGCTGGCGATCAGGACCGGGCCCTGCCCGAGGTGCTCGCCCGCCCAGGCGATGGCCGCGTCCACGCCGTCCGCGCGCCCGATCAGGCGCTCGGGATCGAGGCGCAGCACCGGCATCAGGCTTTCCGCCGCCGCGATCTGCTCCAGCGTCGCCCGCGAGCAGCTGCCCGCGAGGCAGGCGGAGAGCCCGCCGACCGGCTCGGCCAGAACGTCGGCGGCCGGGTCGGGCGCTCCGGGGCTTGCAAGAGCCCGGGCAAGGCCGAGGCCGAGGCCGGAGGCGCCGCACGAGACCCGGTGGGCGAGCGCGGCGTGTCCGAGGATTTCCAGGTCGGCGTCGAAGATCGCGTCGGCGATCGCCGCGCCGACACCCTCCGCGGCCAGCGCCTCGAGGCGGGCGCGCACGGCGTCCGCCCCCCGCGCCACGGTCGCGACGTCCACGAGCCCGACCGGGGCCGCGCTCTGGCGGGCGAGCACCCGCACGAGGTTCGAATCCCGCATCGGGTTGAGGGGATGGTCCTTCAGCGGGCTCTCGTCCAGCGGCACGGCGCCCACGAAGAGGTGGCCCTGGTAGACGCTGCGCCCGGTCTCCGGAAAGGCCGGGGTGACGAGGGCGACGGCCTCGCCCGCATCCGCTCGCAGCGCGTCGAGGACGGGGCCGATATTGCCCCTGTCCGTCGAATCGAAGGTCGAGCAGACCTTGAACATCACGTGGCGGGCGCCGCGCCCGCGCAGCCACGCGTCGGCCGCCCGCGACAGGGCGACAGCGCGCCCCGGCTCGATCGAGCGGCTCTTCAGGGCGACGACGACCGCGTCGGCCTCGCCCAGCGCGAGGTCGTCGGCCGGGATGCCGATGGTCTGGACGGTGCGCAAGCCCGCCTTGGTCAGGGTGTTGGCGAGATCCGAGGCGCCCGTGTAGTCGTCCGCCACGCAGCCGAGGGCGAGGGGCACGGGGCGCGTCATCGGGCGTCTCCCCGGGCGGCGCGGTAGGGCGCGAACCAGCCGAGGCCCTCGACCGTTCCGGCGGCCGGGATGTACTCGCAGCCGACGAAGCCCGCGTAGCCGAGCCGGTCGAGTTCGGCGAAGAGGAAGGCGTCGTTCATCTCGCCGGTGCCGGGCTCGTGCCGGTCGGGCACGCTCGCGGTCTGGACGTGGCCGATCAGCGGCATCAGCGCGCGCAGCCGCATCGTGACGTCCCCGTGCAGGATCTGGCAGTGGTAGAGGTCGAACTGGAGCTTCAGGTTCGGCAGCTCGAGCTCCCGGATCAGCGCGGCGGCGGCGCCGAAATCACCCAGGAAGTAGCCCGGCATGTTGCGGGCGTTGATCGGCTCCAGCACGAGGTCGAGGCCCCGCTCGGCGAGCCGCTCGGCCGTCCAGGTCACGGCGCGGCGGTAGGCGTCCCGCGCCCGCGGGTCGCGCGGGTCGGCGAGGCCCGCCATCAGGTGCAGGCGGGCGACGCCCGTGGCCTCGGCGTAGCGCAAGCCCGTCTCGACGCCCGCCGTCAGCTCGTCGAAGCGCTCCGGGAAAGCCGCGATCCCGCGCTCGCCCGCCGCGAAGTCGCCCGGCGGCAGGTTGAACAGCGCCTGGGTGAGCCCGTGGCGGGCGAGCCGCTCGGCGATCGCCTCGGGCGGGTGCTCGTAGGGGAACAGGAACTCGACCGCGTCGAAGCCCGCATCCGCGGCCGCCGCGAAGCGGTCGAGGAAGGCGTGCTCCGTGAACATCAGCGTGAGGTTGGCGGCGAAGCGCGGCATGGCTCGTCTCACTCCTTCGCGGGCAGCGTCACGCCCGAGAGCTGGGCGTAGATCCGGGCCACCGAGGCGTCGTCGTCGCGGCCCATCCCGGCGCCCGACGCCGCCAGGAACATCTGCAGGGCGGCGGCCGCCACCGGCACGGGGTGGCGCTCGGCCCGGGCCATGTCCTGCACGATGCCGAGGTCCTTGACGAAGATGTCGACCGCGCTCTTCGGGCTGTAATCGCCCTCGACGACGTGGGGCATCCGGTTCTCGAACATCCACGAATTGCCGGCGGACGCCGTGATCACCTCGTAGACCTTGGCGAGGTCGAGGCCTTGCTTGGCCGCGAAGCTCATCGCCTCGCTGGCGGCGGCGATGTGCACGCCGGCCAGCAGCTGGTTGATCATCTTGAAGGCCGCGCCCTGGCCGGCGGCGTCGCCGAGTTCGTAGAGCCTGCCCGCCATGGCATCCAGGGCGGGGCGGGCCGCCGCGAAGGCCTGCGCCGAGCCCGAGGCCAGGAAGGTGAGGGCGCCCTCCGCCGCGCGGGCCGCGCCGCCGCTCATCGGCGCGTCGAGGTAGAGCCGGCCGGTCGCCTCCAGGCGCTGGGCGAGACCCCGGGCGATGGCCGGATCCATGGTGGCGGAGGAGACGAAGACGGCGCCCGGCCGCATGGTCCCGGCGGCGCCGTCCGGCCCGAACAGCACGGCCTCGGTCTGGGCGGCGTTGACCACGACGCAGACCACGACGTCGGCGCCCTCGGCCGCCTGGGCCGGGGTAGCGGCCCCGCGCCCGCCCGCCGCCTGGAAGCGGGCGACCGCCTCGGGGTTCACGTCGCAGGCGGCGACCGAGAAGCCCGCCCGCAGGAGCGAGGCCGCCATGCCGGCGCCCATCGAGCCGAGGCCGATCACCGCGGCGCGGCCTGTCTGAGTGGTGCTCATGGTGTGGGATCCTGGGTTGTTCGGGATCGGGGCGGCAAGGCCGCCGCAGCATTTCCCTCCCCCGCAGAGGGGGGAGGGAGAACGCGCGCTATCGGTTCACCAGCCGCTTCGGCGTCAGGAACACGCAGGCCGCGCCGATCACCAGCATCGCGGCGAGCGCGTACATGCCGCCGGCCGTGCTGCCGGTGGAGTCGCGCACCGCCCCGATCACGAAGGGTGCCACGAAGCCCGCGAGGTTGCCGACCGAGTTGATCAGGGCGATGCCGGCGGCGGCCCCCGTTCCGGCCAGGAACGCCGTCGGCAGCGACCAGAACAGGGGCGCGCAGGTGAGCACGCCGCCCGCCGCCACCGAGAGCGCCGCGATCGCGATCACGGTGCTGCCGGTGCTCGCCGCCACGACGAAGCCGACGGAGCCCGCCAGCGCCGGCACGATCAGGTGCCAGCGGCGCTCGCGCATCCGGTCGGCGCTGCGGCCGAGCAGGATCATCACGAAGACCGCGAACAGGAACGGGATCGCGCTGACGAGGCCGATGTTGAGGTTGCCCTGGATCCCGGACGCCTTGACGATCGTCGGCATCCAGAAGGTCAGGCCGTACTGACCCGTCACGAAGGCGAAGTAGATCAGGCTCATGAACCAGATCCGGCCGTTGCGGAACACGGTGGCGATCGAGTGCGGGCTCTCCGTCTTGCCCTCGCGCTCGGCCGCGATGTCGCGCTCGATCACGGCCTTCTCGGCCTCGGTGAGCCAGGCCGCGTCGGCCGGCCGGTTGTCGAGGTAGAGGAACACCGCCGCGCCGACCAGAACGGCCGGGATCGCCTCGATCAGGAACATCCACTGCCAGCCCGAGAGGCCGTAGGCGCCGTTGAAGGCGTCCATGATCCAGCCGGAGAGCGGGTTGCCGAAGATGCCCGACACGGGAATCGCCGACATGAACACCGCGATCACCCGGGCGCGGCGATGCGCGGGGAACCACGAGGTCACGTAGAGGATCACGCCCGGGTAGAAGCCGGCCTCGGCCAGCCCCAGCAGGAAGCGCATGATGTAGAACGAGGTCGCCGAGTTCACGAACATGAAGGCGCCCGAGATCAGGCCCCAGGTGATCATGATCCGGGCGATCCAGACCCGGGCGCCGACCCGGTGCAGGATCACGTTCGAGGGCACCTCGAACAGGAAGTATCCGATGAAGAACAGGCCCGCGCCCAGCCCGTAGACCGTCTCGCTGAACTTCAGCTCCTGCGACATCTGCAGCTTGGCGAAGCCGACGTTCACCCGGTCCAGGTAGGCGATCACGTAGCAGAGCATCAGGAACGGCACGAGGCGCCAGAACACCTTCGTGTAGGTCTGCTCGACGAAATCCTGCGGCGGCGCGGCGGCCCCCGGCACCGTTGCGGCCTGCACGGTCATGGGCGTTCTCCCTGTCGGCCCCTGAGCCCGGGGCGATCGTGGCGGCCGCTCTGACGGCGGCGCTCGGGACAGACGTATCCCGGAATGGCAGCGCTGCCAACATTTTTTGGGAGCGCTGCCAATTCTGTTGTGACGGACCGGGCCGCTTGTTATGTCGATGGGGCGCCGGGAGGGGCGGGGCATGACCATCCACCAGACACCGGGCCGTCTCGTGACGATCGCCGACGTCGCCCGGGAGGCGGGGGTCGGCGAGAGCACGGTCTCGCGCGTCCTGCGCGGCCAGGGCTCCTTCTCGAAGCGGGCGGGCGAGCGCGTGCTGGAGGCCGCCGCCCGGCTCGGCTACGTGCCGAACCGGCTCGCGGGCGCGCTCGCGGGCAACGCCGATTCGGCCGGCTCCCAGCTCGTCGGCGTGGTGATTCCCTCGCTCGCCAACATCGTGTTCCCCGACCTGCTGCGCGGCCTCACCGGGGCGCTGGACGAGGCCGGCTTCCAGGGCGTCGTCGGGGTGAGCGACTACGATCCGGTGCGCGAGGAGGCGCTGGTGGCCGGGCTCCTGTCCTGGCGCCCCGCCGCCCTCGTGCTGACGGGGTTGGAGCACACGGCGCTCACGGTGACGCGGCTGCGGGCGGCCGGCATCCGGATCGTCGAGATGATCGATACCGACGGGCCGGGCCTCGACATCGTGGTGGGCTTCTCGAACCGCGCGGTCGGGCACGCCAGCGCCCGCCACCTCGTCGGGCGCGGCTACCGGCGCATCGCCTATGTTGGGCACGACCTCGGCCGGGACGTGCGGGCGGCCAAGCGGCTCGCCGGGTTCGAGGCGGCGCTCGCGGAGGCGGGCCTTGCCCTGCATGCCCGCGAGCTGGTGGCCGAGCGCTCCTCGGCCGCCGCCGGCCGCGCCGCCCTGGAGGCGCTGGTGGCGCGCGCGCCCGACACCGACGCGGTCTACTTCTCGAACGACGACATGGCGCTCGGCGGCTACTTCGCCTGCCTCGGAAGCGGCTGGGCGGTGCCCGGGCGGATCGCGCTGTTCGGCTGCCACGCCCTCGACATCACGGCGGCCATGCCGCAGCCGCTCTCCACCATGCGCACGCCCCGCCTCGCCATCGGCCGGGCGGCGGCCGAGCACTTGCGCGCGGGCGGCCCGCCCGGGACGATCGATCTCGGCTTCGAACTGAGCGAGGGAGCCACCGCATGAGCGCCACCGAGAGCAGACTGCGCGAGGAGATCTGCCGCTACGGCCGCTCGCTGTTCGAGCGCGGCCTCACGCCGGGTTCGTCCGGCAACATCTCCGTGCGGCTCGACGACGGCGGCTGGCTGGTCTCGCCGACCAACGCCTCGCTCGGCTTCCTCGACCCGGCCCGGATCTCCCGGCTCGACGCCGGGGGGAACCTCGTCTCCGGCGACAAGCCCACCAAGGAGATCCCGCTCCACACCGCGCTCTACCAGAGCCGCCGGGAAGCGCGCGCGATCGTGCATCTCCACTCGACGCACGCGGTCGCGGTCTCGATGCTGCCCGAGATCGACCCGCGGGCGGTGCTGCCGCCGCTGACGCCCTACTACCTGATGCGCACCGGGGGCACGGCGCTGGTGCCGTATTTCCGCCCCGGCGACCCGGCGGTCGCCGACGCGATCCGGGGCCTGGCCGGCCGCTACAGCGCGGTGCTGCTCGCCAACCACGGGCCCGTGGTGGCCGGCGAGAGCCTGGAGGGCGCGGTCTTCGCCACGGAGGAACTGGAGGAGACGGCCCGGCTCTACCTGCTCCTGCGCAACCTCAACCCGCGCGCCCTCTCGCCCGCCCAGGTGGACGACCTCGTCGCCCATTTCGGGCTGACCCTGCCGGAGCACCGCGGCGGGTGCGGCGGCTGAGGGGGCTGCGGGCAAAAAAAGAGCCCGCCGGTGAGGCGGGCCTGTGAGGTGCTCTTGGGGATCGCATGGAGTATGGGATGAATGCGCCGGCTTCCGACCGGTTCCGTCCCACCGGCCCGAAACCCGCGAAAGCTTGACCGCGTGTGCTCTAGCGCACCCCGGCCCGGCGGGCCTGCATCCGCGCCTGGAGGCGAGCGCGCCGGGCGGCGATGACGGTGCCGTTGATCTCGCCGCCGAACAGGAACATCGCGGCGCACCAGTACAGGAACACGAGGAACACCATCGCGGTGGCCAGGCCCCCGTAGGTCGAGGCGTAGGCCGTCGAGAAGCGGTCGAGGTAGAAGCCGAAGCCGAGGCCCGCGAGGAACCAGAGCAGCAGCGTCACCACCACGCCCGGCAGCACCAGCAGGATCGGCCGACGCCCGGCCGCGACGAAGCGGTGGGCGATGACGAGCACCAGCCCCAGCAGGAAGGCCGTGATCCCGATCCGCGCGATCGCCACGGTGAGGCCGAGCGGCTCGAGCCCCGGCGCCACGTTGACGACGTTGCGCCAGATCAGCGGGCCCAGCACCACGAGCAGCGCGAAGGCCAGCATCGCGAAGGCGCCGCAGACCACGTAGCCGATCGATTCGAGCCGGGTCAGCCACCAGGGCCGCATCTCGCGGATGCCGTAGGCGCGGTTGAGCCCGACCCGCAGGGACTCGACGCCCGAGGACGAGAAGTAGAGCGCCAGGAGCGCGCCGATGGTGAGCACGCCGCCGCGCTGCTCGGTGAGCACCCGGTGCACCTCGCCGACGATGGGTTTGGCCACCTCCCGCGGCCACGCATCGAGGATCAGCACCCCGGCCTCGTCGGCGAGCGACTTCGACCCGAACAGGCCGGCGAGCGCCGCGAGCAGGATCAGGAACGGGAACATCGAGGTGAGCGTCGAGAGCGCGATGTGGCTCGCGATCGCCCAGCCGTCATGCGCGACGAAGCGCTGCGCGGCGAGGGCGGCGATTTCGAGGAGGCGGCGCAGGCGCGAGGCGGGACGCATGTCGGGACCGGTCTCTACACCGGATCCGCGCGGAGGCTAGAGCCGTTCCCGATCACGTTGCGAGCGGGAACGGCTCTAGCCTCTCGTCCTGACGCGCTCTCTTGCGCCGAACCGGCGTCCCCTTCGGCGGAGAGCGCTCTCGAGCGCGCCCGCCCGTCCCGGCGCGAAAGCGTGGCGCCGGCCACGCGTTCGTGACACACGGTCCGGCCCCTGCCGCGTCCTGTCCCCGATGACCAGCTCCATCCCAGCCCCGGCGAATCCGGCCCTCCGCCTCGTGCCGGGGCTCTTCGTCCTGATCTGGTCGACCGGCTTCATCGTGGCCCGGCTCGTCGCCCCCCACGCCGAGCCGCTGACCTTCCTGATGCTGCGCTACGCGCTGAGCGTCTGCGTGCTCGGCACGCTCGCCTGGGTCGCGGGCGCGCGCTGGCCGGTGGGCTGGCGCGGCTGGCGGGACGCGCTCCTCGCCGGGATCCTGCTCCAGGGGATCTACCTCGACGGGGTGTTCTGGGCGGTGAGCCGCGGCCTGCCGGCGGGCCTCGCCGCGCTCGTGACGAGCCTGCCGCCGCTGTTGACGGCCCTCGTCGCCGGGCCGCTGCTCGGCGAGCGGGTCTCGCCCCGCCGCTGGCTCGGGGTCGGGATCGGCGCCCTCGGCGCCGGGCTGGTCCTGCTGCCGAAGATCGGCGTGGGCGCAGGCGCGGTCCCGCTCGACGCGCTGGCGATCTGCTTCGGGGCGACCCTCGCGCTCACCGGCGGCACCCTCTGGCAGAAGCGCTTCGCGGCCACCGTCGATCTGCGCACCAACGCGGCCGTGCAGTTCCTCGGCGCCGGGCTGATGACGCTGCCGCTGGCTCTCCTGCTGGAGGAGGGGCGCTTCGACGCCAGCCTGCCGGCGCTGGCCGGCCTCGCCTGGGCGGTGCTCGGCCTCTCGGTCGGCGGCGTCCTGCTGCTGCTCGGGCTGATCCAGCGACAGGCGGTCGCGGGCGTCTCCGCCCTGTTCTACCTCGTGCCCGCGGTCTCGGCCGTAATGGCCTACGCCCTGTTCGGCGAGACCCTGGCCCCCGTGCAGGTCGCCGGCATGGCGGTCGCCGTGGTCGGCGTGGCCCTGGCGAGCCGGGGTTGAAGGGGACGCACCCGCATTGCACCATGGTGCAATGCCCCCGGCATTCACTTCCCTTTGCGGGCGGTGCAAATAAAAAAATATCTCCGGATTCGCGGGACGCCCTATAACGGGCTCAACCGCGATCTCGATTCAATTCAGGGTCTCAGCATGTCCGCCTCCCCCGCCTTCCAGACCGAACCGCAGGACGTCGTCGCCCTGTCCGCCGAGGCGGGCGCGGCGGCCAAGAAGCTCGTCGCCGAGGCGACGCGCCGGGTGCGCACCCGCGTGCTGGGCCCCGACGGCAAGATCGACGCCGCCCGCCTCGAGACCGAGCAGCACGCCGCCCACGGGCTGGCCTGGCTCGCCGTCTACGGCGAGGCGGTGCGCGAGCTCGGCACATACGCGGCCAGCCTCCGCGAGGCCGGCCAGCTCGGCGAGACCGAGACGCTCCTCGTGAAGATCGGCGCGGGCGAGTATCTCGACCAGATGTTCGGCGGCATCCCGATGAGCCAGGGCGAGATGGTGCGCCCGACGGGCTCGCTCGGGCTCTCGGCGAAGGAGCTGGCGCAGTTCCGCACCGAGGCCGTCGAGGCCATGATCGCGGACGGCAACACGCCGGAGAACCGCGCCGCGCTGGTGGCCAAGATCCGCGAGGGCGGCGGCTCGGCCACGATCGGCGCGTCCGGCCTCGACGAGGACATGGAGGCGATCCGCTCCGAGATGCGCCGCTTCGGCAAGGCCGAGGTGGTCGATCAGGCCCACGAGTGGCACCTGAAGAACGCCTACATCCCGATGGAGATCGTCCAGAAGATGGCCGAACTCGGCGTCTTCGGGCTGACGATCCCCGAGGAGTACGGCGGCATGGGCATGCCCAAGACCGCGATGTGCGTGGTCTCGGAGGAGCTGTCGCGCGCCTATATCGGCGTCGGCTCGCTCGGCACCCGCTCGGAGATCGCCGCCGAACTCATCCTCGGCGGCGGCACCGAGGAGCAGAAGCAGCGCTTCCTGCCCAAGATCGCCAGCGGCGAGATCCTGCCCACCGCCGTCTTCACCGAGCCGAATACCGGCTCCGACCTCGCTTCGCTGCGCACCAAGGCGGTCAAGGACGGCGACACCTGGAAGATCTCGGGCAACAAGACCTGGATCACGCATCCCGTGCGCGCCGACATCATGACGGTGCTGGTGCGCACCAAGCCGGAGGAGAAGGGCCATCGCGGCCTGTCCATGCTGATCGCCGAGAAGCCGCGGGGCGACGACGCGAATCCCTTCCCGGTGGAGGGCCTGTCGGGCGGCGAGATCGAGGTGCTCGGCTACCGCGGCATGAAGGAGTACGAGCTCGCCTTCGAGAACTTCTCCGTTCCGGGCGACAATCTCCTGGGCGGCGTCGAGGGCAAGGGCTTCGCCCAGCTGATGCAGACCTTCGAGTCGGCCCGCATCCAGACGGCGGCCCGCGCCATCGGCGTGGCCCAGTCGGCCCTCGACATCGGCCTGCGCTACGCTGAGGAGCGGGTGCAGTTCGGCAAGGCGCTGATCAATTTCCCGCGCGTGGCCGACAAGCTCGCCATGATGGCGGTGGAGATCAACATCGCGCGCCAGCTCACCTACTTCTCGGCCCGCGAGAAGGACGAGGGCAAGCGCTGCGACCTGGAGGCGGGCATGGCGAAGCTGCTGGGCGCCCGCGTCGCCTGGGCGGCCGCCGACAACGCCCTGCAGATCCACGGCGGCAACGGCTTCGCGCTGGAGTACCAGATCAGCCGCGTGCTCTGCGACGCCCGCATCCTCTCGATCTTCGAGGGCGCGGCCGAGATCCAGGCCCAGGTCATCGCCCGCCGCCTGCTCGAAGCCGCCTGATACGGCCTCGGGTCGATGGGTTCGGCCGCGTGCGGCGAACCGCGCCCTGCCCCCTCTCCCAGAGGGAGAGGGTTGGGGTGAGGGGTATGACCTGACAGGATTGAGCACGCGGCCGACGCGCGTTCAGGGCAGCGTCCCGTCCGGACGCCTCATACCCCTCACCCGGCTTTCTGCGACAGCAGACCTCTCCCTACGGGAGAGGGGATCCGCGCTTCGTTCTGAGACGATGCGGTCCTCCGCCCGGCCGCGCGGGGCCACCCGCCGTGGCTGCCGCGCGCGGGGCACCGGAGATCCCGAACGGCGCATACCCTAGAGAGGGTGTGCTCTACACCTCAGGTTGGCATAACCTCCGAGGCCGAGGTCGGGCGCCCGCCGATTCGCGTGCCCGGCCCCGGAGGGAGGCCCAGCATGGCCAAGGCAGCGTCCGCCGCGCCCGACCGCACGTTCGACGTGCTGCGGGACACGATCGACTTCCGCGATACCCTCTACGTACCCACGCTCGTTCGGATCGCCGGCGCCTCCGACCTCGCCGCCTACCGGGCCTACGGGATCCCGGTTCTGGACCAGGGCCGCGAGGGGGCCTGCACCGGCTTCGCGCTCGCCACCGTCGCCAACTACCTCCTGCGGGCGCGCGGCAACGACCCCTCGGCGAGCGAGGTCAGCGCCTGGATGCTCTACACCATGGCCAAGCGCTACGACGAGTGGCCGGGGGAGAGCTACAGCGGATCGAGCGCCCGCGGCGCCATGAAGGGCTGGCACAAGCACGGCTTGTGCGCGCTGCGGCTCTGGCGGGACGGGCAGGATTCGACCTTCACGGAGGAGCGCGCCGCCGACGCGATCCAGCGGCCGCTCGGGGCCTATTTCCGCGTGAACCACAAGGATCTCGTCGCGATGCACGCGGCGATCACCGAGGTCGGCGTGCTCTTCGCCACGGCGCGGGTCCACCCGGGCTGGCAGGCCGTGCGCGAGGGCGACGACAGCATCGCCTATCGCCAGGGGGACATCGGCGGCCACGCCTTCGCCATCGTCGGCTACGACCGGGACGGGTTCTGGATCCAGAACAGCTGGGGGCCGGACTGGGGCAGCGGCGGCCTCGCCCGTCTCTCCTACACGGACTGGCTCATCAACGGCTCCGACGTCTGGGTGGCCGCCCTCGGCGCGCCCGTGCGGTTCGAGCAGCCCGTCGCCAACGCCCCGATGATGTCGGGTGCCCCGCGCAGCTACGAGAGCCGGACCTACGCCGACCTCCGGCCCCACATCGTCATGGCGGGCAACGACGGCGTGCTCGACCCGAACGGCGCCTACGGCCTGACGCCGGACGGCCTGCGCAACATCATCGTCGAGCGCCTGCCGCGCCGCGTCGCGGCCTGGAGGACGAAGCGGGTCGTCCTCTACGCCCATGGCGGCCTCGTGAAGGCGGAGAGCGCGATCCAGACGGTGGCGAACAACCTCGAGACGCTGATGCGCGAGGAGGTCTACCCGATCTCCTTCATCTGGCACTCCGACGCGCTCACCACGCTCTCCAACATCCTGCGGGAGGGCCTGCTCGGTCGCCGCAGCGAGGGCGTCCTCGAGGCCGCCACCGACTTCATGTTCGACCGCGTCGACGACACGCTCGAGCCCCTGGCCCGCCTCCTCGGGGGCAAGGCCCTCTGGGACGAGATGAAGGAGAACGCGGAGGGGGCGACGACGAACAGGGCCGGGGCCGCCCGCCTCACGGCCGACCACCTGGCCGACCTCCACGCCCGCGGGGCGATCGAGGAGATCCATCTCGTCGGGCACAGCGCCGGCGCCGTCTTCCACGCCCGGCTGGCGGCCTACCTCGCCGGCAAGCAGGTGCCGATCCGGAGCCTCTCGCTCTGGGCCCCGGCCTGCACGGTGAAGGTCTTCAACCGGGTCTACAAGCCGCTGATCGCCCGGGGCGCGATCGAGGCCTTCGACCTCTACACGCTCGACGACGCCACCGAGCAAGCCGACGATTGCGCGGGCATCTACCACAAGTCCCTGCTCTACCTCGTCAGCGCCGCGCTGGAGGAGGTGCCGCGGATATCGGGCGGGACGGCGCTGCTCGGCCTGCAGCGCGATGCCGAAGGGGCGATCCCGAGGGGGTTCTGGCAGGCCCCAAAGACCCGGTGGCTCGTCGCGCCCGGGGCGGCGAGCCGGGCGACACATCACGGCGATTTCGACGACGACGGCACGACCCTGCTCACCACGCTTGCCCGGATCACCGGCCGGGGAACGTCCGCGGCCGCCATCCAGGTGGCCGAGACGACGCGGAACGCGTCGCCGGTCAGGATCAGGCGCGCCCGCCGCAGGCTCTGCGCGGCTTTGGTGCCGCTTCCGGTCCCGCCGACGCGCTGAGCCCCCGTGCCCGGGCGAGCCGGTCGCGAGCAGGCGCTCCGCGACCCGCGGCCTACTTGGTGATCTTCACCGAGACCGGGTCGCTCGACGGGAAGGTCTCCTCCAGCGCCTCGTCCAGCCGCTCGTTCAGCGGCTCCTGCCGGTTGTCTGGGTTCGCCTTGTCGCCGGGCTTGGCGCTACCCTGTTGGAAGCCGGGCTTCTCGACGTTCGTCTTGCTGTCCTGGTCAGCCATGGCGGTCCTCGCTGGGTCGGGGGATGCACCCGTGGGTGCATTCGGGCGTCAACGCGAGGGAGCGGCAGGTGTTGCAAGCCGTTTACCGAGCGCGGGCTAGGATGGCGCCGCCCTGACAGACCCGGCGCGCGGGCGGCGACCCGGAGGCGCCCGATGCACGTCGTCGTCCTGGCCGAGTTCGCCGCCCCGAGCGGCGGGGCCGAGAAGGTCGCCCTCGAATCCGCCCGCGGCCTCGCCGAGCTCGGGCTCGCCGTCAGCTACCTGCAGGGTGTTCCCGGGCCGGTCGATCCACTGCTCGATCATCCGCGCATCCGGCGCGTCGAACTCGGCCTGCCCGACATCTGGAACCGCGGCGCCGTGGTGGGTGCCGTCTCGGGCGTCTGGGACCGCGAGGCGGCCGCGCGGGTGGGCGCGGCGCTGGCCGCCCTGCCGCGAGCCGACATCGTCCACCTGCATCAGTGGACCCGCAGCCTCTCGCCGAGCGTCTTCCCGGTCCTGTTCGCGGCGGGCGCGCCGGTCCTCGCGACGCTGCACGATTACTTCCTCGCCTGCCCGAACGGCGTCTACTACCGGTTCGACCGGGCCGAGCCCTGCGCCCTGCGCCCGATGTCCGCGGCCTGCATCGCCGTCCCCTGCGATTCGCGCAGCCGCCTGCACAAGCTCGTTCGGGTGGCCCGCACCGCCGCCCTGGGCCGTGCGATCGGGGGGCGGCCGCTTCACCTTGTCCATGTCTGCGAGGCGAGCCGCGCCCGCATGGGCGCCCTGTTCGGCGGTGCGGCCTTCCACCACCGCCTCGACAACCCGGTGCGCGTCCGGTTCGAGGCGCCGGCCACCCCCGAGAGCGGCGACGCGGTGGTCTATCTGGGCCGCCTTACCCGCGAGAAGGGCGCCGACCTCGTGGCGGAGGCCGCGCGCGCGGCCGGCCTGCCGGCCCTGTTCATCGGGACCGGCCCGCTCGAGGCGGAGCTGCGCGCGGGCGGGGCCGAACTCCTGGGCTGGCAGGCACCGGAGGACGCGCGGGCGATCCTGCGGGCGCGGGCGCGGGCACTCGCCGCTCCCTCTCGCTGGTACGAGACCGGGCCGCTCACCGTCTACGAGGCGCTCGCCGCCGGCATCCCGGTCGTCACCTCCGAGCGCTCCGGCGCCTCCGAGAAGGTCCGGGATGGGGAGACCGGCTTCGTCGTCGCGCCGGAGGCTGAAAGCCTGGCGCGCGCCTTCGCGCAGTTCCGGGACGATGCGCGGGTGGCCCGTCTCGGGCGCGCCGCGCACGCCCGGTTTTGGTCCGCACCTGCGACCATCGCCGCCCACGCCCACGCCGCGGCGGATCTGTACAGGCGGATCCTGGCGGACTGCGCCGCCCCGATCGGCTGTGCGGTGCAGCATGTTTGCGCGGAGCAGACGCCTCGCGGGGTGTCGGCACCGTTCTGATCGCTATCGTGCGGCGGTTCCGGCCTGAAAGTCTTGACTGATAGCGAGTCAGCGGTCCAAGATCGGCAGTGTCCGGGCCGGTTCTTTATCAAAGGATAAGACACCGGTACGAGCGCATGGACACCCTTTATTCCGCCACACTGCGGATTGGTCGGCGTCGGTATCTTCGGTCCAGGTCGGCGTGCGCCCGCATCGTCCGCGAACATTGTGCGGGGTCGGTCTTCACAAGAGTTCGGATTTGAACAGTGCAGGTCTGCGCTGGCGCTTGACCTTTTTGTTGCAATGCAACATATCTCCCTCGCCAGCCATGGCCGACCCGGCCGGGCTGCCCCGGTTTCACGAGCGGAGACAACCATGCAGACCCAGAATTTCGAGATCCCGGCCGAGCTGCGCGACTTCGCCGACAAGAGCGTCGATCAGGCCCGCAACGCCGTCGGCACGCTGATGACGAACGCCCACAAGGCCGCCGATCAGTTCCAGAAGGGCGGCCAGACCTTCCAGGACACCGTCCAGGCCGCGGTCGCCAAGGGCTTCGACCACGCCCAGGCCAACGCCAACGCCGCCTTCGACCACGTGCAGAAGCTCGTCCGCAGCAAGGACCTGCGCGAGGCCTACGAGATCCAGGCCGAGTACGTGCGCAGCCAGTTCTCCGCCCTGCAGGCGCAGGCCAAGGAGTTCGGCAGCCTCGCACAGAACGCTGTCGCGCGCTGAGTTTCCGGCCCGTCGATGGGCCGACCAGTCGGGAGCCCGCGCCGCCATGGGTGCGGGTTCCCAGATTAGGCCGACGCGGGCCGCACCGGCGTCCGGGATCGCCTCGGGCCGGCCGCCGGCATGTCGGCCCGACAGACGATCGAAGGAGTCGACCGATGGGTAAGCAGCGTACGCCCCAGGGGCCGCGCCCCGGCCGCAGGATGCCGCTGCGGCGTGGTCCCGCCGCCCTGGCCGCGGCCCAGGCCTCGTCCGAGACGGTGTCGGAGGCGCTACCGGACGCGCCCGTCCAGGACGTCGCCCCCGAGGCCGAGATCACGGAGCCCGTCGCGGCGTCCGAGTCGTCCGCCGGGCTCGCCGAGGCCGCGGCCGAGCCCGCACCCGCGGAACCGGTCGAGACCGTTGCGGAGACGGTATCCGAGGCGGCGCCCGCGTCGGCTTCGGTTGCAGCCGAGCCGGCGGAGGCGGCTTCGGAGGCCGCGGCGGCGCTCGTCTCGGAGGAGCCCGCCGAGGTTGCAACGGCGGACGAGTCCGGTGAGGCTCCGGTTCCGGCCATCGTATCGTCCGACCCGCTTCTGCCGGTTGCCGCCCTCGCGGGGCTGGGTACGACCGGCTCCTCCGGTGCTCGTGCCGGCCGCCCCGCCGCGGGCACCGCCTTCCGCTTCGCCTTCGCGCCCGCGCGGATCGACGTGGAAGGGATCGGCGTCGTGCTGGCGAACTACATGCACAACGAGAGCGTGGCGGTCTTCAGCTACCTGCGGGCACTCGGCGCGGCGCGATCGCCCGCCGACATGATCCGCCTGAACGTCAGCGAGATGCAGCGCGCCGCGGACGCCTCGCTGACCTGCTGGAGCGACATCGCCCGGCGCACGTCCCGGGGCGCCTCGTGGCAGCGGCAGAAGGCAGCGGCCTAGCCGCGCGGCGGCCCCTGGCCGCTCGCCGGTCCGCCAACGCCCGCGCGGAACCGCGCGCGGGCCTTCGGCGTTTCTATTCTCAGGCTGTCGCCGCCGCGCCACAGGCGCCGGCGCTTCGCGCGTGACGGCTCAACGATCGGTTAACCCTGTCGGCCCTATGCCCTAACGGAGGCCGGAAGACAGACTTTCAGACCGATGCCGATTCGCGCGCGACTGATTCGTTCCGCCATCTCCGTTCTTATCGCCCTGGCGCTCGCCGGCCCGATGCCCGCGGCCGCGCAGGAGGGCGAGCGGGCCGTGGCCATAGCGGCGGAACTCGCCGGCGGCCCGGGTGCCACCAAGCTGACCCTCACCCTGTCGCGGCCGGTCGAGGCGCGCGCCTTCGTGATGGAGCGGCCGGACCGGGCCGTGATCGACCTGCCCGAGGTGAATTTCCAGCTCGGCCCCGAGGCCGGGCGCCGGCGCGAGGGGGTGGTCCAATCCTTCCGCTACGGTTTGTTCGCCCCGGGGCGCTCGCGCATCGTGGTCGACCTGGCGAGCCCCGCCGTCGTCGGCCGGATCGAGACCGCGACGCGGGCGCGCGACGGCGCCGTGCTGATGACGATCCCCTTCCAGCGCGCCGACCGCGAGGCCTTCCGCAAGGCCGCGGGCGCAGGAGACACGACGCCGGTCGCGGCCAAGGCCATCGCCCAGGAAGCCGCCGACCAGCGCCCGCTGGTGATGGTCGATGCCGGCCACGGCGGCACCGATCCCGGCGCGATCGCGGCGGGCGGCGTGTACGAGAAGGACATCGTGTTCGGCTTCGCCCAGGCCCTGGTCGCCCGGCTTGAGAGCGGCGGCCGCTACCGGGTGCGCATGACGCGCGACCGCGACGTCTTCGTGCCGCTGGCCGAGCGCGTGCGCCTCGCCCGCGAGGCACGGGCCGACCTCTTCGTGTCGATCCACGCCGACTCGATCTCGGCCGCGCCCCAGGTGCGCGGCGCCACCATCTACACCGGCTCCGAGAAGGCGACCGACGCCGAATCCGCCAAGCTTGCCGAGCGCGAGAACCGTGCGGATGCCGCCGCGGGCGCCGAGACGGGGGAGGGGCCCCCCGAGATCGCCGACATCCTGCAGGAATTGACGCTGCGCGAGACGCGCGGATTCTCGTCGGGGTTCGCCCGCACGCTGATGGGCCAGCTCAGCCCCGTGATGGAGATGAGCACGAAGCCGCACCGCGAGGCGGGCTTCCGCGTCCTGCGCTCGCCGGACGTGCCCAGCGTGCTGGTGGAACTCGGCTATCTCTCGAGCGAGCGCGACCTGAAGATGCTCCAATCGCCCGAGTGGCGCGAGGGCGTGACGGGCTCGATGGCCAAGGCCGTGGACCTGTTCTTCACCAACCGTGCCACCCTGGGGCGGCCGGTCGCGACGGCGCGGCGCGCGGCGTCGATCGCCCCAGTTTCACCATAGATCCGGTGTCGATACAGGGCTCTGAATTGCCCCGCCGCACCACATCCCGTTAAGGGTTCCGGCGCGGGCGCGAGCAGCCGTTCCCGGCGCCCGACTCCGCGGCGTGGGCGGCCTCGAGTCCCATGCCGAGATCGGTCCGTGCGCGGCCGAGCCACCGACGGGCGGAACACCGGATGCGCTTGATCCTACGCTTCTTCGGCTTCCTGTTCAGCGCCTGCGCGGTGCTGTTCGTGGTCGCCGCGGCTGCCGGCGCCTACTTCTACTGGACCTATAGCCAGGACCTGCCCGACCACGCCGCGCTCGCCAATTACGAGCCGCCGGTGATGACCCGCGTCCACGCCGCCGACGGCTCGCTGCTCGCGGAGTACGCCCGCGAGCGCCGGCTCTACCTGCCGATCCAGGCCATGCCGAAGGTCGTGGTCGCGGCCTTCCTCTCGGCCGAGGACAAGAACTTCTACAAGCACGGCGGCATCGACCCCGAGGGCATCGTGCGCGCGGTGCTCACCAACGCCAAGAGCGGCAAGAAGCAGGGCGCCTCGACCATCACCCAGCAGGTGGCCAAGAACTTCCTGCTCTCCGCCGAGCAGACCTACGACCGCAAGATCAAGGAGGCGCTGATCGCGCTCCGGATCGAGGCGGCCTACTCGAAGGACAAGATCCTCGAGCTCTACCTGAACGAGATCTTCCTCGGCACCATCGTGCCGGGCCGCAACCTGCACGGCGTCGCGGCGGCCGCGCTCGATTATTTCGGCAAGTCCGTCCACGAGCTGACTATCAACGAGGCGGCCTACCTCGCAGCCCTCCCGAAGGGCCCGAACAACTACCATCCCTACCGCAGGACACAGGCGGCGCTCGACCGGCGCAACGAGATCATCCGCCTGATGCGTGAGAACGGCTACATCACGCGCGAGGAGGAGGAGACGGCCAGGAAGCAGCCGCTCGGCGTGAACCCGCGCGTCGCCTTCCCGAACGCCGCAAACGCGAACTACTTCACCGAGGAGGTCCGCCGCGAGATCTCCGAGCGCTACGGCGAGAAGAAGCTCTACGAGGGCGGCCTCTCGGTGCGCGCGACCCTCGACCCGAAGATGCAAGCCTGGGCCCGCAAGGCACTCACCGACGGCCTCGTGCGCTACGACCAGTCCCACGGTTGGCGCGGGCCGGTCGCCAAGGTCGATCTCGCCGGCCGCGACTGGGGCATGGCGGCGGCCGAGGTGCCGGCGCTCGGCGACGTGGCGCCCTGGCGGCTCGCGGTGGTGCTTGGCAACGGCGCGGGCGGCCTCCAGATCGGCCTCCAGCCCCGGCGCGAGGCCTCGGGCCAGGTCTCGAAGGACCGCGAGACCGGCGTGCTCGCACCCGAGGGCATGCGCTGGGCCGGCCGGGCCAGTCTCCAGGCCGGCGACATGGTCTATGTCGAGGCGATGGATAACGGGCGCGGCACTTACCGGCTGCGCCAGAAGCCCGAGGTCTCGGGCGCCATCGTGGCGATGGATCCCTACACGGGCCGCGTCCACGCGATGGCTGGCGGCTTCTCGTACGACGAGTCCGAGTTCAACCGGGCGACCCAGGCGATGCGCCAGCCCGGCTCCTCGTTCAAGCCGATCGTCTATGCGGCCGCCCTCGACAACGGCTACACCCCGTCCTCGATCGTGCAGGATTCGCCGATCACCATCGAGGCCGGGCCGGGCCAGGAGGCGTGGTCGCCCTCGAACTACGACGGCAAGTCCGGCGGCCCGCACACGCTGCGCTACGGCATCGAGCACTCGAAGAACCTGATGACGGTGCGGCTCGCCAAGGACGTCGGCATGCCGCTCATCGCCGAGTACGCGCGCCGCTTCGGCGTCTACGACGACATGCTCCCCGTCCTGCCGATGTCGCTGGGTGCGGGCGAGACCACGGTGATGCGCATGGTCACCGCCTACTCGATGCTCGCCAACGGCGGGCGCCGGATCCGGCCGACCCTGATCGACCGCATCCAGGACCGGATCGGCGAGACCATCTACCGCCACGACACCCGCAAATGCGTCGGCTGCGACGCCGAGAAGTGGTTGGGCCAGGACGAGCCGAAGCTCGTGGACGATTCCGAGCAGGTCCTCGACCCGCTCACCGCCTACCAGATCACCTCGATCATGGAGGGCGTGGTCCAGCGCGGCACCGCCACCATCCTGAAGCAGGTCGGCAAGCCGCTCGCGGGCAAGACCGGCACAACGAACGACGCCAAGGACGCGTGGTTCGTAGGCTTCTCGCCCGATCTGGCGGTGGGCATCTACGTGGGCTTCGACAAGCCGCGCTCGCTCGGCGACCGCGCGACCGGCGGCGGCCTTGCCGCCCCGATCGCCCTCGATTTCCTGAAGCAGGCGCTCAAGGACAAGCCGCCGACCCCGTTCCGGGTGCCTCCGGGGATCAAGCTGATCCGCGTCGCGGCCTCCTCCGGCATGCGCGCCGGTTCAGGCGAGGGCGCCGGCACGATCCTGGAGGCGTTCAAGCCGGGCACCGCGCCGCCCGACGCCTACGTGGCCCGGCCCGACGCCCCGGCCGCCGTGCCGCCGGATGCCGATCGTGCGGCCCAGGCCGGCGGGCTGTACTGAGCGAACGGATCGAACGCGGCGGTCCGCTTCCATCAACCCTCCCGCCGCCGGCGGGAGGGTTTTTCCATGTGCGCGTCGCTTTTTCCCGCCGTACGGGAGGGGGATCGCGCGGCGGAATCCAAAGAAAAAAGCCGCCCCGTAAGGAGCGGCTTGGATGAGTCGTCAGGGAGGCATCAAACAGAGCGGATGAAAGATCCACTCGACATCCAGACCATCTGGACTACGCGATTGATGACTCCGAAACCCTAACGCGTGGTTAAGGATGCGCGCGAAAAGTCAGGCCGCGAGGCTCTGGAACAACCCGCGCCCGTCGGTGCCGCCCACGAGACCCTCCACGAAGTTCTCCGGGTGGGGCATCAGGCCGAGCACGTTGCGCTGCTCCGAGTAGATGCCGGCGATCGCGTTGATCGAGCCGTTGCGGTTGGCATCGACCGTCAGCGCGCCGGTCGCGTCGCAGTAGCGGAAGGCCACGCGGCCCTCGCCCTCGATCCGGGCCAGCGTCTCGGGGTCGGCGAAGTAGTTGCCCTCACCGTGCGCCACGCAGACGTCGATCACCTGGCCGGCCTCGTAGGCGCTGGTGAAGCGCGTGTCCGCCCGCTCGACCCGCAAGGTCTGACGGTGGCAGATGAAGCGGCGGTTGACGTTGCGCATCAGCACGCCGGGCAGGAGGCCCGACTCGCACAGGATCTGGAAGCCGTTGCAGATGCCGAGCACGAGACCGCCGCGGGCCGCGTGGGCCCGCACCGCGTCCATGGCCGGCGCGCGGCCCGCGATGGCCCCGCAGCGCAGGTAGTCGCCGTAGGAGAAGCCGCCGGGCAGCACCGCGAGGTCGGTGCCGCCGGGCAGCGCCGTATCGGCGTGCCAGACGTGCTCCACCTCGGCACCGGCGAGCCGCAGCGCCCGCGCGACGTCGCCGTCGCGGTTGGACCCCGGAAAGGTGACGATCGCCGCGCGCATCAGCCGAGCTCGATGGCGTAGTTCTCGACGACCGTGTTCGCGAGGAGCTTCTCGCAGGCCGCCTTCAGGGTCGCCTCGGCGCCCGCGCGGTCCGTCGCGTTCACCTCGAGGTCGAAGACCTTGCCCTGCCGGACGCCATCGACCGAGTCGATGCCGAAGGACTTCAGAGCGGATTCGATCGCCTTACCCTGAGGATCCAGCACGCCTGTCTTCAGGGTGACGATGATGCGGGCTTTCATGATGGGGTGCTCATCCGCGGGCTTTGCCTACCGGCCGCTCGGCGTCGTCTGTGGCTGAGGTCCGCGACGATTTAGCCGAACCGGTGAGGGGCTGTCGATTGCTCGATCGAGTATCCCCGGAATACCGGGCATTCCTGCTCGTCGGCGAAGGGGTGAGGTCTCCGGGCTCAGCGGGCGGCCGGTCCGCGCAGGGGCTCGATGCTGGTGGCGCGGCGCCAGAGCTGCACCATCACCCACACCGCCACCAGACTGAACAGGACCATGAGCACGTGCCCGACCCGGTCGCCGAGGTCGAGCAGGCCCGCCAGCGCCCAGCCCGCCGCGATGGCCACGGCGAAGACCTCCGTCCCGACCAGCACCATCATGCTGACGATCGTGATCAGGTTGCGGGTGTTCACGGGGCAGGCCCTTCCGGCGGTCTCCGGTTCGAGTCAACCGGCTTCGTGCCGCGGCAGGTAGCGTGTTTCGCGCGGGCTGCGCAACCGCCTCCGCGCGTGGTCCTCGTTTGCGACGGAGGCCCGGCTCCAATGCGTCCGAGGCCGGGCCTCCGCTGCGTCGGGCCAATTCTGCGCGAGGTGCGCTTGGCCGGTTCAGCGCGGGGCGCGTTTCGCCAAGATGCGCTGGAGCGTGCGGCGATGCATGTTGAGGCGTCGCGCCGTCTCGCTGACATTGCGCCCGCAGAGCTCGTAGACGCGCTGGATGTGCTCCCAGCGGACCCGGTCGGCGGACATCGGGTTCTCCGGCGGGTCCGCGCGCTCGCCGGGCTGGGCCATCAGCGTGCCGTGGATCTCGTCGGCGTCGGCGGGCTTGGCAAGGTAGTCGAAGGCACCGAGCTTCACCGCGTTCACCGCGGTCGCGATGTTGCCGTAGCCGGTGAGGATCACGCCCCGTGCCTCGGGGCGCTGCTCCTTCAGCCGTGCGATCACGTCGAGCCCGTTGCCGTCGCCGAGGCGCATGTCGATCACCGCGAAGGCCGGCGCGCGGCTCTCCACGGCGGAGACGCCCTCGGCCACGCTCTCGGCCACCTGCACCTCGTAGCCCCGGCTCTCCATCGCGCGGGCGAGGCGGGTCGAGAAGGGCTTGTCATCGTCCACGATCAGGAGGCTGCGGTCGGTGAAGGCAGCCAACGGGTCGGCCTCGGGCCCGGGGGTCGCGGTTCCGCTCTGCGTCAGCATGGGGACGCTTCCTTTCGAATTCGCTGTTCTGATAGCGCTTTATATAGGTGCGGCATCACCTGTCGGGAGGGGGGAGGAGCGGGTAAGTTCGGGGGAAAGTCGCGGCGCGGCGCCGCGCTCGAAGATGTGACGCGCCCAGGAGATCCGCACCACCGCGCCGTGGTTGCCCGGCCCGGCCGCGTTCGAGAGGGTGATCTGCGCGCCCGAGCGCTCGATCAGGGTCTTGGCGATGAACAACCCGAGCCCGAGCCCGCCGCGGTTCCAGGCGCCGTCGTCCCGTCGCTCCGGGCTGCGGGTGGTGACGTAGGGCTCGCCCGCCCGCAGCAGCACCTCGGAGGAGAAGCCCGGCCCGTCGTCCCGGATCTCCAGCGAGACCCTCTCGAGCGTCCAGCGCGCCTCCAGCGTCACCCGCGTCTCCGAGAAGTCGATCGCGTTGTCGAGGATGTTGGCGAGCCCGTACATCACGCCGGGATTGCGCCGGCAGGTGGGCTCCGGTCCCTCGCCCCGGCTCGTCACGTCGAGCACGACGCCGAGCGCCCGCTGCGGGGCGGCGAGTTCCTCGACGACCTGGGCGAGCGTCACCGTCTCGAGGAAGCTGCCGCCGTCCCCGTCGGCTCCGAGCGAGGTGAGCTTGCCGAGGATGCCGCGGCAGCGATCGACCTGCTCGCGCAGCAGGTCGAGGTCCTCGCGCACGGCGGGCGTCGCCGCGGGCCCGAGCTGGCGCACCAACTCCTTCGTCACCACCATGATGGTGCCGAGCGGCGTGCCGAGCTCGTGCGCGGCGGCCGCCGCCAGCCCGTCGAGCTGCGAGAGGTGCTGCTCGCGGGCGAGCACCAATTCGGTCGCGGCGAGCGCCTGCGCGAGCTGGCGCGTCTCCTCCGAGACCCGCCACGCGTAGACCCCCGTGAAGGCGGTGCCGAGCAGGATCGCGGTCCAGACCCCCGAGACGTACAGGAAGGGCAGCTCGATCCGCCCGTCCGCGAACCAGGGCAGCGGCCGGTGCACGAGGGCGAGCAGCGTCGCGAGCCCGACCGCGAGGAGGCCCAGCGCCAGGGTCCGCTCCGGCGGGAGCGCGGTCGCCGAGATCAGGACGGGTGCGAGGAACAGCAGCGAGAACGGGTTCTGTAGGCCCCCGGTAAGGAAAAGCAGAACGGCGAGCTGGACGATGTCGAAGGCGAGCAGCAGAGCCGCCGCGTCGTCGTTGAGCCGGTAGCTCGCCGGGAAGCGGATGCGCAGGCCGAGATTGAGCCAGGATGAGGCGGCGATCGCCAGGAAGCACCAGCCGAAGGGCAGCGACAGGCCGAGCCCGAACTGAGCCCCCACCACCGCCGCGCTCTGGCCGGCGATGGCGAGCCAGCGCAGGCGCACGAAGGTGTCGAGGCGCAGGTGGCGCGCGTCGCGCAGGAGACGGGACGGATCGCTGTCGGGCATCTCGGGTCGTCGCGGCGCACGGGAACAGGTCCGGACGAGGTCCGGAAAAGGTCGAAGTAACGTCGGACCGAGCGTCTACCACCTCTCGGCAGGGGAACGGGGTTGGGCCGCCCCGGGTTTCGCCAGTCCGGGGGAGGCTTCGATGTGTTGGCCTGGGACCATCGTCACGCCCGGGGGGAGCCGATGGATCTGGCCTGTTCTCGGTACGAGGGCGGCCGCGCGCTGATCGCGTCGGCGCGCATCGCCGCCGATCTCACCCGCCACGCTGTGCGGAACCCGACGAACCCGGCAGCCTACGCGCCCCATGCCCGCTCGATTGCAGCAGGTTGCGAGATGTTCGAGCGCGTGACCCGCCGCGACGGCAAACCGCGCATCGGCCTCGACGCCGGGTCGCGTGAACTGCCTACTGGGTCAGGCGCGCAGCGGCGACCGCGTCGCTGAACATGGCGTTCAGCGCCGTCGTGATCTGCGTGGCGTCGCTGGCGGTCCGGAAGAAGCCCGGTGAGGCGCAGGATTGAAGCGCGCTCGGGACATTCGGGATGAGGCTGTTCACCCGGATGTTCTCATATCCGACGTTGTCGTTGAACGGCTGCGCCATCGGCAAATAGGGGATGTAGAGGATCGAGATCGTGATGCCGCGATTTTTCAGCGGCGTGCACAGGCTGGGATCGATCAGGTTCGAGTACGAGCCTGTCCATTTCTTTACATCGTATTTCGCTGCGGTACCGTAATAGTACTGCGTGTTTGCCATGCCGTCGGTGACGAGGAAGACGAACGGCTTCGCCTTGGCCGAGGTGGACCCGTCGCCGATGCGGGTGATCTTCTTATTCATGTCGGGCATCACGTTGTCGAAATGCGTGCCGCCACTCCCCCGCAACTGGGTCGAATCGCCGACGTCCATGTAGGATTCGAGACTGTTGGCGTAGGGTTTCAAGCTGTCCAGCGATTGGGTCAGGTCGGCCGCGGTCTCCATGTAGCTGACGAACGGGAAGAGGCCGATCCTGTACTGCTTGTCGAGGGTCGCCTTCGACTTGGCCGTGTCGATGAGCTGCGAGACCGCCTTGCCGACCGTCGCGATGCGCAGTTCAATGTTGTTGGCCTTCGAGAGGTCGTAGCCCTTGAAGCTCGGGAAGTGGCAGGCGAAGGCGCAGTTGTTGCCCTTGGAATCCGCCATGTCGGGGTTCAGCTTGGCGAAGGAGACCTGCTGCGCCGCGCTCGTCGGCAGACCCATCGAGCCGGAGGTGTCGAGCAGCAGGTAGAAGTCGGCGTAGATCGGCAGCGACAGGTTGGCGGTGGATGTTCCGACCACGTTGAGGCTGGAGGCGGCAACGTTGCCGAGCAGGCGCCCGAAGGGCGAGGGGAAGGTGGTCGAATACCCTGCCGATGCGGTCAGGTCCTGCCCGCTGCGCGCGAGATTGATCGTCGGTGTCACCGAGAGGGCGCCGAGCGTCGAGGCCGCGTTGGCGCGGAACACCGCCTCCGCGCGCGCCTTGCCGCGGGTGATCGCGTCCGCGGTCGGGTCCGCCTGGTTGTTCGGGTTGGTCGAGATGTAGTCGCGCGCCGTGGTGATCGCCGCCATGGCCGCCGCGTCGGCGGCGTCGTCCAGGCGGGCGCGGTAGTTCACCTTGCGCAGGTACTCGACGCCGGCCCCGAGGCTGCCGATCAGGGGCAGCGCGCTCAGTCCGAAGATGATGAGGACGTTCCCGCGCCGGTCCCCGGCGTAGCGGCGGCCGAGGGGATGCGCGATCCCTCGACCGAGGCGGGTGAGGGCCCGCGCGAGGCGGCCCTGGTGATTGGGCGCAGACGACATCGTGACCTCAGGCAGGAACGACGCAGACCCAGGCGTTGCCGGCGCTCGCGGTCGGGTCGTAGACGATGGAGGAGACGTAGCGGGGAGGGGCGTAGAAGGAGCGTCGGACCGTCACGGTACCGACGACCGAACGCAGGAATAGCGGCCGGTACTCGAACACCAGGTCGGCCACCACCAGGAAGCCGGGCCCGAAGATGTCCGAAGGGAGCGTCGAGGGACTCGGCTGCGCCGCCGTCGCGGCCCCGGTCAGGGGCGTCGCGCAGGGGCGGCCCTGGCCCGCGGTCCAGGCCACGTAGGCCGTGTAGGTGCAGTTGCTCTGGCAGCCCGACTGAGTTTTGAACTGGATCCCGGACAGGGATGCCCGCACCGTGCTCCAGACCCACTCGTTGCGGATCTGCGCTTCCTTCATGAGTTCGGGGAAGACGACGAGCTGCGTCCGGAACACCGAGTCGAGGTTGGCCCAGGTGAGCCGGCCGGTGCTGTTGCCGAGCGCCGGGTCCGGATCTGCGCGCGCGAGGAGGTCGGCCATCGTGGCGGCGGCGAGATGGGCCTTGCGCACGTAGATCGTGTAGCGGGCGAGATCGAAGGCCACGAGCGCCAGGACGAGCAGGATCGGCAGGATGAAGGCGATCTCGAGTCCCGCGACGCCGTGCCGGTCGGCCCGCCAGGCGCGAAGGACGGGTCGGAGGTGTCCGGGGCCGGTGCGGCGTGGGGCGAGGAGGCGCGCGGTCATCACGGCTCAGCAACCCGTGCCGACGAAGCTGCCGCCCGTGTAGGGCTCGTTGCGGAATGCCGCCGCGGCGCGCACGAAGGCCACGGTCTGGCCGTTCCAGCTTTGGCCGACCGTGCTCCGCCAGATCGGGCTGAACAGCGGTATCGCGTAGAAGACCTGCAGGTATTGATAGGCCCCGGCCGCAGCAGGACAGTAGCTTGTCTGGCTGTTGTTCATCGAGACGGCGACGAGGCCGCTCAGGTCCGGCTTCACGAAGGCGCCGTAGCCGGAGCCGTCCATGTCGGCCCTCTGGAGATTGGTGACGACGTTGCCGCAGGGCATGCCCGGCATCAGCGCGGGGCAGAGGACCTTCTCGCGGAAGCTGGCGGCCGTCCCCGCCTTGTTCGCGTCGAGGCTGCCGACCTGAATGGCCCGGGCGGCTGCGACCGTGGCCCGCTCCACGGCGGCCGAACTGTACAGGAACAGCCCGCCCTGCAGGATCTCCAGCATCGCGATGATCAGGATCGGGCCGGCGATGGCGAACTCGATCGCCGTCACCCCGGATCGGCAAGCCCCGAACGTCGGCAGCGCCCGGCCGAGGGCCGGGCGCCTGCATGCGCGGGCCGAAACCATCGGAGGGAGCATCGAGCACACGGGATAATCTTCGCCGGTATTGCAAGCCGTGGGTGGTAAACAGACGTCGGAGACAACCCAGGATCCGACACAGTCGTCATCCCACCGACCCGTTAAGATCTCCTGTATCCGATCGCCGAACTTCGCCGCGTGTCCGGGCCGAACGGTTATCCAGAGCGCTTGGCAAGGCCGGGCCCGCGCGGCCCGTGCCAAGCGCGCGCAGGCGGATTACAGTGCGGCCATGCTTCTCGCCCTACTGCGGCGGTCCGCGTCGGCCCCCGACCCGGACCACATCGCGATCGATCACGAAGGCGCGACCTTCCGGATTCTCCTGCGCCGCCGCGACAGCGCGCGGCGGCTGACGCTTCGCGTCTCGGCGGCGACCGGCGAGGTGGTGATGACGGTACCGCCCCGCACGGCCCTGGCCACAGCCCAGCGCTTTGCTGCCGGCCACGGCGGCTGGATCGCCGCGCGGCTCGCCAAGCTGCCGGAGCGGGTGGCTTTCGCGGAGGGCGCCCTGTTTCCGCTGCGGGGCGTGATGCACGCGATCGTCCGGAGGGAGGGGCGCAGCGGCGCGACACGCATCGAGGCCGGCCCGGACGGGCCCGTCCTCTCGGTCTCCTGCGGCGAGGCGCACGTCGCGCGGCGCGCGCGCGAGTTCTTGCAGGCGGAGGCCTTGCGCGACCTGAAGCTCTCGATCACCCACCACACGGAGCGGCTCGGCCAGGGACCGGCCCGGATCACGCTCCGCGACACACGCAGCCGCTGGGGCTCCTGCACGGCGCGGGGCGAGCTGAACTTCTCGTGGCGCCTGATCCTGGCCCCGCCGCTGGTGCTCGACTACCTCGTGGCGCACGAGATGGCGCATCTGCGCGAGATGAACCATTCCGACCGGTTCTGGCGGCTCGTCGGAGAACTCTGCCCGAACGTGGATGCGGCCGAGGCCTGGCTGAAGCGCCACGGAGCCGGCCTGCACCGCTACGGCTGAGGCCGGTCCATCGGTTCCGGGCCACGACCCAAGTGTCTCGGCCCGAGTGTCTCGGCCCGAGTGCAAGAGGCGAAGTGCCTTTGTCGGAGTGCCTCAGCCTTTGGCGCGCAGCACGGCCGCCGGGCGCTCGGCCGGCCAGGTCGGGCGCTGCTCGACCTCGCCGGGCATCAGGGTGCGGGGCGCGACGCTGTCGCAGATCTCGCGCTGGCGCACGATGGTCGGGTTGCCGAACTGGTCGCGGCGGCGGACGAAGCCCCCGTCCCGGCAGAAGCCCGCGATGGCCGCATCGCCCCCGCGGCGCCCGTACGGGTTCCGCTCGACCGGCGGGTGCTCGACGACGAGCGGGCCGTCGCGGTTGAGCGAGCGCTCGATATAG
Organism: Methylobacterium hispanicum; assembly: GCF_022179285.1. Taxonomy (GTDB): domain Bacteria; phylum Pseudomonadota; class Alphaproteobacteria; order Rhizobiales; family Beijerinckiaceae; genus Methylobacterium; species Methylobacterium hispanicum. The sequence continues at coordinate 8,301 of NZ_BPQO01000037.1, read as the reverse complement.
GTGGTCTCCCCGATCGGGAGCCCCTGGGCCCACGCCCCGACGGCCGGCGATGCGCCGAGCGCCAGAAGGGTGAGGAGGAGACGCGCGCGCAGCGGACGCATGAGGCCGATCCCGGACGGTTTCGCGAAGAGCCATCTGTAAGCGTGGCCGGAGGCCCGCGATAGCGCTTTGCGGCAACAATAGGACGGCGCCCGTCGCTTGACAGGGGCGGTCCCGCATGGTCCCAACGCGCGGCTTTCGCCGTTGTCCGCGTCCCCCGGGACGCTTCCGGGTAGAGGTTGGCTGGTGCCACGACGCGTGCGGCTCGGTCCTGTCAGGCGCCTTCTCGGCGCGCTCGGTCTGGCCGCCCTGGCCGGCCTCTCAGCCACCGCGCCGGCCGGCGCGCAGGGCATGGTGCGCAAGACCTTCGACGACTGGCAGTTGCGCTGCGAGACGCCGGCCGGTGCCAAGGCCGAGCAGTGCGCCCTGGTGCAGTACCTCGCCGCCGAGGACCGCCCGAACCTCACCCTCGTTGTCATCGTGCTGAAGACCGCCGACAACCGCGGCTACCTGCTGCGCGTGGTGGCCCCGCTCGGCGTGCTGCTGCCCTCCGGCCTCGGCCTGAAGATCGACCAGGCCGATATCGGCCGCGCCGGCTTCGTGCGCTGCCTGACCACGGGCTGCGTCGCCGAGGTGGTGATGGACGACGGCCTGCTCGCCCGGTTCAAGGGTGGCAGCCAAGCGACCTTCATCGTGTTCCAGACGCCCGAGGAGGGCGTCGGCATCCCGCTGTCGATGAAGGGGTTCGGCGCGGGCTTCGACAGCCTCAAGTAGGATCGCGGGACGAGCTATGAACGGACGGTTGGCGCGGCTCGGCTCCCTGCTCGCACTTCTCGCGCTCGGCGCACCTGGTGCCTTTGCGCAGGGTGCACCCCGGGCCGCCCCTCCGGCGGAGGAGGGCAACATCTTCTCCAACCTCCTGAAATACGGCGGCACCACCGTGCCGCCCTCCCGCGCGCCCGAGCCCGAGGCGGCCTACTGCCCGACCGTGGACGTGCCGGAAGGGGGGGCGGCGATGCAGACGCTCGGCGGCCGCGGGGAGGGCGCAGCCGGCAGCATCCGCTCGCAGGCAACGCTCGGCCGCCTCGCCCGCGAGTGCACGCCGCAGGCCGACGGCACGGTGCGGGTCAAGGTGGGCGCGGAGGTGCGGGTGCTGCTCGGGCCAGGCGGCGCCCCGGGGCGCTTCGACGTGCCGATCACCTTCCAGATTCGCCACGACGACAAGACCGTGACGACCCGCCAGCAGCGCATGACCGTCACGGTCGCGCCCGGCGAGGCTCAAGGGTTCGGCTCGACGGTGGAGGACGGCCTCGTCGTCCCGGCCGGGATGGTGCAGGACTACGAGATCATGGCCGGCATCGGCAAGGCCGGGGCGCCGAAGGGACCGCTGAAGCCGAAGCCCCGCCGCAAGGCTCCCGCGGCGGCCGCCCAGGAGGGCGGCGAGAGCGGTGCCGCCCAGTGAGGGCGTGCCCGCGCAGGCCGACGGCGTCGCGGGCCTGAGCGGGGCCGGCCGTGCCGTCCCCTTCCGGCTGGAGCCCGCGGCGGACGCCCCGCCCGGTTGCCCCTTCGAGCTTCGCCTCGTCCTGCCCGGCGGCCTCGCCGGCTGGATCGTGCTCAGCTACCGCAGCGACCCCGCCGCGCGCCCCGAGCGCCCGATCCTGCGCGCGCTGGCAGGCGACGGCACGGCACAGGACTTCGTGCTGCCGGGCGGTGCGCGCGCGCACTGGCTCGGGCTGATCCCGCCGGGTACCGCCGGGATCCGGCTCGCCGTCCCGCCTGGCTTCCGCCTCGACCGCGTCGGCCGGCGCAGCGATGCCGGGCTGCTGCTCCAGGCGCTGCGGCGGCGTCCGTTCCGGGCGGTCGCCGCTCTCTATGAGCGCGCCCGCGGCGATGCCCGGCGCTACCGCGATACCCTGCGGGGCGCCTGCGCGGTCACCCCGCTCGCCGACTACGCGGCCTGGGCCCCGCTCCGTGCGGAGGCCGCGCCGGTCCCTGCGGCCACCGTCTCGGTCCGCGTTCTGATCGCGCTCCGGGCGGGGCAGGCGGCGGCGCTCGCCCGCACGCTCGCCAGCCTCGCGGCGCAGACCCACGCCGCCTGGACGGCGCAGGTCCTCGTCGTCGGCGCCGCCGGGACTCCGCTCGGCACCGATCCGCGTGTGGCCTTCGCGCCCTGGCGTGCCGACCAGCCGCTTGCCGAGAGCGTCGGCGCGGCGACGGCCCTCTGCCTGCTCGAACCAGGCGACGTCCTGCCGTCGGACGCCCTCGCGAGCCTCGCTGCGGCGCTCGGGCCCGCGAACCTCGTCTACGCGGACGAGGTCGGCGCGGACGGGCGACCCCGGCTGAAGCCCGACTGGAGCCCCGATTTCGCGCTGGCCGCCGGCTATCTCGGCCGGCCCTGGCTCGCGGCCCCGGCGCGGCTCGGCGACGCGCTCGGGGCACCGCTCGGCGATCCGGCCGACCTCGCGCTCCGCCTCGACGTCGCCGTCGCGGCGGGCGCGGGCGATGTCCGGCACCTGCCGCGCGTTCTCGCCCGCACGGAGGCGCGCCTCGCCGACGGGACGCCGCGCCGTGCGGTCCTGCTCCGCTACCTCCGTGCGGCCGGCTCGCCCGCCACGGTCGCGCTGCGCGACGGCGTGGCCGACCTTGTCTGGCCACTGCCCGAGCCGGCCCCGCTCGCCAGCATCGTGATCCCTTCCCGCGACCGGCCCGACCTGATCGGGGAGGTCTGCCGCGGCGTGTTGCACGCGACCGCCTATCCGGCGATCGAGCTGATCGTCGTCGACAACGGCTCGACCGATCCGGCCGTGCTCGCCCATTACGGCGCGCTGCGGGCCGACCGGCGCGTGACGATCCTCAGCGACCCGGAGCCGTTCAACTTCTCGCGGCTCGTCAATCGGGGCGTCGCTGCAGCCACCGGCTCAGTCGTGGTGCTCCTCAACAACGACATCGCCGTGCTGGAGCCCGGCTGGCTCGACGCCCTGGTGCGGCAGGCCTGCCGTCCCGAGGTCGGCGCGGTCGGCGCCAAGCTCCTCTACGGCGACGGCCGGCTCCAGCATGGAGGCGTGGTGGTCGGGCTCGGCGGTCGCGCGGGCCACATCTTGCGCCGCCGCCCCGGCGACGTTCCGGGACATCTCGGCCAGATGCGGGTGGCCCGCGAGGTCGCGGCCGTGACCGCGGCCTGCCTCGCGGTCCGGCGCGATCTCTACGCGCGGGTCGGCGGCTTCGACGCGGAGACCTTCCCGGTCGATTTCAACGACGTGGATTTCTGCCTGCGCCTGCGCGAGCAGGGCCTGCGCAACATCTGGACGCCGGCCGCGCGGCTCGCGCACCTGGAATCGGTGAGCCGCGGCCCCTCGATCGGCCCCGCCCGCGCCCGCTTCGAGGCCGAGGCCGCCCGCTTCGCCGAGCGTTGGCGCGCGGTGATCCGGCACGATCCCTATTACCATCCCCGGCTCACGCTCACGACCTTCGGGGAGGAGTTGGAGTGAGAGCGAGGCACCACGGGCCACTTCAGGGCGGCCGGGACGCCGCTCGTCCCGTCCCGTCTCCTAGACCGACAGGCCTGTGATGCCGGCCCCCTTCGATGGCTTCAGGTCCTGCGGCTCCCCCTCTTCCCGCTTGCGGGGAGAGGGGGCACGGTGCGGTTCTCCACCGAGCCGAAACCAGGGGCAGGCCTCTAGGCGAGTGTCCTGCCGCAGGTGGGGAGACGGGATTCACGGCGCCCGAAATCATCGTCCGGGGACGGCATGACCGCCTCGCCCGATCCAGCCCTCCGCTTCTCCGAGCCTCGTCCCCGGCACCCTCTCGGGACGCTCGCCGCCCTCGCGCATCATCCGGGCCGTACTCTCGCGCTTCTCTGGGCCCGGATCACCGGGCGGCGGTTGCGGGCGCGGCAGGGGTTCGCCGCGCTCGTCGGCATCGATCACCGACTTGCCCTGCCGCCGGCGATCCTGACGGCCGTCCCGGAAGCTTCGGAGCCCTTCGCGGATCCCGACATCGTGCTGCTGAGCGCGCCCGGCCACGTCCTCGTGGCCGGGGCCGCCGGGACGATCCGCGCGGCCTTCGCGGATCCCGACCTGCAGGCACTCTACGGCGATGCCCTGGTGAAAGACCGCGCCGACGGCCCGGTCCTGCCGCTGCTGCGCCCCGTCTTCGATCCTGATTTCCTCGCGGCCCTCGACTATGTCGGTCCCGTCCTCGCGCTCCGCCGCGCGGCGCTCGGTCCGGCCGGGGTCGATCCGCGGGCCGGCGCGACCGACGCGCTGTTCCGGATCGCGGAGCGCTACGGCCCGGCCGCGATCGCCCACCTGCCGCGCGTCCTCGCGCTTCGCCAGCCGGGTCGGGCAGAAGCGGGGGAGGGGAGGGGGCACGCGGCCGCGGTCCGGGCTCATCTCGACCGTACCGGCCGCGCCGCGAGCGCGATCGAGCCGGCAGGGGAGGGGATTCTCCGGATCGTCCACCCGCTGCCCGAGCCGCACCCCGCTGCCAGCCTGATCGTGCCGACCCGCGACAGGCTCGACCTGCTGCGCCCCTGTGTCGAGAGCCTGCTGGCGACCGACTGGCCCGACCTCGACCTCGTCGTCCTCGACAACGACAGCCGCGAGCCCGGGACCCGCGCCTATCTGGACGCCCTGTCGGCCGCCGGTCGTGCCCGCGTGCTGCGCTGGCCCGGGGCCTTCGACTTCGCGGCTATGAACAACGCCGCGGCGCGGATCGCCCGCGGCCGGCTCCTCGTCTTCGTCAACAACGACGTGGTTGCGGGGGACACGTCCTGGCTGGCGCGGATGGCTCGCCACGCGCTGCGCCCGGAGATCGGCGCGGTCGGCGCGAAGCTCGTCGACGGCGCCGGCCGGATCCAGCACGGCGGCATCGTGCTCGGGACCGGGGGCGGCCTCGTCACGCACGCCCACCGGCACTTCCCGGGCAACGCGCCGGGATATCTCGGGCGCCTCACCCTGACGCACCGGGTCTCGGCCGTGACCGCCGCCTGCCTGATGGTGGAGGCGGACAAGTTCGCGGCTGTCGGCGGCTTCGACGCCGCGCACTTCGCGGTCGATTTCAACGACGTCGATCTCTGCCTGCGCCTCAACGCGGCCGGCTACCACACCCTGATGGTGCCGGAGGCAGTGCTCCACCACTACGAGGGCCTGAGCCGCCGCCGCACGCCGGAGGCTGCCGCCCGCCACGCCCGCGAGATTGGGGCGTTTGAGAAGCGATGGGGGCCGCTGCTGGCGCAGGACCCCCATTACCACCCGGGCTTCGACCCGGACCTTTCGACCCATGCCCGCCTGCGACCGGGCGCCCTTCTGGGCGAGCCCGGCCCGGCGCGCCGCCCTACTGAACGAGGCGGGGGCCGCCCATCTGCACCTTCTCGTTCTCGGCCATGATGCCGAGGCGCTTGGCGACCTCGGTGTAGGCCTCGATCAAGCCGCCGAGATCCTTGCGGAAGCGGTCCTTGTCGAGCTTGTCCGAGGACTTGATGTCCCAGAGCCGGCACGAGTCCGGCGAGATCTCGTCCGCCACCACGATGCGCATCATGTCGCCTTCCCAGAGGCGGCCGGTCTCCATCTTGAAGTCGACGAGGCGGATGCCGACGCCGAGGAAGAGCCCCGACAGGAAGTCGTTGACGCGGATCGCCAGCGCCATGATGTCGTCGATCTCCTGCGGCGTCGCCCAGCCGAAGGCGGTGATGTGCTCCTCCGACACCATCGGGTCGTTGAGCTGGTCGTTCTTGTAGTAGAACTCGATGATCGAGCGCGGCAGCTGGGTGCCTTCCTCCAGGCCGAGGCGCGTCGCCAGCGAGCCCGCCGCGACGTTGCGCACCACCACCTCGAGCGGGATGATCTCGACCTCGCGGATCAGCTGCTCGCGCATGTTGAGCCGGCGGATGAAGTGCGTCGGCACGCCGATGTCGTTGAGGTGCTGGAAGACGAATTCCGAGATCCGGTTGTTCAGCACGCCCTTGCCGTCGATGATCTCGTGCTTCTTCGCGTTGAAGGCGGTCGCGTCGTCCTTGAAGTGCTGGATGAGCGTGCCGGGCTCAGGCCCCTCGTAGAGGACCTTCGCCTTGCCCTCGTAGATGCGACGGCGGCGGTTCATAGGCGTGTACCGTGGTTTGAGGAAGTCCATGGGGCCGTGACTCCTTGGGGCGATGACGGCGGAATCCGCGGCGCGGCGACCGGACGAAAGGTCGGGCTGCGGGAGAAGAGCGATGCCGATTTCCCCCCGAAGCCGGGTTCCAAACTACCCGAAGCGGGCTTCCGGCACAACGCGTTAGCCCGCGGGTGGGGATTGCGCGGATGCCGCCGGAGGGCCCGTCACAGGCCGATCGCCGCGGCCAGGATCCTGGGATCCCCAAGGGCCGAGGCCCTTGGGCGGGGTCCCGGGGCGGAGCCTCGGGATCGGCTCCCTCGTCCTGGCTTTGCCAGGGCGAGGGAGCCGACAGCAGGGCTCTGCCCTGCACCCGCCAAAGGTCTCGACCTTTGGAATCCGGGACCTTTCAGAGCGTCTTGGCCGGGTAGCGGCAGAGGTCGCTGATCGGGCAGACCGGGCAATCGGGCTTGCGCGCCTTGCAGATGTAGCGGCCGAACAGGATCAGCCAGTGATGGGCGTTGAGGCGGTAGGGCTCGGGCACGATCGCCTCCAGGCCGGCCTGCACCTTGTCGGTCGTCGACGCGACCACGAGCGGGATCCGGTTGGAGACCCTAAAGATATGGGTATCGACCGCGATCCGCGGAACCCCGAAGGCGACGTTGAGTACCACGCTCGCCGTCTTGGCGCCGACGCCGGGTAGCACTTGCAACTCTTCCTGCGACTGCGGCACCGCGCCGCCATGCACCTCGACCAGGATGCGCGAGAGCGCGATCACGTTCCTGGCCTTGGTGTTGAACAGGCCGATGGTGCGGATGAAGTCGCGCACCCGTTCCTCGCCGAGCGCCAGCATCGCCTTCGGGTTGTCGGCGACCGCGAAGAGCGGCCGGGTGGCGAGGTTGACGCTGCGGTCGGTCGCCTGGGCCGACAGCACCACGGCGACGAGCAGCGTGTAGGGGTTCAGATACTCGAGCTCAGCCCGCGGCTCCGGGTCGCGCGCGCTGAGGCGCCGGAAGATCTCGGCGAGGGTCGCCGCGTCGACCGGTTCGGGGGCGGTTTCGACATGGGCGGTAAGCGGCGCGGCGAGCGTGCCCGCGACTGTCTTCGGCCCCATCGGCTCCTTCGGCCGCGCCGGAGCCTTCGCCAGCGGCGCGACCTTGGCCGTGACCTTTCGCGCCCGCGACACGCGCGGCGTTGTGTTGGCGTCGAGCGTCTTTCTGGGCGGCATCGGAGCGTTATATTGGGCGCATGGCGCGCGGCAACCTCTCAGTCCATCCCGACGGGCTCGACCCGGACAGCGTCGACCGTCCGGTCTTCAGCGCAACGATCCGGCCGCACCAGTCGCTGAGCCGCCTGGGCTTCCGGATCGTGATGACGGGCTGCTGCCTCGTCTCTCTGACCGTCTCGATCTGGTGCTGGCGCATGGGCTTCTGGCCGGTGGCCGGCTTCTTCGGGCTCGACATGCTGGCAATCTACGCGGCGCTGAAGGTCAGCTTTCGCCGCGGCCGCTCCTTCGAGGAGGTGATGATCTCGCAGATCGAGGTCTTCCTCGCTCGAGTCAGTCACCGGGGCGAGCGCCGCGAATGGCGCTTCAATCCGCTCTGGACCAAGCTCACCCAGGTTGAGGACGAGGAGTACGGCCTCCAGCGCCTCACCCTGGTCTCGCGCCGCGAGCACGTCGCCGTCGCCCGCGACGCCTCGCCCGAGGAGCGCGCCCGTGTCGCGCAAGGACTCCGCACGGCGTTGGCGCAGGTGAAGAAAGGTTACTGAGCGCTCCCACCCTTCGGAATGGCCCGCGCTTGCGCGAGGTCGGTCGTGGGCGACCGTCATCGATGTGTCGCAGATTTTTCGCGGGCGCTTCACTTTCCGTGTTGACGGGCCGAGGAGGCGTCCGTATACCCCAGCCCATCGGCGCCGGCCGCAGCAGCGGCCCGGTCGCTGAGCCGTCTCTTGGACGGCTCGCTCTCTTCGGCAACACGAGCGCATCTCGCCCGGTGTATCGATCCGGCAGGTGTATTTGCTGTTCTCGATGAGATGAGGTTTCGGGGTTTCGCCCCCGGCGCTCTTTGACAAGTTGATCTGAGAAAGAGAAGCGTGGGCGGCGTCGTCCTTGCGGTCTCGGGTTTGTGTTGGCCTTGTGCTGGTGCGGATCTGGGATGTGAGATGAGACGC
>NZ_BPQO01000036.1 GCF_022179285.1 Methylobacterium hispanicum | reverse complement strand
GGTTGCGGATGCGCGCTTCGCCAAGCCGCTGGACGAGGGCATGATCCTGGATCTGGCGGCGAGCCACGAGGTTCTGATCACGCTGGAGGAGGGCTCGCGCGGGGGCTTCGGGGCGATGGTTCTGCACCTGCTGTCGGAGCGGGGCGTGCTCGACGCGATGCGGGTCCGGGTGCGCACGATGACGCTGCCGGACGCCTACCAGGACCACGACACCCCGGACCGGATGTACGCGGAAGCCGGGCTCGACGCCGCCGCCATCGTCGCCAAGGTCAACGAGGTCCTGCCCGAGCGCCAGGACGGCCGCTCGCGCCTGCGCCTTGCCTGATCGGTCCTGTACCTGAGACGCGCGCGGGCCGGTCCGCCGGCCCCGCTTGTTCCCCGCGGCATTCGATGACACAAGCGCCCGCACCGCGGTGCAGCACGATGGGCCGATTCGCCCGCACCGCGCTTTCGTGACGATACGAGCGTGATGGCAGAGGCGACCCAGACCGGCCCCTCCGAACCCGGCCCCGTGCTGATCACCGGCGCGAGCGGCTTCCTCGGCCCGGCCCTCGTCGATGTGTTCCGGGCGGCGGGCTTTCCCGTCCGCATCCTCGTGCGTGCCACGAGCCCGCGCCGGAACCTCACCTGGACCGACGTCGAGATCGCCGAGGGCGACATGCGCGATCCGGCCGCCGTGGCCCAGGCGATGCGGGGCCAGCGCTACCTCGTGCACGCCGCGGCCGACTATCGGCTCTGGGCGCCCGACAAGGAAGAGATCGTCCGGACGAACCGCGACGGCACCCGCGTGATGATGCGCGCGGCCCTCGACGCGGGCGTCGAGCGGGTGGTCTATACCTCGAGCGTCGCCACGATCCGCCCGCCGGCCGACGGGGTCACGCCCTCCGACGAGACCATGCCGCTGACGCCCGAGACCGCGATCGGCGCCTACAAGCGCAGCAAGGTCGTGGCCGAGCGCGTGGTCGAGGAGATGGTGGAGAACGACGGCCTGCCAGCCGTCATCGTGAACCCCTCGACCCCGATCGGCCCCCGCGACGTCAAGCCGACGCCGACGGGCCGGATCATTCAGGAGGCGGCGCTGGGCAAGATGCCGGCCTTCGTCGATACCGGCCTCAACCTCGCGCACGTGGACGACGTGGCGGCCGGCCACCTGCTGGCTCTCGCCAAGGGCCGCGTCGGCGAGCGCTACATCCTGGGCGGCGAGAACGTGCTGCTCTCGCAGATGCTCGCCGACATCGCCCAAATCGTCGGCCGCAAGCCCCCGACCGTGAACCTGCCGCGCGGCGTCGTCTACCCGATCGCCTTCGTCTCGGAACTCGCGGCGCGCATCACCGGTAGGCAGCCCTTCGCCACGATCGACGCCATCCGCATGTCGCGCTACCGGATGTTCTTCTCGGACGCCAAGGCGCGTTCGGAACTCGGCTACACCGCCCGGCCCTACCGTCAGGGATTGGAGGACGCGATCGGGTGGTTTCGGAGCGCGGGGTACCTGCGATGAGCGCCGCCCTCGACACCGCGACCGCGACCCGCTCCGGCAAGGGGCACCGCGACGAGAACTTCCCCGTCGCCTCGCACCTGATCCATCCGAAGAACCGCCCGGCGATCCTGGCCTTCTACCACTACGTGCGGGCGGGCGACGACATCGCAGACCACAAGGCGCTGGACGCCGGGCGCAAGGTTGCGATGCTCGACGCGCTGGCCGACGCCCTCACCGGCGCCGGCCCGGGCGACCCCGAGGCCGCGCCGCTGAAAGCGGAACTCGCCGCGCGCGGGCTGCCGCCGCTGCACGCGCTCGAACTGCTCGACGCCTTCCGGATGGACGCGCGCAAGAACCGCTACGCGGATTGGGACGAGCTGATCCACTACTGCCGCTACTCGGCGATGCCGGTCGGCCGCTACGTCCTCGACGTGCACGGCGAGGATCCGGCCCGGGTCTACGCGGCCTCCGACGCGATCTGCGCCGCGCTGCAGGTGCTCAACCACCTGCAGGATTGCGGCAAGGATTTCCGCAACCTCGACCGGGTCTACATCCCGGAGGAGACGCTGCGGAAGCACGGCGCCACCGTGCCGATGCTGGGGGCCGAGAAGGCCACGCCGCAGCTCCTCGCCGTGATCCGGGAGCTCGCGCAGCGCACGCTCGACCTCCTCGACGAGGGCCGGGCGCTGCCCGACCTCATCGACGACACCCGCCTCGCCATGGAGATCGCCGCGATCCACCGCCTCGCCGTGCTGCTGACGCGCGGCCTGCTCGCTCGCGACCCGCTCTCCGAGAAGGTCCACCACGGCAAGGCCGCCTTCGCGCTGACCGCGCTCGGCGCCGCCGCGGGCGCGCTGGCCCGCCGGCCGTTCCGCGGCCGGCGCACGCGCGCCGCGGCCTGAGAGACAGCTGAGATCATGACCGCCGCCGTCGATACCGCCCAGCCCGCTGCCGAGGCCCCTGCCCTGCCGGCCGCCGGCTCGTCCTTCTACACCGCCATGCGGCTCCTCCCGAAGGAGCGGCGCGAGGCGATGTACGCCGTCTACGCCTTCTGCCGCGCGGTGGACGACGTCGCCGACGACGGCGGTCCCGCCGAGGTGCGCGCGGCCGAGCTGGAGCGCTGGCGCGCCGACATCGACGCGCTCTACGCGGGCAGGCCGGCCGCGCGGGTGCGCGACCTCGTCGGCCCGGTGAAGCAGTACGACCTCAAGCGCGCGGATTTCCACGCCGTGATCGACGGCATGGCGATGGACGCCTTCACGGACATCGTGGCGCCCGACGCCGCCACCCTCGACCTCTACTGCGACCGGGTCGCCAGCGCGGTCGGCCGCCTCTCGGTGCGCATCTTCGGCATGCCGGAGGAGGACGGGATCCGCCTCGCCTGGCACCAGGGCCGCGCGCTGCAGCTCACGAACATCCTGCGCGACATCGACGAGGACGCCGAGCGCGGCCGCCTCTACCTGCCCCGCGAGCCGCTCGCCGCGATCGGCCTCGACGACCCGACGCCCCAGGCCGCGATGGCCCATCCGCGCATCGGCGAGGTCTGTGCCGCGCTCGCCAAGGAGGCGGAGGGCCATTACCGCGCGACCTGGGAGATCATCCGCCGCAACCCGCGCCGGGCCACCAAGGCCGCGCGCCTGATGGCCGCCGCCTACCGGCTCTATCTCGTCGCGTTGCTGAAGCGGGGCTGGGCCGCGCCGCGCGCCCGCGTGAAGCCGGGGAAGCTCGCGCTGGTCGGCGTCGCGCTCCGGCACGGGATCGTCTGATGGGCACCGTCCACGTCGTCGGCTCCGGCCTCGCCGGGCTCTCCGCCGCCGTCGCGCTGGTCCAGCGCGGCCAGCGCGTCGTGCTGCACGAGGCCGCCAAGCAGGCGGGCGGGCGCTGCCGCTCGTACTACGATCCGGCCCTCGGGCTGACCATCGACAACGGCAACCATCTGCTTCTGTCCGGAAACGCCGACACGCTCGACTTCCTGCGCGTGGTCGGCGCCCCCGCCGACGCGCTCTCCGGCCCGGACGAGGCGGTGTTCGACTTCGCCGACCTGAAGTCCGGCGAGCGCTGGCAGCTGCGCCCGAATGCCGGCCGCCTGCCCTGGTGGGTGCTGAGCCCCGACCGGCGCGTGCCGGGCACGCGGGCCCGCGACTACCTCGCGCCGCTCGGCATCCTGATGGCGGCTGCCGGCCAGCGGGACGGCCAGGGTGGCACGATCGGCGCCCACATGCGCTGCGAGGGCCCGCTCTACGACCGGCTCTGGCACCCGGTGCTGCTGGCCGCCCTCAACACCGACCCGCGCGAGAGCGATGTCGGGCTCGCTGCGAAGATCCTGCGCGAGACGCTGGGCGCGGGCGGACAGGCCTGCCGGCCGCTCGTTGCGGTCGGCGGCCTCTCGGCGGCTCTGGTCGATCCGGCGATCCGCTATCTCGAGGCGCAGGGGAGCGAGATCCGCTTCGGCCGCCGCTTGCGCGCGCTCGGCCTCGGCCGCGGGCGCGTCGACCGCCTGGACTTCTCGGACGGCCCGAGCGTCCTCGGCCCGGACGATTCGATCGTCCTCGCCCTGCCCCCGTGGGTCGCGGCCGAGCTGCTGCCCGACCTGCCGACGCCGCGGGAATACCGCTCGATCGTCAACGCCCATTTCGCGCTCGCTCCGAAGCCCGGCAGCCCGCTCTTCCTCGGCGTGGTGAACGGGTTGACCGAGTGGCTCTTCGCCTATCCGGACCGGTATTCGGTCACGATCAGCGGGGCCGACCGTCTCCTCGACGTGCCGCGCGAAGATCTCGCCCGCGAGATCTGGGGAGAGATCGCCCAGCTCGGTAATCTTGCGCGGGAACTGCCCAGCTGGCAGATCGTAAAGGAGAAGCGTGCCACCTTCGCAGCCACCCCCGCGGAGGCGGCCAGGCGCGCGCGGGCGGAGACGGCCTACGACAACCTCGTGCTGGCGGGCGACTGGACCGCGACGGGCCTGCCCTCGACCATCGAGGGCGCCATCCGCTCCGGGCGCACGGCGGCGCGGGCGCTTGCGTGCGGTGCAGCACGCACGCGCGGGGCGGCCTGAGGCAGAAGCCGAGGGCTACAGAATTCGGTGCGGGATTTGATTCCGCGCCCCGAAGCCGTTTGCGGTCCCGCCGCGTTACGGTCTCGGTTGGTCAGACACGCAGCGCGCCCGCGGCAGGCCCAGACGGCCGCGGGGGCGTCCGAGAGGCGAGGACGATGAGAGAGGCCGTGAGCAAGATCGAGGCGCTGCAGCGCCCGAAGACGCAGGGAATCACCCTCGATGCCGTCGAGCGGAGCATCGCGCAGGCGACGCGTGCGCTCACGGATCTCGCCCACGACGACGGCCATATCTGCTTCGAGCTCGAGGCCGACGCGACCATCCCGTCCGAGTACGTCCTCTATCACCAGTTCCGTGCCACGAATCCCCGCCCGGGCCTCGAGGCGAAGATCGGCAACTACCTGCGCCGCACGCAGGGGCCGCACGGCGGCTGGGCCCTCGTCCACGAGGGGCCCTTCGACATGAGTGCCAGCGTGAAGGCCTATTTCGCGCTGAAGATGATCGGCGACGACATCGAGGCGCCGCACATGCGCCGGGCCCGCGAGGCGATCCTCTCCCGCGGGGGGGCTGCCAACGCCAACGTCTTCACCCGCTTCCTGCTCGCCCTCTACGGCGAGGTGCCGTGGCGCGCCGTCCCGGCGATGCCCGTGGAGGTGATGTTCCTGCCGCGCTGGTTCCCGTTCCACCTCGACAAGGTGAGCTACTGGGCCCGCTGCGTGATGGTGCCGCTCTTCGTGCTCCAGGCCACGAAGCCGCGCGCCCGCAACCCGCGTGGCATCGGCGTGCAGGAGCTGTTCGTCACGCCGCCCGAATCGGTCCGCTCCTGGCCGGGCAGCCCCCACGCGACCTGGCCGTGGACGCCGATCTTCGGCTTCATCGACCGCATCCTGCAGAAGACCGAGAACCATTTCCCCAAGGGGCCGCGCAAGCGCGCCATGGAGAAGGCGCGCGCCTGGGTGAGCGAGCGCCTGAACGGCGAGGACGGGCTCGGCGCGATCTTCCCCGCGATGGTCAACTCGGTCCTGATGTACGAGGTGATGGGCTACGGCCCCGATCATCCGCAGGTCCGCATCGCCTGCGACGCCATCGAGAAGCTCGTCGTCGAGAAGCCGCACGAGGCCTACGTCCAGCCCTGCGTGTCGCCCGTCTGGGACACGGCACTGGCGAGCCACGCGCTGCTGGAGGCCGGCGGCCCCGAGGCGGAGGCGCAGGCGCGTGCCGGCCTCGACTGGCTGAAGCCCCGCCAGATCCTCGACATCAAGGGCGACTGGGCCGCGGCCAAGCCCGACGTCCGCCCCGGCGGCTGGGCCTTCCAGTACGGCAACGCGCACTATCCCGATCTCGACGACACGGCGGTCGTCGTGATGTCGATGGACCGGGCCATGCGCCAGCACGGGCTCGTCGCCGGAATGCCCGACTACAAGGCCTCGATCGCCCGCGCCCGCGAGTGGGTCGAAGGGCTGCAGTCGAAGGACGGCGGTTGGGCGGCCTTCGACGCCGACAACAACCACATGTACCTCAACCACATCCCGTTCTCGGACCACGGCGCGCTGCTCGACCCGCCGACCGCGGACGTGACGGCCCGCGTCGTCTCGATGCTCTCGCAGCTCGGCGAGACCCGCGAGAGCTCCAAGGCCCTCGACCGCGGCGTGACCTACCTCCTGAACGATCAGGAAGCGGACGGATCCTGGTATGGCCGCTGGGGCATGAACTTCATCTACGGCACGTGGTCGGTGCTCTGCGCCCTGAACGCGGCCGGTGTCGATCCGCAGAGCGCCGAGATCCGCAAGGCGGTCGCTTGGCTCATCCGCATCCAGAACCCGGATGGCGGCTGGGGCGAGGACGCCTCGAGCTACAAGATCGACCCGGCCTTCGAGCCAGGCTCGTCCACCGCCTCCCAGACCGCCTGGGCCCTGCTCGCCCTGATGGCGGCGGGCGCGTGCGAGGATCCGGCGGTCGCGCGCGGCATCAACTTCCTGACGCGGACGCAAGGGTCGGACGGCTTCTGGAACGAGGAGCGCTACACGGCGACCGGGTTCCCGCGGGTGTTCTACCTGCGCTACCACGGCTACCCGAAGTTCTTTCCGCTCTGGGCCATGGCCCGCTACCGCAACCTGAAGCGCGGCAACTCGCGGCAGGTGCAGTTCGGCATGTGAGGAGCAGGCGACCGGAGGCGCACGCCTTGGCCAACCTCCCCGTCCTGACGGTCAGCGGCCTGGCCAAGGAGATCCGTCTGGCCGCCGGCCCCGGCGTCGAGGCGGTCGGCGCGGGCGGCGACCCCGAGCGCCTGACACGGCTCCTCGACGCCCGGACCGTGCCGGCCTGCCGCGCCGTCGTCAGCTTCGGGATCGCAGGTGGCCTCGACCCGGCCCTGAGGCCGGGCGATGTCGTGGTCGCGACCGGAATCGTCTCGCTGGCGGGACGGTTCGCGTGTGATCCCGTCCTGGTTGCCGCCCTCGCCCGCTCCCTCGCGGGCTCCGGCACGCGCCTCGTCCAGGCGGATCTCGCGGGCGCCGACGCGGCGGTGCTGAGCGTCGCGGAGAAGGCCGACCTGCACAGGGCGAGCGCCGCCGCCGCCGTGGACATGGAATCGCACGTCGCCGCCGCCTTCGCGCGTCGCCACGGCCTGCCCTTCGCGGCGCTACGCGTCGTGTGCGACCCGGCCGAGCGGGCCCTGCCCGCCTTCGCGGCCGCTGCCCTGACACCGGAGGGCGATCCCGACATCCGCGCCGTGCTCGGCGCCCTGCTGCGCGGGAAGGCCCGGGTCGGAGACCTGATCCGGCTGGGGCGCGACTCCTCTGCCGCCTTCGCCGCGCTGGCCCGCTGCCGCCGGGCGCTCGGGCCGGGGCTCGGGCTGCCGAGCGGCGCCTGATCCGGCTTTTCCGGACACAGGACTCCGCGCCCCGAGCACCCGCGCAGGGCCGCCAGCGCTTCAGGATCCCGCCTCTGCAAGGCATGAAAAAACCCGCGACCGGTGCCGGCCGCGGGTTTCGTCCGTTCGGCGATGCGCGCCGCTCAGGCGGCGCTGCGCTTGCGGGCTTCCTGCTTCGTGTCGACGCCGGAGGCTTTGATCTCGGAGAGCTTCTGGGCGACGTTGCGCGAGAACACGAACTCGGCCGGGCGCTGGTTCTCGAGGCTGACCTCGGGGGCCATCTCGCCCTCGGTCCGGATGCCGCGGATCGCGTGCAACACCGGCTTCCAGGGCTTGCGCACCGAATCGACGACCGAGGAGGCCTCGTAGCCCGAGTGGACCATGCAATCGGCGCACTTCTCATAGTTGCCGGTGCCGTAGGCGTCCCAGTCGGTCTCCTCCATCAGCTCCTTGAAGGTGGCCGCGTAGCCCTCGCCAAGCAGGTAGCAGGGCTTCTGCCAGCCGAACACGGTGCGGGTCGGGTTGCCCCACGGCGTGCAGTGGTAGGTCTGGTTGCCGGCCAGGAAGTCGAGGAACAGGCCCGACTGCTGGAAGGTCCACTTCTCGCGGCCCTTCTCCTTGCCGTGCCGGAACACGCCGCGGAACAGGTCCTTCGTGGCCTTGCGGTTGAGGAAGTGCTGCTGGTCGGGCGCGCGCTCGTAGGCGTAGCCCGGCGAGACCGTAATGCCGTCGATGCCCATGCGGGTCACCGAGTCGAAGAAGTCGGCGATCTTGTCGGCCGACGAATTGTTGAAGAAGGTGCAGTTGATGGTGACGCGGAAGCCCATCTCCTTGGCCTTCGCGATCGCCGCCACGGCCTTGTCGTAGACGCCGCGCTGGCAGACCGACTGGTCGTGCATCTCCTTGTCGCCATCGAGATGGATCGACCAGGTGAAGTACGGGCTCGGCTTGTACTCCTTGATCTTCTTCTCGAGGAGCAGCGCGTTCGTGCAGACGATGGCGAATTTCTTCTGGGCGATGATGCCCTCGACGATCTTCGGCAGATCCTTGTGGAGGAGCGGCTCACCGCCGGCGATCACCACCACGGGGGCGCCGCACTCGCGCACCGATTCCAGCGCCTCCTCGACGGGCAGGCGCTTGTTCAGGATCTCGTCCGGGTAATCGATCTTGCCGCAGCCCGCGCAGGCGAGGTTGCAGCGGAACAGGGGCTCCATCATCATCACCAGCGGGTAGCGCTTGCGGCCCGTGAGGTGCTGCTTGAGGATGTAGCCGCCGATCTTCGCGACGTACCGGAGGGGGATTCCCAAGATGCGGCTCCTGTGTCGTTGGCCCCGGGGTCGGGGGCTCTTTAACGCGAAAAATTCCTCAGTTCCAGCGATCTAGCCTGGAACCGGTCTCAAAGAGACCCTTCGGCCGCCCCGGGCCGCGATGTTTTCGAGGTTGAAGCAAAGCGGCCACAGATGCCGGCACTCCGGCCCCGCACCGCGGAGATCCCCGCCTCGGCGCTCCGCCCCGACTGAACCGGGGATTGCGTCGGGATTAGGACGAGGGTGCGCTCGTGAACCCGGCTTCCGCGCAGTGCCGTGCGCTATCGCACGGATGACCGCGACGAGGCAAACCCGCGCCCGACTGGTTTGCATTCGGGGCTGGGGCCGATTACTGAGCCTGCGATCGTGGCGCAGGCTCGCTCCGTCCGCAAGCCGGCCGAAGCGCCGCGCTCCGGATCCGGTCGCGTCGCAGGGTCGCCCGCGATGTCCGGGAACATCGGGCGCGGTTCAGGCGTCTCGAACCGTAGCAGTTGATAGCCTGGCGGGCGGTGACGCGCCGTGCCGGGCTGCCCGTCATGTGGAGGGACGTGCCCGCGCGAGCGGTGCGGTGCAGGTCCCAGGCAGGTAGGATACTCGTGATCGAACGTCTCGTCGCGTCCTCCGTCCGGCACCGCTGGGTCGTCCTCGCGCTGATCGCGGTCCTGACCGCGGCAAGTGCCGGACTGGCCGCCCACCTGTTCCGGATCAACACGGATGTCGAGCGGCTGATCGATCCGAAGGAGCCCTGGCGCCAGGACGAGATCGCCTACGAGAAGGCGTTCCCGCAGCGGACCAACACGGTGGTCGCCGTCATCGACGGGCAGACCCCCGAGCAGGCCGAGCAGGCCGCGACGGCTCTGGTCCAGGCGCTCGCCGTCCACAAGAACCTCATCGAGACCGTGTACCGGCCGGACGGCGGCCCCTTCTACGACAAGAACGGCTTCCTGCTGATGTCGCAGCAGGAACTGGAGAAGACGACCGAGCAGCTGGTGCAGCAGCAGGGCCTGCTCGGGCCGCTCGCAGCCGACCCGTCCCTGCGCGGCGTGATGCGCGTCCTCACCCTCGGCGCCCGCGGCGTGAAGAGCGGCGACGCCAAGCTGGAGGATCTCGAGAAGCCCATGGGGCAGATCGATGCGACGCTCCAGCGGGTGCTGAAGGGCGAGCCCGCCCGCCTCTCCTGGCAGATGCTGCTCTCGGGCGGGGAGACGCGGACCACGGACCTGCGCAAGTTCGTGATGATCCAGCCGGTGCTGGACTTCAACGCGCTGCAGCCCGGCTACCACGCGACCAAGCTGATCCGGAACGTCGCCAAGGATCTGAAGATCGCGCCCGAGTACGGCCTGACCATGCGGCTGACCGGCCCGGTGGCGGTCGCCGACGACGAGTTCGCGACGCTCTCCGACGACGCCTTCCTGAACAACGCTGTCACGGTCGGTGCGATCGTGCTGTTCCTCTGGCTGGCGCTGCGCTCGGCGCCGCTCGTGGTCGCGGTGATCATCACGACCTTCGCGGGCCTCATCGTCACCGCCGCGCTCGGCCTCCTGATGGTCGGCGAGCTGAACCCGATCTCGGTGGCCTTCGCGGCGCTCTTCGTCGGGCTGGGCATCGACTTCGGCATCCAGTTCGCGGTGCGCTATCGGGCCGACCGCTACGAGCAGCCGACGCTGGAGGCCGCCATCCGCGCCGCAACGCGCGGGGTCGGCTGGTCCCTGACGCTGGCGGCCGTCTCGCTGATCGCCGGCTTCTTCGCCTTCCTGCCCACCGCCTTCCGGGGCGTGTCGGAGCTCGGCCTGATCGCCGGCGCCGGCATGGTCGTGGCCTATCTGTTCGCGCTGACGCTGCTGCCCGCGCTGATCGCGGTGTTCAAGCCGCGCGGCGAGAAGGAGGCCGTCGAGACGACGTGGCTCGCCGGCGTCGACCCGTGGATCATCGCGCACCGCAAGGGCATCCTGATCGCGGTCGGCCTGATCACGCTCGCGGGCACGCCGCTGCTGTGGAAGCTGCCCTTCGACTCGAACCCGATGCACCTGCGCAGCCCGAAGGTCGAGTCGATCGCCACCTACCTCGACCTGATCAAGGACCCGGCCACCAGCCCCAACGTGATCGACGTGCTGGCGCCGAGCGTCGATGCCGTGCCGGAGCTGACCAAGAAGCTCACCGCCCTGTCCGCCGTGTCGAGCGCCAACAGCATCGACACCTTCGTGCCGCGCGACCAGGACAAGAAGCTCGCCACGATCGCCGAGACGGCCGAGTTGCTGGATCCGGTGCTGAACCCGGCCCGCCGCCCGCCGCCGCCGACCGATGCCGACAACGTGAAGGCGCTGAAGGACGCGGCCGCCGCGCTCAACGGCATCGCCAACGACAGCCCCGGCGGCAAGGCGGCCGGACAGCTCGCGGGCACGCTCGACAAGGTCGCGGCGGCGCCGGTCGCGACGCGTGAGGCCGCTTCGGTCGCCCTCACGGCGAACCTGAACCCGCTGCTGACGCGGCTGCGCAGCCTGATCCACCCCGAGAAGGTCACGCTCGACAACCTGCCGCCCCAGCTCAAGGCCGAGTGGGTGGCCGCCGACGGGCGCGCCCGCATCGAGCTGCACCCGAAGGGCAACTCGAACGACGACGAGGTGCTGCGCAACTTCGCCAACGAGGTGCGCACCGTGGCACCGCACGCCACCGGCGCGCCGGTCGCCACGACCGCGTCGAGCTACACGATCCTCGGCGCCTTCGTTCAGGCGGGCGTCACAGCCTTCGTGCTGATCTTTATCATCCTTTCGGTCGCCCTGCGCAAACCCTGGGACGTGGCGATGACGCTCGGCCCGCTGGTTCTCGCAACCCTGTGGACCCTGATGGCGCTCTACGTCGTCGGCATGCCGTTGAACTTCGCCAACATCATCGCTCTGCCGCTGATGCTCGCGGTGGGCGTCGCCTTCCACATCTACTACGTGATCGCGTGGCGGGCGGGTGTCACCGACATGCTGGCCTCGAGCCTGACGCGCGCGATCTTCTTCTCCGCGCTCACCACCGGCACGGCCTTCGGCTCGCTCGTGCTGTCGAGCCATCCGGGCACGGCGAGCATGGGCAAGCTTCTGGCGCTGTCCCTGTTCTTCACCCTGGTGGCGGCCTTCTTCGTGGTGCCGGCCTTCCTGGGGCCGCCCCCGGTGCAGCCCGACGCGGACCGCCCCGAGGGCGACGCCGCCGGCAAGGACCCGTTGATCGCGCGCAAGGCCGAGGCCGTGTCGGCGAAGTAGGCGGCTCCGTCCGGGGCTCGGCGAGGGCCGGAGATCCTCCGCCCCCCTGCGCGGGGACCGGGGGATCCGCCATCGGACGGCATCACCCGCCGGCCGTATCAGCCACCGGCGTGGCGGCGCAGGCGGATGACGGATTCGGCCACCGCCGCCTCGGAGACGGACGCCGCAAGCCGCGTCATGGCATCCCGAGCCGCATCCCACGGGTCGGAGCCGAAGGCCGACCGGACACGCTCCAGGGCGTCGTGGATTCCGGGCAGGGACGGATCATCGATGTAGAAGGGGTAATCCGCACCCAGGGCCGCGATCGCTTCGGGGTTGCGATCGACGACGACGACCGCGCCGCAGCGTGCCGCGATGATGCCCTTCGTGAATGGCTTGAACCCGTCGAAGCCTTGCCAGCTGCGCGCGGCGTAGTGGCAGGCGTAGCGCGGGACCTCCTGCATCCATCCTGTCTCGGCCGGATCGTCGGCCTTGTGGAACGTGCACAGGCCGGCCGCAACGAGGTCCTCCATGAAGGGCGCGTTGTAGAGCGCGCCGAAATACCCGGTCCCGAACTGCCTCGGCGGCTCGCCCGGGGCCGGCAGCCTCAGGTCGGCATGGTGCGGAACGTAGACCGTCGGGCGGCTGGGAAAATGCTCGCGGAAGAACGTTTCCTGCATCCGCGAGCTGGCGATCAGGAGGTCCGCGTCGATGCGGGCGCCCGGCGCGATCTTCAGGTCGACGGGGTCGATCGCGACGACGTTCCCGTTCCGGCGCAGCTGGCCGAGGGCCGCAGCACCGTTCTCCATCAGGTAGCTCTTGTTGACCACCAGCAGGCTGTCCCGGGCCCGCTCGGGCCGATCCGTGACGCCGAGGTCGTCCGCGTCGAGAAGCCCGGACCGCGCCACGATGGCGCAGAGCTGGTCGCAGCGCAGATAGGCCGAACCGAGCCGCCCGAGGCGGAGCCCTTTGACGAAGACCAGCTTTCTCGACATGCGCCACGCTCTAGGCCCGGATCTCCCGAGCGTTAGCCCCTGTCGAACCGTCCGATCAACGGCCGGGCGTCGCGCGAAGATCGGGCACGCCGGGCGGCCCCGTGCTGCCGACCCTAGAAATCGGAGAAGCCGCCCAGCACCGCGCCCGCCCGTTCCACCGCGGCGCGGGCGCGCGGATCGACGAGCGCGTCGCGCTCGGCTGCGTAGGCGTAGCCGGGCGCCTCACCGGCGAAGCCGCCGGCCGTCGCCGGGTGCGTGTAGAGCTCCGTCAGGCCGTCCGGCAGGGCGTCGAGGAGTGCCGCCACCCGGTGCGGCCTCATCGCACCCGACCAGGCAAGGCCGAGCGTCCGGTCGGGGACGAGGAGGCTCGCCTGCCGGGCCCGCACCGCCAGGAGCGCCGCCCAGGGTGCGGTGTCGAGCGCTGCCCGCGGCCGGAAGCCGGGCTCGGCCCGGCGCAGGATCTCGCGCGGCTCGCGCGGTACCCGAATCGCCCGCATCCCGTAGTCCCGCCCGATCCGCAGCACGAGGCCGGCGATCAACGGGTGGATGTGGAAGTGCTTGTGGGCGTTGACGTGGTCGAGCGGCAGGCCCGTCGCGCGGTAGGCCTCGAACTGCGCCCGGATCTCGACTGCGAGCTGGCGCCGGGCGGCGGGTCTCAGCGCGAGGTCGAGGCCGAGGCGCTCCATGTCGCGGCGCATCAGCCCATCGCCGTCCGTGAGGTCGGGCAGTTCGGATGCCGGCAGCGTCGGCCAGGCCTCGACCAGGACGAGGTGCAGCCCGACCCGCAGCGAGGGAAGGCGCCGCGCCCGCGCGACCGCGTCGGCGGCGCCGGGCGCGGAGACCATCAGGCTCGCGGCCGTGAGGATGCCGTCGCGATGGGCCTGCTCGACGGCCTCGTTGACTTCGAGACTCAGGCCGAAATCGTCGGCGGTGACGACCAGTCGCTTCACGGGCACTCTCGCGTCACGGGTGTCGAGAGGCCGAGCCCTCTCGCGGGGTCCAGGGCGGAGCCCTGGAAACGGGAAAGGCCGGGCTCGCGCCCGGCCTCTCTCGATTCGATCGGACGACCTGCCTCAGGCGGCGGCCTTGCGCTCCCGGAGGAAGTGCCAGAACTCGACGCCCTCGCGGAGCCGCCGCTTCATCATGTCGGGCGAGCGGACCATCTCGCTGACGATGGAGGCGATCTTCGGCGCCCGGAAGTAGAACTTCTTGTAGAACTCCTCGACCGCCGAGAAGATCTCAGTATGCGAGAGGTGGGGGTAGTGCAGCGGCGCGATCTGCACGCCGTTCTCATCGACGAGCTCGGCGTTCTCCACGTCGAGCCAGCCGTTCTCGACCGCCTGCTTGTAGAGGAAGGTGCCCGGATAGGGCGCGGCCAGCGAGACCTGGATGGTGTGCGGGTTGATGCGCTTGGCGAAGGCGATCGTCTCCTGGATCGTCTCCTTGGTCTCGCCCGGCAGGCCGACGATGAAGGTGCCGTGGATGGCGATGCCGAGGTCGTGGCAATCCTTGGTGAACCGCTCCGCCACCTCGACGCGCATGCCCTTCTTGATGTTGTTCAGGATCTTCTGGTTGCCGGACTCGTAGCCGACCAGTAGCAGGCGCAGGCCGTTGTCCTTGAGCACCTTCAGGGTCTCGCGCGGCACGTTCGCCTTCGCGTTGCACGACCACGTGACGCCGAGCTTGCCGAGCTCGCGGGCGATCTCCTCGGCGCGGGGCAGGTTATCCGTGAAGGTGTCATCGTCGAAGAAGAACTCCTTGGTCTGGGGGAACTCCTTCAGGCAGTACTTGATCTCCTCGATCACGTGCGCGACCGAGCGGGTGCGGTAGGTGTGGCCGCCGACCGTCTGCGGCCAGAGGCAGAACGTGCAGCGGCTCTTGCAGCCCCGGCCGGAATAGAACGAGATGTAGGGGTGCTTCAGATACCCGATGAAGTACTTCTCCATCTCGAGGTCGCGCTTGTACACGGAGGTCACGAACGGCAGCTGGTCCATGTCCGTCATGATCTCGCGATCCTCGTTGTGGATCACGACACCGTCGGCGTTGCGGTAGGACAGGCCCTTGATCTCGGCCATCGGCACGCCGTCGGCGACTTCCTTGACGGTGAAGTCGAACTCGTTGCGGGCGCAGAAATCGACCACCGGGGCCTGTTCCATGGCGCCGGCGGCGTCCACCGCCACCTTGGCGCCGATCAGGCCGGCGATCAGCCGCGGGTTGGCCGCCTTCAGGGCCTCGATGGTCTTCACGTCCGACTTGAAGGACGGGACCGAGGTGTGCAGCACCACGAGGTCGAAGTCGTTGGCCTGGGCCACGATCTCGTCGAGCTTGATGTTGTGCGGCGGCGCGTCGATCAGCTTAGAGTTCGGCACCAGGGCGGCCGGCTGGGCCAGCCAGGTCGGGTACCAGAACGACTTGATCTCGCGCTTGGCCTGGTAGCGGGAGCCGGCGCCGCCGTCGAACCCGTCGAAGGTGGGGGCCTGGAGAAAGAGCGTGCGCATGGGGTTCAAGGCCTCAGTGCAGTGCCGGATGACGAGAATTCGAGGATCGGCGTGAAGATCAGGCGGTCGGCGCCTCAGCATCCTTGCTGAGTTGCGCTTCCGGGATCAGCGTGCCGTCCGCAACCACCCGATAATCGTGACCTTTCCATGTCACCGCCCCCGAGACGAAGCCCCAGGAGAAGTTCATGAAGGAGAGGATGTCGCGGATCGGCAACAGCCAGTAGGGGTGGGGCTGGAGGCCGAAGGCCCGCTCCAGGCGGATGCAGAGCAGGACGCGGCAGGCGAGCGCGAGCGCCGCCACCGCGAGCGCCCCGGAGCCCGCGCCCGGGAGCAGCGCGCCGATGAGAGCCAGCGGGAAGGCGTGCGTGACGACGGAGCCGGCGTAGCCCGCAGGATCGACGTTGCGGATGGTGCGATTCCAGCGCAGCTCATGCCGCCAGAGACCGGGGATCTCGGTATCGACGCAAGTGTGCCCGATCGAGAAGTTCGGGATCGCGATCCGCCCGCCGAGGCCGCGCAGCGCCTCGCCCAGCTCATAATCGTCGGCGAGGTCGTTCCGGATGCGCTGGAAGCCGCCGATTCGGCTGAGCGATTCGGCCGTGAAGGCGATGGTCGAGCCGAAGCAGGGCTTGGCGAGGCCGAGGCCGGTGCCCATCAGGACGTTGGGCAGGAACTGCACGTCGATGGCGAGCGCGGACAGGTGGGCGTAGACCCCGCGGTTGGCCGGGACGCCGTGGTAGAGGCAGGTCACGCCGGTGACGCCCGGCTGGGACAGCTCGGCGACCACGCGCTCCAGGTAGTCGGGCGCCACCACCATGTCGCTGTCGGCGAGCACGATCACCGCGTGCGCGACGTGTTCGGCCATGTTGATGAGGTTCGAGACCTTGCGGTTCGAGCCGTGCTGGCGCGCGTCGATCACGAGGTCGATGCGCAGGTCCGGATGGGCCTCGCGCAGCCGCTCGACCACGCCGATCGCCGGATCTGCCGCGTTCTGCACGCCGAAGACGACCTGTACGGGGCCGGGATAGTCCTGCCGGCAGAAGGTCTCGAGATTCTGGTAGAGGTTGGGCTCCAGGCCGCAGAGCGGCTTCAGGATCGTCACGGAGGGCCTGGCCGCGCCCTCGGGAAGGCGCGGCGCGGGCTTGGCGGCGAAGCGGCCGCCGAGCCACGCGGACGTCAGTCCGTACACGCAACCGACCACCGCGAGCAGCAGGAAGATCGGCGAGAGCCAGGTCAGGTCCATCAAGTGCGCTCTGTCGCGGGGATCGGCCGCCCGGTCCGCGGCGGGATTGGACGGTGCGCGCCGTTCAAGGCGTCGGTTTGGCCGAGAGCATGTTTTCGGTGCGCTGACGCAGGAATTTCAGCAAACCGTCCGCGCCGCCAGCCTTCAGGGGCGGATTGAAGACGGATCGCTGCGACGCGACCTCACTCACGTTGCCGTTGAGCAACACGTCCGTCACCTTGCCCTCGGCATTGGTGACGAAGTCGATCTGCGACGCGTCGTTGTCGGGCGTGGTGACCTTGGTCTGCACGAGGCTGCCCGCCCCGCGCCGCTCGCTGCCCAGCACCTCGAACCTGCCGCCGGCCGCCTGCTTCAGGCGGTTGGCGTAGGTCGTCACGAAGTTGCGCCGGAAGGCCTCGGTCAACGCAGCCTGCTGCTCGGGCGTGAACGACGCCCATTGCGGGCCGACCGCGAGGCGCACCATGGCGGGGAAGTCGAAGCTCCGCTCCATCGCGGGGCCAACCGCGTCGAGGCGCTGCTGCAGCGTGCCGGCGCCGGCCTTCACGGCCGCATCGAAGCTGCCGTAGAGCGTCTTCACCGTCGCGAGCGCGGGATCGTCCGCGGCCTGCGCGGCCGGCGCGGCGGCGAGCGCCAGCGCGAGCAGGACCGAGCGGATCAGGCGCACTTCTTCAGGTCTCCCTCGGCCTCGGGGAGCCGGCTGGCGGGCATGCGGGGCGGAGCGTAGCTGTAGAAGGGGCCGAGCGTCGCCGGCTGCAGGACCGGCCCGAGCCGGCGTCCGAGTTCACGCCCGCGCCGCTCGTCGGCCGCGGGCTCCTCCCGGGAACGACGCTCCTCCCGGTGCCACTGCACGAGGCCCGGCACGCCGCAGAGCAGGTCGGCGACGCGCTTGATCAGCGAGAGCGCGAGCGCGGCCTCCGCCGGGATGCCGAACAGGGCGCAGAGCGCGATCAGGCCGCCCTCCTGGGCGCCGAGCGCGCCCGGGACCGCGAAGGCGGCGCCGCGCACGGCCTGGGCGAGGCTCTCGATCACGATTGCCTCCGCGAAGCTCACCGGGTAGCCCATGAAGTGCAGGCAGACCCAGACCTCGAGGGAGCCGATGATCCAGCCCGCGAGATGCACCGCGAGCCCCGACCCGACCTGGCGCGGGGCAGCGTAGAGCCGGCGCAGGTTGTCGTAGAGCACGTCGACGGCGCCGAGCGCGCGCCACTCGCGGCCCGAGGCGAAGCGGGTGAGCAGGCCCTGGACGACCCGGTGCCCGGCCCGGCGCTGGATCAGGTAGAAGGCGGCGAGCGCGGGGGCTGCCACCGCGAGGCCGCCCGCCACGGTGCGGGCGACGGGCCCGTCTCCGACGAGGGCGACCAGCAGGCCGAGCCCCATCACGGTGAACAGGAACTGGGTCGCGGCCTGGGTCATCAGGTCCACGAACATGCTGGCGCCGGCCAGCCCCCCGGTGACGCCGCGCTTGGTCAGCAGGCGCGCGCCCACGAAATCGCCGCCCACCGTGGCCACCGGCAGCAGGGTGTTGATGCCCTCGCGGATGAAGCGGATGTTGATGCAGTCGCGGAGCGACGGGCGGCCGTCTTGCGGGAACACGGCGTACCAGCCGAACCCGGCCCAGGCGACCGCGACCACGCGCGCCAGCACCACGAGCGCCGCGCCCCAGCCGGCCGCGACCACGGCGGCGGCCACGTCCTCCGGTCCGTAGGACCAGAGCAGACCGACGACCGTGCACAGACCGACGATCAGGGCGAGAGTCGTCAGGCGCTTCATGGTCTACTTTCAAGCTCGGGGTGGGCTTGATGCTGGAATCTCGCCGCGTTTCCGACCGAAAAAGACCGCCGCGGTAAGGGAGTGAGCCCAAGTTGCAGCAACGGTCGGCAATGTCTATCACCCGATTGACACAGTGCGGACCAAAGCGGCACGGGCTCTAGCGCCCTCGGTAGAACGACCGCCAAGACCGCCTCAAGGGGACAATGATGGACCGCGAATCACCCATCACGGCTGGGGAAGCCGTGCTCGACGACGCTCACGCCGCCGGGTACGGCGCCGGCCATGGGCCGGGCGCACCCGCGCCGCAGTCGCCGGTCATGGCCTGGAACGAGTGGGACCCGCTGGAGGAGGTCATCGTCGGCTCGCTCGACGGCGCGACCATCCCGACCCACCACCTCACGGTGATCTTCAACCTTCCGCGCGCCGCGCAGCCCTTCTACCGCTTCGCCAGCGGCTGGAAGTACCCCAAATTCATGAAGAAGCTCGCCCAAGCCGAGCTCGACAACTTCATCACCATCCTGGCGGGCGAGGGCGTGAAGGTCCGCCGTCCGGATTCGGTCGATTTCTCGAAGAAGTTCAGGGCCCCGCGCTGGTCGTCCCGCGGCTTCTGCGTCGCCTGCCCGCGCGACCCCTATCTCGTCATCGGCGACGAGATCATCGAGAGCCCGATGTGCTGGCGCTCGCGCTACTTCGAGGGCGACGCCTATCGCTCGCTGTTCAAGGAATACTTCCGCGCCGGCGCTCGCTGGACGTCCGCGCCGCGCCCGCAGCTGACCGACGACCTCTACAATTACGATTACCGGGTGCCGAACCTGAAGGCCGGCGAGCCCATGCAGTTCACCGTCAACGAGTTCGAGCCGGTCTTCGACGCGGCCGACTTCGTGCGCTGCGGCCGCGACCTGTTCGTGACCCGCTCGAACGTGACGAACCTGATGGGCATCGAGTGGCTGCGCCGCCATCTCGGCCCCGGCTTCCGCATCCACGAGATCGAGAGCCGCTGCCCGCAGCCGATGCACATCGACTCCTCGTTCATGCCGCTGGCGCCCGGCAAGGTGCTGGTGAACCCGGACTACATCGACGTCGAGAAGCTTCCCGCGGTGCTGAAGAAGTGGGACGTGCTGATCGCCCCGCGCCCCGACCCCGTCGAGGGCTTCATGAGCAAGATCTCGATGTGCTCGCCCTGGACCTCGATCAACGTGCTCGCCATCGACGAGAAGAAGATCGTCGTCGACCAGAGCCAGCCGACCCTGATCAAGGCCCTGAAGGACTGGGGCTTCGACCCGATCCCGGCGCCGTTCCTGTCCTACGGCCCGTTCGGCGGCTCGTTCCACTGCGCCACGCTCGACGTGCGCCGCCGCGGCACGCTGAAATCCTACTTCTAGGATCGGCCCGATCCGCGCAACGCGAGGGCGCGCCCGGCCGGGCGCGCCCTCGCTCGTTTCCAGGATCGTCAGTACGGCAGGCGGCGCACCGGCGTCCGGCGATAGGCGACGCGGGCGAGCGCGAGGGCGCCGCCGTACTGCAGGAAGCCGTTGGGCGCCATCTCGTGGGGGGCGAGCTGCCACTGCACGAGGAGGCGGGTCAGCGCGTTCAGCGCGACCAGCGCGAGGCAGAACGCGGCGGCTGAGAGGAGCGTCGCGACGAAATCCGGCATGGCATCCACCCTCGTTGTCGGGGGTGGAGCGTAGCAAACCCTGGGCCGCTGAAAAGCCCAGCTTGCGCCCGCGACGCGCTCAACGCTTGGCGGTGGGCGTGGTCTGGGCGGTCGGGTGCGGCTTCGGCGTCTCGACGGCGAGTCGCTTGACCGGCCAGCCGTCGCTCCAGCGCTCCATGTCGGCGAAGCGCGGATTCATCTTCAGGCCGGCCGCGTTGCCGCCCGAGAAGGCGGCCGCCGCCGCGAGGTCGAAGGTCTTCCAGAAGGCGAGGTAGTCGAGCGTATCGGCCCGCGCGTTGTTGATCTGCGAGACCAAGGTCTGCTGCTCGCCGGTCAGCGCCATGTCGGCCGACCATTTGAAGGGCGGCGGCTTCACGTCCTTGGCCTCCGGCTGCACCTTGATCGCGCCCGCATCGTAGGCGGTGTCCACCGCGGCCGGGGCGGAGAGCGTGGCGGTGAGCGCGGGGAAGCCGTGGTCGTCCGAGAGCGCGCGCAGGAACAGCTTGCGCTCGACCGGCACCGCGTCGGCCTCACGCAGCAGGCGGCGGGCCGCGACGTCGGCGGCGCGCGCGTCGCGGTCGCCGATCACCGTGAGGATCAGGGTCTCGGCGGGGATCGCCGAGAGGTCCGCGAGCGCGATGCCGCGCGCCTTCGGACCGCTGGCGATGCCGCCCGGCATCGTGCCGAAAACGAGCTTCGGCGTCGGCAGCCCGGACGCGGCGGCCTCGGCCGCGAGATTCATGGCGAGCGGCACGCCGGCCAGATGGCCGATCAGCGCGACCCTGTTCCGGTCCGGTTTCGCCTCGGGATCGTCCGCGATCTCGTCGAGGGCGCTCTTGATGAGGCGGCTCGCGTTGGCGGTCGCGTCGGCGGGACGCGTCCGGTTGACCTCCTGGAAGCGCGGGAACAGCACGAGCCAGCCGTTGCGCGCCAGATGGTCGATCCAGGCGCCGTAGCTCTGCGGGTTCACCGCGCCCCAGCCGTGCAGGAAGACCGCCACCGGCCGCCCCTGCGCCGGGGCGGCCCCCGCCGCGTGGAAGGCGAAGGTGACGCTGGTGCCGCGGCCGAGCGCGCGCTTCGTGACGCTCGCCCGGGCATCGCCGACCCCGCCCGGCCCCTCCTTCGGCTGCGCCGGAGGCGTGGCGGCCAGCGCGGGCGCTAGGCTGCCCAAGGTGAGCAGGCCGGCAAGGAGGATGCGGCGGGCGGTGAAACGCATGGATGGCTCGATCAGGCAAGATGAGCCGGCAGGGCCGGAGGCGGCTACATAACAGATTCGAGCCGTCTGGCGATTGCAGGACGGACCGACCGATGGGCGAAACCGTCCCGTTGTTCTCGCAGGATTGCGGGAGACCTCGACGCCGTTCGGGCCTCAGGCCGCGCGAACGTCCGGCGGCTGCGCGATCTCGAGGCGTCCGGCCAGGGCGAGGAGGTCGTCCGGCAGGTCCGTCCCGTCCGCGCCGTACAGGCTGCGCAGGTCGTAGGCGATCGCGTCGAGCATCAGCCGCTCGGACGAATCGACATCGTGAGGGCGGGCAAGCCGCGCGGCGTAGTTCTCGCTGACGATCTTCATGGCGGGCTCCGCGTGCTGGCGCTCACTCGTGCGCAGGGTGCACGCTCGGCACCGGTCAACGGGCAGCGGTGCTCAGGTTTCCCGGGGGCCGGACATAATTTTCCCGCCGGGCCCGATCACCTCCGGGCCCGCATCGCCGCCCGGCGATCGGCCGGCGGCCTGCTCGACCCAGGCCAGGATGTCCTCCGCCCGCCAGGGCTTCGGGATGAAGGTCGCCGAGACGCGCAGGTCGCTCGGCTGGTCGCCGGCATCGCCCGAGGTCAGGAGCACCCGCACGCGCGGCCAGGTCACGCCGATGATGCGGGCGAGTTCGAACCCGCCGATGGGGCCGGGCGTGCGCACGTCCGAGAAGACGACGCTGACGTCGTCGCCCCGGTCGTTGAGGATGGCGAGCGCCCGCTCCGCCGTCTCGGCCTCGATCACGCTGAAGCCGGTATCCTCCAAGAGGGTGGCCGCGAGGAAGCGCTCGTCGGGCTGGTCCTCGACGACGAGGATGACCGGCTTCTGTCCTGGCGTTCTCGGGTCGCTCATGGGCCGGGACACTCTACTCGGGCTGAACGGTGCGTCCGTCCATTCGTTCAACGCATCGTCGTCGCCGTCGGGGCCCGCATCCGTACCCGGATCGGCCCTCGAACCTGCTCACGCGACGCGCGCCCCGGGGAGCCCCATGCACGACGCGCGCCCGAGCAGGCACGGATCCGCCGGGGGACACCCTGGCATAAAGCGAAGTCGGGGGCCGTGTCCTCCAGGGCACAGCCCCGTTCATCTTCACCCGACGCCGTTCGCCTTCAGGAAGGCCAGCGCGCGCCGCCAGCCGTCCTCTGCCGGCTCCCGACGGTAACTCGGGCGGTAATCGGCGTGGAAGCCGTGGGGCGCCTCCGGATACACGACGAGTTCGACGGACTTGCCCGCGGCCTTCGCGCGGTCGCGGGCCTCCTCGACGGTGGCGACCGGGATCCCGGCGTCGGCCCCGCCGTAGAGGGCGAGCAGCGGCGCGTTGATCTCGGCGGCGACGTCTCCGGCCGTGCGCGGCTGGATCTCGGTGCGCTCGCCCTGCAGCGGGCCGTACCACGCCACGGCGGCCTTCAGGTCGCGCCGGTGCGCCGCGTAGAGCCAGGCGCCGCGCCCGCCCCGGCACCAGCCCATCGCGCCGAGGCGGCCGAGATCGCCCTTGGCGGCCGAGCCCGCGTATGCGGCGGCCGCGTCGAGGTCGGCGATCCACTGGGCGTCGGGGGTCTTCGAGATGACGTCGCGCACGATCTGCTTGGCGTCCGTCATGGTCGAGAGGTCGCCCTGGCGGGCGTAGAGTTCGGGCGCCACCGCGCAGTAACCCGCCTTGGCGAGCCGCCGGCAGACGTCCTTGATGTAGTCGTGGACGCCGAAGATCTCCTCGATCACCAGGACCACCGGGAAGGGGCCCGCACCCTCCGGCACCGCGCGGTAGCCCGGCATCGGCCCGTCGCCGGCCGGGATCCGCACCTCGCCGGCCTCGATCCCGGCGCTGTCCGTGCGGATCACCTGCGCCTCGACCCGGGTGGTGGCGAGCGTGAGCCCGCTCATCAGGCCGGTCATCACGAAGCCGCGCCGCGAGAACGGCTCCGTCACCAGTCCAGTGAGCCCCGCCGCCCGCGCCGCGTCGTCCGAATGGTCGTCCCGCATGGTTCCTCCGGTCGCATCCTCGCCCGGAGGGCAGCACGCGGAGGGGGCCGGGTCAACGCGGCGCCCCGTCCCGCCCCGCCTCAGGGCATGACCGGCGGGTGGTATTCCAGCGTGAAGGCGAGCGCCCAGAGCAGGAACAGCACCACTGGCAGGTGCACGATGAGCTGGAGGAAGCTGAAGCCGACGATGTCGCGCGCCTTGATGCCGAGGATGCCGAGGAGCGGCAGCATGAAGAACGGGTTGATCAGGTTCGGCAGCGCCTCGGCGGCGTTGTAGACCTGCACGGCCCAGCCGAGATGCACCTTCAGCTCGTTGGCCGCCTGCATCACGTAGGGCGCTTCCAGCAGCCACTTGCCGCCGCCCGAGGGGATGAAGAAGCCGAGGATCGCCGAGTACACGCCCATCGCCAGCGGGAAGCTGCCCTGCGTGTTGAGGGCCACGAAGGCGTGGGAGATGACGTCGGACAGGCTGAGGCCGGCGCCGTTCTTAGCGCCCGTCAGGATCGCCGCGATGGCAGCGTAGAACGGGAACTGGATCAGGATGCCGGCCGTCGCGGGCACCGACTTGGCCAGCGCGTGGAGGAAGCTGCGCGGGCGCCAGTGCAGCACGAAGCCCAGCATCAGGAACAGGAAGTTGTAGGTGTTGAGGTTCGAGATCGCGATCTTCCAGTCCTGGCGGGCGAATTCCTGGACGAGCCAGCCGAGCGCCAGGAGGCCGATCAGCACCGTCAGCACCGGCGCGTGTTCCAGCCACTCGCCGGGCTGGCTCGGGGGCGGTGCCCGGTTCTCCTCCTTCGAGACGTCGACGCCGAGATCCTGGGCGGTGACGGCGGTGTCGGGGCCCGGCGCCGACATCACGGCGATCACCGCCGAGACCACCACCAGCACCGCGGCGATGAGGAGCGACTGCCAGAGGAAGATGGTCTCGGTGAAGGGGATGACGCCCGTGATCGCGAGGAGGCCGGGCGGCAGGCTCTTCGGATTGGCCTGGAGCTGGGCCGCGGACGAGGAGAGGCCCATCGCCCAGGTGGCGCCGAGGCCGAGATACGCGGCCGCGCCCGCCGCGCGGTAGTCCATGCGCAGGTCGGTGCGTCGGGCGAGCGCCCGGGTGAGCAGGCCGCCGAAGATCAGGCTGAGGCCCCAGCTTAGGAACGAGGAGAGCATCGTGGCGAGCGCGACGAAGCCGATGGCGCCGCGCCCCGTCTTCGGCATCAGCGCCATCCGGTCGATCAGCGCCTGGACCGGGCCGGAGGTGGCCACGACGTAGCCGCCGATGGTCACGAAGACCATCTGCATCGTGAAGGGGATCAGGCTCCAGAAGCCGTCGCCGAAGCTCTTCGTCACCGCCTGGACCGGGGCTCCGTTGACGAGCGCTGCGCCCGCTACGATCACCACCGCGATCGCCACGAATACGAAGGCGTCCGGGAACCACTTCACGGCCCAGTCGGTGAAGCGGAGCGCGAGGCGGGCGAGCGCCGCCTCCTCGCTGCGGGTCCGGGTCTTCGCGGGTGCGTCCATCAGCGGCTTCCTCTCCGCGGCATATCTCCGCGGCGGGGATTAAACTGTCGGAGAACGGTCCCGCTTCAAGCCTTCAGGGCCGAGCACCGGTCCGAACCTGCAGGAACGTCAGGGCCGGCCCCTGCTCCGCGCCGAACACGCCCGCGGTGAGCGCTGCGCCGTAGACGGCGCCGGTGTCGAGGTTGGTCCGGTTCGTCCGGACCTCGGGCCGCCCGTCCTGGCACGGCGTGTGGCCGTGCACGACGTGGCGGCCGAAATCGTGGTCGTCACCGAGGAACGGCTCGCGGATCCAGAGCCTGTTGTGGGGATCCGGGTCGGGTGCCGGGGCGGAGGGGTGGAAGCCGGCGTGGACGTACCAGCGCCGCGCGTCCCCGTGGACGGTCGGCAGGGCCTCGATCCAGTCGAGCACGTCCCGCGGCAGGGCCGCCGCCTCCTTGACGCCGAAGGCCCCGAGGGTCGCGAGGCCGCCGTTCAGGAGCCAGTGCTCCTCGGCGCCGGGCTCGCGCAGGCTCCTCAGCAGCATGGCCTCGTGGTTGCCCATCAGGCAGACGACCGCCTCGGGCTCGCGCCACTGGACCCGGCGCAGGGTCTCGATCACCCGGGCGCTGTCGGGGCCGCGGTCGATGTAGTCGCCCAGGAAGACGAGCGTGCGGGCGCGGCCCGCGGCGTGCGCCTCGACGCGCTCCAGCAGCGCGTCGAGGAGGTCGGCGCAGCCGTGGATGTCGCCGACGGCGTAGGTGAGCGGCGTCTCGGCGGTCATGCGTCCGTTGTCGGGGGAATGCGCGCGGCGCGCAAGGGTCCGGGGGCGGCGCGCGCCCCCGGGATGGCCGCCCTCACCACGTCGTCGGCTTCGGGTTGCGCTCGTCGAAACCCTTCTGGTGCCAGTAGGGATAGATCGGCGTCTCCTGGCTCGCCGCATCGAGGCGCGCGATCTGCTCGGGCGCGAGCGACCAGCCGATCGCGCCGAGGTTCTGCTTCAGCTGCTCCTCGGTGCGGGCCCCGACCACGATGTTGCAGACCGTCGGGCGGGTGAGCAGCCAGTTCAGCGCGACCTGCGCGACGCTCTTGCCCGTCTCCGCGGCGACCGCGTCGAGGGCATCGACCACGCCGAAGAGGTAATCGTCCGAGACCGGCGGACCGCCCTCGGCGCCGCCCGCGGCGATGCGCCCGCTCCTGTTCTCCTGGCCCCGCCGGATCTTGCCGGTGAGCCGGCCCCAGCCGAGCGGACTCCACACCATCAGGCCCACGCCCTGGTCGATCCCCAGCGGCATCAGTTCCCACTCGTAGTGCCGGCCGATCAGCGCGTAGTAGCCCTGGTAGGCGACGTAGCGGTTGAGCCCGTAGCGCTCGGAGGTGGCGAGCGCCTTCATGAGCTGCCAGCCCGAGAAGTTCGAGGCGCCGATATAGCCGATCTTGCCGGAGCGGGTGAGGTCGTCCAGCGCCCGCAGGGTCTCCTCGACGGGGGTGAGCGCGTCGAATCCGTGCATGAAGTAGACGTCGATGTGGTCGGTGCCGAGCCGCCGCAGGCTGGCCTCGCAGGCGCGCACGATGTGGTGGCGCGAGGAGCCGACTTGGTTGAGGTCGTCGTTGAAGCGGAACGTGGTCTTGGTCGAGATCAGCACCCGCTCGCGCCGGCCCTTGAGGGCCTGGCCCAGCACCTCCTCGGAGGCGCCCTGCGAGTAGATGTCGGCGGTGTCGAAGAAGGTGACGCCGGAATCGATGCAGAGGTCCACCATGCGGGTGGCCTCCGCGACGTCGGTCTGTCCCCAGCGCTGGAAGAACTCGTTCGTGCCGCCGAAGGTGGCGGTGCCGAAGCTGAGCACCGGCACGGTGAGGCCGGAGCGGCCGAGCTGCCTGTATTCCATGGGACCCTCGCGTTCGATCGGATCGCGCCCAGCGGCGCGCCTGCCGATCTAACGCGACAGCGCGGTTCGGCTTCCCCGGCGCCTCCGCGATCCCGGCGCGCCCGGAGATTGGTCCGGTGCCGGGCAGGCCCGGTGCCGGGCAGGCCCGGTGCCGGGCGGGCCGGGCCTCAGCGGTAATCCGTCGGGTTCAGCCCGTGCCGGGCGATCTTGTCGTAGAGGGTCTTGCGCGGGGTGCCGAGCGCCTCGGCGGCGAGCTTCACGTCGCCGCCCGCCGCCATCAACTCGTCCCGGATCACGCCGCGCTCGAAGCGGTCCACCTGCTCCGCGAGGGTCGGGCCGGGCCCCGGGACGGCCTCGGCCGCGCTCGCCGCCCCGGGGCCGAAGCCCAGGGCGCAGCGCTCCGCGAAATGGCCGAGTTCGCGCACGTTTCCGGGCCAGTCGTGGCGCTGCAGGTGGTCGCGGATCGCGGGCGTCGGCGGCGGCGCCGCCCGTCCGAAGCGTTCGGCGGCCCGGCCCAGGAAATGCTGGAACAGCAGCGCCACGTCCTCGCGCCGCTCGCGCAAGGGCGGGATCGTGATCGTGATCACGTTGAGCCGGTGATAGAGGTCGTCGCGAAAGGTGCCCTGCGCGGCGGCCTGGCCGAGATCGACCTTGGTGGCGGCCACCACGCGCATGTCGATCGGGCGGCTCTCGTTGGTGCCCAGCGGCTCGACGGTGCGCTCCTGCAGCACCCGCAGGAGCTTCACCTGCAGGCCCATCGGCATGCTCTCGATCTCGTCGAGGAAGAGCGTGCCCCCCTGTGCGTGCTCGATGCGCCCGACCCGGCGCTTGAGCGCGCCCGTGAAGGCGCCGGCCTCGTGGCCGAACAGCTCGCTCTCCACCACGGTCTCGGGCAGCGCGCCGCAATTCATCGCCACGAAGTTCTTCGCGGAACGCCGGCTCCAGCGGTGCAGCGCGCTCGCCACCACCTCCTTGCCGGATCCCGTCTCGCCGAGCACCAGCACATCGACGTCGGCCTGCGCCACGTCGCGCACGAGGCGGCGCAGCCGCACCATCCCGGGCGAGACGCCGAGGAAGGCCGGATCCTCGTCCGCCGCCGCCTCCAGCCGCGCGCGCAGGCGCCGGTTCTCCAGCACGAGGCGCCGCCGCTCGAGGGCGCGGCGGACCGAGCCGATCAGCGCCTCCGCCGGGTAGGGCTTGGCCAGGAAGTCGTAGGCGCCCGAGCGCAGCGCCCGCACCGCCATCGAGATGTCGCCGTGCCCGGTGATCAGGATCACGGGCAGGTCCGGGTCGGCGGCGTGCAGGCGTTCGAACAGGGCACGCCCGTCGAGGCCCGGCAGGCGCACGTCCGTGACGACGACGCCCGGCGGCTCGGCCAGGATCGCTTCGAGCGCCGGCTCGGCCGCCCCGAAGGCCTCCACCGCGAAGCCGTCGAGCTCCAGGCTCTGGCGGTTGGCGCGGCGCACGTCCTCCTCGTCGTCGATGAAGACGATCCGCTCCGATCGATCACCCTCGCTCACGCCGTCTCCCCCGAAGCTCCCGCGTCTGCGTCCCGGCCCGGACCAGCACGATGCGGAACACGGTGCCCCCGCCCTCCGCCGCCTCCACGCCGAGCGTTCCGCCGCACTCCTCCACGATCCCGCGCGCGATGGCGAGCCCGAGGCCGAGCCCGTCGGGTTTCGTCGTGAAGAAGGCGTCGAAGATCTGTGCGCGAACGGATTCCGGGATGCCGGGGCCGTTGTCGCGGACCGCGAGGGCTACTTGCCCGTCCGCGCCCGTCACCTGCAACTCCACACGGCGCCCGGGGCGCTTGGCGACCGCATCGAGCGCGTTCTGCAGGAGGTTCACCAGGACCTGCTCCAGCCGCGCCCCCTCCCCGATCGCCGTGAGGCCGGCCTCGGCCCGCACGTCCAGCTCGGTGCCCTCCTCCCGGGCGCGGTGGGTCACGACCTCCAGGCTGCCGCGCAGGATCTCGTCGACCGCGACCGGCTCGCGCCGGCCGGAGGCCCGCCGGGCGAAGCCCTTGAGCTGGCGGGTCAGACCGCCGATCCGCTCGACGAGCCGGCCGATCGCCGCGACGTTCTCGGCCGCGTCGTCCACCCGCCCGCGCCGGACCAGGATGCCGGTGTTGTCGGCGTAGGAGCGGATCGCGGCCAGCGGCTGGTTGATCTCGTGCGCCATGCTGGCGGCGAACTGGCCGAGCGCGGCGAGCCGTCCCGCCTGGGCGAGTTCCCGGCCGAGGCGCTCGCGCTCGGCCTCGGAGCGGGCGCGCTCGAGGATCTCCTCGCGCAGGCGGTCGTTGGCCGCGCTCAGTTCCCGGGTGCGCTCGCTTACCCGTGCCTCCAGCTCGATCCGGCGCGCGCCCTCTTCCGCGAGCCGGGCCTGCGTGCGGGCCCGGCGGCCGATCAGGGTGCCGAGGCCGAGGCAGACGAGACCGGTCGCCAGCAGCGCGATCACCCGACCCTGGGTGCGCTCGCGCTCGACCGCCGCCGCGATCGGCGTGAGCGTGCGGATGCGCCAGTCGGTGTCGCGCACGGGCGCGTCGAGCATCAGCATGAGCTGGGCCGGCGCCGCACCGCGGCCGAGGCGGACGAGGTCGTCCCCCGCCGGGTGCAGCGGCAGCGGGTCCAGCGGCGCGTCGCCGAATTCCAGCGCCTCGCGGCTGCGGTCGCGCGCCGCGGCATCCAGCGCTGCGAGCGTGCGGAAGCGCCACGCCGGATCGCTCGCCACCAGGACGATGCCGCGGGCATCCGTGACGAGCACGCGCTCGCGCACCTCGCGCCACGCCGCCTCGACCCCGTCGAACTCCACCTTCACCACCACGACGCCGACACCCTCGCCGACCCGGCGCGCGAGGTAGAGGCCGGGCCGTCCGCTCACGGTGCCGAGGGCGAACTGGGATCCGGAGCCCTCCGCCACGGCCGCGCGGAAGTAGGGCCGGAAGGCGTAGTTGTTGCCCACGAAGCTGCGTCCGCTCGCGGCGTTGCTCGCCGCGACCGTCAGCCCGTCCGGCCGGATCACGTAGATCACCGCGGCGCCCGTCGCCCCCGCGACCTCCGCGAGCCGTGCGCTCACCCGGTCGGCGAGGCCCGCGCCCGCGTCCGGCCGCAGCACGGCGGCGATCTCCGGGTCGGCCGCGAGCGCCAGCGGAAGGGCGCTCTGGCGCTGCATCTCGGTGTGCAGGGCGCCGGCCTGTATCGTCAGCGTGGCGCGCGCGGTCCGGCGCAGGTCGGCGAGCGCCCAGCGCTCGGCCACGCGTCCCCCGGCCCAGGTCGCGGCCAGCATCGCCAGCACGCAGAGCCCGAGCAGGAGCCACTGGAGGGCGCCGCGCAGCCCGTCATCCGCGCCCCTGTCCGCATCCCTGCTCGCGCCCGCATCCACGCGCCTGTCCGGCGCGCTCACGGCTCGTCGCCCGGTGCGGGAAACCGGAACGCGGCGGGTGCGCGATTGCGGAACCTCGGAACGGCCGACGGCGGGCGAACACGTGCCATGCAGAAAAATGCTTCCCCGACAGGGCTTTAACAAAATCTTCACGCGGTTCCGGAGCTGGCACGCCCGTTGCCATTCACCTGGCGTAACGCAGTCCTGCCACCCGCGCATGACTGCAAGCCCCCGGGCCAAAAGCAAGAGCGCGGTCTCCCGGATGCCCACGGCTCCGAGGACCGGGAAACGACAGACCCAACCTTCGAACCGGATCCTGAGGAGATGCCCTGATGGCCGCCGTACCCTCCCCACTCACCGCGCCGCACGCCCCGGCCAAGCCCAAGCCGATCTACCGCACGCTGTACTTCCAAGTGCTGGTCGCCGTGGCCATCGGCATCACGCTCGGCCACTTCTACCCGCAGATCGGCGCCGACATGAAGCCGCTCGGCGACGCCTTCATCAAGCTCGTCAAGATGATCATCGCGCCGGTGATCTTCCTCACCGTCGTCTCCGGCATCGCCGGCATGACCAACCTGGAGAAGGTCGGCCGCGTCGGCGGCAAGGCGCTCATCTACTTCATCACCTTCTCGACGCTGGCGCTCATCGTCGGCCTGGTCGTGGCGAACCTCGTCCAGCCGGGCGCGGGGATGCACATCGATCCGAAGTCGCTCGATCCGAAGCAGATCGCGATGTACGCCGAGAAGGCGAAGACGCAGTCGATCACCGACTTCCTGATGAACATCATCCCCTCGACCGCGGTGGGTGCGTTCTCGGGCGGCGAGATCCTGCAGGTCCTGTTCTTCTCGGTGCTGTTCGGCTTCGGCCTCGCCTTCCTGGGTGATCGCGGCAAGCCGGTGCTCGACTTCATCAAGATCCTGTCCGAGGCCATCTTCGGCGTCGTCCACATCATCATGAAGGTCGCTCCCATCGGGGCCTTCGGCGCCATGGCCTTCACCATCGGCAAGTACGGCATCTCCTCGCTCGCCAACCTCGCCTACCTCGTCGGCGCCTTCTACCTGACCTCGGCGATCTTCGTGCTCGGCGTGCTCGGTGCGGTCGCCCGCTACAACGGCTTCTCGATCATCAAGCTGATCCGCTACATCAAGGAGGAGCTGCTCCTGGTGCTGGGCACCTCGTCGTCCGAGTCGGCGCTTCCCTCGCTGCTCGAGAAGATGGAGCGCGCGGGCTGCTCGAAGCCGGTGGTCGGCCTCGTCGTCCCGACGGGCTACTCGTTCAACCTCGACGGCACCAACATCTACATGACGATGGCGGCGCTCTTCATCGCCCAGGCGACGGACACGCCCCTGTCCTACGGCGAGCAGGGCCTCCTCCTTCTCGTGGCGATGCTCTCCTCGAAGGGCGCGGCCGGCGTCACCGGCTCGGGCTTCATCACCCTGGCGGCGACGCTGGCGGTGGTCCCCTCGGTGCCGGTGGTGGGCATGGCCCTGATCCTCGGCGTGGACCGCTTCATGTCGGAGTGCCGCGCGCTCACCAACTTCATCGGCAACGCGGTGGCCTGCATCGTGGTCGCCCGCTGGGAGGGCGAGGTCGACGAGGCCCAGCTCGCCGCCACCCTCGGCCGCAACGCCACCGGCAAGTCGGCCCCCGCCCCGGCCCTGCAACCGGCCGAGTGAGGCCTGCGCGCCGCCTCGCCGCGGCGCGCAACCGGACGGACGGAGCCCCGCGCCGAGAGGCGCGGGGCTTTCCTTTTGGGGCGGGTACCCTGGACGAAGCGGGGCCGTCCCGCCGATGATCGATCCGACGACTCAAGCCACCCGGGATGCGCCGATGCAGCCCCGCACCGCCCTGCGCGGCCTCGCCCGCGCTGCGCTCGCGCTGGTCTACCCGCCGAGCTGCGCCGGCTGCGGCGGCGCGACCATGGATCCGGGCGCCCTCTGCCCGGACTGCTGGTCGGCGCTGCGGCTGATCGAGGCGCCGCTCTGCCCGCGCTACGGCACGCCGCTCGCCCTCGATCCCGGGATCGGGGCGCTCTACTCGCCCCGCGCCATCGCGGATCCGCCGGTGTTCGAGCGCGCCCGTGCGGTCGCGCTCTACGACGACACCGCGCGCCGGATGGTGCACCGCTTGAAGTACGAGGACCGGCTCGACCTCGCGCTCGCGATGGGCCGCATGATGGCGGCGAGCGGACGCGAGCTCCTGGCCGAGGCCGATTGCGTGGTGCCGGTTCCGCTGCACCGCTGGCGCCTGTGGCGGCGGCGCTTCAACCAGGCGGCGCTACTGGCCCGGCCGCTCGCGCGGGGCGCCGGGCTGCCCTACGAGCCGCGGGTGCTCGCCCGGGTCCGGGCGACGCGCCCGCAGGTGGGCCTGAGCCGGGCGGGTCGCGCCGAGAACCTGCAGGGCGCCTTCCGGGTGCCGCCGGAGCGCCGGGGGGGGCTCCAGGGCCGCCGGGTGCTGCTCGTGGACGACGTCACCACCACGGGCGCCACGGCGAACGCGGCCGCCCGGGCGCTGATGCGCGGCGGGGCCGCCGCGGTCGATCTCCTCACCTTCGCGCTGGTGGCCGAGCCGCTGGGCTGAGCCGTCAGGCCGCGTTCTCCTCGGGGATGGCCGGCTGGATCACCGAGAGCGTGAAGTCGTAGGCCTCGGCGATGCCCTCGTACCAGAGCGAGAAGGGCGTCGCCTGGACGAGGCGGAGGTCGCCCCGCGTCTCGCGGGCACCCCGGTGCAGGTCGGCGCCGAGCTTGGCCGCGAGACGCAGCATCGGCTTGTTCCGGTCGAGGCAGCGCACGTGCAGGGTGCCGACGCCACGGTTGCGCGCCGCGCGGGCGATGCGGCCGAAGAGAGCCGTGCCGATGCCGCGGCGGCGGAATTCCCGCTCCACCGCGAAGGCGGCCTCGGCTTCGGCACCGAGCATGAATCCGCTGCGCGGCCCGCCGGACGGGCGCAGCTCGCCGAGGCCGCGCAGCACGCCGTCCACGAAGGCGCCGACCACCAGCCCCTCGGCGGTGACGGCACGCTCGGCGTACGCGCGCACGCCGGCCTCGCCGACGGCGCCCATGAAGCGGTTGGCCCGGGTCTCGGGATCCAGCCGCAGGAAGTAGTCGAGGACGGCCGGGCGGTCGCCCGGCCAGAGGCGCCGGATCGTGTGTCCGGGCGCCGCGTGTTCTGGCAGTGCCATACAGGATCTCCGGTCGGCGGCGCGATGCGCGCGGGATCGGACGTCCCTCCCAAGGCCCGGCTGATGTGGCACCGAACCGGGAGTTGTGCAATGCAGCAAATTGCGCAGCCGTACGGCCGAGCCATGCGTCCTGTCCCATGGGCCGGCGACAGGCGCCCCCTATCGTGAAGGCGCACGGGTTGATCGCACCCCCTCCCGGAGGGCAGATCGGCGCCTGCGGGGACGCCCGCCCGCTGCGCGAGACCAGGCCCGGAGGCCGCACCGTGACATCGAGTTCGAGCCCGCAGCACCCCTCCCTCAGCGGGGCCGCCGCCCCCTCGGGGCCCGTGCAGCAGCGCTACGACGCCCTCGTCCGCTCGGGCGCGATCGAGCGCGACGCGGCCCAATTGCAGGTCGTGCGCGCCCTCGACGGGCTCCTGCAGGCGCTCGCGCGCCGGCAGCGTGCCCGCAAGGGCAGCGCGCTCGGCTGGCTGTTCGGCCGCAAGGAGACGGCCGCCCCCCCGCGGGGCCTCTACATCTGGGGCTCGGTCGGGCGCGGCAAGACCATGCTGATGGACCTGTTCCACGAGGCGGCACCCGGCCCCAAGCGGCGGGTGCATTTCCACGGCTTCCTGGCGGACGCGCACGAGCGCATCCACAACTACCGGCAGGCGCTCAAGCGCGGCGAGGTGAAGGGCGACGACCCGATCGGCCCGGTCGCCGACGCGCTCGCGGGCGAGGCCAGCCTGCTCTGCTTCGACGAATTCACGGTCACGGACATCGCCGACGCGATGATCCTGGGTCGGCTGTTCAAGGCCCTGTTCGCCCGGGGCGTCACGGTGGTGGCGACCTCGAACGTCGAGCCCGATCGGCTCTACGAGGGCGGTCTCAACCGAGCGCTCTTTTTGCCCTTCATCGCCGAGCTGACCGAGCGCGTCTCGGTGATGCGCCTGGATTCACGCACCGATTTCCGCCTGGAGAAGCTCGGCGGCGCGCCCGTCTACCACGTGCCGGCCGACGATGCGGCCCGGGCGGCGCTGGACGCCGCCTTCCGCAGCCTCACCGGCAAGGCCAGGGGACGGCCGGGGAGCGTCCGGGTGCAGGGACGCGACGTCGCGGTGCCCGAGGAGGCCGCGGGGGTCGCCCGCTTCGGCTTCCGCGACCTCTGCGCCCGGCCGCTCGGCGCCTCGGACTACATGGCGCTCGCGCGCAGCTTCCACACGCTGATCGTCTCGGACATACCCGTGATGGGCGAGGCCCAGCGCAACGAGGCCAAGCGCTTCATCACGCTCATCGACACGCTCTACGACGCGCAGGTGAAGCTCGTCGCCTCGGCCGATGCCGAGGCCCAGGCGCTCTACACGGCGCGCGAGGGCCGCGAGGCCTTCGAGTTCGACCGCACCGTCTCGCGCCTGATCGAGATGCGCTCCTCGGAATACCTCGCGCTGCCCCACGGCAGGGCCGAGCCGAGCGGGTCGAGCGCCGGGCTGGTCGAGACCTGAGCCGGCGCCCGGACCGAACGCGGGGTCGCTTCCGCGTGCGCGCGA
Organism: Methylobacterium hispanicum; assembly: GCF_022179285.1. Taxonomy (GTDB): domain Bacteria; phylum Pseudomonadota; class Alphaproteobacteria; order Rhizobiales; family Beijerinckiaceae; genus Methylobacterium; species Methylobacterium hispanicum. Next base: position 27,277 of record NZ_BPQO01000036.1, on the reverse strand, counting down.
TCTATGTCCTCCCGGCCCATCCCGCACGCGACACGTCCCATGCCCACTGCATTCCTCCGGCTGCGCCGTTCCCGCTGGCGCGGCAGCGCCCCCTTCGCTGCCCTGCTCGGCTCGCCGGTCGCCTTCGCGCTGCTGCTCGTCGCGCTGGTGGCGGGCGGATGGAACTACCTCGCCGGGGAGGCGAATCGGGCGGAGGCCGCGGGCGGCACCGGCACGATCGCCGGCCTCGAACGCCTGCTCTCCGCCGTGAAGGATCTGGAAGCGAGCCAGCGCGGCTACGTGCTCGTCGGCAGCGATGAGCATATGGGCCCCTACAACCGGGCGCTCGCGGAGATCGAGACGGGCCTCGCCCGGCTCGGGCGAACGGCGCAGGAGCCGCTGCGGGCCGGCGCGCCCGCGCTCGCCGAGCTGATCGCGCGCAAGCGCGACTTTGCCGCCCGCGTGATCGCGGTCCGTCGTGAGCAGGGCTTCGAGCCCGCCACCGCCCTGGTGCGCACCGGCGACGGCATCGCCCTGATGGAGGCGATCCGCGCCGAGGTGACGGGAATCGAGGCGGCGACCGAGCGTCGTCTGGCCGACCTCAGGGACACGGAATCGCGCCGCTCGCTGCTGCTCTCGCTGGTCTCGGGCGTCTGCGCGCTCGCGGCGATCGCGTTGCTCGCGCGCCTCGCGCTGGTACGCCGACGGGAATCGCTGCGCATGTCCGCGCTGCTCGACGGGGTGCTGGCCAACGCGCCCGTCGGGCTCGGCTTCCTCGACCGCGACCTGAAGATCCGACACATGAACCGGGCGCTGGCGCAGATGAGCGAGCGCGGCTTCGGCGCCGACCTCGGCGCGCCGATCTGGGCGATGCTGCCGACCCTGCGCGAGGCGCTCGCCCCGAAGCTCGCGGCCGCGCTGGAGGAAGGCCTCGTCACGCCCGACGTGCCGGTCGCCGTGCCGACGCCGAGCGCGCCGGGCGGCGTGCGCCGCTTCTCGATGAGCTTCTATCCGCTCCGCGGCAGCGGCGGCGAGGGCTCGCACGTCGAGGGCGTCGGCCTCGTCGTGGTGGACGAGACGGTCCGCCACCTCGCCGAGGCACGCCTTCGGCGCAGCGAGGAGCGCTTCCGCTCGCTCATCGAGGCGAGCGCCGCCATCGTCTGGACGGCCGCGCCCTCGGGCGGTCTCCATCCGCGCCAGGCCGGCTGGACCCGGTTCACCGGGCAGGACGACGCGGCCTATGCGGGCCTCGGCTTCCTCGACGTGGTCCATCCGGAGGACCGCGAGCACACGCGCGCGGCCTGGACGCGGGCCGTCACGACGCAGACGCCCTACGAGGTGGAGCACCGGATCCGCCGCCGCGACGGCACCTACAGGGCGATGAGCGTGCGGGCGATGCCGCTCCTGGAACTCGACGGCACGATCCGCGAATGGGTCGGCACCCATACGGACGTCACCGAGGCCAAGGCCGCCGAGGCCGCGATCCTCGCCGCCCGCGAGGCCGCCGAGGAGGCCAATCGCGCCAAGAGCCAGTTCCTGGCCAACATGAGCCACGAGCTGAGGACGCCGCTCTCGGCGGTGATCGGCTATTCGGAGATGCTGCAGGAGGAGTTGGAGGATCTCGGCGAGCCCGATCTCATCGCCGACATGCGCAAGATCGAGGCCAACGCGCGCCACCTGCTCGGCCTGATCAACGACGTGCTCGACATCTCGAAGATCGAGGCCGACCGGGTCGAGATCTACGCCGAGACCTTCGACGTCGCGCAGGTGGTGCAGGAGGTGGCGTCCACCGTTGAGGGCTTGGTCGAGAAGCGGGGCAACACCCTCGCGCTCGAGCTCGGGTCCGACCTCGGCAGCGCCCACACCGACGTGACGAAGCTCCGGCAGTGCCTGATCAACCTGCTCAGCAACGCCGCCAAGTTCACCGAGAACGGCCGTATCAGCCTGCGGGCGACGCGCGCGGGACCCGACCTGCGCTTCGCCATCGCGGACGACGGCATCGGGATGAGCGCCGAGCAGGTCGGCCGCCTGTTCCAGCGGTTCACGCAGGCCGACGCCTCGACGACGCGGCGCTTCGGCGGGACCGGGCTCGGCCTCTCGATCACCAAGGCCTTCGCGGAGATGCTGGGCGGTGCGATCACGGTGGCGAGCGAGGAGGGCCGGGGTACCACCTTCACCCTGAGCATCCCTGCGACCTTCCACGCCCAGGACGAGGTGAGTGCGGAGGTGCCCCCCCCCGACGGAGGCGACGGGCGCACGATCCTGGTGATCGACGACGACGCGGCCACGCGCGACCTCCTCGCCCGCTTCCTGGAGCGCGAGGGCTTTCGCGTCGCGACCGCCGAGGATGGGCGGCAGGGTCTCGATCGTGCGCGCGCGTTGCGGCCGCGCGCGATCCTGCTCGACGTGACCATGCCGCGCCTCGACGGCTGGGCGGTGCTGCGGGCCCTGCGGGCCGACCCGGAACTCGGCGCGACGCCGATCGTGATGGTGACGGTCCTCGACGAGCAGAACCTCGCCTTCTCGCTCGGCGCGACGGACTACCTGCAGAAGCCGATCGAGTGGGCGAGCCTGAAGGCCGTGACCGACCGCTTCCGGCCGACGACGACCGAGGGGCCGATCCTCGTCGTGGACGACGACGCGGACGCGCGCGGCAGGGTCGTGGCGGCCCTGGAGCGCGAGGGCCTGCCGGTGCGCGAGGCGGCGCATGGCGGCCTCGCATTGGAGGCGGCCGGGCGCGAGCGGCCGGGCCTCGTCCTGCTCGACCTGATGATGCCGGAGATGGACGGCTTCGCCTTCCTGCGCGCCTTCCGGGCCCGGCCCGATTGGGCTGAGGTGCCGGTCGTGGTGCTGACGGCCAAGGATGTGACGGGCGAGGACCGGCGGCGGCTCGCGGGCCAGGCCGACCGGGTGATCAGCAAGGGCAGCCTCAGCCTCGCCGATCTGGCGCGCGCGGTGCGGGATCTGGTGCCCGAACCAGCGGAGGCGGGCTGAGGACGCCCGCCTCGTGAACCCCGTCCCTCTCGCAGGGCGCGGGGTTCCGACGGGCCTACTTCTCGACGAAGGCCTTCTCGATCACGTAGTGGCCGGCTTCGCCGTGATTGCCCTCCTCCTGCCCGCGGCCGGAGAGCAGTTCGCGGGTGTCGCGGATCATCTCGGGGCTTCCGCAGAGCATGAAGCGGTCGTCCTCGTTGGAGAGCGGCGGGAGCCCGATATCCGCGAACAGCTTGCCCGAGGTGATCAGGTCGGTGATCCGGCCGCGATTGCGGAAGGGCTCGCGCGTCACGGTGGGGTAGTAGATCAGCTGGTCGGCGATCATCTCGCCCAGGAATTCGTGCTTCGGCAACGTCTCGGTGATGGTCTCGCCGTAGGCCAGCTCCTGCACCTGCCGGCAACCGTGGACGAGCACCACCTTCTCGAAGCGGTCGTAGGTCTCCGGGTCCTTGATGATCGACAGGAAGGGCGCGAGCCCGGTGCCGGTGCCGAGCAGGTAGAGATGCTTGCCCGGCAGCAGGTTGTCGAGCACCAGCGTGCCGGTGGGCTTCTTACCGACGATGATCGGGTCGCCGACCTTGAGGTGCTGCAGCTTGCTGGTGAGCGGGCCGTTCGCGACCTTGATCGAGAAGAACTCCAGCTCCTCCTCGTAGTTGGCCGAGACCACCGAGTAGGCGCGCAGCAGCGGCTTGCCCTCGACCTCGATGCCGATCATCGTGAACTCGCCGTTGCGGAAGCGGAAGCCCGGATCGCGCGTGGTGCGGAACGAGAACAGCGTGTCGGTCCAGTGGTGCACCGACACCACCCGCTCCTCGAAGAACTTGCTCATGGACGGATCTGTCCCCGAATCTTTCTCGAAACCCTTTGTGGCGGGCTATCTCGCACCTGCGGCAGCCGCGTCAAGGCATAGCTGGCACGCGGGCGCCCACGGGCCCAGCCACTTGGAATCACTCTTAAAACCGGGCTGGTGCGTGCGCCCTCAAAGCGGCTTCAGTCCCGCCTCGATCTCGGCACGCCGCGGCTCCAGAAAGGGTGGCAGGGCGAGCCGCTCGCCCAAGCGATCGAGCGGCTCGTCGGCCGTGAAGCCCGGGCCGTCGGTGGCGATCTCGAACAGGATGCCGTTCGGCTCGCGGAAGTAGAGGCTGCGGAAGTAGTAACGGTCCACAGGCCCGCTCGTGGGCATCCGGCGCTGCCGCAGCCTGTCGGCCCAGGCTGCGTAGTCCGCGTCGGGGATGCGGAAGGCCACGTGGTGGACGGCGCCCGCGCCCTGCCGGGCCGGCGCCGCGGGATCGTGCAGAAGCTGGATCTCGGCGGCCGGGCCGCCCGCCCCCATCCGGAACACCCGCACCGGCCCCTCGGGCAGCTCGAAGCTGCGGTCGTGCGTCATGCCGAGGATCTCGGTGAGCACCGCCTCGGTGCGCTCCGGCGCCGGAACCGAGAGGCGGATCGGCCCGAGCCCGCGGATCTGGTGCTCGGTCGGCACGGGGCTCTCCGCCCAGGGATGGCCGGGATCGGTCTCGTCCGCCACCAGCGCGAGGCGCTGGCCCTCCGGGTCATCGAAATCGAGGGTGAGGCGGCCGTCCCGCTCGAGGGGGGCCGCATGGTCGACGCCCTGGCGCCCGAGATGCGCGCGCCACCAGTCGATGGATGCGGCGGGCACCCGCAGATGCGTGCGGCTGATGCTGTTGCTGCCGCGGCGCTCCGGGGCTGCCGGCCAGTCGAAGAAGGTGATGTCGGTGCCGGGCGAGGCCAGCCCGTCCGCGTAGAACAGGTGGTAGGCCGAGACGTCGTCCTGGTTCACCGTCTTCTTCACCAGGCGCAGGCCGAGCACCCGCGTGTAGAAGGCGAAATTGTCGGCCGCCCGCGCGGTGATCGCGGTGAGATGATGGATGCCGGTGAGCTGCATGGGATCGGCTCTCGAAGAGTTCGGTCGCGGTACCTATCCCTTGTGAGCCCGTTGGGATCCCGGAGGATGGAAACCCTTGGGCGGGGCCTCGGGGCAGAGCCCCGAGCTCGGCTTCGCCGAACCACGAGGGCTCCGCCCTAGACCCGCCAAAGGTCGTGGACCTTTGGGATCCAGGATCAGAAGCCCGTGGGGCGGCCTGCGGCGACGACCAGCATCTTGCCGTCCGCGAAGGTCCTGGCGGCGGCGCGGCGGATGTCGGCCTGGGTCACGCCCGACACCATGTCGTTGCGGCGCGCGAAGTAGTCCATGCCCAGGCCCTCGAAGGCGATCTGCACGAGCTGGTGCGCGATCTTGGTCGAGGTGTCGAAGCCCAGCGCGTAGGAGCCGGTGAGGTAGTCCTTCGCCTTCTGCAATTCCTCATCGGACGGACCGTTTGCAACGAGCCGGTCGATCTCCTCGGAGATCACCGCCAGTGCCTCGCCGACGCGCTCGTTCTTGGTGGCGGTGTAGCCCCAGATCATCGCGGTGGCGCGGTGGCTGACGAGCGAGGTGCCGACCGAGTAGGCCAGCCCGCGCTTCTCGCGCACCTCTTGGAACAGGCGCGAGGTGAAGGCCCCTCCGCCCAGGATGTGGTTGAGCACGTAGGCCGGAATGAAGTCCGGGTCGCGCCAGGGCACGCCGGCGAGCCCGAAGCGGATCACCGATTGCGGCACGTCGAGATCGACGACCTCGCGCCGGCCGAGGCCCTGCACCACGGTCTTGGGCACAGCGCGGAGCTCTCCAGCCTCCGGCAGCGCGCCGAAGGCCCGGTTCAGACCTTCGGCGAGCTGGGTCGCGGTGATCGCGCCGACCGCCGCGACCTTAACGGCACCGCGCCCGATGATCAGGGCGTGCATCGCCAGCAGGTCGTCGCGGGTGATCGCCGCCACGCTCTCGAGCGTGCCCGAGGACGGCCGGCCGTAGGCGTGGCCGGCGAAGCCCTCGCGGAAGAACCGGCGCGAGGCCAGCACGCCCGGGTCGTTCTGCTGGTAGCGCAGGCCCGCGATCATCTGGGCGCGCACCCGCTCGATCGCGTCGGCGTCGAGGCGCGGCTTGGCGAGCGCGAGCGCCAGCAGGTCGATCGCCTCGTCGGCGTGCTTCGTCAGCATCTTCAGCGAGCCGCCGATCGCGTCGGGGCCGGCATGGAAGGACAGCTCGATCGCGCGCGCGGCCAGCCGCTCCTGGAAGGCGTCCGAGGTGAGGTCGCCCGCGCCCTCGTCGAGCAGGCGGGCCAGCATCTGCGCGCAGCCGGCCTTGCCCTCGGGATCCTGGGCCGCGCCGCCCTCGAAGGTGAAGGCCAACGCGATCATCGGCACGACCGGCGACTCGACGTGCCACGCCTCGACGCCCGCACCGCCAGGAACGGGCAGCGCCTTCGTCGGCGCGTTGACGGTGCGGGTGTCGGTCTCGGCCAAGTTCATTGGGAACCTCGTTGTTCTCGTTCGGCCGCCTGAGAGCCGCGGCCGCCTCGGATGCGCTGCGGTTCGCGCCGCTACTCGGCGGCGATGGCGACCGGCGCGTCGGCGTCCTTCGTCTTCGTCAGGTAGCCGGTGACCGAGCGGGCTGGCGTGAGCCAGCGCTCGGAGGCCGCCGAGAGGCGGTCCTTGGTCACGGCCTCGATGTCGGTGGGCCAGCGGCGCACCTCCTCGACGGTCTCGCCTATGGCGAGCGCCGAGCCGTAGATGCGGGCGAGCGAGGACTGGCTGTCGGAGGAGTAGACCGTCTCGGCCACGAGCCGCGTCTTGGCGCGCTCGATCGCCTCGGCGCCCAGCGCCTCGGCGGGCGCGCGGCGCAGCACGCGGTCAACCGCCTCCTCCAGCTGCTCCAGGCCGACGCCCTCGGCGGGCACCGCGTAGACGGAGAAGCGGGTGTCGTCGATCGCCGAGCCCATGTACCAGGCGCCCGCATTCACCGCGAGGCCCTGCTCCAGCACCAGCTTGCGGTAGAGGTAGGAGGTCGAGCCGCCGCCCAGCACCTCGGCCAGAAGCTCGAGGTCGTGGCAGCCGCCGTCGCGGGCGGTGATGCAGGAGGGCGTGAGGTAGAGGCGCTGCAGCGTCGGCTGCTCGACCTTCGGATCGGCCACCGCGAGGCGGCGCATCGCCCGGGGCTCGGGCTCGCGCGGGCGGCGGCGCTCAGGGCGCGCGCCCTGCGGCGCGACCTGCCCGTAGGTCGCCTCGGCCTGGCGGCGGACTTCCTCGGGCGTGACGTCCCCGGCGACCACCAAGATGGCGTTCTCGGGCGTGTAGAAGCGCTTGTAGTAGGCCAGCGCGTGCTCGCGGTTCAGCCCCTCGATCTCGTGCATCCAGCCGATGATCGGGATGCCGTAGGGGTGGTGCACGAAGAGCGAGGCGGCCATCGCCTCGGAGAGCTGCGCGGACGGATCGGTCTCGACCCGCATGCGGCGCTCCTCGAGCACCACGTCGCGCTCGGGCGCCACCACGGCGTCGTCGAGGACGAGGCCCGACATGCGGTCGGCCTCGAAGGCCATCATCGTACCGAGATGGTCGCGGGCGACGCGCTGGAAATAGGCGGTGTAGTCGTAGCTGGTGAAGGCGTTCTCCTGGCCGCCGAGGCCCGAGACCGCCTTCGAGAAGGCGCCCACGGGGTGCTTCTCGGTGCCCTTGAACATCAGGTGCTCGAGGAAGTGGGCGATGCCGGACTGGCCGATCGGATCGTCGGCCGAGCCGTTGCGGTACCAGATCATGTGGGTGACGACGGGCGCGCGGTGATCCGGCACCACGATCACGTCGAGGCCGTTGTCCAGGCTGAAGCCGGTGACGGCCGGGCCGCCCGCCTCGGAGCGCCCGTGAGGCGCCGCGTCCGCGCGGCCGGCGCTGACCGACGGCGTCTGCGGGAAGAAGGTGGGCGTCCCGTGCCTGAACAGATGCATGCCAGTGTCCCTGTGGCGCTCGGCCTCCCCGCACACCGTGACGCGCGAGTCGGGCCGACCGTGTCCGGCCTGTCCGATCCGCAAGTTCCGAACCGGTAGCCGCCTCTCATGTTGCGTTTCCGGACCCGCGTCGCAACCGGGCCACGGTGCGACGGATCATTGCCGCCGCAGCTGCTCGCGCTGGTAGACGCCCGGATCGGACTCCTCGCGCTCGCGGCTAGGGTTGTTGATCGGCTCGCTGTTGGCGCGCGTGTTGGGGCGCGGCGACTTGCGGTAGCCGGTCGGTGGCTCGGTGAGGGTGTAGCGCGAAGGCTCCGTGACCGAGGGCTCCGCCGTCTCCGACTTGTCCTTCATCAGGTCGAACGGGTTGACCCAGAAGGAGTCGCGGTTGTTGTCGCCGGGCTTGTACTCGTTGGAGCGCGGGATCTGCGCGTCGGCGCGCCGGCCGCCGCGGATCTCGTCGGGCGAGAGCGTGGCGTTGTTGTCGTCGTAGCGGCCCTGCACCTGGTTGCCGCGGGGCACGCGCCGCTCCTCGGCCTCGCGCTGGCGGGCGACGATCTCGGGATCCTTGGGCCATTGCGGGTTGGCCGCCCGCTGGCGCGGCGCGGGCAGCGCCTTGCCGTCCATCTTCGGCGGCATCACCAGCGGCGCGCGCTCGCGGTAGTCGATCGGGGCCTGCTCCTTCTCGACGAGGCCCAGCGTGCCCAGCGTGTCGCGCATCAGCGAGCCGCTCTCCTGCGCGCCCGCGCCGGTGGCGCCGAGGGAGGCCGCCAGAGCGGCCACGGTGACGAGAGTCCTGCGATACCCGGTCATGCTGCCCCACAGATTGGCCGGGCGCTCCGGACCGCGCCGGCGGTCCGGGCGGCCGCGCTTCCGGCGGCCTGATCCGACCATCTCGGCCTGATCCCGGTTTCCGGCGATCGTATGGCGCCTTGACCGGGCTGTGCCAGAGCGGTGGTACACACAACCTGCAATGTGCTGTGGGTCGTGTTGCGCCGATCACACGGGAGGGGCGGGATCGGACGATCCAGCCGGTCCGCGCTCCGGTAGCAGGCTGTCAAGGATCAGCCCGACGACGCCCGCCACGATCGCCGCGTCGGCGACGTTGAAGACGTACCAGGACCATTGTCCCGCGTGCAGGTGCACGAAATCGAACACCGCGCCGTACGCCGCCCGGTCCACGGCGTTGCCGAGCGCTCCGCCCGCGATCAGCCCGAGCGCAAGACCGAGAAGCCGCGAGCCCGCCCGGTGCATCCAGACGGCGAGGCCCGCCGCGGCCACGACCGACAAAGCCACGAGCAGCCAGCGGCCGAGCCCGCCCTCCTGCTGGAACATCCCGTAGGAGACGCCGCGATTCCAGACGACGACGAGGTCGAGATAGGGCCCGAAGCGCCAGGGCTGCGTCAGCACGAGGTCGGTGCCGAAGTAGAGCCAGAGCTTCGAGGCCTGATCGAGCGCGAAGGTGAGGACGAGGGCGAGGAGGCCGAGGCGGAACGGGGTCATGGGCCGGCCCACGCAGCGTCCCCTCCCCCCTCTGCGGGGGAGGGTGGCCCCTGCGTCAGTAGGGGTTGGTCGGGACGTAGTCCCGCAGAGAGGGGACCCCAGCTTACGATATGGGCGTGGCCTTCATGCAAAGCGGAGCCCTCGTCGGCACCGCCGCTCCCCTCTCCCCCCCTGCTTCGCAGGGTACCCTCCCCCGCAGAGGGGGGAGGGAGGACGCGCGCAGGGGATGGCAGGACCATCACGCCGCGCTCGCTTCCGGGTGGGCGGCGTCCCACTCGCGCAGGGCCTGCGCGTCGCGGGGGGTGACGTCGCGATACTCCGCGTCCCGGCCGACCTCGGGCGTCACCCGCCAGGAGCGGGCGCATTTGCGCCCCTCGGCCGGGCGCGGCTCGACCGCGACGCCCCGGACCTCGTCGAGGCGGAAGGCCTCGGCCGGCCCGTCCCCGGCGACGACGGAGATATCCGAGGTGATGCAGATGTCGGCGAAATCGACGCCCTCGACCGCCGCCAGCAGATCCGGATCGGCGACGTACACGCGAGGGGCTGCCTCCAGGCTCGCGCCGATGCGCTTGGCCGCCCGCTCGATCTCGAGGGCGCCCGTCACCACGCGGCGCACCCGCCGGATCTTCTGCCAGCGCTCGGCGAGCACGTCATCGCGCCACTCGGCCGGGGTATGCGGCAGGGTCTGGAGATGCACCGAGCCGGTCTCGGAGGGGTAGCGGTCGAGCCACGCCTCCTCGGCCGTGAAGGCGAGCACCGGGGCGAGCCAGATCGCGGCCCGCCGGAAGGCCTCGTCGATCACCTGCAGGGACGCCCGACGGCGCACCGAGGAGAGCGGGTCGCAATAGAGCGCGTCCTTGCGCACGTCGAAGTAGAAGGACGAGAGGTCGCCGGTCATGAAGCCGTTGAGCAGCGCCACCACCCGCTTGGTGTCGAAGGCCGCGTAGGCCTCGCGGATCTCGGCGTCGAGCTCGGCGAGGCGATGCAGGATCAGCCGCTCCAGCTCGGGCATCTCGGAAAGCGGCACGTCGTCCCCCTCGACCCGGTGGGCGAGCGAGCCCAGCATCCAGCGGAGCGAATTGCGCAGCTTCCGATAGGTCTCCGCGAAGGTCTTGATGATCTCAGGGCCGATGCGCAGGTCATCGGTGTAGTCGGAGGCCGCGACCCACAGGCGCAGGATGTCGGCGCCCGAATCCTTGATCACGCTCTGGGGGGCTACGACGTTGCCCTTCGACTTCGACATCTTCAGGCCCTTGCCGTCGAGCACGAAGCCGTGGGTCAGGACGATGTCGTAGGGCGCCCGCCCCCGGGTGCCGGAGGATTCGAGCAGCGAGGACTGGAACCAGCCGCGATGCTGGTCCGAGCCCTCGAGATACATCACCCGGTCCTCGCCGCCGTCGCGGCGGCGCGTGACGCCGGAGAGCCCCGGGAAGGCCTCGGGATCGTCCAGCACGAAGGCGTGGGTGGAGCCGGAATCGAACCAGACGTCGAGCACGTCCGTCACCCGCTCGTAGGCCGCCGGATCGTGCTCGGGCGCCAGGAAGCGGGCGCCGTCGGCGTCGGTGAACCACGCATCCGCACCCTCCTGTCGGAAGGCCTCGACGATGCGGGCGTTGACGCGCGCGTCGCGCAGGACCTCGCCGGTCTCGCGGTGGACGAAGACCGTGATCGGCACGCCCCAGGCCCGCTGGCGCGAGACCACCCAGTCCGGGCGGTTGGCCACCATGCCGGTGATGCGGTTCTTGCCCTGCGGCGGCACCCACTGGGTGTCGTCGATGGCCTGCAGGGCGACCTCCCGGAGGGTCCGGTTGCCGAGGCTGTCCACCGGCCGGTCCATGGCGATGAACCATTGCGGCGTGTTGCGGAAGATCACTGGCTTCTTCGAGCGCCAGGAATGCGGGTACTGGTGGCGCAGCACGCCGCGGGCGATCAGCGCGCCGGCCTCGGTCAGCGCCGCCATCACGGCCTTGTTGGCGTCGCCCTTCTCGCCCTTGGCGGTGAGCACGCGCGTCCCAGTGAAGCCCGGCGCGGCCTCCGTGAGCACGCTGTCGGCATCGACCGTGTAGGGGATCGCCGTGTCGATGCCGCGCTGGCGAAGCAGGCGGCCGCTCGCCATCCAGAGCTCGAAATCCTCGCGGCCGTGGCTCGGCGCGGTGTGGACGAAGCCGGTGCCCGACTCGTCGGTGACGTGGTCGCCTTCGAGGACGGGGACGTCGAACCCGTAGCCGAGGTCCGCCAGCGGGTGCGCGAGGGTGAGCCCGGCGAGTTCCGTGGGCGACACGTCCGCGACGCGCTCGAAGCCCTCGACACGCGCGGCCTTGAATACGCCTGCCGCGAGCGTGTCGGCCAGGATGTAGGTTTCCCCGGCCCTGGCCCAGTTGTCCTCGGGCGCCGCCGTGACCCGGTAGAGGCCGTAGGCGACCTTCTTCGAGTAGGCCACGGCGCGGTTGCCGGGGATCGTCCAGGGGGTGGTGGTCCAGATCACCACGCGCGCGCTGGCGAGCGCCCCCGCCCCGCCCTTGCGGATCGGGAACGCCACGAAGATCGTGTCGCTGACGTGCTCCTCGTACTCGACCTCGGCCTCGGCGAGCGCTGTCTTCTCGACGACCGACCACATCACCGGCTTCGAGCCGCGGTAGAGCTGGCCGGAGACGGCGAACTTCATCAGCTCGTCGGCGATGGCGGCCTCCGCCGGGAACGCCATGGTGGCGTAGGGGTGCGCCCAATCGCCGGTGACGCCGAGGCGCTGGAACTCCGCGCGCTGCACGTCGAGCCACTGCGCCGCGAAGGCGCGGCATTCCTGGCGGAACTCGATCACCGGCACCGCGTCCTTGTTGCGGCCCTTGGCGCGGTACTGCTCCTCGATCTTCCACTCGATCGGCAGGCCGTGGCAGTCCCAGCCCGGCACGTAGTTGGCCTCGTAGCCGAGCGCGCCCATCGAGCGGACGATGACGTCCTTCAGGATCTTGTTGAGCGCCGTGCCGATGTGGATGTTACCGTTGGCGTAGGGCGGGCCGTCGTGCAGCACGAATTTCGGCCGGCCCTGACCGCGCGCGCGCAACTGCCCGTAGAGGTCCGTCGTCTCCCAGCGCTCGAGGAGCAGCGGCTCGCGCGTCGGCAGGCCGGCGCGCATCGGGAAGTCGGTGCGGGGCAGGAACAGGGTCTTGGAATAGTCGCGGGTGGCCGCGGTGTCGGCGGGGGTCGCGTCGCTCATCGGTCGTCCTGGGAAGGCGTCGGGCCCGCGATCGGGCCGTGCGGCTCATGTCTCGGCGGTTCCGGCGCCGCTAGCGCCGGCAGGGGTGCGGGGGATCCCGCGTCCCGGCATCCGCGATGCCGCGTCTCCCGCGGCACTCAGGCGGAGGCCGGGCCCGTAATTCGCGTCGCCGGACGGCCGCGGAAGAGAACTGCGCCTACTCGCATGGGGCGGCTTCTACCAGCGGGCGCCCGCCCGCGCCAGAGCTCGCAAATCGGTATCGCTCCGCAGAAATCCCGCCCGCACGGCTGCCACCAACGGCGAGCTTGACCGTTGACGAAGGCGCGCTCCCGCGCGGTCAGGTGGCCGGTACGGAGCACGCCAGCAACGAGAGGACACCGCCATGAAGCACTTCCTCGTCGCCGCGACGCTCGCGGTCTCGACCCTCGCCCTCGGCGGCATCGCCCAGGCCCAGGGCCTCGTCGGCGGCGTCAACCGCGGCGCGGCCGAGGGCAACCGCGTCGGCGGCCCGGTCGGCGGGGTCGTGGGCGGCGCCGTCGGCGGCGCTGTCGGCACGGTCAACGGCGCCCTCGGGATCGACCCTGGCCGGCGCGCCTACCGCACCGACCTGCCCGGCCGGCGCAAGCACAGCCGCCACCGTCGCCACCGTTGAGCGGCACGCCTTCGCGCCCGGCTCGCCAAGCGAGGACGGGCGCGGAGGCCGTTCAGGCGAACGGTCCCCCGAACCTGTCGAAAACGTCATCTGCCGCCAATCTTCCGACAGGGAGCGAGCGTCCTAGATCGGCACACGGTCAAGGTGTCGCTTTCCGCGACATTGCGCCGATCGGACCACAGGAGGACAACGCAGATGTCCAGAAGGACTCTCCTCGGCCTTGCCGCCGCCCTGACGCTTGGCGGCCTCGGCGCCGGCTCCAACGCCCAGGCGGCGCCGCTCGGGATCGGCTCGGCCTCGGGCCTCGCGGATCAGGCTCCGATCGAGACGGTGGCGCAGGGCTGCGGCCCCGGCTGGGCGCGCGGGCCCTACGGGCGCTGCCGCCCGTTCGCCGGGCCGCCGCGCGGCTTCTACGGCCGCCGCTGCTTCCTGCGCCCGACGCCATACGGGCCGCGCCGCGTCTGCCGCTGGTAGGCGATCAGCCCGAACGGTCGCCGGGGTCGGGCCGGACCGACAAGCCCCACGCCTCGGCGATCAGCATGTAGGAGCGCCGCCGCGCCGCCTGATCGTGGATGCTCGACACGATCATGATCTCGTCGGCCTCCGCCTCCGCGGCGAGCGCCGTGAGCTTCGCCCGCAAGGTCTCGGGCGAGCCGACATGCAGGCGCGCCCGCCCGCGCTCCATCCGCAGGCGATCGGATTCCGTGTAGGGATGGTTCTCCGCCTCCGCGAGGCTCGGGATCGGGCCGTAGGCGCCGCGCTCGCGGCGCAGGGTCGCCAGCCGCGCGCTCATGGCGAGCCGCTCGGCCTCCGCGTCGGTCTCGGCGCACACCGCTGCGAGCGCCAGGATGGCGTGCGGCCGCTCGCCCAGGCGCGAGGGCTGGAACTGTCGGCGATAGGCCCGCAGGACCTCGGCCGCGTCGGAGCTGCCGAAATGCTGCGCGAAGGCGAAGCCGCAGCCGATCCGGGCCGAGAGCGCCCCGCTGTAGTCGGAGGACCCCAGCAGGAAGACCGGCGGCAGCGGCACGCCCGCGGGCATCACCGTGATCGTCCCGAACGGGTGGCCGGGCGGGAACCCGCCGCCGCCCCAGAGCAGGAGTTCCTGCAGCCGGTCGAGGAAGTCGTCGCCCTCGGACGGCACCTCCCGGCGACGCAGCGCCCGCGCCGTGATGCCGTCCGTGCCCGGCGCGCGCCCCAGACCGAGATCGATGCGGCCCGGGAACAGGGCTTCGAGCAGCTTGAAGCGCTCGGCCACCATCAGGGGAGCGTGGTTCGGCAGCATGATGCCCCCGGAGCCGACCCGAAGGTACCGCGTCGCCGCCGCGATCTGCCCGATCATGATCTCGGGCGCGGGGCTCGCGACCGAGGCGAGGGCGTGGTGCTCGGCGAGCCAGTAGCGGTGGTAGCCCAGGCCATCCACGTGCCGGGCGAGCGCGAGGCTGTCCTGCAGCGCGTCGGCGGGCGTGGCGCCGGCATTCACGAAGGAGAGGTCGAGGACGGAGAGGGGCAGCATCGCTCCAAGATGAGGCCGCGCCTGCCCGATCGCGAGGGGAACCGCGGCACGGGAGCCCTGCTCGCTGCGCGTGGCATGTGGTGTTCCGCACGTCCGGCAGCATCTTGCCGGCTCAGGCCCCCGCCCCTAGGGTCCCGCCGCCGCGGACCCGCGGCCGCCGCAAGATTTCGAGACCCCGGAGCAAATCCCCATGGGCTTTCTGGCCGACGCCCTCTCCCGCGTGAAGCCGTCCGCGACCATCGCGATGACGCAGAAGGCGCGCGAGCTGAAAGCCTCCGGCATGGACGTGATCAGCCTCTCGGTCGGCGAGCCCGACTTCGACACGCCCGACCACATCAAGGAGGCGGCGATCGAGGCGATCCGGCGCGGCGAGACCAAGTACCCGCCCGTCTCCGGCATCGTGCCGCTGCGCGAGGCCATCGCCCGCAAGTTCAAGCGCGAGAACGGCCTGGACTACAAGCCCGCCCAGACCATCGTGGGCACCGGCGGCAAGCACGTGATCTACAACGCGCTGCTCGCCACCCTGAACCCCGGCGACGAGGTGGTGATCCCCCGCCCCTACTGGGTCTCCTACCCGGAGATCGTGACCCTGTGCGGCGGCACGCCGGTCTTCGCCGAGACCGACATGGCGCACGACTTCAAGCTTCAGCCCGAGGAGCTGGAGCGGGTGATCACGCCCAAGACCAAGTGGATCATCCTCAACTCGCCGTCGAACCCCTCAGGCGCGGCCTACGCGCACGACGAGCTCAAGGCGATCACCGACGTGCTGATGCGCCATCCCCACGTCTGGGTGCTCACCGACGACATGTACGAGCACCTGACCTACGGCGATTTCGAATACGTCACCCCCGCCCAGATCGAGCCCGGCCTCTACGAGCGCACGCTCACCATGAACGGCGTCTCGAAGGCCTACGCCATGACCGGCTGGCGCATCGGCTACGCGGCCGGCCCCGAGCACCTGATCAAGGCGATGGACTTCATCCAGGGCCAGCAGACGTCCGGTGCCACCACGATCTCGCAATGGGCGGCGGTTGCCGCGCTCGACGGCACCCAGGAGCACCTCGCCCGCTTCCGCGCCGCCTTCCAGGAGCGGCGCGACCTCGTGGTCTCGATGCTGAATCAGGCCTCGGGGCTCAAGTGTCCGATGCCGGAGGGCGCCTTCTACGTCTACCCGTCCTGCGCCGCACTCATCGGCAAGCGCACGGAGGGCGGCAAGACCATCGAGACCGACCAGGACTTCGTCACCGAGCTCCTGCAGAGCGAGGGCGTGGCCGCGGTGCACGGCTCGGCCTTCGGCCTCGGGCCCAACCTGCGCATCTCCTACGCCACCTCGAACACGGCGCTGGAGGAGGCCTGCACCCGCATCCAGCGCTTCTGCGCCTCGCTGCGCTAGAGCGGTGGCGCGGCACTCCCATTCCGCGGGAGCGCCGCGCGCCTCAGGAACGCGGCGGCGGTAGCGCCGTTTCTCCCGGGCACTTCATCTGGGAGAACACCATGCGCATCGCCGTCAGGGCGTCGGCCATCGCGATCATGACGCTCATGAGCGTCGGCGCTGCGGAGGCCAAGGGCTGCATCAAGGGCGCCATCATCGGCGGCGTGGCCGGACACTATCTCGCCGAGCGCGGCGTGGTCGGGGCGGTCGCGGGCTGCCTCGCCGGCCGTGCGCTCGCCAAACGTCAGGCGCGGCGCGACGTCGATTACGGCTCCCGCGTGCGCGATCCCGGCTACGGGCAGCGCGGCTATCCCCGGCGCGATTACAGCTACTGAGGCGCGCGCCGCCTCAGCGCCTGCCGACGGAGCCGGTGACCGCCGGTTCCGTCGCCTGCCGCGCGACGTCTCCTGGGCGGGCGGCATCCCGCCGTCCGTGATCGAGCTTGTCGGCGGAGATCAGGGCCGCGGCGATCATCGCCAGCAGCGCGAGCGTCACCTTCATGCCGTCCCAGATCCGTCCGAGCATCGCCGCCACTCAACAGTCGAACCGGCGCGCCGCCGCCTCGGCGCGACAGGTCGATTGTGCGCCGCACGCTTCACAAAAGGTTTAAGCGCGGGCCCCGTCCCCGATTCATTCCGGCCGCGTCACGTCTCGGCCACGGCGGCCAGAGCCTGGAACACGAGGGCGTGGCGCGCGGCGAGGGCGTCCACGTCGTGGGTGTAGCCGCCGCCGATCACCGCCACGAGCGGGATGCCCCGTGCCCGCGCCTGGCCCACCACGTAGCGGTCGCGGGCGTAGAGCCCGTCGTCGCTCAGCGCGAGGCGACCGAGCCGGTCGTCGCGGTGCGGATCGACGCCGGCGTTGTAGAAGACGAGGTCCGGCCGCAGCGCGTCGAGGAGCGCGGGCAGGCGCCCGGCGAGCACCTCGAGATAGGCCGCGTCCTCCATCCCGTCCGGCAGCCCGATGTCGAGGTCGCCCGGGATCTTCTGGGTCGGGTAGTTCCGCTCGCAATGGACCGACAGGGTGAACAGGTCCGGCGCGTAGGCGAGGCAGTCGGCGGTGCCGTCGCCCTGGTGCACGTCGAGATCGACCACCAGCGCCCGGGTGATCGCGCCCTCGTGCCGGAGGGCGCGCGCCGCCACCGCCACGTCGTTGAACACGCAGAAGCCCGCCCCCTGCTCGCGCCGGGCATGGTGGCTGCCGCCGGCCGTGCTGCCGGCGAGCCCCTCGGCGAGCGCGAGGCGCGCGGCGAGCAGCGTGCCGCCGACCGAGGCGCGCGAGCGCCGGACCACCGTCTCGTCCGCCGGCAGGCCGATGGCCCGCTCGACCGCGCGCGGCACGGCGTGCGCCAGCACCGCATCGATGTAGGCGGGCGCGTGCGCCTGCGCGAGCAGCGCCGCCGAGGCGGGCTCCGGCTGCACGAAGCCGAGCGGCGCCAGCCCCCGCTCGGCCACCACCTCCGCGAGACGGCCGTATTTCCGCATGGGGAAGCGGTGGCCGTCCGGCAGGCTGGCCTCGTAGGCCGGGTGGAACACGATCGGCGGGATCATCCGGGTCCGGCACCGCAGGGAACGTGCCCGTCATAAGACTGATACGGCGCGACTGTTAGGGGGCTGCGCAACGGCGCGGCGGCAGGTCGCGGCCAGCACGGGGACCACAGCCGCATGATCGAGGCGAACGCAACCGCGCTGGCCCTGGCGTTCTGCAGCCTGCTCACCCTGGTCAACCTCGCGAGCTTCGGCATCGCCGCCCGGCGTATCGGCCGGCTGCGCGGGCCCTCCGCCTTCCCGGCCGGCGCCCCGGTCTCGCTGGTGCGCCCGGTCTGCGGCGTGGAGACCTTCAGCGAGGAGACGCTGACCCGCGGCCTCCGCCTCGACTATCCCGCCTACGAGGTCGTCTTCTGCGTGGCCGACGCGGGCGATCCGGTCCTGCCGCTCGTCCATCGCCTCATCGACGCGCACCCCGCGGTGCCGGCCCGGGTGGTGATCGGCGACGAGCGCGTCAGCGACAACCCGAAGCTCAACAATTGCGTGCGGGGCTGGGAGGCGGCGCGCCACGACTGGATCGTGCTGGCCGATTCCAACGTGCTGATGCCGCCCGACTACCTCCAGCAGATGCAGGCGGCGTGGCGGCCCGACACCGGCCTCGTCTGCTCGACGCCGATCGGGGCACGGCCTGGCAATCTCTGGGCCGAGGTCGAGTGCGCCTTCCTCAACACGCTCCAGGCGCGCTGGCAGTATACGGGCGAGGCGCTGGGGCTCGGCTTCGCGCAGGGCAAGAGCATGCTCTGGCACCGGCCCTTCCTGGAGCGCCACGGCGGGATCCGCGCGCTCGCCGCGGAGATCGCCGAGGACGCGGCCGCGACGAAGCTGGTCCGGGCGGCCGGGCGCCGGGTCCACCTCGTGCCGGCCCCGTTCGAGCAGCCGCTCGGCCCGCGCCGACGCCGGGAGGTCTGGTCGCGCCAGCTGCGCTGGGCGCGTCTGCGGCGAGTGACCTTCCCGCTCTTCTTCGCGCCGGAGATCGCGAGCGGGGTGCTGGCACCGTTCCTCCTCGCCGGCTGCCTCGCGGGCACCGCGCAGGCCTGGGCCGGGATCGGCGCGCTCGCCGCGATCTTCTACGGCGCCGAGTACGCGCTGGCGGCCCGCGCCGGCTGGCAGCGCTCACCGCGCCTCCTCGTCTGCTTCCTCGTGCGCGACGCGATGATCCCGCTGCTCTGGGCGCGCGCCTGGATGCGCAACGCCGTGGTCTGGCGCGGCAACCCGATGGACATCCGCCCGAGACCGGCACGCCGCTTGCGCGCAAGGGCCAGCGCGGCCTAACGCCCTGGGACCGCCGGGTTCTCCGACGGGGTCGCGACGGACGAAGCACGCTTGCGCATCGCCATCATCGAGACCGGACGGCCACCCGACAGGCTCTCCGGCTTCCCCTCCTACGCGGCGATGTCGGCCGACCTGCTCGGGCCCGAACACGCGTGCGCAACCTTCGACGTGCGCGCTGGCGCCTGGCCCGAGCCTGACCGCTACGAAGCCTTCCTGATCACCGGCTCGGCCGCCGGCGTCTACGATCCGCTTCCCTGGATCGCGGACCTCGTCGCCTTCCTGCGGGCACTGCCGCCGGAGCGGAAACTCGTCGGGATCTGCTTCGGCCATCAGATCATGGCCGAGGCCTTCGGCGGCCGGGCCCGGAAGTCGTCCCGCGGCTGGGGGCTAGGCCTGCACGCCTACGAGGTCGTCGCGCGCGCCCCCTTCATGGACGCGGCGAGCCGGATCGCCGTGCCGGTGAGCCATCAGGATCAGGTCGTCGTGGCGCCGCCGGGCGCGCGCGTGCTGGCCGCCAGCGCCTTCACGCCCTACGGCGTGCTGGGATACGCCGACCGCGCGGCCCTCTCCTGTCAGTGCCATCCGGAGTTCGGCCCGGACTACGCCCGCGCCCTCACCCGCGATCACCGCGCCGCGGTCGCGGATCCGGCCCTGGTCGAGCGGGCCCTCGCCAGCCTCGATGCCCCGCACGACAGCGCGCGCCTGGGCGGCTGGATCCGACGCTTCCTGGCCGAGTGAGGCGGTCCGCCTCAGCCCTCCGCCCGGCGCCCAGCCGGCGCCCAGCTCCTGCGGCGCTGGCGGGCGGACCAGGCGTAGCGGGCATCCCCGTCGAGCAGGTGGGCGTGGTCGGAGAGGCGGTTGCGCTCCAGCCAGGCGAGCGCCGCCTCCAGCTCCGCCAGGGTCATCGAGGCGCGGTCCTTGCCGGTCACGCGCTTGAGCACCGCGTTGTACCTGTGGGCGAGGTTGCCGCCGCGCGGCGCCTGCCACGCCGCCTCGTCCTCGACGGCCTGGGCCGCCACCTGCGCGGCGAGGCGCTGACGCAGGGAGCGTTCCGTCAGGGAAGGCACGCCCTCCCGCGCCGGCGGCGGCTCCCGGGCGGGCGCATCGGGCGCCGGGGTGCGCGGGCGCAGCATGGCGTAGCGGATCCCGAGCGCGTTGCTCTCCAGCGGCGTGATGCCCCGGGGCGTCTCGTCCCGCCAGCGCACCGGCTCGGGCGTCACGGCGGTAAGGCGCGGCTTCTCGGGCGGGCGCGGCGCGCTGCCCTGCTCGGTCTCCAGTTCCGCGCGGAACTTCGCGAAGAGCGGGTCGTCGGGGTGGAAGACCAGCGCCTGCTGGCCGTCGTAGGGCCCGGCATTCGGATCGACGCGCGTCGCACGGGCCAGCATCTGCTCCAGCCAGGGGCGCGAGCGGATATGGGTAAGGGCCGCCACCACCGCGACCTCGGGCGCGTCGAGGCCCTCGTAGGCCATCGCCACGGTGACGAGGATAGCGGGTTCCGGCAGCAGCCGGAAGGCGGCGAGCGCCGCGTGCGCGTCCTGGGCCGAGGAGGTGGCGATGCGCACGTCCCGCTCGGCCTGGGACCCGGGCATCCAGCCCTGGATCATCGCCTGGTAGCGCCGGGCGCTCGCCTGGTCGGGGGCGACGACGAGCAGCTTGCCGAGACCGAGCGCCGGCTCGGCCGGTCCCAGCCCACGCTCGGTGCGCCGCCGCGCCCGGATGCGGCGGGTGGCGTGGAAGGCCTCCCCGAGGAGGTCGCGGGCGAAGCCCGTGCGGAGCGCCGTGAACAGGGCCGGCCGCGTGGTGACGCGCACGCCTCCGCCGAGCCGGTGCGGACCCACCCGCGGTGCCGCGCCCGCCTCCTGGCCCGCCTCCAGCCAGCTCGCCTCACCGTCGAGCGCGCCGAAATTGACCGGCAGCACCGCGCGCTCCGCCAGCGCCTGCACCCGCGAGTAGCCGATCACCGCGAGGCCCGGCGCCTCCGTGTCGACCTCCGGGGCGCGGCCCGGGCTCGCCGGGCGGTAGGGCAGCCCGAGGATGCGGCGCCCGTCCGCCCGCTCCAGGGTGCCCGAGAGGAAGAGCCGCATCGACGCGGCCCGCATCAGCGGCAGCATCGCCCGGCTCCAGGCGCCGGCCTCGGCCTCCTCGTCGGAGGTCTCCCCGCCCCCACCGCGGGCGGCGCTCGGCACCGGCAGGTGATGGACCTCGTCCACCACGAGCAGGGTGCGGTGCGCCCGTGCCTCGGCGAGGTGCAGGGCCGGTGCCGCGGCGACCGCCTGGTAGGTGGTGACGTAGCCGCCGAGGCCCCGGGCGGGATCCGGCTCGTTGTCGGCGGCGCGCACGCTGACGGCGTGGCCGAGGCTCGCACGCCACGCCGGGTCGGCGAAGGCCTCCTCCGCCTGGAGGCGCAGCGAATCGCGCGGCACCACCCAGACGACGCGGTCGATCCGGCCGGCCGCGATCAGCTCGGCGGCGGCGATCACCGGCAGCAGCGACTTGCCACCGCCCGGCGTCACCGCGGCCAGGATATCGCTCACGCCCGTGGCCTCGCCGCGGGCGATGGCCGCGACGAGCGCCTGGAGGGCGCGCTGGTGGGAGCGAAGCGGACGGGACGCGCTCACGGGCCGGCGGGCGGCGTGGGGATCATGCCGGCACCGTGGCGGATGGCGGACGGTTTGTGAATCCCGGGGATAACCACGCGGCTGTGCATAAGCCGCCCGAGGACAGGATCGGCACGAGGACGGGGCTTGCGTCCCTAGGGAACGATCGGGCCCGCCCGGCGTGCCGCCTCAGAGATGCGGATCCTCCGCGGCCTCGAGCCGTCCGCTCGCGATCGCGGCGCGAAACAGCTCGTGATCGGCGGCGTTGCGGTCGCCGTAGGCCTGCGCCCAGTCCGCGATGGCCTCGCGCAGGTCGGTGTTGCCGTCGTGCCCGCAATAGCCGCAGATCGCGGCGGCGTCCCCGGTGCGGGCATGCGCCCGGGCGAGCAGCGCGCCGTAGGCCCAGGAGAAGGTGAGGAGCGGCTGCCCCCGAAGGCAGGCCACCGGGATCTCGCCCTTCATGTTCTTCATCTGGCGCACGTAGAACGGCCGGCCCTCGATCGTGGTCCAGCCGAGCAGCGGGTCGCCGACCGCTTGAAGCAGCCGCTGGCCGTAGATCACCCGCTCGCCCTCGTGGCTGGCGTAGGGCTCCGGCATGCCGGGCAGGTAGGGCGCGTGGGCGGGGCGCACCGCCTCCTTGACCTGCAGGAAGAGCACGTCCTGGTCCGAGTTGCCGCAGAGCAGCGCGAGATAGGCCCGCGTGCCCACGCTGCCGACGCCGACCACTCGGTGGGCGACGTCCACCACGTGATAGCGGCTCAGCATGAACCGGCGCTCCCGCGGCAGGGTCTCGGCGTAGTGCTCCAGGCCCGTGATCACAGCCTCGCGCACCCCGTCCGGCACGGGGGTGAGGATCGGCGGGTCGTCCCGCAGGCGCCACGCGCCGTCGATGCGGCGCTCGGCCACGCTGTCGAGCAGGCTGCGGTTGTGGCGCTTGCGCGCCTTGGCGACCGCCTTGCGCACGACCTCCTGGGAATCCGCGTCGATGTCGATCCCCGAGATCGCGAGCTGGTCGGCGCGGGTCGATTGGTACCAGACCTCGAGGGAGCCCTGGGGCGCCAGCTCCGTCATGGTGTGCTGGTAGCCGGACACCGCCGCGATCACCGCGCGGCGGCGATGGTCGGTGGGTACCTCGTCGGTACGGGTCGCGACCTCGATGCTCGCCGCGAGCCGTTTCAGGTCCCATTCCCAGGGGCCGACCGTCACCTCGTCGAAATCGTTGAGGTCGAGCACCACGTCGCGCTGCGGCGTGCCAAACAGGCCGAAATTGGAGATGTGGGCGTCGCCGTTCATCACCACCGAGATCTGGCTCGTGGGTGTGCGGGCTAGGTCCCAGGCCATGACGTGGGCGGCGCCCCGGAGGAACGCGAAGGGTGAGCTCGCCATGCGGGCGACCCGCAGCGGGATGAGGTCCGGCTGGCGGCCCTGGTGCGCCCGCTCGATCAGCGAGACCGGATCGGGCCGGTCCTCGGGCAGGTCGAGGGTGCCGTGGCCCGCGTGCGGCACGGCCTCGCGCAGGGTCTTGCCGGCGGCGCGCCGCTTCGCCCAGGGCTCGCCGCTCCCGCGCAGGTCGATCCGCGGGTAGTCGGCCAGCGGCTCCAGCACGACGTCCTCGGGCGGCTCGCCGCCGTGGTCCTGCCGCGCCTGCATGTCGTCGAGCCCGAGGCCGCTCTGCCGATCCATGGAAACCCGTCCCGCCAACGATCCGACATCTAGGGTGCAAAAATCGACCGGCATCCAGGGATGACGCCGCACCGCTGCACGTGCCTAGCACTCAAGCCTTGCCGGAGAACCAATGCGGGCGTCGCGCGTATCCATCGGTGCATCGGCAGGGGGCGACACGAGGATGATGGACCGACCGCGTCGCGGCAGCCTGGACGTTGCCGAGCCCGACGACGCGACGGAGGTCCCGGACGGGGCGAGCGATACGGACCGGCGGACACGCGCCCTCGACGCTCGGGCCCGCGGTGCGCGCCCGCGCTCGGCGGAATGGGCCGGGACACGGCGGCGGCTGCTCGCGGCCATCGCCGCGCCCCACCCCCTGCTCTGGCTGACGACGCTGGCTCTGGTCGTGCTCGACGCCGTCTGGCTCCACCGGGCCGGCATCCGGCTCGATCCGCTCGCCCCGCTCGGAGTCGCGGCGCTGGTCGCCGTCCTCCTCGCCGTCGCCGCCTGCCTCGGCCCGATCAAGTCCGAGCCGTCGCTGCGCGCGATGGCGCTGGCGAGCGCAAGCCTCATCGCCTTCACGGTGCCGGTCGCCATCCTGCACTACGCCGCCGCCACCCTCCGGCTGCCCCTGATCGACCACGCACTGGCGCGAGCCGAGCGGGCGCTCGGATTCGACTGGCCGACCTACCTCGCGTGGCTGAATCTCCACCCGGATCTCAACTGGTGGCTGTCTCTCGCCTATCACACGAGCGGGCCGCAGATCGCGGTGGTGGTGATCGTTCTTGCGGCGACCCGCCGTCTCGGCCGGCTCTGGGCCTTCGTGCGCCTGTTCTGCGCCACGCTGCTCTGCGTGGTCGTCGTCTCGGCCGTCCTGCCCGCGGTCGGCGCCTACGCGCATTACGCACCCGCCGAGCTGCCGGTTGCCGGAATCGAGACGGTCGGCGCCCTCTGGCACCTTGACGCGCTGGAACAGCTGCGCGCCGGAACCTTCGATACCCTGGTGCTCGGCGACGTCCGGGGCCTCGTGACGTTCCCCTCCTTCCACGTCTGCCTCGCGATCCTCACCGCCTGGGCCCTCGCGCCGGTCCGGTTCGTCGGGGCGCCGGCCCTCTTGCTCAACGGAGCCGTGATCGTCGCGACGCTGGGGTCCGGCGGACACTATCTGCCGGACCTCCTGGCGGGCGCCGCAGTGGCCGGCGCGGGTCTTCTCGTGCATCGCGGCCGGCGCCAGGGGCTCACGCGCCGTCCCGTCCGGCCGGTGAATGCGGGGGTGATGCGGCCGAGCCCGATCGCCTAGGAACAGAGAAGGCAACTCTTGGTTGCACCAACGACGCACCTGCCGCCCGCGCGGCCGAACCGTACGCGTCGTCCAACCGGGAGCCCCCGATGCTGCGCCGTGACTTCCTCGTACACATGTTGACGGCCACCGCCGCCCTGGCGGTGACACGGACGGCGATCGCCCAGCCGACGCCATCGGGCGCGCTGCCCACGCCGGTCTACCTGGAGATGGCCACCAAGGGCGGTCTCTTCCTCGAGAACACGGCTCGCGACGCCCATGCCAGGACCCGCGATCCGGCCGTGAAGCGCTTCGCGCGGGCCGAGGTGACCGAGCAGGTCAACCTTGCCAACCGGATCGACGGCTACACCGGCGGCGCGCCGATGGCCGCGGGCCGGGCTGGGCCGGGCGGATTGGTGGGTGGCCTCGTCGGGGCACCGCTGGCGGTTGCGGGGGGCGCCGTCGGCGCCGCGACCGGCATCGCGGGCGGGGCGCTCGGGATCCCGGGCGGTGCCGGTCAGCCGGGCGGCATGACCACCGACGCACAGAAGGCGCAGATCCTCGAACAGCTCACCGGCTTGCAGCCGGGCCCGCAATACGACGCGACCTTCGTGGCCGCCTCGCTCCAGGGCCATCGCGAGGCCCGGATGATCCACGGCGCCTATGCGCAGACCGGCGAGGATCCGGGCCTGCGCCGCATCGCCCGCGGAGCGATGCCGTTGATCGACCTGCACATCGCCCAGCTCTCGCGCCTGCAGGGCGGCATGGGCGACGGCCGGGCGGGCTGAGCCGAACATGGATCCGGCCGGTCCGGGGACCGGCCGGCGCCGTCGGCTCAGTAGGGGTAGCCGTAGGCGGGCCGCCGGTCGGGGGCGCGCCGGTAGACCCGCGGCTCGTCCTCGTAGCCGTAGGTCTGCACGTAGGGGTCGAAGCGCGGCGGCCGGTAGTTGCCGTTGTTCACGCCGGCGGAGCGGTCGTTGCCGTTGAGGGCGGCGTAGGGCGAGAGTCCGCTGCCGGCATCGCTGTTGCCGCCGAAGGCGAGGGCCGCAGCGGGTGCGCCGACCGCGAGGGCGGCGGCGAGGAGTGCGGTGCGGGCGCGTAGCATGGAAACCTCTTGGTCCGGTGAGGCGATCGTACAGCATCGAACGGCGCCGCGTGATGGGAAGTTCCGCGGACCCGACCACGCTCCCCTGCAACCGCCGCCGCGGCTCCGACTTGTCGCTCAGCGGGCCGGCGCTTTCCGGCCTTGGACCGGTGCCGGACGGGTCATGCTGGAACTGACGCAGCTCCTGGCGAACGCGCTGGGTCACCACCTCGCCCACACCTACACGCGCATGTTCGGCAGCCGCGAGCCCCGCTACGCGGAGGTGATCGACGAGGCGGCGCGGCTCACCATCGAGCGGCTTGTCGGCAGCGACGCGCTCTACCACGACGCCGACCACACCGCGCTCGTCGCCCTGGTGATGCAGGACATCCTGCGTGGGCGCTTCGTCAGCCACTCGGTCGGGCCGGAGGCGTGGCTGCACGCGATCCTGGCCGCGCTCTACCACGATATCGGCTACGTGCGCGGGATCTGCTCCGGCGACGGGCCGGGGCGCTACGTGGTCGATGCGGCGGGCAACACCGTCGCCCTGCCGCGCGGCGCCTCCGACGCGGCGCTGGCCCCGTGGCACGTCGAGCGCTCGAAGATCGCCGTGCGGGAGCGCTTCGGCGGGCACGACCTCGTGGACGCCGAGCGCGTGGTGCGGGCGATCGAGCTGACGCGCTTTCCCGTGCCGCACGACGCCGACCACGCCGAGACCGGGAGCGAGGCCGGCCTCCTGCGCGCCGCCGACCTGATCGGGCAGCTCGGCGATCCGCTCTATCCGCGCAAGCTCAACGCGCTGTTCCGGGAGTTCGCGGAGGTCGGCCTCGACAAGGAGTTCGGCTACGCCGATCCAGCCGACCTCGCGGTGGGCTACCCGGCCTTCTTCTGGTCGAAGGTCGAGCCGGTGCTCGGCGACGGCATCCGTGCCCTCGACGCGACCGTCGAGGGGCGGCGCTGGGTGGCCAACCTCTACGCCCACGTCTTCGCCATGGAGCACGACCGGCGTCGGATGGGCCCCGAGCCGGGTCAGCGCCCGGAAGCCTCGGCTCCGGCCTGACCCCGTTCCGGTCGGACTCAGGTCCGGTTGAACTTGCCCTCGTACTTGAACTCCGGCGCGGCCTTCAGCTGATCCTTGCTCGCGCCGATGATGGCTTTCCATTTCTTGCCGTCGGCGTCGTAGCCGAGCGCGACGGACTCGGGCTTCACCGCCACGTAGCGCTCACCCACGCCGAGAAATCCGCCGACCGACAGGATGTAGCCGGCGAGCTTGCCGTTCTCGATGACGATGTCCTTGATCTCGCCGACGCTGTTCTGCTGACCATCGACCACGTTGAGACCGATCAGGTTGTAGCTGAGCACCGCGTCCTTCGGCACGCCGGTGAATTCGGGCCCGCGGGTTGGCGTCTTCTGGTCGCCGTCGAGCGCCTGGGCAGGACCGCCGAGCGCGGTGAGGGCGGC
Source organism: Methylobacterium hispanicum (assembly GCF_022179285.1). Taxonomy (GTDB): domain Bacteria; phylum Pseudomonadota; class Alphaproteobacteria; order Rhizobiales; family Beijerinckiaceae; genus Methylobacterium; species Methylobacterium hispanicum. The sequence goes on along the minus strand of NZ_BPQO01000036.1, from coordinate 250 downwards.
GAGCACGAGAGCGAGGCGGCGCATGGGGAACTCCACGGTGCGGGCGGGTGTGCCTGGGCAATCACCCGCCGGTCCGCATCGTTCCCCGCCGCCCCGGCGTCAGGCCGGCGGCGCGGCGTCGTGCTCGCGGGCGAGGCGCAGCAGGTTCTGGCCGTAATTCGTCTTGGCGAAGAGCTCGCCCCGCGCCACCAGCTGCTCGCGCCCGATGAAGCCCTGCAGGTAGGCGATCTCCTCCAGGCAGGCCACCTGC
>NZ_BPQO01000035.1 GCF_022179285.1 Methylobacterium hispanicum | reverse complement strand
ATGCCGGTCCGTCCACATCTGCTCTCTCCTCCGTCCTGCCAGACGGATCGTGTATTGGTGACACGAGACAGATGGGGACGGCCGGCGGAGGACCTCAAACAGGCTCTGAGGTGACCGCGCCACCGAGGTGGCACGGGCCGCCCGGCGATCCGCCGGGCCAGTCGATCACCTTACGTGAACATGCGGGATCGACCGTCACCGCCGCGCAGGCGGGCAAGCGGCGTCCCGGTCGAGTCAGGCTCAATGCGCATTCTCCTGTCCGTGGTCATCCTGGCCACCGGCATCGCCATCGGCGGTGCCGTTCCCCGCGTGTCCGAATTCGTCCAGGACGCCCTCGCCTCGGTCGGGGTCCCGAGGATCCACCCGGCGCCCGCCGCCGGTCAGCCCTCCTCCGAGACCGACGTCCCGGAGCCCGCGGGCGAGCATCCCCGCCCGCGAGGGGCGAAGCCGGAGACCGGGCCTGCGACCGCCAAGCATCCGCACGGGGAGGGTGGGGGAGAGGCCGAGCCGACCGTGATCAAGATGCAGCCCGAGCAGGTTTCCGGGCAGGACATCACGGTCGTGACGGTGGAGGGGGGCACGCTCGCGCGCCACCTTCTCGTTCCCGGCACCATCGCGCCGGACGCCGACCGGATCGCCCGGGTGCCCGCGCGCGTGGTCGGGATTGTGGCCGAGATGCGCAAGCGCCTGGGCGAGGAGGTTGTGAAGGGTGAGGTCGTCGCGGTGCTCGACAGCCGCGAGGTCGCGGACGCCAAGAGCGAGTATCTCACCGCCTCAGTGAAGGCAGAGCTTGAGAAGACCAATTTCGATCGGCAGCAGGCGCTTTGGGAAAAGCGCATCTCGGCCGAATCGGCCTTCCTCAATGCCAAGGCCGTCTATTCGGAGGCGCAGCTTCGCGTCGACCTCGCCCGGCAGAAGCTCTCCGCCCTCGGCCTCAACGCCGCCGAGGTGGCGAGCGCGGCCAAACGGGACGAGACCACGCCCAACACCTCGACGCTGCGCCGCTACGAATTGCGCTCACCGCTGAGCGGGCGCGTGGTTGAGCGCAAGGTCGACCTCGGCACCGACGTCGGCGGTCAGGGCGACCCGGACGACCTGTATACGGTCGCAGACCTGTCCACCGTCTGGATCGAACTGGCGGTGCCAACCACCGAACTGGCCAAGGTCAAGGAAGGCGCGCGGGTCCTGGTCACCCCGAGCCAGGGCGACGCCGACAAGCAGGCCGAAGGCAAGGTGATCTTCGTCAGCCCGATCCTGAACCCGGACACACGCTCCGCCCGCGTCATCGTCGGGCTGCCGAACCGGGACATGGCCTGGCGGCCCGGAACCTTCGTCACCGCCGAGGTCGAGGTCGGCCAGGATGCGGTCAAGGTGCGGGTTCCGAAGGCCGCGATCCAGACCGTCGCCGGCGAGAAGGTCGTCTTCGTGCGCACGGCCACCGGTTTCGAGAAGCGCGAGATCGAGCTCGGGCGCTCCGACGACGATGCTTACGAGGTCGTCTCGGGCCTGAGGCCGGGCGACGAGATCGCGGTCGCCAACTCCTTCCTCCTCAAGGCTGAGCTCGGCAAGGCCGCGACCGGCGACAACGACTGAGCGAGAGCCCGCCCATGATCTCCCGCATCCTCGACTTCTCGGTCCACCAGCGCTGGCTGGTGCTGCTGCTGTCGCTGCTGGCCGCCGGCTTCGGCGGCTACGCCCTGACCAAGCTGCCCATCGACGCGGTCCCCGACATCACCAACAACCAGGTGCAGATCAACACGGTCGCGCCCTCGCTCTCGCCAATCGACATCGAGAAGCAGGTCACCTACCCGGTCGAGACCGCGCTCGCCGGGATCAAGGGCCTCGAATACACCCGGTCCTTATCGCGAAATGGCTTCTCGCAGGTCACCGCGGTCTTCGCGGAGAAGCTCGACATCTACTTCGCCCGCCAGCAGGTCGCCGAGCGCCTGTCCCAGGTCAAGCAGGACCTGCCGCCCGACGCCGAGCCCCGCATGGGCCCGATCTCGACGGGCCTCGGCGAGATCTACATGTGGTCGATCCACTACGCGAAGCCGGACGAGCGGACGGTGTCGCCTGCGGGCAAGCCGGGCTGGCAACCGGACGGCAGCTACCTGACCCCGGAAGGCCAGCGGCTCAGGACGGAGCTGGAGCGGGCCGCGTACCTGCGCACGGTGCAGGACTGGATCATCCGGCCCCAGATCAAGACCGTGCCGGGCGTGGCCGGCGTCGACGGCATCGGCGGCTTCGAGAAGCAGTACCACGTCCAGCCGGACCCGACGAAGCTCACCGCCCTCGACCTCTCCTTCTCCGACGTGGCGCGGGCCTTGGAGGCCAACAACGCCAACCAGGGCGCCCGCTACCTGGAGGACAACGGCGAGGGCTACGTCGTGCGCGCGGCCGGGCGCCTGGAGAGCATGGGGGAGATCGAGAACGTCCTCGTCACCACCCGCGGCGGCGTGCCGGTGCGGATCAAGGACATCGCCGAGGTCCGGATCGGGCGCGACCTGCGCACGGGCTCGGCCAGCGAGGACGGGCAGGAGGTCGTCGTCGGCACCGCGCTGATGCTGATCGGCGAGAACAGCCGCACGGTCGCGGCCGCGGTCGACGCCAAGATGACGGAGATCCGCAAGTCGCTTCCGCCCGGCGTCGAGGTCCAGACGGTCCTCAACCGGACGCTCCTGGTCGAGGCCACCATCAGGACCGTGGCCAAGAACCTCGCGGAGGGCGCGGCCCTCGTCATCGTCATCCTGTTCCTGCTGCTCGGCAACATCCGGGCCGCCATCATCACGGCGCTGGTCATCCCCGTCGCCATGCTGATGACCATGACCGGCATGGTCGAGGCGAAAATCTCGGCCAACCTGATGAGCCTCGGCGCCCTCGACTTCGGCCTCATCGTCGACGGGGCGGTCATCATCACCGAGAACGCCCTGCGTCATCTCGCCGAGAAGCAGCACGGTCTCGGTCGCACCCTCGACACCGAGGAGCGCCTCGCCACGGTGCGGGCCTCGGCCGAGGAGATGATCAAGCCGTCCCTCTACGGGCAGGCGATCATCATCCTCGTCTACGTGCCGCTCCTCACCTTCACGGGCGTCGAGGGCAAGATGTTCGAGCCGATGGCGCTGACCGTGATCATCGCGCTGGCCGCCGCCTTCGTCCTGTCGCTGACCTTCGTGCCGGCCCTGATCGCCATCGTGATCACCGGGCGCGTCACCGAGAAGGACAATGTCATCATCCGCGCCCTCAAATGGGCCTATCGGCCCGTGCTGGCCGGGGCGGTGCGGGCGCCGATGGTGTTCATCGTCGCGGCGTTGCTGCTGCTGGCCGGGGCCGGCCTGCTCTTCACCCGGCTCGGCGCCGAGTTCATCCCGACGCTCGACGAGAAGAGCATCGCCATGAACGCGCTGCGCATCCCCTCGACTTCGCTGTCGCAGTCGCAGGCGATGCAGCTCAAGATCGAGCAGGCGATCCGCCGCTTCCCGCAGGTCGCCTACGTCTTCTCGAAGACCGGCACCGCCGAGGTCGCGTCCGACCCGATGCCGCAGAACTCCTCGGACACCTTCGTGATCCTGAAGCCCCAGGAGGAGTGGCCGGACCCGGACCTGTCCAAGGCCGAGCTCCAGGAGAAGATCGAGAAGGCGGTCGGCGCCCTGGCCGGGAACGTGTTCGAGTTCTCCCAGCCGATCCAGCTGCGCTTCAACGAGCTGCTGGCGGGCGCCCGCGGCGACCTCGCCGTGAAGGTGTTCGGCGAGGAGTTCGGGCCGATGACGAAGGCGGCCGACCAGATCGCCGAGATCCTGCGGGGCATCGACGGGGCCGAGGACGTCAAGGTCGAGCAGACGGCGGGCCTGCCCTTCCTGGAGATCAAGATCAACAAGGCGGAAGCGGCGCGGCTGGGGCTCAGCACCGGCGCCGTCCAGGAGGTCATCGGGGCGGCCATCGGCGGCAAGGACGCCGGGCTGGTGTTCGAGGGCGACCGCCGCTTTCCCATCGTCGTGCGCCTCAGCGACAAGGTGCGCGAGAACCGGGAGGCGTTGGAGAACATCCCGGTGCCGCTGCCGCCCGGCCCGAACGGGCGCGCCGCGTCGGTCCTCCTGAAGCAGGTCGCGAGTTTTTCCGTCGCGGAAGGGCCGAACCAGGTCTCGCGCGAGAACGGCCGGCGCCGGGTGGTCGTGACCGCGAACGTCCGCGGGCGCGACATCGGCTCGCTCGTCGCCGAGGCGCAGGCCAAGGTCGCGAGCCAGGTGCGGCTGCCCTCGGGCTACGACGTGACCTGGGGCGGCCAGTTCGAGAACCTCGCCTCGGCCCGCAAGCGCCTGATGATCGTGGTGCCGGTCTGCTTCGCCCTGATCTTCCTGCTGCTCTACTCGGCGCTGGGCTCGCCCCGGGACGCGCTGCTGGTGTTCAGCGCCGTGCCGCTGGCGCTGACCGGCGGCATCGCGGCCCTGTGGCTGCGGGGCATGCCGTTCTCGGTGCCGGCGGCGGTGGGCTTCATCGCGCTCTCGGGCGTGGCGGTCCTGAACGGCTTGGTGATGCTGACCTTCATCAAGCAGCTCGTCGCGGAAGGGCGGCCGCGGCGCGAGGCGATCCTGGAGGGCGCCATGACCCGGCTGCGGCCGGTGGCGATGACGGCGCTGGTCGCCTCGCTCGGGTTCGTGCCGATGGCGCTCGCGACCGAGACCGGAGCCGAGGTGCAGCGGCCGCTCGCGACCGTGGTCATCGGCGGCCTGATCAGCGCCACCTTGCTGACCCTGGTCGTCCTGCCGGCCCTGTACGCGCGCTTCGGCGGCGAGGAGGTCGCGCGCTCCCCGCGCCGGGCCGAGGAGGCTTCGGCCGGCGCGCGGGCGCGGCTCCGGCAGGCGGCCGAGTGACCCGGGCCATGCATCCCCGGACCGGCGAGGCGCGGTCGCGACGGACCCGAGGGGGAGCCCCGTGATGCGGACGTTTCGTCGTGCGCTCGCCACCGCGTTCCTGGGGGCGGCCGGCATCCCGGGGGCGCTTGCCGGGGAGGCACCCTTCGGCCTGCGTTGGGGTCCGCTGACGTCCGTGCCGAAACCGTCCATGGCGGATCGGGAGGGGAACGTCACGGCCCTGTTCTATTTCCAGGGCCGGGCGCCGGCCTCCGGGCCCGATACCGAGCAGGTCGTCCTGGAGGTCTGCGGGGACGAGGGTCTGCAGCAGGTCATCTGGTTCAGCCGCCCCTTCGCGGAGGCCGAGCTCGTGCCGGCCTACGCGGCGATCTACCGGGAGGGGGTGCGGCGCTACGGCGAGCCGCAGGAGGCCGGGCTGCCGAACGCCGTGACGTGGCCGGCGGGGCGCACGCTCCTGGCGGTCCGCCCCGCCGAAGGCGGCGGAAAACGCATCGTCATGGTCGCCGCGGGCGAGCTCTACGAGAAATGCTCGTCGGCGCACGAGGCGGCGACCGGCCACCCCGCCGCCCGCCATACCTCCGACCTGCTCGAATCCCGGGACCGCCGGATGGCGCCATGACCACCCACCGGCCGGCGTTCGACGGCGCTGGCTCCGGCTCATCCTACGAAACTGGAGCGACGGGGAGCATCGATGCGACGAACAGTGATGGTGGCCCTCGGCGTCATGGTCGTGATGTCCGCGCAGGCAGGATCGACGGCCAAGATCGTCGGCATCGGCGCCCAGACCTGCGCAGCGTTCAACCAGGAGATCTCCGCGAACCAAGCTGCCGAGCTGTACTTCTTCGCCTGGGCGCAAGGTTTCATGAGCGGAGCGCTGATTCGTGCGCCGGCAGGAATCGATGAAGACCTGGACCTGACACCGCCGTCCGTCCCGCTTCAGGCCCAAGTCCATTTCCTGCGCACCTTCTGCGCCAAGAACCCGGGTCAGGACTACATGGATGCCGTCAGGGCTCTCTACCATCGACTGCGCGGCCCCGGGATCTAGCCGGGTTCGGCACCGGGCCGGTCGGGGCGGTGCAGCGGCCACGCCGCTGCGGGCAATCCGGGGATCCGGGCCGCCGAAGGCGGCGAGCGCAACGGCCGGCGCCCATCCGCGGCCGGGCCATGCGCGGGCGTCGGTCGGACCGGCACGGGCGGGGAGGGATCGTGATGATCGGCTGGAGGAGGTTCGCGTGTGCCTGGGGGCTGGCCACCGGCGTGACGGGCTGCCTGCACGTGCCCGATGTTCCGGGCTACGCGACGGTCCCGTTCACCCTGCATCTCCCGTCGGGGGAGCGCCTCACGGGCAGCGTGACCACCCGGCTGCTGCGGCGCGAGTTCTACGCGACCGACGGGCGGACGACCTGCAGCGGCCTGTTTCATCCGTCCGGGGCGGGGCTGCCGGCATCCGTCGGGGCAAATTGCTCCAATGGCCAGCGCGGCACCGGGTCGGCCGACGGGACGAGCTCGTTCGCCGGGTCCGGAACGCTGAGGATGGACGGCGGCTCCGCCACGTTCCGGTACGGAGAGGCGATCCAGGGAGGGTAACGGCCCGCGGGATCGGAGCCCTGCCCCCGGAACGCACGGACGCCGACGCGGCCTCGCGCCCGCGCGGGACGGGCGTTCGGAGAGGCGTCGGACCGATCCGCCGGGGCGGTCCGGTGGGCCGGGTCGGTCCCGGCGCGGTTCGCGACGAGCGCGTCGCAATCCGGGGTCGCGTCCCAGCCCTTGCGCCGGCGCAGGCCGGCCCCGCTCGCGTCAGCGTTCCGGACGGCGGCGTCGCCGCGCGGGCCGGCGCGGAGCGCGCCGCCGGCGCTCGCCCCGCCGAAGTCGCGGCCGGTCCTGGCCCCGCTCCGGTCGGCTCCGCGCGGGTTCGCCCCCGGACCTGCGGACCGAAGAAACGCGCGCCGACGAGCTTCGCCCCGCCCAGGTCGGCCGTCTTGAGCCCGGCCTGGTCGGGGGCCGCGACGCGGAGACCGCCCCCCCGCGGCAGGACCCTGTTCAAGCGGGACGGGCGCAGGTTCGCGCGCCTGAGGTCCAGGCCGGACAGGCGCCCGTCCGAGAGGCTGAGCGGCTTGCCGGCCGCCCGGGCGATCGTCGCCTCGATAGCGGCGCGGGCCGTCCCCGCCTGCGTCATGTCCGGCATCGTCCGGCCGAGGGGGCGGAGCAGGTCGCCCGCGGCCGACGCCGGACCCCGGGCGACGACGGCCGAGAACGGGAGGGCCGCGTGCCTGCGTATGGGTGTCCCCGCGGTTCCCGGCGAACGGGCTCGGGCCCCGCGCACCGCCGGAATCGGCACCGCCGCGCGCCCGCGCGGCTCAATCCGAACGCGGGCGGCATCGGTCGTTTGTGCCCGCGCTCATCGACGCCGGCCTGTCCCGGAACGTCCCCGGCGCCCGACCGGCGCGCCGCGGAGCTGAAGGTCATCGCGCATGTCTCACGCCGACCGCGTCGAGCGCTGGTTCGAGCAGTTTCCCGTGCTCGGGACGCTTCCGGCCGACCACCGGCACATCCTGCGCGGCGCCGTGCGCTTTCCCGTGCTGGAGGCGGGAGCGACCGCCTACGAGCTGGGAGGCGAGTGCGCGAACTACCTGATGTGCATCGAGGGCCGGACACGCGTCTTCCGGATCTCCGCGGGCGGCCGCGAGATGCTGATCTACCGGGTGGGTCCCCGGGGGACCTGCGTCCTCACGACCCAGTGCCTGCTCGCCGGCGGCACCTTCCCGGCCGAGAGCGTCGCGGAGCAGCGCACGGTGCTGGCGGCGCTTCCGGCGGAGACCTTCCGGCACCTCATGGCGGCCTCGGCCGCGTTCCGCGCCTTCGTCCTCGACGATTACGCCAAGCTCATGGCCGTCCTGTTCGGGCTCCTCGACGAGATCGCCTTCACGCCCCTTGAGGAGCGCCTCGCCCGGCACCTGCTCGCCCAAGCGGACCAGCACGGAAGGGTGACCGCGACGCACCGGCAGATCGCGGCCGACCTCGGCACCGTGCGCGAGGTCGTCAGCCGGCATCTCGCCGGCTGGGAGCGCGCGGGATGGATCCGGGTCCTGCGCGGGCAGGTCGAGATCCGCGACCGCATCGCCCTGGCCGGACATCGGCTCCGCCCCTGAGGCCGGGCCGGACCCCGGCGAAGCGCGAAACCCTCCGCGCGAGGAGGGTCCTGCGACGGGTCGCGCCGCCGGCGCGCGGGAACGATCGGGCTCCTCGGACGCTGGCCTCCCCCACCTCCGCGAGACCTTGCGCCGGGCGGCGCGCCCCCGTAAGCATGGCGTATGGTCAGGCTTCGGCAGCGGTGGGACGGGTACGCGTCCGGCGTTTGGCGCCGCGCCCTGGTTTGCCTGCTCGCCATCGCCCTGACCGTCTCCCTGGTGGACCCGGCCCTGACCGCGCCCGCGTCGCCGGACGAGGAAGCCGGCGGGCCCGGCATCGTCATCGTGCTCGATGCCATCTCCGGGGCGCCCGCCGCGGACGAGCCGGCGGACCGCGGCCTTGCGGGGCCTGGCCGTTGCAGCGCGCACTGCCCCTGCCATGCCGTCATCCGGCCGGAGAGCCCGGTCGTGACGCCCCTGCGCATCGCCAAGCCGCCCGAATTCACCCTCGGCACCGCCCGCCTCTCCTCCGTGGCATCGACGCCCCCGAGCGAGCCCCCGCGCGCCTGACCCGCCGGCCGCCGCATGCCGCGGCGGCAACCCGGGTTGCATGGTCATCCCCAGGCCCGGAAGGGAAGGCGCCCGCCCTGCGCGGCGCGGGTCCCGTCGATGCGACGGGGCGGCATGTGGCAGCATCTCGCAGGGTGGGCGATGCCCGTTCCCCTCATCATCGACCCCGAACCGGCGGTCTTCCCGGGCGCGGCGCCGCGTGCCGGCGCGTTCCCGCTCGCTCGCTCGTGCGGGCCAGGCCTCGGCGCTCGCCGCGGGTCGGGGACGCCGCGCAGCCGAGCCTCGGCAGGGCGGTACGCCGGAGCCGTCGCGCGGGTCGGATCCGGCCGGGCCATGGTCCGCCGCGGCGGTCCGCCCCGCCCGGGCGCCCAGACCCGCAGGTTCACCGGGTCGTGCCGGCGCCGAAACCTCCGCCCGGCCAGGGGCGCACGGTGCCCGCCGGCCTTCCTCCCCGTCGCCGAGCGCCCGATCGCGGCGGACCCGCGCGGCCTGCAGCCTGTGCGCCGCGCTCCTTCTGGCCGGCGCCACCGGGGGCGCGCGGGCCGAGACCCTGGAGGGTGCCCTCGCGCGCGCCTTCCGCGCGAACCCGGAGCTGAACGCCGCCCGGGCGGGCCTGCGCGCGACGGACGAGGAGATCGTGCAGGCCCGGGCGGGCTACCGCCCCACGATCCGCCTCGACGCCGACATCGGGGTCGAGCGACAGAAGGGCGTCGAGGGCGGGGAACGCTTCGCGCGGACCGCCCTGCCGGGCGGCGCCGGCCTGACCGTCAACCAGACGCTGTTCAACGGTTTCCAGACCGACAACAACACCCGGCGCGCGGAATCGACCGTGCTCGGCCAGCGCGAGAGCCTGCGCCTCACCGAGACGACGACCCTGTTCAGTGCGGTCCAGTCCTACATGGACGTGCTTCAGAATACCGCGACGCTGGAGCTGAACCGCAACAACGTCGCCGTCCTGCAGGAGCAGCTCCGCCAGACGGCCTTCCGCTTCCAGGTCGGCGCGTTGACCCGGACCGACGTCGCCCAGGCGGAGGCGCGCCTCGCGCTCGCCCGCTCGCAGGTGAGCGCGGCGGAGTCGCAGCTGGGCGCCAGCATCGGCATCTATCGCCGGGTCATCGGCGTGGAGCCGCGCCAGCTCTCGCCGGGCCGCCCGCTTGACCGCCCCGTGCCGGGCAACCTCGACGCCGCGGTCGAGATCGGCCTCAAGGAAAACCCGCAGATCGCCTCGGCGCTGCACGCGGTCGATGCCGCCGAGGCGCAGGTGAAGGTGCTGGAGGGCCGGCTCTACCCGCAGGTCGGCCTGACCGGCCAGGTCGCCCAGCGCTACGACCAGGAGCAGCCCGGCGACAACGGCCGCACCGCCTCGATCGTGGGCCGCATCACGGTCCCGATCTATCAAGGCGGATCGGAATACGCGCAGATCCGGCAGGCCAAGGAGCTCGTGGGCCAGACGCGCCTGCAGGTCGAGTTCCTGCGCGACCAGATCCGCGCCGCCGTGGTCTCGGCCTGGGGCCAGCTGGAGGCCGCCAAGGCCCAGGTCATCGCCTCGCAGGCGCAGGTCCAGGCGAACGAGGTCGCGCTCGACGGGGTGCGCGAGGAGGCCCGCGTCGGCCAGCGCACCACCCTCGACGTGCTGAACGCGCAGCAGGAGCTCCTGAACGCCCGCGTGCAGCTGATCCAGGCCCAGCGCAACCGCGTGGTGTTCTCCTACGGCGTCGTGCAGCAGATCGGGCGCCTGACCGCCCGCTTCATCGCGGTGCCGGTGGCGGCCTACAGCCCGAAGACGCACTTCGATCAGGTCAAGGACCTCTGGTCCGGCGTGCGCACACCGGATGGCCGCTGATGGGACGGAAGACCTTCCGCCGCCAGGTCCGCGCCCCGGGGCCGCCCGCTCATCCCTGGCCGGGGCTGCCGGGCGGTCCGGGACCGCCGGCGCGCCCCGACCCGCCCCCGCCTTCGCCAGACACCGCCGAGCGCACCGTCATGTCCCATCCCCGGCTCCGGCCAACCGCACGTCCCCTGTCCCGCGCCGGCGCCGCGCTCCTGATCCTGGCGCTGCCGGCCTGCGCGATCTCGCTGCCGATCTCCCGGCCTGCCGACGGTTCTCCCGGCGTGCCGGGGCAGGACCCGAAGCGCACGGCGCCCCTGGCGTTCCCGGGGCTCGACCCGGAGGATTGGCGCCGGGCGCGCGGCATCCTCGGCCTCGCGTTGGAACCCAGCGGGAACGGCCTGCGCATCCGGTGGGACAACCCGGCGAGCGGGCGGAAGGGCAGCGTCGTGCCGACCGCCGCGCCGGTCGTACGCGCGGGGCGGATCTGCCGCGCCTTCCTGGCCACCGTGGAAGAGGCGCAGCGCACCGCCAGGATCCGCGGCACGGCCTGCCAGAACGTCGGCGACGACTGGGAGGTGACGGAACTCGACCCCGGGAGCAGCGCGCCGGACCGTCAGGGCGTAACGAGGCGCGACGCCGAGCCGACCGGACCCCGCTCGCCCTGATGCGGGCCGCTCCGGGAAGGTTCCGTCAGGCGCGAGGATCACCGTCGGCGCGCCGCTGGCGGCCCGCCTCGGAACGGCGGCACGACGCGCGGACGGACCATCGGGGCGTTCTCACACCGGCGAGGGATCATGGGTTCGTACTGGGGCATCTGGGGAGACCTTCCCAACCACTTGGTGCGGCTGGGCCTCGCCTTCGCGTTCGCATTCCCGCTCGGCTGGAACCGCGAGCGCGAGGCGCGCAGCGCCGGATTGCGCACCTTCCCCATCGTCGCCATCGCCAGCTGCGGCTTCATCCTGCTCGCCAGCGAGCTCCTCGGCGCGCGCACGCCGGAGCAGGCGCGCATCCTCCAGGGACTCATCACCGGCATCGGCTTCATCGGCGGTGGCGCCATCCTGAAGGGGGGCGACAACGTGCACGGCACCGCGACCGCGGCGAGCCTGTGGAACGTGGGCGTGATCGGGGCGGCCGTCGGCTTCGGCTACTACGACCTTGGCCTCATCCCGGCCCTGTCCAACTTCCTGGTCCTCGCCCTCCTGACGCCCTTGAAGCGCAAGCCGCGGACCGCCGCGTCGCAGGACCGGGGCGCCGGCACCGAGCCGGGGGGAGGGCCGGCCGGCACGGGCGGGGCCGGGCACAGCGAATGATGCCCCCCGGGATCGGAAGTCAGCGCGAACCGGTCCGGCCCTGGCGCGCCTGCCGCGCCCAGATCCGATAGGTGCCGCCGAAGGTGTCGGGATGGCGGGTCTCGAAACCGTGCCACGCCGCCGGCGAGCGCGCCGCGGCCGGGTCCGGATGCTCGGCCGCGAACCGGGTCCGGTCCGACGGGCGTTCGGGCTCCAGGCCCAAAAATTCCAGCCCGCAGGCCTCCAGCATCGCGCCGATCCCGGGCAGCGTGAAACGGTGCTCCTCGACGTGGAAGATGAGGTCGCGGCATTCCGACAGGGTCCAGAAGTCGGAGGCGGGGCTGAGCAGCATGCCGAGGTCCGGCTGCGCCACGGCCCCGGCCATGACGGCACGCCGGCCCGCCCGCACGCCGGCCGGGGTCGGCGCGAGCGCGCGCTCCGCGACCAGGGCGCGCCCCGCGACGACGCTGGCGCGCGCGATCTCGCTGTAGAGCCCGAGGAAGAGCAGGCCGCCCGGCGCGAGCAGCCCCGAGAGGACGCGCAAGCCCTGCAAGGGCTCGCGCATGTGGTGGAGCACGCCGAAGCTCTCGATCAGGTCGAAGCGCTCGCCCAGGTTGGCGAGGTCGAGGATGTCGGCCTGCAGGTGCCGGACCGACCCGATCCCGTATTCCGCCAGCTTGCGCATGCCGTAGGCCAGGCTGCTGCGGCTCAGGTCGACCGCGAGCACCGAGGCGTCCGCGACCGACTGCACGAGCCGCATGGTCTGGATGCCGGTCCCGCACCCCGCGACGAGGACGCGTGGCCGCTCGACCGCCGGCATCTCGTCCGCGCCGAGGTGCGGCAGCGCGAGGTGGACCCGCTCGCGCAAGGGACGCGGGGTCCCGAGCAGGGCGCGCGACCAGCGCGGATAGGGGTTCTCCTCGTACTGGGCCTGGACCAGGAGGGACACGGCGTCGCGCACCGGCCTGAGCGGGACCAGGCTGTCCGCGAGGGCGCGCTCCTGGGCCGGCTCCTCGACCTGCTCGCGCACGAGGGCGCGCAGGGCGGGCGGGGCCTTGGCGAGGTCGAGGCGGGCCGCGGCCGTGCGATGCAGCGGCAGGTAGCAGGCCGCGATGGCGACCCGGCGCCAATCCGCCGCGCCCGCGTCGGCCTCGGCTCGACCGAAGCCCGCGCACAGGGCCGCCAGGGCGACCTCCTCCTGCTCGTCGGTGCAGTAGAGGTACTCGTTGAGGAAGCACTGGCGCGCCAGGGCGCAGGCGAGGGTGAGGTCCGGTGCGGGCGGCGCCCCCTCCCGCGCCGCCAGGAGCAGGCTTCGCCGCACCTCCGTCAGCAGGAGCTCAAGCCCGAGATCGGGAATGGGGGCGGCGGCGAGGAGCGCGCGGAACAGCGCGTCGTCCAGCAGGGCGCGGACGACCGCATCGGCTTCGGCGACGGTCTCGCGGGCACGCGGGGGATCGGCCGCCAACCGGGCGAGCAGGCCGTCGACGGCCGCATCCTGCCGCAGCGCCGCGACGGCCGCGGTGGCGAGCAGGCGCGGGTCGACGTCGGCCCGCCCGAACAGGGCGATCAGCACCGCCCGGAAACGTGGTCCCGCCGGCACCGCGCCGAGGTGCAGGAGCTCGCGGGCGAGCAGGCGCGGGAAGCCGGGCTGGTCCGGCGCGCAGGCGACGGCCTCCGCGAGGGCCGAGAGGCCCGCGAGCGTCTCGCCGGCCCGGAGGCGGGCGCTCCCGAGATTGGCCCAGAGCGGCGCCCGCGCCGGCGCCATCGTGACGGGGGTGGCCCGGAGCGCGGCCTCGAAGAAGGGCACGGCTTGGCCGAACTCGCCCTCCCGCACCAGCAGGAGCGCGAAGCCCGCCAGGCAGTGGGCGAGCTCCGGCTTCAGCATCAAGGCGCTCTGGTAGGCCTTGGCGGCCTCCGTGAAGCGCCCGAGCGCGCGCAGCATCTCGCCCGCCTGGCCATGCGCCTCGGCGAAATCGGGGCGGAGCTCGGCGGCCTTCCGGAAGTGGCGCAGGGCCGAGCCCGGCGCGCCGGTCTGCCGGTGCGCCTCGCCGAGGTTGAACTGCAGCAGCGGATCCTTGGACCGCGTCGCACGCACCCGCTCGAAGTGGGCCAGCGCCTCCTCGGGCCGGCCCCGGTTCAAGGCGACGCAGCCGAGCACGTCGAGGGCGGTGGGCTCATGGGGGCGGGCCGCGAGCACCGACCGGGCCTGGTGCTCGGCCTCGTCGAGACGGCCGGCGTTCAGGGCCTCGGCCGCCCGCCGCAGCGCCGGCAGCGCCGCCGACGGGACCGCGCCCGACGAGGTCCCGTCACCCGCCCGATTCCGACGCTGCCGCATGTCCGTCCTCCGCCCGCTCGCACCCAGTCCCCGCCGCCCGTCCGGCCCGCGCCACCGTCGCTCATCCCGAGGCGACCAGCAGGAGGGTCGCCGCGGCGAGGATGGCCGCCATCAGCAGGATCAGATCGCGCCGCGCGGCGGCCCGAACCCACCGCCTCACGCGGCGGCGACCGCCACGGGCTCCCGTGCTCCAGCGCGCCGTCTGCCGCGCCATCTTCTTGCTGCCCATCCCGGGCCTCCGGATTTGGTTGGGTGTCGCGCCCCCCGATGCCGACGCCCTGCGCGCAGCCGCGCCGCGGTCGGCCGAGGGAGGCGGTCTCCCGTCGCCCCCATGTCGCGGCGCGCCCGCCGTCCGCCGCCTCCCAGGGCTCGCGCCGCGCCGTCGAAGGCAAGCGCGTCCGGGAAGAGCATGATGCGGGAGGTGATCCGGGCGGCGTGGCTGGCCGCGAAGGCCGGTTGCGCGCGTGGGCCGGCTCCGCCGCGGCGGCGCCGGCCCGGGACGGCGCGCAGGGCGCAGGGGCAAGAGGGGACGGCCTGCCGCCCCGATCCGCCCCGGGCCGGCGTGCCGCGGGCAGGGCGCGGCCCGCTTCGGGCGCGGCACGCGCGGCGGGCCTCACCGGCGTCCCTCGGTCGCCTCGGCCGCCCCGGGCGCGCGTGGCCCGACGGACGGCGCCACCGAGACGGCGACGCGCACGACTTCGAGCAGGCGGCGGCCGTTCAGGACGAACAGGACGGCGGCGAGCCCCAGATAGACCCAGGCGAGGGCGGTCAGCGTCGCGACGGTGCGCGCCTCGTCCTCCCGGTACCAGAACGCCAGTCCGACCTGGATGCCGAAGAGGCCGGCCAGGGCGAGGGCGGACCAGAGCCCCAGGCGCAGGCGCAGGAGCAGCGCCAGGGCGAACAGCGACTGCGCCGCGGTCAGGAAGAACTCCTCGGCCTGGCGCGCGTCGAGCGGCAAGGCCGTCAACGAACCCGCGCCGACGCTCATCGCCAGGGGCAGCATGCCGACGAGCAGCGTCCACTGGTTGATCTTGTCGCTCACCAAGGCGGCGAGGCCGCTGGCGGCGCGCCCCGCGACCACGAACAGGATCGCGACGGTGACGGCCGGGGCCTCGCTCGCCAGCGGCGCCAGCCACTGGATCAGCAGGAACTCGTTGAGGCCCAGCAGCCGGCCCGAGCCGACCATCGCCTCCGCGAAGGGCTCGGCCGAGACCAGGATGATCCCGCAGGCGACCACCGTCAGCGCAGCCATGGACGCCCACTGGGCGGCGGGCGTCAGCGCGTTGAGGGCGGCGGCCGGGCCGGGCTCCTCGCCCTCGTCCTCCTCGGCCTCGGACCCGCCGCGCACGCGCCAGACATAGGCCGCGAAGATCGCGACGAGCACGGCGAAGTCGAGCAGCGTGATCGTGTCCTTCAGCACGATCAGGAAGGCGTAGAGGCTGGCGACGAGCAGGACGACGATCTCGACCGCGTTGCTCCGCGTCAGCGCGATGGCGCGCCCGCCCCCCTTCAGCCAGTGCAGCGCGACCAGCAACGGCCACGCCAGCCCGACCAGGAGGCGGTTGGCGCCGGTCATGTTGGCCGCGGCGTAGTGGACGTACTGGGAGTCCGGGCCCGCCTTGCCGGCCTGGTAGGCGTAGTAGAGATCGACCGCGTATTCGGGCAGCACGGTCACCAGGGCCACGACGGCGACGATCAGGCCCAAGGAGACGTGGCGTTCGGCCGCCTCCGCGCCCCACGAGAGCAGGAACCCGGCCGACAGGATCGCGGCGCCGAACGCCACCATCTCGCCGATGGGACCGACCTGCAGGCCGGTCAGGCGGATCCCCACACCCGGCAGGGCTGCCAGCACCGCGAGTGCGACCAGCATCAGGAACCGTCTCATCCCTCATCCCCCGTCACACCATCCTCCCCTTCGGCCTTGCGGCGCCGACCGTCACCCGAGTTGCCGTCCCGGAGAGTCCCGGATTTCCGCCCAAAAACGGGCGGCCCGGCGCGGGACACCTCCGTTCCGCACGGCCGACCGCCGCGGCGCGGAGATCTCGGCCCTTGTCCGTCATGCGTGCGCCGTTCGGCCGGCGAGTCAGCGGCACCAAGCCGTCCACGCCCGGAAGCCGGGGCTCGGGAGGCAGAGCTGCCGTCAAGGACCGGCTCTCGGCGTGAACACCCTCGCGCCCGCCATCCAGCGCTCAACGGTGTCCTTGTCGTCGCTGATCTGGGACAGGGCCGACACGAGGCTCACGTCGTCGTGTTGAAGACCGAGTTCTCTCGTGATCGCGTTGATGCCCGCCCGATGGGCGCATCCGACAAGTTGGAGGACGCCATAGGACTTCATGTAGACGTCGGCTTTTCCGGAAACCGCCGATTTCAAGGCGTCTTCGCACAGCACGGCATCGGAGGACAGCAACGTACGACATGCGAACGGTCGCACCGCGTAGACCGAGCAGGTTTTCTCCTCGCTCAACAGCGGGCACGGCAGGCCCGCGCGCGACCGGCCGACGACGCGGAGGGGAGCCGGTCGATGCGCGGGTGCGCCCGACGGCCGGCCTTCGGGGCCGTGCGCCGCGTCTCTCCTGCGCGCGATCAGGATCGCTTCCGGGATGGACACGTCGACATCCTGGTGGCAGCACCAGGCGCATCCCGTCCTGCAGGCGACCGGCAAGCGTCCGCCCGGAGCGTCCGCGACCAGGCCGTCGACCGCAGCGTCGCCATGCCTGAAGACGACGCCTTCCAGATAGTTCAGAAGGGCTTCGATCTTCGCCGCGGTGCTGCCTTCCGCGGACCGGCACCTCGTCAGGCCGCCGTCCCTGACGTCGCGAGCGATATTCGTCGCAGCTCCATAGATCAGTGGATCCAAATTCGTCGGCATCCCCATCGGAAGCGGGACTTGGATGGGGTGTCCCTGCCGGGATGGAACCTGTTCGGATGCTCGCCGCCGGCTTGATTGGCGGCCAAACGCTCGTCGCTCCATTGCGAACCTCGATACGTACCCATGATTTGGCTGAGCGGTTCGGGTTGTCGTCTGCATGCCGCAGAGACCGACGTATCGAGGTCGTGGTGGTTTACTCGGCTTATCCAGGTCAGCCGAAGGCAAAGCCGCCGCATCCGGCGGAACGCCAAGATGGCGGGCAAGCAGATGCCGTCCGGGACATTCGAGCGCCGGGCTGAGACCCGAGCCGCAGTCGCAGGTGCCACCGCACAGGCCCGGTCCAGGCAAGGAGTCCTGGGAACAGCCCGGAGGCTCGCGGCTTCCGTCGCGCAGCACGCCGGGCAGGTCCGCGAGAGCGATGGTAGCCTGCCTCTCGGCCGGTCCGCCCGTGGCCGCGGTCGCGAGACCGACCAGCCCCAGGATCAGCGCAAGCGCGATCATGCACGCGCCCAGGCGGAGCGGGCGGATCGCGGTCGGCACGGAGATGCGTCCGGTTTTGCGCATGGCTCTCAGGGATCGGGCCGCCGGTCACGCGAAGTGGTTTCGGGCATCCGCCCGGCCGTCGCCGGCTGACCGGACGGTGCGGCCCAGGCCGGAACGGTCCCGGGCGGCCTGTCCATGCCCCTCGTCCTGCAGCGAAGGGACTTCGCGGCCGCGGGAGACGCGGGCGTCGGGTCCGCAAGAGCCGCTGCGATCATGAGGCGCTCCCTCTGCCCGGCACCGGGGGCCAGGCCGGAGGGCCGCCTTCATGCACCCTGTAGCCACTACAGGGTCAAGGCCATATCGCGGGTCCCTTCGCCGACCGTCGGCGGTCTTGCCAGCGCCGCGGGGAGGCGCAGTTGGCCCGGCCGAGGCGTCATGCGGCCGACCGCAACCGGGACCCAGCGCGGGCCATCGTTCGTCGCCTCCGGGCCGGGGGAGGTGCACGCTCGTCCCGGATTGCCGGGGCTGCGTGCTCGTGCGATGCTCCGCGGGAGGCGGGGGGAGGTCAGCGAACCTGTGGCGATCGCGCGTTTCCTGGTGCTGTCCGTTTTCGCGTTGGCCATTGCCGTCGCGCCGGCGGCGCAATGCACGACGCCGAGACACGCCTCCCTCGCTGACCTGACGGTGGCGGAGCCCCCGGCCTATCCTCACGACGGTGGATGGAGCGTTGGCATCGTGCCGGCGCCCGACGATGGCGACGTCGTCGGCGCGGGGGCCGAGGCGATCTCCGCGGCCGCCGAGGCGGCCGGTGACATTCCGGACGACGTGGCGCCGAAGCCTTCCCACCGGCACCAGCCCCAGCAGAAGCGCGCCGCCTCCTGCCCGGCGACCTGTTCGCCCTTGGCATGCCAGGCCGCCGTGCCCGCGCCGCCGGCCTCCGGTGCCATATCGGGGCTTCGGCCGGCCGAGCGGCTCCGGGCGCTGCAGGAGGATGCCGTCGCCGACCCGCACCTCCTGCGCATCGAGCGGCCGCCGAGACGCACCGCCTGACGCGGGCGGCGCCCGGACGCGGCCGCCCCGAAACCGCGTCGCCGAGCCGGTCATCCTGAGCTGATCCCGGCCGACGGCCGGCCGTGCCCTGGTCGACGCCTCCGCGTCGCCGGTGCAACTCGGGCGCGCCGTCCCTCCCATGCCCGCCAGCCCCGCTCCGCGGCAGGCCCGCCCCCGTCCGGGACCTCCCTGATGTCGACGGCGGCGGGACCGGTCATCGGCCGCCGCGGGCAGGGGCGCCGTCGGCAAGCTCTGTGGGGCGATGCCAACCGCCGTGCCTCCGGATTGGGAGCCCGGACGCCCGCGCCGGCCCGTTACCGCCTCGTCCGCGAGGCGGCGTCATTGTCGGAGAGCGAGGATCCAGCCGATGCCGCGGTACTTCTTTGATTTCAGCGACGCCAACGGAAAGGTCTTCGACCGGGACGGCCTCGACCTCGCCGACCGAGAGGCCGTGCGGGAGGAGGTCAGCGCCACCCTTTCCGAGCTCGCCAGGGACCTGCCGCCCGGCGAGGACCGGACCACGCTGATCGCGCGGGTGCGCGACGAGGCCGGGGGCGTCCTGCTGATCGCAACGCTGTCGCTCGTCGTGGAGTGGGTCACCTAGGCCGATGCGAGCCGCCGAGGGACCGTGCCGTCAGCCCTTGCCCCGTCTCGCTCCGGCCGCGGGAAACGGATGCGCGACGGCGGCTCGGTTCGCGCTCACGTGCCGGGAGGTCAAGGCGGCACCGCGCCCGCTGCCGCGCGGGGCCTGCCGCGCGCCCCCGGGCCGGGGTTGGCGCAGCTCCGGGCGCGAGCGCGGCGCCGCATCGCTTCGCCCGGCTGCCGGAGGCCCCGGTCCCGCGGCGCGTGCGCGGCGGCCCTGGCCGCCCGGCCCGAGCCTGCGGACGGGAATCCCCCGGTCGTCACCGGCCGGGCCGGGCCGGCGGAGCCCCCGGCGAGGCCCGGACGCGAAACGGGGACGTGACGCGGGCACGCACGCATCGGCGCGGGCAAGCCTGACGGCCCCCACGGGATGGGATCGATCCCGGCATCGGAGCGCCCCGTGGTGACGCCAGCCTTCATCCACGCCCTGGCCCACCGGATCACGGGGCTCGACTACCCGCACGGCCACTGGTGGATCGACCTCCTGGCCGTGCTCGTCTTCGTGGTCGCGCCGGCCTGGACAGGATGGCTGATCGTCCGGTTCGGCCTGCGGTGGGCGGGGCTGCGGCGGCGCCGGCGGGCCCGGCCGAGGCCGATGCCGCCGACCGCGGTCGGCGCGTCCGAGGGCGAGCGGGGGTGGCGCCTGGAGCGCTTCATCGTCCGGGCGACGCTGCGCTTCCAGCTGCGCCTCGTGCTGCTCTCGCTGCTGACCCTTCCGGCGGCGTGGCTTCTCCTGGAGATCCCCAAGCACATCATCAACCGCGCCATCACCGACGCGGACGGGGACGGCCATCCGGAGATGACCGTCCTGGGCCTCACCCTCTCGCAGGTGGAACTCCTGTTCGCCCTGTGCGCCAGCTACCTTGCCGTGCTGACGCTGGGCGGGCTCGCCAAGTACGCGGTCAACCGGGCGCGCGGGCGCGTCAACGAGCGCCTCGTGCGCCGGCTACGCCTCGCCATCGTCCGGCGGGCGCGCGGGGAAGGCTCGCCCGAGCGCCGGGCCGCGCTCGCGGCCGTCGCCGTCCAGGAGGTCGAGCCCATCGGCTACTTCGGGGCCAGCCTCGTGGCCGTGCCGCTCGTGCAGGGCGGCACGCTGGTGACCAGCGTCGCCTTCCTGCTCCTCCAGAACGCCGCCCTCGCGCTGGCCGCGCTGATGATGCTGCCGGTGCAGCTCAGCGTCCTGCCCCGCCTCCAGCGGCGCCTGAACGGCAGGGTGCGCGCGCGGGTCCACGCGACCCGGGCGCTCGGCGGCCTCCTGACCACGGAGGAGGCCGCCCGCGCGCCCGCGGCCGCGCCCGGCCCCGCACGCGGGTCGGCCCTGCTGCGGCAGATGCGGTTGGCGGAGGAGCTTGAGCGGGTGCGGGTCGAGATCAACGACCTCAAGGGCCGGCTGAAGGGGCTCTACAACTACACCTCCAACCTCACGCCGTTCTTCTTCTTCGCGATCGGCGGCTACCTCGTCGTCCAGGGCCGCCTCTCGCTCGGCGCCCTGGTCGCGGCGCTGGCGGCCTACAAGGAGATCGCGCCGGCCCTGCGCGAGCTGTTCGACTTCGCCCAGAACTGGTCCGACGCGAGCGCGCGGTTCGAGGAGGTCACCAAGGCGGTGAGCCGTCCCCGATCGGACCAGGGGCCGCGTCTCACTGACGCGCCGGGGCGGTCGATCCGGACCGCCTGAGCGCTCGCCCGCGCCCCGTCGCCGGCGCGGCGGGCTCGCCGGGAACGCGACGGGCAACGGATCGGCGTCCGGCGAAGACCGGGCTCGCGGCTCCCCGCGCGGCCCGCTCGCCGAGCCGTCGGAAGCGTGGCGGTGGTGCGGCCCGCATCCCCGCACGTCGGGGCGCGTAGACTGCTTTCGGTTAACCAAGGCCAGAGATTGCGGTGGGGTGAACTGCTTTCAGGCAAGACCGAATCTAGCCAGTCTATTTTACCATTGGTATAATTCAGCCTTCCTCAGAGAAGGAAGCTCCAGCGGCCCGCAACCGGAAAGGATGCCGCCATGGTCTATGGGTTCTTCGCGGACGATGCGTCCGGATACCACGCGGCGTTGCTGGCCGCCGCCGCCCTCGCGCGCGTCGAGCGCCCGGCCACCGTCCTGGCCTACCCCGGGCACGCGCCCGGCCCGGCCGCGCCGGCCGGCCGGCGCCCGCCCGCCCTGGTCGCCCACGGCGCGGCGGCGCAGCTCCAGGGCCTGCTCGACCGCGCGGCGGCAGCCCTGGCGGGCGGGTCCGAGGTCTTCCTCGTGCTGCCGCTCGCCGCGCTGGACGAGGACCGGGTCCGCGCCCGCCTCGGCGTGGCGGTCGTGACGGGCATGAGCCCGCTCCACGCCGCCCGGGCCCTGCGGGCCGTCGCGCACGCGGCCGCCCCGGCCGGCCGGCGCCCGCCGCCCCCCTGGCTGCTGCCCTGGTCCGCCGCGCTCTCCGGATGCCGGCGCCTCGAAGGCAGGCTGCGGACGCTCCCGGTCCGCCTCGCCCCGCCCGGTCGCGCGGACCTCGCCGCCCTCGCGGCCGGCACGCCGGCCGCCAGCCTGCTGCGGTCGGGCACCCTGCTCATGGCCGTCCTGGAGGCCGCGGCGGCCGACCCGGACGCGCAGCGGCTCGACGCCGCGGCCCTCGGGGAGGCGCTCAGCCCCGCCGGCTCCCCCGCGGACCAGGCCACCGCCGAGCGCCTCAGGGACCTCGCCGAGAGCTTCGCGCGCCTCGGCGGCGACGGCTCCCGAGCGGCGCGGGCGCCCCGCCGCGCGCCGCCGCCGAGGCGCCGCAGGCCCGGACCCCGCGTTCCCGGCCGACGCCCCGCCGCCTGCCAGCCCTGCGCGGCGATGCCGGGGGCTCGGTGAGCCGGCAACCCCTCCGACCTGCGCCACCCCATCGATCCTGCTGCGACGGAGACGACGATGACGACATTGGCGAACACCCGCGGCGCCCCCTCCAGGGCAACGCCCGGGCGCGCGGCGAATCCCAGGCCCCGCCGGCCCGGGCCGGCGCGCTCGCCCGGGCCGGGCCGGGGCCGCCCGGACCGCGCCCGGGGCCGCGCCGGGCGGCTCGCCGGCCGTCTCGCCCGCGACCCGGGCGCGGCCGTCGACCCGGCCTCGCCGCGGGACCGCGGGCGGACCGGGCCGGACGACCGCGGCTTCGCCGATGGCGCGGCGCTCGCCGCGCCGGAGGCGTGGACCCTGCTCGACGGCGCCTTCGACGACGCCAACGAGGACCTCGCCACCTTCGTCCGGCTCGCCCGCGAGACCGCGTCGCTGCCGGGCTCCTGGGCGTCCTGGGACACCGGCGAGGCGACCTGAGGCGCGCGCCGGTGCAGGGGATGCGGCACGGCCCGGGCGGCGCCGATTGTGGCTTGCTCCGTGGCCCGCACAATGGGGCGTGCGCCCGATTCCCGGGCGCCGTCCGCGGCCCGGATCGAAGCGCCCTGGATCCATCGCGCCGGCCTGGCGCGGTCCCGCGGCCTATCGCCCGGCCGGACGCTCGCGTTCCTGGGCATCCTCCGGCCATGCACCCCGCTCCCGTCGTCCCGGCCTCCCGCGCCGGAAGCAGCCCCACGCAAACGGACGCGGGAGAGCTCGCGACGGCGTGGCGAACCATCGCGACGCTCTCGCACCCGGCCACCCGGCACACGGTCGACGCGACGATGGAGAACCTGCACGCGGCGTTCGTGGCCGGCGGCATCCGGGCGACCCGGATCGCGGCCCTGAGGCGGGCGATCCGGAAGGATCTCCGGCAGGTCTGGGACGACGGGATCGTCCTCCCCCTGGCGCGGTCGCGCGCGGCGGCCGACCGCGCGCTCCTGCGCGCGCTCCCCGGGGCCTTCGCGCCGGCGGATCACGCGCAGGTGCGGGATGCCCTGCTCAGGGCCGCCCGCTGGATCCCCGAGGATGGCGCCTCCGCCCGCGCGCATGTCGAGCGCGCCCTCCGCTTCCTCGATTGCCTGCCGGCGGTCCTCCGGGCCTCCGACGAGCTGGAGGCGCTCGCGTTCACGGTCGCGCCGGAGGCGCGGCAGGCCGCGGCGCTGATGGCGGATGCCGGCGAGGCAAGCCGGGCGGCGCAGGCCGCCTCGGCCGGCCGGCGGCTGCGGGCGGCCCTGGCCAAGGGGCTGCCGCCGCTGGTCGAGGCCGTCGCGGATGCGCTCTACCGAGAGGCGCTGGGCGCGAGTGCCGGGCAGCGCTTCCGCCACGCCGCCGCGGTCCTCCGGGCGCTGCCGGCCCCCGGCGCCCGGAGGAGCGACCGCGACGGCCCGGCTTGGCGGCGGCGCCTCGCCGACGCGCTCGCGCGGGACATCGTCGACGCGGAGCTCGGCCCCGCCCTGGGTCGCCTGCTGCGCCGGCATCGGGGACTGGCGGTGGGTCCGGCGTCCTACGCCGCGGGCGAGGGACTCGACGGGGCGGTGGCGATCACCGTGACGCGCACCGCTGTCCGCCTCGTCCTGTCGGCCCGCTTCGACCTCCGGGCCGGCGGGATCGAGCTGTCCGTCGCGGCGGTCCTGCCGGGCGGCGGCGCGGCGCGGGTCTCCGACGCGGCGGCCGACACCCTGCTGGACGCCTCGGTCCCGGCCGAGCTCGACACCGCCGCGCACCGGGTCATGCGCCGGCTGACCCGGGGGGACGACCTGCCGGACCTGCCGCTGGGCCTGTCGGGGGAGGGGGACCTGGTCGTAGGCGGCCTGGCCGGGCGGGCGCCGCGCCCAGGCTTCCTGGAGCGGCTCGTCGCGATCGCGGACGCGGAGGGGGCCGGGCTGCGGATCGCTCCCGCCGACGACGCGCAGCTGACGGCGGCGCTGGCCGCGCTTGGCTTCGCCTGGGCGGAGGGCAGGGGGCAGCCCTTCATGTCGCGCGAGCCGGTCGGTCCGGCCGCGGCCTACCGGGCGGGGTGACGCCGAGTCACCCGGCCAACGGCCGGAGCGCGCCGGCACGCCCGGCCCGGGCTCGCCGCCCGCGGGCGCGCCCGGCCAGGTCTGCGCGGCCGGTCCGGACGGGAAGCCACCCGGCCGGAAGCAGGGTCGGTCAGGCAGGACCCCGTTAACCAGGCGCCTTGCGGCCGGGTCTCACCCGGTTGCCACGGGGTCCGCGACCGGGTAGGATTTCAAAATCGGCCTGGGCGCGACCGCCCGCGGGCCTTGTGGGGGATGGTCGTGCTCACCGAACTGCAACAGGCGCGGGAGAGGCTGCGCGAGCAGGCCCGGCAGGCCGAGGCGGAGATGCACGAAGCCGTGCGGTCGGCGATGCTGGCCGGTGCCGCGAAGCTTCGCGAGATCGCCACCGAACTGGCCGGCATCGACCACCTGATCGGCACGTTGGAGCGCTCCGGCCTCGCGCCGGCCGTGGCCCTCCCGCGGGCGGCCGCGGATGCGGATCGGCCGGGGGCGGAGCCCCTGCAACTGCCCGCGGTCACCGGCCCGGTCGCGAAGGTGATCGTCACGGCGTTGGCGAAGGCGGGCCCCCGGGGGATGTCCGGCGCCGAGGTGAACGAGGTCGTCCGGAAAGCCGGCTACCAGCTCGACGCCTCGGAGAAGTCCAAGACCAAGCTTAAGCGCGATGGGAAAATAATCCACGACCGGAAGGCGAAGATGTGGTACGCGCTCGGCCAGTTCCGGGCGCAGCCGTCTCAGGGCGAAACCGAGTAAAGTCCCGTCCCGGGACTTCGAGGGAGAGTAACAATGCCCGGCCAGATCAGACCGGTTCGCGTCCGCCGTGGGCGGTCGCGCGACCCTCCGCGACCGGCTCCGGTCGCGCCCCATGAGTCATGACAAAGGCGCACGGCCCGAGGGCCGCACGCCTTGAGATCACCTGCGTCTAACCACCAAGCCACCGCAGGTGTATCGCTCGACCGCGCCGGGAAGGGGAGTGGAATCCCCGGCCCAAGCGACGTCCGAGCCTTTTCGACCGCGACCGTGAAACTACCGCACCGACCGGATGAGGCACACGCCGAGGCCCGACACGTATGCCAGCTCCCGCGCGTGAAAGCAAGGGCCTGCGCGTGTCGCCTCCTTGGGGTGTCCCGGCCGCCTGATGCCGCCGAGCCGGGGCCGTCCGACGGACGCCCTCGACCGGGCCACCGACCTCGCGACCCCAGGAGAACGCCCTTGACCGATCAGTACGGCGGCGAGCCGCCCGCCGGCGACCGCTTCGTCGATCCCGCCTTCGACGCGTGGGACGACGACCTCGGCCTCCTTCTCGGCCACCCCACCGGCAAGTTCACGCCCGAGGCCTGGGACGACCAGGCGCCCGAGGACTAGCCCGCACGACCGGCCCCGGCCCGAGTGCCGGGGCCGCCTCGCCCAGCTTCCATCAACGCCCGCCACGGGCTTTCAGAGGACCGCCGCGGTCATGACGCAGCTCGAACTTTTTCCCGTCCAGAGCGACTCCCTCGCCCCGGCGGATCCGCCGGCCCTCTCGGAGCTGACGGAGGCGCAGCGCGCCCGCGCCGGACGGCGCCTGGCCTATGTGCAGGCCCTGGAAGGCCTGCCGGCCGGCGCGTGCGGCGCCGATGCCGTGCCGGCCGCCTTCGCGGCGGTCGGCCGTGAGGTGGACGACGTCAAGTGGCCGTCGCTGCGGCAGGTCAGGCGGTGGCAGCGGCTGCTCCGCACGAGCGGCGGGCAGGTGGCCGCGCTCGCCGACCGGCGGCGGTCCGTGCCGGCCCGGCCCCGCTGGGCCGCCTGGATCGGGTCCGTGGCCGACGAGGCCGCCGCCCAGGCCCGCCTGCGGCCGGCGCCCTCGCTCTCCCTGTTGACGCAGGCGGCGCTGCAGCGGTGCCGGGAAGAGGCCCTGGCCCGCGGGTGCGCGCCCGACCAGGTGCCGGCGCCCGGCACCCTTCGCCGGATGATCCGCGCCCGCATGCGGCCGCCGGCGCGCGGATCCGCGGCGCCCGCCCGGCAGGTCTTCCGGTTCCTGCACATGTCGAGCGGGCACCCCTTGGGCGAGGTGGTCGTCGGCGAGGAGACCCTCGACATCGCGCTGCCGGAACTCGACACGGATCGCGTCCACCTGCTGACCGCGCGGGACGCCTACAGCGGCGTGACGGTCGCGGCGAGGCTCTCCACGACGGAGCCCGACGGCGACGCCGTCCTCGGGCTCTTCGGTGCCCGGCCGGCCGCAGCCACGCCGGAGCCGCTCGGCGTCGCCCGCCTCTGCCTCGGTCTCCCGGACGCCCTCCTGCTCGACCACGCCCCCCGGTTCCGCAGCGAATCGGTCCTGCGGTCCGCGGCGGCGCTCGGGATCGAGCTGCGCTTCGGCCCGGCGGCCTCCGCGGGCGGGGCCGCGCCGGCGGCGGGCCTGGGGCAATGGCTCGCCGCGACCGGGGCCGCGGTGGCGACGGCCGACGGCCTGATGGCCGCGGTGCAGGATTGGCTCAGCCAGCACGACCTCGGCCGCTCGCGCCGGGACGGGCGGACCCCGCTGGACCGCTGGCAGGAGGGGGTGACGCGGTATCCAATCCGCCTGGGGGCGGCGGCCGCGCCCGCGCGGATGCCCGGCGCCGGGGCAGGGGCCTGATGTCCCGGACCCTGCGAAGCCGGCATGTCGGCAAGCCGAATCCGTCCCGCCGGATCGTCACCGGACGGCGGGACTGCATCACGGGCGAGATCCCCTCCGGCAAGCCGGGCATGGGCCACCGCATGGTGGCCTACGAGGGCCTCCTCGCGCGGGATTTCATCCTCCTCCTGGAGCAGGACGACGCCGTCCTGCGCTACCAGGAGGAGCCCGTCCCGTTCCGGTGGCACGACGGCGTCCGGTGGCACACCTACACGCCGGACTTCGCCGTCGAGATCGACGACGGGCGGCGCCTCTGCGTCGAGGTCAAGCCGCTGAAGCGGGTGATCAGGCTCGGCTGGGACGAGATCCGGCCCCGCTTGGCGGCGGGCGCCATCGCGGCCGGCTACCACGGCTTCGAGCTCTGGACCGAGGTCGAGATCGACGCGCTCCGGGTCGCGAACGCGGCGCTCGTCGCGAGCGAGCGAAGCTTCGTCGTCGACGAGGCGGAGCAGCACACCATCCGCGTCGTCCTGGACCGCTTCGGCGGCGAGGCCCGCGTCCGGGAGCTCCGAGCGGCCTCGGGCCTCGGGACCCGCGCCTTCCGGGCCGTCGTCGCCCTGGTCGCGCGCGGGGAAGCCGAGCTCACCGAACCCGGCCGACCGTTCGACGACCACGCCCTTGTCCGCCGTTCCCCGAGCCGGAGGTAGCCCCATGACAGGAGATCGGTCTCAGATCCGCACGCACCGCGGCGCGGTCGCGCTCGTCGACGGGATCCCCCACGCCATCGCGCGCGCCGCGGCCGGCGTCCTCTTGCGCCGGCTCGGGCCCGATCCCGTCACGCTTTTCCTGAGCGAGGCCGCGATGCTGGACCTTTGCCGCAGCGGGCGGCTGCGCGTGTCCGAGCCCGGGAGGGGGCGGCGTTGAACATGGGCGCTTGCCAGATCCGCCTGCAGGAGGGCGCCCTCGTCATCGTCGAGGGCGTCTACCACAAGGTGCTCTCGCGCGACGCGAGCGGCGTCACCCTGCGCACGCTCGGGGCGAGGCCGGTCTCGGTCACGAAGAGCCATGCCGAGCTGGCCGACCTCTACTTCGGCGAGCCGAGGCGCCTTCAACTGGTGGAGGACACGACCGCGGGCCTGCCCCAAGGCGTCCAGGACAACCTCCTCCGCACCATCGACACGTTCGATGTCCGCCAGCAGGACGCGGCGCTGATGCGCCTCGACTACATGCAGGCCTGCGACCGGTGCTTCGCCGAGCGGACCCACAAGAAGGTCCTGAAGGGCTACGCCGAGATCGCGAAGCTCGTCGCGGCGGAGCGTCGGCAACGGGTCATCGAGAACGAGGGCTCCCATCCCGACGACGTGCCGCTCGAACGGGTGAGCGGGTCCTCGCTGAAGGGTTGGTACGGGCGCTGGCGCAAGGGGGGCAGGGCCCTCGCGGCGCTGATCCCGTTGCACGACCAGAAGGGGCGGGCGGGTTTCCGCCTCGACCCGGAAGTCGAGGTGATCCTCGCCGAGCGGGTGCGCGAGGACTGGCTCATCCGGAACGGCCCCCCCCTCAGCCACGTCATCCTGTTCATCCAGGGCCGGGTCGAGCGCGAGAACAAGACGCGCGCCGTGCCCCTCGATGTGCCCGACGCCATGACCATCCGGCGCTGGGTGAAGGCGAACGTCAGTCGGTTCGACGAGATCTATCACCGCCAGGGCCCCGCGGAGGCGGAGCAGGCCTTCCGGCACGTCAAGAAGGCTCCTCAGGCGACGCGGCCGCTCGAAATCGTCGAGATCGACCACACGCCGCTCGACGTGCTGGTTCTGGAAGGCGACGGCACCCCGGCGCGGAACCGGCGTCGGAAGGACAAGCGCACCAAGCGCGTCTGGCTCACGGTCGCCATCTGTGCGGCCACCCGGATGATCGTCGGGTTCCATCTCAGCGAAGAGCGCCCCTCCTGGACCTCGGTGATGCATTGCCTGCGCATGGCGGTGCTGCCGAAGGACCTGACCCGCGTCCGCGTCGAGACGTCCTGGCCCGTGTTCGGCGTGCCGGAGGTGGTCAAGCTCGACAACGGACGGGAATTCCACTCCCGCTCGATGAAGGCGGCCGCCGGGCAGCTGCGGTTCGAGCTTCGCTACATGCCCCGGCGCAAGCCCCACCTGAAGGGCAAGGTCGAGCGGGCCCTCGGCACGATCGCGCGCGACTTCTGCGCCTACCTGCCGGGCCGGACCTTCCGGGACGTGCGCGAGCGGGGCGACTACGACAGCGTCGGGCAAGCCGCCCTGACCCTCGCCCAGCTCATCGAATTCTTCACGATCTGGGTCGTCGACATCTATCACAACCGCAAGCATGGCGGGCTGCTGGGACGCACGCCCCTGCAGCGCTGGCAGGACCTGATCGGCTACGGCACGCGCCTGCCGCCGTCGGCCGACGACCTCGACCCGCTCATCGCGCTCGTGGTCCCGAGGACCATCCAGCGGCACGGGATCACCTTCCTCGGGCTCACCTTCCAGTCGGACGAGCTGAAGGGCGTCCGCCGCAGGAAAGGCTTCCACTTCGGCGAGGAGTTCCTCGTCAAGGTCGATGCGTCCGATCTCGGCCACCTCCTCGTCCTGGTGGACGAGGAGGCCGGGTGGATCAGGGTTCCCTGCGACGACGCCTTGGCGGACGGCACCTCCCTTGCCGAGTGGCGCGACGTGGTCCGGACGGCGCGTCGCATGACGCTGGAGGGCCAGCGCGTCGCACGCGCGACCCTCGTCCGCGCGATGGAGCTGCTTCGCGCCGAATGCCGCAAGGCCGGCGTCAAGCCGCAGCGGTTGGCCAGCACCGACGTCGACTGGTTCCGCGAGCACGCGGACGACCCGATGTTCGAGGTGGCCTGGGACGTCGCTGACGAGAACGCCCACGAGGCCGAGCGGCTGCGGACCCGGCGCCCGAGGAAGGCCGCGCCGTCGGCCGCGGCCGACGGCCAGGCGGCGCCTGCGCCCCGCATCGGGCAGGGGGGCCGCAAGACCGGCGGGCGCCCGGTCCGCGCGGCGCAGGACGACTCGGTCGCCGCCGAGCCGGCACGATCACCGCCCGTCACCGCGGCGGCGACCGTGCCGGCGGCGACCATGCCGGCGGCGGCGGCCGACGACATCGGGTTCGATGCAGACGATCCCGATAACTGGACTGCCGAGTGAGGACCATCGCATGCTGCAAGCCCACGAAGCGGACATCTTCCGCCCCGACGTCACGGTCCTCGCCCCGCAGGAGGCCGTTCCCGCGCGCCGGGAGCGGTTCGCCACCCGTCTGAGCCCCCAGGATCTGGAGCGGCGCGCCTGGAAGAGACGCGTGAACACGATCCACGTGAACACGGACGTCGTCGTCAAGGCGGTCGCGCGCTTCGACCAGATGCTGGCCGACCTCGCCGACGACGTCGAGGGCCAGTGCCTTGTCGTTCCGGCTCCTTCCGGGGCCGGGAAGTCGCATCTGCTCGCCCGGCTGCAGATGCGCCCGTCCCTGGTGCCGTTCCGTGACGAGGTCGGCCCCGTGCGCCCGCTGGTGTTCATCAAGGCGCCCAGCCCCTGCACCCTGAAGACGCTGGGGCTCGCGCTGTACGTCGCCCTGACCGATCTGGAACTCAGCGCCACCCTGAAGGAGCACGACATCTGGCGCAGGGTCCGCCACCAGATGCACGCCCAACTCGTGTCGGTCGTCATGGTCGATGAATTCCACCACGCCCTCCGCGGGCGCACCGGCGACGAGCGGCGGGCCTTGGTCGAGACGCTGAAGAACCTCGTCCTCCCGGACCCGAACGACCCCCTGCGGCCGCCGGGGGCGGAGATGCGCCCCATCTCGCTCGTGCTCTCCGGCATGCCGTGGCTGAGGCGGGTGCTCAAGGAGGACTTCCAGTTGCTCCGACGCTGCATCTTCATGCCCATCAGGCCACTCGGCCACTCGGCGGCCTGTGTGAAGAAGGCGACGAAGTTCCTGGAGCTGATCGAGCCGCGGCTCGGCTTCCCGGCCCCCTCCGGCCTGTCCGAGCACGACATGGTCCAGCGCATGCTCAAGGCATCGGCGGGATACACCGGCCGGATGATGCACCTCGTCAAGAAGGCGGCCTTCCGCGCCATCCGAAGCGGCGCGCCGAGCATCAGCCAACTCGACCACCTAGCATTCGTCTTCGACGAGATCTTCGAGCTCGGCCCTCACCGGAACCCGTTCAGGGTGCCCGACATCTCGACCTGCCCGAAGCTGAAGGAGATCGAGTTCGACAAGCTCACCCGACTGATGGGAACCGCGCAAGCGGACATCGACCCGGACGACGCGTAGGAGGACGTCGGTGCGACTGACCATCATCCCGCCCGTCGTCGAGGGCGAATCCGCAGCGGCGCACCTGCTGCGCGCCTTCGACGTCAATGGCGAGCCGTGGAGCCGGGAACGCCTGAGGAGCGCCGGCCATGCCTTGAGCGACATCCTGCAGGGGCGCGCCGCCAAGCCCCTCGCGGACCGGCTCGGCCGTGACGGTGAGCCCTTCCTGCGATGGACCCCGGCGGAGGTCACCAAGCGGAGGGTCGTGATCGCCGGCGAGGAGATCCACCGGGACGACTGGACGACGAACGCGCGTCGCTGGTGCCCGCGCTGCTGGGACGACGACCTCCGCCGGCCGCGGTCCGGACGTCACGCCCATTGGAACGTTCACCGGCGCTTCTGGTGGGACGTGGCTGCCGTCCGCACCTGCCCGGTGCATCACGTCCTGCTGGCCGCGGCTTGCCCGACCTGCGGCGTGGACGTCACCTGGGAAGCCGGCTCGCTGACCCGGTGCAGGAACGGCCACCCCCTGCTGGCCTGCGAGGGCGTCGAGGTCGCGCCCGGCACGACCCTGGCGGACGCCTACGTGGTCGGCCGCCTCGGCGGCATGCCGAGGACGGAGGTCCCCATTCTCGACGGGCTGACGCTCGCAGAGGCTTGCGACGCCATGGAGCGGCTGGGCGTCGCCCGGCACGGGGGCGCCGACGGGGCCTTGTCGAAGTTTCCGGCGGAACGCCATCCCGAGGTGCTTTCGGCCGGCCTCGCCATCGCGCGGGACTGGCCGCGCGCCTTCGAGGCCCTGCTCGACGGGATGGCCGGAGCCGACCATGTCGGCCTCGGGGCCTGGGGCGCCGAACAGGTCTATGGCTACCTGTACCTGTGGGCGAAGCGACTGCCGGCGGGAGGGAGCGGTGACGCGGTGCGGGCGATCCTCTTCGCGCATCACGCGGCACGGGGTCCGGTCCACAAGACCTCGGTGGTGATCCGGCATGCCGATGTCCCCCTGGTCAGCCTCGCCGAGATCGCGGCCCAGTGCGGGCGCCGGCCGGAGTTCGTCGCCGGCTACGTCAAGGCCCTGGGTGCGTGGCCGGAACGGACCAAGCGGGGCACGCCCATCGGCATCACCCGCGAGACCGCCGCCGAGATCCGCGCGCTCCTCGACCGTGCGGTCCGCGCGGACGACCTGCCCGCCGCGCTCGGGCTGGCCAAGCGACAGGCCAGGATGCTGGTGGCCGCCCGCATCGTCCCGCCAGCCGAGATCCATCGTCGCGCCGGCATCAAGGCCGAGGTATTCGACCGGGGTGCCATCGACGCCGTGCTGGCCCGACTCCGCGGCCCAGCGCCGACCGTCGAGGCCGCTCCCGCCGGCCTCCTGCCGCTCGCGCGCGCCAGCCAGCACGGCAAGGTCGACGGCGTGCGCGGCACCTGCGCCATGATCTTGGCCGGACAGCTCCGGGTCAGGGCGGTCCTGCGGGACGCGCCCGGCCTCGCGGGGTTCCTCCTCGACCCGGAGGACATCAGGGCCGCGCGCCGGTCCCGCGGGGGCGGCGGCCTCACCCTCGCAGAGGTCGGCCGGCGCATCACGGTGCCGTCCGACGTCGTCGGCCTGATCGTCCGGCAAGGCCTGCTGACCGGGACCGCGACCGCATGCGGGGAGATCCTCGTCCCGGAGGATGCGTTGGCGGCCTTCGAGAGCGAGTACGCAACCACGGGGGCCCTCGCCAGGGACATCGGATCCGGCATTCGGTGGGTGCGGGAAGCCCTCGACCGGGCCGGCATCAAGCCGGTTTTCGCGACCGCCGGCCGTAAGGTCACGACGGTGTGGTCCCGGGAGGATGTACCGCGGGACCTCCGGCGCCGCATTCCCAGGACGCATGCGCGCCCGCTCTAACGGAGGTTGCGCCTCGGCGGCGGGATACGTGAGCGGACCGTGCGGGGCTGCCCCATCCGAGAGCCCGCGGCGGGCGCACCGGGCGCCCGGGTCCTGCGACGCGGCGGCCGCCGCCCGGGAACCCGAGAGACGCAAGAGGATGGCGGCCCAAGGCAATTTCGCAGCAGCGTGCTGCAAGATCGCGGGACCGGCCCAATACTCGCCGAAGCCCTCCCGTGCTTGAGGTCTCGTCGCGGGAAGCGTCCTGCGCCGAAGTCCGTCCCATTGTGCTCCTACAGCCGGGGAACGGGCTCGGCCCCCCAGCGCCGGCTCTCCTGCTTGTCGGCGATGGACCGATGGCCCCCAGCTTGCGCCGCGTTCAGGCTCCTCACGATGTCGGGGGCGCCGGCATGGTGTAATGACGGCGTGCCCGACCGTTCGGCCGGTCTCAGGGCACGGCATACGCTCGCGAAATCACGGCCCTTGTGGATGTTGGTGACACCGCATGTTTGACTGGCTCCGATCCCTCCTGCGCCGTCTCTGGCTTGGCCGTTCGGGCGACGCGCCTCGAACCGAACGTCCCGTTGAACCGCGGCACCGACAGGTCACGATCCGCCGCTACGGCGGTGGGGACAGGCCGCCGCCGCTGCACTGGAAGGCCTGCCACCCGTCGACGGTGAGGCGCTTCAAGGCCGAGATGACCTGCTCGCAGGGTCACGCGCTCGTGCTGAAGGACCACACGGTCACGGCGGAGGGCCGGGTCCTGCCGAGCGTCGTCTGCCAGGCTCGCGGCTGCACGTTCCACGAGTTCGTCCGCCTGGACGGTTGGGCGGCAGGCGAGCTGCGCTGAGGCGCGGCGGAGCTCAGGCGGCGAGCACGTCCTCCTCGCCGCCCAGGGTCTCTGGCCTGACCTCGCGCCCCTCGTCGTCGAACGCGTAGAGGAGGGCGATGCGGCGGCCGGTCCAGACGTACCGGTAGTGCACCGTCTGGATCGAGCGGCCGAGCACGCTTGCCCTGAGCACGGCCAGGCACGTCGCGCTTGAGCGCTCGGGAGGGTGGTAGAGAACCCCGTCGGCCTCGGAGGATACGCGGGCGCCGATCTCGCGGCACGCCTTCGCGTCGAGATCGGCCGGGACGTGGCGAAGGTCCACGAAGCGTCCCTCGGCCGGCGTCCGCAGCATGCGCATGTCGAGGCCGATGGGCGCCTCACGGGTCCGGGCGAGAAACCTCTCGCGACGCGCCACCGACACGGCGAGCGCGGTCTGGCGGTCCGCAGCCAGTTCCAGGCACGGCCTCAGGTGATCGAAGAAGCGGCTGCCCTCCGGGTTGCCGTAGGCGAAGGGCGCGTGGTTCCAGTTCTGCAGCCTCGGGGCATCGGCCGGGACCCCGGGTCGGAGCCGCGCGAGGCGGTCAATCGAGCGGAGGCGCGGGTTCGTGATGTCCTCGACCGCGACGAGGGCCTCGACCCTGCCGTCGGCCACGAGCCCGTCATAGACGGACACGGGCGGAAACCGGGACGGGATCAAGCGGAACGCGTCACCCTTCCACGTCGTCAGGGAAAAATCTTCAGCCGCCACGCTGAGCATCCAGGTAGATGCGGACCTTGTACAAGTCCGCGAATTTCCCCGAGAGCATGACGTCGAGCGCGCTCGCCCCATCGAAATACTCGTTCGGCGCCCTGATCCACTCGTCCCCACGCTCGTCTACGGTAAACAGGATGCGCAGCGCCTTCCAGATCGAGAGAAGGTGAGACACCCGCTCCGTCGTGTCCGGCGGGATGCTGCCCCCTTCCTTCTTCCACTTGAAAAACGTCGACCGCGCCGGCGAACCGAGAAGCGCGATCTGCTCGTCGGCGCTCAGGTGCCACCTGTCGGCCATCGCGAAGAACGCTTCGAGCTCCACAGGGAGCCGCGACGACCCAGCCTCGTTCCGGGCGCCGTGGGCAGAATTCGTCATCAACCCCTCCCTGGTCCAGAATCGGACTTGACGGCCGACCTAGTCCAGATACATACAGTCCCAGCCGAGACTGAAAGCGTCTTTTAGTCCAAGGCCGTCGTCCGTCAAGAGTGTGTACGGGAACGTCGGCGCGCGCCAGCAGGTGGAGACGAGGATGAAGGTTATGGATAACGCGCGGGCCCGCAGCTTCGTGTTCCCGGTGAACGGCGCCCCGGTTCGCTTCGACGACGGCGAGGTCACCGGGCGTGAGGTCCTCACCAGGGCCGGCCTCTTGCCCGCGAGCGAGCACCAGCTCATCCTGGTCCGGGGCGGCCGCACCCACCTCGTGGGCACGGACGACAAGGTCGACCTCGTCGCCGAGGAAGGCGGCGCGTTTCGCGGCTTCCGCAGCGACCGCAGCTTCTCCTTCACGGTGGACGAGGTCGGCCAGGTCTGGGGTGACGGCCGGATCGAGGTCGACGAGCTCCTCGCCATCCTGCACGTCCCGGCAGGCCACGACCTCGTGCTGGAGCGCGAGGACGAGCCCGACAAGATCCTGCGGCCCGGCGGCGCGGTGTCGTTCGAGACTCGCGGCGTCGAGCACATCGTCTCGCGGCGCGCGCAACGGCCGGACTTCGTGCTGGTGACCGTGTTCACCACGAGCGGCGTTTTCCCGGCCGAGGGGGCGGTGCGGGTTCCCGCGACGACGCCGGTCGCGGACGTGCTGGTCCGCGCCGCGCGCAAGCTGGAGCTCGGCGACACCGCGACGTGGATCACGACCGTCGGCAACCGCGACATCGATCCGTCCGCCTCCTTTGCCGGGAACGGGCTCTCCGGCGAGGTCGAGATCGAGTGGGGGCCCCGCGAGGGCGGTGGGGGCGCCCGTGCTTGAGCTGCTCTCCCGGGCCGCGTTCGAGCGCGACGTGCGCCGCCTCGATTCCCGAACCGCGGCCCACCGCAACTGGACGGTCCTTCAGGCGGAGTATCCCGTGCTCGACGTGATCCTCGGGCATCCGACCGCCGCGCCCCTGAGGCTCCGTTTCACCTGCGTCGATTGGGACGACCTCCCCCCGTCGGTCGAACTGCTCGACGCCGCCGGGCAACACCTCTCGCAGGCTCCCCCCGGGGCCGGCGGCATCTTCCACCCCAGTCCCCATCCCGTGACCGGCCGCATGTTCGTCTGCATGCGCGGAACGCGCGAGTACCACACCCACTTCAGCCATGTCGGCGAGCGGTGGGACGGTTACCGCGGCCAGTCCGGCCTGGATCTGCTCGGCATCCTCGACCAGATCTGGCGCTGCTGGAAGAGGGCGGTCGGATGACAGCCGTCGCTTGCACCGCCGCCATCCTCGCGGAAACCCTCGACCGCCTCCGCGTCGGGGGGCGGCGCGGCGAGGAGCGCGCCGTGCTCTGGCTCGCGCGCTCGGCCTCGGCGGCGCCGACGCCCGTGCAGGAGGTCTACGAACCCGAGCAGGCCACCGCCGAGGACTACTTCCACCTGCCGCCCGCGAGCATGCGCGCGCTGATGGGGCACCTTCGCGCCCACCGTCTCAAGATCGTCGCCCAGGTCCATACCCATCCGGGCAGGGCGTTCCATTCCGAGGCGGACGACGCCTGGGCCATCGTCCGGCATCGCGGGGCCCTCTCCCTGGTGCTGCCGCGCTTCGCCGCGACGGCGACGCCCGGGACCTTCCTGGAGGAGGCGATGGTCTACGAGCTCTCGGACGCTGGACTGTGGGAGCATGTGCGCCGGCCGGGCGAGCGCATCCGCATCGAGGTGACGCCATGATCACGCCCGCCCAAGAGAACGCCCGGATGCTGGCCGCCATCCTCGGAAGCGACGAGGACGACGCGTCCGAGCGCCTCAACCGGGCGGTTCTGGTCACCGCTCCTCCCGGCGGCGCGGACGCCGCCTGGGCGGCGGAAGTGGCGGCCCTGCTCGCGCGGACCGTCGGCGTGGTGACCTCGCCGGCCGAGGAGGCGCAGCTCGAACTCGTCATCGGCGAGGCGGCCGCGCGGACGGACCTGCCCCGGCTGCACGCCGCCATCGACGCCGGCGGCGCCACCGTCGATGTCCGCCCCGTCGGGCGGACGGGCGGCCCGCCGCCCCATCCCCTGCTGGCCGCCGTCGCCGCATGCCCGGCGGCCGCCGCGACCCTGCGGATGCTGCTCGACGACCCGGCACTTCCGGCCGTCGCCTACCCGCTCCGGCTGGACTTCGACCAGCTCGGCGTGCCGGACGCGGCGCTCGCGACGACCGTCGATCTCTCGGACGCCGTGCTCGTCGGCGCCGGCGCCGTGGCCCACGGCTTCGTTCGCGCCCTGCGCCACCTGCGCGCCGTCGGCCGCCTCCGCATCGTCGACCCGAAAACGGTAGGCTCAGGCAATCCCAACCGCTGCCTCTACCTGGGCGACGAGGATGTCGGCCGCGACAAGGCCGTCGCGCTCGCCGAGCGCGCCGCGGCCGACTTCCCCGAGCTCGCGTTCGAACCACTCGTCCAGGACTTCTCGGCCTATTGCAAATCCGCGGGGCCGCCCGCCACGGCCATCGTCACGGTCGACAGCAGGCGCGCGCGGCGCGGGATCCAGAAGGAGCTTCCGGGCCGGGTCCTCGACGCGTCCACGACCGACGTGCGCGGCGTCGTCGTGCACTCGCACCGGCAGCCCACGCAGGATGCCTGCATGGCCTGCATCTACCGTCACGTTCCCGACGAGCACGCGCGGGAGCGCTCGATCGCGGATGGGCTGGGCGTCGACCTCGCCGCGGTCAGGGAGGGTTTCATCTCGGCCGAGGCCGCCGGGCGGATCCATCGGGCCCATCCCCAGATCGATCCCGCGGGGATCGTGGGCACGGCCTATGACAGCCTCTTCAAGCAGCTCTGCGCCGCACAGACACTGCTGACACCGGAAGGCAGGCAGGTGCTCGCCCCGTTCGCGTTCGTGTCGAGCATGGCCGGCGCCTTGCTGGTGGTCGAACTTCTGCGCTCGAACGCGGGGGCGGCGGCGACCAACTATTGGGCCGTCGATCCCTGGAAGGCCCCCATCGGGCGGCGCCGGCTGCGGCGGGCGCGCGATCCGCACTGCGAGTTCTGCTCCAAGCCCGAATCGGACGCGGCGGCCGAGCACCTCTGGGGCCGGAACGCGGCGGGGTGACCTGCCGACGCCGTGATCGCTCGGGCCCGCGGGACCGTTTTCCGGGGCGGCGCGCTCCGGGCGGCGAGGCGCCCGGAGCGTCGGGCGGCCCCTGAGCGAGGTGGTGTCGAGGCCGATCTCGGCGGCACGGCGCGAAGTGCCGCGACGCCGGCGGATGAGGCGGAAGAGCCGACGGCAGGCGGGCCCTTCGCCGGGCTCCGGGGCGGACCTCGGGGCGGGCGCCGAGCGGGGCCGGTCACGGCAGGCCGTCCGGGTCGGCCCTCCCGGGAAGGGGCGGCGCCGGAGCTGATAGGACGTCCACGCCCATCGAGCGTCGCCCGTCCGCGGGCCACGCCCAGACATGGTCCGGCAGCCGGGCTCGCTCGAAGGACAGGCTTCCCGGGAAGTCAGGACAAATTGTGTTGAGAGCGTTCCTTCGGCGAGGCCGGAAATCGGGACAAGCTTTCGCGATAGCTTGGCCCGCCGGCCCACGCCGGATCGGCCGTTCCAAGCCCCGGGCGGCGAGCCCCGCCCAGTGGGCGAGAGCGCTGGCCTGGCGATCGTAGAGCCGCCACCGTGGTGGCGAAGGCGCGGACGGGGGGCGAAGCCAAGGGCCGGGCTGATCGACCGCTACCGTCGCTTCGTCCGGCATCATCGCTCCGCCTCGCTCGGGAGCGGCGGAACGTCCACGGCATCGGACGCCACGCGCGGTCACAAGCCATGGACATCCGCGGACGTGTAACCACCGCGATCCGCGGGACGAAATCCAAAGAAAACGGCGAGACGTACGCGCCCCATCGTCGATTGCGGAGGTGAATATGAAAACGATCCTGTTTGCCGCTGCTGCGAGCGCCGCTCTTTACGCGTCGGCCCTCGCGCAAGGGGGTGCCCCGTACAATGCCAGTGGGCAACAGGCAGGGGGCCCGCGTGCGGGGATGGAGCGGCGTCTGGGAGTGTCGGTCAGCACCCCGACCGGGAGCCTTCTGCCGACACAGCGAAGGAGCGATGTTCGGAGCCGCTGCAGGCCGGATGGCAAGGGCCAATATGCCGGCGGCTACCGCGGCGAGTTGGCGCGCCGTGGATGCGCATAGCGAGGCTCGCTTGCCGAGAGGAATTCGGTCTGGTGCGCCGGGTGCATGGTCGGGCATCCGGGCGGCGACGCCGGCGCCTGACACCGCCCGATGAGGTGGGTCGAGTGCGGGCATGAGCCCTTTCCGCGACGACCGCCCGATCGGCCGGTTGCGGCATCGGCACGCGCGCACTTTCAGGGGTGAGCTGCGCGACGCTGATGTGCCAGCCGAGGTGACCCGGTTCGGCGAACGGGACGGCGTCGAGCTTCTCTCGCTGTCGAGTGCCGGGCGAGGATGGCCACGTGCACCGGCTCGTCACCTATCCAAACAGGGCGCACTCCATCGTGCGAGCGCGCCGCCATGGAGCCCGCGCAGGGCTTGATGGTCACCGCGGACCGACGGGATGCCCGCCCTTGGGAGCCGACGCCTCGGGGCATCCCTCGGGGAAGTTGCGCGGCAATCCCTGGCCCGCAGGGACCGGGTCGGCTATCCCCTCGCGCCTCACTGAGAGCGACGCGATGGCTGCCGATTTCCACGACTGGGACAAATCAGACGCATGGCAAACCGACCACCCGGTCATCCGGGCATTCGGCCGCCTGCGCACCACGGTCGCCCTTGGGAAGCTCGCCGGCATCGCATCCCTACCCGCGAGGTTGAGCCCGCGGCAGCGGGGCGTCCTCCTGGCAGCCCTGGAGCGGTTGTACGCCGGTGGCGTCCGGCCGAGCCTGGCCGAGGACACCCGGCGAGGCCTGGGAGCGATGGCATCGACCGGCGAAGTGACGTCGCGTGGCGTCGGCTGGCGTCAACTTGCCCCGACGCTCGGCCTCGGGGCGGGAGCGTTCGATCCGGATCGAGCCGCGGAGGAAGGGCGGCACCATCTCGTCGCACAGCTGCTCGCGATGTCGCCCAGATACTGGGCCGACCCGGTTCAGGCCATTCTGTTCACGGCCCTGCAGTACGGCTTGGAAGTCGCCCTCCGTCGCGGACGCTGCAAGCCCGAGCCGCTCAAGACGGAAGCGGTGCTCCATTACATCCAAAGCGCGGTCGAGCACCGTGTGATCCCGGCCATGGACGAGGCGGGAGCCGGCCTGCCGGAAACATACACGCTCGACCTCGGCACCGCCTCCATGCTGGAGGGCCGGGATCTTCTCGCGGCGGACCTCGCGGTCGTCGCCGGCGTGCACGTCCTCGGGCGCCCGATGTACCGGATCGTCCTCTTCCAAGCCAAGAACGCGACCGCGACGGGCTTGACCGACGTCGGGAGGAACGAGGGACGGCAGCTCGACACGTTCCTCTCGACCGGGATGGGCTGGTACCTCTTCTACCCGGCCTGGGCGAGGAAGGGGGCCTTCATCACGACCGTCATGCCGGCGACCGAGGTGTTCCACGATGTCTGGGCCCACGGTCAGGCGCCGGCCTTCGGGCAGGTCGACGCCTATGGCGGCGAGCGCTCGCCCGGGTGGGATTTCGCGTCGTTCGTCAGCATCGCCATGTCCTCCGGCCGCGACCTGTCGTTGGGGCGTCTCTTCCCGGACGCCGAGACCGCCGCCGAGGCTCTCTCGGACGACCGCAGGCAACCCTTGGCGGCCGACATCATCGCCATCGACCGGACGGGAAGGCTCGCGCTCCGCGACTTCATCGATGCGACCGCCAGCCTGGGGTACGGGGACGGACGGGTCTCGTCCTTTCCGTCCAGGCGTCATGCCGCGCACCGCCGCGACGAGGCGGGAAGTCCGGGCGACCCGTTTGCGCCCGGTTGGTGAGACCGTTCAGTCCGGCAGGCCGAAGGTCATCTCTCGGGCGAGGCAACCCGCGCGCAGCGAGGTGAGCCGGTCGCAC
Source organism: Methylobacterium hispanicum (assembly GCF_022179285.1). GTDB lineage: Bacteria > Pseudomonadota > Alphaproteobacteria > Rhizobiales > Beijerinckiaceae > Methylobacterium > Methylobacterium hispanicum. Next base: position 22,150 of record NZ_BPQO01000035.1, on the reverse strand, counting down.
GATTGGGCCAGCGTGCGGAGGACGTCCAGTTCCTGCGCGGGCGGCAAGAGATCGACGACCAGGCGCTCGACGTCGCGGTAGACGTCCTGCGACATCCAGGCGAGAAGGAACTCGGCCAAGCCGCGCCGCAGGGCTCGGTCGTCGCCGACGACCGCTCGGATCCGCCACTGCCACAGGCCCTTCTCCGCGTTGCCCAAATGGCGCCACACGGCGCGGGCGCCTGGGATATCCATGGGCAGGTCGGCAAGCTGGGCGTGCAAACGGACGATCATTTCCCCTGACGGAAGATCCCGTAGCGCCAAGACGAAGGCCTCCTCTCGCTCGGCGTCGGCCAACTCCGAGCGGACCGCGCGACGCCGGCGCGCGAGGTGCAGGAGGCTCAAGGCAGCGAACACCGCGCTTGCCGGCTCCGAGCCCTCCAAGGCGCGGACACCCGAGACGATTGCCGCCATGAAGGCCTCTGGATCGTCCTCGAAGAGCGGTTCGAGCCGAACGAGACGCCGGATGTCGTTGGCTTTCCAGGCGCGTGCGCCGGCGATGGCCCGCAGCCATTCCGCAGCGGCTGGCATGCCGCCAACCCTGTCCCGCAGGTCGGCACGGCCCTCAAGCTTCCCGAGCAGCGTTGGGAGCCACCTCTCGTCGGACAGAACGTCCCGGAAGGCGGCGAGGTAGTCTCCCGGGGGCGGTGCGCAGCGCTCGAAGAGGCGGGCTACCCCCCGTTCGATCGCGGGAGCAAGGATTTCCGCTTGAGCGAGGACGGCGGCGTCGAACGCGGTTCGGTCGCCTTCGACCATGGAACGCAGGCTGTGGAGCGCAAAGGCGTCGTCCCTGAAATCGAAGATGAGGTCGCTGACCGGCGCGGTCACGCCGAAGGCCAGCGCCGCCGTACCGTCCCCGCAGACCCGGAGCGGCGCGCCGTTCAGGAACGACAACAGGCGCCCGGGTTCGCCGCGCGCGCATCGAAAGCCTTGGGCGACGAACGCGGCGGCCTTCCCTCGAAGGTATGAGGATACTGGGTCGGAGGGCGCCCAGTGGCGTTGGATCTCCTCCAGGCACCGGATTGCCCGACCGCATCCTTCTTCCAGCGGCCAGGCGCCGTGCTCGATCGCCAGGATCGACAGCAGCGTGAACAAGGCGTGCTCGCGCTGCGTCAGCGGCGGTGTTCCGAACCGGTCGAACATGCCGATCCGGTCCCTCTCGCTCGGGACGTTGTCGCGTATCCAACGGTCGAAATCCTCTGCGACATCCGCCTCACGGAGCGGTTCGGGCAGCGCAAGGCGGGCAAGCCTCTTGATCGGGTGCGGGTCACCGTCGGTCGTCAGGTCAAGAGGTTGTACGCGCACGTGCTGTCTTCCTCTGCGGCTCCGGCCGTCGCGAATCCGCCACGTCGGCATTGTCCTTGCAGCCTTGCCGAAAGCAAAGTGGGGCGGACCGATAGGGCGGGCCCGCGAGAGCCATCGGGATGGCAGCTTCACCCGAAGTCGATCCCGCCCGCCGGTCGATTCTGGCCCCAGTTCCGGTTCCCGCCCCCGCAGGCGCAGGCACGACGGCCTTTTCGGGTTCGTGAAGCGGGGTCAGTCACGGCTCCTGTCCCGACCGAGCGCGGCCGACAGATCGCTTCCGCGCCTGGCTCCTGGGCTCGCGGACGCTCGTGGAGGCGCGTTCGACCCAGCGCATCCCGTCCGTCACCGGAGGCGGGCCAGACGGGGGCTGCCAGAGGCGTTCGGAAGGCCCCGTTCACGCCCTCCGTGCAGCCGCGACGCGCTGGCCTGATCGCGACAAACCCCACGAAGTTCAGCCTTCTCTGGCAATCGAGACAAACTTTGTTGAGAGCGCGCCTTCAGCGCACGCCAAAATCAGGACAGGCTTTCTAGAGAATTTATCCCGCCGGAGGGTGGGGGGCACGCCCGGCTTCTCCGATCATTCTTGCGCGGCCCCCATCCCGGCGGTTGGGTTGCTCAACCAGGCCGGCGAAGTGCGAACGAATTGTCATGGGGCCGCGTCCCGGACGACGTCGCGGAGCCTGCGGTCCCGCCGCGGATGCGCGACAAGGTTCGACGTTGTGGTTGAAGCCGACCCAGCTCGTCGGGAGATGTCGAGGCCCCGATCGATCCGGCGCAGCGAGCAAGTTCGGGCCGTGGCGGTGTCGAAACCGGTCGCCCTGGGTGCCGCAATCCGTCCCTGGCGTCCCCTTGCACTCAGATGGCCTTACGCTGGCGTGAGTGCAGCCTCATGGGAGCCCGCCAACTCCCCAAGCTCCGCCCCTCATCGGAGCGCAGGAGAGCCCTACGTTGTGCTATCGTGCCGAACGCATGAGCGCGCGACTAGGAGGGCTGCAGAGGCCGATTGTCATCAAAGTCAAAGTTCTTTGAGAGCAGCAGCACGCAAGGGCAATGTTCTAAGAGAGTCGAGTTAAATTCGATTGAGGAGGTCCCTCGGGCGGCCCCCGAAATCAGGACAAACTTCGTTGAGGAATTACAGCGCTCGAGGGCGCCTCGCGGCCGGATGCCGCGACGCGCGACGGCCGATCGCGGCAGCCCTCGATCAGGCTTCGCGCGGCGGCGATCGGACGGGATCGGCTGCCGCCCCTCGGACGCCGTCCCGCCTCGCCCGCCGCCGTGTCGAACTGAGGCCGTCGGCATCGCGACCGCCTCAGTTCGAGACGCGTATCGAGCTCGTGATCTTCTGGAAGAGCCGGTTGACGGCCGCGGTTATGCCCGGACCGTCCGAGGCCAGGATCGCATTGGACGGCGCGCTCACGCATTTCGGAAACGCGGCCTGAATCTGGCTCGCGAAGGGGCTGACAAACTTATTGTAGTACCCCCCATCGTCGGTATACGGATAGTAGTAGGTATTGATTGCATAAATGATCGCGTTCTTCGCCTTGAATGCCGCGCAGCTATCCGCCCAGTTCCCGTCACTGTAGCCGGCCCATAGTTCAGATCCGATCAGATCCTGTGCGCCATCCGTGATGAGAACGAGGATCGTCTGCGGAGAAGTGCTGGACGACCCGTCGCCTCCCAGCTTCGGCAAGGTCTGGGCGAGGCTCGACAAGGCCGCCGTGATATTCGTATGCCCGATCACCGACTTGTAGGGGGCTGTAGCCAGCAGCTCGACATCCAGCCACGCCGCGGCCCGCGTCACGTCCGACAGCATGGATGTCGGCTCGATGAGCGTTCGCAGCTTGTCGGAGAAGGTATAAATCGCGGCGGAGTAGAAGGCGCTGGCATTCGATCCGCTGATGGATTGCATCTGCGATAAGAAATTCGCGATCGCAGTCTTCGCGTAATCCATCTTGAACACGATGCCCCGCATACGCCCTTTCGTCAAGGTGTCGTCCCCTAATTGATGACACGCGAACGTACAGCCAAAACTGTCCTTCGTCTTCTTGATGTCGGCAACGGTACCTCCCACAGCCATCGACTGCGAGACATCGACCAAGAAAACAATCTGGAAATATTTTATAAGACTCTTCGATGTGGACGTCGACGATGCGCGGATCGGCATCGCCTTGAAGCCAAATAGTTTCATGAAAATGGGATTGTATGTTGCATCGACGCCGGCGGAAACCGTCCCGGAATTCTGATTGTAGATCACGCTCGGTAGACCGATCACGATATTGGAAAGGTTCTTCTCGAGCTGCAGATTGGCTTGTATGGCGTTCACCGTCTGGGTCTGAATCGTCGGATAGTACCGACCGACCGAGCCGAAGCCGTTGACGGCCACGTAATCCAGCAGGTTGCGCGATCCAGTGACCGTCGCGGCATCGACGGCCGCCTGGACCCGCGACCGGAGCGTCGACAACAGGGTGACATCGATCGAGAGCCCCGCGAGACCCAGGATCGCCCCCATCATGAGGGCGGCGCTGATCGCGAGCGAAGCTCGGCCGTCGCGCGCGAAACGCCCCACGAGCGCTCGCACGCCGCGCGACAGAAATGCAATATTCAACTTCCGTTTGTCAAAACATCCCCGAGACTCGACCATCGATTGTTCCGATACCGCGCCTGTTCAGGCGGATATCGATACCCGAAGGGCGTAAACAGTTTTGAAATGAGTCCGGCTCATTTTCCAGCCGCACGCAACATCGTGCGCGAGATCTGTGTGTAGCCCATGCCCTGGCGATGGAAAGGCCGCCCGAAACTGTTGAAACGCTTCTTCTTCAACAATCGGGGAACATCCGCCGTCGAATTCGGCCTGCTGGCAACACCCTTCCTGGGCATCGTATTCGCTACGCTCGAAGTCGGCTACACGCATTTCCAGCAGGCGGCGCTCGCCGAGGCCGTCGATCAGGTCGCCCGCACGATGGCGATCGGATCCATCCAGAACAATACATCGATCAATGATGCCGTCTCCTTCAGAGACACCTACCTGTGCGCTTCCAACGGGAAGAGGCTCATCCCGTCGAACTTCGATTGCAACCGTCTTGCCATCGATGTTCGACCAGCCTCTTCTTTGAACGCGATCAATGTGACGAACGACGTCTATAAGAGTGCGAGCAATAAATTCTGCCCCGGGCAGGGGGGCACGACCGTCGTGATGCGTGTTACCTATCCCCTGCCGACCATCTTCCCGGTCAACATCTTCAACCGGTCGGTCGGGCTGGCGAACGACGTCCCCAACCGCACGGGATGGTTCCGCATCCTGTCGGGATCCGCGATCTTCATGATCGAGCCGTTCGGATCCTACGTTCCCCCGTCCGGGTGCTGAGGATGCGCGCGCGCCACGCCTGGGCCGCGTTCGCGCCGAGCCGCGCGGGATCGATCACGGTCGAGTTCGCCCTCATCTTCCCCGTGCTCCTGTTCATCTATATCGGAGCCGCCATCGTCTCGGACGTATCGATCACCGCCAAGAAGGTGAATGCGCTCTCGTACATGACTGCGAACATCGTCGCGCAGGAGCCGGCGCAGGACCAGACCTCCTCCTATCCGATACCGTCCGATGCGATCGCGGCATCCAAGCTCTCGGAGATCGCGAGCGGCGCCCAGTCCATCATGGCCCCGAAGAACATCAGCAATTTCGGATTGACGATCAGCGCGATCGACATCACGAACAGTCCGAGCGGTTCCTGCTGCATCGCCAAGACGCGCTGGAGCTACACCAGCAACGGCGTCCTGCGACCCTGCGCCGTGAATCTTTCGGGCACGGCCGCTCAGAGCTTCTCCGCGTCCCAGATCCCGCAATCCCTGCTGCAGAACGGATCGGCTCTTCCCCATCCGATCTATCTCATCGTCTCCGATGTCTCCTTCGGCTACGTCCCCCTGCTGGGATCGAGCATCGTCGGCAGGATCAACATGGTGCGGTCGAACTTCACGCGTCCACGCCAGATCGGGCAGGTCAACGTCGTGGGCCTTCCGACCGGTCAGACCGAGACCGGAAAGGTGTGCTACTGAGGATCGACGGCGACCGAGCCGGCGCCCTGGCCGATCCCGCCCTGCAGACCCGCGACCCGGCACGGCCAGCGGGGCCCGCCCGACCCTCGACCGCCTCCGCCTGCGAGGCCTGACGGATGGGGGGTCGTCTTCAGGGCCGCTGGCAGTTCATCGCATCGGCGGCCTCGACGACGCTCAGCGCCCGCTCGCGCACCTGGCGCGACACGCCCGGCCGCTCGGAGACGGCCGCTGCCTCGCGCTTGAGCACCGCGTCGCAGGCGCAGGACCGGTGGCCGGCCGCGTCGTAGCAGGCGTCGTGGCGCTGGCAGGCGGCGTCGAGGGCGTCGGTCGGCGGCAATCCCTCGCCCTGCTGGCCAGCCCCGCAATAGTTGCCGTGGAACAGGGCCTTCCCGGCCAGCACCGCGGCGAGGTCGGCCTTCGGGAGCGGCGGCTCCTCCGGCCGTCCGCTCGGGTTGAGGTCGTTGACCGGGCCGCCCGCCTTGGCGGCCGAGCCGCGCAGGGCCTTCGGGATCCCGGAGTCCGAGCCCGGCTCGCCGAGCGACTCAGCCGTACGTCCGTTCGGGTCGGCGAGATCGGGGAGCGGCGGGGGCGGGCCGGGCCGCGGATCCTCGACCTCCACGCCTGCATCCGCCGACGGAGCGGCCTGCTGCGCGAACGTGCCCTGGACGGGGGCGAGGCAGAGGGCGCAGAGGGCGAGGATGCGGAGGCTGGGGGGCACGGATCATCTTCCGGATGGAGCGTGCCCCGGAACACGCAACCCGGCCGGACCGTTCCGGCGCCTCAGGGTTGGGGCGCGACCGGCTGGTTCGGGTCGCTGAGCTGGATCGTCCAGCTCTTCTGCTCGCCGGTATCGACCTCGAAGAAGCCGTTGCGGTCGTAGCCGCGGGCTAGGCAATCCTCGACACCCCGGATCGTGAATTCGGAATCGCGGGTGCACATCAGCGAGCGCCCGCTCCACTCGCCGCCCCGCGTGTAGTCGACCGCGAACACGTAGTAGAAGCGCGCCGCCAGCGACCCGCGCAGCAGGGTCTCGCAGCCCTTCGGCGCGAGGTCCCACCAGCCCTCCGTCACCCAGCCCTGCGGGTCGCGGTAGCCCAGCGCGATGCCGACCTTGCTGGGCGTGAGGTTGCACAGGCGCAGGTCCGCCCACGCGGGCACGGCGGCGAGCAGCAGCCCGCAGGTCGCCAGCAGGAGGCCCCCCGCACCGCGACGCAGACAGGCCGGCACGGGTCCCAAAAAGCTAATCGACGAGGATGATGCGGCAGTCGTTGACATTGGTGCGGGTGGGGCCGGGGCGGACGAGGTCGCCGAGGGTCTCGAAGAAGCGGGTCGAGTCGTTGTCGGCGAGCATCGCGGCCGGATCGAGGCCGGCGGCACGCGCCCGCGCCAGCGTCGTCTCGTCCACGAGGCCGCCGGCCGGGTCGGTGGCCTCCCCACGCCCGCCGTCGGTGCCGTCGGTGTCGGCCGCGATGCCGCGGATGCCGGGCTCACCGTCGAGCGCTATGGCGAGCGCCAGCGCGTATTCCTGGTTCGGCCCGCCGTGACCCTCGCCCCGGATCGTGACGGTCAGCTCACCGCCGGAGATCAGCGCGACCCGGCGCCCCTCGGCCTTCGCCTTGCGGGCAAGATCGGCGTGCTCGGCCGCGACCTCGCGCGCCTCGCCCTCGAGGTCGGCGCCCAGCATCACCGGCTCGTAGCCCGCCTCGCGCGCGGCGGCGGCGGCCGCTTCCAGCGCGTCGATCGGCCGGGCGATGATGCGGTACTCGGCCCGCGCGAAGGCCGGGTCGCCCGCCTTCGGGGTCTCGTTGTTCGGGTCGTTGAGGAGGCGAACCGCCGTCTCGGGCAGGGGGATGCCCCGCCGCTCGCAGATGGCGCGGGCCTGTTCGAGGGTCGAGGGGTCCGGCACGGTCGGGCCCGAGGCGATCACCGCCGGATCGTCGAAGGGCACGTCGGAGATCGCGAGCGTCAGGATCGAGCGGGCGTTGCGGGCGGCGAGCGCGAGGCGCCCGCCCTTGATGCGCGAGAGGTGCTTGCGCACCGTGTTGATCTCGCCGATGGGCGCGCCGGAGCGCAGCAGCGCCCGGGTGATGGCCTGCTTCTCGGTGAGTGTGAGGTCGCCGGCCGGGGCGATCCAGTTGGCCGAGCCGCCGCCGGAGAGGAGGACCAGCACCTCGTCCTCCGGCCCGGCTTGCGCGGCGATGCTCAGCGCCTCCCTGGTCGCCGCGATGCCGGCCTCGTCCGGCACCGGGTGGCCGGCCTCGACCATGCGGATGCCGGGCGCCTCCTGCCCATAGCCGTGGCGGGCGACCGCGAGGCCGAGGATGCGCGCCTCGGGCACCCCGTGCTCCTCGCGGTAGAACCGGCTCGCCACCGCCGCCATGCTGCCGCCGGCCTTGCCCGCGCCCAGGATGATCAGCCGCCCCGGCGCCGGCTGCGGCAGGTGCGCGCGCAGACACTTCTCCGGATGGGCCGCCGCGATGCCGGCCGCGAGGAAGCGGTCGAGCAGGGTGCGGGCCTGTTGCACGGCCGGATCGGTGGGGGCGGTCATCGCGGGGCTCCTCGCCTGTTCGTCTCTCGCGTGCGGTCTCTTCTCCACCGACCCGGCGCCGCGCGAGGCGAGGGGCAGGCGGGGCCCGATTCTTGCCGGGGGCGCACGATCCTTGATACGTGCTTGCCCGAGCCCGGGCCCGACGGCAAGGCTCAAGCTTGCGCGATCCTCTCCCGCCCCATCCGAGGAACCGACCGGCCCCGTGAACGCCCCCACCCGCACCGACAGCGCGACACCCCACCCGGTCGAGATCGTCCCGGGGGATCCGGCCGGCGGCCTGATCCTCGCCTGCGACCACGCCTCGAACCACGTGCCGCCCGACATCGCGCTCGGCGTGGCGGAGGCGGAGTTCGGCCGGCACATCGCCTACGACATCGGCGCGGCGGGGGTCACGCGCGGCCTCGCGGCGCTGCTCGGCGCGCCCGCGATCCTCACGAACTTCTCGCGCCTGATCATCGACCCGAACCGGGGCCGCTCCGACCCGACCCTGGTGATGCGGCTCTCGGACGGCGCCGTCGTGCCGGGCAACGCCCGCATCGACGCGGCCGGCAAGGCGGCCCGGCTCGCCCGCTTCTACGACCCGTTCGACGCCGCGATCGACGCGGCCGTGGCGGCGGCCGAGGCTGCCGGCCTCGCGCCGGCGATCGTGACGATCCACAGCTTCACGCCCTACTGGCGGGGCGTCGCCCGGCCCTGGCAGGTCGGGATCCTTTACGACCGCGACGAGCGCCTGAGCCGCCCGCTGATCGACGCCCTGCGGGCCGACCCGGCCGGGCTGACCGTCGGCGACAACGAGCCCTACGGCGGCGGCCTGCCGGGCGACACGATCGACCGCCACGCCACGGCCCGGGGCCTCCCGAACGCGCTGGTCGAGATCCGGCAGGATCTCATCGCCGGAGAGGCGGGGCAGGCGGAATGGGCCGAGCGCTTCGCCCGCTGTCTCGCGCCGCTGCTGCCCGCCCGCGCCGCTTGACGCCGGGGCGGCTTCCCCCGACCTGAGGGGGAGACCTCTCACAGGAAGGCGCCATGAGCGAGATCGACCCGAAGACCCAGACCGAGCTGGAGGCCGCCGTCTTCCGCCGCCTCGTCGGCCACCTGCGCGGGCGCGCCGACGTGCAGAACATCGACCTGATGAACCTCGCGGGCTTCTGCCGGAACTGCCTGTCGAACTGGCTGAAGGACGCGGCCGACGAGCGCGGCGTGCCGCTCTCGAAGGACGAGAGCCGCGAGCAGGTCTACGGCATGCCCTACGCCGAGTGGAAGGCGCGCCACCAGACCGAGGCCAGCCCCGAGCAGCAGGCAGCCTTCGCCAAGACCCCGCCGCAGCACTGAGGCGGCACCGGCGCGGAGGGCCGGCACCGGCGCGGAGGGCCGGCCTCAAGCTTCCGGTAACGTCGCTCGTCTACCACTCGGGTCAGTGCCAGGATGGGACGGCCCCGGGCGATCCGTGATCGCGGGGGCGCGCGCCCCGAGCGCCGACGAGGATTTTCATGAACGCCCATTCGATGCCGAAAGGTCCTGACATCTCCTCCTCGGAAGGCGTCGCCGCCGACGAGCTCAGGCAGTTCATCGAGAGGATCGAACGCCTCAACGAGGAGGCGGAGGGCCTGAAAGGGGATATCCGCGACGTGTTTGCCGAGCTGAAAGGCCGCGGCTTCGACGCGAAGGCCGTCCGAGCCATCCTGAAGATCAGAAAGCAGGATCATTCCGAGCGGCAGGAGCAGGAGGCCATCCTAGAGCTCTACATGCAGGCGCTTGGCATGACCTGAGGGCCGAGGCGGCCTCCGACGCATTCCAGCCCCCGGCGGCCCGCGCGCGGGTCCGGCCTCGACCGGCCCGGCGAACGAGGTCCCGCACGGCCGCCCCCATCTCGGGGTGGGCGCCGCGGCCGGGCCCGATGCACCGGCCGCGGCGCCCTCTTCAGGCCGTGAGGCAGGGTACGAGCGCCGCGGCACCGGGCGGCACGCGCGGGCGCGGCATCGCCACAGCCGGGCAGGGCGGCGGGTCGTCGTCGTCGTCACGACGTCGCGGGCGCACGTACCGATGCAGGACGGAGCGGCCCCGGGGCGCAGCCGGCTTCGGCCGCGGCGCGACGGTCTGGCGGTCGAGCCGTGCCAGGGCGGCCAGCACGGCGTCCACCGACACCGGCTCGGCCCTGCAGCCTGAGAGGCAACGCAGACCCGGTGCGTTCTCCACGGCGCAGGCGTCCGAGGCCCAGGACGCCAGGATCGCGCGCTTCTCGCCGCGGGACAGGTTCGGGTGGGCCAGAACCTCCCGCGGATGCCGGAACACGTCGCCCGGCGCGACGCGCGCCTGCCAGGCCTCGAACGATGCGGCTCGGCCGGCGGACGGGTTCATGGGGCCGGCATGGGTTGGGTGCGTCTCCATCGTCGACACGGGTCGGTCTCCCTGATGGTGCGAGTGGTTGCACGAAGAGGGTTATCGGCCCCGGAGGCCCGCATGGCTCCGGGACCGTCGTCGGTCGTTGGGGTGCCGCGCGGCTCAGGCGGCCTTCGCCGCGTCCTCGCCCCGGTCCACGACCTGGGGCGACGCGTTGTCCTGCCCGGCGGCGGTCTGCGTGCCGCCGATGGCGATGCGGCGCGGCTTGAGCGCCTCGGGCACCTCGCGCCTGAGTTCCACGGCGAGCAGGCCGTGCGCCAGGACGGCACCCGTGACCGTCACGTGGTCGGCGAGGTTGAAGGTCTGGCGGAAGGCGCGCGCCGCGATGCCGCGGTGCAGGTACTCGCGCGGCCCGTCCTTGTCCTTCTTCTGGCCGGTCACGGTCAGCGCGGTGTCGTGCTGCGTCAGCTCGATCTCGTCGGGCGTGAAGCCGGCGACCGCCATGGTGATGCGGTACGCGTTCTCGCCGGCCTTCTCGATGTCGTAGGGCGGCCATTGGGTGGACGGCTCGACCCTGGCGGCCTGGTCGAGCATCGAGAACAGGCGGTCGAAGCCCACGGTGGAACGGTAGAGCGGCGCGAAGTCGTAGGTTCTCATGACCACATCCTCCTGAAGAGCAACGTGATGACGAGGGCCGCCGGACATCCGGTCCGGCGCCCGGATGCGAGCCCGATTGGGGCCTCGCGCGCGTGAAACGCCGCCTCGGCGATTGAGTTCCACACGGGTGGGAATTTTTTTGGCGGCGAATGCCTCTGTGCTCCGACGGGCCCATCGCCTTCCGGGCCGAAGCCGGCCGTCCGGCGTCCTATCGCGGAAGGATCCTCGGCGCGGCGCCAGCAAATCCCGGTCCTGCGCGAGGCACGACGGAACCGGTGCCGGCGAACCGGGTGCGGCACCGGCACCGAGGCGATCCGCCGGGAACGGTCTCAGAGATAGAGGAACCCAAGGCAGATGGCGGCGCCGATCGTGGTCGTCATCAGACCGAACAGCGGCAGGACGAACCAGCGCTCGCCGTGCGGGTCGGCCGCGTGCCGTACCCGGGCGGGCGCGGCCTCGTTCCGGCGGGCGGTGCGGATCTCGCCGACCGTCGGCGCGAATCCCCCGGCCTCCTCGCAGGTTCCGAGCGGCGCCGCGCCGACGTCGCCGTGCGGGGCCTTGTCGCCGGTCGTGCCGCCGTCGATGTCGGCCTTGAGCTGCGCCGAGGTCGGCCGGGCCGATGGCGGCGGCCGGCCGAAATCGAGATTGGCCGGGGGCGGCGGGGTTTCGGAGCGGAAGAGACGCATGCTCGGTTCAGTGCCTCGGTTCGAGTCGCGAGCGCCCGATCGCGGGCGGGTGGGCCTCGTCGCTGCGTTCCGGACCGCCCCGGCCGGCTCGGCGGCCCCCTGACGGATCACGGGATCGACGCGCGGGGCGGCGCGTCCGAGGTTGGAAGGCGGCGCCAGACAGGCATCCCCGGATCATCACGACTTGGATGATCGGACCCGGGTTATGGCGCCATGTCTTCCGGCAGAAGACGCAGGTATGACGAAGCACCCTCAACGCCGAGAACGGCATCGGGTTCTCTCATGCGGCAATCGGACATCTTTCGATCTTGAGCGGTGATTGATCTCTTCTCCGGAGAAGCCGGGGGATTCACGAGGATCGACCGGCCGATCGCAACGGAAACGTGATCGCGCGCGCCGGATCGGCGGCCCGGCCACACCGTTCCCGTGGCTCCTCCCGGCCATCGGACCGGGACGTCCGAGATCAGGCTCACACGGATCGATGCGCGCGACCAACAAGCACTTCATGCTCTACGTTGCCGGCGTGGCGGCGATCGGCGTCGTCATCGTCGCGCTCTTCATGCAGACGGGGCCGACCCGCGATCAGGTGCGCGCCGCGAGCGGCACGCCCCAGCCGACCGACACCGTGTCGGGCCGTCCGTGAGATCCGGGCCCGACGCGGGGGGTTGCGGGCCGGCGAACCCGACGGCCGAGGCGACGGTCTTCTTCGACGGATCCTGTCCGTTGTGCCGGGCGGAGATCGATCACTACCGCCGCAGCGCGGGCGCGGAGCGGGTCGCGTTCGTGGACGTCGCGGGCGAGGGGTCCGCAGAGCGACTGGGACCGGGCCTGACGCGGGACGCGGCCCTTCGCCGATTCCATCTGCGCGACCGGGACGGGCAGCTCCTGTCCGGCGCCGCAGCCTTCGCGCGCCTGTGGACGGTCCTGCCCCGCTGGCGCTGGCTCGGACGCCTGATCGCGCTTCGCCTTCGCGACGGTCGGCCCGTGCTGCCGATCGCCGAGCTGTTCTATCGCCTCTCGCTCCCGCTGAGGCCGCGTCTCGCGCGACTGCTGACGCGCCTACGTCTGCTCTAGCCGTTCGAGGCCATCGAGCGGTGCGGACGGCTCCAACCGGCTTGCCCGCAGGTCCGCGAAAGCCGCACGGGGAATGAGCACCGCAATCATCCGGCCGTCGGCCGCGGTGAAGCGCACATCGACGGTATCGCCTCCATCGATCAGTTTGATGCCGGTGACGTCCCTCACGGCGACGGCGAAGGGAAAGAGCGTTTCATCGATCAAAGGCGTGCCTCCGGCCGCCTCAATGGATCGATCGCCGGAAGGGTTACCTCACGATCCCGTGATCCGCGCCGCGTCTCGGGTCGGGACCATTCGGACACGCCGCGGGACGCCCACGCGCGTGCGCCGGCCGCGCCGGCATCAGCGTCCCTATGAACGAGCCGACGGCCCTCTCGTCCGCCTAGGTTCTTCGCGCACCCGTCGCGCAGCCTCTTGCCCGGCCGGCAGCGCCTGCCTTGCTCTGGATCAAGGCCGCAGCCTCGCCGCACCGGCACAAGGCCCGGGTTGCGCAGCCGGGCCGCGCCGGGGTGTCCCGAAACCTGGTCCGCGCGACGACGGCCCGGCGCTCCAAGGAGCACGACCATGATCCGCCGGACGCTCGCGCTTCTCCTCGCACTTGCCGCGAGCGCGGCGCTCGTCGAGGCGCGGACGGCGGCACGCTCGCCAGATGCGAAACCGACCTTCATCGAGCCGACCGACGCGCCGCACCGCCACTGTGCCGGCGCATGCTTGAAGAGCGGGACCCTTCACTGGTTCTGTCGGCCTGAACAGGCCTGCTCGCTGGATTGCAACACCGCTCCTCCGAACCGGCACTGCCACGAGCCGCCTCCGTAGTGAGCGCCGGCGCGACGAGGCGGCTCTCGCGCTTCCAAGGACCGGGAGGCCGTTGGGATCCCCGGATGTCAGGCCAGCCGGCGGGCCGGTGCCGGCGTCCTGCGCTGGGCCGGGGCCCGGCCGCGGGACGGCGCGGCGCCCTTCCGGGCCGGACGCGCCGTGGCCGGCCGCGCCGCGCGGGCGTCGAGAAAGCTGCGGCAGGCCTCGAAGCGGGCCTCCACCTCCGGCGGGCAGGGGATGCCCTCGGCCTCGGCGAGGCTGCGGGCGTAACGCAGCATCGCCTCGCTCGGCGGGCGAACGCCGTCAGGCCCGCGCGCCACCGCTCCACCCTCGGAGCGCGGCCCGGCCTGCGCGTCGAGGAAGGCGCGGCACACCCGCATGCTGCTCTTGCAGCCGCGCGGCAGGGGCACGCCCTTGCGCTCGGCGAGGGAGACCGCGAACGCCACCATGGCGGGCGTCGGCGCCCGGTCGTCGCCTCGTCCTCCGGGTGCGCCCGGCGGGATCAGGCTCGGGTCGAGATCGATCGTCGGAGCGCCCGCGATCGCCGCGATCAGCGCGTCGAGCCGCAGACGGGTGCGCTGCCGGAAGTCCTCGGCCCGGCGCAGGGCCTCGGCTCGGGTCGCGGCCCGGCCGATCTCGGCGAGCTCCGCCTCGAACACCGCGCGCCCGACCGGGTCGCCGTAGGCCGGGAACACCGCCCGCACCGCCCCGATGAAGGCGAGGCCCACCTCGGTCACCGAGACCGCCGGGTCCTTGCCGGCGCCGAGGGTGACGTAGCGGCTCTTCAGGAGCTTGGGCAGGATCGTGTCGCGGGTCGCGGCCGTGCCGAGGCCCTTCGGCTCGTTCGGGTTGGCGGGGTTCTCCAGGGCGCGCTTCACCGCCGGGTCCTCGACCTGATCGACGAGCCGGCCCATCACCACCGGCAACTCGCCGCGGGTGATGCGGCGCGGCGGCTCGGTCACGGCGGTGGCGATCTCGGCACCCGTCGCGGTCGCGGCCTCGCCGTCGCGCACCGGCGGCAGGCGGGCCGCGCTCGCCTCCTCCTCGCGCCGCGCCTTGCCGGGAACGTGCTCGGCCTCCGTCTCGGCCTCGGCCCCGTAGACCGCGCGCCAGCCCGGCACCCGCACCACGCTGCCCGTGACCGCGAAGCGCTTGGCTCCCAAGGGCGTGCCCACCTCGGCCGTGACGCCGGTGCGCGCGTCGATCCCGTCGGGCAGGTGGGCGGCCAGATACGCCTTGGCGACGAGGTCCCAGAGCCGGGCCTGATCGGCCGAGAGCCGCCCGCGCTCGGGTACCTTGCGCAGCGGCACGATGGCGTGGTGCTCGCCCGGATCCTTGACGTAGGGGCCGCCCTTGCCCCGCCGGATCACGGGCTTCTCCTCCGGGGGGAAAAGCGGGCGCAGATCCGTCAGAACCCCCGTGACCGCCGCGACGATCGCGGGCGCGTCGCCGACCTGCCCCTCGGGCAGCAGCTCGGACTCGGTGCGCGGGTAGCTCAGATAGCCCTGGTCGTAGAGGTCCTGGGCGAGCTTGGCGGTGTGTTGCGGGTCCCAGCCGAAGCGCTTGGCGCAGCGCCGGGCGAGCGTGTCCTTCGAGAACAGGCGCGGCGGCGCGCGGCGCACGTCGCGCTGCTCGACGCGGATCGGCCCGGACCAGCCGGCGGCCGCCGCCCGGATCGTCTCGGCCATCTCGGGGTCGAGGATGCGCTCCTTCGGCGCGTGCCAGAGGGTCAGAGCGTGTCCGTCCGCCGTGTCGAGCTGCAGCGCGACCTTGAAGAAGTCCTGCGGCACGAAGGCCCGGATGCGCTCCTCCAGGTCGGCCAGGATGGCCAGCGTCGGCGTCTGCACGCCGCCGAAGCGCCAGGGCTCGCGGAAGGCCACCGGCCGCAGGCGCAGCGAGATGGCGCGCGTCCCGTTCAGGCCGAGATGGTAGTCCTCGTACTGGCGGCAGAGGGCCTCCAGATAGGCGGCGTAGTCCCGCTCGCCGGAATCGGGCTCGGCGGCCAGCCCCGCGAAGGCGCGCCGGATCGAGACGTCGTCGAGCGCGCCGAGCTTCAGGCGATCGACACGGCCGCGCCAGCCGAGATGCTCCAGCACCTCCCAGGCGATCATCGAGCCCTCGCGGCCGGGATCCGTCGCGATGATCACCCGATCGACCCCCCGGAGCGCCTCGCGGATCGCCGCGAGCTTGCCCGCGTGCGACTGGCCGGAGCGGTTCTGCCCGCAGGCGACGGGGATGGTGTCGAGCACGATCGGCAGCGCGTCGAAGCGCCAGGGCTTCCAGTCCGCCCGCACGTCGCCGGGCTCCTCGGCCGTGAGGAGGTGGCCCTCGGCGGCGACGCAGACGGTGTCCGGCGAGCGGAAGAAGCGCTTCAGCTCGCGCATCGCCGAGGGCTTCTCGAAGAAGAACAGCGTGCGGCCGGTGCTCGGGGCGGACATGGCTCGGACCGATGGGGGAGATCTGTTCGTGTTGTGTTCCAGTATGGACGCGAAGCGGGGCCGAGGGCAAGGCCCCCTGGCAGAGGCTGGCCCGGGCGGCCGGCGCGGATGCCGCCGACGGTCAATTCGGGATTAGAGCCCGCCCCCGGGCCTTTCCTCCCGCGGGGCCCGGCGGCATCGTCTGCGAGCGCGCCGGACCGTCGGCGCCGGGGGGATCACGGACGGCCGACCTTTCCCGAACCCAGGAGTCCCCCATGGACATCCGCAAATGCGCGGCCGAGGCGATCGGCACCTTCTGGCTCACCTTCGCGGGCTGCGGCAGCGCGGTGATCTCCGCCGCCTTCCCGGATGTGGGGATCGGGCTCCTCGGGGTCGCGCTGGCCTTCGGCCTGAGCGTGGTCACCATGGCCTACGCGATCGGCCACGTCTCGGGCTGCCATCTCAACCCAGCGGTCACCTGCGGCCTCGCGGCCGGGGGGCGCTTTCCGGCCCGCGACATCCTGCCCTACGTCGTCGCGCAGCTCGTCGGCGCCGTCGCGGCGGCGTGGCTGCTCTACGCCATCGCGAGCGGCGCCCCGGACTTCGACCTCGCCAAGGGCTTTGCGGCCAACGGCTACGGCGCGCACTCGCCGGGCGGCTACAGCCTGCCCGCCTGCCTCACGGCCGAGATCGTGCTGACCGCGCTCTTCCTCTTCATCATCATGGGGGCGACGCACGGCAAGGCGCCCGTCGGCTTCGCGCCGCTGGCCATCGGCCTCGCGCTGACGCTCGTGCACTTGGTCGGCATCCCGATCACGAACCTGTCGGTCAACCCGGCGCGCAGCACCGGCCCGGCCCTCATCGTCGGCGGCTGGGCTCTCGCGCAGCTCTGGCTGTTCTGGGTTGCGCCGCTCCTCGGCGGCGTGCTCGGCGGCATCCTCTACCGTTGGCTCAGCGAGCAGCCCGCCGCCCAGGTCACCGGCCTCACCCCGCCCGCGCCGGCGGAGTGAGCCGGAGGGTGCCGCTCAGTCGAGCTTGGCCAGCGCCTGCTCGACGTCGGCGATCAGGTCCGCGACGCTCTCCAGGCCGATCGAGAGCCGCACCGTCTCGGGGCCCACGCAGGCGGCGGCCCGCTCCTCGGGGCGGAGCTGCCGGTGCGTGGTCGAGGCCGGGTGGATCGCCAGCGACTTGATCTCGCCGATGTTGACGAGGTGCGAGATCAGCTCCAAGCCCATGATGAACTTGATCGCGGCCGGCTCGCCGCCCTTCAGCGCGAAGGTGAAGATCGAGCCCGGCCCCTGCGGCACGTAGCGCTTGACCAGCGCCTCGCCGGGCTGGCCGGGCAGGCCCGGATAGCTCACCCAGGCGACCTTCGGGTGGTCCTTGAGGCAGGCCGCCACCGCCCGCGCGTTGGCGCAGTGCCGCTCCATGCGCAGCGGCAGCGTCTCGATCCCGGTGAGCGTCAGGAAGGCGTTCATCGGCGAGAGGCCGGGGCCGAGGTCGCGCAGGCCGAACAGCCGGCAGGCCACCGCGAAGGGCGTGTCCGGGAAGCGCTCGCGCACCACCAGCCCCTCGTAGTCCGGCCAGGGCTCGTTGATCAGGTTGTAGCGGTCGGGCCGGTTCCAGTCGAAGCGGCCGGCATCGCAGATCACGCCGCCGATGGTCTGGCCGGAACCGCCGAGGAACTTCGAGGTCGAGTGGACCACGATGTCCGCGCCGTGCTCGATCGGCCGGATCAGGGCCGGCGAGGCCAGCGTGTTGTCGATGACGAGGGGCAGGCCGTGGCGCCGGGCGACCGCGGCGATCCCCTCGATGTCCATCACGGTCGCGCAGGGGTTCACGATCGACTCGCAGACGATCGCGCGGGTGCGCGGCGTGATCGCGGCCTCGAAATCCTCGGGTGCGAGTCCCTTGGCGAATTGCGGCTGCAGGTCGTAGCGGCCGTCGAGGCGGCGCATCAGGCCGAGCGAGCCGCCGAACAGGCGCGGCGAGGCGACGTAGGATTCGCCCGAGCGCATCAGCGTCATCAGGACGAGCATCACCGCCGACTGGCCGGACGCGACGGCGACGGCGGCCTTGGCGCCCTCGAGTGCGGCGACGCGCCGCTCCAGCGCGGCGACCGTCGGGTTCGAACCGCGCGAGTAGGAGAAGCCGGTGCGCCGCATCGCGAAGATGTCGGCGGCTTGCTCGGTCGACTCGAAGACGAAGCCGTTGGTGAAGTAGATCGGCTGAACCCGCGCGCCGGTCGCCGGATCCGGGGCGGCGCCCGCATGGATCGCCTGCGTGGCGAAGCGAAGGGTCTGATCGTCCGGCATGTCCAACAACCCGCGTTCCGGCGCCGCCGCGGTGACGGCCGCCCGAGGGGGTCTCACTTTAGGCGGGGTGGTGCAAGGGCTTTGCGTACGCCCCGCCCTGCATCGGCCGCGCGCGGCGCGCTCAGGCCGCCCGCCGGACGAAGGCGCGCAGCGTCCGCACCAGGGTCGAGGGCTCGTAGGGCTTGGGGATGAAGCGGGCGCCGTCCGGCATGTCGTGCGGCCCCGGCGTGCCCATGCCGGAGACGACCAGCACGGGAATCGCCGGCCAGCGATGCGCGACGAGCCGGGCGAGCGCGAACCCGTCCATTGAGCCCTGCGGCATGTCGACGTCGGTCATCAGGACCTCGACGTCGTCGCGGTTCTCCAAGACCTTGAGCGCCTTGTCCGCGTGCGTCGCCTCCAGCACCGTGAAGCCCGCGTCGGCCAGGGTGTCCGAGGCCTCCATCAGCAGGAGGCCGTCATCTTCCACGAGGAGAACGACGGGTTGCTCGGCGGGGCTCTCTGTCATCAGGCTTCGCGCGGCGCTCTCTGGACCCGAAGCCCGGGGCCCTATTCCCCGCACCCGGCCCCGTCAAGGCGCGCGGCCAGCCGCGCCGCCGCTCCGTCAGGCCGCTAGCATCGCCAGGGGCGCCTCGAAGGCGAGGACGAGGCCCGTGACCGGGTAGGCCAGATCGACGCGGCCGCCGAAACCCTGGACGAGGCTGCGCTCGATCAGGCGCGAGCCGAAGCCGGCATGCCGCGGCGGGCTCACGGGCGGCCCGCCGGATTCCTCCCACCGGAACCGGAAGCGGGGGGCGGACGCCGCCGCCTCGACCCTCCAGGCGATCGCCACGCGGCCGGCGGGCGCGGAGAGGGCGCCGTACTTGGCGGCGTTGGTACCGAGCTCGTGCAGCAGCAGGGCGACCGTCAGGCCGGACCGGGCGGCCAGCGCGATCTCCGGCCCCGAGACCGCGAAGCGGCCGGCCTCGCTGCCGTGGAGAGCCACCGCGGACGCGACGATTCGCCCGAGCGGCGCGGTCGTCCAGGAATCCTGGGGCGCATCCTGAGTGGCGGCGCCCTGGAGCAGCACGTC
This sequence comes from Methylobacterium hispanicum, assembly GCF_022179285.1. Taxonomy (GTDB): domain Bacteria; phylum Pseudomonadota; class Alphaproteobacteria; order Rhizobiales; family Beijerinckiaceae; genus Methylobacterium; species Methylobacterium hispanicum. The sequence continues at coordinate 2,835 of NZ_BPQO01000035.1, read as the reverse complement.
GTGGGCCTTGGCCAGGGCGAGGAGGCGTGCGTCGAGCGCTGCGCGCGCGGCGGCGAGCGAGGGGGCCGTGCGCAGGGTCTGCGTGCCGATCGCCTGCACCATCGCCAGGGTGTTCTTCACCCGGTGCGCCATCTCCTGCATCAGCAGGGACTTGCGGTCCGCGCTCTGCCGCAGCTCGGCGATCGCGTGGCGGTAGCGGGTCTCGCGCGCCTCGGCCTTCCGGCTCGCCCGCTGCATCAGGGCGCGCAGGTGGCGGTTCTCGGCCTCCAGCGACGCCAGGCGACGCGCCTCACCGTGCTCCTCGGACAGGATGATCATCGTCACCGCCCCACCGCATCGCCTCACCCCGCCATCGAGCCCCGTGGCGCAGGTCTGCGTCCGCCCCGCCGTGCGGGAGACGAGGGACGGGATGGTTCGGTCCGGGCAGCGACCGGCAGCTTGGAGCACCCCGCGAGGCTCCCGTGACCCGGGATCCCGCGCGGCACGACGGTGCCGGCGGGCGCGCGCTCGCGAGAGGCGCTCATGCCGCTTCTGTTCCGCCGCCCCGCCCGCATTCCCGCGATTCGAGGGGCAGGCCGAACCTAGCACGGACCACCGCGCGCACAAGCATAGATCCGCGGCTCGACTGATTTAAGCCGACCCGTTTCTTGATCTGAGTTATAAGCGGACGCGGCTCACTTGTTCCGCCCCAGAAGCACCAGCCAGCCGACGCCGAGGATGAAGACCATCATGCCGATCGTGACGAAGGCCGGCGTGCCGAGGTCGATCAGGCGCGGGGCGAGCTGGGTTGCGAAGGCCGCAACGACCAGCGCCACCGCGACGCGGGCCGCCGCCCGCTCGATGCCGCGGGTGACCTTGTCGAGGCCCTTCACCTCGATCTCGACCGTGACCTTGCCCTGCTTGAGCCGCACCAGCATCAGGTGGATCAGCGTCGGCAGCTCGGAGGCAGCGCCGTAGAGGCCCACGCCGAGCGCTTCCGCCTTCGCCTTCAGCCCCGAGAGCGAGAACTGGGTCTGCATGCTGGCCCGGACCGTCGGGCCGGCGGCGGCGAAGAGGTCGAAGTTCGGATCGAGGTGGCGCATCACGCCGTCGGCCGTGACGAGGCCCTTGAACAGGATCGCGAGGTCGGTGGGCATCGCGAGGTCGTTCTCGCGCGCCATGGTCATGAAGTCGGTGAGCACCAGCCCGAGATTGAGCGGGATCGAGGAGTGGCTCTCGACGAAGGACTGGGCGGAGAGCTGGAGCTTCGTCATGTCGGGGTTGCTGGCGCCCGTCCAGTCGAGCAGCACCGCCATCAGCCCGTCCGCGTCCTGCTTCAGCATGGCGCCGATCAGCACGAGGAGTTGGTTGCGCCGCCGCCGCGACAGCCGGCCGATGATGCCGAAATCGATGAAGCCGATGCGGTTGCCGGGCAGCGCCAGCATGTTGCCGGGGTGGGGATCGGCGTGGAACACGCCCTCGATCAGCGCCATCTGCAGGAAGGCGTCGGTGCCCTTCTGGGCGAGCAGCTTCTTGTCGATGCCGGCCGCCCGCAGGCGCGCCTCGTCGTTGGGCGGGATGCCGTCGATGAACTCCTGCACCAGCACGCGCTCGGAGCACCATTCCCAGTAGATCTTCGGGAAGACGATGTCGTCGCGGCCCTCGAAGATCTGGGCCAGCAGCTCGCAGTTGCGGGCCTCGTTGAGGAGGTCGAGCTCGCCGTTCAGCCCTTCGGCGAGGTGGCGCATCTGCTCGCGGGGCTGGTAGCGGGCCATGTCCGGCCACTCGGTCTCGACGATGCGGGCGCCGTGCGCCATCAGGCGCAGGTCCGCCTCGATGATCTTGCGCAGGTTCGGGCGCAGCACCTTGACGATCACCGCCTCGCCGGTGTGCAGGCGCGCCCGGTAGACCTGGGCGATCGAGGCCGAGGCGATCGGGTCGGTATCGAACTCCGCGAAGATCTCCTGCGGGCTCGCGCCCAGATCCTCCTCCAGCTGCGGCCGGATCGTCTCCCAGGGCACCGGGGAGACTTGGCTGTGCAGCTTCTCCAACTCCTCGGTCCAGGCCGGGGAGAGCAGGTCGGGGCGGCTCGCCAGCACCTGCCCGAACTTGATGAAGGTGGGCCCCAGCGCCTCAATGGCGCGGCGCATCCGCTCGGGCTCGGAGAGGCGGGTGACGTCGAGCCGGGGTTTGCGCCGGGGCAACAGCGGCAGGTAGCGCAGGCCGAGCCGGTCCACGACACGGTTGACGCCGAAGCCGATCAGGATCGTGGCGATCTCCGACAGGCGCTGGCGGTCGCGGGCGGCGACGAAGGCGGTCTTCAGCATGAAACGGGTCGTTTCCGTCCGGACGGGGGGTCGATGCCGGACAGCACGAGCTTCGGGTCTTTTTTGAGGTGGCGGCCGCGCCCTTTGGAGGGTGCGGCCGCGCGTCCCTCAGCGGCGCTCGTAGAGAAGACGCGCGCGGATCGTGCCCTCGACCGCGCGGATCTGCTCCAGGAGCGCCTCGGCGTCCGCCGTGCCGGCATCGGTCTCCAGCACCACGTAGCCGACCTCGCCGTCGGTCTGGTAGAACTGCGCGGCGATGTTGACACCCGAGCGGGCGAAGACCTCGTTGAGGCGGCCCAGCATGCCCGGCAGGTTGCGCTGGACGTGGATGAAGCGCGTGCCCGTCGGCCGGGCCGGCAGTTGCACCTGCGGGAAGTTGACGGCGCCCACCGTCGAGCCGATGTCGGAATAGTCCACCAGCTTGCGGGCGACCTCGGAGCCGATGCGCTCCTGCGCTTCTTCCGTCGAGCCGCCGATATGCGGGGTGAGGATCACGTTGGGCAGGCCCTGCAGGGGCGTCACGAAGCGC
>NZ_BPQO01000034.1 GCF_022179285.1 Methylobacterium hispanicum | reverse complement strand
CGCTACGACGTGGTCGATCCCAAGGACTGGCGCGAGCTCAACCGCGCCGTGACGCCGAAGTCCGGCTCGGGCGGCATGGAGGGCATGGACCACTCCCGGATGCCCGGCATGGGCGGCAAGCGCGACACGGGAGGGCGGTGATGGGGCCCGCCTGTAACCAAACCCCGCCCGCCCCCGGACTAACCCACAAAGGGAACTCACGGATGACCTCGACCGGCATGCGCTCGATGGCCGAGACGGAGATGCCGCTTTTCGGGGTCGCGCGCTTCCGGAAGGCGCGATGAGGCACCCGTACATGATGAGGGCGGCGTCCCCGCCCGGGGGAGCGTCCGCCGGCGCGCGGCAAAGGCTGCCGGGCGCGCTCGTACGTCCTCGACCCCGGCTGCTCCTCGTGCTCTGCGCGGCGCTCCTCCTTTCATCCCCGGCCGTCGCTGCCGGGGATGGACCCGCGGGCGCGTCCGCCCCTGCCGCGCCGTCGTCCTCCGGCGATGCGGCTCACGCGGCGTCGGGTCAGGCCGGCTACCGGCGGATGCTCGCACGCGAGGCCGAAACGCGCGGATTGCCCCCGGCCATCGCCGATGCCGTCGCGTATGTGGAGAGCGGGTACGATGCCGGCGCGGTCGGTGGGGTCGGCGAGCTCGGACTGATGCAGGTCCGGCCGACAACCGCGGCCATGCTCGGTCACACGGGTACCGCCGGGGCCCTCCTCGATCCCGCGACCAACATCCGCTTCGGCGTGGCCTACCTCGCACAAGCTTGGAAGCTCGCGCAGGGCGATCTCTGCCGCACGCTGATGAAGTACAGGGCCGGCCATGGCGAGGAGCGGATGAGCCCGCGCTCCGCCACCTACTGCCAGCGGGTGCGGGTCCGCCTCGCCGCGGCCGACGCTTCGCTCGCCGGGACCGCCTTACCCTCCTTCCAGGAAGGCGTCCGCGGGATTCCCGCGGCACGCCTCACGGAGCGGGATCCCCGTTCGGCAATCGCGCGGCGCTTGTGGGCCGAGCATGCGGCCCGTGTCCGCGGCATCGGGGCGCGCATCGACCGCATCATGGGCGGCGGCTGAGAACCTGTCGGAGCAAGCCACTTGAACGTCCGTCCCAGCCCCGTCCCGCCCGCCGTCAAGTCGCGTGTCCGCCCCGCCGGCGGCGGCCGCATGGAGGTCTGAACCCATGGACCACGGTCACCACGTGCATCATGCCCACGGGCACCGTCGCGGCCACGGCGCGGCCTACGCGGCCGGGGAAGCCGCGACGGACCCCGTCTGCGGAATGCGGGTCGATCCTGCGGCTACGCCCCACCACGCCGAGCACGACCACGCGACCTACCACTTCTGCTCGGCGGGATGCCGCGCGAAGTTCGTGGCCGAGCCGGCACGCTACCTGACGGCTGACAAAGGGCCGCCGGAAACCCCTGCCGGCACGGTCTACACCTGCCCCATGCACCCGGAGATCCGCCGCGACCGACCGGGCAGCTGCCCGATCTGCGGGATGGCGCTGGAGCCGCTCACGCCGACGAGCGGCCCGGTCGAGAACGCCGAGCTCAAGGACATGAGCCGCCGCTTCTGGATCGGCCTCGTCCTGACCCTCCCCGTCTTCGCCCTGGAGATGGGGGGACATCTGACGGGCCTCGTCGACCGCCTCGGCCTGCAAACCTCGAACTGGGTCCAGTTGCTGCTCGCCTCGCCCGTCGTCCTCTGGGCGGGTTGGCCGTTCTTCGAGCGGGGCTGGCAGTCGCTGGTGAACCGCCGCCTCAACATGTTCACCCTCATCGCCCTCGGGACCGGCGCGGCCTACCTCTACAGCGTCGCCGCGACCGTGGCGCCGGGGCTCTTCCCCGAAGGCCTGCGCGGCCACGGCGGGGCGGTGCCGGCCTACTTCGAGGCCGCGGCGGTCATCACCGTCCTGGTGCTGCTCGGGCAGGTGCTGGAACTCGGGGCCCGCGAGCGCACCTCGGGCGCGATCCGGGCGCTGCTCGACCTCGCCCCACAGAAGGCCCTGCGTCTCGGGACGGAAGGGACCGACGAGGAGGTGCTCGTCTCGGCGGTGGCCGTCGGGGACCGCTTGCGCGTCCGGCCCGGCGAGAAGGTGCCGGTCGACGGCGAGGTCGTCGAGGGGCGCTCGGCCGTGGACGAGGCGATGATCAGCGGCGAGCCCATCCCCGTCGCGAAGGAACCCGGCTCCCTCGTGGTTGGCGGGAGCCTGAACACGACCGGGGGCTTCGTGATGCGCGCGACGCGTGTCGGGGCCGAGACCACCCTGGCCCGCATCGTCGCGATGGTCGCCGAGGCCCAGCGCTCGCGCGCGCCGGTCCAGCGACTGGTGGACGATGCGGCGGCCTGGTTCGTCCCCGTGGTCATCTCCGTCGCCGCCCTCGCCTTCGTTGCCTGGATGGCCTTCGGGCCGGAGCCACGCTTCACCTACGCCCTGCTCGCGGCCGTGGCGGTCCTCATCATCGCCTGCCCCTGCGCCCTCGGCCTGGCGACGCCGATGTCGATCATGGTCGGGGTCGGCCGCGGCGCCCAGGACGGGGTCCTGGTCAAGAGCGCCGAGGCCCTGGAGCGGTTGGAGAAGGTCGACACGCTCGTCATCGACAAGACGGGGACCCTGACCGAGGGCAAGCCCAAGGTCACCGCCGTGCTCCCGGCCCCCGGTTTCACGGACGCCGACGTGCTGCGCCTCGCCGCGGCGGTCGAACGCGCGAGCGAGCATCCCCTGGCCCTCGCCATCGTCCGGGCCGCGGAAGCGCGGGTCATCCCGGGCGCCGTGGCGTCCGACTTCGAGGCACCGACCGGCAAGGGGGCGCTCGGCACGGTCGAAGGACGGCGCGTGGCCATCGGCAACGGGCGTTTCCTGGAGGAGCAGGGGACGGACGTGACGCTCCTCCAGGCGCGGGCCGAGGAGGTGCGGAGCCGGGGCGCGACGGCGGTCCTCGTCGCCGTGGGCGGGAAGCCGGCCGGCGTCATCGCCATCCAAGACCCCGTCAAGACGAGCACGTTCGAGGCCCTGCGAAGGCTGCGGGGGGAAGGCTTGCGCATCGTCATGTTGACCGGCGACAGCCGGACGACGGCCGAGTTCGTCGCCAAGTCGCTGGGCATCGACGAGGTCGAGGCCGAGATCCTTCCCGACCGGAAGGCGGAGGTGGTCAGGACGCTCCAGGGCCAGGGCGCGGTCGTGGCGATGGCCGGCGACGGGATCAACGACGCGCCGGCCCTCGCCGCAGCGGATGTCGGCATCGCGATGGGCGGCGGCACCGACGTGGCCATCGAGAGCGCGGGCGTGACGCTGCTCCGCGGGGACCTGGTCGGCATCGTCAGGGCCCGGCGCCTGTCCCGGGCGACGATGCGCAACATCCGCCAGAACCTGTTCTTCGCCTTCATCTACAACGCGCTGGGCGTGCCGGTCGCCGCCGGGCTGCTCTACCCGTTCCTCGGCATCCTGCTCTCGCCAGTCATCGCGGCGGCCGCCATGGCGCTCTCGTCGGTGAGCGTGATCGGGAACGCCCTGCGCCTCCGCACGACGCGGATCGGCTGAGGCAGGGCCATGGCCTGCGCGCCGCCCTCCGCCGACGGGCCCGGCCCGACCCGTAGGGCGGAAACCCGGCGCGGGCGAATTCTGGGCCGTGCCCCCCTCCCTCCTTCGAGCAATCGCATGAGCCCGTGGAGACCATGACCACGCACCCGCTCGCACTCGGCGTCACGGGCGCCTACCTCGCCATGGTCGATACCGTCGTCCCTGACTTCGTCGAGGCTTTGTACCTCGTCGGTTCCGTCGCCATGGGCGACTTTCGGCCCCCGCTCAGCGACGTGAATTTCGTGGCGGTGTCCCAGGCTCGCCCGGGCCGGGGCGAGGTGGCCGCCCTCGCCGAGGCTCATGCCGGCCTCGCCCGCGGCTGGCCGGCCCCGGCGCTCGACGGCGTCTACCTGACCTGGGACGACCTGCGGGCCGGCCCGCTTGCCGTCCCGAACGGCCCCTGCGTCCGGCAAGGGCGATTCTTCGCGTCGGGATGCCACGACCGGCATCCGCTCACCTGGAGCGTCCTGAGGGCCAGCGCGGTCACCATCCGCGGTCCGCTCTGCGCGGGCACCGGGCTCTGGCGTGGAACGACCCACCTGGAACGGTGGGCCCTGGCCAGCGTCGACGAACGCCGGCGCGCTGGACTCGGACCCGATACGGCGGACGCGACGCTCCTCGCGGCGAACGGGGTCGAACGGTTCGTCCTCGGCATGTGCCGGCTCCATTACGTCCTCGCGACCGGGGTCGTGCCTTCGAAGAGCGACGCCGGCCTGTACGGGTTGATCACCTTCCAGCCGGAGTGGCATCGCATCATCGACGAGGCCCTGCGCATCCGCAGGGAACCGGGGGCGGAATGCCTCTACGCGACGCCCGGCGAGCGCGGCCGCGACGCGTTGGCTTTCGTCCGCCTCGTCGCGGACGACGCACGAACGCTCGTCGTCGGTCCTGGCGGTTCCGGACCGGGCTGAGGGCGCTCGGTCTCCCACATCGCCCGGCCGGGAACGGCCGCGCTGCGGTGCGCGGCCGCCTGTGCCGTCCCGAGCTTGGCCGTTACGCCAGGCCTGCGGACGGGCCGCGAGAGGGGCGCCGACGAGATCGGCCTTCGTTCTGCCGGGAGCGCCCGCGGGCGCTCCCGGCAGGGCCGGACCTCCGAAGCCCATTCGGAGGTCGTCGGGCTCACGGCAAGCCGCGCCGCGCCCTTCCGCCCGGACAAACGCCGGAGCCTTGTCGCCAGGAGTACCCGTTGCTGACCCCGCCGATCATCCACGACCTGATCCATCGGACGTTGGGCCTCGACCACCCCCACACCCACTGGTGGATCGACCTCGTCACGGTCCTGGTCCTCGTCGTGGCACCTGCCTGGACCGCTTGGCTCGCCATCCGGTCGGGCCTGCGCTGGGCCGCCGCCCGGCGGCATCGCACCCGCGGGACGGCGGCGCTTCCGCCGCCCGCCGCGTCCCTGGACGCGGCGGGACGGCCAGGCGCCCGCCCGGCAGTGGCGGCGCGGCTGGAATCCTACGTCGTGCGTGCGACCTCGCGGCTGCAGTTCCGTCTCGTGCTCCTCTCCGTCCTGACGCTGCCGGCGGCCTGGCTGCTCCTTGAGATCCCCAAGCACATCATCAACCACGCCCTCGCCGACGATACGGGCGACGGTCACCCGAAGATGGCCTTCCTCGGCGTCCAGCTGGGTCGCGTCGAGCTGCTGTTCGCGCTGTGTGCCAGCTACCTGGCCGTGCTCACGCTCAGCGGCCTCGCCAAGTACGCGGTCAATCGGGTCCGGGGGCGCGTGAACGAGCGCCTCGTGCGCCGCCTCCGCCTCGCCATCGTCCGCCGCGCGCGCGGCGAGCGCTCCCCCGAACGGCGGGCCACGCTGGCCGCCGTCGCGGTCCAGGAGGTCGAGCCCATCGGCTATTTCGGCGGCAGCCTGGTGGTCGTGCCACTCGTCCAAGGCGGCACGCTCGTGACCAGCATCGTCTTCCTCCTCCTGCAGAACGCCGCCCTGGCGCTGGCGGCCCTGATCATGCTGCCGGTCCAGCTGTCTATCCTGCCGCGGTTGCAGGGGCGGTTGAACGCGAAGGTCCGCCAAAGGGTCCATGCCACGCGGGAGCTGGGGGCGCTCCTCACCGCTCCCGCGGACGCGCGACAAGCCGGCCGCGCGGCGTGCGAGCCCTCCGACCTGAGCCGGCAGATGCTTCAGGCCCGGAAGCTTGAGGGGGTGCGCATCGAGATCAACGACCTGAAGGGCCGCCTCAAGGGCCTCTACAACTACACCTCGAACCTCACCCCGTTCTTCTTCTTCTCGATCGGCGGCTACCTCGTCGTGCAGGGTCAGCTCTCGCTCGGCGCGCTCGTCGCAGCCCTGGCCGCCTACAAGGAGATCGCCCCGGCCATGCGCGAGCTGTTCGACTTCGCCCAGGACTGGTCCGACGCGAGCGCGCGCTTCGAGGAGGTCACCAAGGCCCTCGGGCCGGCCGGGCCTGGGGATCGCGCGACGGAGAGGTCGGCGCGCGACCGGACCGTTCGGGCGGCCTGAGCGAAGCCGGCGAGCGCCGGAGCCTCGCGAGCAGGCGTCCGGCCCCGCGCGACGACGCCATCCCGCATGGCCGGGCACCACCCTCACCTTCCGGCACGCACCCGGCGCGGCCGCTCCTACCGCAGCAGCGTCGCGCCGAGCTGTGCCAGCCCGCGCCCGAGGCCCGGCGCGATGCCGAGGCCCAGCGTCCCTGCCGTGCACAAGCCGAGTGCCCATGCGTAGCCGGCGCCGGATGCCGGCCCCTCGGCACGGTCCGGATCCCTGAAGTACGTCTCCGCGATGATGGCCGCGTAGTAGAACAGCGCCACCGCCATGTTGGCGGCGGCCACCACGGCCAGCCACGCGAAGCCGCCCTCGATGGCGGCCACGAGCAGGAAGACCTTGCCGGCGAAGCCCGCCAACGGCGGGACGCCCGCGAGCGACAGGAGGGCAAGCGCCAGCGCCGCCGCCGGCCCCGGCGCCCGCCGTCCGAGGCCGCGGATCGCGGCGAGGGCGTCGCTCCCGGTCATGCGCTCGACCTGCGCGACCACCGCGAACGCCGAGAGGTTCATCAGGAGATAGGCCGCGAGGTAATAGCCTATGGCCGGCAGGGCCTCGGGGGCCTGCCCGGCCGCCGCAACCCCCATCAGCACGTAGCCGGCCTGGGCGATGCTCGAATAGGCCAGCAGGCGCTTCAGGCTCGCCTGGCGGAGGGCCACCAAGTTGCCGAAGGTCATCGTCGCGGCGGCCAGGAGCGCGAGCACGGTCGGCCAGGCGGCGAGGCCGTCCGGCATCGCCGCCAGCAGGAAGCGGAGGAGGCCGGCGAAGGCGGCCACCTTCGGCACGACGGAGACGAAGCCCGAGGCGGGGGCCGTCCCGCCCTGGAACACGTCCGGGGCCCAGACGTGGAACGGCACCAGCGTCATCTCGAAGCCGTAGCCGACGAGGACCAGGCCGAAGGCCAGCGCCACCCAGGCCCGGTCGGCGCCGGCCAGCCCCGCCCCGATGGCCCGCAGGTTCAGGCTGCCGGTGAGGCCGAACAGGAAGGTGAGGCCGTAGGCCATCACCGCCAGCGCGGCGGCGCCGTAGAGGAAGTACTTGAGCGTCGCCTCCTGGGCCGGTCCGTCGCTCCGCACGAGCAGGACGAGCAGGTAGGACGGGAAGCTCACCATCTGCAGGAACAGGATGATGAGGCCGAGATCCGTGGCCGCCGTGAGCCCCATGCCGCCCACGGTCGCCATGAGCAGCGCGACCGGGTGGTGCGGTTCCTGCTCGCTCCCGCGGAAGTGGGACCCGAGCGCGAGCAGGCTCACCAGGGCGCCGGCCTCGATGACCAACTGGTAGAAGCCCCGGAACGGGTCGACGGCGTAGGTGCCGCAGAAGGCCTCGCGCGGCGGGGCCGTCAGCATCGGCGCGGTCAGGCCCATCGCGACGAGCAGGGCGAGGAGCGCGACGGCGGCGGGCAGGCGGCGCCACCGGCCCCGGACCCAGCCGGCAACCGGGACCAGCGCGAGGGCGCTCCCCGCCAGGACCATCTCGGGCGCGACGGCGCCGAGATCCATGCAGCCGCCCATCGCCTGCCCGCCGGTCATGGAAGGTGCGCCAGGGCTGCGGTCGTGCCGTCGAGCAGCGCGACGAGGACGGCCGGCAGGACGCCGATGCCGACCGCCAGTGCCGCGAGCGCCCCCGCCGCGCCCGCCTCGGCCGCCGTGAGGGGCGGCAGCGCCGGCATGTCGGGCGGCGCCCGACCCATCAGCAGGCCCGTCAACAGCCGGAGGTAGACCGCGGTCGTCACGACGAGCGCGAGGACCGCGAGCGCGGCGACCCAGGCGGAGAGCTGCAGGGCGGCGCCGATGGCCTGGAACTCCGCGATGAAGCCGGACAGGCCCGGGAGTCCGAGCGAGCCGAAGGCGAGCAGGCCGAACAGCCCGCTGAAGGCCGGCATCGCGCCGATCAGGCCGCCGAAGCGGGCGAGTTCCCGCGTGCCGGCGCGGTGCTGGAGCATGCCCACCAGCAGGAACATGCCGCCGGTCAGGAAGCCGTGGCTGACCATCTGCACGGCGGCGCCGTTCAGCGCCAGCCGGCGCACGCCCTCGTTGCCGGCCAGCGCCGCCACCGCGACGCCGAGCGTGACGAAGCCCATGTGGTTGACGGAGGTGTAGGCGACGAGCCGCTTCATGTCGGACTGCGCCAGCGCCGCCAGGGCCCCGTAGAGGAGCGATGCCAGGGCCAGGGCAACCAGGAGCCAGCCGAACCGTGCGACCGTGTCCGGCAGGGTCGGCAGCAGCACGGCGAGCATGCCGTAGCCGCCCATCTTGAGCTGGAGACCGGCCAGCACGACGCTGCCCTCGGTCGGCGCCTCGACATGCGCGTCGGGCAACCAGTTGTGCAGCGGCACCACCGGGAGCTTCACCCCGAACCCGAGGAGGAGGGCCAGGAAGACGAGGCCGCCCGCGAGCGGGGTCCGGTCCAGCGGCCGCGCCTGGACGATGGCCGGCAGCGAGAAGGTGTGGGGCTCCATGGCGAGGTAGAGGGCGAGGAAGCCGAGCAGCATGGCGAGGCTGCCGGCGCGGGTGTAGAGGAAGAACTTGAGCGCCGCGTACCGCCGCCGCTCCCCGCCCCAGATGCCGACGATGAAGTACATCGGCACCAGGCCGACCTCGAAGAACAGGTAGAACAGCAGCAGGTCCTGCGCCGCGAACAGCCCGATCAGCCCGGTCGCGAGCAGGAGGAAGAGGAAGGCGTGGGCGTGCGCCCGGTCGTGCTCGCCCAGCACGTAGACCATCACCACCGTGAGCAGGAGGGCCGTGAGCAGGATCAGCGCCAGGGAGAGGCCGCCGACGCCGACGTCGTAGCGCGCCCCGAGCGACGGGATCCATGGGAGCGACATCCGCCATTGCAGGCCGCCGTCGTCCGGATCGAAGCCGGCCCAGAGGATGAGCGCCGCGCCCAGCGTCAGCACGGAACCGCCGAGGGCGACGCGGCGGACGAGGTCCGGACGGTGACGTGGCAGCGCCAGCACGGCGAGGCCCGTGAGGAGCGGCAGGAGGATGGTCGCGGTGAGCATCGGGTCCAGTCCCCTCAGGGCCACAGCATCAGGGCGCCGGCGGCGAGCGCCGCCGCGGTCCAGGCGAACAGGCCGAGCGTGTAGAGGTAGAGGCGCCCGGCCTGCAGGGCGCGGAGCCGCTCGCCCCCGGCGGCGAGCCCGGCGGCGAGGCGGTCGCCGCCGCGCCCGAAGCCCCCTTCCTCCACCCGCCCCGCCCACCCGGCGGACCGCCAGGCCCACCCGGCCACGGCGCGGGCCCCGGCATCGAGCGCCCCCTCGACGGCCGGGACCGTCCGGGCGAGCCACAGCGTCCGGCGCGCCGGGGCCTCGGTGACGGCTTCCAGCCCGGCGGCGAGCCGCGCGGGGAGCGCGCCGAGCGCGGGCGCGCCACTCCACCCCCGCGCCGCGCCGAGACCGAGCCCGAGCAGTCCGGCGGCGACGCCGAGCCTGCGCCACCCCGCCTCGGTCTCGGGCGCGGCGAAGGGCAGAGCGGCGCCGAACCGTCCGGCCAACAGCCAGCCGAGCCCGGCGGCGGCGAGCGCGAGCAAACCCATGCCGGTCCGCATCGCCCAGCGGGGCTTGCGCGGGCCGACCGTGCCGCGGCGCCTCCCGAGGAAGGTCGCGGCCCCCGCACGCCCGATGTAAATCCCGCCGAGCAGGACGAGCAGGACGACCAGGGACCCAGTCCCCGGGCCGTGCCGCGACGCGACCGCGAGGATTGCCTCCTCGCTCAGGAACCCGGACAGGGGCGGCACGCCGGCCAACGACAGGGCCGCGACCAGAAAGGCGGCGCCGGCGAACGGCAGCGCGCGAGCGAGGCCGCCGAGTCGACCGAGGGCGCGCGTGCCCGCCCGTTCCTGCACGATGCCCGCGGCGAGGAACAGGGTCGATTTGAAGGCGGCGTGCGCCGCGAGGTGGAAGGCGGCCGCGCGCGGGCCGCCCAGGCCGAGGGCCACCATCATTTCGCCGAGCTGCGAGCAGGTGGACCAGGCGAGCACCCGCTTCAGGTCCGCCTCGGCGGTCGCGATGAGGCCGGCGGCGAGCGCCGTCGCGGCCCCGATCCAGAAGAGGGTGTCGAGCGCGACGGGCGACGCCGCGAAAACCGGGTACAGGCGCAGCACGAGGAACACGCCGGCGGCCACCATCGTGGCGGAGTGCAGCAGGGCCGAGACCGGGGTTGGCCCGACCATCGCGTCGGGGAGCCAGCCGGAAAGCGGTAGCTGGGCGCTCTTGCCGACCGCGCCGGCCAGCATGAGGAGCGCCGTGGCGGTGACCGTGCCGGGGGCGATCCGGCCCCCCTCGACGGCACCGACGAGGACGTCGACGTCCGTGGTCCCTACGGCGGCGAGCGCCAGGAGCCAGCCCAGCAGGAGGCCCACGTCGCCGATCCGGGTCATCAGGAACGCCTTGGCGGCGGCCTCGGCGGCGCCAGGCTCCGCATGGTCGAAGCCGATCAGGAGGAACGAGGCGAGCCCGACCAGTTCCCAGGCCGCGAACAGGAGCGCGAGGGAGTTCGACAGCACGAGCGCCAGCATGGCGCCGACGAACAGGCCGAGCTCGGCGAAGAAGCGGGGCCGGTCGTCCCTTCCGGCCATGTACCCGAGGCTGTAGAGGCCGACGCAGAACGCGACGCCCGCGACCACCGCCGCGACGAACCACGTGAGCGGCGTCGCCGCGAGCCCGACGGTCAGCCGATAGCCGCCGCTCTCGAACCAGGTCGCCGACAGGGCGGCATCGGACGGCAACGACGCGAGGCTGGCGAGCGACAGGGCGACGGCGCCCACGACGAGCCCCCCGCCGCCCCAGGGCAGGCGGCGACCGATGCCGAGGGCGGCCGTGGCCGCGAGGAGCGGCAGGAGCGGGATGGCGAGCAGGACGGTCATCGCTTCAGGTCGGCGTAGGCGTCGACCTCGGACGTCCGGCGCTGCCGGTACAGCAGCAGGACGAGGGCGAGCCCGATGGCCATCTCGACGGCGCCCACCGTGACGACCAGGATGGCGAGGATCTGCGCGGAATAGTCGCCCGGCGCGGTGAACCGCCAGAACGCGACGACGTTCAGGCCGATGGCGTTGAGGAGCACTTCGACGCCCATCAGGATCATGACCGCCGAGCGCTGGGCGACCACGGTGTAGAGGCCGATGGCGAACAGAAGCGCGCCGACGACGAGGTAGGCGGTCAGCGGTACCGTCATCCGATATGTCCCCCGTTCCGGTGGTGGGCCTCTTGCTCGTCCGGGCGCTCCGCCACCCGATCCGGGGTCGCGAGCGGCGCGAGGCGGTCGTTCCGGATCGGCTCGGGCTTGGCGTCGACAGCGACCTTGGCGGCGCGCGAGGCGTCGTCCGGGTAGGCCGAGGGCCGGGCGAGCAGCACGGCGCCGAAGATGCCGATCAGGATCAGGAAGCCGGCGCCCTCGAAGGCGACCATGTACTTCTCCATGAGGAGATGCCCGACCCGGCGTGCCGAGTCCGCGTCCGGCACCGCCTCGGGCATCGCCGGCCAGGCCGGCCGCAAGACCAGCATCCCGACGAGCACGGCCCCGACGCAGAGGGCGAGCCAGGCCGCGACGGGGCGCACGGGCGTCACCATCGACATGTCCATGCCACCCATGTCCATGCCGCCATGACCGCCCCCGTGCGCGTGGTCGTGCCCGTGGGAAGCCTGTCCGTGTTGGTGGGCCGCGCGCTCGCCGTGCCCGCCCTGGGCCTCGTGCGGCATGGCTTTCGCCGCCCCGTCGTGCGCGTGGGCGTGGTCGCCGCTCGCCGCGCCGCCGTGCCGGGGCCGGTGGCCGCCGGAGTGGCCCTCGTGGTGTCCGGTGGCGGCGGCTTGGTCGCCGGCTTCGCCCTGCCGGTGGCCGTCCTGCCCGACCTCCGCGGGCTGGCGCGGGACGAGCCCCTTGCTGAACCAGCGCTCCAGCGGGGCCATGTCCATGCCAGCCATCATCGCCCCGCCCGGGTCGTGCATGACCAGCACCATGAACAGGATCATGACGAGGAAGCCGCCGATGTACATCATGACCTGGAGCAGCCCGATCAGGTCGGCGGACAGCAGGATGAACAGGCCGGCGACCCCGATGAAGGAGGCCATCAGGAAGATGCCCGAGCGGAACATGCTCATGGTCGTGGTCATGCCGAGCGCGCCCGCGACCGCGACGAAGGCGCAGACCAAAAAGGCGGTGAGCTCGAAGGCGGCGGTCATGCCCGTGGTCCCACGCCGAGAAGGATCAGGCCGCCGACGAGGAGCACGTTGACGAGACCCGCCGGGATCAGGACCTTCCAGGACAGCGCCAGCATCCCGGCCGTCGAGAACGGCCGGACGCAGCGTCCGAGCCCCAGCATCAGCGCCATCAGGGCGTAGGTCTTGGCCAGCATCCAGGCCCAGCCCGGCAGCCACGGCCCGGACGGCCCCCCGAGGTAGAGCACCGCCCCGACCGCCGCGACGACGAGGAGCACGCCGGCGAGGGCGACCCGCCACAGGAGGCCGGACCAGCCCCCGGCCGCGCCGAGCACGCCGCCGCCGATGGATCCGGCGAACGGCTCCAGGAACGGGGCGCGGTAGGACTGCATCAGCCCCGTGACGAGGTAGAGGAGGAAGCCCGTGGGCTGCAGGACGACGAACCACAGGTCTCGCTGCGCCTCGACGACGGCGACCGTCGACAAGGAGCGTGCCATCATGACCACGCCGACATAGGCCAGGCCGAGCGGCACCACGTAGGCGACGAGTTGGGCCACGATGCGGTAGCAGGCCTCCACGGCGTCGGGCGTGTTCGCGCCCCAGCCGGCGAGCGCCAGGCCAAGTACGACGAAGTCGACGACGACGATGACGTAGAAGAGGCCGACGCCGAGATCCCGGCCGATCAGACCCGGCCCGAACGGGATGACCACCATGGCAAGCGCGACCCCGCCAAGCGCCACCGCCGGCCCGGCCGGCAGCAGCCAGCGGTCGGCGTTGGGCAGGTCCAGGCCGCGCCTGAGGTCGACGTCGCGCGCCGGCCCGGCCTCCAGGCCCCGCCGCGAGAAGAGGCGCTCGACCGCAAGGGTCAGGGCGGCGCCTCCGAGGAGCGCAGCCAGCACCGCCGCGGCGCTCGCCACTACTCCCATCGCAGGCCGCCCATGCCCCAGGCGTAGGCGATGCCCGCCGAGAGGAGCGCGATGAACACCAGCATGTCCAGGAACGCGGTCACGCCGATATCGGCGAAGACGACCGCCCAGGGATACATGAAGATCATCTCCATATCGAAGGCGAGGAAGATCAGCGCGTATACGGCGTAACCGAAGCGGAACTGCGCCCAGGCCTGGGGTGCACGGCTCGTCCGCCTCGGGACCCGCGCGAATGCCGCCGCGGCCAGCAGCGCGAGGCCGGCGGTCATCAGCAGCACCAGCGCCACGAACGCGTAGTCGCTCACGGTCGACCCCGGCAGCGGTTCCATCCTTGCTCCTCCCCTCCCTCGACGGGCTTCGCTCGCCAGGCCCGGGCCACGGGACCGCACCGCCCCTGCGCCTGGAACCGATGTCGCGACGGCGGGATACGCCCCGGCCTTCCTCAATCTTCCTTGAACGCCCGCCGGACCTGATCGTTGAGGGGCTTCGTCAGGTAGGAGAGCACCGTCCGCTCGCCCGTCTGGATGAAAACCTCGGCCGGCATGCCCGGCACGAGCTTGATCCCCTTGAGCCGCGCGACGTGGTCCGGTTCCGGCTTGACGTGGACCTTGAAGAAGCTCGTGCCCGTCTTCTCGTCCGTGATCTGGTCGGCGGCGACGAGGCTGACCGTGCCCTCGATCTCCGGGGTGGTCCGCTGGTTGAACGCGGTCAGGCGCAGCACGGCCTTTTGTCCGAGCCGGACCTGGTCGATGTCCTTCGGGGCGACCTTCGCCTCGATCACGAGCGTGTCCGCCCTCGGGACGATCAGCATGATGGGTTCGCCCGGGCTGACCACCCCGCCGATGGTGTGGACGGCGAGTTGATGGACCATGCCGTCCTGCGGGGCCCGGATGTCGATGCGCTTGAGCTGGTCCTCGGCCGCGACCCGCTTCTCGACGAGCTCGGCGATCTTGCCCTGCACCTCGCTCAACTCCTTCGCCACCTCGCTGCGCAGGTCCTGGTCGACCTGGATCACCTGGAGCTCGGTTTCGGAGATCTTTCCCTTCGCCTGCGCGACGGAGGCGACGAGCTGCCCGTGCTCGCCCTCCAGGCGGGCGGCGTCGCGCTCCAGGGCGGTCACGCGCTGGATGGGGACCAGGTTCTTGCGCCAGAGGTCGCGCACGCCTTCGAGCTCGCGGTTGATCAACTCGGTCTCGCGCCGCTTGCCGGCGATCTGGCCCGTCAGGCCCTGGATCTCCTCCCGGAGCTGGCCGGTCCTCTCCTTCAGCTGCGCCTTCTGGCCCGCGCGGGCGTCCCGGCGCAGCTCGAACAGCCGGGTCTCGCCTGCCATCACCCTCCCCGCCTCCGGGTCGCCTTGGGCGCGGCCCCGGAGGACGGCCGCGAACGAGACCCGGGGGGCGCCGTCGCGTTCCGCCTCCAGGCGGCCCTGGCGCGCGGTCAGCTCGGCCAGGCTCTTGTCGACGACGGCGAGGTTGGCGCGGGTCACGGTCTCGTCCAGCCGCATGACGACCTGGCCGGCGCGCACGAGGTCGCCGTCCCGGACCCGCAACTCGCCCACCACGCCTCCGGTGGGGTGCTGCACCTTCTTGACGAAGGAATCGACGACGAGCGTCCCCGGTGCCACGACAGCGCCGGCGAGCTCGGTGGTGGCCGCCCACCCCCCGAGGCCGACGGTGAGCAGGGCGGCGGCCGCCAGGCTCAGGACGAGGTGGCGCCGGACGGAGCGGCGGATGTCCCAAGGGCGCTGCGCGCTCATGCCCGCGCTCCTTCTGACAGGGCCCCTTCGGCGTCGGCGACCACGCGCAGCGGCACCGGTCTCTCGGATGGCGGGCGCTCCTTGCCCTCGACCCGAGGCAGCCGGGCGCTCGCGGCCGCGGCCGGGCGCTTCAGGGCGGACAGGACCTCATCCTTGGGCCCGAAGGCGCGGACCCGGCCGTCCGCCATGAACAGCACGCGATTGACCGCCGCGAGGGCGCTCGGGCGGTGGGCTACGATGATCACGGTGCCGCCGCGGGCGCGCACGTCCCGAATCGCGCGGTTCAGGGCGTCCTCGCCCTCCGCGTCGAGGTTGGAGTTCGGCTCGTCGAGGACGACGACGAACGGCTCGCCGTAGAGGGCGCGCGCCAGCGCGATGCGCTGGCGCTGCCCTCCCGACAGGGCGGCCCCGCCTTCGCCGATGGGCGTGTCGTAGCCCCTCGGCAAGGAGCACACGAGGTCGTGGACGCCGGCGGCGCGTGCGGCGGCGACGATGGCCTCGGAGGGCGCGTCCGGGTCGAAGCGCGCGATGTTCTGCGCCACCGTGCCGGCGAAGAGTTCGACGTCCTGCGGCAGGTAGCCGATGTGCCGGCCCAGCACCTCCGGCGGCCACTGGTCGAGGGTGGCGCCGTCGAGCCGGACGCAGCCGCGGAGCGGCGCCCAGATCCCGACCAGGGCACGGATGAGCGAGGACTTGCCGGAGCCGCTGGCACCGATGACGCCGAGCCCCTCGCCGGCCCGCAGCGAGAAGGTGGCGTCTTCGACGAGGGCATGTTCGAGCCCGGGGGCCGTGACCGTCACGGCCTCGACCCGGACGCTCTCGCAGGGGGGCGGCAGGGCGACGCTCAACCGCTCGCTCGGGAACGAGGCGAGGAAGGCCTTGAGGCGCCCCCAGCCCTGTCGGGCCGCCACGAGCGATTTCCAGTGCGCCACCGCCAGCTCCACCGGGGCCAGGGCCCGGGCGACCAGGATCGAGCTCGCGATCATGATGCCGCCCGTCGCCTCGCCCGCGATCACGAGGTAGGCGCCGACGCCGAGCACCAGGGATTGCAGGGTAAGGCGCAGCACCTTGGCCAGGGCCCCGAACCCGCCGGCGACGTCCGATATGCGCCGCTGGGCCACGAGGTTGCGCTCGCTCGCCTCGGCCCAGATGTCGCCCGTGCGCGGGGCCATACCCATTGCCCGCAGAACCTCGGCATTGCGCCGGCCGGCCTCTGCCAGGGTGTAGCGCTGTCCGGCCGCTGCGGCCGCTGCCCGCGACGGACGGCGGGTCAGGAGGTCCGTGACGAGGGTGATGGAGACGAGAAGCAGCGCACCCCCCAGCACCGCCGCGCCGATCCAGGGGTGGAAGGCGAAGCAGAGCAGCAGGTAGAGGGGGATCCAGGGCAGGTCGAACAGGGCGGCCGGCCCCGGGCTCGACAGGAAGGTGCGAACCTGGTCGAGGTCGCGCAGCGGCTGCAGTCCGTCGCCGTGACGCGAGGCGACGAGCGGGGCCTGCACCACGGCGTCGTAGGTGCGGCGCCCGAACGCCCGGTCCACGGACGCGCCGATCCGGACGAGGAGGCGGTTGCGCAGCACGTCGAATAGGCCCTGGAAGCCGTAGAGGACGAGAACGATGGCGGCGAGCCCGAGCAGCGTGGGCACGCTGCGGCTCGGCAGCACCCGGTCGTACACCTCCAGCATGAACAGCGAGCCGGTGAGATAGAGCAGGTTCACCAGGGCGCTCAGCAAGCCGACGCCGAGGAGCGCGCCCCCGATGCCGGGACGCACCTCGGCCGTCGTGGAAGACGGTTCGTCATCGTTGGCCGCCACGGCGTTGTTCGCGAGCGCGGTTGGCTGCATGTCGTTCTGCCTCATGCGAGGGGGCTGGCGCGGGATGGCCGGGCGGCCTTCCAGGTGCGGGCCGGGCAGCGCGAAGCACCCGGCCGCGCGGCCCCACGCATGAGCGCGGGGCCGCACCCGCTCAGGCGAGCATGTAGTCGTGCTCCGGGCTGGCGGACGCCGTCGCGGTCTCCTGGAAGATCAGCCTGGAGCCCTCGCCCGTGATGGCCGGGTCGTCGATGAAGGAGCCTCTCGTCCCGTCGTCGGCATTCCACATGAAGTCGTCCTGCGCGAGATCGCTCGTCTTCAGCCCCTGGAGCAGGATCGAGCCGTCGCCCTCCGTCGTCGTCCAGCTGACGCGCACCCCGCCCGAGACGTCGGCGACCGTGACCTCGTCCGGCGTGATGTCGCGGAAGGCGATATGGTCGAACGCGCCCGGACCGGCGTCGAAGCCGCCGGAAACGATGTCGTTGCCGGTGTCCGGACCGACGATGAAGGCGTCGGCGCCGTCGCCCCCGTTCAGCACGTCGTCGCCCCGGCCGCCGTCGAGCATGTCGTGGCCGGCCCCGGCGTAGAGCACGTCGTTGCCGTTCTCGCCCATCAGGTTGTCGGCCTGGTCCCCACCGTAGAGCTGATCGGCGCCGCGGCCCCCCATGAGGTGGTCCTGCCCCTCTCCGCCGTCGAGGACGTCGCGTCCGGCGTCGCCGGACAGGTCATCGTCCCCCGCGCCGCCGGAAAGATGGTCGGCGCCATCCTGGCCATAGTAGAAGTCGCGGTCGGCCGTACCCTCGAAGGCGTCCCGGCCCGCCGTGCCGACCTTCACGTTGAACTCGTCGAAGCGGAAGGCATCCTCGGCGGTCGTCGCGCTGCCCGCGTCGGGGGCGGAGAGGTTGCCGCCCTCGTCCTTGATGAACTTGTCGGCCGTGACGGTCTCGGCGTCGGCGCCGGTCGGACGGATGACCTGGCGATCGTCGGTGAACATGAAGTCGTCCTGGGCGAGCTGCGACTTCTCGAACCTGGCCAGGAGGACCGACCCCCCCTCGCCCACATCCCAGCTGATCCGCACGCCGGCGTCGGTGTCCTCGAAGCGAAGGTCCTCGGCGTTCAGGCCGCGGACGGCCAGGTGGTCGAACATGCCGGGGCCGCCCTGGAAGTCCTGGATCACGTCGTCGCCGCTGTCGGGGCTGATGACGAAGGCGTCGCCGCCGGGCCCGCCTATCAGGATGTCATCGCCGGCGCCGCCCTCAAGGTCGCCGTGGCCGACCCCTTCGTCGAGGTAGTCGCGCCCGTCCTCACCGCGGAGTCCGTCGGCCGCGTCGCCGCCGATGAGCACGTCGGCGCCCCTGCCGCCATCGAGGTGGTCCATGCCACCATCGCCGACCAGGACGTCGCGACCGTTGCCCCCGAGCAGGTCGTCGTTCTCGCCGCGGCCCGCCAGGTAGTCGGCGGCGCCCCGGCCGAAGGCGGTGTCCATCGCGCCCGTCCCGGGATAGGCGTCGAGGCCGGACCCGCCGATGTACAGCCTGTGGTCGCCGAAGCTCAGCTGGCTGGCAGGTTCGTCGTGGGAGCTCTGATGCTGCCGATTGTGCGTCATCTGCCGGGTCCTTGCGCTGTTCGAGGGAGCTTGCGTGCAACCCGCCGGCGTGTGGTACTAACCGGACATACCCCTGCAGGGTACACCTCGCTAGAACTCCGGCATTTGCCGCATTGTTTCCCGCTTTTCCTCCATCTGGGGCCGTTTGACGCGACCGGGTGCGCAGGGTCGGCGACGGAACCTTCGAGGCTCGGGCCGGGACGACTGCGTCGCATCGGATACCGTGGGAGGGTTTGTTGCGCCGGTCCGGGACGCTTCCGATGTGGATCGTGCCGCGTCCTGCGGGTCCGCGACGGCGGGCGAACTTGTCGTCGGCGCTCGGCCGGCGACGTTCGCAGGCCTCGCTCAGCGAGAGGAGCGGCGCGGCCTCGGGACCCCGCCTACGGCCGGAGGCGCGCGGTCACGGGACGCGCGATGGCCAGCACGCCCTTCAGGCCGCTGCCGAAGCGCGCGATGCTCGCGCGGTGGTCGCGGAGCTCGCTGTAGGGAAGGTAGCGCAAGTCCAGCTCGCCCACCCGGGAGAAGGCCGGACGGGCGAATTGCGCCCTGACGTCGCCCTCGCGACTGTCCGGGGCCACGAGGAAGAAGTTGCGGCCGGTTCCACCCTCGATGCCCAGCGCGAGGTCGAGCATGCGCACGATGCCGGAGTAGATGCTCGTCGTGTGCTCGACCTCGAAGGCCGCCGCGACGTCGCCGCTCGCCCCGTCGAGCCAGATCACGTCGATCAGGCGGACCGTTTCGGCCGAGCCGTTCGCGGTCAGCCGTGCAGGCAGGCGCTCCAGGCATCCGTCCGATAGCCGGCCGCCGGCGTAGGACCGGCTCGCGTCGTTCGCGGCTATCCAGACGCCGAAGCCGAGCGCGAGGCCGAGATCCCGCAGCCAGCCCTGGATCTCGGTGTGTGTGTGGTCGGCGTCCCGGGCGGCCTCGACGGCCTTCGAGGCGCCGGCGGCCTCCGCCCGGACGCGGCCGAGGTCCTCGCGCCAGCGCTCCAGCGCCCCCGCCGTGTCGCGTTCCGGCAGCGGGTAACGGCCGGAGCCGACGTCGAACAGGAAGCCGGCGGCCGCGCCGAGGTCGTTCGAGAGAAGCGACCGGTGGGCGTCGTTGAGGGCGAGGATGCCCCGGCGCATGGCGAGGTATTCGTCCCACCTGCCGAGCTTCACGTTGGCGCCGGCGAGGGCGTTGTACCCCTTCACGATGGCGGTGTTGAACGGTGGCATCCAGGTCGGGTGCAGGAAGTAGAGCAGGTTCGCGGCCGCGGGGCCCAGGCCCTTGATGCGCGCCCGGTCGAGTGCCTGGACCGCCGACAGGACATGCGCCTCGGCGTTGCAACACAGGCACGTGTCGAGGAACCGGCCGAAGGCGAGCTGGTTGTCGCGGTTCTCGTAGATATCCGGGATGCGCAGCTTCGGCTTCCAGAGGAAGGCGTGGTCGGCGCCCTTGAAGACCTGGCGTTGCTCCGCGATGGAGTGGACAACCGTCTCCAGCGAGGAGCCTCGGTACGCATTGCCGAAGGCGCCGGTCCGGATCTCCTCGACGACGGCCTGGATGCCGCGCCGGATCGAGCGGAAGTTCTTGATACGCTCCTCCCACAGGAACCACGTCCTGTAGGAAGCGCCGGCATCCTCGCGCCAGTGCCGGAGGAGCTTGCCGACCCAGGCTTCGTCCACGTCCGTCCCCCCTCCTAGACCCGAGCCAGGCTTCCGCCGCGGAGCATGCCCCGGCCCGGTATCCGACGCCACTAGGTCAACTCCGAGTCGTTCCGGCGCCGCCGAGATCGCGGCGGCGGTGTCGCAACGGCGCAACGGCCTGGCCGTCGTTCGGACCACGGCGGCCGGTCAGCCGGACCGGGCTGCGGGCCTTGCGCGTGCACCGGCCACGGCCCCGGTGCCGGGTCGCCGTGCGCAGGCGCTGCCAGGAAGCCTTGATCGTCATCAGGGCGACGATCTCCGGTCCCGCGGTATCGCCATCGTTGTGAGGTCCCGGGAGGTCCCGGCGAGGCACGTGCGCAGGCGCGCGGCTCGCCCGGGGAGCCCGGCACCGCCCGCAGCCAACTCGCGCGTGGCGAAGTGGCGAGTCGGTTTGAATTGACCCGGGCGTCTCGACGGAGGAGGCCTGGTCTCGCCGCAGGACAGGACCACACGTGCAGCAGTGCCAACGCTCGCCCCGCGGCTTTCGCTCCACCCTCGTGCAGGCCGAGCAGCCCGCCGTCGTGTCCCGGCGGCCGGGCATGACGAGGATCGCGCCAATCCTATCCGCTGCCGCCGCTAGCAGGTCGATGAGCAGGGCTAAACGGGTGGCGCGCAGGTGTTGCGCCGAATGGCCCTCGCTCGGCGCTCCTCGCGGCGCATCCCGCGCAGGGCGGGCACCGGCAGTCCCGCCTCGCGGCGGGCGCGGCGCTCGGCCGGGCCGTCCAGCCGCAGCAGCGGCGGCACCATGCGCGTGGGGTCGGTGGCGACCAGCACAGGCACGTCGCGCATGAGCAGGGCCGCGTTTTGCCGGGCGCGGGTGAGCAAGCGGTTGGCACCGCGCTCCGCCAGCCTGAGCACCGTCGCCCGCTCGCGTTCGTCAGCCCACGAGGTCTCGCGGGCAGCCATCCTGCGGGCCCTGCGCGCCCGGTTGCGCTCCGTGGTCACCGTGCACGCGTGTTCGGCCTTGGCTGGCCGATGGGCATGATCGGTGCCGACGCGGAGCAGCCAGAAGTTGTCTGTCGTGACCGACCAGTCGTCGGTGCCGCGGAAGCGCAGCTTCGGCAGCGGCCTGCCCGCCTCCCTGGTCATGACGCGGTCCCGCACGCACTGGACCCTGGCGCGGCAGCCCTCGGCGACGGCATTGTTGAGCATGGAGTACGGGAAGGAGCGCAGGACCGGGAGGCGCTCGCACGGCCGGGTCAGCTCCGGCTCGGGCCGACGGCAGTTGGTACGTGCAGGAACCTGGGCGACGTCTCAGGCGCCGGGGTAGGGCCCTTTCCATCCGCCTAACCTCACGGAGAGGCAGTGGGCAAAGGCGTGGGCGAAGGGGACGCGCGCCTCGATGGCGGCATTGCAGGGCAGACGGCAGAGTTGGGCGGCGTGGCCGAGCCCGCCGACCAGAACTGGTCGGCGAAGACGGTGCCGGACACGGTGCGTCCCCTTCGCCTTCCGCAGCGGCTGAGTGTTCCCCATTCTTCCCGGATGGGCGCGGGCGTCTTCACGGTCAAACCTGATCGCGGCAGGACGCTGGCTTCCGGCGACGAGGGGGAACGAATTTAAGATGACCCACCACCCGTGGCGAGCCGGGCTTGGCGACCGCCTGGCTGGAAGGCTGATGGGCCGTCGCAGGGTAACGGTCCCGGTGCGGAACGACATCGCATCCCACTGTCCGGCCTTCGCACCGGGACCGCGGCGTCATGCCGCCGGTGAAGGGGTATAGCCGGCGGACGCAACCGCCCGTGCCACGGCGGCCGCGTCTTCCGTCCCGCCGACGGTGAGTGTCTTGCTTCCTAGGTCGACGGTCACTCGCGTGCCGGGCAGGTCTCGCACGATGGCGGCCGTCACCGCTCGCACGCAGTGGCCGCACGTCATGTCCTCGACCCGAAGAACCACCGTGTCGGGTTGGGGCCGGCGTGCCGGGAACGGCGTGGCGACGGAGTTGTTCGTGCAGCAACACATTCAGGGTCTCCTTCTTGAGGACCCCGCCCAAATGGGGCTTCCCATCGTTGGAAGGTCAAGGGCCGCCCGGAGCGTTCGCAGCCGATGCGCCGACCTCAGTCAGCCGGCGAGCGCGGCGGCCGCTCAAGCGGGCGGTGCGAGGCGTCGACCCTTCCTCGGGTTGCGCCACCATCGAGCACGGATCCGGCGCGGGTACCGAGGCGCACCGCACTGGCCGGATTGGCGTGCCCGCCCCGGTCGCGCGTCGCCCCGGACGACCGCTCCCCGCGGGCCTGCCCCGCTTCGGGAACCCCGTTGCGCGGCGGCGATCCTGACGAGGCAGGCCCGGCAGGGGGCGGAATGCCCCGTTCAGCGACTGCCGCCGCCGCTGCCCTGCGGGACGGCGCGCGCCGGCTGGCCGGCGTTGCCAGCCGCTGCCGAGTCGGTCTGGAGGGTGGATGCCCCGGTCGGACCGGGGGCGACCACCACGTTCCGGTCGTTGCCGGTCGTGCCCGGCGTGCGCGTGACCACGGGCTCGGCGGATCCCGGCACGCCGGGCCTGGCGGGCACCTGCGCGGAGGCGGCGCCGGGAAGCGCCGCGGCGAGCAGGCCGGCGAGCGCGAGGGACAGCTGACGCATCGATGTTCTCCGTCTCGCGACGATGCTGTGGTGGGAGAGCCCCTCGGGCTCAGGCGGCCATCTTGCGGCAGCTCTCGGCACAGCGGCGGCACTGCTCGACGCAAGCCTGCATGTCGCCGACCTGCTCGCAGCTGCGGGCGCAGTCCTCGCAGACGTCGGCGCACTCGGCGCAGGTATGCTTGTGGTGCTCCGTGCCGAGCAGCATGAAGTGCGCCGAAGTCCGGCAGATCTCGGCGCAGGCAAGCATCAGGCGCAGGTGCCCGGGCTCGACGTGCTTGCCGCCGGCGGGCAGGCAGTGGTTCGAGGCCATGCCGAGGCAGGTCTGGTAGCAGCGCAGGCACTCGTCGATGCAGGCCTGCATATCGTGGCTCATCTGATGCATGTCGTCGCTCGCATTGTTCGGGAGGATGCTAAGCCTTACTATCAAGGGAAGCCCCGAGGCCGACGAGGCCGGGGCGTCGCGAATGTCAACATACCCAACCGGGGTATTGTTCCGGGTCCCGGGGCCAGCGGTCGCCCGACCATCAGAGGTACACGGCAGCATGGCAGGTTCCGAAGAGGACCATGGAGGCGTCCCGGTCGACCATAGGCAGCAGATCCCGCGGCTCCGTCGAATCGAGGGGCAGGTGCGCGGCGTGCAGCAAATGATCGAGAACGGGCGCTACTGCATCGACGTCGCGCACCAGATCGACGCGGTGGTCGCTGCGCTCAGGCGCGTGCAGTCGGACATGGTGCGCGACCACATGCACGCGCTGGTGCAATCCTCGCTGGCCGGGAACCTCTCGGATACCGAGCGGCAGCGCCTGGCCGACGAGGTCGGCGGTCTCATCGCTCGCATCGTCTGACACCTCCGGCATTCCCGCCAGGCCCGCTCAAGGTCCCGCGCCTGGAAGTCCGGGCAAGAGGCGCGCCATGGCGCCGCCGTAGCTGCCGTCCGGCGCTGCATTCTGCCGGCTGGCCATCGCGGAGGTTGCCCGGCATGGGGCGTGACGATGGCGGCGGGGCAGCCTGCCCCGCCGCCCGGATTGTCGCACTTTGGCAACATCCAGCCGGATCCGGCCGGGAGCCGCGGATTAACTCGCGACTGGCTTTGACGAACGATTGTCGGCGCGTTTACCCATGAGGGGTATAACGGAGGTGCCGATGGCCGGTATGTCGCGACGAGCCCTTCTCACCGGCGCCGCCGGGGTCTTCGGCGCGGCGGCATCCCTGCCGCGGGGCGTCGGCCGGGCCCTCGCGCTCGAACAGCGCAACGGGGTGAGCTTCCTCAAGGGGCCTTACAACCTCGCCTTCTTCTACCGGCACAACCGCGCGTACCGCATCGGCGCCGGGATGCACTTCTTCCACTCGAAGCAGCACGACTTGCTGCAGTTGACGCGCTTCGAGGACCACGCCGCCGTCGACGCCCGCTTCGACAAGGAGGCCCAGGAGTGGCTGCGCGATCCGCCGGCGACCGAGCCGGAGATGCCGTACTACTCAAGCTACGTCGACCGGGCGATGCACACGCTGTTCCGGACGATCGACTGGACGCACATGCATCACGAGCAGACCTACGACGTGATGTCGTTCCGTGAGATCCCTTGGGCCGAGAAGAAGGTTTGGACGGACCGCACGGTCCGCTACTACCTTGAGATGCAGACGCCGGGCGTGCCCCGCAGCGTGGCGCCGCTCGAACTCACGATGCGGCGCGCGGGCATCATGATGAAGCCCTACCTGAACCACTTCCGGAACTTCTACCCGCTCGACCAGAGCCTGTTCTACGTCGCCCACTGGTGGCATCCGGCCGTCTACGAAGCCCAGATGATCTCGGGTAACCATGATCAGGAGGTCGCGATCAAGGCCGTCGAGGAGACCATGTACCGCGAGATCCTTAACGACCGCCCGCAGCGAATGGTGCTCTCGCGCGAGATCATGCCGCGCTACTCTCGAATGAGCCCGGAGAGCGCAAACATCTTCGACAACCTGCACATGCTGCACGGCATCGCCTACTCGATCCTGGCCTACAAGGGCTGGTCGGTCGAGGAGAAGCGGGCGGAGATGTACCGCGTCATCGAGGCCATGGGCTACCAGCCCGGCGACGAGGTTTACGCGCGCAAGTTCCGCGAGCCGCATCCGGGCTACGATCCGCGCACCTACCCGGCTTGGGTGCGCTCGCCCCAGGGCGCGATGGGCATGATCATGATGGACATGCTCATGGAGATGCTGCCGATGATGTATCCGGGCGGCCTCTCCAAGGACCGGAAGGCCGCCGTCATGCGGCAGATGATGATGAACGGCCGGCTCGGAATCGAGCCCGGCGAGGTTCCCGGCTCGCTCCACGACGCCTTGATGCAGGTCGCCCCCGGCATGCGGATGATGCCGGGCTCGACCGAGCCCGGGGAGACCCCGGCCATGATGGTCGAGCACATGGTCTCCGCCTGGAAGGCCAAGGCCGCCCGCATCCCGGACGTGGCCCCCATCGACATGGGCGTCGAGCCGAGCTTCGGCCCGGCCCGCGTCGCCGTGCGCTGAGGAGCCCCGCGCCATGCCGAAGATCGTTCGCGCCGCCCTCGCGGCCGCCCTCGTCGCCTCCGCCGGCCCGGCGCTCGCCGCGGATCACACCAACCTGGAGGAGGGGCTGCCCATCACCGTCGAGGACGCCTACCCGATCAAGGAGAACGGCCTCGAAGTACAGTCCTACTTCCAGTACAACCGCACCCGGAACGACCCGCGTGGCCTCAGCAGCCTGATGGCCGTGCCCCGCGTGGAGTGGGGGGCCTTCAAGAACTTCCAGTTATCTGTCGAGGCGCCTTACAGGGTTGGCACGGCGAGCGACACCGACCAGGGAGCGTTCCGGGCCCAAGGCTTCTACAACTTCAACCAGGAAGACCTCGTCCTGCCGGCCCTGGCGGTCGCGCTCGGCGTCAACACCCCCTACGGCCGCATGGCGGGCGGGACCGAGACCGAGCTCAAGTTCCTGGCGACCAAGAGCATCGGCACGCCGGACCCGGAGGGGCTTTCGCCCTACTCCTACGTGCCGCGCCGGATTCACTTCAACGCGTCATGGTTCCACAACTACGACCCAACCACAGGGCGCGAGGCGGAGCGGCGCGACCGCTACCGTGTCGGGGTGGGCTACAGCCAGCCGGTGTCGAACAACGTAGTGCTGGTCGCCGACATCTTCCGCGAGACCGACCGCGAAAGGGGGCGCGCGGTGAACCTGGCTGAGATCGGCGCCCGCTACATCGTCACGCCCCAGACAGTCTTGACCGGGGGTGTCGGGGTCGGCTTCGGCGGCGACCGCCGGCAGGACTTCCGCGTCACGGCCGGCCTGCAGCATTCGCTAAGCTTCCCGTACTCGTTCGACCCGCCCCGCTGAAAGGCCGGACGCGCAGCCTCCCGCGGCCCTCGGCTGGTTTACCGCGAGATCGGAGAGTTCGAATGGGCCCGGAACGCCATGCCTGGACATCCAGGAACGCCGGGCGAAGGCGCCGTGTGCGGCCGGGCGTCCTGGCGGCCGCGCGGAGGACGTTCCTGCGCATCCTGTTGGCCATCGCCGTCGCGGGGGCGTGCGGCGTCGTCGGCAGGCAGATCCTAACCTCCGCGGCCTCGACGGAGCCCTACGCGAGCGGCCAAGGCCCGCGCGAAACCCTGGGAACGCTGCGTTGACCGGCTTACGCCGGCGAAGGCGGTCGTCGGATTTGGGGCAATCCGCGCCGACGCGCGACGGGGCGGCGGCTGCACGGTCGCGGTGCGTCCATGTGCTGGTGCCGCCGGGTGCCACGGATGCGCGGCGTTCTTCGAGGGGCTCCTTGTCCGCGCGTGCGGCACAGGAGGCCGGCGAGGCGCGCGTGCGCGGCAAGAGGTCGAACACGTGGCCCCGGCGCCCGAGCGGTCGAGAAGCGGGTCCGGGACGAGTGCGGGCGCGCGCGACCGGACGAGCGGGTCGGCGTCTTGCGTTCGCCGTCACCACGGTGAGGGATCTACGCATGCACCTCTGCAGTGCGTCGTAGCTGGCCGGGAGGCGTCGCGGCTGGGCCGAGGGGTGGACCGGCTGCCGTTAAAACTTCGAGAGGCATCCAGGGTCCGACGAACCCGCTCCCGAGAACGCCCGCCGGCTCAGCCTGGCCGGAACGTGCTGGGGGGGCGGCCGGCCGCGACCGGTGAGGCCGCGAACAGGTCCGCCGGCGAGGTCTCGTCGAGCGCCGTGGTCGGCCGAGCCTCCATGGGCGCCTCCGACCGCCTCCGCTGTCTTGGTAACCGCGAAGCGCCGGCCGGGTATCCGACCCTGCGACGGCGGCGACGAACGTGACGGACGTTCGCCGAATCGAGCGTACCGCAACGAATCTTAAGCGGCCGTGTCGCCTACCGCCAAGCTAGCTGCGCGGCGTCCGCCGGATCATCCGCGGCGCGCAGGCCAGGGCGGTCCGCATCGTGACCTGCCCCGCCCGCAGCGGTCCCAGGGCTGCCCGGGCAATGCGGCCTTCGTCCCGGCCTTCCGGCGCAGGAAGGCGGCGGCCTCGGCCGCGGGCAGGGGTTTGCCGAACAGGTAGCCCTGCGCCTCGCCGCAGCCGGACAGCCGCACCGCGTGGAGCTGCCGCTCCGTCTCGACGCCCTCGGCCGTGACCGCAGCGCCGAGGGAGGCCCCTAGGCCGGCGATGGCCCCGACGATGGCTGCCGTGCCCGGATCGTCCACCGCCTCGACGAAGGAGCGGTCGATCTTGATCCGGTCGAGCGGGAACCTCCGCAGGTAACTCAGCGAAGAGTATCCTGTGCCGAAGTCGTCGAGCGCGAAGCGCACGCCGAGGCCTCGCAACTCGTGCAGGCAGGCCAGGACCGCGGGGTTGTCCCGCAGGAGCGCGGTCTCGGTGATCTCCAACTCCAGGCGACCGGCGTGCAGGCCGGTGGCGGCCAGCGTCGCGACGACGCCCTCGACCAGGCCGGGCCGCATCAGCTGGACGGCCGAGACGTTGACGGCCAGGCGCATGTCTCCCGGCCATCGCGCCGCCTCCTCGCAGGCGTTGCGGAGCACCCACTCGCCGACCGGCACGATGAGCCCCGTTTCCTCGGCCACCGGTATGAAGGCGTCCGGCGGGACGCGGCCTCGGGTCGGGTGCGTCCAGCGGATCAGCGCCTCGAACCCGGTGATCGCCAGCGAGCGCGCGTCGACCACGGGCTGGTAGTGCAGCTCGAACTGGTCCCGCGCGAGCGCCCCGCGCAGGTCGAGCTCCAGCCGCTGCCGGCCGCTCGCGGCCTGACCCATCGCAGGGTGATAGAACCGGTACCCGTCGCGGCCCGAGTCCTTGGCCGCGTAAAGCGCGAGGTCGGCGTTCTTGAACAGCGTGTCGCCGTCCCGGCCGTGCTCTGGCGCGAGCGCGATCCCGATGCTGGCCCCGACCGTGATCTCGTGTCCCTCGATGCGGAACGGCGCCTGAAGGGCCTCGACCAGGCGCGCGGCCACGGCGGCGCCCTGCCCCGGGTTGGCGACGGGAGCGGTCAGCACGGCGAACTCGTCCCCGCCGAGCCGCGCCAGGACGTCCCCCTCCCGTAGGCGGTCGCGCATCCGGGCAGCGACGGACCGTAGCAGCGCGTCGCCGGCCGGGTGGCCGAGCGTGTCGTTCACCGCCTTGAAGCGGTCGAGATCCAGGCAGAGCACGGCGCACGTCGCGTCGTGGTGGCCGACCTCTGCGAGCCGTCGGTCGAGGCACTCGCGGAAGCGGGTCCGGTTCGCGAGGCCGGTCAGCGCGTCGTGGTGCGCCATGTGGGCGATCTGGGCCTCGGCCCGCTTACGCGCGGTGATGTCCGTGTAGGTGCGCACCATCCCGCCGCCTTCGAGCGGCACCGTACGGACCTCAAGGACGGTCCCCTCCGGGCGCTCCCGCTCGTGGATCCGGCTGTCGGCCTCCCTCGCCTGCTCCCGTCCCGAAGGAGGCAGCGCCTCGGCCGGGTCCGCCGTCTCGCCGCGGGCGACCTGATGGCGCCGCACCGCCTCGAAACTCGGCTCGCCGCGCAGGAGCTCCCCCGGCAGGTCGAGAAGCTCAAGCGCGCGCCGGTTGTGCACGCGGACACGCCGTGCGGCGTCCACCATAAGGAGGCCCTGGTCCATGTGCTCCAAGGTTGCGCGGAGCAGCGCCGAGGTCGCGCGCAGGTCGTCCTCGACCCGGACGAGGTCGGTCACGTCCATGCAGGCGCCGAACAGCCCGACGACCTCGCCCGCGGCGTCCCGCTCGGCGACCGCGTGGGCCAGCACGACGCGGATCTCGCCGTCCGTACGAACGAAGCGCGGACGATGCTCGTAGGCCTCACCTCCCATGGCGGTCCGCTCAAGGCGGACGCGCACATCTTCTCGGTCCTCCGGATGGAACGTGTCGAGCACCGCTTGCTTCGTCGGCGCCCCGGCCCCGGGTGGACGGCCGAAGATGGGGTACATCCCGTCCGACCACGTGATGCGCTCGCTGGGGAACGCGATGCGCCAGTGGCCGATCTTGGCCCAACGCTCCGCCAGGCCGAGGTCGCGGTTTGCCCGGTGCAGTTCGTTCTCGCGCGCCTGCAGGGCGACCTTCGTCTCCTGCAGGCGAAGGTGCGAGACGGCGAGGGCGGCGAAGTCGCGGAGCCGGCGCCTCCGCGCATCATCCAGCGCCCGCGGCTGCGTGTCGATGAGGCAGAGGGTGCCGAGCCGCAGGCCGTGCTTCAGGCTGAGGGGCGCGCCGGCGTAGAACCGGATGCCGGGCGCGCCGGTGACGAGCGGGTTGCCCGCGAAGCGCGGGTCCAGGCCGGCATCCTCGACCACGAGGATGTCGTCTGACCGGATGGCGTGGTTGCAGAAGGCGGCATTCCGGGCTGTGCTGACCGCGAAGGTCCCGACGCCCGCCACGAACCACTGCCGTTCCGCGTCGACGAGGGAGACGGCCACGGTCGGCGTGCCGAGCATCTCGGCGGCGAGGCGGCAGATGGCGTCGAGATCGGGATCGGGCGGCGAACCGAGGATGCCGAGGCTGCGCAGGGCCGTCAGGCGTTCGGCCTCGTGATCGGCAGGCGGGATCATGCGCTCGTCCAGTGCCCGGCCGTTCGACCGGCCTTCATCGGGAGGGGCGGGCGGCTCGCTGCGCCGCCGTTCAAGCGAACGTATCGGCGTCAACCGTTAAGGCATACCTACGGGGGGTTCTGGGCAGGCATTCTGGCCCGGCCGCCTCGCTAGACTGGCCATGGACAGGGCGCCGGCGTCTTGTGGGCCGGGGCGGTGGGCTCGCGCGGCATGCCGCGCCCCCTGGCCGGCCTTCCCTTGAAACGGTCGCGACACGCGACTTGCGGGGGCCGCTGTCTGAGCCGCGCGGCCTCGGCCGGCTGACCCACGCATGGTCCAGCGGGGGCCTGGCCATGGCCGGTTTACACCAGGGCCGAGCTGCATCGGCGCCGGTTCCCGACGGCGCCATGGCCGTGTTCGGCGCAATGACCGCGAGCGAGCGCTGCCGCGGGGGAGGCTCCGCACCGGCACCTGGCCCTGGGCTCCAGCGGCGTCGCGTCGGAACGGGCGACCGCGTCCGGCCCGGTGTCCATCCGGGTGGCGCGCCGAGGCGCGGCCGAGATGGCTCTAGAGGGCGATACGCATCCGGTGAAAGGCTTGTTTAACCTTACCGCCATTCGCTAGCGGGCCATGGTCCGAAATGCTTGCCGTCCGACGCCGGGTGCCGTAGCTATGGCCATGGCCATGGATGCCCTGGCCTGCAGCTTCGCCCAGGGCTGCGCGGCTTCAGGCCAGGGGAGCACACCATGTTCAACGACCTTCGCTCCGCCGTCAGGCGCATCGAGGAGGAGATCGATAAGGTCGTCGAGGAGCAGAACAGGTTCCTGCGCTCGACCGCGTCGCGTCTGGCGGTCCTCTACCTTCAGAAGGAGCGCATGGAGGAGCTGTTGGCAAAGGCGGGGACGGAGCCTGTCCCGATGCCCTCGCCCGTGACGCCGACCTCGCCCCCTACTCCGGCGAAGCCCGTGCGGACGGGGGCGCCTTCCGTGGTCCTAGGTCGTGCGGCCACGGTGATCGTGGAGGCGCTGGAGCGGGCTGGAGAGGCCGGCCTGTCCGGGACCGAGCTGAACGATGCCGTCCGAGACGCCAAGATGAGCAAGGACGCTTCCGAGAAGGCGAAGACGCGTTTGAAGCGCCTGGGCCTGGTCCGCCACGATGAGCTTGCTCGCCGGTGGTACGCGCTGCCTCCGGCGTAAGTAGGCACCAGATGACGGCGGCCGGAGAAGTCGGGGCGGGCGGGTGCCTGAACCTTAACCAACCGGGAAAAGTCAGTCCAGGCAAGCTACACCGCAGGTGTAAAAACTTGCCGGAACATGGTACTATTCGACTTGGATGATGGAGGCGTGCATGGCGGCCAGTCACCTCAAGCGGGCGTTGACCTCTCGCCCGCATGCTCCGGCGGCTGACCGGCCGGTCGGGCGGGCACGGGCTCGTGGCCCGCCCTTGGGTCGGGCTGACCCGGGACCTCAAGTCTCGGACGAGCAAAAAGAAACGCGCGGCCCATGGGCCGCGCGCTTTACCCTGAACTCGCCTCTCAGTGTCGCAGCTGCCGCGAGTGTCAGGCATCCCGCGCCCAAAGGCTCGGGATTGGCCAGCCAAGGCCAACGGGTTTCTCCGAGAGGCTGCCAGGCCGCTCGGATCGACGGGCGTACACTAGCCGCACATGCGCGCCTGCGCAAGCGTCTCGTTGCGTTCGTCCTGGATCCCGTTGGCGACCATCGCCGAGGACCCGCCCCCGAGGGGCGCGGGCCCGGTCCCTTCGCCTGCGAGAGGACAAGACCCATGGACGACCTGGATTTCGGTGGCCTCACCGACGACGACCCCGTCTCCGCTGCCTTCCTCGACCCCGACTTCGACCGGTGGGACGGCGACATCGCGCGCGCCCTGGGCCGCCGGGCCGCCGACATCGACGGGCGGGGCCCCTCCGACGGGGACGATGCCGACCGCTGAGCGTCCGCACCGCGGTTCGCTCCCCTCCCCCGGCCCAGGCCGGGGGAGTCCCCTGTCCAGCGACGGGCCGCCCCGCGGCCGTCATGCCGGAGTTCCGTGATGAAGACCCGTGACCAGGAAACGAACGCCTCCCCTCCCGCCCTCGATGATCCCGCCCGGGCAGCATCGTGCCGCCAGGTGCCGCCGGACGCGCACGACCGGTACAGGCCCGTCAACGTCCCCTCCCCGCGTGCGCTGGCGTGCGTAGGCATCAGCCAGGCAGCCCTCGCCGTTCGCGTCGCGGACCTCGGCCTCGACGTCGTCCACATGACGCTGGGCCGCGACGAGGGCACGGGCCTAGTCGTCGCCGCCGCCCTCGACGCGGAGCGGCGCAGACCGGTCGATGTCCTCAGGCTGTTCGGTGACGGCTCGGGCACGGCGGGCGGGCTCGGTGCGGCCTGGCCGTGCCTGGGCGTGCCGGAAGTCATCGTGGTGGACCACGCCGTCGGGTACCATGACACGGGCTTCCACGAGGCCGCGTGGCGGATGGGGATCCAGGTCCTGCACCGGCCCGCACGTGCACTTCCGGGACACGCGCACCTCAACGCCCTGTTGGGCCGGTCCGGGGCCTGTCGGGACGGTCAAGGGCGAAGCGCCGTGACCATGGCGGCGCTCGTCGGCGCGGTGCATGCCTGGATCTCCGCGTGCTACGCGTCCCCGCGCAGCCGTGACGTGGATCCGATGCGGACCGTCCCGCCCGCCGGCCCGCCGGCAGCGTCGCGGGCTCATGCCTGGGCGTTGCGGGGCAAGGCCGGCCGGAACATGGTCGGCCGGATGGCGGCAAGCCGCCGCTAGGCCTGGCAGGGCCATGGGCCCGCCGTCGCCCGCCGGGCCCTGACGTCCGACCCGGAGGGCGAGGCGCGCCCAATCCAGGGGCCGATGTCCCTGCTTCGCGGCCCCAGCGGACACCGGGCCGCGGCATTCCCTCGCCGAGTGGCGGGGTCCGTCGGAAGCCAAGCCGCTCGCCGGGCGCAACCGGCAAGCGCCTTGAGAAGGCGTCAAGGCGGGGGGCCAGGGTCGCGCGATGGTGGGCACGAGCGTCGCCGCCCCCGCGCCGCGGCAGCGATGCACCGATCGAACCCGGCACGACCGCGGCCCCGCCGGGCTCACCCTCGCCCTCCGGCCGGTCGGATGGTGCGGAGCGCCCGGCGCACCCCTCCTCGTCGAGACGCACGTGCCCGCCTCGGGCACCCGGCGGCCCGGGCCACGGTTCCTGACCCGGCGCCATCGGCGAACCATGCCCCCCGACCTCCGCGGCCGCCACCTCCTCGGATTGGAGGGCCTCGTGGGCGCCGAGCCAGCCGCCGATGCGCTGGTCGACTCGGTCGGGAAGCCGCCAGGGCACCGAATTGGACATGGGAGGAGCAGAACTCGCCCGGGAAGTCGAAGGGGGAAGCAGCCACTCGCCGCCGGTCTCGTGGTCGAGACGCCCGAGGAAGGTGGGCTCTCCGCTCGCGGGATCGCGCGGTACCAAGCTCCACCGCATGTGCATGGCGTTAAGGACGAGGGACTCGATCAGGGCCCCGCAGGTGCCGAGCGACAAGCTGGCAACGCGCCAGGTGCCGCAGCATGCTCGACCGTGAGCGCGCCCTTCCCCGCGAGCAGATCCCCGATCCCGGTCAGGGGTTCCGAGCGGTTGTGAAACACGCGGAAGGTCCAGACCCCGCTCAACTCCCCGTCCGCGTCACCGCCCTCCCCGGAGTTAGGCGAGACCAGCGCTCGGCCTGAGAGCCACGCAATCCTGTGACCGCGCGGGCCAGGCCTTGCTTGGCACACGGATGTCCCCGCTTGCGGCCGAGGATCGGGGGCGGGTCGCAGCTTGTCCCTTTCACGACCGCCCGGACGATCAACGCGTGCTCCCGGGCGGAGCAGCACTCTGCCGATTCGGGCCCGCGCCACTCGCGAGCGGCGGTCCCGGCGGGCCCCGCGAGGGTGCCTGATCCGCGGCGGGGCGGCTCCGTCCCAACTCTCCGGTGCCCGCATGCCCACTTCCGGCCAAGTTCCGTGTGCCTTCAACGCGTCCGACGCTTCTACCGCCGGCATCCCGCCCGTCTCGGAGGAGGAAATCCGTCGGGCGATGCGGGCCGTCTTCGCGGTTTGCGCGCCCGAATCGAGCATGATCCTGAACGTGTTGCTGGACAACCTTCTCACTGCCAGCCAAGCGGGAGGCATCCTGCGGTCCAAGCTGCACGGCCTGGACGTCGGCTTGCGCAAGCACCTCAGGCAGACGTGGCTCGACGGGGTCGTCATGCCGCTCGCCAGGTCGCGCAACCCACTCCATCGCGCCGCCTTCTCCGCCTTGCCGCAACTGCGGGACCCGCGGGACGTCTCCGGCCTCCTCGCGGCTGTCGGACAGATCGCGGGCGAGGTCCCGGAGCACACCACGGCGCGGGATCACCTCGACGGTGCCGTCCGCTTCCTTGAGGCGCTCCCGATCCTGATGCGCGCGGTCGAGGCCCTCGAAGCCCGGACCTTCGCCCAGGGGGCGGGCCGCTCGCGAGCGGTCGGGTACGATTCGGGGGCACGCGACGACACGCTTGCCCGTCAGGTGCGGTCGGTCGCGCATGAGTTCCGCAAGGCGGCGCGGAAGGCGCTCGCGCCCCTCGTGGTGCGCCTCGCGGACGCCATCTTCGAGGCGGAGCTAGGAGCGGTCCGAAGCGCGTCGTTCGCCCGGGCCGCGCCGGTTCTGCGGTCGCCCCCGGTCGGGGGACCGAGGAAGCGGGGCTTGGAGGGGCCGCCCTGGCGTCGTCGCCTGCTCGAAGGGCTGCAGGGCGATATCTGGGGCGGCTTGGGGGAGGCGCTGGAAACCGTGCTGCGGCGCCATCCCGGGCTGGAGGTCATGGAGGTCGCCGTCGAACGCAGCGGCGACCTGTCCGGGCGGGCTCGGGCTATCCTGGCGCGACACGGGATCCGGTTTGCGGTCGCCACCTGCTTCGACCTTCAGCTCGGCTCGATGCAGCACAGGGCAGAGGATCTCGTCGGGCCCGGCCACCGGGCCGACCGGCCCGCCTGGGCCGAGGTGGACGCGTGTCTAGACGCCCATGTGCCGCCGGAACTCGACACCTCCTCCTTCCGCCTGATGCGCCGCATCCTGGAACGGGACGGCGGCGACGGCTTCGTGCTCGATGCCTACGCGGAGGACCAGCTCGTGATCGCTTGCCGCGCCGGTGGCCAGCTTCCGGCGGATTTCGCGGACTGGCTCGTCCGGGCCGCCGACGCCGAGGGCGTGACCCTGCGGTTCGCCGCCGACGACGGTGGACCACCGGTCTCCGAACTGGCGCGCGTCGGCTTCGCGTGGGCGGAGGGAAAGGAGCGGTTCTTCATGACGCGGTCGGCCGCGCCCGATCCAGGAACAGGCCCCTTGCCCTGAACGGCGTTCTGCCGGGCGCGGGTTGAAGGGAGGGCCGGCCGATGTCGCGGGCGCCGGCCCCACATAGCGCGAGCGGCGCAAGCCCCGGGCCGACGTCGCCGGTCCGGGTTCGATGATGAACCGGGGCGCCTTCGGGGCGCGCCGGCACCGGTCGGCAGCCGCCCTGCCGGCTCGGCACGTGGCGACGGAAGCCTCGGGCCGCACAGTATCGTAGGAGGGATCGAGCGGGCACTCTCCGGTTCCCCCTGTCCTCTTGAAGCGACGCGAGGCGGCACGGCGGCGCCATGTTCCTCGGGCCGCACCTACCATGGCCGGGCGCGTGCCGGGATCGGACGCGGATGGAACGGCCGCGGGCATGCTCCACGGCCGCTCGCGTTGCCGGTGGCGAGGCCTCGGGATGTCGCCCGGCCGCGCGGGCATTGGAAACGGCCAAGGTTCCCGCGACCGACGGTCCGGCAGCCGGTGAAAGCACGCAGCGCCTTATGGACACCAAGCTCGAACTCATGTTGTTGTCGAGCTTAGATGACAGGGGGAGCCGACATGGTGATCGTCAGGATGCCGGGTGGCGACGTCGAGTATATCGCTCCGGACGAGCTCCTGTGGATGCGTCAGGCTTTTGACCACGAGTTCAAGGATGCGGTGATGCTCCGCATCACGGGTGACCGGATCTACTCCGTGGAAACGGTGGCTTCCCTGGCCGCGAAGTTCGCCGCAGCCGGGGCTGCCATGGCTCGGCTGACCCCTCCCGAGGGCGCCATCGAGATGATGGTCAGCGCGGAACGGGTCCGCGAGGTGGAGCCGCCGAGCCCCGCCATCCACCACGAGGGCGCCGGATCGGTCCTCAAGTTCGGTCCCAAGCTGATGCTCGCTGTGCGTGAGAGCGAGGCCGAAGCGGAGGCCGTCCTGGCCGAGGCGCTCAAGGGTCGGCCGCCGGCACCTGCGGCATTGGCCGCGGCGGCCCTGGGAGGCGCCATCGTCGGTGCTGCGGTCGCCGTAGCCGTGACGGCGCCGGGTGCGGAAGGCCCGGATCGCGAGCCACAGGAGCGCCCGGAACCGGCGTGAGGGCCGCGGCGGCGCGCCGGGCCCGCTCGTGCCCCCTCGCCCGGCCCGCCAGTGCCGTCGGGGCGGGCCATCTGTGTGTTCGCGCGCCGGGTGTGGCTGCCGGCGGGCACGGCTGGCGATGCAGACGACGCGTCGCCGCGCGCCGCTTCCGCTCAGGGTGCGGGCTCCGAGCAGGACACGCCGGTCGCGCAGGGCGCTGGCATGCGCCGCTCCTCCGAGTTCGGTGTAGGCGGGGCTAGGCCGAGCCCTCCGGAGCGGCCGGTCCCCGCCGATCTCGTTCGCCCTATGTTCCAATCCTGGTGCGCCTGCCCTAGTGTCTTGCCGGCGCGAGTGGCACCGTTCCGAACGGAATCCGTGGACAACAGCGGAATCCCGGCGTGACGCGTCGGCGGGCCGGAACGTAGACCGGGGTGCACGGTGTTGTGGGTGGGCGGTGGACCGGGCGTCCTCGCCGCAACGGGATCGAGGGATGGCAGATCAACTCGACTGGGGACGCCTCCTCAACTCCCAGCGGCGCAAGGGTAAGGCCGCAGGCAGAGCCTACACGGCGCGGCTGGGCGAGGACCGGACCGAGCACGAGCGTGACCACGACCGTATCCTGTTCTCGACGCCGGTGCGGCGCCTCCAGGACAAGACCCAAGTCTTCCCCTTGGAACGCAACGACAGCGTCCGCACCCGGCTGACCCACAGCCACGAGGTGGCGAACATGGCGCGGAGCATGGGGACCACCCTCGCCTTCGTGCACGGCGGGGCGCTGGGGTTCCCCGCGGAGGTCGAGCCCCTGCGCAACGTGCCCGCCCTCCTTGAGGCCATCGGGCTCGCCCACGACCTCGGCAATCCGCCATTCGGACATCAGGGTGAGACCGCGATCCAGACCTGGGTGAAGCGCCACTCCGCCCGGCGAAAGGATGAACCGACCTCGTTCGACATCTTCGACGCGCCGGACCTGAGCGAGCCGATGCGCCGTGATTTCCTGAAATTCGAGGGCAACGCACAGGCGTTCAGGCTGCTGACGCGATTGCAGATCCTGAACGACGACTTCGGCCTGAACATGACCTATGCCTTCCTGGCGGCCCTGATGAAGTACCCCGTGCCGTCGGACGCGGTCGACAAGACCTCCCAGGCAAGAAAGAAGTTCAACTTCTTCCAATCGGAGGCCGAGATCGCCGCCGAGGTCTGGGCCGAGACCGGCTTGCGGCAGGGCGTCCGCCATCCCCTGACCTTTGTGATGGAGGCTTGCGACGACATCGCGTACTCGGTGGTGGACGTCGAGGACGCGGCCAAGAAGAAGCTGATCAACTTCAACGTGCTGATGGCTTGGCTGCGTCACGACGCTTGCGACGACGAGTTGACGCTCGACGTCTGCGAGCGGGCCGAGCGCAGCCACGCCGAGTTCCGGGACGCGGGATTGTCGCCCGGTGAACTCGACGACATCTCGATGCAGATGTTCCGCGTCGACGCCATCGGGAAGATGGTGCGGGCCGCGGTCGGGGCGTTCGTGGCGAACCGGGATGCCATCATGGCCGGCGCGTTCGACAGGGAGCTGATGGCGGCCTCCGAGGCGGTCGTGCTGTGGACCTCGTTGAAGCGCTTCGCCAAGTTTCACGTCTACCGCCACCGCAGCGTCCTCGAAGTCGAGCTCGACGGGCACCGGACCGTCCACGAGCTCATGGACATGTTCTGGAAGGCCATCGTCGGGCGCAAGGATCCGGACGACCTGCGCTCCGACCGCGAGGCGTTGCCGGCCTACGTGTATTCCCGGATCTCGGAGAACTACCGGCGCGTCGCCGAGGCGCCCGGGAACGCGATGCCGTTGCGCTACCGCGAACTGCAGCTCGTCACCGACATGATCTCGGGTATGACCGACACGTTCGCGGTGTCCCTGCGCGACGACCTGAGGCGGCACCATGGCTGACCTTGGCTCCCCCGTCCGCGACGGCGCGGAGCTGTGCCGGCGAATGCAGGCCTTCCTCGCGGACGAGGCTCGCGGGGGCCCCGAGATCGCGGATCTGATCGGCCATCTCGGGCAGGTGGGCGAGGTTGCGATCTTCGGCGGCATGGCCCGGGACCTCGCCCGGGGCGGGGCTGCGGCCTTCGCGTCGGACGTGGACCTGGTCGTGCACGCGCCGCCGGCGCGCTTGGCGGAGCTGATGCGGGACGGCGCGGCCGTTCGGAACCGCTTCGGCGGCTACCGCATCGCCGGGCGCCGCCACACGTACGACGTGTGGGCCCTACCCTCCACTTGGGCGGTCCGGTCCGGCCACGTGCAGGCCGCCCATCTGGCCGACCTGGTGCACACCACCTTCTTCGACTGCGACGCCGTGCTTTACCTGTGCGGCTCCCGCCAGGTTCACCACGGGCCGCGTTTCACGGCCTGGCTGCGCGACGCGGTCGTCGACACCAACCTGGAAGAGAACCCGAACCCGCGCGGGGTCGTGGTCCGCGCGTTACGGATCCTCCTCGAACATCAGCAGGCCGTCGGGCCTGGCCTGGAGAGGTATCTCCGCAGGATGGCCAAGGGGCATGCGGGTTGCCTCGACGGGAACCTCGCATCACGCCTGTCCAGCATCCTGGCAGACCTGCGCCCGCTATCCTCCGGCACGGGGCCACGGCCGCCGGCGCGGCACGCGGGCGCGCCGACCGGCCTTGCCCGGAGCGAGCAAGCACGACCGTGATAATGGGGCCCTGCGGCCCTCGCCACCGTCGCGGGTGAAGAGGAACCCGGCCGGGACGGGCGGGACCGGACGAACCGGTTTAGGCGCCCCGACCGTGCCCATCGTGCGCCGCCGGCGCCGAGGCGGTCGAAATGCCCCGGACCGTCCTGGTCCGGCCCGCGCGATCCCGGCTTCGAGGCCGGGGCGCCTCACGAGTTGCCGGGCCCTGTCCACGGAACCGACCTTGCGCCGAGGCGGACGCCACCACCCCTGGCCACCGGGCCGAGGTCGGGCGTCAATCAACCCACGGCAGCGCGCGGCGGGCGGCAACGCATGGTGACCGCGTGCGAGCATGGCCGTGTGGCCAGGGCGCGCGCCGACCACGCCCCATCGGGGCGCGGGCGCGTTTCCCGGACCGGAATGCCCTTGGAGATGGCCGGTCGACGGGGTGCGGCGCCGCGACGAGGGGAAGGGGCGCGGGCCCGGCGGCACGCTCCCGGGTCCAGCTCGATCAAGGCCGTGGGTTGGGACGCTGCAGGGCGCCTGACGGACGCTTCCGGGGGTGTTCCTCGGCGGGCTCCTCCAGGTCGGCCAGGATCGGGCAATCCGGCCGGTGGTCACCCGAACAGCAATCAACCAATGTCTGGAGCGTGGTGACCATCTGGTTCAGGTGGGCGATCCTCTCGCGAAGCTCGATCATGTGCGCCGTCGCGACCCGCTTGACGTCGGCGCTCCGCCTTGACCGGTCGCGCCACAGGTCGAGGAGCTCGTTGATCGCGGCCATGGAGAAGCCAAGGTCCCGGGCCCGCCGGACGAAGCGCAGCATGTGCACGTCCTCGGACGAGTAGTCCCGGTAGCCGGAATCCCTGCGGCCGGCCGGCGGGATCAGGCCGGTCTGCTCGTAGTAGCGGATCATCTTGGCCGAGACGCCGGAGGCCCTGGCTGCCTGACCGATGTTCATGGAGTTCCTCCCATCGCCGGCGCGCCGACCTGGCGGAGGCCGGCGCGCGGTATCGCCTCCTCCGGACGGAAGCCGCGCAGCCGCAGCGCGTTGCCGAGGACGAAGACGCTCGACAGGGCCATCGCGCCCGCGGCGAGGACCGGCGACATCAGGACGCCCCAGGCGGGGTATAGCGCCCCCGCTGCCACCGGGACCAGGGCCGTATTGTAGGCGAATGCCCAGAACAGGTTCTGCCGGATGTTGGCGATGGTCGCGCGCGACAGCGCGATGCCGGTCGCGACCCCGCCCAGGCTGCCCGACATCAGCACCACGTCGGCGGCCTCGATGGCGACGTCGGTGCCGGTGCCGACTGCCAAGCCGACATCCGCTTCCGCGAGTGCGGGCGCGTCGTTGATGCCATCGCCGATGAAGGCCAGCTTGCAGTGCTCCGCCTTCAGCCTGCGCACCGCCTCGACCTTGCCGGCGGGCGGCACCTCGGCGACCACCTCGTCGATGCCGAGCCGCCGCGCGACGGCCTC
Organism: Methylobacterium hispanicum; assembly: GCF_022179285.1. GTDB lineage: Bacteria > Pseudomonadota > Alphaproteobacteria > Rhizobiales > Beijerinckiaceae > Methylobacterium > Methylobacterium hispanicum. The sequence goes on along the minus strand of NZ_BPQO01000034.1, from coordinate 26,109 downwards.
CGCCGTGCGGCGGTTGTCGCCCGTGATCATCGCGACCTTGAGCCCGAGGGCGCGCAGCGCGGCGACCGCGGCTGGGGTCGTGTCCTTCATGGGGTCGGCGACCGCGATGACCGCGGCCAAGCGCCCGCCGATGGCGGCGTAGAGCGGGGATTTGCCCTCGTCGCCCATCCGCGCCGCGGCCGCGGCGAAGGCCCCGACGTCCAGCCCGAGCTCACGCATGTAGCGGTCGGCGCCGATCTCCACCCGCTCGCCGTCGACCTCGGCCCTGGCGCCGAATCCGGCGACGGCTTCGAAGGCCTGGACCTCGGGTAGCGGAATGGCCTCGGCCTGCGCCGCCGCTACGATGGCCCGTGCGATCGGGTGCTCGGACCTGTCCTCGACGGCCGCGATCCGCCCCAGTACGTACGCACGGTCGAAGCCTGCGGTCACCTGCAGATCCGTCAGGGCGGGACGACCCTCGGTCAGCGTGCCGGTCTTGTCGACCGCGACGACCTTGGCATCCCTCAGGAGTTGGAGCGCCTCACCCTTGCGGAAGAGGATGCCCAGCTCGGCGGCCCGACCGGTGCCGACCATGATCGAGGTGGGTGTGGCGAGGCCCATGGCGCAGGGGCAGGCGACGATGAGAACGGCCACCGCATTGACGAGCGCGAAGGTCAGCGCCGGCGACGGCCCGAGCACGATCCAAGCGGCGAAAGTCAGCGCCGCCGCCGCCATCACGGCTGGCACGAACCACATGGTCACCTTGTCGACCAAGGCCTGGATCGGCAGCTTCGAGCCTTGAGCCTCCTCGACCATGCGGATGATCTGCGACAGCACGGTCGCCTCGCCGACCGCCGTCGCGCGACAGGTGAGCGCACCCTGCCTGTTGACGGTCCCGCCCACCAGCGTGCTGCCTCGGGTCTTCGCCACCGGGACCGGCTCGCCGGTGATCATCGATTCGTCGACGTAGCTCTCCCCGTCGGTCACGGCGGCGTCCACGGGGATGCGCTCGCCGGGGCGCACCTCGACGATGTCGCCGGCCACGACGTCTGACACCGGGATCTCGACCGAGGTGCCGCCGCGCCGGACCCGGGCGACCTTCGCCTGCAAGCCGGCCAGTCTCGTGATCGCCTCGGAGGTGCGTCCCTTGGCCCGGGCCTCCAGGAAGCGGCCGAGCAGGATCAAGGTGACGATGACGGCCGCCGCCTCGTAGTAGACGTTGACCGTCCCCGCGGGCAGCAAGGATGGCGCGAAGGTCGCGACGGCTGAGTAGGCGTAGGCCGCGAGCGTGCCCACCGCCACGAGCGAGTTCATGTCCGGCGCGAGGCGAACCAGCGCGGGGATGCCCTTCACGTAGAAGCGGATGCCGGGCACGGCGAGGACCAAGGTCGTCAGCGCAAACTGGACGTACCAGCTTTGCTGCATGCCGATGGTCCGCGCGACCATCGCGTGCATGCCGGGGATGAGGTGCGAACCCATCTCCAGGACGAAGATGGGCAGCGTCAGCACGGCGGCGATGGAGAGATCGCGCCCGAGGCCCGAACGCTCGGTCTCCCTGCGCCGCGCGGCCTCATCGTCGACGGAGGGGGACCCGCCGACCGGACGCGCGGTGTAGCCCGCGGCGGAGATGGCGGCGGCGAGTGCGTGCAGGTTGGCCGTGCCGCGCACGCTCGCCCGCTCGGTCGCGAGGTTCACCGTCGCCTCGGCGACACCCGGCACCGCCTTGAGCGCGCGCTCGACGCGTCCGACGCACGATGCGCAGGTCATGCCCTCGATGGAGAGCTCGACGGCTTGTGCAGGCACGGAATAGCCGGCGGCCTCGACGGCCTGCGCCAATCGCTCAGGATCGAGCGAACCACTGGCCCGGATATCTGCGCGTTCCGTAGCCAGGTTGACGCTGACGGCCTCGACGCCCTCGACCTTGCCTAGGGCCCGCTCGACACGGCCGACGCAGGACGCGCAGCTCATCCCCTCGACAGGCAGGCTGATTGTCGTTCCCGCGGCCTTCCTCGGCCTGGACTGAGCCTCCATCGGCCAACTCCTCAGGTGTCATGAACCGGACGCCGCCGGAAATGGGGCTTCCCATCGTTGGAAGGTCAAGGGTGGGATCTCGCGAAGGCGGGTTTCGCCCTTCCGGCGGCGCGCGGATGCGTCGTCCTCCATGCCTCGAAAGAGATCCGGTCCCTTTGCCGCCTTCCGTCGCGGAGATGGCGTGCGGCTGCCGCATGAGGCACGTCGCGTAGGCAGCGCGCGTGGCCGGCCCGCACGCCACGGCCGGAGCCGGAGGGCGCTGGCGGCGGACGTCGAACGCGGGAACCTGGCGGAAGCGAGACGGGGATGAACATGCCCGCACATCTTCGTGGCCGGCGCTCTTCCGTCGCCGGCAGGACGGCGGTCGAGCCCGGCAGGCGGCCGTCCGTGCGGACGTGATCGGCCGGTGCGGGCCAGGGACCGACGCCGAAACGGGGCCTGCGCCGGCGGCACGGCGGCGTCCCCCCCCCCTGCTCCCGAGCCGGTTCAGCAGCCGGGCCGGTGCCGCTTTCCCGAGGCGGCTCAGGTGCATCCTGCCGCGTGGTCGGAGCCGCTCAGGCGGCTGACACGTCGGTGCTCACCGCCGGAATGCGGACCGGGCGCTGCGGCCCGCACCCGGCCGTCGACCGCGACGGACGACCCGGGAGCGTCGTCGGTCGTGAACGCCGGAGGCCCCCGGGTCGCCGTCATGTTCGGTCGGGATATTCATTTTCATTCACAAGCAGCAGCGCCGCGTCGACGACGTCGCGGAAGGCCTGCGAGCGTTCGCAGGCCGCGAGGAGGCGCCGCGTCCATGCCTCCGACGGGAGGGCGGCGCCCTTGTGCCGGCCGCCGAGGTAGGATCGTATCGCTGCCTCCAGCTCCGGGCGGGGGGTATGTCGACCGCGCAAGAGTTTTGAAATGTTGGCTTGGCTGGAGCCCAGCGTGCGGGCGAGCGCGTCCTGGCTCAGGCCGTCCTCTCGGCGGGCTCGTTCCAGCGCCGCCGCGATGGCGGCGCGCTCTCCGTCGCCGGATCCTGCCTTGCGTCCTCTCATGGTTTGAATGAAAATGAATATCCGGGGACGGCGTCAAGGGGAATCGCGACTATGCTGCTCGAAGCGGAAGGCCGCCCGAAGGCTGCACGGCGTACGCTGCCCGATCCGGATGCCGAGGTCGTGCCCGGGGTCCGCTGGGGTCGGCCCGAGTGGGTGCCGAGTGCCGCGTTCTGGGCGGACATGGTCAGCCGCGCCAGCGAGCAGTCCGACGGGTTCGTCAACCGCGACGGCTCCCTGCAGGAGGAGGTCGGGTTCTGCCTGCTCGGCGGCTACGGCATCACGGCTGAGGTCAACCATGCCGTTCACGACCGGTTGGTGGAGGCCGGCGTGTTCGTGCCGGGACGCCGCCCGGCCGAGGCGGATATCGAAGCTCTGCTGCTGCAGCCGGTCCTGCTCGGCGGCCGCCCGGTCCGCTACCGCTTCCCGCACCAGCGGGCCCGACGGCTCGCGGTCGCGTTGGGGATGATCGAGGATGAGCCGCCCCCGACCGACGACGCCCTGGCGTTCCGCCGCCACCTCATGCGGATCCCGGGCATCGGGCCGAAGACCGCATCCTGGATCACCCGCAACTGGCTGGGCAGCGACGAAGTCGCGATCCTGGATATTCACATCATCCGGGCCGGTCTCCTGATCGGCCTCTTCGACCGCTCGATGCGGGTACCGCGCGACTACGAGGCGCTGGAGCGGCGCTTCCTGGAGTTCTGCGGGGCGCTCGGCGCCAGGCCGTCCCTGCTCGACGCGGTGATGTGGCGGGCGATGAGGAATATCGGCCGGGGTCCCGTTTGACGGCGGCCGGCGAAAGAGGCCACTATCGTCTAGGTTTGCGTCCAGGGATCGCGATGTCAGGCGGTAGCAAGTCCAGCACACGCAGGGGCCCGCGTCTGGGGCCAGGTACGCCGTCACCGGTGTCGCCCCGGGGGCAGGAGGGCCAGGGCGGCGGCGAAGGGCTCGGCGGGGGCGCGGACCCTTGCAACCTGCGCTACGACACCGACCTGACGGGCGTGCGGACCCCTGCGGTGGCGACGGTCCGCGAGCGGGACGTCCTGGACGTGACCCTGCACCGGGAGGATCCCTTCGAGACGGCCGTGTGCCGCACGCGGCCCGCGGCCGACATCGTCGGCTCGCTCGCGGGCATGGAGGGCTTGGACCAACTCCTCGGCTGCCTGCGGGCCGGGCATCGGTACGAGGCCCGGGTCATCGAGGTCGACCGCACCCGCTGTCGCGTCCTGGTCGAGCGGGTGGCGCGTTGATCGTCGCCGGCGGCTGCTACCTGGAAGTCTGTGCCGTCCCGCGCTGGAGGCGCCTCTTCGGCTCCGGAGGGCGGGCCGCCGCATCGGTCGGCCGGCTGTCGCCCGGGACCGAACTCCATACCTATGCCCACCGGGGGTGGGTCTCGGACGTCCGAAGCTCGATGCACGCGTTCGGCGTGGGCGCGACCGTCCAACCGATCGACGAGAGGATCTCGTTCTCCTACTTCCATCCCCTCTCGCCCGCGCTGCTCGAACCGGCCGTGCCCGCTGCGCAACCTGCCCTCACCGTGTCCGGCGACGTGGTGCTGCGGTTCGGCTTCGTGGAAGGCGACGCCGTCGTTTCGGCGCGGCGCGCCGTCCACGATCCGCAGACCGGCCATGCGGCGAGCCCCTTCCGCGCCAACGGATCCCGGGCCGAGCGCCTCGCCGTCGTGCTGAACCAGGGCGAGGCGGAGGCCGCGACCGGCGCGGCGGGCGACGACGTGGGCGCCGCGCTGCTCGCCGCGCACGACGCCGAGGTCGTCGTGGTCAAGCGCGGGTGCGAGGGCGCGCGAGTGTTCCGGGCCGGAGGCGTGCCGGCCGACATCCCGGCCTACCGCTCCGAGCGCGTGTTCAAGATCGGGTCCGGCGACGTGTTCAGCGCGGCCTTCGCGCACCATTGGGGCGAGCGCGGGCTGGGCGCCGTCGACGCCGCGGACCTGGCCTCGCGCAGCGTCGCACACTTCGTCGACTACCACGCGCTGCCCCTGCCCCCCGCCGCCGAACTCGCGTCCCAGCCCGCCCTCCCCGCTGGCCGACGTCCCGGCCTGATCTACCTGGCAGGACCCTTCTTCGACCTCGCGCAACGTTGGCTCGTCGAGGAGGCGCTCGAACGGCTCCAGGCACTGGGCGCGCCGGTGTTCTCTCCCCTGCACGAGGTCGGTACGGGCCGTCCGGCCCAGGAAACCGCGGCCGCCGATCTCGAAGGCCTGGACCGCTGCGCCGCGCTGCTCGCGCTGCTCGACGGCGCCGATCCGGGCACCCTGTTCGAGGTCGGGTACGCGCGCGCCCGGGGCAAGCCCGTCGTCGTCCTTGCCGAGCGCCTCGACGACCCGAACCTGACGATGCTCGTCGGCACCGGCTGCCGGGTCGCTCGCGACTTGACATCCGCGCTCTACCAGGCGGCCTGGGCCGCCATGGAATGAGGGCGCTCCTGCTCTCGGGCGGCCTCGACTCGGCGGCCATCGCCGCCTGGCAGAGGCCGGACGTCTGCCTCACGGTCGATTACGGACAGAGGCCGGCCAAGGGCGAGATCGCCGCGGCGGCCTCGGTCGCGCGCGAGCTCGGACTTCGCCACGAGGTCGCGCGGGTCGACCTGTCGGCCCTTGGCCTTGGCCCGCTCGCGGGGCGCGCGGCGTCGGATCTGGCGCGCGCGCCCGAGTGGTGGCCTTACCGCAACCAGATGCTGGTGACGCTCGCCGGCATGCGGTTCGTGGCCGAGGGACTGACCGAGATCCTGCTCGGGGCGATCAGGACGGATGTCCATGCCGACGGTCGCGCTCCCTTCCTGCGGACCGTCGACCGGCTGATGCACCTGCAGGAGGGAGGCGTCCGGGTCATGGCCCCCGCGCGCCACCTTTCGGCCCTGGAGCTTGTCAGGCGGTCGGGGATCCCCCGTTCACTCCTGGGCGCCACCTTCTCCTGCCATGTCATGGAATACGCCTGCGGTCGGTGCCGTGGCTGCGAGAAGCACCAGGAAACGCTGGCGCGCATCGATGGCGGCCGGGCCCGCGCCGGCACCGCGGTCCAGGCGTCCGCGGCGACGGGAGGTTGAGTCATGTCGGGAGGACCCCCGGGCCGGCGAGGGCGGGCTCCGCGGCGATTGCAGCAGTCCGGCGACGGTTGCGACCTCCACCTCACCGTCGACTTGATAGGGGTGCGTCGTGAGGCGGCGGACCGGGTACGCGCGGGCGACGACCTGCGGATCGAGCTTGTCCACGAGGGGGCCGCGGTCGGCGCGATCTGCCGGAACGGCGAGGGCGCCGTGGTGGGCGCCCTCGCCGCGTTCCCGGGTCTGACGCGGCTTCTCGACTGCCTCGCGCGGGAGGTGCCCTTCGTCGCCCATGTCGAGGAGGTCTCGTCGACGCGGTGCGTGGTGACGGTGTCGAGGACCGACCCATGATCATCGTGGGCGGCAGTTACCGGGAGGTCTGCGCTTACCCGGAATGGGACCGGATTTACGGTTCCGGTGGCCGGGCCGCCGTGGCCGTGAGCGGGCTCTCGCCCGGCTCCGTGCTGCACACCTACGCCTACTCGGGTTGGGCGGCGGACGTACGCGCGACCATGGCGTCGTTCGGCGTCCGTGCCGAAGTGGTCGAGATCGAGAAGGAACTCGTCTTCGAGTACTACCATCCCCTGAGCAAGGAGCCCGTGCCCAAGGCGTCGGCCGGTCTGCCCCGCATCACGGTCTCCGGGGAGGTCGTGCTGAGCTTCGGGATGCTGGAGGGGCCGTCCACGGTCGTGGCCGGCCGGGCCGTCCACGACCCGCAGTCGGACAGTCCCGAGGCGGCCTTCTCGGCGTCGGGGTCGCGGGCGGGCGAGCTGGCATACGTGGTGAGGGACTACATGCTCGCTGCGGCGGATCCGTCGCAGGCGGCGATGGATGTGGCGACACGCATCATGGCCGATGAGGGCGCCTCGGTCGTCGTCGCCCGCCACGCCATCGGCGGCGCCAGCGTCTATGTCGGTGACACGAAGCCGCGGCTGGTTCCGGCCTACATATCGGACACGTGGTTCAAGATCGGCTCCGGCGACGTGTTCTGCGCCGCCTTCGCGCACTACTGGGGCGAGCGCCGGCTCGACCCCGTCGAGGCCGCCGACCTGGCATCGCGCAGCGTCGCCCATTTCAACGACGGTCATCGCCTGCCTCTCCCGGCGCCGCATGCCTTGGGCGCTCTCGTGCCGCAGCCGGACACGGCGCATGGGGGGCGGGTCTTTCTTTCGGGACCGGCGGCGACGCTGCCTCAACGCTGGCTCCTCGACCAGGCACGGTGGTGGCTTCTTGATCTCGGGAGCGAGGTGTTCTCGCCGTTCCATGAGTACGGCGAGCGGCTTGCCGCGAGCGCCGGTCCCGCGCTCGCCGGGCTGAGGGCCTGCACGGCTGTCCTCGCGCTTGCGGATGGCGGCGACCCGGGAACGAGCGCCGTCATTGGGCACGCCCGGGCCGTCGGGGTTCCGGTGGTCGTCCTGGCGGAAGCGGTGGCTGCGACGGACCTCGCGGTGCACGCGGGCATGTCGTGCGAGATCGCCCGTGACTTCACGACCGCCCTGTACCGCGCACACCTGGCCGGAATGCGCTGACCCGACCGGACATCGTCGATGAGACCTCCGACCCGACCCCCTCCCAAACCGATCCGTGGCGTCTCGGCGGAACCGGTCCAGCCGCGTGGCTCGGCTTCGGCCGCGGACACCGTGGAGCGTCTCAAGTCGGCGCAGGAGACCTGGCAATCCTTCCAGGACTTCCTGGACCGGCGCATGCACTCGCGCTGGGTCTTTCGGGGCTGCGCGTCCCGCGAATTCCTATGTATGCCGAGCGCGGGCCGCACGCCGAACCACGACCCGCTGTTCGAGGAGCACCTGTTCCGCGCCTTCAAGCGCGAGGCACGCTTGCACGTCTCGCTGCCCGGGGCGACCGATTGGGACTGGTTGGCCCTGGGGCAGCATTTCGGGCTGCCGACGCGCCTCCTGGACTGGACGACCAACCCGCTCGTCGCGTGCTTCTTCGCGGTCTCCAGCGACCCCCTGGACGCCGATGCCGTGATCTACGCCTACCCGGTCGACGACACGCTCGTCATCAATCCGGAGGAGGGGCCGGGCCCGTTCGAGATCGACCGCGTGGGCTTCCTGCTTCCGACCACGACGGCCCCGAGGATTGCGAGCCAGCGCGGGTTGTTCTCCGTCCATCCCAGGCCCAGCGAACCGTGGATGCCGAGCGGACTGGCTGAAAACAGCTTCGTCATACCGCGAGCAGTCCGGTCGCGCTTCCAGCGCAAGCTCTTCAGCCTCGGCATCGATGCGGCCCATATCTGGGCTAGCCTTGAGGGCGTGTGCCTCTCGCTGAGCTGGCAGTATCGGCAGCGTCTCGGCATTGGCGCCGCCGTATTCTGAGGAGGTTGCATGCCGGGCCCTGACGCAGCGAACACGGATGCGGCTGTCCTCCAGGCCGTCGCGACGGCCGTGCGGGAGATCGACCTGAGCGGGACCGAAGCCTGGGCTGACCTGGACGCCCTGTCGTCGAACACGCACGTCGACTCCGTCGAGGTCTTCGCCGACGAGATCAAGGTGCGTGGCGGCAGCTTCGAGGGACCGATCAACGTCCATTGCACCCTGAATTACGGGAGCGTCGCGGACGGCCTTACGGTATCGGAGACCTTTCCAGGCCGGTTCGAGGGCAGCCTCTCCCCCGCGGGACCGGTCATCCTGCGACTGAAGGTGGACACGAGCAGCTTCTACGCCTGAAACGGCCACGGGAACCGCAGGGGCGTATTTATGGTGACGGAGCGGAGGGATGAGTCCCCCTCTACGTCAGACACGACGGTGATGCGTACTTCCTGACCGAAGGCGGGCCATTCGCACCTGACCTCGATTGCGGTCGAGTGTTCTATGAACCTGGCGAGGACTTCGGGATCATCAACGATCCGACGGACGGGCGCGACCCGCCGTTCAAGAGCGAGCCTGGCTCGTTGAGAAATGCTCGGCGACGGGTGAAGCCGAGAGGCCGATTTCCGGCCGACGTGCCTCCCGGTGGGCGTAGTTGGCGGGGCGCGGTGCATCCGGGGGGATGCCGCGGCCGCGCCGTTATTCACCAAGCTTTGCTATTTTCCCTACGCGTAAGCACCAGATTACCTTTAAGCAAAGACAGCCGACTGTCCGTGGATCTCCCGAACCAGGTGAGATCTCAAGCTGGCGTTGGCTTTCACGTCGGAAGTAGGCACTTGCGCCTGTCCCGTGCTATAACGAGCGCCACGGATGGCGCGCGCTCTTTTCGCCCTCGGTCTCGAACGCCAGCTGCCTGTTGAACGCACCAGGATGCCCGGGAAGAACACTTAATCGCTTTCATAGGTCAGCCTATTCGCTTTGAAAGGCAGCCTAATCACTTTCCCCCAGAGCCGCGAGGGTCGAACTTCTCAGTAAATCCGGTCAAGTTACCCTTCCATAGGGTCAAACTTTACTGAGAAATTACAAGCGCCCACCTCACACGTCGAGGTTGGCCACGCTCAGCGCGTTCTCCTGGATGAACTCGCGCCTGGGCTCCACCACGTCGCCCATCAGCTTCACGAAGAGGTCGTCGGCGTCGGTCGTGTCCTTCACCTTGACCTGCAGCAGCGAGCGCACGTCGCGGTCGAGCGTCGTCTCCCAGAGCTGCTGGGCGGTCATCTCGCCAAGCCCCTTGTAGCGCTGCAGCGAGAGGCCCTTGCGGCCGAAGGCCATCACCGCCTCGAACAGCCCGACGGGCCCGTGCAGCACGGTCTCGTCGGTCTTGCGGGCGAGCGTCGCGGGCTCGCCGTAGATCTCCCGGAAGGCGTCGGCCCGCTCGGCGAGACGGCGCGCCTCCTGGCTGGTGATCAGGCCGGCATCCAAGGTCGCGACCTGGCGCACGCCGCGCAGCGTGCGGCTGAGCCGGTATCCGCCCTCGTGCGCCTCGCCCTGCCAGCCCTGCTCGATCTCGTCCGCGATGGCGTCGAGGCGCTTGGCCGTCATGTCGGCCAAGACCTCGGCCTCGCCGGGGTTCTCGGCCACGTCCCCCGCGAAGGCGCCCGCCAGCACCGCCTGCTCCACCACTGCGCGGTCGTAGCGGGTGTGCAGGCCCTGCAGGATTCCGCGGAAGCCGCGCGCCTCCTCGACCAGGGTCTTCAACTGCGGCCCGGCGAACTCGGCCCCCGAGGCGAGACGCAGCACCGCGCCTTCCGTGCCCTGGTCGATCAGGTAGTCTTCGAGCGCCCGCTCGTCCTTGAGGTAGAGCGCCTTGCGGCCGCGCTCGGCTTTGTAGAGCGGCGGCTGGGCGATGTAGAGGTGCCCGCGCTCGATCAGCTCCGGCATCTGGCGGAAGAAGAACGTCAGCAGCAGCGTGCGGATGTGCGAGCCGTCGACGTCCGCGTCCGTCATGATGATGATGCGGTGGTAGCGCAGCTTGTCCGGGTTGAAGCCCTCGCGGTCGGTCGAGGACCGCCCGATGCCGGCCCCGAGCGCCGTGATCAGCGTGCCGATCTCGGCCGACGACAGCATCCGGTCGGCGCGCACCCGCTCGACGTTCAGGATTTTTCCGCGCAGCGGCAGAACCGCTTGGAACGCCCTATCCCGGCCCTGCTTGGCCGAGCCGCCGGCGGAATCACCCTCCACCAGCAGGATCTCGCACTTGGTGGGGTCGCGTTCCTGGCAGTCGGCGAGCTTGCCTGGCAGCGAGGCGATGTCGAGTGCCCCTTTTCGGGTCACGGTCTCGCGCGCCTTGCGGGCGGCCTCGCGGGCGGAGGCCGCCAGCACCACCTTGCCCATCAGGGCCTTGGCCTGGGAGGGGTTCTCCTCCAGCCAGGTCGAGAGGCCCTCGTTCAGCACGTTCTCGACGGCCGGGCGCACCTCGGAGGAGACGAGCTTGTCCTTCGTCTGGGAGGAGAATTTCGGGTCCGGCACCTGCACCGAGATGACCGCGGTCAGCCCCTCGCGGCAATCCTCGCCGGTGAGCGAGACCTTCTCGCGCTTGGCGACGCCCGAGGATTCCGCGTAGCCGGTGATCTGCCGGGTCAGCGCCGCGCGGAAGCCCGCCATGTGGGTGCCGCCGTCGCGCTGCGGGATGTTGTTGGTGAAGGGCAGCACGGTCTCGTTGAAGGAGTCGTTCCACCAGAACGCCACCTCGACCCGGATGCCGTCGCGCTCGGAGCGCACCACGACGGGCTTGCTCATCCCCTCGATGGGTTTCCTCGATCGGTCGAGGTAGCGCACGAAGGCCTCGATGCCGCCGTCGTAGTAGAGTTCCTCGCGCTTCTTCTCGGCGTGGCGCGCGTCGGTGAGCACGATGCGCACGCCCGAGTTCAGGAAGGCCAGCTCGCGCAGGCGCTTCTCCAGCGTTGCGTAGTCGAACTCGACCATCGTGAAGGTCTCGGTCGAGGGCAGGAAGGTCACCTCCGTGCCGCGCCGGCCGTTGCCGGGGCCGACCACCTTCAGCGGGGCCTTCGCCTCGCCGTGGCCGAACTCCATCGCGTGCTCCTGGTCGTTGCGCCAGATCCGGAGCTTCAGCCAGACCGAGAGCGCGTTGACGACCGACACGCCGACGCCGTGCAGGCCGCCCGAGACCTTGTAGGAGTTCTGGTCGAACTTACCGCCCGCGTGCAGCTGGGTCATGATGACCTCGGCCGCGGAGACGCCCTCCTCCCGGTGGATGTCGACCGGGATGCCGCGGCCGTTGTCGGACACCGTGCAGGATCCGTCCGCGTTGAGCGTCACGGTGACGAGGTCGGCGTGGCCGGCGAGCGCCTCGTCGATCGCGTTGTCGACGACCTCGTAGACCATGTGGTGCAGGCCCGAGCCGTCGTCGGTGTCGCCGATATACATGCCCGGACGCTTGCGGACGGCGTCCAGCCCCTTGAGAACCCGGATCGATTCCGCGCCGTAGGCGTCGTGTTCAGTCTGCGGAGTGTCGGCCATGAATGTCCTCGGGCAGGCGGGTCGTCGTCATGCGCCGCCCGGCCCTGTCGGGCGGCTTCGCCTGCGATTCGTCTAACCGGCCTGATATAGGGGTTCAGCCTTGAAATTGCATCGGTTTCCGGGCGCGGCACGCTGCGCCCGGAAACCGATTTCTGGCCGGTCCGCCTTAACGTCGCGTTAGGCCTGTCAATCCTGCAGGAACGGGTTCGAGGCGCGCTCCTCGCCGAGCGTCCCCGTGGGGCCGTGGCCCGGGATGAAGGCGACGTCGTCGCCCAAGGGCAGCACCTTCCGCTTGATCGCGTCGATGAGCTGGCCGTGGTTGCCGCCCGGCAGGTCGGTGCGGCCGACGGAGCCCTTGAACACCACGTCGCCGACCAGCGCGAAGCGGGCGTCGCGAGAGACGAAGACCACGCTGCCGGGGGAGTGGCCGGGCGCGTGCAGGATGTCGAAGGTCAGGCCGCCGACCGTGACTTCGTCGCCCTCGTCGAGCCAGCGGTCGGGGGTGATCGGCCGGGCCCCGTCGAGGCCGTAATTGGCGCCGGCCTCGGGGAGCGAGTCGAGCAGGAACTGGTCGGCCCGATGCGGGCCCTCGACCGGCACGCCGAGGCGCTCCTTCAGCTCCGCCGCCCCGCCCGCATGGTCGATATGGCCGTGGGTCAGCAGGATCTTCTCGACGGTCACGCCCTGCTGGGCGATCGCCGCCTCGATCCGGTCGAGGTCGCCGCCGGGATCGACCACGGCGGCGACCTTGGTGGCGTCGTCCCAGATCAGGGTGCAGTTCTGCTGGAAGGGCGTGACCGGGATGATCCCGGCGCGGGGCGTTGGCATGCGGCGTCCGTTGGCTGTCCGACCTGTCGCCGCATCTCTAGCCCGGATCCGCCGCCAGGGCACCCGCCCTTCAGGCCGGTGTCCGCCTCAAGGGCGCGTCGAGGCCTCCGACCCGGAACCAGTGGTAGCCGTAGCCCTCCAGGCAGAGGCAGTGCCGGCCGCGCTCGTCCGCCTCGCTGCGCTGGCCGGTGAGGAGATCGACCAGCAGGTGGCCCTCGGGTGCCGGCACGCCGGTCTCGACCGCCACCTCGATCGGGCCGGGATCGAGGTTGTGCACGCAGAGCACCGCGTTGTTGCGCCAGTCGTAGCGCAGCGCCAGCACGGCGTTGCGCCCGGTCTCCACGGCTGTGACCTCGCCCCAGCCGATCTCGGGCGCCTCCTTGCGCATGCGGATCACGCTCTGCATCCAGCTCAGCAGCGAGTCCGCCTCGTGGCGCTGCTGGGCCACGTTGACGTGCCGGTAGCCGTAGGGCCCGTGGTCGATCACCGGCATCACCGGCCGATCCGAGACCGTGAAGCCGCCCTGCGCCTCGCTCGTCCACTGCATCGGCGTGCGGGCGCAGTCGCGCTCCTTCAAGGCGAGGTCGTCACCCATGCCGATCTCGTCGCCGTAGCGCAGGACCGGCGTGCCCGGCAGCGTGAACATCAGCGAGTAGGCGAGGCGAATCCGGCGCGGGTCGCCGTCGAGCATCGGCGCGAGGCGCCGCCTTATGCCGCGGTCGTAGAGCTGCATGCCCTTCTCGGGGCCGAACTTCTCGAAGACCAGCGCGCGCTGCTTGTCGGTGAGGCGCCCGAGGTCGAGCTCGTCGTGGTTCCGCAGGAAGGTGCCCCACTGGCAGGAGAGCGGACGGGGCTTGGTGCGGGCGATCGCCTTGGCGAGCGGGCGCGCGTCGTGGGCGGCCAGCGCGTAGAAGGTCGCCTGGTTGACCTGGAAGTTGAACATCATGTGCATGCGGTCGGCGTCGTCGCCGAAATAGTCGAGGTCCTGCTTGGGCAGGATGTTGGCCTCGGCCAGGATGATCGCGTCGCCCTTGCGCCACTGCAGGAACTCGCGGAAGTCGCGCAGCATGTCGAACTGCTCGCGCGGCTCGCCCTTCAGGTCGGCGCCCTTCTGGGCGATCACGAAGGGTACGGCATCCATGCGGAAGCCCGAGACACCGAGCTGGATCCAGAAGCCCATGATCTTCAGGATCTCGGCCATCACCGCGGGGTTGGCGGTGTTGAGGTCGGGTTGGAACGCGAAGAAGCGGTGGAAGTAGTAGGCCTTGGCCTCGGCATCCCAGGTCCAGGTGGTCTTCTGCACGCCGGGGAAGACCATGCCCTCGGAGGCCGTGGCCGGCTTCTCCTTCGACCAGACGTACCAGTCGCGGAAGGGCGAGTCCGGGTCCTTGCGGGCCGCCTGGAACCAGGGATGCCGGTCCGAGGTGTGGTTGACCACGAGGTCGATCAGCACGCGCAGGCCCCGCTGCTTGGCCGCGTGCGTGAAGGCCACGAAGTCGCCGAGCGAGCCGTAGGCCGGATCGACGCCGTAATAGTCGCTGATGTCGTAGCCGCCGTCGCGCTTCGGGGAGGGCTGGAAGGGCATCAGCCAGACCGCGGTGACGCCCAAGCCCTGCAGGTAGTCGAGCCGGCGCTCCAGCCCGGCGAAGTCGCCGATCCCGTCGCCGTTCGAGTCCATGAAGGTGCCGACCGACAGGCAGTAGATGACGGCGTTCTTGTACCAGAGGTCGGTGATCACGGGCGCCTCCGCGGGCGTGGGGCCGGCGTCCTAACGCGCCCTCATGGAAAAGCGTTGCCGTATCGCCCGTCACCTTAAAACAGCCGCGTTGTGGCGCCCCTATCGGGGCCCCGGCGCGAGGCCACTTCCGGCCGGGCACGAGACGAGAGCCGCGGCACCCCGGACCGTATGAACACCATCCTGATCAAGCTGTTCGCGACCGCGCTGACCCTCAGCCAGGTCACGACCCGGCCCGACGCCGTGCGCACCCAGTTCGACGCCGCGACCGACGGACCCAAGGTCGTGCAGCTCCTGCGCGACGGCTGCGCGCACATGCGCAAGGCCTTCGACATCGAGGACATCAATCTCGACGACTTGATCTCCACCGCCATGGAGGACCCGAGCGCGGTGGCCGGCGCCTCGGCCCCGAAGATCCTGCACGGTCTCGACATCGGCGAACTCAACACGAGCTACCGCCAGTTCTGCAAGGGCGAGAACCCGGCCAACTCCCCCTTCGACGCGCGGGCCGTGATCGAGTTCTACAACAAGGCGACCGAGAACCTGCCCACCGCCGAGGCGCTGCGCGACAAGGCGCTGCCCGGCATGACCCAGATCCTCGACGGCGCCGGAAAGCCCTTCGCCGAAACCTTCGAGGCGAACGGGCGGCGGCTGGCCGTGCCGATCGAGACCGTGCCGACCCTGGTCCGACAAGCCTTCGTCGCCGCCGAGGACAAGCGCTTCGAGAGCCACCGCGGCATCGACGAGCGCGGCGTGATCCGGGCCTTCATCGGCAACCTCGCGGCGCCGGGGCGCCCGCAGGGCGGCTCGACCATCACCCAGCAGGTGGTGAAGAACCTCTCGGTCGGCGACGACGTCACCTACGAGCGCAAGATCCGCGAGATGATCGTGGCCGCGCGCCTGGAGCGCATCCTCACGAAGCCGCAGATCCTCGGGCTCTACCTCAACGGGATCTATCTGGGCCGGGGCGCCTACGGCATCGAGATGGCGGCGCGCTCCTATTTCGGGAAGTCCGTCGGCCAGCTCACCCTGCCGGAGGCGGCACTGCTGGCCGGCATGCCGAAGGGCCCGAACTTCTACAGCCCCGACAAGTACCCCGACCGCGCCCGCGAGCGGCGCGCCTACGTGCTCTCGCGCCTCAAGGAGGAGGGCGCGATCACGGACGCCCAGATGGCCGAGGCGGTGAAGGCCGATCTGGGCCTGAAGCCCCTCGACACGACCCGGCGCGACAGCGGCTTCTACGTGGTGGACTACCTCAACCGCGAGGCGCGCACCTTCGCGGGCGTCGACTCGCTCACCGCCGGCTCCTTCACGGTGCGCTCGACCATCAATGCCGGGCTCCAGCGCGCCGTCGAGGGCATCCTGCAGGACGGGCTGGCGAACTACGAGCGCGCCACCGGCCGCCAGACCTGGAGCGGGCCCGAACTCAACCTCGCGGACGCCGTGCGCCGGCTGGAAGCCGCCGCGCCGGCCCCCGAGGCGGCGCCGCAGGCCGCGCCTACCGTCACGGGCGCCGAGCCGCCGCCCGCCCGCAAGGGCAAGGCCGCGAAGGCCGCGGCGAAGTCTGCCCCGAAGCCGGCCGGCCCCAAGCCCGCCTGGCAGCGCGCCCTGGAGAGCGCCCGGCCCGTCCTCTACGACGTGCGCTGGCCGCTCGCGGTGGTCTTGGAGAGCGGCCGCAACGGCGTGCGGGTCGGGCTACCCGACGGCCGGGTGGCGAGCCTCGATCCGGGCATCGCCCGCAACCGCCTCCAGACCTACGACGCCGTCCGCGTGAAGCTGCGCGAGGGCAAGGGCGCGCCGCGGGCCGAGATCCGGGTGCGTCCGACCGTGCAGGGCGCCGCGCTCGTGCTGGAGAACCGCACCGGGCGCATCCTGGCGATGGCGGGCGGCTTCTCCTATCCGCTGAGCCAGCTCAACCGGGTGACGCAGGCCGTGCGCCAGCCGGGCTCGACGCTGAAACCGCTGACCTATCTGGCGGCGCTGAACGCCGGCCTGCAGCCCAACACCCTGGTGATGGACAGCGCCGTGACCCTGCCGCCGATCGGGGGCGTCGGCGATTCCTGGTCGCCGAAGAACTACGACGGCGGCGGCTCCGGCCCGACGACGCTCCGGCGCGGGCTCGAATTCTCGAAGAACCTCGTGACCGCGCGCCTCCTTCAGGGCGGGATCGCCGAGAAGGCGCCGGCCAGCCTCAAGCGGGTCTGCGACATCGCCCTGGAGGCGCAGATCTACGCCGCGTGCGAGCCCTACTACCCCTTCGTGCTGGGCGCGCAGCCGGTGCGGATGCTCGATCTGGCGGGCTTCTACGCGGCGGTGGCCAACGAAGGCGCGCGGCCCGCCCCCTACGCGCTCGAATCGGTCGAGCGCGACGGCCGGCCGCTCTACACCCACCAGGCCCGCGAGCCGGTGCGGATCGGCTCGGCCGACCGGGTGGCGTTCTACCAGCTCAAGACCATGCTGCAGGGCGTGGTCCAGCACGGCACCGCCGCGGCGCTCGCCCGCAACGGCGCCACCATCGCGGGCAAGACCGGCACCTCGGAGAACGAGAACGACGCCTGGTTCGCGGGGCTCTCCAACGAGATCTCGGTGGTGGTCTGGGTGGGCTACGACAACGCCGACGGCACCCGCCGGACGCTCGGGCGCGGCCAGACCGGCGGCCATCTCGCGGTGCCGATCGCGGGCCGGATCTTCGAGGCGGCCTGGACGAACGGTGTGCCCAAGACCCCGCTCGCCGGCCCCTCGCCGGAGGCGCGGCCGCTGATCGCCGACATCGGCGGCGAGCACTTCCGCCGGAGCGGCGACGGCCGGGTCGCCGACACCCAGTTCCGCCTCGTGCCGCGCGAGACCGTCTACGCCGGGCGCCCCGACGCCGAGGACGGCGACCTCGCGGGCGGGGCCGAGGACGGGGCGGACGTCGCCGGCGACCTCTTCGGCAACATGACGGGCGAGCGCGGCCCGAGGCCCGAGCCCGACCTGCTCGACCCGTTCGGCGAGCGCCGTCCCGCCCGCAGCCGCCGCGCGCAGGGCGACCTCGACGGCTACCGGCCCTGGCCGGGCACCGGCCGCTCGCCCTTCGGCGACGACGACTACGACGCGCGACCGCGCCGCCGCGACCCGGACTACCTGTTCGGCGACGACCCGCGCTACTGACGCGCCCCTTCCCGACATCCTCCCCGACATCCTCCGAGGACAACGCCCCGTGCGGACACAGCTTCCGGCAGCCCTGGCTCTCGCCCTGATCGCCGCCCTCCCCGCCCCCTCGCCAGCCCAGGCCCAGGTGAAGACGCCGGCGGCCGGCCCCGGCACGGGCGCGCCCGCCTCCGAGCGGATCCGGGAGGTCCCCGCCGTCACCGCGCAGGATCCGGCGATGCTCAAGCCCGGCACGATCCTGTTCAGCGACCGGCGCGACCAGCCGCAGAACCCGGAGAGCGGGCTCACCCCCTATCTCGACTGGCAGCGGCAGAGGCCCGCCGAGGCCGCCGCGCTCGCGCCCTTCCCCGGCTACAAGGAGCCGGACTACGCCCAGACGGTGAACGGCGTGACGAAGCAGCGCCACGAGACCCTGAAGGTCTACGTGGCGGAGGGGCGCTTCGTGGTGGCCCGGCCGCCCGAGGCGATCGACCTGCAGGCCTTCGCCAACCTCGCCTTTGTCCAGGCCATGGACCCGGCGATCCGCCACAAGGCGCTCAATCCCGCCGACGTGACGCCCACCAAGGACCCCGCCGCCGCCTTCGCGCGCCGGCCCGACCGGCCCTGGTGCGAGGCCGGCACCACCTGCATCGAGTCGCGCTACGACCTGGAGGGCAAGCTGCCGCTCGGGGTGAAGCTCGCCAACAAGCTGGAGGAGGGCTCGTCCAAGAAGATCGCCGAGTTCGTCTCCTTCCAGAGCGAGCTGCGGGTGCTGCCGCCCGAGAAGGCCGCGACGCTGGGGGCGCTGACGAAGGTCGACACGCCGGTGACCGGGGGGATCGAGCAGACGATCTTCTGGGTCAACCAGATCCTGCGCTTCGGCAAGTTCCTGGCGGTGCTGCAGCCGGTGCCGGGAGACCCGCAGCGGACCGTGGTCACCACCTACATGGCGCTGGCGATCAAGGCCGACGTGCTCGACCGCAAGGCGGAGTACGCCCGCGTGCCGGTGCTGAAGAACCTGCTGCCGGCCCAGGTGCTGATGGGCAATTCGAGCTTCAACACCGGCAACTCGATCAGCGCGGGCCTGCCCACCTACGCCCGCAACCGCATCGCGGCCTTCGCGGACGCGCTGGGGAAGCGCTGAGGGCGGCGTCCCGGTCGATCCTCGCGGGGGGCCGCCGCCGTAGCGGGGCCCCCGGTCCGGTCTCAGTACCCGCGGTTGCCGATCGTCGGCAGCGAGGGCTGGGTGTAGCTGCGGTTCACGTCGCGGCGGGTCTGGGTGCCGTTGGTGTCGTTGGAGCGGCTGAACGCGTCGGCGCTGAACTGCTGTGAGAAGCCGCTGTCGCCGCTGCTGGTGCAGGCGCCGAGGGCGAGGCAGGCCGCGAGCAGGAGGGACAGGCGGGTCGGGGACAGGCTGATGCGCATCGGGTCGTCTCGCTTCGGGGGACGGCCGGGGGCGGCCCTCCCGGTCGGCGTGGGCCGGCCCGGAGCCGCCGTCAAGCCTCGGGCCGGCCTCCGACCCGGCCCCGGCGTGCGGGTCGACACGATGCGAGGCGATCCGGCCACGAAAAACTCACCACCCGCGCGGCTTCCCGGCCATGCCCGGCCGCAATCGTGTGGAGGATGGCCGCCCTCCCCTGGCGAATCCGCGGGGCCTCGGCGACAAGCGATCCCGATGAGCAACGTCCTGCCCTTCCGCCAGCGCCAGCCCGTCGCGAAACTCGCCCGCTGCGAGGTCGTCGCGGTCGCGGGCGACCTCCTCACCCTGCTGGAGCAGCTCGAGGACGTCTGCGCCCGCGCCGCCGGCACGGGCCGCCCGCCGCTCGAGGTCGAGCGCACCGTGCAGCACCTGCTCGACGCGGTCGGCGCGGTCGAGCGCGCCCTCGACTGCATCGGCGAGGGCGAGCAGGCCGCCCCGGCCTGAGCCTACCCCTTAAGGAAGGCTGAACGTCCGGAACTGCCGCGGTCAACTTTTCGTTGAGCGCACGGACGACGCTCGCGTCACCGCGCTCCGGAGAAACCGATGCCCGCGACAAGCCCCCGCCGCGCCGTCCTGGCGCTGACCGCGTTTGGATTGATGGCGGGCACCGCCGCCCACGCGCAGGACGGCGGCCTGTTCGAGGCCCTGTTCGGGCGGCCGCAGGCGGCGCCGCAGCAGCAGGCCCCACAACCGCAGGTTCAGGTTCCCGCCTACGGGCACGGCTACGACGACGGCTACCGCCGCCGCGCCCGCCGGGTGGAACGCCCGCGCCCGCGCACCCGCTACACGGCGCTGCACAAGCCCGAGCCGCTGAAGGTGAAGATCACCGACCGGCAGATGCCGCTCGACATGTCGGCCGGCCCCGCCGCCGCCCTGATGCGGGACGAGACCCTGCGGCCGGGCGACATCGTCATCCTGAAGAGCGGGCCTCAGGTCTTCACCGGTTCGGTCGAGAAGCGCCACACGATGCGCGATTTCGAGCCGGCCCAGAGCTCGCCCCTCGTCGGCAAGCAGACCCGCCGTCAGCTCGCCGCGATGGTCACGCCGGTGGGCGCCCTCCCGGCCGACGAGGCCCGCCGGGTGCTCGCCCGGATGAAGCGCACCCCCCGCAGCCCGGCCGCGGTGCCGGAGCAGGCCACCGCGCAGGTCAGCGGCATGCGGGTGATCAACGCCTGGACACCCGCCCGGTAGGACGCGGCGCCGACGGCTCCGGCCCCGTATCCGCGGGGTCGTCCGCGCGCGGACGGCCCACGCGAGGCGCCTCCCCGCGGACGGGGAGGCGCCTCGCGGGCGCGCTCCCACGAGGATCCTATCGCAGGACGGAGCGGGCCCTGCCCGCCCTCAGCTCAGCGCCGCCACGCCCGACATGCTGGCCCAGACGGTGCCGTAGTGGCACGCCGTCGCGGCGAGCACGAAGGCGTGCCAGATCGCGTTCTGGAAGGGCAGGCTGCGCCAGACGTGGAAGACGACGCCGACCGTGTAGAGCGCGCCCCCGATGGCGAGCAGCCAGAGCGCCGTCGGTTGAAGCACGGCGATCACCGACTCGTAGGCCAGCAGGCCGCTCCAGCCGAGCACGAGGTAGAGCCCGATCGAGAGCCTGTCGTAGCGGCCGGGGAAGAAGAGCTTCACCGCGATGCCGATCGAGGCCACCACCCAGATCACCGCGAGCAGCGCCCAGGCGGTCGGACCTGTGCCGACGAGGGTGACCAGCGGCGTGTAGGTGCCCGCGATCATCAGGTAGATCAGCGCGTGGTCGGCGCGGCGCAGCAGCCACTTGCGCGGGCTGACCGGATAGAGGTTGTAGGTCGCCGAGACGCCGAGCATCCCCACCAGGGCGGTGGCGTAGACCACCACCGCCACGCGCTCGCCCCACCCGAGATGGGCGGTGAGCGAGGTCGCCACGATCGCGACCGCGCCGGTGAGCCCGAGCACGACCCCGAGCCCGTGCACCACCCCGTCGGCGAGCATCTCCCGCTTGGTGTAGTGCCACGTGAGTGAAAGCGGTCTCCCATCCTCGGCCAGGAACATCTGTCCCTCCTGCAACGCGTGCAGTGTAAGATTTTCGAGGCGAAGTCGTTCCGTGCGCGGACTGCGTAAACACTGGATATCCACGCCGATCTGCGGACGTGGTGAAGGATTGTGCTGTGCAGCAGGTTCGCTGCGCAGCAAAAGGTCGCATGGAGCCTTGCGGTTGCTTGGTGGCCTCCGCGGCGGCTCCGCGCTCCCCGGAACGCTTGGAGCGCTCTTGCGCCGAACTGGACGCCGGTTCGGCGCAGGAGAGCGCGTCAAGACGAGAGGTTGGAGCCGTTCCCGATCGCAAGGTGTTCGGGAACGGCTCTAGGCGAGTTCCGAGACCGTTTCGTGACGCGGTCCCGGCTCAGATGCCGCCGCCCGCCAGCCCCTCGAAGCCGAAGGCGGTCTCGCCGCGCGCGGGGGCGGCGGCCTCCGAACCCAGGCTCAGGCGGGCGTGCACGGTCGCCATCACCAGCACGCCCATGGCCAGGACCTGATGGGCGAGGCCCGCCCAGAGCGGCACGGCGAGCAGCAGGGTGACGATGCCGAGACCCATCTGCGCCACCGCGAGGGCGGCGACGCCCGCGGCGCGTTCCCGCACCCCGCCCGCGGCTCTCGAAAGCCAAGCATCGACCGCGTGGGCGAGCGCGGCCAGCACGATCAGGTAGGCCACGAGGCGGTGGTTGAGCTGGACCAGGGTGGCGTTGTCGACGAAGTTCTCGATCCAGGGTGTCACCGCGAACAGCTCCGCGTGCGGCGGGACCAGCGCGCCGTCCATGGTCGGCCAGGTGTTGTAGAGCAGGCCCGCGTGCGATCCCGCCACGAGGCCGCCGAGGAAGATCTGCGCCAGCACCAGGGCCGGCAGGGCGAGCGCGGCGGCGCGCAGCCGCCCGGGCGCCGCGGGGCGTGCGTCCCGCCGCTCGCCCGCCGCCAGCCAGACGAGGCCGGCCAGGATCAGGCTCGCGAGGGTGAGGTGGATGGCGAGCTTGAGCGGCGCCACCGCGGTCATGCCGGGCTTGAGGCCCGAGGCCACCATGATCCAGCCGACCGTGCCCTGGAGCCCGCCGAGGAGGCCGAGAGCCAGCAGGCCGAGCCCGAGCCGGCGCCCGACGAGGCCCCGCCACCAGAACCAGAGGAGCGGCAGGAAGAAGGCGAGGCCGAGGAAGCGCCCGAGCAGCCGGTGCCCCCATTCCCAGAAGTAGAGCACCTTGAAGTCGGCGAGCCCCATGCCCTGGTTGAGGATCCGGTACTGGGGCGTGTCGCGGTACTTGTCGAACTCGTTGGCCCAGTCCGCGGCCGACAGCGGCGGCACCGCGCCGGTCACGGGGCGCCACTCGGTGATCGAGAGGCCGGAGCCGGTGAGCCGGGTCGCGCCGCCCACCGCCACCATCGCGACCACGAGGGCCGCCACGATGTAGAGCCAGGTGCGCACCGCGTTCGAGCCGCGCGTCGGGCCGGACGGGGCTTCGGGCCGGCCGAGGGTGGAGAGCCGCATCGCGTCAGGTCTGCTTTTCGGTTACGTCCGCCCCCGGTTAGGCAATGCCGGCGCCCGGGGCAACGCGCGTCGGTGCCGCTGCGGCATCGCTGTGGCGGCATGCCGGGCCGCGTGTCTTTAGTACCAGGAGGATCGCCATGAGGAGCGCCCTGCGCCGTCGGACCCGCACCCTGATCGGGACGGTGGGGCTCATCGCCTTCGTGATGCTCTACGCCCCGCTCGCCATGGCGCTCGCCGACAGCCGCATCTCCCAGTTGCACCCGGCGCTGCAGACGGTGGTCTACTGCATCCTCGGCATCGCCTGGATCTTTCCCCTGATGCCGCTGATCCGCTGGATGGAACGGCCCGACGCCTGAGCGGCCGCCCGAGGCTCCGGGGCCCCAGATTTCGCCGCACTCGGGGATGAGAAGGCGGGGCAAGCGCCGCGCTTGCCCTCCTCCAGCCGCGATATCCGATGCCCCGATCGTTCCCGTGCCGGCCCGTCCTCGCCGGCCTCGTCGTCCTCGCCGCCGGCCCTGCCCTCGCTCAGGGGACCCCGCGCTCCGTCGGCGAGTGCGAGCGGCTGAAGAACGATCTCGCCTACAACCAGTGCCTCGCGATGTTCGGCCCCGCCGCCCGCAACGTGGCGGGCGGCTTCGCGGCGGCCGATTCCACCGCCCCGCAGGCCGCCATCCCGCAGGCGGAGGAGCCCCAGGCCGAGCCGGCGCGCGGCCGGCGCTACCGGGGCCGGCACGGGCGCCAGCGCGCGGTCTTCACCTCGGGCCGGCGCCGCTGATCCGGAGGATCAGCCGACGTTCAGCCGCCGCCCCCGGTTCCAGGCCAGCAGCGGCACGCCCGAGAGCAGGCCGCCGAGCGCCGCCGCCGACTGGTGGCAGCCGTTGACCGAGACCCGCGGCAGGGCGTGCAGGTGCCCGGTGTGCTCCGCGAAGAGGTGCCCCGGCCGGGTCGTCACGGCGGTCGCGAAGCCGAGTTCCCGCGCCAGCGCGAACTCCCTGGGGCCCGCCGAGCGCGGGTCCCCCACCGGGTAGGACAGGTGCCGCACCGGCCGGCCGAGCTCCGCCTCGATCCGCGCCCGGCTCTCGGCGATCTCGCGCAGCGCCGTCTCGCGCGGGTGCTTGGCGAGCATCGGGTGGCTGCGCGTGTGCGCGCCGAAGCTCACCGCCGGGTCGCGGCCGAGCGCCCGCAGCGCGTCCCAGTCCAGGCACAGCTCGGCCGCGACCGTGCCGGGCACGAACCCGGCCGCGCCGCAGAGGTCTCCGATCCGGTCGAGCAGCTCCCCCTCCGGCCCGGCCCGCAGCGCGCCGTAGACCGCCTCGAAGGCGCGGCTCTTCTCGGCGGGATCGCGCGCCGGCAGGTCGATCAGGCGGCCGCCCGCCTCCAGCCGCACCCGGTCGAGGCGCGCCACCGCGCGCTCCAGCTCGACCCACCAGAGCCGGCCCTCGCCCGCGGCGAAGTCGCTCGCCACGAACAGCGTCCAGGGCGCGCCGTGCCGGGCCAGCACCGGCGCGGCGTGGACCGCGTTGTCGCGGTAGCCGTCGTCGAAGGTCAGGGCGCAGAAGGGCGGCCCGGTCTCGCGCGCGAGGCGCTCGGGCACCGCGTCGAGCGGGCAGAGCTCGAAGCCGCGCGCC
The DNA here is from genome assembly GCF_022179285.1 of Methylobacterium hispanicum. Taxonomy (GTDB): domain Bacteria; phylum Pseudomonadota; class Alphaproteobacteria; order Rhizobiales; family Beijerinckiaceae; genus Methylobacterium; species Methylobacterium hispanicum. Next base: position 1,830 of record NZ_BPQO01000034.1, on the reverse strand, counting down.
CGCAGCGTCCCGAGCGTCAGGTCGAGGAAGTCCGGCGTGATCGCCAGCAGCCGGTTCGGCGCGAAGGCTCCGGGCGGCTCGGGCCGGACGTGGTGGAAGGTGAGGATCAGGCCGCGCCCGCGGGCGAGCGGGGCGAGCCAGCGATCCGCGCCGCTCACGGCGACCGCCCGGAACCCGGCCTCGAACAGGCGGTGGCGGCTGCGGGAGGAGAGCATGGCGGCCGAGCCCGGAGCCCGGGAGCGGGCGCGAGGCCGGCTTCTAGCAGCGCGCCGGTAAAGGAAGGGGAAAGTGGCGGCGTGATTGAGATCGCTCGCGCTGCATCGTCCACTTTCATCAAGCCGCGTGCTACGGGGTCTTGCTTGCACTTGCTCGGTGTTCTTGTTCGACGTCCTGGCCCGGCTCACTCGCCATGGGCCGCGGACCCGTGCAGGCCGTCCCGGACGCGGCGGTCCGGGCACGCGGGGAGCGCATGACGGTTCCGGTCCCGAACCACGACGGACGCCTCGCCGACGCGGCCGGTCAAGGCTTGCGGGCCGAGATCCTGCCCGGGCTCGCGGCCGCCGAGGATCTGTGGCGCGGCCTTGAGGCGCGCGGCGGCATCCTCGCCACGCCCTATCAGCGCTTCGCCTGGGTCTCGGCCTACGTCGCCGCCCTGCCCGATCCCACCGGTATCCGGGTGCTCGTCCTGCGGGATGCGGCCGGGCGCCCGCGCCTGCTCCTGCCCTTGAGCGTGGGCCGGTCCTTCGGCGTGCGGGTCGCGCGGGTCGTCGGCGGCGGGCAGGCGAACTTCCACCTGCCGCTCTTCGCCGATCCCGAGGCCGCGGCGCTCGCGCCCGCGGCGCTGCGGCGCGCGCTCGCGCGGGCGGGCCGGAAGGCGGGGATCGACGTGTTCCTGCTCGGGCCCCAGCCCCGTCTCTGGGATGGGACGCCGAACCCCCTGGCGGCCGGGGCGCCACCGGCCCCGAGCGATGCCTACGGCATGCGGCTCGGGCCCGATCCGGAGGCCAGCCTGCGGCGCGCCTTCAGCGCGGAGGCCCGCAAGAAGCTGCGCGCGAAGGAGAGGCGCCTGACCGAGAGCCTCGGCCCCCTCGCCTACGTCCGGGCCGAGACGCCGGGGGAGCGCGTCGCGTTCCTGGCGGCCTTCCACGAGCAGAAGGCGGCGCGGCTCGCCGCACTCGGGCTGCGCAACCCCTACGCCGACCCCGCCACCCGCGCCTTCCTCGAGCGCGCCGCCGCGGGGCCCGACCCGGCGATCGAGATCCACGCGCTCGTGGCGACTGGCCGCGGCCGCGTGCTCGCGACCTTCGCGGGCGCGGTGGACGCGCACCGGTTCAGCGGCATGCTCACCGCCTTCGACGCCGAGGCGGAGGTCGCCCGCTCCAGCCCCGGCGACCTGCTGCTGCAGCATCTCGTGCGCGACCAGGCGGCTCGGGGCCGGCGCAGCCTCGATCTCGGGCTCGGCGAGGCGCGCTACAAGCAGAACACCTGCGACGAGACCATCGCGATCGCTCAGCCGGTCCTGCCGGTCACCCCGCGGGGCCGGGCCTTCGCGCTCGCCGCGGCCGGGCTCACCCGGCTGAAGCGCCGGATCAAGCGCGATCCCCGCATCTTCGCCCTGCTCGGTCGCGTGCGGCGTCTGCGGGCGCGGGAACGCCCACCGGCGTGAGTGCGCCGGCCTTTGGCCGACCTCGGGCCGGCCTTGGGCCGACCTCGGGCCGGCCTCAGAGCCTGTTTGAGGACGAAACCTCAGGCTGGATTGTTGAGGGCGTTGGCGGCCATGAGGCAGGCGACGCAGGCAAGACGGCCGGTCGCGACATCAAGGCGGCCGGC
>NZ_BPQO01000033.1 GCF_022179285.1 Methylobacterium hispanicum | reverse complement strand
ATCTGCTCTTCGGTGAACCTGCTCTTCTTCACGGCTCTGCTCCTCCCCTCAGGGGCTCACACAACCGGAAAACTCGCACTCACGCCGGACCAAAGCGATGGGGGGACGTCAGGCCTCTGCACCACGGGTAGCTTGGCCGGCGGAGCCGGTCGGGTGAGCGCAGCCGGCCAAGCGGTGAAGGCTGGCACGAACACCTCCGGGGCCGGCGGGCGATAGCCGAGCGCGCCATGCGGTCGGATCGTGTTGTAGTGCCGGCGCCAGCTCTCGATAATAATCTGCGCCTCCTTGAGCGTATAGAAGACCTCACCGTTGAGCAGTTCGTCGCGCAGCCGGGCGTTGAAGCTCTCGACATAGCCATTCTCCCACGGCGAGCCCGGGTTGATGTAGGCGGTGTTGCTGCCGACGCCGGTGATCCACGCCTGCACCGACTTTGCGATGAACTCCGGACCGTTGTCCGACCGGATGTGCTTGGGCACGCCGCGCAGGCTGAATAGGTCGGAGAGCACGTCGATCACGTCCGCAGCCTTGAGCTTGCGCGCCACGCGGATCGCCAAGCACTCGCGCGTGAACTCGTCCACGACGTTGAGCATCCGGAACCGGCGGCCTTCGTGCGTGCGCGCCTCGACGAAGTCGTAGGACCAGACGTGGTTGCGGTGCTCTGGCCGCAGCCGCAGGCACGAGCCGTCCCCGTCCCAGATGCGGCCACGCTTGGGCTGGCGGGCCGGGACCTTCAGCCCCTCGCGCAGCCAGATGCGCTCGACCCGCTTGGCGTTGACGAGCCAGCCGGCTGCCCTCAGCAGCGCGCCGACCTTGCGGTAGCCGTAGCGCCCGTACTGCTCAGCCAACGCGACGAGGTCGGCCGTCAGCGCCGCCTCGTCATCCCGGCCCCGCGGCGTCTTGCGCTGCGTCGAGCGATGCTGCCCGAGCGCCCGGCAGGCCCGGCGCTCGGATACGTCCATCGTCGCCACGATGTGCTCGACACAGGCGCGTCGGCGCGCGGGGCTCAGAAGTTTCCCCGGGCGGCCTCCTGCAGGATCAACTTGTCCAGCGTCAGGTCGGCGATCGCCTTGCGCAGACGCTGGTTCTCGACCTCCATCTCCTTCATCCGCCGGACCTGATCCGACTTCAGCCCGCCGTACTCCTTGCGCCAGCGGTAGTACGTCACCTCCGTCACGCCGATCGAGCGGATCGCCTCGCCGACGCTCTGGCCTTGGCCGACCAACACGTCCACCTGTCGCAGCTTGGCGATCACGTCCTCTGGCTTGTGCCGCTTCGTTCCCATCCGTCCGTCCTCGTCCTGGCTCGAAAGCCATACCTCAGGGCGGACCACTCACAGGGGGCCGGATCACCGGCAGTGATCAAGATCGGGCAGATCATCGCGGCAGATCTTGCAAACACCTGCAATAAGGGTAGTTACTCGCATTGATTATTATGCCGAGCCGCGGATGCCGAGGCAGGGTCGAATCGGGGCCAGCCTTACGTCCGCGGCGGTTATCGTTTGGTCAGTTCGATCTCTAAGGGTCGGGCTTCTCGCAGGTGCCGATCCGCCAGCGGAGCGCGCCGCCGGTGGCGGTGCAGCGTAGGATCCTGGCGCTCCAGAGCAACTTGTTGTTGCGATTGTCGAACAGGACCAAGTGCTTCGGAGCCATGTAGATCACGTTGACGACGCTCTCCTTGTCGATCCCGTCGGCGGCGACGGGGCCGGGGGCGTCCTGTTGCGTGAACGGTTCGACGATGTCCGCGACGATCCCGGCCCGGACGGATCCATCCAGACTTCTGGCCGCATCGATCGGGAACGGAACATGGTGGCTTTCGCTGTGAAGCCCCATCAGGACCATCCAGCTGACGGAGCGTTGCCTGCGGACGATCGCCTTCGATCCGCGGGCGTCCGTCACCTGTACGGCCGGAAGCTCCTGAGCCGGGTCCGACGCGAACGGGTCCGAGAGTTCGATCTCCAAGGCTCCCCTGTCGGCGTCGTATCGGGGCTGCCTGGAATACGAGGTCAGGCAGAGCACGTCGGTGATCGGCTGTCCCGAGGAGGACAGTGCCTTGTTCAGCCTGTCGCGGTGTTGAGCCGTCGTCTCGAACTGGCCCTTCGGACTGGCCGCGATCCGGTGAACGGTCTCGAAGATGGCCCGCAGATCGCATTTCGGCCCTGAGGCGACGATCTGGGCGACGTCCGGGTCTGCCGCGGGCGCCGGCTTGGCGGCACCGACGCGCCCGCGGGGAGGGTACTTCGCGTCGTAGCAGGCGAGGCGCGCCCGATCGTCCGCCGTCCCCGAGCATCCGGGGTCCGCGGCCTGGGCCATGACGAACGACGGCGTCAGGACGCTCGCGACCAACACCCAGCGCAGCATGTTCCCCCTCGGCAGAGATCGCGATCGATGTCGCGCGGATCATGCCGCAGCGATGCGACCCCGAACAGGGGACTGTCCTGTCAGCGACCTGAGAACGGCACCGTCGGGGGGGCGACCTTCGGAAAGCTGCGGTCGTAGAGGTCGGATGCGGACGGGACGGCGGCCGCCACCGGCTTTACGGAAGCGGATGCGTGCGGCGGCGTCGAGACGACCGGCGCGACGCCCGCATCCGGACTCGAGCGCCCGACGAAGTAGGCGATCCCGGCGTAGAGCAGGATGCCCACGAGAGCCGCGATGGCGGGGGCCTTGCCCTGGGGCGGCATGGCTTTGACCGGAGTGCCGAGGGCGACCTTCAGCGCGTTCCGCCCCGCGTTGCCCGCCAGCCAGTAGGATGCACCGACCAGGGCGCAGAAGACCACGAGGCCGGCAAAGAGATTGAGGTCGCCCGTCGTGGCCCCGCCGGAGCCGCGGGGGGAGGGGAGGAGACGTCCGAACAGACCGGTGCCTACGCCGTAGCCGACGAGGAGCAGCGATACGGGGATCGCCCGTCGCCAAGCGGCCTTGATGGCGTGCGCCGCGATGGTGTCGCGGGCTCGCTGGAGCGACAGCCGCAAGCTCTGGATGAACTCGGGCGACACGGCGGACTCGAAGCGCTCTCTGATCTGCTCGTCCTCGCCGCCGTCGAGCACGACGCGCCTGACGTCCTTCGAGAGCGGATGCCGGTCGGCGAACGCGAACGCTTCCACCGGCATCGCACGCGAGATCGCTTCCGCGATCGGCTTCGCGGCGGCGTCGAGGAAGCGCGGCATGCTCCAGACGGTCTCCTTGTTCCCGACGAAGACGGCCTCGTAGGCCTTCCCCAGGATCCGGAAGCGCTGGGTGAGCACCTGGACGGCGATGCTCCACTGGACAACGATCCCGCCGGGGACCTCCGCGAGCCTGGGCGCATTCCCGGCCTTGCAGATGTCCACGAGCCACGCGTGGCCGTTCGTGGTCAGGGCCGCGCGCCATGCCGGGTCGAAGCCGTCGAGAGGCTCGGTCCTGTAGGCCACCTTGGCCGAGACCGTACCTTCGCACAGCGTCGTGATGATCCCCGACATTCCGCACGGCAAGCAGTGGACCCAGCCCGCCGCGCCGCAACCTTGGCAGCCGACCGTCCGGCTTCCGCGGCAGGTGGGGCAACGGGCGCGGTATTGCTGCCCCGTCACGTGCAGTTCGCCCAAGCCGCCGCAGTGGTAGCAGTTCACCCTGCCGCTTCTGCAGATGTGGCAGTCGTGCGTTCCCAGGCCACGACACTGGGTGCAAGGCTCCTCGCATCCGACCGTATGGGGAACCGCGCCCAGAGGGAACTCTGCCGGTAGCAGCATCCCGGCCTTCGGGTCGGAGGCGAGCTTCGATCTCAGCAGGTCCATCACCGGCTTCGACTTCGACCACTCTTCGCAGCGCTGCTTCATGACCCGCTTGAGGGCGCCGGGGGACACGTATTCGATGCTGCCCTTCGCGCGGCCCGCGAACGAGCGGCTGCCGTAGGACCAGGACGTGTCGGCCTCGGCGACGACGCGGATGGCCTGGGCGGAGGCTTTCCGCTCGAGGATCTCGAGGTCGGCGCCCGCGGCGCCGTTGCCGTCGAGCGCGTTCCGCAGTCGGGCTTCGACCCGTTCGTGGCCGCCCGCGATGTCGAACATCGCGAGAAGGTCCGGCTTGCGCGAAAGATCGGCGACTTGTGTGGCGACTGCGGCCGTGGCGGTCATGAATGCCCCCGGAAGTACGGCTCAATCTAGACGGCGGACATTGCGGATAGGTTGAGGACTCGGCCGCGTTTGATCGATGCAGTCGTCCGAAGCGTAAACCAACCCTTCGACCGGTCCAGGGCCTCTCCCGGTCGGATCGACGCCGACGCGGATGATTTTGCGGCCGCCGACGGCGGGGGATCGACGAAGCCGTCATTCCGACCGCGAGGCGGAGGGTTCTCGGGGTTGCACCTTTCGTCGGTTCCGCCGCGACATGAAGGCCAGGGGTCGGAGAAGGTGTCGTCGTGGCTGTCAGGCATGTCGTCGTGTGGAGCGAGGTCGTCGCGTTGACGAGCGCTGTCGAGCAGCTGCACGATGCCGTCGGCGGACCTCTGCCGACGGGACATCCGATGCGGGGCCCGTTCGAGCGACGCTACGCGATGGGCCGCGGCAGCGTGAACGGAAAGCCCTTCGTCGCCGAGCTCGTCGACGATCCGACCCGCACCCTGTACCGGCACGAGTGCCGCGCCGTCGGCCACATGCTGACGAAACCCGAGGAGGATGCGGTCGGCCGATCGATGCGGCGTGCGCCGGCGCGCGAGATCGACATCCGCGAAGGCACGGAGCCCGTCGCCTTGACGGAGCGGAACCTCTGGCGGTCGACGCAGGAGCTCGGGCGGACCTACATCGTGGTCGCGAACGGTGCGAACGAGCCGGCCAAGCGGCTCGGTGCGATGTGGGAGAGCGGTCGCCGCTGCTGGTTCGTGATGGCCGGCGTCGATCTCGAACCCTTCGAGCGGCTCGGGATGACGCCGCGGCCGCGACCGGAATGGCGCCGCCTGCGGGACGTGCCACCAGCCTGGAAGGAGCGGGCGAAGGAACTCGGCGCCCGCTGGTTCGATCGCGGCTGGTATCTCGACGTGTCCGTCGCCGACGCCGAGGTCGTGCGGATCCTGCGGGAGGATCTCGGTGTCGGCATCATGGAGACGCTCGACGACCTCTGGGACTGGATGAGCGTCCACGACATCAACGCGCAGCCCGGTCCCGATGCCTTTCCGGAATGGCTTCCTCCGGCCGAAATCCCGGTCCGCGCGCCCGCGCCCTGATCCTGGTCGCAACGAACCGGCTGCCGAGCCGCGAGGCTCGACCGGCGAGGTCAGCGAGGGCCCTGCCGCGGACCGGAGTCGAGGGAGGTGACGGGCTCGGACCCGGGACCTGCCGATACCGCGCCCGGCATTTCGCCGGAGGCTTCGTCCGGCAGATGCCCCGCTCCCGCGGCGAGGCGCAGGAAGGCGGCCGCATCCAGCACGGCGACGCCGTCCGGGAGGGCGATGCTCTCCATCAGATCGGACAGCGAACCGCCTTCGGCCACGACGAGGCTCGAGCCGCCCTGCACGAGCACGTTCTCCCGCAGCCAGCGGAGGAGCGCATGGTCGATCGGGCCTCCAGGAACGAGGCGCCCGTCGTCCGTCGCGAGCCGTGGCCCCCGAGTCCCGCCGACCGGCGCGCGCACGACCCAGGTCCGGGCTCCCGCCCGTATGCCGTTGGCCTCGATCCACGATGAGACCTTGTCGGCGAGTGCCGCGTCGTCGTCCCCGAGTTCCGCCTCCGCGGTGTCCGGAACCACGACGGGACCGAAGCGGAGCGGAACGTCAAGGAGATCGGCGCCCGCGAGGGCCGCGAGCGAGGCCGCATCCGCCAGCACGACGACGCTGTCGCCGCCGGTATCGGAAATGGGGGAATGCACGTGCGGATCCTCGGGGGGCTGGTCGAAGGGGGGAGTGCCGGTGGCGGGGTATAGCCGATCGTGGATGCCGCCCGCAGTGCGGGAAGCCGGATCCCGCACGGCATCCCGGATCTCCACAGCGCCTCGGGGAAATCCCGGTCGGCCGAAGCGTGCCTGGCCCGGATCGGGCGCGTGGCGCGGCTAGGCTTCCCGACGTCGCGTCACCCGACTTCCCGCGGAAGGCCGTCGGCAGCGACCACGTCTTCCCGCGAGACCGGGATCGTGTCGACGTAGCCGACGGATCCGGCGAGATGCAGCATCGCACGCCACGTCCAGGGAGCCCGCTCCCAGGCGGCATGGCCCGTCGCATGGTAGAGCGCGACGCCTCTGCCTGACGAGGGCGCCAGCTCCACGAACTTGTCGTCGAGGGTAAAGCTCCCGGGATCGAACCTGTCGATCGGGATGCGGAAGAGGATCGGATCGGCGTCCTCCGCCTCCGCCATGCACTCGGCGTGATGCCACGAGATCGCGGGATCGTCCGCGTAGCAGCCCATCTGCACCGCGCCGGTCAGGTGGCACGGCTCGAGGCCGTCGCGGAGCATCTGGTCCAGGTACTTGGTCGAGGTACCGTGGTAGAGGAAGGGCGGCAGCGGCCCCTCCGCCAGGACGAGGGGGGCGGTCCCGTCATCGCTCATGCCGCTTCGGCGCAGGCGCCGCCTCCGACGACGGAGCCGGTCGCGACGTCGACCACGAGGCCGTGCAGCGGGCAGACGACGCGCCTCTCCGCATCCGGTTCGAGCGAGCCGAGTACGAAGCCCTTGTGCGGGCAGACCAGCAGACCCGCGCCGTTGCGGCCGCACTTCCGGCCGGCGTAGGCGGCCGCCAGCGCGCGCAGGCCCTGGCGGGCGCCGGCCGCGTGGCGGGGATAGCCGTGTCCGGGCCGCCGGCACGTCAACCTCCTGAACACCGGCTCCGGATGCGGTTCGGCCTCGGAGCCGGTATGGCTCGTCGCCAGCGGGTAGCCCGCGGCGATGCTCTCGATGTCGCCGAAATTCCGCCGGCGCTCGATCCGCCTGACCTGCGCGTCCGACAGGAACCTGACGTCGACGTGGAAGTGCGGGACGTCGAAGCCGATGTGCTCGGCGTCGGTGTGCTTCGGACCCATCACCGGCCAAGCCTCCGTAGACCCGAACCAGGGGTACAGGACGGTAGGAACGAGATAGCGCTGCCCGACGACCGGAGCGGACGTCAACGTTTCGACGTGTCTGAGCTTCGACATGACATCCCTTGGCGGTTCTCCGGCGACGATAGGGGAGGGCACCGCCGCGAAGCAATGAACCTCCCGCTTGTAGGTTACCGACAGCTCAGCTCCGTGCCTTCGATTCGTACGAATGGCTGCAGCGCCCGGCCCGGAATGGAAACGACGTCGGCCTACGCTCCGGATCCGGACGCTTGCCATGGCGGCGACGCGCGGCGAAGCTGCGGCCGGACGAGTAGGGGAGGGGGTTCGATGGTACGGCTCGTCGCGGTCGCGATCCTGCTGGGATCGACCCTCCATGCGCATTCGAGGGACTGCGCCGCGATCACCGATCCCGCCAAGCGCCTGCAGTGCTACGACGAGGGCTCCCGTGCCGGGCCGGCGCCGAAGTCTGCTACCGGTCCCGCGCCCAGGCCCTACGAGGGCGTCTGGGCGCCGAAGGCGGAGGATTGCAGGGAGCCGTCCGACGGCAACTTCCGGATCGAGGGCAGGAAATTCCGTGGCTGGGAGTCCCTGTGCGAGATCGATCAGGCCAAGGCGGACCGGGATGTGTGGACGCTCTCCATGTCGTGCGCGGGCGAGGGAGAGACGTGGAAGGAGACCAGGAGTTACGCGCTCGGGTCGGACGGCCGCCTGTCGACCATCGTGCAGGGCCGTCGGCAGGGGAGCTACGTCCGGTGCGGGGCGGGAACGGTCGCATCCGCCGTACCGGTAGTCCCGTCGCTGACGGAATGGGTCTACGATGCGAAGACACGGCGGTCGTGGGCCTGCGACAATCTCGACGAGGGCAAGGGGCGGGCATGTCTCGCCTTCGCCTGCGACTACAAATCGCCGACCATGACCTTCTTCGGCCGCCGGCTGCCCCCCGCGGTCTCGGCCGAAACCGCTGACGGTCCGCGCGTGCCGCTGCCACGGAGCGACACGCAGGAGGAGAAGACCTTCGCGCGCGAGTTCGGGATGGACGCCAGGACGCTCGTACTCGACGGCGACGACCATCTAGGCAGGATTTTCAACGGCATGGGGCGCAAGCCCGTCGTGATCCGCGCCGGAGACGATATCTGGGCCTTCGCCACCGAGCCCGGCCAATCCCTCGCCGCAGTCGCGGCGTTCCGGAAGGAGTGCATCGGTCCGTGACCGTTGGTAAGCCCTGGGCCGGCCGGTAGACGCCACTGCCGCGGCGGCGGCGCCCGCCCGAGGACGACACCGAGGCCGACACGGTCCGCGTCTTCCTCACGGCTGCATACGGCGATCGACGTCCGCGAGCCCGTGTGATGCCGCAATCACCCCGTAGCTCGCGCGTGCCCTGACGGTTCGCCACGCGACGCCCGTCACGGACTCCTTTTGACGTGAACGGGTGGCACGGGTGTCGGAACCGATCAACAAACCCCTGCGCGCGGCCTTGGCCGTCCTGCTGGTCCTGTCGCTTCCCGCCTGCGCCGGCCGTCCTACCGGGGTGCTGCTCCCCATCGCCGCCGTCGAGCCCGTTCCGGGCACCTCACGCGTCGACATGCTGGTGGCGACGACCCGCAAATCGGCGACCGACCGCGGCGTGCTGTTCTCGGGCGAGCGTGGCGATGCCGTCGCCTACACCGACCTCGCCGTGTCCATCCCGCCCGACGCCACGCGCCAGCCCGGCACCGTGCAGTGGCCGAAGTCCCTCCCCGGCAACCCCGCCACGGATTTCGTGGCCCTTCGCGCCGAGCCGGTCGACCGCTCGAGGGTCGCCGCTTGGACAGGCCGGGCCGCCAAGCGCGGGACCAAGCGCCACGTGCTGGTGTTCGTGCACGGCTTCAACAACAAGTTCGAGGACGCCGTCTTCCGCTTCGCGCAGATCGTGCACGACTCGGGCGCCGAGGTCGCGCCGGTCCTGTTCACGTGGCCGTCCAAGGGCAGCGTGCTCGCCTACGGCTACGACCGGGAGAGCACGAACTTCTCGCGCAACGGTCTGGAGACCCTCCTGCGGGATCTGGCCAAGGATCCGAACGTCGGCGAGGTCACGGTGCTCGCGCACTCGATGGGCAACTGGCTGACCCTGGAGAGCCTGCGCCAGATGGCCATCCGCGACAAGCGCGTCGCCCCCAAGATCCGCAACGTGATCCTCGCCGCGCCGGACGTCGACATGGACCTCGCCCGCGAGGCGTTCCGCGACATGGGGTCGGATCGGCCGCGCCTGACGCTGATGGTCTCGGGCGACGACCAAGCGCTTGCGGTCTCACGTCTGGTCTGGGGCGACAGCGTGCGTCTGGGAGCCATCGACCCGAACGCGGAGCCGTACAAGACCGAGCTCGAGCGGCAGAACATCGGGGTCCTGAACTTGTCGACGGTGAAGGGCGACGACGCGCTCAACCACGGCAAGTTCGCCTCGGGCGAGGTCGTCGCGCTGCTCGGCAGGCGGCTTGCCGACGGGCAGCCGATCTCGGACGGGCAGATGGGCATAGGCGACCGTCTGGTGAGCACGGCGGCCGGCGCCGCCTCGACGGTCGCGACCGGTGCGGCGCTGGCGGTTGCGGCCCCGGTGGCGCTGGTCGACCCGCAGACGCGCGAGACCTATGGCGAGCACCTCTCGAACGTAGGCAGCGGCTTCCGGGCGACGGTCGGCTCGACGGTCGATCTTGCGGGCGCGCCGGTGCGTGCGGTCACCGGTTCACGTTAGTGCGTCATCCCTTCGGGTTGCGCGCTAGGCGAAAGCGGCAAGTAGGCGCGACACTCGGCCGGCGCGAAGCGGTCCAGGCTGTGCCGGAGAACATCCCGGAGGGATGGGATGGTTCGCGCCGCCGCAAAGCGTAGGGGAGGGCCTTCCTGCCGGCCGCCATCGACGCGGCTCCGCCTGGAACAGACAGGCGGCGTGCCCGCCCGGCATCTCACGTAGGAGGGATCCGCCTTTCAGGCTGGTCAACGGACGCCATCTGAACGCGCCATGCCGAGATCGGAGCAACCATGACCAACACCGGGCAAGCGATTCCACCCGCCGCCGCCAGCCTCGAAGGGCGCATATCGAGCCAGGGAGATCCCGACCGGGCCGCGGACGCGGCCCCGGGGCCCCGTGTGCCCGACGAGGATCTGGAGAAGCGCCAGGACCAGTTGCTCGATGAAGCCGTCGAAGAGACGTTCCCGGCGAGCGATCCCATCTCGCCGAAGCGCATCACGAAGTAGGCATCTGGACCGCTCTACGCCGAAGCGGGCGCTGGTTCGATGCAGAAGAGCCACTCGCGATGGAAGCTCGGAGCCGTCCTCGATTGCAAGGCGGTCGGGAACGGCTCCGGAGATCCGCGCCGGGCGGGGAGCGCCGGTCTTCCAGGTCCATCGAAACGGATCGCTGATCCAGGCTCTCCCGGCCGATCCGCTCAGGGTGACGTCGGCCTCTGGCCCGGCGACCGGCCCAAGCCTAAGGGCCTGATCCATCCTGCCTCGGACGGGCCCGGACCTTGCTGGCCGACCTCATAGTGGCTTCCGCCTGTCCATGACGCCGGACCGGACTCTGGAGGTGGACGGAATCCGCCGCCGCTTGCCGGCCGATCGAAGGAGCGGCACGCAGGCGAGGACGGTGGACAGTGGGCGCGGTTCGGGGCTTGATCGTTCCTTTGCAATCCTGCGCCGCGGATCGGCTGGAGAGACGATGAAGATCGAGATCGAGCTGGGGGAGACCGTGGTGAAGGGCGCGCCGGGGGCGCCGGCCATCATGGACATCGAGGAACTGCTCGCGACGCGTCTTCTCGTGCAGGGCAATTCGGGCTCCGGCAAATCGCACCTCATCCGCCGGATCCTCGAGCAGAGCGCCGAGCAGGTGCAGCAGCTCATCATCGATCCCGAGGGCGACTTCGTTTCGCTTTCCGAGCGCTTCGGTCATCTCGTGATCGACGCACGCCGAAGCGACGCCGAGATCGAGACCATCGCGTCGCGCGTCCGCCAGTCCCGCATCTCGGCCGTCCTCAACCTCGAGCACCTTGAAGTCGACGGCCAAATGCGGGCGGCCGGCCTCTTCATCAACGCGCTCTTCGACGCCGACCGGGAGTTCTGGCACCCCGCCCTGGTGGTGGTGGACGAGGCTCAGCTCTTCGCCCCCGTCGAGAAGGGCGAGTTCTCCGAAGATGCCCGTCGCATGTCGCTCGGCGCGATGACGAACCTCATGTGCCGCGGGCGTAAAAGAGGCCTTGCTGGAATAATCGCAACTCAAAGACTGGCAAAAGTTGCGAAGAACGTCGCAGCCGAAGCGTCAAACTTCCTTATGGGAAGAACCTCGCTCGACTCCGGCGCCGCACATCGCGGCCCCGCCTGGAGCGGCGGTCGAAGTGCGGCCTCCGCTCCTTCCGGTTCCTTCCGGTGCCCTCCCGTGCCACGGTATCGATTGCCTGGCAATGGATTGCCCTGTTCCTTTTGGCCGTCCAGACCTGATGGAACGGTGCACCAAACCCGCCGGCCTCGGCCCGATGCACGATCGCGCAATAGTCTCGGTCGATCGTTCCTTTGTGACGGCCGCGAAGTCTGCCTCCGAACGTACTACCTCAGATTGCGGAGCGCCCGAATGAGGGCGCGAGGTCGGAAGCGGATCGAGTGCCGGAAGTTCGGCATTTAGCTTCGCGTTCGGCGTACCGTCGTCCGATGAAGTTCTCGTGGAAGGGACATGGTGGCTTCCGAGTAAGGTCGCTCTCCGGCGCGGCTACCGGCCGGAAATCAATGCTTGGTATCCGTAGCGAGGGGCTGCTTCCGACCAGGCTTTCGGATGGTCTGATTGCCGGCAATCTGATTGGCGCCGGGACGACCGAGAATGGCCGAAAGCCGCTGATCCGCTTTGCCGTAAGTACGCCGGAGAAGCGGGCAGTCGGGCGCCTGCACCCGCTTGCACGATCGACAGCGGATCCCCGCGGTATGTGCAGCACAAAGACAACGCACCGACGCGCCTCGATGAGCCGCGCGTCCATGGTGGTCGTCATGTCCGGCTCCTCTCCGCCTGCGCATCGGCCTAACCCACCGGAGGATGATCCAGGCGAATGAAATGGCGGCCGAGCCTGCGTCCAGCCGCCTCAGGACTGGTCATCCGGAGCTCAAGCGTCGGCGAGAACCGGAGCGCGGTCCTCGGTCTCGGGCGCGTTCAGGACGAACGTCACCAGCAGCACCGCCGCGCCATTCGCCCAGTAGTAGATCGCGTCGAGGCCCTCGAAGCCAAGCACGAACGGCGCGACGATGAAGGTGGCGCCGACCAAGCGATCGACCGCCACATGCAGCCAGTAGGGCAGCACGCGGATGACGCCGGTCTTGTGGTCAGTGAGGAAGGTCAGCGCGAAAGCGGCGACGCCAGTCGCGACCGACAGCCACAGCGCCAGCGGGTTGGTCTTGCCCAGTCCCAGCAGGAACGGGGTGATTATCAGGCTCAGCGCCACCGGATAGTCGAGGTAAGCGTGGACGGTCTTGGTGACGAAACGGAAGTTCATGACACTCTCCTGTTGGCTTTGCGAACGCTCGTCATGGCGAGGCCGCAGTTGATGGACGTCGAGGGAGTCGGACGCGGCGGCTAGTAAGACGCCGCGTCCGCCGTGGGTCAGGCCGCCAGCGCGACGTCGACCTTGGGGAAGTCGATGTCGGTCAGCGCGACGTTGTTGGTGAAGTTGGTGAGGACATTGATCGCCACATTGGCGATCACCTCGACGAGCCGGCCATCGTCGAGGCCGGCCGAACGGGCGGCGGCGATGTCGGCGTCGCTCACGTGGCCCTTCGCCTCCGCCACGCGCTGGGCGAAGGCGGCGACCGCGTTGTCGAGCGCGTCCTGCGCCTTGCCGTGGCGGGCGGCATGGACGCCTTCGGGCGTCAGGCCCGCGCCCTTGCCCATCAGCGTGTGGGCGGACAGGCAGTAGTGGCAGCCGTTGGCCTGTGCGACGGCAAGCGCGATGATCTCGCGCTGCTTGGCCGTCAGCGCGCCCTTGGCGAGCGCGTCGGAGAAGCCGAGATAGCCGTTCAGCACGGCGGGCGACTGCGCGAAGGTGGTGAACAGGTTCGGCACCATGCCGATCTTGGCCTTCACGGCCGAGAGCGTCGCCTGGACTTCGGCGGCGGCATGGGCGGTGTCGATGGGAGCGATACGGGGCATCGGCGAGATCCTCGTCTTGGTTTGTGCGGCTTGCACGCCCGCTCTATGCCGAACGACGCGGTAGCGTAGGTCCCGAGAACGTTGCCGATCGTCCCGATGGATCACCTCGCCGCCCTCTTCGCCCACGCCACGCCCACCGCGCGGACCTTCTTCACGGGCAACCTATGCCAGGCGGTAGAATTCGCCGAAGGCGGCCATCTGCACTTCCTCAACGCCGGCACGCTGACGCTCGCGCAACGTGGCGAGCCCGACCTTATGCTCTCAGAGCCGACGCTGCTGTTCTTCCCGCGCAGCCGCACCCACCGCTTTCTCGTCGACCCCGAGCGTGGCGCCGACCTTGCCTGCGCTGCCGTCGACCTCGGCGGCGAAGCGGGTAGCCCGATCGGCGAGGGGCTGCCGGCGTTCGTGGTGCTGCCGCTCGCCAGCCATCCCGCGCTCGGGCCGACCTGCGACCTGATCGTCGACGAGGCCTTCGCGGAGGGCGACGGCCGGCAGACGGCGCTCGACCGGCTGTTCGATTACCTGCTGATACTGATCGTGCGGCACGTGGTGAGGAGCGGTCTCGTCGACGGCGGCGTCCTCGCGGGGCTCGCCGACACCCGGCTGGCGCGTGCGCTCACCGCGCTGCACGAGGCGCCGGGCAAGCCTTGGTCGCTCGAGAACCTCGCCGAGGTGGCCGGCATGTCGCGCACCCGTTTCGCGGAGCGCTTCCGCGTCGTTGTCGGCCGGACACCGATCGACTATCTCACGCTCTGGCGGATGACAGTGGCGCGCCAGCGCCTCGCCAAGGGCAAGTCTGTCAAGAGCGTGGCCGCGGAGGTCGGCTACGACAGCCCCGCTGCGTTTTCGCGGGTGTTCTCCCGCATCGTCGGGCACTCACCGCGCGAACAACAGGACAGCGCATCTCCTGAGTAAGCCTGCTTTGATGCATCCGCCCTCCGGGAGCGGTCGGGCGGAAATCCACCCGTCCAAGGCGTTCAGCTACCCCTTGACGTCAGCAGGAGCTGGCCGATTCGGTCCGCCCGCTTCGGAGAAGGGCCGCCGGAACAGCGAACGCTCCGCTTCCGACCCAAGTCAGGCGAACACGCCGCCGCCCATTGAGCGCCGTTGCGTCTGAGGGTCAGCCCGCCCGCGTGATCGGCCGGGCGAAACGTTGCTCCAGCACCTCTACCCCCCATTGCTGTCCGGGCCGCTCCTCTACAAGCCGGAAGCCGTGCGACTCGTACAGGTGACGGGCGGCATGTAGGCCCTGGAACGTCCAAAGGTGGACGGCGTCGAAGGCCCGCAGCTCGCAGAAGCCCACAGCGGCGGTCAACAGCCTTCTGCCGACGCCGCCACCGCGCAATCCGTCATCGACGATGAACCAGCGCAGATGCGCGATGCCCGCGCCGATGTCCTCGCCGTCGATGGCCACCGTGCCGACGATCTGCCCCCGGCGAACCGCGAGCCAGAGGCCGTTGCAGGGATGATCGAGTCGATCTGCGAAATCGGCCAGACCTGCGGCGATGCGTGCCTCGAACGCGCGTCCGAACCCCGCAATCCTCGCGTAGTGCTGGGCGTGCATCTCCGTGCAGCGCGCGAGAGCACCGCTCTGGTAGCCGGCCACGAGGGTCACTTCGGGCGGATGCGTCGAGACCTCGGGCGCCCCATCCGTCTGTCGCAGATCGTGCGTCATCGTTCAGCTTAGTCCCCCGGGCGGTGCGCCGACATCATGTTATCCAACCCTCGCCATTCCTGGTCTGGAGTCCTCCGCGACCCGACCGATCCGCCTGTCATGGGTGAAGGCATCCGATGAACGAACAACCGCGCCGGCGCTTCTCGGCGGTCTCCCGAGCCTGCGGGCTGGATCGTCCAATAACGCCGTGCTCTTGGCTGTGGCCCAACCAGGCGATCACGGCTTGAGCCGCCGGGCGCCGGCAGATCGATCGAGATTGCGGCGCAAGAAGCGGGATGCGCGACCCCGTGGACGCGGTGCAGACCGGATGGCCTTCCGCGACTGAACCGTCCCGCCAAGTCCACTTCCGTGAACCGCAGCATGACCGCGTCCGAGCAGACGATTCTGCTCGCCCTATCCGTACGTTGGGGCGGATCGTTCTTCCTCACGCGCGTCGCGCTCTCGGTGCTGCCGCCGACGACCCGCTCCGCCCGAGGCGGGAACCTCCGGCCGAGCCGTTGCGGAGAACGGCGGCTGCGCCTTTCTCGTATGCCATCGTGAACCCCGATCGTTGCTGTGGCTGCATTCTCCGGGACCTGGTCGCGCAATGCCGGTGCTGCTCAGCCGCGCGTCCTGGCCTGCTCGCCGAATCGGGGCGATGCCGTCATCCGGGGGAAGGCGCGCTCGACGATGTCACCCACGCGGTCGGGCGCGCAGATCG
This sequence comes from Methylobacterium hispanicum, assembly GCF_022179285.1. Classification (GTDB taxonomy): domain Bacteria; phylum Pseudomonadota; class Alphaproteobacteria; order Rhizobiales; family Beijerinckiaceae; genus Methylobacterium; species Methylobacterium hispanicum. Next base: position 58,443 of record NZ_BPQO01000033.1, on the reverse strand, counting down.
GTCCGAGCACCTCACGATAGAGCGGATCGGAGATCACCGTGGCCGACCCGACCAGGGTCGCCACGAACTGGAACATCAGGAGGTCGAGGTCCACCTCGACCATCCATCCTGCGGCCTGCGCCTGCCGCAAAGTTGCCCTCTGCTTCTCGGCGAACCGCATCATCTTGGCCTTAAGGCCCGGGCTCGCGCATCGGACGACCTCCGGGTTCCGGACCGCGTTGTAGTGTGCGGGGTGTTCGTTGGCCCATTGCAGATAGGCGCTGGCGAGCGAGCGAAGCTGTTCGACCGGATCACCGCCCGATGCGGCCATCGCCGACTCAGTCGCCGCGATCAGCCTGTCCACGCCGTCCTCCGCCAGCGCGGCGAGGAGGTCCGTCCGGGTCTGGAAGTGTCTGCCGGGTGCAGCGTGCGAGACGCCGAGGTCGCGGGCGAGCGCCCGCAGACTCAGCGCCTCGATTCCCTCCGCACCTATCACCTCGGCCGCCCGTTCGAGCAGCGCATCGCGCAGGTTACCGTGATGGTAACGCCGCGCGCCGGATGGGCAGCAGGATTCGCGATCCAATGTTGACACAGCCTACAAAGGCTCCCAGTTGTGTGTTGTCGCTGACAACATAGCGGGTCGCGGCGCCGTGGCAATGATCCGAGGAGATCATCGTGTCGTCCCTTCCTCAAAGCACCGAAGTCCTTATCTGCGGCGCCGGCCCCGTTGGCCTCACGCTCGCTCTCGGCCTCGCGAAGAGGGGGCGTCAGGAGCATCGTCGTCGATCAGAAGCGGGAGCTGGACACTCACTCCCGCGCAATCGCGCTGTTTCCACGGACGCTGGAAATCTTTCGGTCGCTCGGCGTGGTCGAGGATTTGATCGTCAGCGGCGAGCAGTCGTCCCACCTCCGGCTGCGCCGCGCGTCAGACCGCAAGACCCTCATCGACTTCGACTTCGGAACCTACGACCCGATCACGCAGTGTAACTACTTGCTCGCCATCCCTCAGAACCGCACGGAGCGCGTCCTCTTCGAGCACGCCCAGCGCAACGACAGGATCGAGCTGCGTATGGGATGCTCGTTCGTTCGATTCGAGGACGATGAGGCCGGCGGGTGCGTGCATGTTCGTCTTCGCGAAGGGGAAGGCGTCGAGAGCGTCGTCGAGGCGCGATTCCTCGTGGGGGCGGACGGTTCCCACAGCAGCGTTCGGCAGCAGCTCGGCTGGGAGTTGCAGGGTAAGACCTACGCGACTCGAGCCGTCCTTGCCGATGTCGAGGTGAGCGAGGAGGCGGACACCGCGGACGGGTGGCTCGCCGAGCCCGATCGCCCGTCGCTCCTTATGTCGATCCGGTATGCGCCGCGGATATGGCGCTTGATCGAGCAGGGCATTCCCGACACGCTGACGGACGCCGAGCTCGCCGATCACGCGCGAGAGCTGACAGAGGTTCTGTTCGGCGAGGGGGCCTGGCGGAAGACGGTGTGGACCTCGGCCTACCGCAAGCACGAGCGCGTGGCGCCTCATTTCCGGAGCGGGCGCGTGCTGCTGGCGGGGGACGCCGCGCACCTCAACAGCCCGGCCGGCGGGCAAGGTCTGAACACGGGCATCCGCGATTGGACTTGCTTCAGTTTAGTGGAGAGCGGTGTGGTGGGCGATGCCCCTTTCGAATTGGGTGGGGCTGGTGAAGCCGAGCGCCGAGTGACGGCGTCGGGGATTGTAGAAGCCATCGATGTAACGGGCCAGCGCGTCGATGGCCTCGGCTCGCGTCTGGAAGGCGGTGCGCCAGACCAGTTCGCTCTTCAGCGTCTTGAAGAACGTCTCGACCATCGCGTTGTCAAAGCAATTCCCCTTGCCAGACATCGAAATCACGATGCCATGTCCTCGTAGTTCCGCCTGATACTCATTCGCACAGTACTGACTGCCGCGGTCGGAATGATGCAGCAAACCTGGTCCGGGCTGCCGGACGACGAGGGCACGTCGCAGCGCAGTCAGCGCGAGCTCCTTGTGAAGACGGTCGCCCACCGCCCAGCCCACGACCCGTCGAGAGTACAGGTCGAGGACCACCGCCAGGTACAGCCAGCCCTCCCGCGTCCAGATGTAGGAGATGTCGCTCCCCCACTTCCGATCCGGCCCAGCCGCCGTGAAGTCCTGGTCGAGGTGGTTGGGCGCGATCGGGAAGGCGTGGCCGCTGTCCGTCGTGCGTCGGAAGCGGCGCGGCTGGCGGGCCTTGAGCCCGTTCTCCCGCATCAGCCGGGCCACGCGTCGCCGGCCTGCCGCCAAGCCCTGCTCGCGCAACTCATGCGTCATGCGCGGGCTGCCATACGTCTCGTGCGAGAGCGTGAAGGCGGAGCGAACATGGGCAAGCAGCACGAGGTCCTCGCGCTGCCGTGCCGAAGCCGGACGATTCTTCCAGGCAAAGTAGCCGCTCGGACTGACGTCGAGGACCTTGCACAGGCGCGCGACCGGGAAGTCCTTCTTCGCCGCGTCGACGAGGCGGAACCTCATCGACTTCCCTCTTTGGCGAAAAAAGCCGTGGCCCGCTTCAGGATCTCCCGCTCCTGGCGCAGCACCTCGTTCTCGCGGCGCAGGCGCTTGAGCTCGGCGGCCATGTCCTCCTGCCGTTCCGCCGGCGGGTGGTCCATCTCCCGCTCACGTCGGCCGTCGATCCAGTTGCGCAGCGTCGAGAGCCCGACGCCTAGATCGGCGGCGACTTCCCGGCGGGACCGCCCGCTCGTCTGCGCCAGTCGCACCGCCTCGGCACGAAACTCAGGGGTAAAGGTTTGCTTCCGGTCTGACATCGGAACCCTCCTCCTTCAGGAAAAGAGCTCTCCACTTTTGCGAGGCAAGTCCAATGTCGGGCTTGTTCTGGTGGTCGGCGCCGACGATCCGGATGGCGACCCCGGGCAACAGCGCCGCCGCCTCCTCCGCGGTCATGCGGGCGGCCAGCTCCGAGCCCGCGCCCGACTTGTCCGCGTAGACGCTCGATCGGTCGCCGAGCACACCGATCTTGACGACGCCGTCGGAGAAGGCCTCCGCGGCCGGAGCACCGGTCGGGACGAGGGCCGCCGCGAGCGCGCGGAACGCGGCGGCGCGGCCGCGCGCGCCGAACCGTCCGGTCATGGTCGTCCTCCCCGTGTCGTGACGCTCGGGCTTCGGAAGCGTGGTCGCGGCGCTCAGCCGCCGCGGCGTCCCTGGCCGAACAGGATGGCCTTCGACTCCTCGGTGACGGTCGGAGTCGAGTTGACGGCCTTACCGGCCGCGTAGGCGCGCTGCACGGAGGGGCGCACCGCCAGGGCATCGAGCCAACGGCGGACGTTCGGGTACTCCTCGATCCGCTGACCCTGCCGTTCCCACAGCAGGCATCACGGGTAGGCCGCCATGTCGGCGATGCCGTATGCGTCGCCTACGATGAAGGGGCGATCGGCCAATCGCTCGTCGAGGACCCCGTAGAGGCGCGACGTCTCCTTGACGTAGCGTTCTATCGCATAGGGAATGCGCTCGGGCGCGTAGTGGCTGAAATGGTGATTCTGGCCGAGCATGGGGCCGAGCCCGCCCATCTGCCACATCAGCCATTCCAGCGTGGTCTTGCGGCTGCGCCGGTCGTCGGGCATCAGGCCGCCGAGCTTCTCGGCGAGGTAGATCAGGATCGCGCCGGACTCGAAGACCGGAACGGGCTCGCCGCCGTCGGCCGGCGCGTGATCGACGATGGCCGGCATGCGGCCGTTCGGGGAGATGCGCAGAAAGTCGGGTTCGAACTGCCGGCCCTCGCTGATGTTGACCGGCACGATCCGGTAGGCCGCTCCAGCCTCCTCCAGCGCCAGCAGGATCTTGTAGCCGTTCGGGGTCGTCCAGAAATGCACGTCGATCATGGCGGAGAATCCGATCCTTCGTTGGAGAGGTGGGCGCGAGCCGCCCTCGCAGCCAGGCCGTCGAAGAGGGCGAGCGACCGGTCGCGCCAGGCCGCGACCGGGTCGTCCGCCGCCAGGAGTCCGCGCGGCGACGAGCATCGAGCCCACTGGAACGCGGCGAATACGATGTAGTCGGCAAAGTTCGGGCGCTCGCCCCCCAGGAAGGGTTGCGACCGGATGGTCGCGCGGAGCGGCTCGAGGGAGGCCCGGAAGGCGGGCAGGGCCTGATCGGCGCCCGCCGCGACCGCCTCGAGCGTCGCCCCGAACCGCGCCTCCCGCGTGCGCCTGAAGTATTCTTGGTCGCGCTCGTGCAGGATGGTCCAGACGTCCAGCACGATCTGGCGCCCGATCCCGGGAATCACGACCCCGTCGCACCAGTTCCTGACGAACACGATCCCGGCTCGGGCCTCGCGCGGACCCAGCAGGGACGGCCGGTCGGGATACTTGGCGTCGAGATGACAGGCGATCGACCAGGAATCGACGATCACCGCGCCTTCGTCCACTAGGACGGGAACGCGATCCTGGCCCGAGAAGGCGATGGTCGCCTTGTCGGTGAAGCGCCACGGCACCGTGTCAGCCGAGAGGCCCTTGTGCGCAAGCGCCAGACGCACGCGCCAGACGAACGGACTGAACCGGACGCGCTCGTCGGCCGCCGCGAGATCGTAGAGCTTCAGCGCCATCGGACCCGTTCCACCGCGCCATTCAGGCCGCGTCGGCCTGCTGGACGGGTTCGGGCTTGCTCCACGCGTAGGCCTCGAACGCCGCGTCGAGGGGCGTGGCCGCGACGTGATCGATGTCGTTGCCGAGCACCTCGTACCCGATGGCGACGATCGCCTCGATCAGGTTCTCCCGCGTGTAGCCCGCCGCTTCGAAGCGATCGAGCTCGGCCTGCCCGACTTGGCCGCGAGTCCGGGTCATGGCGGCGGCGAAGCTGCGCAGCGTCTCGAGCTTCGGGTCGGCCAGCGGGTCGCCGTGGCGCAGCGCGGACAGGATTGCCCCGGGAATCCTCTCGCGCGTGGCGATCGGCGAGTGCACCGCCATGCAGTGATGGCACTCGTTCTCGTAGTCGATCGCCCGCAGGACGATCTGGCGTTCGAGCACGGACAGGGTGCGCCTGGCAAAGGTCGCGCCGGTCTGCCGATAGATTTCGTACATAACCGGCGACTCGGCCATGATCCCGTGCAGGTTCGGCAGGAAGCCGTAGCGCTCGAGCGAGTCGGCCGCGATCGGCTTCGACCGCTCGGGCGCGGTCCCGGGGGTGTGGATGGTCAGGTCCATGACGGTGCCTTCCTGCGATCAGTGGACGGGATTGAGGGCTGGCTCGCCGCGCAGCGCCGGGGCCACCTCCTCGGCGGTGCGCCTCTGGAGATCGACCAGCGATTCCTCCGAGTAGAAGGCGAGGTGCGGCGTCACGATGAGGTTGGGAACGGTCCCGATCCAAGTCTCCGCCGTCGGCGGCTCGGTCTCGAGGACATCAAGCGCGGCGCCGCCTAATCGCCCCGATGCCAGCGCCGCGCACACTGCGGGAAGGTCGACGAGGCCGCCGCGGGAGGTGTTGACGAGGAGGGCCCCGGGCTTCAGCCGCGCCAAGCTCTCGGCGTTGACGACGTGGTGCGTCTCGGCCTCCAGCGGCACGTGGAGCGAGAGGATGTCGGCCGCCTCCCAGGCCTCGTCGCGTTCGACGCGGCGGGCCCCCAGCCCCGCGATCGGGTCCTGAGGGACGAACGGGTCGCACACGAGGATGTCCAGGCCCAGGGCGCGCGCGATGCGCCCGAACCCGAGCAGGACGAGCGTGCGTCCGCGGAGGCGGTGGAGAGGCGCGACGGCGGCCACGTTCCACACGCCCGCGCGGGTCTGGTCGATCCCGCGGACCAGCCCGCGGGCGAGCGCCAGCATCAGCGCCAGGGTGTGATCGGCGACTTCTTCGATGCAGTAGTCCGGGACATTGGTCACCCGGATGCCCTTGTCCCGCGTCGTGGGCAGCGGGATCGTGTCCACGCCGATGCCGTAGCGCGCGATGATCGCGCAGCGCTCCAGTTGCTGGACGAGGGTCGGCGGAAGCCTCGCGTAGCAGTTCAGCAGAGCGTCGGCATCGCGGCAGACCTCCAGCAGAGCTTGCGGGTCCGTGGACGGCGCGACGACCAGATCGGCCAAGCCGTCGAGGATTGCGCGTTCGGGCTCCAGGTTCGGGAATACGTGGTCGGTGACGACGACCTTCCGCCTTGTCATGGTCAGCCCCGCCACGGCTCGAGAATGGCAAGGAGTTCCGCGTTGACGCGGTCGGGCCGCTCCTCTGGAGGCAGGTGCCCGCATTGCGGAATGGCGACGCCGCGCACGTCTCCGGCCATGCCCTGCCACACGGCCAGGACGTCGAAGGTCCGGCCCACGAGGTCGAAGTCGGCGCCCCAGATCGCGAGGGTCGGGCACGCGATCAGCCGGTCGGCGTCGGCCTCGTCCTGCGCGAGGTCGACCGGTCCTGCCCGGTAGTCCGCGAAGGCGCCGCGGAAGGCGCCGGGCCGAGAATAGGCGCGGACGTACTCCGCCACCGCCTCCTCGCCGATCGCACCCGGCGCGTAGGACCAGCTATCGAAGAAGTGCCGCAGGAACATCTCCTCGCGCCCTGCGACCAGCGCCTCCGGAAGATGCGGCACCTGCTGGAAGTAGAAGAACCAATAGAGCTTGGCGAGCCGCGCGTCCGTGGCCTGGAAGACCACGCGCGTCGGTATGTTGTCGATCACGACGAGGCGGTCGATGGCCTCCGGGTAGTCCTTGGCGAACCGTGTCGCGACACGGGCGCCGCGGTCGTGACCGACGAGGGCGGCACGCCCGATGCCGCAATGCGCCATCAGGGCCCGGACGTCTCCCGCCATCGACCGCTTGTCGTATCCCGTATCGGGCTTGTCGGTCGCGCCATAGCCGCGCAGATCCGGAGCGATGATTCGATACCGCTCGGCCAGGACGGGCCACTGATGGCGCCGCGCGAAATGCGTCTCCGGATAGCCGTGCAGAAGCAGCACGGCCGGGCCCGCACCCGCGTCGAGGTAGTGCATCCGGATGCCGTTGACCTGGGCCGTATGGTGCCGTGCATCCGGAGTCATGAGGGTCTCCCCTTTGCAACCAGCGTGCGGACAACCGGGAGTCGTGAGAAGAGGTGACGCGGGAATAGGATCTATACGCGACCTGTATGAGTACGTGCTGGAAGATCCTGGGCGCTCGTGGCGACGGGGACCGTGGCGACGGGGACCGTGGCGGCGCGAGCGAGCGGCGCGTGCCGAAGGATGCGTCGGTCTCGCGGGCGTCGTCGCCCGCCGGAATCCACCGCCTCGATCGGCAGTCATCGGTGACCGGTCCGCCGCGGTCGGCTACGGGGTGTCGGAGCTCCGGACGATACGGGGACGGTATGGATGAACGACCTGATCACGGCCATGCGGACCTACGTGCGGGTCGTGGAGGCCGGCAGCTTCACCGCCGTGGCGGCCGAGCTCTGTACCACCCAGCCGACGATCAGCCGGCAAGTGGCTTCGCTGGAACAGCATCTCGGCACGCGGCTCATCACCCGCACGACCCGCGCGCTCGCCGTGACGGAGGACGGTCGCGTCTTCTACGAACACGCCCTGCGGTCGCTCGAGACGCTGGCCGAGGCCGAAGCCGCGGTCGGCAGGCGCAAGGGCCGGCCGTCCGGAACGCTGCGACTCACCGTGCCGGTCGTGTTCGGGCGTCTGCACGTCGTGCCGCGCCTTGCGCTGTTCGCGGAGCGCTACCCGGACATCCGCGTCGATCTCATCATGAACGACGCCTTCTCCGACCTGGTCGAGGAGGCGATCGACCTCGCGATCCGGGTCGGCGAGATCACCGATCCGGGCCTCGTCGCGAAACGGATCGGGATCACGCGGCGCGTCACGGTCGCCGCCCCGGCCTATCTCGCGAAATGCGGCGAACCCACGTGCCCGGGCGACCTCGCCGCCCATGACTGCATCGTCTACACGCGTCTCGTCGCCGGCCACCGCTGGTCGTTCACGAGCCCGGATGGACCCGTCTCAGTCGACGTCGCGGGTCGTTTCCGGGTCAACAATTCGGAAGGGGTGCGCGAGGGCGTCATCGCGGGCCTCGGCATCGGCGTCGTGCCGATCTGGGCGTTCCGCGACGAGATCGAGACGGGACGGGTGAAGATCATCCTCCCCGCTCACCGGCCGATGCCGTTGCCGATGCAGGCCGTCTACCCGTCGCGCCGGTTCGTTCCGCTCAAGGTGCGGGCAGCCATCGACTACCTGAGAAGAGAATTTCTGCAGGACGCACGGATCTCTGGCGCCGGTTGAGAGCGTTCGAAGGGCTTGGCCTTACCTCGGCTCGAAGGGAAAGTTTCCGCAACTGGTCGATCATCGGTCGTTTGAATGAGCGACGAGAGTCGGGATGTCGTACAAGTGCCCGACTCGCGGATCCACGCGTTTGCGGCGGTCCTCGTCGTGTGCACGGTCGGGGACCATGCCGATGGCCGATTCGCGAGGACGTATCCGCGGAAGGCCGATGAGCGGGTCGTCGACCGATCTTTCGACGCCGGCGTCTTCGCGAACCTTCCACCGTCGATCCTACGGAACGGGACCAGGATCGCGGTGGTCGAAGTCTGCGTCGACGGGCGGAGCGAGCGCGCGGACCTTAGCCGATCCGATAAGCCATGACCTGATGCGCTCCCTTCATGGGCGCGTACGGCCCGGTGCGTCCCATCCGGCGTTGCACCGGGTGACGAGCCCACGAGTTTCTTGGCTATCCGGATTGCGGTGTGGAATGCATCAGGTGCTCCTATCGGTCTCCCGGCTGTTTCACCCCCTCAAGCAGCCCACTCGGCCGGGTGACAAGTCCCGGTCGAGGGCGCAGTCCCAGACGACGCGCCGCGTACACTGCCCGCCTCGCCGCAGGCAAGGGCCCGATCATCGCCGCTGCGGATCGGCACGAAACACAGGATCTGGCCCACCCGATAGAAATGGTGCCTCGACAAATGAAACCTTCTCCGACCTATCCTTCTCGCCACGTTCTTGCCGACACGAACGCGGCGTTTGATATTCGTCGGAGATGGAACACACCTTTGCTCAACGTGGAGGGTTTGCATCAGCGGCCCTATGAAGCGTCAACTGCACGAGATCTCACGGTCTCCGAAAATCCTCGTCCTTCAGGGCGGGGAAGATGTTGACTGCCTTCGACTGTGTAACGCGGCGAGCCTTGCAAGCGAAGCGGCCTTTACCGAGAGGATGGCGGAATGATCGACCTGATCGAGTTCGCGGGTGGCGATGCAGGCCCTTGGCGGGTGACGCGCGCGGAGTCGCCGCTTGGGGAGCGTCTGCCCAGCGCAACCCGCCTTTCCGTCAGCCTTCCGATCGGCAACATGGGACAGCGGACCGGTCCTTCGACCGGCACGATCTGGCGCTTGCGCGGGGTGGTGAGCAATCTGCGCTATACAACCAGCAACGAGGCGCAGCGGCTACGCGCCGTGCAGCCACCTCTCGATCGACCTTCGGCGACGCGGGCCGCCCTGATCCCGATCAGGAAGTCGGCGCGCTGGTGGGAGCTGGCTCAGGACGAGCGCCGGGCGATCTTCGAGGAAACCTCGCACCACACGAGCATCGGCCTCGGCTACCTGCCGGCGATCGCACGGCGACTCCACCACAGTCGTGACCTCGGCGAGCCGTTCGATTTCCTGACGTGGTTCGAGTTCCCGCCGGAGCACGAGGTAGCCTTCGAGGCGCTCGTCGCAGCGCTACGCGCTACCCGCGAGTGGACCTTCGTCGAGCGCGAGGTCGACATCAGGTTGACCCGTGATGCGCCAGGCTGATCCGGTGATGACGGCCGATCTGGAACCGAGCGACGACCTGCTGCTTCCGCGGCTTCGGCTCGGCGAGGAGGCCGCTTTCCGGATCCTCGTGCGGCGCTATCACGTGCGGCTCGTGGCGATCGCCCGTGGCGCACACCTGACGCGGGAGGCGGCGGAGGAGGCGGTGCAGGAGGCCTGGATCGCGGTGATGCGCAACATCGCGGGATTCGAGGCGCGCTCGTCGCTGCGCACGTGGCTGACCGGGATCGTCCTGAACATCGCGCGCAAGGCCTCGGTCTCCGCCAGGCGCACCGCGACCTTCGCGGAACTCACGCCACGGCATGACGAGGACGAGGGATCCGGTTTCGACGCCGATGCCTTCCTCGCCGACGGCCACTGGCGTGAGGCGCCCTGGCACTGGAGCGAGATCGACTTGGAGCGCGGGCTCGCGGGGCGGCAGGTCTGGCAAGCGGTCGAGGCGGCCATCGCCGCTCTGCCGCCGGACGAGGCCGCCGTGATCCGGCATCGCGACATCGAGGGTTTCGGCCCGCGCGAGACGGAGGAGTTGCTCGGCCTCGGCGAGGCGCGTCAGCGCGTGCTGCTCGATCGAGCGAGGCTGAAGATCCGACGGGTGTTCGAGGCGTTGACCCGCGACGCGGCGCGAGCGTGACGAGCGGAACGGGCGAGGATGATCGGATGCGGTGTCGAGAGGCGGCGGAGCAGGCAGGCGCGTTCGTGGACGCGGAGGTGTCCGGACGCGTTCGATGGCGCATCCGGCTTCATCTCGCGACCTGCAGGAATTGCCGGCGTTTCGTGCGGCAGATCGCGCTCACGCGCGACGCTCTCGGCCGGCTCCCGCCTCCGCCCCTCGACGCCGCCCGCGAGGACGAACTCGTGGCGGCCCTGCGGGAGGCATCGCGGTGAGCGCCGGTCAGCAACCGGTACAGATCGAGGTCGCGATCAGGTTGTGCAGAGCGCGACTCTTCCGGTCGAGCGCCGCGGTGGTCCCACTGCGCCCGTCGAGGGCCGAGCCCCCCGGCTTCGTCGTACCGTTCGACGTCACTTGGCGGAACAGCGCCTGTGGCATCGTCGATGCCGAGCCGACCGCGGCCGGCAAATGGTCGACCGGCGCGGCACTGACCGGGAACGCAGCGAAGGTGATGAGAGCGATGGCGGCGAAAGCGGGGCGGGTCATGATCTTTGTCCCTACGTGGTTTGGAGCGGGAAGCGTTCAGACGAAGGCGACGACCATCAGGCTGAAGAAGGCCGCGATCGCGCCGACGATCGGAGGAAGGGCGCGGGCTGGATCGAACATCGAGGTTCTCCGCGGCGCGTCGATCGCGCCATGATCCTGAGTGCCTGCAGGAGGCCGGATCCGCGTGCGGCTGCGCACGCCGGATGCCGCGCGGACGGAGCGGGACACCGGGATGCCTGACGCGATACCCCTGCCGGGCGAGGCGTTCGAGTGGCTGGAGGCCGACGGGCTCGGCGGTTTCGCCTCGGGCACCGTTTCGGGCGTCCGGACACGCCGCTACCACGCGCTCCTGCTCACGGCGGCGAATCCGCCGACCGGGCGGACGGTGCTCGTCAACGGCATCGAGGCCTGGATCGAGACCGCGGCCGGACACACCGATCTCAGCGCCCAGCGCTACCTGCCGGACGTGATCCATCCGCGCGGTTTTGAGCGAATTACGAGCTTCACTCACGAGCCCTGGCCGTCATGGACATTCGGCCTGCCGGATGGCACCGAGATCACCCAGGAGATCTTGGTTGATCCCGATGCCTGCGACACGCTGCTGCGATGGCGGCGGATCTCAGGCGCTGGTCCTTGCACGCTCGTCGTCGTCCCGCTGCTCTCGGGACGGGACTATCACAGCCTGCAAACCGCAAATCCCGCTTTCGACTTCAAGCCACAAATCGGCGGCGCGGAGACCGGAACCTGCGTCACGTGGCATCCCTATCCGGATCGACCGGCGATCTCCGCCCTGACCACGGGCACCTATCGACATGAACCGGACTGGTATCGCCAGTTCCTCTACGCGGCGGAGCGGGCGCGGGGACTCGACTGCGTCGAGGATCTCGCCGCGCCCGGCAGCTTTCGCTTCGATCTCGCGGGGCCCGAGCCCGGGCTGATGCTGCTACGCGCTGGCGAGAGCGGGCCGGTCCGCGTCCGAGCCTTGGCTGACCGGATGATCGCCGCGGCGCGCGCGACGCGGGCCGGTCCGGATCTTCGCCGAAGTGCCCTGAGCTACCGGGTTGATCGAGGACGGGGCAGTACCCTGGTGGCAGGCTTCCCCTGGTTTACGGATTGGGGGCGTGACACCTTCATCGCGCTGCGCGGCCTGCTGCTGGCGACCGGCGAACTCGACACCGCGGAGAGCATCCTCAGAGCCTGGGCGGGCGTCGTCAGCGAGGGCATGATGCCCAACCGTTTCCCGGATTCCGGCGAGGTACCGGAATACAATTCCGTCGACGCCTCGCTCTGGTACGTGGTCAGCGTGTACGACTTCTTGGCAGCCTGCAGGCTGGTTGGGCGCTCCGTCCAGTCCGAGCCAGCTCTGCGTACAGCCTGCCTCGCGATCCTCGATGGCTACGCTGCCGGTACCCGTTTCGGCATCCGGGCCGATGCGGATGGTCTGATCGCGGCCGGTCAGCCCGGATGGCAACTCACGTGGATGGACGCCAAGGTCGGCGATTGGGTGGTCACGCCCCGTATCGGCAAGCCGGTCGAGATCCAGGCCCTCTGGATCAACGCCCTCCACATCGCGGCGACGCTGTGGGAGCCGCGCTTCTCCGAGGCCGAGACCGCGGCGCGAGCGAGCTTCGCGCAGAAATTTCCAAACCCGGTGGGTGGCTTATTCGACGTCGTCGATGTCGACCACGTCCCCGGCACGCACGATGCGGCGGTGCGTCCGAACCAGATCTTCTGCGTCGGCGGTCTCCCGTTTCCGCTCCTGACTGGGGAGCTCGCCAAATCCGTCGTCGATGCGGTCGAGCACAGGCTTCTGACGCCGCTCGGCCTGCGCACCCTGTCGCCGGACGATCCCGCCTATGCCGGTCATTACGGGGGCGACGCGCGGACGCGAGACGGTGCGTACCACCAGGGCACGGTCTGGCCCTGGCTGCTCGGTCCCTTCGTCGACGCGTGGCTCTCGGTCCGCGGCCGCAGCGAGGCGGCCCTGACGGAGGGGCGGGCTCGCTTTCTGCCGCCGCTGGAGCAGCACCTCGGCGAGGCCGGCCTCGGTCATGTCAGCGAAGTCGCCGACGGCGATGCGCCCTATCGACCCGGCGGCTGCCCGTTCCAGGCCTGGTCGCTTGGCGAATATATCCGCCTGCGCCGGATGCTCGGCCTCAAAGCGTTCTGAGGGAGACCGCAATGCCTGAGGGCCCGAACGCATCCCACCTGTTCGAGACCGAGGAAGGACGCCGTCTTCGGGCCTGTGCCGCGGACGGGTGGCACCGCTGGGGACCGTATCTCGCCGAGCGGCAATGGGGGACGGTCCGCGAGGATTACAGCCGGGACGGCACCGCCTGGGACTACCTGCCCCATGATCACGCGCGCTCGCGGGCCTACCGCTGGGGCGAGGACGGCATCGCCGGGTTCAGCGACGACAAGCAGCTCTGGTGTCTCGCGCTGGCCCTCTGGAACGGGCGGGACCCAATCCTCAAGGAGCGGATGTTCGGCTTGACCAACGAGGAGGGCAACCACGGCGAAGACATGAAGGAACTCTACTGGCTCCTCGACGGCACGCCGACGCACTCGTACATGCGGATGCTCTACAGGTACCCGCACGCGGCGTTTCCCTACGCCGAGCTCGTGGCCGAGAACCGACGGCGCAAGGGCCGCGACATGCCCGAGTACGAGCTCGCCGACACCGGTGTACTGGCGGAGAACCGCTGCTTCGACGTCACGGTCGAGTACGCCAAGGCCGCCCCCGACGACGTGCTGATGCGGGTCTCGGTCGTCAATCGCGGGCCGGAAGCGGCCGAAATCCACGTCCTGCCCCATCTGTGGTCGCGCAACACGTGGTCGTGGCGCGAGGATCCGAAGCGGCCGCTCCTCCGGCTCGTCGAGGGGCCAAGCGTCGAGGCGACCCGCGCCGCGGGTCCCTGTCGGCTGTTCAGGGCCCTACAGCCGGCCGAGTTCCTGTTCTGCGAGAACGAGACCAACACTGCTCGCCTGTTCGGCGTGAGCGGATCGTACCACCCCAAGGACGCGATCAACGACGATGTGGTGGCGGGAACCCGCACGCGGGTGAACCCGCTCCACGAGGGCACCAAGTGCGCGGCGCTGAGCCGCCACACGCTGATGGCCGGCGAGACGATCGTCTTGCGCTACCGGTTGTCCCCGGCCGACGCGCCGGGTCTCGACGACGCGGGTTTCGAGGCGGTGTTCGCGCGTCGGGTCGCGGAGGCCGACGCCTTCTACGCCGCCCTTCAACGCGACATGACGGACCCCGACGCACGCCTCGTCCAGCGCCAGGCCCTGGCCGGCATGCTCTGGTCGAAGCAATTCTACCACTTCGACGTGCGCCGCTGGCTGATGGGCGATCCGACGCAGCCGGAGCCCCCAGCGGAGCGGCGACACGGACGCGACAGCGAGTGGGCGCACCTCAACAACGCCGACATCGTCTCGATGCCCGACACCTGGGAATACCCCTGGTACGCGGCCTGGGACCTCGCCTTCCACTGCGTGACCTTCGCGCTGATTGACCCAGAATTCGCCAAGGGCCAACTCGTGCTGCTGACGCGCGAGTGGTACATGCACCCCAACGGCCAGCTGCCGGCCTACGAGTGGGCCTTCGGCGACGTGAACCCGCCGGTTCATGCCTGGGCGGCGTTGCGCGTCTACCAGATGGACGCCGCGCTCACCGGGCGACCCGACCGGACATTCCTGGAGCGGGTGTTCCACAAGCTGATGCTGAACTTCACCTGGTGGGTGAACCGGAAGGACGCGGACGGGCGCAACGTCTTCCAGGGCGGCTTCCTCGGACTGGATAACATCGGCATCTTCGACCGCTCGGCGCCGCTGCCCACCGGCGGCACCATCGACCAGGCCGACGGCACCGCCTGGATGGCGATGTACACGCTCAACCTGATGCGGATCGCCCTTGAACTGGCCGCCGAGGACCCGGTCTACGAGGACATCGCGACCAAGTTCTTCGAGCACTTCCTCTACATTGCCGAGGCGATGACCGACATCGGCGGCAGCGGGGTCGGCCTCTGGGATGAGGCGGATGAATTCTTCTACGACGTGCTGAACCTGCCCGACGGCAAGATGCTGCCGTTGCGCGTCCGCTCGCTGGTCGGGTTGATCCCGCTTTGCGCCGTCGAGGTGCTCGACATTTCCTTGCGCGACCGATTCCCCGGCTTCGCGCGCCGGGCCGAGTGGATGCTGCGTAACCGTCCCGACCTCGCCGCCTTGGTCTCGCACTGGAGCCAAGGCGAGGGTGAGGGACCGCCGCCCGGCCCGGGCGGCGACCGGATGCTGCTCTCGCTGCTGCGCCGGCACCGCATGAAGGCGCTTCTGGCGCGGATGCTCGACGAGACCGAGCTCTTCTCCGACCACGGTATTCGCTCTCTGTCGAAGGCGCATGCCGAGCACCCGTTCGTTCTCGATTGGAGCGGTGCCCGCTACTCCGTCGACTACGAACCAGCGGAATCGACGACCGCCACGTTCGGGGGCAACTCGAATTGGCGCGGTCCGGTCTGGATGCCGATTAACATCCTCCTCATCGAGGCGCTCGACCGCTTCGGGACGTTCTATGGCGACGACACCCGCTTCGAGTGCCCGACCGGCTCCGGCCGTTATCTCAGCCTGCCCGAGATCGCCGACGAGTTGAGCGAGCGCCTCTGCAGGCTATTCCTGCGCGGGCCAGATGGACGCCGGCCGGTGCTCGCCTCCTATGGCGCTCTCGCCGACGATCCGCATGTGTGCGACTGCATCCCGTTTCACGAGTACTTCCACGGCGATACCGGCGCAGGGCTCGGCGCGATGCATCAGACGGGCTGGACAGGCCTCGTAGCACTGCTCCTGAGGCCCGGGCGCCTCACCGCACTGCCGATCACCCGCGCCATCCCGTCCTGACGATCGGGCCCCCCGGCTCCGGTGTCTTATCCTGCGGGGGAGACACCGCGTCGCTGAAGTCGTCCATCGCCGGCTGGTTCGGCGCGCAGATGAAGGAGGACCGCTCCCGGCTCCTCGATCCAGACGTAACGACGAGCAGCATCCAGACCGACGCAAGTCCAGAGCTGACGTACCCCGCTCCGCAAGACGACCGCGCTTGGCTCTCGCCATCGTCTCATAACCGTTCGCGCCTGTAGGATCACGCGATCCCCGCTATGGCGATGCCGAGGTGCTGTGGACCGCGGAGGGAAGCGCCCGGTCGGTAAGGCGGCGGGTCGTCCAGGAGCCTCGGTGCGATGAGGCGCCGGCAGAGCGTGACAAGGGCGATCTCGGCCTCGATCCGCGCGAGGGGCGCGCCCACGCAGTAATGGAGGCCACCGCCGAACCCGAAATGCTGGTTGTCCGTCCGGTCCGGATCGAACCGGTCCGGTTGCTCGAACCGCGCCGGGTCGCGGTTTCCGGCCGCAAAGAGCAGCACCACCGACGATCCCGGCGGGATCGTCGTTCCCGCCACCGCGATGGCGCCGAGCGCCTTGCGGGTGCGGAAATGGACGGGGGGCTCGTAGCGCAGCATCTCCTCGATCACGCGGGGTGCCCGCTCGGGGTCGGCCTTCAGCTTTCGCAGCTCCTCCGGATGCCTGAGCAGTGTGAGCATGCTGTTGGTGATGAGATTCACCGTCGTCTCGTGACCCGCGACGAGGAGCAGGATCGCCGTCGAGATCAGGTCTATGTCGCCCATGGCCGCGCTGCCCCGGCCACCGTGGGCGGCGAGCCCGCTGAGCATGTCGTCGGCCGGATGGCGGCGCTTCTCGCGGATCAGCCGACGCATGTAGTCGGAGATCGCGTCGAAGGTTGCGGCGATCTCCCGCCGCCCCGCCTCGTCGTGGCGCACGTCGGGCTCCAGGGCCGTCGCGAGGCGGATCGCCCAGACGTGGAATTGCGCCTCATCGGCCTCGGGCACGCCGAGCAGCTCGCAGATGACGGCCACCGGCAGCGGATAGGACAGGTCCTCCACCAAGCAGACAGTGTCGCGGCCGTGGCACTTGTCGATCAGGGCATCCACGAGCTTCGCAACCTTGGCGTGAGATTCCCGCACCCGGGCGATCGTGAACTCCTTCATCACGAAACCGCGCAGGGTGTCGTGGTCGGGCGGATCGCGGAAGATCAGCGGGCGATGGCCGTTGACCACCCGATTCCGGATCGGGTTGAGGATCCAGTCCTTCAGAGGGTTGCCCGTTCTGGGTCGCCGCGAGGGCGGCAGGTCTTCCGAGCTCAGCCGGGGATCGAAAATCAGGCTCTTCAGCGCGGCATGGGTGCTGACGACGTAGCTGCCGTCCGCCTGCCGGGACACGGGCGTCTCGCGCAAGCGCGCGTAGAGGGGATAGGGGTTCGCCCTGTTTCTCGGATCGAGAACCTGCGCGAACAGCGTCTCGTCAGGCATGGGCCGTCTCCAGAGCCGTAACCGATCGGCCGGAGGATCGCCGCGGGCTGGGAAAGCCGGGCTCCAGGGTCTCGATCCGCGGCTGGTCGGTGGCGCCGAGGATCGGCGGGAAGGCCGCCCCGTCAGCCACGGCCTCGGCATAGGCGGGAAGCCAGCGTGCCTGATCGAAGGAGAGGGCCGCGACGGTTCGCCCGGCCCGGCCATAGACGGCGAGGAACCGGTGCGAGGCCCGCGATCCCTGGACGATCGCGAGCGCCTCCGCCCCCTCGGTCAGGCCGGCGAGCTTGATGTTGAGACCGAACTGGCTCGACCAGAAGGAAGGCACGTGCTGGTATTCGACCTGGCCCGTGGGCGGAGCAAGCATGTTCGCCGCCGCGTGCCGGGCCTGGTCCACCGCGTTGCCCCAATGCTCGACGGTCACCAAGCGGCCGCCGGTGAGTGGGTTCGGCCAGCGCGCGACATCGCCGGCCGCGTAGATGGCGGGATCGGGCTCCCCCGTCGTGGTCAGGGCGCGGCAGGCCGCGTCGCAGGTCAGGCCTCCCGGGTCGGCGACGAGGGCGGCCGCGGCGAGCCAACCCGTGTCGCGCGTCGCGCCGAGGGCGACGATGACGAGATCCGTCGCGATGTCCGCGCCACCCGCCAAGTGGGCGCGGCGGACTTGTCCATCCTCGCCGGAGAAGGCCACCACCTTGACGTTCGGGCGGAGGTCCACTCCGGAAGCCCGCATCCGCCCGGCGAGTGTGGCCCCGATCACCGTCCCGAGGAGGCGGGCGAGCGGCGTCGGGTTGGGATCGACGAGCGTCACCGCCAGGCCGAGATCGCGGCAGCAGGAGGCGGCCTCGCAGCCGATCAGGCCGGCGCCGACGATGAGGACGCGGCTCGGCCGCAGCGCCAGCGCGCTCCGCAGGGAGCGGGCATCCTCCAGGGTCCGGATCGTGAAGATCCCGGCGAGATCGGCGCCTTCTCCGGGCCATGGCCGCGCCCTGGCGCCGGTGGCGATCAGGAGCGTCTCGTAGGGAAGCGTCGCGCCGTCGGCGAGGCGCACCACCCGGCGGTCCCGGTCCAGGGCGACGGCCGGCAGGCCGAGCCGCCACTGCGCGCGCAGACGGGTGAGTTGCGGAAGTGCGGTCGCGTCGGGGTGAAGCTCGCCCGCCAGGACGTGCTTGGACAGAGGCGGCCGGTCGTAGGGCCGGTGCGGCTCGTCCCCGACCAGGGTCAGAGGGCCGTCATAGCCGCCGTCCCGCAACGCCTCCGCGCCCCGCAGGCCGGCGAGGGAGGCGCCTACCACGACGATGCCCGGTCGCTGCCCGTCCGTCACGGCTCGTCACCCTCGGCGAGTCCGGCGGGCTCGATCGCGATGGCCCGGACGGGGCAGGCCTGCTGCGCCCGCTCGACCTGCGACCTCTTCGCCTCGGGCGGCGCCGGATCGTAGAACAGGATCTCGTGACCGCGCACCTCGAAATGCTCAGGGGCGGCGTAGCAGCACTGCGCGTAGCTCTGGCAGCGGTTGAGATCGACCACGACACGCATTCAGGGGCTCCGAAGAGATGTGCGGATGACCGGTCGGTCGGGATCTGCGCCTGCCCGAACATCGGAGCGGCTCATGTCCAGGCTCCCAGGCGGCCCGACTCCAGCGCTTCCCGGGCGCAGCGATAGCCGAGTTCGGCCGTCGTCTCGAAGCTCGACCACGCCCGCAGATCGACCCCGGCCAAGGAGGGCTTGAGCAGGACCGCAGCCCGGGTGACGGCCGCCATGGTCTGGGCGTCGCTCGACACCATCGCGGAGCGCAGGAGCAGGTGCGCGATGCCGGGGAGCTGGTCCGAGATGCCGAGGAGGCGCCGGAACGCCTGCGCGCTCCGGCCCTGCCGCGGCATGACCTGGAAGGCGGCGTCGCTGCCGACATCCACGGCGAGAACCGGCCCGCGGTCGAGATCGGCCATCACGTCGGCAGGCAGGTTGTTCATCATGCCGCCGTCCACGAGGATGCCGTCCGCACTCGCCACCGGGGGCAGCAGGCCGGGAATGGCGATGCTGGCGCGGATCGCCCGGTCGAGGGGGCCCGCCCAGTGGACCATTGCGGTGCCGGTCGTGAGGTTCGAGGACACGCAGAAGAACGGGCGCCAGAGATCCTCGACGCGGGCATCGCCGAACCGCTCGGCCAACCCCGCATCCACCTTGGCCCCGCGCGTCAGGGCGTGGAACGGCAGGGTGTAGTCGTCGAGGGGGTTGCGTCCGACGAAGGAAGCCACCGTGTGGGTCTCGATCGCGTCGAGGCTCCAGTCAAGGGCGACGCTGGCGGCCAGGATCGAGCCCATGCTGGTGCCGCCGACGAGATCGATGTCGAGCCCGGCCTCGCCGAGCGCCCGCAGAACGCCGAGATGGGCGAGGCCGCGGGCGCCGCCGCCGCCGAGGACGAGGGCGCGGGCATGGCCGGACGCGATCCGGGCAAGCCGGGCGAAGTCGCCACCGTGGTTCTCGCGAACCTGGAGCCGCAGGGAGAAGGGCAGCGCGGCGACGTCGGGATGCAGAGGGCGCGGCAGGCGCGCCTCGGCGGGCTGCGCCACGGCGAGGTCCATGCGGATCCAGTCGGAGCGGATCGAAGCGAGATAGTCCGCGGCGCCGGGCCGTGGCGGCGCGCCTGGCTCGGCCAGCAACAGGACGTGGTCGGCGTGGCGCAGGCAGAGCCGGCACCAGGGGCAGTCGATCTGGTGGGCGACGAAGACCGTGCGGTCGTGCGTTTGCTCGTAGCGGTGGAACCACGCCTCGTCGGCCTCGGGGGGCCATTCGGAGAGGCAGCCGGTCCGCCCCGGCAGCGCGGCATCGAGGGCCTGCGCCAGCCGCTCGCCGAAGGCCGTCGCCTTGAGGCCCTCGGTCACCGCCAGGACGGCGAAGCTCCGCGGCGCATGGCTCAGGGTCACGCCCGTATGGGCGGTGCGCAGCCGCGCGGCCAGGATCCGGGCGAAATAGAGCAGCGTCCCGGGATGGGCGGCGATCAGATCCTCGAACGACGCGCGGGAGAGCCGCAGGAGGTGCGTATCGCGCAGGGCCGTTGCCGTGACCGAGCGCGGCTCGCCGGTGAGCAGGGCGAGTTCGCCCACGGTATCCGGAGGGGCGAGTCGGATGAGGCGGCGCACGCTGCCGTCGCGCGGGTCGCGGATCGAGAGGCCGACCGCGCCGCTCACGAGCGTGTAGAGGGCGTCGGCCTCGTCCCCCTCCTCGAACAGCGTCCGCCCTCCGGCGACGGCGACGGAGGTCATCCGCGCCCGGATCGCGACGTCGGCGTCTCCGTCGAGGGGGGCAAGAAACGGAATCTCCGTGCGCCCCGAAGCCCGGGCGGCAGGGACGGGCGCCACGTCGCAGGCGCCGAGGCGTTCGGCCTCCGTGGGTGGTGCGGATAGGCCGCCGAGCCCGGTGAGCCTCGGGGAAGCGGCTGGGGCCGCGCCCGGAGGAACGGAACCGGGGTGCTCGATGCTCCGGTCGCGTCCGATCTCGGCACTCATCGGCCGGCGCGCCGCTGCAGATGATCCCCGAGGATCCCGAGCGCCGCGCCGCTGCCGACGCGACCGAGGCCGAGGCGCAGGCGGTCCGTGGGGACCGGCGCCAGCGCCGAGTGCCACAACGCGGAGGGCAGCACGAGGACGCCGTCCTCGGACGCGAGAGCCTTCGAGAACTCGGTCGCACCCTCTCGCCCACGGAAGCGGGGGCAGGCGAAGGCGAGATTCGTCGGTTCTTCCGGATCGAACAGGTTCGGGTAGCGATCGAGCAGAGCACGCAGACGGTGGTGGTTGCGCCGCCCGATCGCGCGGGCGCGGCCGGTCAGGCGCTGCTCGGCCCGCAGCGCGACCTGCGCCAGGATCTCGCTCGGTCCGGCGAGGCAGCTCGACAGCAGGCTCTTGACCGCGAGGACGCGGTCGAGCGCCCCGCGGTCGCGACAGGCGGCCCAGCCGACGCGCAGGCCCGGAAGCCCGAAGCCCTTCGACAACCCGTTGATGGAGATCCCGCGCTCGTACACGTCGACGACGGGTGGG
The DNA here is from genome assembly GCF_022179285.1 of Methylobacterium hispanicum. GTDB lineage: Bacteria > Pseudomonadota > Alphaproteobacteria > Rhizobiales > Beijerinckiaceae > Methylobacterium > Methylobacterium hispanicum. Next base: position 37,159 of record NZ_BPQO01000033.1, on the reverse strand, counting down.
ACGGCTCGGCCCGGGTCGAGGTCCGTCTGGCGATAGACCTCGTCGTTGACGAGCCAGAGCCCGTGTCGGCGACAGAGGTCGACCAGCCTCTCCAGAGTCGTTCGATCCAGCGACGCGCCGGTCGGGCTGTTGGGAAAATTCATCAGCACCAGCCGCGTGTTCGGCCGGATGGCGGCGACCAGCCCGTCGAGATCGAGGGTCCAGGCCGGTTCCGGTCGGAGGGCGACGCCATCGGCCGCGCACAGCCGCGACACGACGAGCTCCGAGGGTTGGTAGATCGGCACCACCACCACCGCGTGATCGGCCGGACCGAGCAGCGCACTCAGCACGCAGGCCACTGCTTCCTGCGCCCCTGCGCTGACCAGCACGTCGTCGGCAGCGAGCCGGCGGTAGCAGCCGGCGATCGTGGCGCGCAGCCAGGAGGCGCCGCGCGGGTCGGCGTAGCCGAGGTCGGCCCTCCGCCAGCGCCGACGATCCTCCGGGCCGGCAAGGCGCAGCAAGGCGGCGAGCGACAGCGGCTCCGAGTCCGAGGCGGCGAGGTCGTGATGCGCGCAGGCCGACCAGCGATCCAGGTACGCCGCCAGCGCGAACGACCCTGCGGGCGCGATCCCGTGGTCCGTATCGGGGCCGGGCGCCTCCGTCCGGGCGCCGGCCCAAAGGCCCGGTGCAGCGTCGTCCTTGAGCGCCATCGCCGGCCTCACGCGCGCCGCTCCGAGCCGGCGGCGACGCGCAGGTAGGTCGCGCCGATCCGAGCGGCGGCCCGCATCGTCCCACCGAGCGAACCCGCGACCTTCGAGGATCCGCCCAACCGGCGCCGGTAGGGCATAGGCACCTCGCGGATGCGCAGGCCGGCTCGCGCGGCCTGCATCTGCATCTCGATGTTCCAGCCGTAGGTCGGCTCGCGCAGGGCGAGGGCCCGCAGCACGGCGCGGTCGATGGCGCGGTAGGCGCACATGTCGGTGTATCGGACGCCGTAGCGTAGGCCGATGCCGAGGCCGGCGAGCCGGCCGGCGAGCACTTGGTGCCAGAGCATCGATCCGGGCTCGCGGCTGCCCAGCGTGCGCGAGGCGAGGACGAGGTCGTGGCGGCCGGCGAGCACCGGCCCGGCGATCCGGTCGATCAGGTCGCCGCGATCCGCGCCGTCGCCGTCGAGATAGACGATCACGCGCGAGGCCGGATCGGCCGCGGCCGCCCCGAGCGCGCAGGCCCGGCCGTAGCCGCGTCCGGCCTCGATCACCCGGGCGCCCGCGGCCCGGGCGACGTCCTGCGTCCCGTCGGTCGAGCCGCTGTCGGCGACGACGACGTCCGCCGCGTAGGCCGGCGGGATCTCGCGGATCACCGCGCCGATCGCTTCGGCCTCGTTCAGGGTCGGGATGACGATGCTGACCGGATGCATCGCTCAGAGACTCCAGCGCAGGCCGCAGTTCCGGCACGGGGCGGGCGGCACGTCGGAGAGGAGCGACGTCCGGAAGTCGCGATAGGCCGCGCCGTTCCAGATCTCCCGGAGCGTGGCCTGCGTGGCGTCGCCCAGCGTGTAGTTGGAATAGCCGCGCACCGAGAACGGCGCGATGCAGCAGGGCAGCGCCCGACCGTGGGCGGTGACGTACATCAGGGACCAGGGTCGCCGACAGGTGGCCCAGGCGCGGTCCTCCTGACGCTTCAGGCTGATTCCGGGCTCGGTCGCGCCCGAGGCGTCGAGCGTCACCCCTAGCGAACGGCCGATGGCCTCGGCCTCGGCGATGGCGGCGGCCTCCGCCGCCTGGGTGCTCTCGAACAGCGACAGGTCGGCGCGGGCCATACCGTACCCGGCCTCGTCGAAGACGAGGCGCTGCAGGTGCACCTCGGTCACGCCCATCTCGGCGGCGAGCCGCACGAAGGTCGGGAGCTGGTCCACGGTCTCCTTGAGGCCCGTGAGCCAGAGCGAGACCCGGGGGGTCGCGGCGCCGGTCGCCTTCTGGAACGCGACGAACTTGCCGACGTCGCGCACGATGCGGTCGAAGAAGTCCTTGCCCCGCACCCGGCGGTACGAGGCCCGGTCGGCGGCATCGAGGGAGACGCGCAGCTCGTCGAGCCCGGTATCGATCAGCTCCTGAAAGCGCCTCGGCTGCATCAGGGTGCCGTTGGTGTTGAACAGGACGTAGGTGCCGCGGTCCTTGAGGTAGCGGACCATCCGCGGCAGGTCCTTCACCAGCATCGGCTCGCCGACCCCGTGGAGCACGACCCGGGCGACGTCCGGAACCTGGTCGACGATCCGGCTGAACAGCGCCCAGCTCATGTCGGCCGGGGGCTCCAGGGTCTCGAAGGTGCGCGGGCAGGTCTCGCACAGCAGGTTGCAGCGGTTCGTGACCTCCAGATAGAGGCAGACCGGCGGCGCCAAGGCCTCGGAGGCGCGGTCGGGGCCGACCGCCTCGAAGTAGCGGCGCGGGTCCTTCACTGCGGCTGAGGCCGTCATGGTGCGGTTCCTTCCGGGAGAGCGGAGAGGGGTGCGGTGCAGGCCTGCCGCAGGGAGCGGGCGGCTAGGAAGAGGGCCGGGACGAAGACCAGCGACGGCCACAGGAAGCGGTCGTCGAACGGGTCGATCAGGAACAGGATCGGCGCCGAGCCGAGCCAGATCAGGGCCGGGGCCGGCGCGACCACCGCGGGCAGCGCCAGCCAGGGATAGTACCAAGCGTAGTGTGGGCTCGCCGCGCAGGTGGTGAGGGCTGCGAGGAGCCCGGCATCGCGGCACAGCGCGACCGCGTCGGGCGCGGTCTGCCGGTTCGGGCCGAAGGCGATCCGGAGCGCGAGGGCGGCGAGCGTCAGTCCGGCGCAGACCAGGTAGGTCCGCAGCAGGCTCGGGGGGCTGAGCCCGAGATGCCCGAGACCGGCGAGCAGCCAGTAGCCCACGCCGGTGTCGTAGCCCTCCTCGGCCCCGTAGCCGCCGGCGAAACCGAACACGTTCGGGCCGGCAGCGAGGTAGGGCAGGTACAGGACGGCGATCACGGCCACCCCGGCGAGCATAGGCCGCCACAGCCGGCCTCCACGGACGAAGGCGGGCGCGACCGCGACAGGCAGAACCTTCACCAGCGTCGCCGCGCCCAGGAGCGCGCCCGCGAGCCCGTACCGACGACGGGTGCGGGCCAGCAACGCGATGCCGAGGAGGCCGATCGCCACGGCATCGACGTGCCCGTCGCGCGCGAAGGACCACAGGGCCAGCGGATTCCAGGCGTAGATCAGGATGCGGGCCGAAGGCAAGCCGGCGCCGCGCAGAACCGCGAGCATGGCCAGCATGCCCAGGGCCTCGAAACCCAACATCGCCAGCTTCATCCCGGTGACGCTGTGCGATACCTGCCCGACGGCGGCGAAGACCAGCTGCGCCGCGGGCGGGTAAATCGTACGAGCGTAGTCCTTGCGGTTGATCAGCGGGTAGACCGCCGGGTCGCGCAGCCGCTCGAGGGCGGGGTCGGCCGGGATGTAGCGGTAGGGGTTGATTCCGGCGGCCTGGACCTGCCCGTCCCAGACGTAGCGGTAGATGTCGGTCGACAGGAACGGCAGCGCCGGCAGCAAAGCGGCCCGCAGCAGCACGGCGATGCCGAGGATCGTCCATAGGGCCGCGCGCGGCAGCCGCTCCCGCAACACGAGGCGCACGGCGAGGAGGTAGACCGCGAGGCCGACCGCGACCACGCCGATGAAGGCGTTGGATTGGGGCGCCGCGCCGACGGTGTCGGCGCCCGGCACCTGGATCGCCAGCGCGCCGACAGTGACGGCCAGAAGCAGGAGGCCGAGGGCCGCGAGCCGATGAGCGGGGCTGGCGAGAAGCCGGATCATGCCGGCACCAACTCCGACGCGCGCGCGAGCCGCGCCAGGACCGAGCGCGTCGCCGGGGCCGCGTAGCCGGTCCTGTCGGCGGCGAGCCGCGCGAGCGAGGCCGCGTCGTCGACGTCGTACCAGGGCTCCAGCTCGACGAGATCGAGGCCGATCTCGCGCGCCCGGGCGCGGGTCGCTTCGGCGACGGTGTCGGTGCTCCAGGCGATGTCGGCGAACAGGCGGGCATGGGCCTGCTTGAGGCCGAGGATGTAGTAGCCGCCGTCGTCGCAGGCGCCGAACACGCCCCGCTCGCCCGGTTCGAGCAGGATCCGGGCCGCCTGGATCAGGAGCCGCGTCGGCAGGGTCGGGATGTCGGAGCTCAGCACGCAGGCCGCCGCGTGACCGTGCGCCAGCATGCCCTGGACGGCCTGCAGCAGGCAACGGCCGAAGCCCTCGACCTGCGCCGCGGTTGTGACGCTTCCATCCGCCAGGACGAGGTCGGTTCCCCGCGCAAGATGGGGGATCACCAGAGCCTCCGCGCCCGGCGGCGCGAAAGCCGCGTAGGCGGCAATCGGCGCGGCGCGGGCCGCCTCTTGGATGTTGGCGGTCGTGTCGCGCAGGAAGGCGGCGCTCAGAGCCGCTGCGTCGTCGAGGGTCAGCGGCGGGCACAGCCGCGTCTTGGAGCGCCCGCTTCGCGGCGCTTTCGCCATCACCCCGATCGCGCAGGTGGGGGCCGGTCCGGAGGTCGGTCCTCGTGCCATGTAGAAGGCTCCCGCGTGGTCAATGGAAGGGGCGGACGATCCCGAGGCGGATCGTCTCGTCCGGCGGTATCTCGGTGGCGGAACCGGGCGTGAAGGTCGGCAGCGCGCGCAGGCGCTCGGGCGTCAGGCCCATGAGGGCGACGTGCTCGCCCAGGAGCGCCACCGCCTCCACCGGCACGGCCACGAGCCGGGACCCGAATCCGCTCCAGGCGACCGCTCGCAGGCCTAGCCAGCCCAGCCCCAACGCACCGTCGAGGCGCACGGCCATCTCGCCCGCGCCGTCGCCGCGGCGCACGAGCCCCGTGACGCGGCCGAGGACGGACTGGGACTCCTCCGGCCGGAGCAGGAGGCGGCCGGCGAGGTCGCCGACGCGCACCGGCTGCGGAAACCGGTCCGCCGCGCGACCCGCCATCTCGGGCGCGGTCATGCCGGGCTTCGGCATGTGGTCGGGGGCCGGGGAGGGGCCCGGCGTCTGCGCCTGCGCCGATGCGGAGAGCGCCAGCGTGAGCAGGCAGGTGCCGACGGCGCACCGGATCGCGCGGACGCTCATAGGCCTGCGAACCAGCCGAAGCCGCGGCTCTCCCAGTATCCGCCGGGGTAGGTGTTGGTGACTTCGATGACCGTGATCCACTTCGGATTCTTGTAGCCGAGCTTGACCGCCATGCGCAGGCGCAGCGGGTATCCATACGGGTCAGGCAATTCTTCGCGGGCGTATCTGGTCGCGAGCAGTGTCTGGGGGTGCAGCGCGGTCGCCATGTCGATGCTGCTCGGGTAGTCGTCCGCCGTCTTGAAGGCGACGTACTTGGCGGTGAGGTCGGCGCCGACGCGCTCCAGGAACGCCCGGAGCGGTACGCCCGACCACTGCCCGATGTAGTCCCAGCCCTCGACGCAGACGTGGCGAATGATGATCTCGCGCTCGGGCAGCTCCGCGATCCGGCGGCGCGTCCAGGGCCGCTTGTCGGAGATCAACCCGGCGAGTTCCAGCCGCCACGCGTCGCCGTCGATCGGCTTGACGTCCTCGACGTCGTAGTAGGCGTTGAAGCGCGGCGGCTTCAGCACCTGGGACCCCGGATACTCGGGCGCGAGCTTTCGGGGATCGAAAAGGGCGGCCTGGACGCCGTCGTTGAAGTCGGACATGGCACGGAGCGCCCGCCCGACCGCGCTCGTGTCCGTCACGTCGCAGCCGGTCAACATCGTGAGCGCGCCGAGCGACAGGCCGCCCCGCAGGAGGCCGCGACGCTCGATCCTCCGGACCAAAGCGCGGTGGTCGTCGAGGATGCCGGGATCCGGCACCTTGAGGGGGCGGAACGGCGACCTCATCGCGTCGCCTCCCGCGCCGTGGCAGGGAGGGCCGGGCGGCGTACGGGGCCGCCGGTCAGCATCGCCCACAGCGTTCGCGGCACGAGCAGGGACAGCACGACGTGAACGACGAGGAAGCCGACCAGCACCGCCATGCCGGCGAAGTGGACGAGGCGCGCGCCCTGGAACCCGCCGAGCAGCGCGACGAGCCCGGAGAACTGGACCGGCTTCCAGATGGCCAGGCCGCTGACGACCTGGCCGATGCCGGCCAGGATGGCGACGATGTAGAGGATCTTCTGGACGGCGTTGTAGGTCGTGAGGTCCTCGTGCGCGAGCTTGAGCCGCAACGTGTCGCGGACGGTCTGCACGATTTCGCGCGGACGGATCGGCAGGAGGCGCTCGCGCAGGCGCCCGGTCGCGACGCCGTAGACGAGATAGGCGGCGCCGTTGGCGACCAGCACCCACATGGCGGCGAAGTGCCAGAGCAGGCTCTCGGCCGCCCAGGATCCGATCCGGGCCGACTTGGGGAAATAGATGCCGTGGATGATGACGGAATCGTCGTAGATGCCCCAGCCGGACCCGATCAGCACCACCATCGCCGCGGCGTTCGTCCAGTGCATGACCCGTACCGGCCAGGGATGCAGCCGGCGAGGCACAGCTGTGGACTGCGTCGGCGCAGTTCCAGGGTTGCCTCTCAACACGGACATGAACCGTGATCGCGTGGAAGGACGTCGAGCATCCCAGCGTGGCTTATGCTGCGTGCGTGCTTCACGGGTGTGGTTTGTTGTATCATGCTACAACTCCTAATTCATTTCGTCTTCCGGCACGATATCGTTTAAATCCGTTGCGCTTTGATTCGGTCGGCACACATGTCAGATCATGTATTAGTCAAATTACTATCGACTTTGACGGTGAGGGTTCATGCCTTCGCATTCTGCGAGATTCAATCGGGGTGGCGATTGCGGAAGCAGGGCATCGCTGACGCCCTGCTCGTCCATTATGTCTTGTCAGGCACCGGGACTATCGTCGTCGGCGACCAGGAGCCCGTGGCCTTCGGGCCGAACAGCATGGTGATTCCGCCGCGCGGCGTTCCTCACTCCCTCGGTTTCGCCGGGGCCATGCACACGGTTACAGCTCGAGATGCGCTCAGGGTGCTTCCCGACGGCCTCGTCGCGCTGACGGCCGGCGACGGCAGTCGCGACATCCTCGTGGCTTGCGGCGCGATCTCGGCCAGTTACGCCGGCGCGCTCGGCCTCTTCGACCGCCTGCAGGGCGCATTGATCGAGGACCTGTCGGGCAACGACCGACTGCGGCACGCCTTCGCCTTCATGATCGAGGAGTTGGTCCAGCCCGGACTCGGCACGCAGGAGGTGACGAGCGCGCTGATGAGGCAGTGCCTCGCCATTCTGCTGCGGGTTCACCTGAAGGAGCGGGGTACCAGTTCGCCAATCTTCGCGGCGCTGCGGGATCCGCGGCTCATGCGCGCCGTCGCGGCGGTCCTCGACGCACCCGGCGCCTCCCACACGGTCGATAGTCTCGCTGCACTCTGCGGGATGAGCCGGTCCGCGTTCGCCGAGCGGTTCTCCGCCATCTTCGGCGAGGGGCCCATCGAGTACCTGCACCGGGTCCGCCTGCGCCTCGCGGCACAGTTGCTGACGACGTCGCCCATGCCCGTGAAGGTCATCGCCGCAAGTGTGGGCTACACCAGTCGAAGCTACTTCTCGCATGCCTTCAAGGCGGCCTACGGCGTCGATCCGAGCGCATACCGCGGTCGATGCGCGGACGCGGCCAAGGCCATCGAACCCGGATCCAACGCGACCTTCGACTCCGCACAGGATGTCACGGGCGAAGATTGAGCGCGCGCTGGCCTGGAGAACCGGCAGCCCATGCGACGACGACATCGAGCCTACCATCTTCGCGATTTCCCGCTCGATTTTGCGGATCGAAGGCAGGCATGGAAGCGGACTGGCGTGCGTTATCGTCCAAAACAGGTGCTGCGCCGCATATCCCGTGTCGACAATTTCAGATCGGTCGCAGTCCTATGGCGAGCGGCACCGTTGCGACGTGCGCGGCGGCCGCACGTGCATGAGGCGCCACATTCGAGGTGATCGCCTGACATGCGATGGAACAAGGCTTGTTTCACGTGCCGTCCGACCAGCGACGGACGCGGTGCGGCTTCCTGGTTCCCCCGCAGGAGCGAGTTCGCATCACCTTGGCCGAACTTCGCAACGCCGATTGCGAAGGCGCCAGCCGATACTTGCGGAACCGCTGGTAACGGACCGAGCGACACACGCGAAATAAATGTGACTAACCCTGATCGAGGATTGCGCCGGATGTCGGCATGAAAGTTTTGATTGCAGCCAGCCCCCTTACGGGCCACGTCAACCCCCTGTTGGCTGTGGGACGACTGCTGGCCAGGCGCGGCGACACCGTCTTGGTGGTGACCGATCCTTCGTTTCGGCAGAAGGTCGAATCTTCGGGTTTGCGCCTCACAGCTTACGAAGACAGGGGTGCGGCGACCTATCTGGAGCCGCACCTGCCGCCTGGACCGGTGCGGTGGACGCACGAATTCGAGCACCGCTTCATCGAACCGATGGCGACGCAAGCCGCGGTTCTGCGCGAGACGATCCGGACGGAGGCTCCGGATGTGATCGTGGCAGGCAGCCTGTTTCTTGGGATCTTGCCGCTTCTTCTCGATGCGACGACGTGCCGGCCTCCGATCATCGTACTCAACATCAGCTTTCTGTTCCTCGACCGTCCCGACGATGCGCCGGTCGGCATGGGGCTGCTCCCGGCCCGGGACGACATCGAGCGTGCTCGCTACGCCGCATTGAAGGTGGGTCTCGATGCCTCATTCGTCCGACCGGTTCGCGCCCTCACCGACGCCCGCCTGGCCCGGCTCGGCGCGCGACCTTTGCCAGCCTCGTTGACCCAATCGCTCGCGATACTGCCCGACGCATTCCTGCAGCCGAGCGTCCGCGAGTTCGAGTACGATTTCGGTACGTTTCCTCCAGGACTGCGTTTTGTCGGGCTGCTGCCGACCACGCCGATGGCGGTCGCGGTACCGGAATGGTGGCCGGATCTGGAGAGCGGCAAGAGCATCATCCTAGTGACACAAGGCACGCTCGCAAACGCTGATTTCAGCGAACTACTTGAGCCGACGCTCCAGGCGCTTGAGGGGCGCGACGATCTTCTCATCGTTGCAACAACTGGCGGGAGATCCGTAGAGGAGATACACTGTGAAATACCGGCTAATGGCCGGGTCGCCACCTTTCTGCCTTTCGACGTGCTTCTCCCCAAAATCGATCTCCTGGTAACCAACGGGGGCTACGGAAGCGTCTCACAAGCTCTCGCCGCTGGCGTTCCGATTGTCTCCGCCGGCTTGACCGAGGACAAGGCCGAGGTCGGAGCCCGGATCGAGTGGTCGGGCGTCGGCTTGAATCTTGCGACGAACCGCCCGACCGTGGACGCCTTGCGTTGGGCCGTCGAGAGGGTGCTCACGGAGCAGCGGTTTCGCGAACGTGCTCGTGTGATGGCACGGGCCTTCGCCGATCTGGACCCAGGGCGCGAGATCCTAGCTGCCATCGACGCTCTCACCCACGTGTCGGGGTAGAGTTTCGACTTTCGCTCTTAGCGGAACGCGCGCCAATCCCTCTTCTTTCAGGGAGAGGTTGTAGGCGCGCTCGCGGCGACAGCCGCGATCAGCGACCTTGGTTCTCGATGTACTGCTTCAGGATCGAGAGCGGGGCGCCGCCCACCGACCCGGCGAAGTAGCTCGGTGTCCACAGCACGCCTCGGCTCTTCCTGACAGACCAGAACGAGGCGATCTCGGGGAACTCCTTCTTCAGCAGGCGGCTCGACACTCCCTTCAAGCTGTTGACCAGTTCCGAGAGCCGAACCTTCGGCGGATAGAACACCAGCAGGTGAACGTGGTCCCGCTCGCCGTTGAACTCGCGCAACTCGACCTCGAAGTCCGCACACACGCTGGCGAAGATCGCTTGGAGCCGGTCGAGGTGCGCACGGGTCAGCACCTTGCCCCGCCGCTTCGTCGTGAACACTAGGTGGGCGTGCAGGGTGAAGACGACGTGCCGCCCGGTGCGAAGCTCCATAGACCAAACCGTCTCGATGCCCTATGTCAAGGGCGTGACCACCCTTACAGACCAAACGGTTCTGAAGACCTTCAGCTTCCGCGTCAAGGACGCGACGAGCGGCTGATCGCGCTCGGCGATGCGGTCAATACGGTCTGGAACTACTTTAACGAGATCAGCATGCGCTCGGCACAGCGTGGTCCGATCTGGGCGGCCAAGAAGCAGCTTCGCGTTCTGACCAAGGGCAGTGGCAAGCTGCTCGGCCTTCCGTCGCAGGTCGTGCAAGAGATGATCAACCAGTACGTCATAAAACGGAAGGCTGCGCGCCGTCCGAAGCTTCGCTGGCGTGCGAGCCGTGGGCCCAGGCGGGCGCTCGGGTGGGTGCCGTTCACGAACCAAGACATCGCCCTCGACGGAACAACCGTGCTCCTGCGTGGCCAGCGCTTCCGCCTGTGGCTGCACCGCGCCGTCGAGGGGCGGATCAAGTCGGGCAACTTCAGCCAAGACGCGCGCGGCCGTTGGTACTGCAACCTCGTGTGCGAGGTGCCCCGTTCGCAGGGGCGCGGGCGCGATGACATCGGCGTCGATCTCGGGCTCAAGTCCGTCGCCAAGTGCTCGGACGGCACAGGACTTGAGCAGGCGCAGTTCTATCGCTGCCTCGAACCCAAGCTCGCCGAAGCGCAGCGCAAGAGGCGCAAGCGGCAGGTCAAATCGATTCACGCCAAGATCGCCAATCGGCGGAAGGATGTGCTTCACAAATTCTCTCGGGCGCTCGTGGATCGCGCCCGCAAGATCACGGTCGGCGACGTGTCGGCCTCGGCTATGACGAAGACCCGGATGGCGAAGAGCGTGCTCGACGCCGGATGGTCTACGCTACGCGGCATGCTCCGGTACAAATGCGATCACGCAGGGGTCGCCTACGCCGAGGTGAACGAAGCCAACACGACACGGACCTGTTCGTTCTGTGGGCGCCTCAGTGGACCCACGGGGCTGGCCGGTCTCAGCATCAGGCGGTGGACGTGCGGCGAGTGCGGATCAGAACATGAGCGCGACCAGAATGCCGCGCGGAATATCGCTCGTCTCGGATGTGAGACGCCGTGCCCGTCCGGGCATGGAAGCCCCGGCTTTTAAGTCGGGGAGACATCACGAAGGTGCATCATGACAGCGCGATGACGCCTTCACATAACGTCATGCAGGTGATCGAGAGCCCGTTCGATTCCTCGCACCGGTCGAAAAGCGCCGTCGGTTGGATCTGCAGCCCCGAATGTGGCGTGCACGATCGATGCACCTTCCACGCCTGACGTCGACGAACGGAAATCGGGACGGCCGCGCTGTCCCGATCCGGGCGGGCGAGCGGGAAAGAGCTTTCGGACGCTGTGAAGGCCGGGCAAGGACTGCACGGCTATCCAGAGTGTAAATCATCAAGATTCATGTTCCGCGTTCCGGTTTCAAACGTCGAATGTCTGTAACAGACCCGTGTTCAGGAGCTCCAGGTGCGGATTTTCGCACGCACGCATGACTTGAGAGATATCGCTAGCCGGCTTATCGCTGCGGTTTTTGTCACCGATCCAATCGGTTATTCAGAAATATTTAGCGAATTCGGCCAACGGTCATTCGCCCGCATCCGCCAGAACGCTCTTCGCGCCATGTCGCCTCAGACCAAGCAACGACCGCCTGGACTCGCGGGCAGTGCTGCCCACATCCTGAGCCAACGTTGGCATGCCGCTCGGAAGCCGGGTATGGCGTTGCCGCCTTACGAAGAGATCGCTCTCGGCTCGCTCGGTCGTTTCGCCGATGGCACGGTGCTGGTGCGCCTCGACGGGCCAGATCTCGTCCACCTGCAAACGGCATCAGCCGTCGCTACATGGCTCGAAGGGACGCCCCGTCATGCCGCCGGACACCAGCGGAGCGACTGCGCGCGGCTCTTGGATCAAATCGTGCGACGCGCCCTCCGGACCGGCCAGCCAGAGCGGCAGGTTGCAAGCCGCGTCGAGAACGGCATCGTCGAGGTTCACGAGATCCTCGCGTTGCCCCTGCACACGCACTGGGGCTTCCCGGTCGCCCTCGTCCACGTCAGCGAACCCCAGACCCGATCCAGTCTCATCGAACAAGTCTACCAGTCGACCCGGGAAGGGGTTCTCGCCCTCGCGCCCGTGCGCGACGCGGACGGACAGCTGTGTGATCTGCAGATCGTCACCCTGAACGCCGGCGCCGCGCAGCTGATGCGCCGGTCGTTGGACAGCCTGTTGTGGCAGCATCTTTCCGAAGTCTACATGGGTCATCACGCGCAGGAGATCACAGCTCGCCTGTTCCGTGTCGTCGAGAACGGCGGAAGCGACAATTTCGAGCTGGAATTCATCGGGGACGATGCGGAATCCTACCTCAAGATCGCCGTAGCCCCACTCGGCGACCTGCTCGTAGTCACCCTCGTCGACATCACGGAGCTGCGCACCCGCGAAGCCTCCTTCCGGATGTTGTTCGAGGCCAACCCGGTTCCGATGTGGGTCTTGGACGCCGGATCCTTGCGCTTCCTCGACGTCAACACCGCCGCCGTCGAGCACTACGGCTACAGCCGCGACCGCTTCCTGGCGATGACAGCCCACGACATCCGACCGGAGGCGGACCGTGCCGAACTGCAGATCGTCTTCGCGAACCGGACGAAGCCCTACGATGGCGAGCGGATCTGGCGTCATTGCAAGGCGGATGGATCGGTGATCCAGATCCTGCCTTACGTGCGTCCGCTCATGCTGCGGGGCCGGCCGGCCGTGCTCGCTGCGAGCATCGACGTCACCGAGCGCCAGCTCGCCGAGGCGGAACTGCGCCGCACGCGCAGCTTCCTCGACACGGTGATCGAGAACATCCCCGCGATGCTCTACGTGCAGGATGCGGTTGATCACCGCCTCCTGCTCGTCAACCGTGCCTGCGAGGCCCTGCTCGGCGTGCCGCGCGACGAACTGATCGGAGGGCCGTCGCATGCTCTGTTTCAGCACACGACGGCCCGGGCCGTGCTGGATCAGGACGCGGCGCTGTTTCGCGCCAGCGGTCGGGACGCGATCGTCGAGGAGCGTCAATTCGAGACGCGCGGCAACGGTACGCGCCTCCTGCACGTCAAGAAGCTCGCCGTGAGCGACGAGGAAGGGCGACCGCAGTACCTGCTCGGGATCGCCGAGGACGTGACGGAGCGCCGCGCCGTTGAGGCGCGGATCGCTCACATGGCACACCACGACCCGCTCACCGACCTGCCGAACCGTGCCTGCTTCCGCGAACGTCTGAGCGACGCGCTCGAGCGACAGCATCGTCATGCCGAGCCGGCGGCCGTGCTCTGCCTCGATCTCGACGGGTTCAAGGCAGTCAACGACACGCTGGGACACGCAGCCGGCGACGCGCTGCTGCGCGCGGTGGCGGATCGCCTCCGGCACTGCGTGCGCGAGGAGGACTTGGTCGCCCGCTTCGGCGGTGACGAGTTCGCCATCCTGCAGGCGAGCGCGCCGTCGCCTGAAGCTGCGGGCCAGCTCGCCGCGCGCCTGGTCGAGTGCTTGGCGCAGCCGTTCTCCATCATCGGTCAGAAGGTGGTGATCGGAGCGAGCCTCGGTATCGCGATGCTGCCGGGCGACGGGACCACGCCGGACCTTCTGCTCAACAACGCCGACCTCGCGCTGTATCAGGCCAAAGCGGAGCGACGCGGCACGTTCCGGTTCTTCGAGCCGGAGATGAACGCCCGCATCCAGGCGCGTCGTACGCTGGAGCGCGAGCTGCGCGAGGCGCTGAACACCGGCGCCTTGGAGCTGTTCTACCAGCCGCTCCTGAACCTGCGGGAGAACCGCATCAACGCCTGCGAGGCGCTGCTGCGCTGGCGCCATCCCGAGCGTGGCTTCGTCTCGCCGGCCGAGTTCATCCCGATCGCCGAGGAGACCGGCCTGATCGCGCCGATCGGCGAATGGGTCCTGCGCGAAGCGTGCCGGGAGGCGGCAACCTGGCCGGGCGAGATCAAGGTCGCGGTCAATCTCTCGCCCGTGCAGTTCCGTCAGCAGAGCCTCGTCCCGGCCGTCGTGTCGGCCCTGGCGAACGCCGGGCTCGATCCCAGCCGACTGGAGCTGGAGATCACGGAGTCGGTGCTGCTCGCCGACAGCGACGCCAACCTGGCGGTCCTACACCGGCTGCGCAACCTCGGCGTGCGCATCGCCATGGACGATTTCGGGACGGGCTACTCCTCCTTGAGCTATCTCCGGACGTTTCCCTTCGACAAGATCAAGATCGATCAGTCCTTTGTGCGCGAGCTCGGTGTCAACCGCCACTGCGCGGCGATCGTGCGGGCGGTGGCCGGACTCGGTGCCGATCTGGGCATCACGACAGTGGCCGAAGGTGTCGAGACCGCGGCGCAGCGCGATCACCTGCAGCATGAGGGTTGCGACGAGATGCAGGGCTACCTGTTCAGCCGTCCGCTGCCGGTCGCCGATCTGCGGCAGCTGATCGCGGCGACTGAACAGGCCGCGCGAGCCGCCTGACGATCGCGCGCGCAACCCGGTTCGGACGAGGGCCGCATATGAACCTGCAGCCTCGTCGCACGTCGCTCAGGCTGTGCGCACGCGTTCAGGAAAGGCTGGTATCGCGCTCCGCGGGATGTGAGAGCCCTGATTCGCTGCCCGGCGTCCGCTCGCACCGCGCCCGCTCGGACCCCCGTTGGAGGCGGCCGCCGCTCGCATCGTCCCGATGCGCCCGGCGATGGTCTGCTCGGCCGCACTCGCGATGGCACGGGCGATCTCCTGGCCGACCTGATCCTGGTCGTCGGCGGCAGCGGCGACGGCGCGCGCCGTGCCACTCGACTGCGCGATCGTCGCCGCGATACCGCCGACCGCGTCCGTTGTGCTTTGCGCTGCGGCATGGATCGCGTCGACCTGACCCATGCTCCGGATCGTGAACGTCGCCTCTTTTTCGTGAACGCAATCGCGCGTCGGCGCGGGCACCCTTACGCGTCGCCTGCGAACCGGGCGTGATCTTGCAGAGGGCTGGTCGTGTGCCTCATATCTCGGGCTGGCCCGGCAACCGGCCAGGAACACGCGCGCGTGCCGAACCGTCGAGCTTCGCCCTGACGCGCCGTTCGGGCCATGCCGCAATCCGGAGGATCCGAAAATGTTCTTCATGTCTCGTCATCGCTGGACGCTGCTTCGGACGGCCGGGGCTGTCGCCCTGATGGTCGGCTGTGGCGGGATCCAGAGCTCCGAGGCGCAGACCACGCCGCCGCCCGCGGCCGGTACGGCGCGGTCGGGGCAAGTACCGCCGCCCCAGCCGAGCGGCGAACCGCAGCCCCGACAGACCCAGTCGCAGGAGCGCACCCCGGAGCAGCTTAGGCAGACGCCACCCCCGCAGCAAAGCGGCGCAGCCCGGCAGAACCAGCCGCAGGAGCGGGCTGCGGCCGCGGCCGAATCCGGTCGTCCGCCGGCCCAGCCGTACACGGTCGACGGCAGGCGGACCCCGTACGTCGCCGAGTACCTGCCGGACGGCCGGCTGGTGCGCCCGATCGGCTGGCGCGAGTGGCCGTTCATCGGCACGCCGCTGACGCCGAACCGGCTCAACCTACCGGAGGCGCCATTCCCGGAGTTTCACATCGTCTATGTCGAGCCGACTGCTTGGGAGCACTTCAAACGGACGGGAGAGTTCCGCGAAGGTACTGTGATCGTCAAGGAGCTCGTGCGCCAGCAGATCAACAGCACGACGGACCCGGCAAACGGCGCGATCACGGAATCGAGCGGCAAAGGCTATTTCATGGCAGAGTATGCCGGTCTCGAGGCGGCTGTGAAGGACTCGCGTCGCTTCGCGAACGAACCGGGTCAATGGGCCTACTTCTCCTTCGGTCACGTGCCCGAGGCACAATACGCCTCGGCGACCGAGGTAAAGGCCGTCGAGACCTGCAATGCCTGCCATGCTGCAAACGCCGGCCGGGATTTCGTATTCATTCAGCACTACCCGGTGCTGCGTGGCTTGCTGGAGCGCGTCGGCAAGAACTAGGGGCCCAAGCGCTCGGCGTTGTCAGTGGAGGATCATATGTTCCGTCGCCGTCTTCCCTCGGCTACTCTTCTTCTAACCTGCGGAGCGACGCTCGCCGCGGCGACAGGCTTGCTCGCCCAACAGGTACGGTCCGCGAACGTTGCAGAAACCCCGAGGGCGTCGGTTGGGCTGGTCGACGTCGCCGGCACCATGCGTCTACCTCTCGACTATCGAGCGGCTTACCAGTTCCTCGGCACCTGGGCTGTCGCCTCCGATACCGTGCCAGGCTCGAAGGAGATGCATACGGTCTACGTCTCTCCGGGCGCGATCGACGAGTATCGAGCCAACGGCCGGTTCAAAAATGGCACCGTCTTGGTGAAGGAGGTGTTCAACGCCGAGAGCGAGGACATGACCACCGGCCGGGTGAGTCGGGCCGCCGGTCTAGCCGGTTGGTTCATGATGGTGAAAGACGATCGCGGCAGCTACCCGGGCAATCCGCTTTGGGGTGACGGGTGGGGCTGGGCATGGTTCGACAAAGGGAGCCCGGACAAGACCAAGACGCTCGACTATCGCCAGGAATGTCTGGGCTGCCACACCCCGGCGCAAGCCACCGACTGGCTGTACGTCAAAGGTTACCCAGTCCTTGCCCGCTGAGGCCACGCTGCTGCTCGATCAAGCTGGATGGCACATCACGACGAAGCTCGCGGTTGTTGTCATCATCCTAGCGCCATTGCCCTCGACCTCTGCTGCGACGCCTGCAACGGGCTCGTCGACTGATCCCCGCGCATCACCTCCATCAGCCTGAGCGAATGGGCCAGGCGCTCTGTTCACTAAGAGGTCCGAACAACCTGCCGCCGCGTGATCTCGTAAGTTTCATCTTTCTTATTTATTGGCAGGGGGCATTTATTGTCTTCGATTGATAAAACAAAAAATATCTAGTTAATGTATATCATAATTACAATATCGATATATCACGGGACAAAAGTAATTATTTAATGTATCAAATTAACTAAAGCAATATGCAATACTCGTTGCTGGAATTTATCCAGACGTGCATGCAAAGTCCTCTCCGAAAAAATTGAGAATCCTGCTGCAGCCGTCGCTTCGGTGTGGAGTGTCAGAAAAATTCACGAGAGCCGCTCCCGTCGATATGCACTCGGCGTACAACCAATCTGCTTGCGAAACCTGGTCGCGAAGTGCTGCGAGGAGTGGAATCCGCACGCAAAGGCGACCTCGGTGATCGAGCGGCGCGGATCGAGCAGCATTTCGCACGCGCGTTCGATACGACGGCGCATGAGCCAACGGTGGGGAGGCAAACCCGTTGCCTTGGCAACAAGAGTCGTGAGCTTGCGTGGAGATAGCTGCGCCGCGCGAGCCACGTCCACCAGCCTGATATCGTCGGCCCAACGCGATTCCATGTACTCGATCGCCCTTCCGACGGCGGGATCGAAACGGCTACGGCGCGGACCGAGGGATTCCCAACGGACTGCGCCGTTCATGGACGAGTGCTGCCGAAGAAGATGGACCGCAACCTCCAGTCCCAACGTATCGATGCGAAGACGCGATAAAGGTCGAGCCATGCGCATTTCAGCCAGCATCTCGACTTCAAGGCGACGAAGTTGCCAGTCAGGAACGGCTCTGGGGTCAATCGATCCTGTTGGCGCAGCAGACGAAACTGAATCCCCGGACTCGACTATATCGCCAAGCGACGGTTCAGGTACGTAGATATTCAGGGTGCGAAATCCGCCGATCGGAAGCCGCGGGTGTTCATCTAGACACACCAAGTAAATGCTACTTAGTGATTTTTGAGTATGAAATTGATAATTATCGTCTTGCAAAATGTCGCAGTCGAATGTGCAGAACCGAAGTGTCAAGTCATGGTGCTCGCGGTTCGGCTCGGCCCAAGGCTTCCAAGCCTCATCGTCGTTGCGCGTCTGGAACGCCACGGATTCGGTGTACTCTGCTCGTCCCTTCGGCCGCTTGACTGGTTGGCTATCCCGGCCTTGTGCCAAAAGGGCGATGATCGCCGGCGTGTTCACGAGCAGTCCCCCCTCCGATCCGGGCGCCCATAGTTCAGCGCACGCGGCACGAAGCCGAGCGCCTGTTCGACGTCGGCGAGCACCACCTTCGAAGCTCCGGAGCAGAGGTCGGTAGTATGGACGGTGAACTGGATCATAACGGGGTCTTCCGGCGATCTTGGGCGGGGGCGTGGATCGCCCGGAACGGCCGCTAGTGCACAGACGCCAACGAACGCACCACGTGCCTGTCCGTTAACTTGCTGCTATCGATGCGAAAACGGCGCTGCCTTGTGTACGCTTTGTCGGCGTCAGAGCACTAGCTGGACCTCGTCATACGATCGGAGAACGCAGCGCGTCGGGCTGGAGCGCTCTCCGCCGAAATGAATGACGGTCCGGTTAAAGAGAGTGCGTCGAAACGGAGCTCATGCGCCCCACGGCGGTGATCCGCACTCCCACGACGGAGCCAGAGCCCATGTGCCGAGGCTCCGGCTCCGCTCGACGTCAGCCCGCGATGCGCGTGGCAGGCCCGATATGCGGGAAGTCGACCTCGGTCTTGAACACCTCGTTGACGTAGTTGGTCAGCACGTTGACCGCGACATGAAGCACGATCTCGACGATCTGCGCGTCCGTGTAACCGACCCTGCGCAAAGCCGCGAGGTCGTCCTCAGCGACATCGGCGCGGGTGACCGCGATCTTGCGGGCGAAGTTGACCGCCACATCCGCGCGGGCGTCGGTCGAGCGGCCTGTGCGGTTGGCCGCGATCTCCGCCTCATCCAGCTTGCGGTGCTTGGCGAGCGCCGTGTGGGCGGCGTTGCAGTAGTCGCAGCCGTTGACGTTCGCAATGGCCAGCGCGATGCGCTCGCGCGTCGCGGGATCGAGCGTACCCCGTGCGAGAGCACCGGAGAAGGCCAGCACGCCTTCCAGGCCGGCCGAGCTCTGCGCGAGGACCTTGTGAAGGTTCGGTACGACACCGAGCTGCGTTCTCACACCCTCAAGCAGATCTTTGACGCTACCGGTCGCCGTGACCGGGTCGATGGAAGCGATGCGTTGCATGGTGGGTCTCCTCATTAATGGTCGGTATCCGAGGCCGGCGACAAATCAGTCGCGACGGTGACGGATCGCCTTGAGCGAGTCGGCGGCAATCCAAAGCGAAATGGCGAGCAGGCCGACATCCTTGAGGAGGAACTGACCGATCGACACCGAGATGGCGGGGAAGCCGAGCTCCGGCGCGGCGACACCGGGCGTCGACGCCATAAAGCTCAGGGTCGTGACGAAGAGGCCGGCCGACAGGAGACCGCCGAGCGCGGAGAGCTTGGGGTTGACGAGCCGCGCGGCGACGAGGGCGCCGATGCTGAGTTCGAGCACGCCGAGGAAAGCCGAGAAGCCACGCACGCTGAAGATGCTGTAGAACCAGCTCAACAGCGGGCTGTTGCCGACCAGCGGAACCAGTCCTTCCGCTTCATAGGCTGTAAACTTCATTCCCCCGAACCAAGCGTAGATGACGGCGAGCGAACCGTAGAGCGCCGCTCGGGTCAGGTGATCCCCGTACCGCTCGATCGCAGTCAAAGCCGGACCGACTTCGACAAAGGCGCCGCTTCGGCCGGAAACAAGAGAGTGATTGGACATGGGAATCGAGCTTTCTATTGCGAAGTTGTGCCGGCGGAGACGAGATGCACCTTCGCCGTCCAGGAGAGGGTACGACGCATCACCGCGCCGGAACTTCAAAGCGGGCGCCCCGGACGTCGATGGCTCGCGTCGGGTTCCGAGCCGTCGATGCCGTGGTCGCAGGCTGTCCGGAAGAGGCGGTGTAGGCGGTGGTCCGACCGTTGCTGCGCAACGGGGCAGGGCCCGCGCCGTTCGGGGCGGCGGGCGTGATCTCCCGGGGGTCGATCTCCGGCGCGACGAATTCGTGGCCCCAGGCGGTGAAGGTGCGGCTCTGCTGGGCCGCGGCCGGCAGCGTGGTGGCGGTCAAGGCAAACGCGACCGTGAACGCTGACATCGTGCGCATGAACATCTTGGATCTCCGTCGAGCCTGAGCGGGTCTCTGCCGCGATTGATTCGAGGCGGCGAATGGCGCCGCTCGTTGAACAAGTTTTATATAAAACCATTTTCGTCCGCGGCACGTGCGCCGGCGCACATGATGTGATATCAAACTTCTTGGAGGTCCGGCTCGGCGGCTCGCATGAGCGCTCGCTCGATCTATATCCTAGAACCAGCTTCCGTTTGGAACCACGACGTGCCCTCGTCCTTCAAGCTGACCCCCGTCGCGGCTGCAGCCATCGAGCAGGCATGCATCTGCGTCGCCGTCCAGCGCGCCGCCCGCGTGATCGGGCGCGAGTTCGACGCGGCGTTCCGAGCCGTCGGTCTTTCGAACTGGCAGTTCACACTTCTCACCGTGCTCGCCTGTGCTGACGGACCGACGATGCGTGAATTGGCCGATGAGCTTGCCCTCGATAAAAGCACGCTCACGGCCAACATCAAGCTGCTCGAGCGGCGTGGGTTGATCACGATCGAACCCGATCCGGACGATCGGCGTGCCCGGCGCGTTCACCTAACAGAGGTGGGCCGTGCCCGTCTCGACGAAACCGTTCCACTGTGGGAGCACATGCAGGCGGAGTGTTTGGCTCGTCTCGGCGAGGCAAATGCGGGCTCGCTTCGCCGAGCATTGGCGAAGTTGGCGGACCGTGATCAAGTCTGAACCCAAGTAGGCCGTCCGTATGGTCGTTGTCGATACTTGCATGAGTCGGGCTGTACGCGTCGAGAAGCTGACACGCTTGTCCCGCGGCGATGGCTGCGACCAGCTCCCCGAAGCGATCCCATTCGATCTATGTCGAGGGCGAGTGCGGAACGAACCGTGTGTTCGGAATCGACGATGATGGACCGTGCAGCACTCCGCAGCCGATGCCCGGCGATCGTCGGCTCTACGCCACGAGCCGACCCATCGAACAGCGAAACCGGCAGCGTGTCCTCGAGCGCACGAATTCGACGGCTCACTACGGACGCCGGCGATCCGAGTACCTCGGCGGCGCACCGAATGCTTCCAAGCTCGTTGACCTGAAGCGCGATATGCAACGATACGAGATCAATCGGGGTGGCTTCAAGCCGGCCTCCCGATCGCACGGTGCTTCCAGCCCGACGAGCCAAAGCGTCATCCGATCCGAGCGGGGCTCAGCCCCACGTCCTCCGCGGACCGGCCGGCTCGATTTGGCAGGTCGCTATCGCCGGCGGCCGGCATTAGGGCGAAAATCCGTGCGGGAAAGCCCGCGCTCTGCTTCATCTTTGGCCAACTCGCGACCGGCAGACAGCCGCACATGTGCACCTGATCGAGATTGACCGTCAGCTCGACCTGCCGGCGGGGCAATCCGAGAGCGTAGGCTTCCAAGAACACGGCGCCTCCGCTGACGATCACGTCCGGGTCGGTATCGGTGGTGTCATACCCGGAAGCGGTGATGTCTCGTTCCTCATGCACGTAGGCAGGAACGTCGCGGCTCCAGCCGGGAAGTGGCACATGCCGGCCACATGCCGGTTCAGCATGCCCTCCTGGCTGGGCCAGCGACGCGACCAGTCGGTCCGCGGCGCGACGAAGGCGCCCGCCGGCATGGGTCCGTTGTGTCCTTCCCAGGCTCGGACATCCTCAAGCCTCGCACGGTAATCCGGATCGGTTACCGTGTGCTCGCCGATGATCGACACGACGAGCGGAAAGACCAGCTCTGCACCGCTATCCGATGCAGGAAGCGGGGGACCCGCACGAACTGAGCTGGCGGGTCGACATGCGCGCCCCACTGGCCCTGCAATCGCCACTCCTCGGCAAGGAAGCCGTGTTTCTTGCTGCCCACGCCGGGATCTTGGTGGTAGATCACCGTCCGCTGCGCCGGGGCGAAGCTCGAGCGGTGGAGAATGTCCACGTCGAAGGCATGCGCCAGGTCCCCCAGCGCGCCGCACGCAGTTGCGGCAGCAGCGCCCAGAGATCCTCGACCGAATGCGGGTCGTGCCCCATCAGGCGACCCGGCCGAGCTCGCGAATGGTGTGCTCATTCTCGACGTTGCCGGTGTTCAGCGTGGTGTTCGGCTCCAACAGCACGACATGGCACTCGTCGGTGAGCGCCTCCGGCAAGTGCTCGGTCCCGTGAGGGACGATGATGAACTCGCCCGGATCGAGATCAAGCGCCGGCCGGTCGCGGAAGCTCATTCGCAACCGACCCTCGACGACGAGGAAGAGTTCGTCCTCTTGGTCGTGCTGGTGCCAGTGAAAGGAACCCCTAAACTTGGCGAGCTTGACCTGAAAGTCGCCCAGGTCGCCGGCGATCTTGGGGCTCCAGTGGTCCGAGAACGTGCTGAACGCCTTCGCGAGGTTGACCTTGTCCATGATGTCGCTCCTTGCTGTGGAGGGCTCTTGTTGCAGCCCCACGCGGCCGCGAGCGCAGCCCGGATGGCCTCGAACTGGTCGGCGAGCGCGGACGATTGGGCCTGGAAGACGCCATCCAACACTGCCGTGCCGACCGTGAACGCGACGGCCCCCGCGCATAGGGCCTCTATCACCCGCTCGGGCCGATCGATCAAGCCCGCGACGACCACCGGTTCGGCACGGTGTCGAGGCCGCGTTGCCCGCCTTGCGCAGCAGGCTCTAGGACGTGAACGCCGAGGACGCTCCGTGCACCTTGTCGCGCAGCATCGGAGCGGCGAGCGCGTCACGAGGTGGCATCGCCCCCCCTTCAAGCCTCGACCCGGATCGCGGCGGGTCCGGCCTCGAACCGGCCGACGATGGCGGCCTGTGCGAAGCCCGTGTCGGGCTCGGAATAAATTGGCACCGAAATAATCTGAGCTCTCAAGCGATCTCACCGCCGACGACACTCTTATTCTGTCACCGAATGCCGGCGAATTGACACCAAAAAGCAGTTCGAACAAATATTCTGACACTGGATCGACCGCACGATAGCTCCTCATTGACAGGGTGAAAGCCAGCTTTATTGAACCGACCGATAGACACCGAGCGCGGAACGGTTAAACAGCTGTAGCTACGCACGCTCTAGCCAGATTTCGGACATATGGATTCGGCGCGGCGAGCCTGTTCACATCACGACTCCGCACCTGATGTTGCAGCAGTTGAGAGACTGATTTCGAGGGAGTGGGACATGGAAAGGGCATCACCCGCGCAGCCGCCCCGCCGTAGCACTCGCGCGGAACCCTCAAATCAAAATACGAGCAAGCTTAATATTTTCGACGACGCATCCGGCCGTCCACAATGCAACATGATCTCTCAACTTGCGCGGGAAGATCTGTTTTTCAAGGCATTGTACCACCCAGGAGTGAGACTCCTGCTGGAATTCATCTCGGATGATTACAAGACGATGCGCGACATCGAACGAGAGATATTAGGAAAAGACGAAGCCGAGTCCTGCCTCAGGAGAGTCGCAGAACTCGAAATTGTTGAAAAAATCAAGACTGAAATGGGCCCGGCATATCGATTACGCCCACGGGCAATGATTCCGGTTCACGATTGGCTGGGACGCCTCTCAGGAAACTCTGGTATTTAAAGGAAATTGATCGCCAAGATTCCGAAGAAAAATCAGGCCTGACCCTGCGAACAACCATGTAGTTTTTCTCGTCAATTCCCATAATTCTAAAGATACGCCTCTCCATCGATCGCTTAAGCTTTCCGGAAGGGAGCAATTTTACTCGACAACGTACTTCCATGAACGCCGCAAACCAGCCCAATTTAATGCTACATTCTTCATGAGACCGGACTATATCTGCGATTATGCCATCGAGACAAGAGGGATATTCGAGCGCAAGCTCAAGGCCGCGGAAAGTTGCAAATGCCCCATGTGGCAAGATACGGCCTGCGACAATGAAGGATAGACTGGCGAGAACCGAGAAGAAGGCGAGTTGCTCGCGGGCAGTTGAATGCGCAATTATGGCCGGCAACTGCGTGAGGGCGTTCGCGTCGCGACGCAGCACGCCGACCATTAGCTTGGCCAACTCCTGTTTCCTCTCTGAGGCGTACCGGGGCGCGACCATACGCAAATCGATAGCGCAGTTTTGACACAGATAGACACTCTCGATTCCTACCCAAGAAAGCGACTTCTGACATGTAGGACAGATTTGAACAAAACATTCCCCAGTGTCCGGATCGCATGGAAGGCAGGCGACTTGCCAGTGCGCCCTGATCCAGGGAATACCATCCGATTTGAGCATGCCGGGTGCCACTCGCCGCCGATGTGGCTCGATGACGTCCAAGCCAGCGTCCTGACCGAAAAGCTCAAAGCCGTTCTTACCTTCGGCAAATGCATCATTTGCAAGCTTTTGCAGCTCGAGACCCGCAAGGTCCGCAAACGTCTCGAGTTGGTATCTGCGAAGCGGGACAGAAGCTAAGCTATTCGCGTCTACCTGCAGGCCAAAACGCAGAAGCATCTCGACCGATATACGTTTTATCCGAGCGTAGCGCACGACTACACTTCTTAGGTCCTCCCCAGGTTGTGCTTGTACGGTTCGACGCAGCCGCGCCGCTGAAGGAGGCACGTCACTCATCGTAAAGCGTCCTTCCTTTGCGTCGCTTCCTATCGTCCAAATTGATGCGCATTGCGTCCTCGACCGACAGCGGAATATTGGGAAGTTGGAAATCTTTGACCCAAGGATTTACGCCATTCATTGTAGGATCGTCGCCATGAAGTAGATCGAAAGCTTGATTTAAATGCTTGATAGACAACGTCGAAGGCATCGTTCCCTCAGCGCAATCGGCGAATGCCAAATCAGTCGCAGCGCGAGTGAGCAGGGTGAGCCGCCCAAGACGGCCGCGCGTTGCAAAAAATGTCGACTGTAACCAATCCTTCGTCGACAATCCCGGCTTCTGCAAGAACGGTAGCTTGTCTTCAAATTTTTTAATTACACTAGCGAACGCAATTTGTTCTTTCCGCGCACGGAACGGCAGCGGCTTTAAGAGTACTCTTGGACCCGCACGTTCCTTAACTGCCTCATGTCGCGAGAACAATTCCTCTAGGAGCGGAGAACCGGTGATTGCGATCGGAAACGTTGCTGCATTCTGCATGGTTATGAGCATACTTCTGGCTGCATCGACTGCCGCAGAAGATCCACTTCTGAACAAATTCTGGTACTCGTCGAGCGCGACAAGCGTGACGTTGTTGTCATTGGAAATATCTATAGCGCGCTGAATCGCGTCACGCTCACGTAGGGGCGGCTCATACCTGCGGCCCCGTGCGCTCACACGCAAATCCTCGAAGAGGCGCAACCATCGGGTCGCAACACCTAGCGGTGTTTCCCCGGCAGAAAGCTCGAGGTAAACGATCAAATGGCCGTTGCCTTCGATGAGCCGCTGAAGCCCCTTTCCGACCTGTGTGCCAGTAAGTTCTTCGATGTGACGTTTTAGAATTTCGCTTTTGCCGCAACGTGAATATCCGCGTATATATCCTACGGATCCTTCCCTGCGCCGATTCGGAGCGAACGTGAGGTGCTGGAGAGCCTGTGCGGCGATCTTGATCGCATCATGCCGTATAAAGATCCTGTCTATGTAATCCAGCCGCTTCTTGTGCGGAAGCTCGTGAGGGAATATTGCCACCTCAATCCTCCTCACCGAGGAGATCGCTCATATCTATTTCATCGGCAGGCATGTCATCGTAGATATCGACGATGTCCTCATCATCCGTATTTATTGCATTTATATTTTCTTCGCAGACCGCCTGGCTTTTATCTTGCGCCGCCAATTGGCCGAACAGATCAAGCGCAGTGCCGTCACGAACCAGACGCGTCAAAGCATGTTTACATACGCCGTCGACCATCACGCCGGTAAATCGTGCAGCGGTAACTGCACCGCGAGATGAACCAAGCTTCGAGGCTTTGTCGGTTTTGATGCCCATGCATCCAATCGACCGGCGGAACAGCGCCGAAAATCCATCCTCATAGTCGATCTTCGATTGCGGATTCTTTTTCTTCTGGCGAAGAAGCGCCTGTACAACTTCGTCCTGCCAAACAGTCCTGCCGTGTGCTGCCGCTGCGGTACAGGGAACAGCAATCTCTGAGGGAGTATCAGTATTAGGAACGGACACGAATATAACGCCGACGTCTCGTAGTGAAATTCTGCCAATCAGCGGAGTCATAGAGTTTTTGCGAACTCCGAAATTACCCGACGTACGGCGGATGCTCTGAAGCTCCGGGGATTGATAATGCTTGTTGCGCCACTGTATCCCCTCCCGGCCAGCGTTCACCTTTACCTCAATGGAGGCAAGAACGTCTACGCGAGCTTGTTCATCAGGAGTCAGAAGCCTAGGCTTATAGTTTCGCAGACCTCGCAGCCAGCGTTGCTCCGGGGTTTCCCAATCAAGACCTCTTTGGGGTCTGCGAGCGTAAACAGTGATAAAATATTCGTGCAGAAGCGCAACGAAATCATCTAGTTCAATAGCCGCCTCCTTCGCGGGGTTTGCAGCACCCCTGTCACGAGGGCTTGATCCGGTTCTTCCTTTAAGCCAAGAGACGAAATCATTCTCGAGCGTTCCAAAAAATCGTTCAATGTATGGTTTATCGTCTGGAAATCTGGGTCGCGCCAGCTCGAAGCCAATTCCAACTCTGCGGAGAGATCTCGCCATCTGTCTGCCGACGTACTCCCGTGCGCGATCGAACCGGACCTTGGTAGGCTTGCCATGTGCGAGCAGTGAGCCGCTGATATGCGGGAAGCGTTGAGCCACGTAGGTCTTTTCCTGAACGCCATGAGCAATGCACATCAAAGAAGGCAGCAGACCAGTACCTTCGAAAGACGGGTAGAATCCAACGGGATAGCCCGAGTAAACGTCTATCGCTAAAGTTATGTCCAATCTGCCTAACGCCGATTTTGACAACATTTGCCCGAGTTCTGTGCTTCCTAAAATGGGGATGAGGTCGATCGAGTGATGGTCAAGCTCCCAATGCTGATTGATACGTGTTGGCCGGACGAGTTTTCCGACGGCACCGAATTCCAAGTCCGCCGCATGTTTACCCTTTGTAGCTGCAAGCCGTATCCATCCGTCGTAACGATTGAACTCTGAAGTCACAGTTGTTGTTCTTACTGGCGGTATTTGGAGCCTCTCCTCCAAATTTATTTCTTTAATTTTGGTGTTTACTTGACCGCGGATAATACCTGGCCGCAAGGCATGAGGTAGAGTGTCGGCTTGTTCACGAATGATCGTGGCAATAAGGTCCAGCACACGTTGGGATATTTTACGGTTGTATGGACGTTGGTAGTTGCCGTGGACGTTCGCCATCGGAGAGCCCTTCTTAAGCTCCGATCTCTGCAACCAACGCAAAATGCTGCGGGCCGATCGCATGGCCGGTGGATGAACGTCCTTTGGTAGAGCAGCATCTACGATTTCGCGAACAATCAATGCATTCGTTTCGTTTCGCGCGAACCTCTCACCTCGTTCTTCGGCGTCTCGGATCCTGCGCGCAAACTCTTCGACATATAAATCCTTCAATCCTGCAACTTCTCGCGCTTTTTTAGGAAGCGCCTCAAATTTCTCGTCATGCCTATACGACTCAGGCTCTGCATTTAGTCCGGCGATGTTTTTTCTACCAGGCCTTTTTATTTCGCCGAGCGCAATTTTGTGAATATATTCGGTCGGCAGCAGCTCAATCAGCCGAGGAGGGCCGGTTTCGGATTTGAAAATAAGTGGCGCACACCCTTCATCTTTATGAAGGAAACTAAACGGCCTTCCTTCGTAGATAATGAAAGCCCCGACCTCAAGATCGTCAGGTACAATATGATCTATGGTGACCGGCTCGATTGAGTCTTCGCTGCTCAGGTCCGCTTCCATGACGTCCGTCATACCTCGTCCCTCCGTCTGCCGGTGAGGAAGACAAGGCTCTCGTCTCTAGGGATTTCGTGGAGATCGATCCCGAGGAGGCCCTCACTTACACGCGCCAGAACCGTCCCCCGCGGGTCCTCTGCTTCACGCAGAACAGCGGACGCGGCATCCAGCGTCGTGGCGTTTTCGGCTGCGATAATATGTTCCCGGAGGCGGCGCCAATCCCCCTCACTAATCGGACGTCCGCCATGTGAGACCAGTTCGTCCACTACCTCCGGTGCAGCCATGTTGGCGATATGAAGGTCTAAGACCAATTTCCATTGTAGGCCGCAGCGTGTGTAGGCTTGCCGCACGGCACGGAGGCGAGCGCGCACAAGTGCGGCTTTCTCCCATTTCCGGATGCCCGACTCGTCGTAGCGGTCGGCCGGTTTCGGTGGCCACAGATCACAAGCACGCTTATTCTCAAGTCGGAACCTTGTTCCACCTAAAATGCTTAGAAAGTCCGGAGTGTACTCGAAGGAATTGCCTTCGGTACCCGTAACGCGGATGGTTTCAGGCTGGGCGTAGAATGCGTCAACGGCGGAGTGAACGTCCATCAGCATGCTGCAACGCTCTTCGGTCACAGACTCGAAGACGGTGTGGTTCATCATCTTCCACGAGTAGAACCCGCCAACTTTCCTTGAGCCACCTTGAGTGATGATCCGCCGTACGGGTTCGCCAGTTGGATATCTGAATACCTCTACGCCCGGACCAAGGCTTTCCCAGACTTTTTCGGGTCCAGATTTATGCAGTATTCTTTTGTCAGCGCTCCTAAATACACGAGGTTGAAACATGACATCTCCTCCGATAAACTAAACCTCTCCTTCTGCGATCGGCAGTTCAGTCGCTTGGCCCGATAAATATGCTTATTTCTACAGGGAAAATTTTTCGTCTACTGCTGCCAATCCACACTCAGCCGCGCGCCATCTGCTCGCCGTGCTGTGCCTGCTGCCGTTATTGCCCGCGCCCCGGAACGGCTTGAGGAACGGCTACGGACCAACACGACGCGAGCTCGATGCATGAGGGAGTCGATGACACCTCTTGGCGGGGGCCGGTCCGGCACCCACTTCGCCGCGCTCGATATCCAAGGTTGGGAGCCGGATGGACGGGCCTTCCAACCTGCTGAGCTGTTTGCCCGCGGAACACAGGGGCGCGTGCTGAAAGCCGTCGACCGCCCAGTACCGACCGATCCCACAGGGGAGAGGCTTGCCTTTGACGTCAAAAATGCCAAAGTCTCAGCGCTCGGCCCGTGCCTCTGCTTGCTACAGCGGCATGGTACCTGCAGAGTGTCGGTCGAAGTCCCTGCTTGCCACAGGGGCTTCGAAACAGACGAATCGAAAGTGTCTGGAGGTGCGAAGCTGGTTGCTAGCCTGAGATTCGCACCTGGAAGGCGCGGCCCAAAAGGCCGCGCCTTCGCTTTGCGCTATTGCGCACCACCTTTCCGGCGGCCTCCCAGCTGTAAGCCGGTGAATTCATGCTTCCTCCGCTGCACAGTCATGCTGGCACGATTGCCAAACCTGGCGACTCGGAGTCAGTTGGCGCTCCTTTGATGGACCACCTCTGATCTACCCGACTAAATGACACGAGCTGAGACCGATGGAGAGCCGTCTTGCACTTCGCAAGCACGGATATCGAGACGGTCCCATCTTCAGCGAATCGAGAATTGATCTCCGCAGATGTGACGCTTGAAGGATACGCTGCTTCGATCATCTCGACGACCAGAAGCACGGCTTTTTGACGCGCTGGACACAGTTGGCGCGTCAATTCAGCCAGCTTGTCTCTATCAACCAACCGCTTCTTGTCAGTGGGTGCAGTCGTAGTATTTTTTCCCTTTATCGGCCGACTTCGCTGCTCAGAAGGACCACCTCGCATGTCGCCATTGATGGGTATGAGAGGTAAATGCCCTTGTCGCTCCTGATGTGGAACGGCCGCGGTCTCGAAAAATTCCATGGCTTCGAGCGTTCTCATACGCAGTACTGCGACTGCTCGCTTAGAAGCGATCTGCTGAACCTGCTGCTCCATGGCAGCGATTTCAGCCTCAAGCTGCTCAATCTCTCGACGTCGTTTCGACATCTGGGTTCGCTCCCTCAGGCGGAGACGAAGAGCAATCCTCGGCATTTTGTAGAGCATTGGACAGCGGTGGCAAGTGGCTTGGATGGACATGGACGATTGATCTCCGCTGCCCTCCAAAAGCTCCGGACACATTCGGATCGGCCCCGCTCCGGAACAATCAGCTGATTATCCGTACTCAAGGACGCGAGCTAGGACTTCAAAGCTGTCTTGGGTCCACAGTCCGATCTTGGATTCAAGGAACGTCGGACGGTTGTGCTTGGTGCGATTGGCTTCTCGATATCGAGAGTGACCAAGCCCTGGCATACAAGAGCAAGGATTGCATCGACTGGGTCGACTCGTGACGTCGAGATGCATGCGAGCAACTCCGCCAACTTGAGGCCATTCGGCGCAGCATCTAGCTTTCCTAAAATTCTCACTCTGTCTCCGATAGATACGATGCTCTTTCGAGTGGCCCATATTGCTCTTGCATTACTCGCTCTTGGCTCCCGCAGAATCGTCGATCTGCTGATTCTTATCTGGTCTTTCGCTTGGTTTGAGTCAGTGCTGTTGGTGTGGTCCCGAACGAGGGAAACACGCATCTGCCCGCCCAAAATGGTAACGATCAAGTTCAGCACTTCGTGGGGGAGCGGCTCGGACTCGGCTTCGAATGCTATCACAGACGGATCAAGGGATAGTTGGACAAGGGCATCACGGTGCCAGCGCTGATTATATCTGATCGGCCGCATGTTTTTTATCGATACAAAACTGTGACGACTCGCTTTCCGTCCAAATTCGTTCCTTAGTTCAGCTGGGGAGATTGGGTCCATCTTGATTGCCTCCATGCCTGCTCAGCTCGCACCGGCAACGCACGGATCGGCGAGACATTAACTCATCGCGGCGGCAATCATCGCGAGCCAGCTGCCATCATTAACATCCGACATCCGGCGGCATTGCCTCCGATCGGCCCCGAAATACCAGCATGGATACAGTATAGACAAAATGGCGCACCACCAAATGAACGCTTCTGGCGGATCTGTGAATCATGGGGATGCCCGTCACCGGTTGTTACTGTAACCGCTTGAGCCGTCTGATGTAATGAGCGACTTGTCCACGCTGCTCGGGATCGGTGCTATCGGAGGCGCAACGGGCAAATCGGAGTGGGAGCCCGCAGAATTTTTCGCTGCGCCTTCTCGGCCATCTTCTGGCGGATCCAGACCGAAGCAAGCGGCGCGCTGTGGGAGTCGAGCCTGGACCTTGGCGATGGACCGCCCAGCTCTCCATCTATTGAGCCCGCGCTTGCGTTTGGAAGCGGCTCCTCAGCCTCTCAGGAGTACGGCTCGCAAGGCGGCGCGGTTTCTCTCGACGGAACCAGCGGGCTCGCTCCGGAGAATGGGGCCAGTGGTTGCGAAATGACGGAGTTTGCAGCTGAAACCGAGACGATCGTTAGGCTCATGGCCGATCACTTGGTGGGTGTGCCACCACGGTGCGCGTGATCGCTGATGGCAAGGCCTCGCGACAGCCTTGATTGTGCCGGCGCAGGGTATGAGTGGCCGCTTGCGTTCCCGCTGCTCGATCAGCTTCCGGGCATGCTTAGGTAGGCTGTCGGCAATCGCGACCATGACAGCTACTTCTTCCGCGAGCACGTCTGGAGCAAGGACGCTCGGCCCGCGATCCCGCCGCCGAGGAATGAGTCTCCCGCCGCTTGCCCGAAATGACGCCTCAACGGCTGCAACCGGGTTGAGCAACTCTCAGCTCAACTGAAGGACCGACGTGCGGCGGCCAGCCGCTGGGGGAAGACGGCTACCAGCTTGGACGGTGCGTCCGTCTTCCCGTTGACCTCGAGACGTCGCGGGCGTTCGCGTGCGATCGACGACTGCGAGATGCTAACTTTCACCAGTAGTACTTCTGCTCATCTTGACATATTGGTGCTCTAACCAGCGGCGCATACTCGCAATCAATTCGGATTTTCGGCCACTTATAGCTGCGCGCGCAAGCATGTCGTCGAACGCGATATCAAAAGCGTCCTTTCCCGCACCTCCTTCCGGCGAAATGGGTGCGCCGATATGCAACTCGAGAGTCAGCAAGAGGTCGACGAGATAGGCGATTTCGGGCGGTGGCCCTTCGCTGACCCATCGGCTCACGCTGCGAGTTGAACTGCCGACCTCCTCCGCGAATGCTGCATCCGTTCGCCCTAGCTCACGGAGGCGCGAACGGAATTCCGCGCCGGTCATATTCGTCAGATGACTCTTGGAACGCCCGACCACGCAGGTTCCTTCGATCGCAGGTGCATCGCAGCCACCTGCGAAGGTGCCTCGCTTGGAGCATAACATCATTCCTTCGTGGATGTTTGTCACTCCGCGTCGGCACTTGTGCGGGCTCGCTCGGGAGCTGGTGCAACGGCTCGCCTCCGCGCTCAGCTGGTATGAGGCTACGTGTGGGGCAAAGCCCGAGTGGGCGCAGCCAGCCAACTGGCGGATCAGTCGCGCGAGCTGACGTCCCCCCATCGCTTTGGTCCGGCGTGAGTGCGAGTTTTCCGGTTTTGTGAGGGTCCCCCGGATTTTGGTCCGGCCGAAAGGTGAGCCTCCGGATCTCATTCGGCGGCCTGCAGGGCCGCCGCCAGGGCGAATTCCTGGGGTGTCAGCCACCCCAGGGCGGTGTGAGGACGGCTCTCGTTGTACTGCCGCCGCCACGTCTCGATCTTGCTCCTGGCGTCGGCCAACGACAAGAACCAGTTCGCGTTCAGGCACTCGTCGCGCAGGCGGCCGTTGAACGACTCGACCAGCGCGTTGTCGGTCGGCTTGCCAGGGCGCGAGAAGTCCAACGTGACGCCGTTCTCGTAGGCCCAGCGGTCGAGTGCTTTCGAGACGAACTCAGGCCCATTATCGACCTGGATCGCGCACGGTGCTCCGCGCAGCATTGCCAAGCGGGCGACGACCGCCACGACCTGCTCGCCCTTGTTGCCTTGGTCGACCTCAATCGCCAGGGCCTCGCGCGTGAACGCATCGACGACCGTCAGAGCTCGCAGCCGGCGGCCATCGAACAGCGCGTCGGAGACGAAGTCCATCGACCAGCGTTCGTTCGGCCGGAGCGCGGCCGGCTGACGCTCACGGTGTGCCGCACTGACGTGCCGGCGGGGCCGCTTGAGCCGCAGGCTAAGGCCCTCATCCCTGTAGAGGCGGTGGACCCTTTTGTGATTCACCCGCCAACCTTCCCGGCGCAGCAGGATGTAGATCCTGAAGTAGCCGTAGCGCACCCGGCTCTTGGCCAGATCGCAGATGCGCATCCGCAGTGGTGCCTGATCGGGCTTGGTCGAGCGGTAGCGGACGCCCGACCGGCCGACGCCGAGCGCGGCGCAGCCGCGCCGCTCGCTCACCCCGTGCGCCTCCTGAACCTGGTGCACGAGTTCGCGTCGCCGAGCAGGCGTCAGAGCTTTTTTGCGAGCACGTCCTGCAAGATGTGCTTGTCGAGGCTCAGATCGGCCACGAGTTGCTTGAGCTTGCGGTTCTCGTCCTCAAGCTGCTTCAGCCGCCTCAGCTCGCCTGTGCCCAAGCCGCCGTAGAGCTTCTTCCAGCGGTAAAACGTCTGCTCGGAGATGCCCATCCGACGCAGCACCTCCGCGACCGGTGTCCCGGTCTCGGCCTGCTTCAGCGCGAAGGCGATCTGCTCCTCGGTGAACCTGCTCTTCTTCACGGCTCTGCTCCTCCCCTCAGGGTCTCACAAAACCGGAAAACTCGCACTCACGCCGGACCAAAGCGATGGGGGGACGTCATCGGCTCGTGTCTGGAACGCGGTGCGCCAGACCAACTCGCTCTTCAGCGTCTTGAAGAACGTCTCGACCATCGCGTTGTCGAAGCAATTTCCCTTGCCAGACATCGAAATCACGATGCCATGTCCTCGTAGTTCTGCCTGATACTCGTTTGAACAGTACTGACTGTCGCGGTCGGAATGATGGAGCAGATCTGATCCAGGCTGCCGGACGACGAGGGCTCGTCGCAGCGCGGTCAGCGCGAGTTCCTTGTGGAGACGGTCGCTCGCCGCCCAGCCCACGACCCGCCGAGAGTACAAGTCGAGGACCACCGCCAGGTACAGCCAACCCTCCCGCGTCCAGATGTAGGAGATATCGCTTCCCCACTTCCGATCCGGCCCGGCCGCCATGAAGTCCTGGTCGAGGTGGTTGGGCGCGATCGGGAAGGCGTGGCCGCTGTCCGTCGTGCGCCGGAAGCGGCGCGGCTGGCGAGCCTTGAGCCCGTTCTCCCGCATCAGCCGGGCCACGCGCCTTCTGCCTGCCGCCAAACCCTGCTCACGCAACTCGTGGGTCATGCGCGGGCTGCCGTACGTCTCGTGCGAGAGCGTGAACGCGGATCGGACGTGGGCAAGCAGCACGAGGTCCTCGCGCTGCCGCGTCGAGGCCGGACGACTCTTCCAGGCAAAGTAGCCGCTCGGACTGACATCGAGAACCTTGCACAGGCGCGCGACAGGGAAGTCCTTCTTCGCCGCGTCGATGAGGCGGAACCTCATCGACTTCCCTCCTTGGCGAAAAAAGCCGTGGCCCGCTTCAGGATCTCCCGCTCCTGGCGCAGCACCTCGTTCTCGCGCCGCAGACGCTTGAGCTCGGCGGCCATGTCCTCCTGCCGATCGGCCGGTGGGTTGTCCATCTCCCGCTCGCGTCGACCGTCGATCCAGTTGCGCAGCGTCGAGAGCCCGACACCGAGATCGGCGGCGACCTCGCGGCGGGACCGCCCGCTCGTCTGGGCCAATCGCACCGCCTCAGCACGAAACTCAGGGGTAAAGGTCTGCTTCCGGTCTGCCATCGGACCCCTCCTCCTTCAGGAAAAGAGCTCTCCACTTTCTCGAGGCAAGTCCAGATACCCTCATGTGTGCCTGTAGTCCGCCGCTACGATGGAGCGGGGCTCGGCCTCGCGAGCGCCATCTAGCCAGCCTATGCAGGGCGCCCAGCAGGAGGATCTATGGGTTACATCATCGCTGGCGCCAACCTCGCCAACACCGAGAAGCCGAGCGTCGTCCATCAGGCCGAGACAGCCACCGAGGCGCTTCAAAGAGTCCAGGAGCTCGAGGGAGACGGCTACCACGTGCGCACATCCACCGCTGAGGGCGAGGACCTATCGATAGCCACCCTGGCAGCCAGCATCGTGCTTGATGAGGCTTGATGAGGCACGCGAAAAAGCCCGCGCCGGCGAGCCGGGGGGTCCGAGAGAGGGAAAGCGCTTCCAAGCGTCCTCGATAGCGCTGAACCGGATCGCCGCTGAGTA
This sequence comes from Methylobacterium hispanicum, assembly GCF_022179285.1. GTDB lineage: Bacteria > Pseudomonadota > Alphaproteobacteria > Rhizobiales > Beijerinckiaceae > Methylobacterium > Methylobacterium hispanicum. Next base: position 2,074 of record NZ_BPQO01000033.1, on the reverse strand, counting down.
CCTTTTTTGGACATCCTGAAACGCGAAAACGGTGCCCCAGCCGAACGTCGACGGCGAGATTACCGGCTGAGCGGGCAGCCCCCCACATGCTCGCACGCGTCCAAGCAGGAGCGGCCGATTGCTCGGCGGCCTACTCCTCGCCCACTCGAAAACAGGCATCACGTCGCCCACCTGGGCAACACTATCTGGCAGGGCCGCGGCGGGCGAGGAGCGTGCGTGCGTAAGTTGGCATTTCCGGTTGGCCGGGAAGCATGGCTTCTTCTCGGTCTGGCGTTCCTTGTCGTCCTCGGGATCGCCGCCGCGCTCCACCTGATGCGGCCTACGGCGCTGACCATCGCGGTCGCCCCGAAAGGCGGCCCCGAGCCGGCCCTGTTACGGGCCTACGCCGACGAACTCGCCCGCAGGAAGCTCGGCATCCGGCTGACGGTGTCGGCTTTCGACGGGGTGCGCGAGAGTGCAGAGGCGCTCAAGACCGAAGGCCGACCTCGCGGTAGTCCGTCCGGACGTCTCGATGCCGGGGAACGGCCTTACCCTAGCCGTCTTGCGAAGGCTGGCGGCGTTCGTTGTCGCCCCCGCGCAATCCGGTATCAAGGATTTCCCGGATTTGGCGGCCAGGCGACTAGGCGTGCTGTCGAACAGGACCGCCGATAGGGCGCTGGTCGGCACCTTGGTCGCCCATTACGAAATGGAGCTTCTGACCGGCGCTCCAGGCGGCCCCCTACCGCAGAAGGCTGTCGCCCTCGTGCCGGTAGAGGAGACCGATGTGGCGGCCGCGCTTGGGGACGGCCGTATCGACGCGATGGTGCTGTTGACGACGCCTACGTCCTCGGCCGCGCGGCGGGTTGTCGGGCTGGTTCGAGAGGCGAGCGCCGATGGCGAGGTCGCACTGTTCGGCGTACCCGACACCGCCGCGGTGCTGGCGCGCTGGCCGCGCGTGCAGCCGGTCACAGTGCCGGCCGCCCTGTTCGGCGGCCATCCGCGCCTTCCGGCGGAGGACGTGGCGACAGTCGGCTCGTCTTACCGCCTGATGGCGCGGGCCGACCTGTCGCGCAGCCTCGCCGCGGAGGTGACGCAGCACCTGTTCGAGATGCGCGCGGCCCTAGCCGAGACCGTCCCGGCAGCGGAAGACGTCAGCCATCCGGATTATGAGGATACGGCGGACGCTACCAGCGCCCGCTTGCCCATCCACCCAGGCGCCATCGACTACTACGAACGCGAGCAGGAGACCTTCATCGAGCGCTACGAGAGCTGGATCTACCTCGTGGCCATCCTGGGTGGCGGCCTGGGCTCGACGGCGGCCTGGGTGAGGCAGCGCCTCGGGCGCATCCGCCGGGAGAGGATCGAAGTGGCCACCGCGCGGCTGCTGGAGCTCCGGTCCGACGCACGCCGCGAGACCGACCCCGAGCGCCTGGAGAACATGGCCGGTGAGGTGGAAGACCTCGCGGGCAGCATAGCGCGCCACGCACTAAACAGGCCAACCGAGGCGCGGACGCTAGGCGCCGCCACGCTGGCCATCGACGCGGCCCGCTCGACGATCCGGCGCGCTATCGTTCGTGAGGGATACCCCTCGCTAAATGACCAAGCCTCACCCCTCGACGTCTGCTTCCAGGATACAAGCAAGAATGGCTGAATGACCGGGATGGTCGCGAAGCAGACGGCCGGAGTTGGCCGAAGAACGAACCCGCTGCGCGGGAGGGTGCGTGTGGTGAGGGCGCGGTAGGGTCGGGACCGTCGCGCATCGTTTGAGGCCCGTCGGAGGCGGGTCGAGCATCGAGGCTCCTTCATCCGAGGAGCCCCACGATGCACGATCTTCTCCCCGCCAGCGCGGTCAGCCCCCTGCGCCAGCGCCTGATCGACGACATGAGCCTGCGCCGGTTCTCGCACGAGACCCAGCGCAACTACATCCGCGACGTCGGCCGCCTCGCCACCTTCCTCGGGCGCCGGCCCGACACGGCCACCGCGCAGGACCTGCGCCGCTTCCAGGTCGAGCAGCGCGAGGCCGGCGTGCCGGTGCCGACCCTCAACGCCATCGTCTCGGCATTGCGCTTCTTCTTCACCCACACCCTCGACCGGC